>CAVTHC010000004.1:0-98637 GCA_963734455.1 Terriglobia bacterium
CGTCGGCCCGAATGCATCGGGGAAGTCAAATCTTCTCGACGCCGTCCGTTTTCTTCGGGATATCGCCAAGCCCGGAGGCGGCTTACAGCAGGCTATTGTTCAACGGGGTGGTGTCTCCAAAATTCGCTGTCTGGCCGCTCGCAAAGAGCCAGCCGTTGAGATCGCCGTGGAGTTGGAGAACGGGTCAGATAGTCCATCTTGGCGGTACGCCCTTGGGTTCACTCAACAAGTGCGTGGACACAGGCAGCCGATTTTGAGCTACGAGCGGGTATGGCGAGGGAAGGACCAAATACTGGATCGGCCACTGGCTGAAGACACGAAAGATGAGATCCGATTGACGCAGACATCCTTGGAGCAAATCAATGCGAACTTTAAATTTCGTGAAATCTCCAGGTTTCTTGATTCGGTTCGATATCTGCATCTTGTGCCTCAGCTTCTTAAGCATCCTGAAGCATTCAAAGGGCCCGGCTTACCAGAGGATCCGTTTGGGAAGAATTTCCTGGAGTTAGTCGCACAAACTCCAGAAAAGACGAGGCGCTCCAGGCTGCGAAAAATTGAAGAGGCTCTGCGCCTAGCGGTACCACAGCTTATAGATCTCTCTTATGTTAAGGACAAAACCGGCATACCGCATTTAGAGGCTACCTACGCACATTGGCGACCTGGCGCAGGTCTCCAGCGCGAGGATCAGTTTTCCGACGGAACTCTGCGCTTGATCGGTCTTTTTTGGACGCTGTTGGACGGAGATGCGCCGCTCTTACTAGAGGAACCGGAACTGTCCCTGCACACCGCGATTGTCAAGAAATTGCCGGCGCTTTTCTACAGGATGCAGCGCAAGCGCAAACGTCAGATTTTCGTAAGCACTCACAGCTGGGAAATGCTTCAAGACAAAGGGATCGGCGGAGAAGAGCTCGTTATGCTGGAGCCGAATAACGAGGGCACAGTTGCCACGGTTGCTTCAAAGAGTTCGGACATTCGTAGACTTCTATCAGCAGGCTTGAGCGTCGCCGAGGTTGCTTTGCCGCGAACTGCTCCCCCCAACCTCGAGCAACTTACATTGAATTTAGAATGAGCCCGATTCCGGTTCATCTTGTGGTCGAGGATGACCTCAGCGAAAGCGTCATTCGCAGATTGCTTCTTGATACGGGCAGAGATTACGCGATTGGAACGGTATTTGGACGTACTGGATTCGGCTACTTGCAGAGTAGAGCGAATAACTGGAACGCCGCCGCTGCCGCGGGCACGCCGATCGTTTTGCTTACCGACCTAGATCAGCATCCGTGTCCCCCTGGCCTCATCGACGATTGGCTGGACCGTGAGCCACATGCAAATTTGATTTTCCGAGTGGCCGTTAAGGAGGTTGAATCGTGGCTTCTTGCAGACCGAGATGGCCTCGCCAACTTCTTAGGTATTAGTGCGGTTAACATCCCTCTGCAACCCGATCAAATAGCGGATCCGAAACAATCTCTTGTCAATCTAGCTCGTCGATCACGGACTCGCGCTCTGCGAGAATCCATCGTTCCTCGACGGGGGAGTACAGCTGTTCAAGGCCCGGATTATAATGGCTGCCTTGTTGACTTTGTTCGAACTCAATGGAGCCATGAGGCAGCAGTGGAATGCTCACCAAGTCTAAGTCGCACGTGGGAAAGACTAATGGTTTTTGAACCGAATTGGCCGCCCGATTGATTCCCACCATCCCCAGTTTGCCGGGTGCCCCATTCTTTTCGCGTACTTTGCGAAAAGAGTGGGTGACGGGGAACTCTCAGGAACTGGGACTGTCCTCTATCCCATTGTAACTTGACTCTGAGGAGGAGTGGTCTATGCTGAGTGCGTAGCTGGACAGGTTACACCACGGTTCTTGTAGCCCCGAGCGGATGCTCGGAGCTTTTGCTTTGGCCCGGGCCAACGACTAACGACTAGCGACCAACGCCCGCCTTCACGGCTTCACTCCCAACTGCCAAAACAGAAACGAATAAACATCCGTCCCATCTTCAATCTGCTTGGTAATCGGCTTGCCTTGGCCGTGGCCGGCTTTGCTGTCAATGCGCAGCAGAATGGGACGCTCGCGGCTTCGTCCATTCGCGGCTTCGGCCTGCATCAGCGCTGCCATCTTTTTCGCGTGCATGGGGTCGACGCGGCTGTCGCTGTCTGCGGTCATGAACATGATTGCGGGATATTCCGCGCCCGGCTTTACGTGATGGTAGGGCGAGTAGGCGTAGAGCCAGTCGAATTGTTTGGCGTCGTCGGCGGAGCCGTATTCCGGGACCCAGAATTTGGCGATCAGAAAATTCTGGTAGCGCAGCATGTCGAGCAGCGGGACCTGGCAGACCACGGCGCGAAACAGGTCAGGACGCTGCGTGATCATGGCGCCCATGAGCAGGCCGCCATTCGATCCGCCCTGGATGGCCAGGTGATCTTTGTCGGTATATTTCTGGGCGATCAGGAATTCGGCGGCGGCGATGAAGTCGTCGAAAACATTCTGCTTTTTGTCCAGCATGCCGGCGCGATGCCAGTCTTCGCCGAATTCCGATCCGCCGCGCAGGTTGGCGACCGCGAAAACGCCGCCGTGCTCCAGCCATAGATCACGTCCGCCGGAAAACGCCGGAGTCAGGCTCACGTTGAAGCCGCCGTAGCCGGTGAGCATCGTGGGATTCTTGCCGTCCAGTTTGATCCCCTTTTTGTGGAAGACGAACATCGGGACTTTGGTGCCGTCCTTCGAGGTGTACCAGACCTGCTTCACCTCATACGCCGAGGGATCGATGCCGGGGGTGGCGACCTTGTCCCACAGCGAAGTTTTGCGCGAGGCGAGGTCGACCTGATAGACCGACGGCGGCACGGTGAACGACTGGAATCCGAAGAACGTCTCCTTGCGGTCCCAGCGGCCGCCGAGCCCGTCGATCGAGCCGATGCCCGGCAGTTCGACGTCGCCCAGCGCTTTGCCTTCGAGATCGAACAGCTTGAGCTGCGAGCTGGCGTTGTGCTCGTACTGGGCCAGGATTTTTCCGTCCACAATGCCGGCGCCCTTCAGAATGCCGTCCGCCTCCGGAATAATTTCCTTCCAGTTGGCGCGCGCGGGATTGGCCGCATCCACCACGAACAGATGGAAGTGCGGCGCGCCTTCGTTGGTCGTGATGTAAATCTTGCCGCGGAAGATTTCGCCGTTGTAATGAAAATCCTTGCCGCTGGTGAGTTCGACGGGAGGCGTTCCGGCTTTCAGGTCCTGCAAAAAAAGCTCGTTCTTGCCCGCGGAGCCCTGATACGAAGTCAGCAGCAGCCAGCGATCATCGTCGTCGGGCAGCTGCGAGACCAGGATCTCTTCTTTCTTGCGGCCTTCGCCCCAGATCAGCGGATCGTTTTTCGGATCGGTCCCAAGCGCGTGATAGAAGATGTGCAGGTAGTAGACGTCGTCGCCCTCGGGCACGTCGCCCTTGTTGGGATTGCGTCCGTAATAGAAGCCGGAATTGTCCTTCTTCCACGCCACCTGGGCGATGCGAGTCTGCCCGATTTTGTCCGGCAGCAGCTTGCCGGTGGCCGTCTCAATGATGTACAGGGTGCTGTTTTCCGAGCCGCTGGCCGAGGTGCCGTAAGCGACGTACTTGCCATCGTCAGACGGGAACCACCAGTCGAGCGCCACGGTGCCGTCGGCGGACATCTGGTTGGCGTCGACCAGCCGCCGGTCTTTTCCATGCAGGCCTTCCCGCACCAGCAGCACCGGCTGGTTCTCGGTGCCCTCGCGCCGGATATAAAAGAAGTAAGGCCCGGCGAGCTGCGGCGTCCCGATCGTGCCAATCGAAAGCAGTTGGGTCAGCCGATCGTGGATGCGGTCGCGCCCCGGCAGCGGATCCAGCAGGCTGCGGGTGTACGCCATCTCATCGCGAACGTAAGCCTGCGAGTCCGGACTGTTGGCATCCTCCAACCAGCGGTAGGGATCGGCGATCTTGTGCCCATGAATGGTATCGACGATCGTGTCCACCTTGGCCTGGGGAGGCCCCGCGGACGGGCTGGTGCTGGGAGCGGTATCATCCGCCGCCCACGCCAGTGCGGCCATCAGGGAAAGGCAAGCGACCATCCAGAGCAAACGGGAACCTCCTGGCATAAAGCACCTCACAGAATCAGACGTACACCGGCGCCAGGGGTTAGGGTATCAAAATTCAAACCGGGCAGTTTTGAGCAACTCCGCCCGGATGCTAATATGGATGCCAGCAGTTCAAGCGACGCGTCTTCAGCCGCGTCCCGCCACACTCCTCAGTAGCTCAATGGCAGAGCACCCGGCTGTTAACCGGGGGGTTGTAGGTTCGAGTCCTACCTGAGGAGCCATTCTTTCAATGGCTTACGCCAGCCTGCAATCACTAGCGCAATCAGTTAAGCGGGTCGGCTCAATGCCAGCCCCACAATCTTGGAGTGCGCCTGCCCCATCTCGTCGGTCACAACGTCGCCATAGATGTTCATCGTCGTTCTGATGTCGCTATGCCGCATCAGCTTTTGTTGAACAGCGATTGGAGTCCCGACGGCATCCAGCCAGCTACGGTAGGTATGCCGAAAGGCGTGAGTGCCGAGATGCCCGATTCCCGCTTCCTTGGTTGCCCGCTCAAGTTCGCGCCAAAACCCCGTGTACGAATAGGGAAGGCGGCCCCGCTTCAAAGGGCTGGCAAAGATCCAGTCCTCTTCGGCTGAGAATTGCGTGGTCTGCTTCCAGACCCGTAGTACCTCCAGCAGGCCCTTGTCGATTGCCAGGGACTTGCGAGACGAATCGGTCTTCACATCATCCACAATCTGCTTGACGATGCCCCGCTCAATGTTCAGCTTGGCACCGAGCCAGTCCACGTCTCGCCACTTCAGGGCAAGCAGTTCTGAGACTCGCAATCCCAAACAGACTGACACCAGAGCCATCGTGTTGAATGGTGTCTTCAGGAATGCAATCAGTCTCTGGAACTGCTCCACAGTGAGGCTTCGCGGTTTGCGAATCCGTCTTGTAGTACCCTTCACCACTACAAGGTCGATGGGGTTGCGTGCCACTTCCAGCACACCGCACCACATCGCAAACTCCATCAAGGCGCGAAGCAAGTTGCGAACGTGAGACCTGCTCTTGGGTGACAAATCGAGCTGGCGAAGCCAGAGTTCAACGGGTCTCGGCTGTACGTCACTGATAGACTTGTCGCCCCAGTGAGGCAAAATGTGGTTACGCAGCCATGAGCGATACACGCGAGAGGTCTCTGAACGCGACGGCATCCTTTCGGATTGGTAACGTTGAGCCAACTCTTTCACCGTGTGCGCTTGGCTGCTTGGTTTATTGACAACCGTCTGACGAAACGACTCTGCTGCTTGCCATGCGGCTGTCTTCGTTGGAAAGTCGCGTAACGAACCGATCAACTTGGTTCGGCGGACTCCGTTTTCGCAGAATAGGTAATTCCACACCCTGCGTCGCTTATCGCAAACAACAGATCCCTGCTTGTGCCGTGCTCGTTTCATAGTCTCCTTTCGTTAGCGAGCACGGACGGCTGCGCCGAGCTTACCATAGGTTTCTTCTGGACTACGGCTGAGTCCAGATCCGATTGCAGGAAACGCCAGACTCGGCGCTGCGTGCCAGTGAGTGCGTAGGCTTTCAGTCTGCCTTGTCGCGCCCACAGCAGAATCGTGCGCACCTTGAAGTTGAGGTATTGTGCCGCCTCTGAGGCGGTTAGCCAGGTCGGGCGTTCCGCGTCGAACGGACCTCGGGCGACGGATTGACCGGAAGAGCGGTTAGGTTCAGAGGGTTGGGATTGTGGACACATGTTTGACTCCGTGGCGGCGGAGGCCGCCGTACAATTGATATTTCGCTTTTCTTCTTTCGCTTCCATAGTTGCGGGTTGAATTGGAACCGCGAAGGTTCAGTCAAGGGCGAGCGGAGGGAGCCGCGCCAGCGGGCCTGCCCCTTGACGGGTTCTTCGCAGTTCCGGTTGCGTTCATGTGGAAGCGAAAGAAGACGTTGGATGCGTGGGATGTTGTTTGTGCGCTTCATTGCGCCGCCTGATCGGGTGATGTGGGCTTGCGCTGCGTTTTGTGCATGGAGCGAGTTGCTGTCGCGTTTGATGGTGTGTCCGGCGGCCTCGATGGAGCCACGACCGTGTTCGGGGTTGGTTCCGGTGCTGTTGAATTGATCCAGCGGTAGTACAGGGTTCCCAGCGCAAATCCCACAGCGAGAGCGGCACTGCACAGAGCGAGGACCGACCACTTGTATTCTCGAAGGAAGGTGTGCGTTAGATCGTGTGCTGCTCGCTTCGCGGTGGCCGTGGCATACTCGATGCTTGCGCGGATTTCATCGAGGGCCCTGCGGGCATCGCTGGCAGCGCCTCGATAGGAATCCGTCAGTTCCTTCGACGAGCGATCAAACTCTCCAGCGACTTGCTTCGTTTGTTTCGAGATGACGGCTAGGGCTTGTGCTGTTTCAGGAATGCCACTTGCCACAAACTGCTGGCGCAGACTCTCGCTGAGTTTCGCGGCAATAGCTGCGGCACTGATGCCCTCAGAGATTTCTGCTGGCAATTGCGCCAGCCGTTCTTCGAGTTGCCGGTGCAAAGCGACTGCATCTTGTCGGGCGGACTGAATGACCTTGATGCTCTGCTCTAAGATCGTGGCAAGCTTTTCCCGTTCAGTGGCGATCTGTGCGGGAGTTTGCCGCGTCACCAATGCGAGAAAGCCCATAGCGCGGGCAATCCGTAGCATCTCGTCATCGGCGGGCAAGCGGCGCAAGTGCGCCATGTCACGATACCAAAGCGGACGCTGTTCGGCGGGCAGCAGTTCGGCGATGTCATCGATGAAATCGGACTCAGCAGATTGTTCTTCTACGAGTTTGGGCTGGGCGTTCACGGCAAGAGCAACCCCTTGGCTTTGTCAATTTCCTCAAAGAGCCGACGCCGATAGCTCTGAGCGCGAATGACCAGTGAGGCTCTCTGCAACTCCGGGACTTTAAGCCGGCGTTCGACGATCTGGCCGAGTGTGACGCCGTGCTGTCGGGCGGGGTTTTCGAGTTCCGGCAGACGAAACTCCATCGTGAGGACAACTGGCTGGAAGACTGTGCGAAATTGCTTAGCTTGCTCGCTGTCCCGCCAGTAGGAGAAATCTGCTTGATGTGTCATGGCATTCTCAACCACGACGTAGTTCACTCTGTCTTGCAGACGGGCAGCCCAGCTCAGAATGCTCTCCACGCTCGCCGGGTCGGGAGTGACAATGCCGATGGCCGTGAACGCCACACCGGTAGCTGCCACATCCTCAAACATGCTGTCGAACCACTCGTGGGTCACTTGACCGGAGCTAGCGCCCATGTCTGCGAGAATGATGGGAGCGCCGTCGGCTAGGTGGTCAACGAACGCGTCGAGGCCCGCAGAGGTGTGAATGTTCACCTTGGTCACCTTGCCATCGAAATAGTGCTTCAAACTTCCGCGCGATTTGTTCTCCGTGTCGAGGTCGAGAAGCGTGACCGGAATCTCATGACTCTCGAACCATTCGGCGAGAACGAGCATGAAGCTCGTTTTGCCGACTCCTCCTTTTCCTCCCATGGTGAGAATCACGCGCGTGGACGGGGCGGGGGACGGGACGACAGAAGGTGGATCGGAATTCTTCCGTTGGGCTGTTGCAGCAGTGTTGGAGTCGTACATATATGGCTACTCCTTCGTTCTCTGATTACGCTGAAGCCGCAACGGTTCGTCTGGGTTGTATTCAAACCAAAGTTTTTTCGCCCGCGTTTTCAGCGGTCGGTCTTTCAATTCCTTAATCGTCCTTGCAATGCCTTCCAGTGCCTTCTGAGGCCTTCCAGTGCTCTTGTCGTCCTCTGTGTCCTTGTAAGTACCTGTAAGTCCTTCCATGTTCTTCCTAGTCGCTGTTGTTCTCGAGGTCGAGAGCGACGGCTTCGCTTTTGACTTCGAACGTGCGAGCACAAAATCATTCACGGTGCTCACGCCCACCTTGAAGCCACAGGATTTCTTGAGTACCTGCGCGATTTCACGATAGGTGCGGCCTCGTTTTCGCATCTCAGTAATTAACTCGCTGTACGGTTCCAAACGTGAGCGGGGTTCCTTGGTGGGCAGGCTGTTCAGTATGGCTTCAAATTTGGTGTCCACGATTTCCTCCGAATGGGTGGTCTACAAGCTGGACTCGGGCGAAAGGTCGCTACTGATACAGACGCCGAACGGAGGCCGAAGGGATGGCCGGACAAACACCGGATATGAACCGGATGTACACCGGACAAAGGCCGGTTGCACACCGGACACCTTACAGGTCGCGCACGTGGCACCGGACCTAACGCGAAGCGTTAGGGATGGTGTCTTTCTGCAAGTGAGAAGTTAAAGGCTCCCGACCATGCTTACCATTCGCGCCATGTCCGACGGAACAGGCTACTCCGCACGCCATTTGGAGCATAGCGATTACTATGCCGAAGGCGAGCGCGTCACGGGCCAATGGCAGGGGCGAGGAGCGGAGTTGCTCGGACTGGCCGGGAAGGTTCAGTCGGAGCACTTTGAGGCACTGCGCCAGGGCCTCGATCCCCAAAGCGGCGAGTTCCTCCGGCAGCGCCACAGCGCCGACCGCACCGCCGCTGACGGCAGCACCCAAAGCCGAGGCCGAAACCTGTACGACTTCACGATGTCGGCTCCCAAGTCGGTTTCAATCATGGCCGAAGTGGGTGGGGATGCCAGACTGACGGAAGCGCATCGGAAGGCCGTTCAAGAAACGCTGAAGGAGTTGGAATGTCAAGCTGCAAGCCGGGTCCGAAGGCATGGGGCGAATGATAACCGCATCACGAGTAATCTTGTATTGGCCGTCTACCATCACGACACCAGCCGCGAACTTGACCCTCAGCTTCACACCCACGCGGTTGCCGCTAATCTGACCTATGACGGCGCTGAGGGCTGTTGGAAAGCTCTTCAAGCCTCTGGTATCTACGAGCAACGGGCTTACCTTACCGAGGTGTACCGGAACGCCTTGGCCCGCGAGGTGCGCTCTCTGGGTTACGGGATTGACGACCGGCGTAGCTCCAAAGGCAAGAACCTGGGCTTTGAGATCAAGGGTGTGTCGGATGAATTGCTCGAAAAGTACAGCCAGCGCAGCGAGCAGCGCGACCAGGCGATTGCCGAGTTTGTCGAGAGTAAGGGTCGTCAGCCCAGCGACAACGAAATCGCCGTGCTGGTTCGTGAGTCGCGGGCCGATAAGCTGGTTGAGATTTCAACTGCAGAAGTGTATTCGCGCCAAGCCGCTCGCTTGACCCCAGAAGAGAGCCTAGCCCTTGAACGAATCCGCGGAACAGTCCTGGAGAGATCCCACACGGTGCGACCAGAACTGGCGAGCGCAGTTCCTTCGCTCGACTACGCCAAGCAGCACGTTTTTGAGCGTGTCTCCGTGGCGCTTGATCACGAACTGTTGACGGATGCACTTCGTCATGGCCGTGGCCGGATTGACTTGTCGGAACTGAAAGGAGAGTTTTCACTAGAGGAAAGCGCTGGCAAAATCCTGCGGGCTGGGAAGGAAGTCGCCACCCGCGAGAGTCTTGACCGTGAGCGGGACATGATCGAGCGGATCAATCGCGGGGTCGGTCAGTTTCAACGATTGGGCGGAGAGAATGAATTCGCTGCTTCCGAGTTCCTCCGTCCCGAGCAGAAAGAAGCAATCGAATTTGTTCTCAATTCGCGTGACCTGGCGGTGAACATTCGCGGGGCGGCAGGCACCGGGAAAACCGTTACGCTGCAAGAGCTGCAGCGCGGCCTCGAAGAGAGTGGTCGCCGTGTGTTGGCGGTGGCTCCCACGATGAGCGCGGTTGAAGAACTGCAGAAAGTCGGCTTCGCGGATGCCATCACGGTGGAACGGCTGTTACAGGGCCAGAGTGCTCAAACAGACTTGTTCGGGAAAACGCTGATCGTGGATGAAGCAGGCATGGTTTCCGGTCGTCAAATGTCCGAGCTACTAAAGCTGGCCGACGAGCAATCAACGCGAATCATCTTCAGTGGTGACACCAAGCAGATTCGAAGTGTCGAGGCCAGCGATGCTCTTCGGGTGCTGGAAAGAGAATCTCACTTAAAGAGTGTTTCGCTTAGCGAAGTGCGACGGCAGACCGCCCAAGGCTATCGCGACGCGATTCAGGAATTGCGCCGTGATCCTGAGCGCGGCTTCGAAAAGTTGGAACAAATTGGTGCGGTGCGTGAGGTCCCCTGGTCCGACCGGGCACAGGCAGTTCAGCAAGCTTACTTAGAGAGTCAGGCGCAGGCCAATGCGAAGGGCCAACCACGCAGTGTGCTGGTTGTCGCCGCCACACACGAAGAGATTGGCCATATCACCGAAGCTATTCGCGCTGAGCGCACGCGCACGGGTGAACTGGGACAGAGTAGCCACGAGCAGCACCACGTGCCACTGAACTGGACGAGTGCGGAGAAAAGTGACCTGCGGAACTATGCTGAAGGTCAGGTGCTGGAATTTCATCGGGCGGTCAAGGGCGTTGCTAGACATGAATCGCTGGAAGTCATCGGAGTGGAAAACGGCAAGGTCGTTGCCCGCAACGCGCGCGGCGAAGAGCACGAGTTCACAGCGAAGCAAGCGAAATGCTTTGAGGTCTATGAGCGCCGTGCCATTGAAATTGCTCCCAATGACAAGTTACTGCTGATGGCAAATCGGCGCGATCCTGATTTTCGCGCTACCAATGGCGAGCTGGTGACAGTTTCCCGAATTGACGAGCAGGGGCGCATTCATCTACAAGATAGCCGCACTCTACCGGAGAATTACAAGCAATTCACACACGGTTACGCTATCACCGCCCATCGTAGCCAGGGGAAGTCTGTGGATGCGGTTGTCATCTCCGCTGATGGGATGCGAAAGGAGTTGTTCTACGTAGCTGCGTCGCGGGGCCGGGAGAGCATCACGGTTGTGACCAGCGATAAAGACTTGCTGCGGGAGTCGGTAGCAAGCTCAGTCGCCCGGCAATCTGCTTCCGAATTGTCGCGCAAAGCGCAAGGACCTTCAATGGAAAGGCTGAAACCGTCTTTACGCGAGCATGAACGCCGCGAACTGCCGGTTGCCCTTGAGCGGGGGTGCGATAACGTACTCGAAGGAAAGGCGGAACTTAGAAAAGCTCCCACCCCCGAGACTGTGCAGACTATCGACCGGGAGAAACCCAGTTGCGAGCAGAAGCAGGAACAATTCATAGACCCGGGACACTACTTCGGCATCAGCCGGTTAAGCCGGTAGCTTGATCACGAAAGCGTAGCCGATATGCATACCTTGGCAATCGTCGCCAAACATTACAGTGGCGGGTCGCACAAGTGGCGGTAAACCGTTAGGGATCAGTACCACGACCCAGCCGAGCCGGGAAGGAGTTCCGCCCTGGGTCGCGTCGGTCGCATCGGGATCAGTGGCTCGACACTGTGTTCCTGCTGATGCACTGGCTCTTCCGTGGGTTCTGCTGTGGGTTCTGCTGTTCCAGTTCCACTCTAGGTACTGGCGCACGGTTTGGTTTACCTGCGCCTCGTCCCGAGCAGGTGGGCCGTCATGGACAAGAGCGTCAAACTCGGTCGGAAAGCCGACTAGTAGAAAATGTCCAAGCTGTGATTCTCCTGTGAAATCAACGCGTCTGGCAATGCCCTCACAACTCTTATTCTGATTTCAGAACAAGCCAACTTTTCTAGATTTTTCCACAGCCTCTTCGATTAGATTGCTGCTTCTCTTTTTGCAACTTTGGTCTCTCGTGCGCGAGGAACAGCCCAGGCTCTACCCCGTGACGCTCGTAGAAGAACAGCAATCCGTTTTGAACAGAGCCGGAAACATGCGCCAATAGCGTCAGGAGCGACAATGAAAACCTCCGCTAGAATTTTCTTCCTCTTGCTAATCGTGTCATTCGTCACCAATGTTGCCCGCGCGGACTGCCCCCAGGGAGGGAATGCAACGTGCATAACGTCGTTCACGATTTCGCCGGCTGCAATTCCGGGCGACAACACGACCACAGCTCTCGGCCAAGCCACGGCTCATATTGCTACCGGATACAATAGTTGGGAATTGGAGATAAGGCAATCGGGTAGTCTCGGCTGGGTTTGCCATCCGCCCGCAGTGCATCTTAGTCCGAACAGCGGCGGCGTGGGCTTTGCCGGGGGTTGTGCCGTCACAGGCGCGAGCGTGTCTTTTGAAATGTTTGGGCTGAACGGGGATTCGTCCCCCGTGCAGGTCGCCATAACAGGCGCAGCCGCTTACAACAACGATCCTGGAATAGACACGTCACTGACCCTGAACCCGAGACCCCCAGCTCTACCTCCCGACCAGGACCCTGACGGCCCGTGCCCCACATGCGGATATGGCGGCGCTCCTATTAACTTCGGTAATGGCGACACCTGGATCAGTCAACAGGACTACTCGATTCCGGGTCTTGGTGGCGGCCTGGTTCTCGGTCGGACCTGGAACAGCCTCTGGTCGTTAAGCCAGCCGCCCGAGGAATCCGGCATCTTTGGCGACAGTTGGCGCAGCAATTTTGAGGAACGCATACAGGTTTTGACGGGAGGAGTGGCCAAATATTGGAAGGGTAACGGAAGCAAGATTTTCTACGCATACGACAGCGGCTCCGGCGGGTATGTCAGGACCGCACCAGCCGACGACCGTACAACACTGGATTACGACTCTATCACCATGCTCTGGACCGCTACGCAAAAGGACGGAGTCAGAAGAATCTTTAACAATGCGGGCTATCTAACCTCAATTGTGGACCGCAACGGCAACACCACCACCATCGTTGTGGACGCGGCGAACCAGAACCGTATTTCCAGCGTCACCGATGCCGCTGGCCGTACCTTGACCTTCAATTATGCCAATGCCAATCCGCATCTTTGCACCAGCGTCTCGGATTCCGTTGGCACCGTCGCAACCTACAATTACGACTCCTCGGGCCGGTTGACCCAGGTCGTCTATCCCGACGGTTCGCAGTTCAATTTCAGCTATGACACGGGCAACCTGATTCTGAGCGTGACCGATTCGCTGGGCCAGACCCTGGAAACGCACACTTACGACTCCCAGAATCGAGGGCTGAGTTCAGCGCAGGCCAGCGGAGTCAATCAGGTTTCACTCTATTATTCAAGTTCGACGGGCTCACCGGTGGTCATATACAACTCCCTAGGCCAAGCGTCCTGGGCCTACTTTTCTACGGTCGCACAGCGTCGATACCTGACTCAACCTCCCACGAATGTCGGTTGCGCCACTTGTGGATATGTACCGGGTTCTAGCTTCCTTCTCTCCGCTTCTGGCGACACGACGGCGTTCACTGATGGCAACAGCAACACCACCTACTACACGTATGACAGCCAGGGCAACGTCACCAGCAAGTCACTTCCTGACGCTTACCAGACGGGTGGCTACGATATTTGGCAGTACACCTACAATGCTTTTAGCGAAGTTCTTTCGGTCACCGATCCGCTGAACCAGACCACCACCAATTCCTATGACAGCAACGGAAATCTGCTTTCCACTACTACGCCATCCCCCGATGGTTCAACCGCTGGCAGCGTCACGAGCTTCACCTACGACAGCCACGGCCAGCTCACGCGGATTACTGATCCGTTGTCAAACCAGACCAACATCGCCTACTACTCGACCGGTTTAATCCACACCATTACGGACACTCAGTCAGACGTGACCACCTATGCTTATGACGCTCGCGGCAACCGCACCAGCGTAACCGATGCCGCCAGTAATCAGACCCAGTTCCAGTACGACTCCATGAACCGGCTGACGAAGATCACCTACCCGGACAGCAGCACGGTGCAGTTCGCCTATGACAACCGGGGGCGTCGCACGTCGGTCACCGACCAGAACAGCAAGGTCACGCAGTACGCCTACGACGACGCCAACCGCCTGACCTCGGTCACTGACGCGGCCAGCCATCAGACGCAGTACACGTATGACACGGAAAACAACCTGACCGACATCTACGATGCCGCCAGCAACCACACCCATTTCGACTACATCATTGGCCGCCAACTGCAAAAAATCACGTTCCCCTCGGGTTTGTACGAGCAGTATTCTTTGGATAACGCCGACAACCTGGTCTACAAGTGGGACCGAAAGAACCAGCAGCTCGCTTTGTCTCGCGATGCCCAGAACCGGGTCATTCGCCGCATCGATTCCGGCAACACGGTCTACTACACCTATGACGCCGCTGGCCGCATGACTCAGGCGCAGGATAACACCGGCACCTACGGTTTCACCTACGACAACATGGGCCGGTTGACCGAGACCACCACGAACTATACATTCCTGACCGCGCGCGGATTCAACGTCCAATACGCCTACGATGCTGCGTCAAACCGGGTGACCTTGACCGATCCCGAGAGCGGCACCACGCACTACACCTATGACACGCTTAACCGGCTGACGGGTCTAAACGACTTCCAGTCGCACAATTTCACATTCGGCTACGACGCCCTCAGCCGCCGTTCCCAGCTCACCCGGCCCAACGGCATCAACACCAATTATTCCTACGACAACGTTTCTCACCTGCTTTCGGTGCTGCATCAACTCGGCAGCACCACAGTGGACGGGGCCAGCTATGTCTACGATTCAGCGGGCAACCGCACGGCCAAGACCGACCAGGCCAGTAGTGTTACGTCGAATTACGGCTACGACGCGATTTATCAGCTGACGGGGGTGTCCCAAGGGTCTACGTCTACGGAGAGCTACACCTACGACACGGTGGGTAATAGGCTGTCGTCTTTAGGCGTGTCACCGTACAGCTACAACTCGTCGAACGAGCTGACCTCGACTCCGAGTACGACCTACACCTACGACAATAACGGGAGCACAGTGACGAAGGTCGACTCCACCGGCACGACCACATACACATGGGACTACGTGAACCAGTTGAGCAGTGTCGCGCTGCCGGGCTCGGGCGGGACGGTTAGCTTCAAGTACGACCCCTTCGGGCGGCGGATTTACAAATCTTCATCAAGCAGCACTTCGGTGTTCGCCTACGACGGCGATGACCTCATCGAAGAGACAAATTCAGCCGGAGCGGTCGTTGCTCGTTATTCTCTGACGGGAAATATCGATGAGCCTCTGGCGATGCTGCGGAGCGGCGGGACAAGCTACTATGAGCAGGATGATCTTGGCTCTGTCACTTCACTCACCAATGGTAGCGGGTCACTAGGGCAAACATACACATTCGATTCATTCGGAAACCAAACTGCGTCCGCTGGTTCTCTTACAAATCCAATCCGCTTCGCGGGCCGCGAGTTCGATGCTGAATCGAGCCTCTATTATATGCGCGCCAGGTATTTCGATCCCGTCGCCGGGAGGTTCATCAGCGAAGACCCGAACGGTAACGGGACTCTGTACGATGATATGAATCTCTACGTCTACACCGAAAACAATCCCACTAATTGGACTGATCCTTTGGGGTTGTACACCTTGAAAAAGGGCGGAAAACATCCGCCTCTTCCGCCTTCTCCAGTAATCGATGCCCTTCTCAAGTGCATCGAAGCCAAGACGGGGCTTCAGCTTACGGTGACGTCAACGTCCGAGGATATTCCGCAGCATGCGCCTGGAACTCCACACAGAAGGGGCGTCGCTGTTGACCTTAAATACGATTCGGGAAATGCCGACAAAATCCTGTGTGCGGCTTCGGGTTGTGGCGCTGGCTTTGGGCTGGACGAGGGAAAGCATCCGTCGGCACAGTCCACGGGCAATCACATTCATCTTCAAATCCCGCCCGGCAAGAATGGCGGGCGCGGCGACCTTCCGAAGAAACCGTGCAGTGATAGCGGGTGCAAATGATCGCATTCGGGCAAATTCGCATCTATGCGTCGCGGATCGCTTTATCGTTGATGTTCTTGCTTACGGCGACTCCGACCTTCGCCCAGCAGGGATCATCTCCGCCAGCGCCTGCTAAACCCAGTGAAGAGTCTGCGCTCTGCAAGCGGGGATCTCTACCTCCGGACGTAGAGAGTCGCCTCAAAACAGAGTTCGGCTCTTGGAAGATTCAGGAACCCGCAGACCTCAGCCCGCATGCCCACGAAAGATGGGAATCTGAGAAGCCACGGGCGTGCCCGGGTATCGCTGTGGGGCAATTCGAGATCGCCAAGATGCTCTCCTATGCTGTTCTACTGGTCCCCCAAAGTCACACAGTCGCAGGCTACAAATTCCTCGTCTTCAGTCCTAAAGCCGGGCAGCCGTCCTACGAGATGAGGGTTGCTGATTCGGGTGATAGTGGAGCCGCTAACTTTTTCATCCACACGACACCGATCAGCAAGTTCTTCGATGAGCCATCCAGGAAGAAATTTCAAGCCCACACCGTGGACGGCATCTTACTCGTAGACTCAGCCGAAAATGAATATGGGGTAGAGGTGTACTTTTGGTCCAGCGGCCACTATCGGCACGAGCCGATAGACTACTAGCTTGGCCTGACTCCCCCCTTTAGCTGTCTCTGAGGTCCTGCCAGGGCAGGGTTAACGTGCAGCGCCGGGGAGCGCCGGTGCCCAGGCCCCCAAGTGATCGGACCGCCGCTAATCTATGCCCAGCTACTTGCGGTTGCGAATCGCGATGACGAGGGCAACAGCAGCACGGTGCAGTTCGCCTATGACAACCGGGGGCGTCGCACGTCGGTCACCGACCAGAACAGCAAGGTCACGCAGTACGCCTACGACGACGCCAACCGCCTGACCTCGGTCACTGACGCGGCCAGCCATCAGACGCAGTACACGTATGACACGGAAAACAACCTGACCGACATCTACGATGCCGCCAGCAACCACACCCATTTCGACTACATCATTGGCCGCCAACTGCAAAAAATCACGTTCCCCTCGGGTTTGTACGAGCAGTATTCTTTGGATAACGCCGACAACCTGGTCTACAAGTGGGACCGAAAGAACCAGCAGCTCGCTTTGTCTCGCGATGCCCAGAACCGGGTCATTCGCCGCATCGATTCCGGCAACACGGTCTACTACACCTATGACGCCGCTGGCCGCATGACTCAGGCGCAGGATAACACCGGCACCTACGGTTTCACCTACGACAACATGGGCCGGTTGACCGAGACCACCACGAACTATACATTCCTGACCGCGCGCGGATTCAACGTCCAATACGCCTACGATGCTGCGTCAAACCGGGTGACCTTGACCGATCCCGAGAGCGGCACCACGCACTACACCTATGACACGCTTAACCGGCTGACGGGTCTAAACGACTTCCAGTCGCACAATTTCACATTCGGCTACGACGCCCTCAGCCGCCGTTCCCAGCTCACCCGGCCCAACGGCATCAACACCAATTATTCCTACGACAACGTTTCTCACCTGCTTTCGGTGCTGCATCAACTCGGCAGCACCACAGTGGACGGGGCCAGCTATGTCTACGATTCAGCGGGCAACCGCACGGCCAAGACCGACCAGGCCAGTAGTGTTACGTCGAATTACGGCTACGACGCGATTTATCAGCTGACGGGGGTGTCCCAAGGGTCTACGTCTACGGAGAGCTACACCTACGACACGGTGGGTAATAGGCTGTCGTCTTTAGGCGTGTCACCGTACAGCTACAACTCGTCGAACGAGCTGACCTCGACTCCGAGTACGACCTACACCTACGACAATAACGGGAGCACAGTGACGAAGGTCGACTCCACCGGCACGACCACATACACATGGGACTACGTGAACCAGTTGAGCAGTGTCGCGCTGCCGGGCTCGGGCGGGACGGTTAGCTTCAAGTACGACCCCTTCGGCAGGAGGATTCAGAAGAGTGGGCCGAGCGGGACCGTGAACTACCTCTATGATGGCCCCAACCCTCTGGAAGAGGTCGATCAGAACGGAAATGTTCTGGCCAGGTACACGCAAAGTGGTCTGATTGACGAGCCGCTGTCCGAACTCCGTGCGAGCACGACCAGCTATTACGAGCAAGACGGAATCGATGCGGTTACTTCATTGAGCAATTCAGCGGGGGCACTGGCCAACACGTACAGCTACGATTGTTTCGGCAAGCTGACCGCCTCCACCGGAACGATAACCAATCCATTCCAATACACCAGTCGGGAGTTCGATCTCGAAACCGGATTGTTGAACTACAGGGCGCGCTATTACGACCCGACCATCGGCAGGTTCGTCAGTGAAGACCCGATCGGATTCCATGCCGGAGTGAATTTCTACGACTACGTGCTGAACAGGCCTACTGTGTTTCTCGATCCAACTGGACTCGCGGGAGGACCCTATGGCACGTACGAGAAGACACGGTCATGGGGCAGCAAAATCAAATGCGCCATATACCTGGTCTACTGCACAAGAAACCTGCAGCAGACGCGTGACAGCCTTGACAACATGACCGACCAAGCAGTGACGAATACATCCGACGCGACGAGCAACCAGGGAAGCTACAGCAACCAAAGGCTGCAATGCGGCCTCTCACAAGATCCTAACTGTCAAAAGGCGCTGGAAAACTGCGTGAAGCTTGGGCTTACGAATCCTTTTCCTCCTCCGTCTTGGATGAAAGACTTGATCAATTATTTTTCGCAACCCAGTTCAACGCAACCGACTCCCCCGCCAACTCAACCGTGAGAGGAGGTCTTATGCGCACTCTCTTGGCTATTGTTCTCGGCGTGGCTTTGAGCCTGATTCTACTGCTGGGTGAAAGCTTCTTCGTCATGAACTTCACGAAGGGCGGACAGGTGACGCGGGATGCACTTTTCATCAAGAACGCGACGGACGCCGCACTCGCCCAGAAGTATGGTGGCGATCCGTTCGAACTGATACGGTCCACGCAACGGACCCAGAAATTCGTGCTGGAACCGATGATGGCCATCGCTGTCGGTCTTCTCGTGGGCTTCGTGGACAGGACTCGACCAAAGTTCTCAGCAGGCGTCGCTCTCATCCCGTGGATCATCGTCAACCTTGCCGGGTTGCACTGGCGGCAAGCCTGCGAGGCGTGTCTCGGAGGTGATCTGGCGCTTAACGCTGCTTACCCCGGAATCGGGATACTAGCAGCGCACTATTGCGGAAAGCTGGTGCATCGCCGGGGTGGAACTGCTCTGGTACAGCGGTCCGTAAAGCCCGAAGGTGTTAGACCAAGATGACTATGCAGGTGATGCCGCGATGAGGGGTAATTGGGATTGGGAGATCATCCCCGAAGGCACCGTCGAATGGATCGGTTTCTCTATTGCGCTGTTGGTTGTTCTGGTAGCCGCCTGGTGGATATCCCGATGAACTGATCCTTTTTAGCCCCTCGATCCGCTGCCCGCGGTCCGGTGCTGTGGGGTTCTGCCCGCAGGAAGTGAGCGGCTGGTAAAGTCAAAGCCCGGCCATTGCTGCGCATGGGGTTTACCAAGAGAAGTTTCTGGAGCTTCTTCCGGGTCATGGGCCGCAGCGAAGCCAGGTACCCGGCAAGCTCGTAGGGGTGAAACCTCCCACACGGCGGCCTGAAATCCTGGCAGCTCGGCGGCAAACTCGGGATGCTGCTCGGCGACCTCAGCGAAGGTCAGCAGCTTCTCTCTCACCAGATAGTCCAGGGCATTCTTCAGGCCGAAGCGCCGCCGGATGGTGCGGGTGGCTTGGCACTGCTTTCTCCAAATCTTGTGGCCGTGCATGAGGGAAACTATAGCGCCGTCGTGCGTCGTTCGCCAAGCTGGGCCAACAACAACTCGGAGCAAGACACCATCCCTTGCGCCTGCGGCGCAATGAAAAGCGCACTGCCGGAAAGCACCCGGCGTCCGGTGAGCATCCGGGCTTTGTCCGGTGTCTGTCCGGCGTGGCGCCCGATCTCAGTTCGAGGGTTTGAGCGGCTCCCCGATTCCTGACACACACTGAGGGTTAGTTTCCGGAAATCTCCAGTTTTGTTTGTGACAGAAAATGGGAGCGGTTCAGCCCAGCTCATGCGTCATGTAATGCTGAGTCAGTTCCGCAAACGTCACGCGGCCCCGGAATTCTGATTTGTTGATTTGAGTTTGCAGATGTTACCTTTCTACTTCGGCCGACGCGGCAGACTCGGTAGGGAAATCGCTCACAAGGGCAACTACCACCTTGTGCTCGACTCGCCGTGAGTCTAGAGGCCGGGTTACGAAATAGCGCAACACCCAGGTTTGTCCATTCTTGCGGGATTCCACCCGCAACCTTCCACGTTGAAACCGCGCCATCTTAAATCGTCTCCTGTCTTGGCGCGGGAGACTGCCGTGACTGCGCGCGGACGGCATCCGCAACCTCTGAAAGGCGAAACCGCCACCCGCCCCTTACCTTGCCCCAGGGGATAAGCAGGAATCACGCCTTGGCGTGCCAATTCCAGCACGCGGCTCGTGACGGCAATGATCTGGTTCCACAAGTCCAGCGCCTATTCGCTTGGGCAGGTGGGAAAGTACCCGATGAACGCAGAGAACGTCCTCAGGCGATTCGCGCAAAATCATCGGTCAAGGGCAGGTGAGTTGTGCTGTACCTTTAATGGTTGATCCTTGTTGCCCGTCCAAGGGCTGGACCGTCACGCTTCCCGTAATCGTCGCTGTGCCCACCGCCGAGGCGACACATTGCGCCAAACCGCTGTTGTCGATTGTCGCAATCGTCACATCAGAAACTGCCCAGGCGGCTGTCATAGGAGTCTCAGTGAGCGGTGGCTTGTTGAAGTTCCCAGTAGCCGTAAATTGTACCTGACCGCTTGTTGTGCTTTGCGCATCGGCCATAGCAGGACTCACGGTGATCGACTGCAACTGACGCGGGGTGCTGCCGCCACACGCTAAAGTTACCGAGGTCAAGTAGAGAGCCACCACAAACAGAAGGCCGGACCTAGTCATAAAGCAAAATCTCCTTTAGGGTGTCAACTTGAACGAAGTCAGTAGACTATGCCACCCAGTGTTACTCGTCGTCGGATAGTATTCGTTCGTGTACACGAACGTAAGGTCATCGACAGGATCGATAGACATGCTGGTATAGTCTCCCCACCGCGAAAATCCAGTTTGAGCACCAGTGCCTGGGTGAACGTTGGTCTCTGCCCTCATTGTACCAAGAGCATCGCCGGGAGCGCGGCCAGTAATACGGATTCCGGGAAATATGCTGCCGCTGGAGACGCTGTAGCCCAATGCAATCTTTCCGTTCTTATCCATTCCGATGCTGCCCATCCACCGCCAATTCAAATCCGGCGAGAAGGTGCCTTGCTGGTACAGGGTTTGCGTACCACCAGGGTTGCGAATCTCGTACCATCGAACGCCTGCCACCCCCCCTGGTGGCGCTGCGACGGTCTGGCAGACCACCCAAGCCTCGTGGTCGCCAAAGTTGCGGTAAGCTAGTCGGTGCATTAAACGACCACCCAATGTATCAAGTGTTTGACTAGTTCCTTCTTGCGGAACACAAGTGCCACACGGTGGATTGTATGTAATGGTCAATGGGTTCCCGGCAGTAAGCGTCGAGTTGGCGGGATTCGCAAAATCCACGTGAAACTTCTGGATATTGATAAAGGGCCCACCGTGGAGGGTGGAGCGTATATCCATAAAGAAATTAGCGCGGCCTGACGGTGGCAGAGTCGATCCGTCAAGATCTGAAGGTAGATAACTAAAATCTGGAGCTACATTTTGCTGGAAACAGATTTGGGCCGCTGAACTGCCAACAAGCATCGCACTGCGGTTGTAAGCACATACCCACGCTCCGACGAACGTGGTTCCGTTTTGGTACATATTGTAAGAGGCATAATAACCGTCCGGCCAGACACCAAATTTCGGATAGTCAGGCAAGTTATTAAACGAAAAAGCATATCGGTTATAGGAGCCGGTAGCATCCGAAGTAGTGGAAACTGCCATGCAGATCGTCCCCGAGGCGAATGAATTGCTGGATGCGATTAGACCGACAAACCAGCGGCCAGCCTGCTTGTCGTATAGGACGACGGGATCAGAAAAGCTGGGTCCTAATTGGCATACTCCTCCGAATGGAGGGTTGGCGGCCCAGATACTGCTGAGCTGGTTCGGACCAAGTAGCGATGTACCCGCCTTGTTAAATACCTGATACGAGACATTAACGGTTTCAACGATCTGCGTTGCGCCTACTGACGCGTTTGGATCAGGCGGTATGAATCCAGTAGCCGAAATGCCGTCAAAACTAAAGAGTCCGCTCGTGCCCACGAGTGGACTACCTATTGCAGATGTCTGCACCTGAGGCTGCGGCCCAACATTCACGACTGGAAAAGTCGGCCCGGGTCTCAACGGTATAACCTGCAATCCAACAGACGGTGGGGCAATCTGAGGTGCGTCTCTCAGGGGAATGGAGGTATCGTGGTAGTCCTGATAGACCACGTCCGGTTGCACGTCCTGCGCAATTGTCGGTTCTACCCAAAGGAAAGATAGAGCAACTCCCAGGAGAAGTAAGCTAGAAGGTCCTCGCAGGTCTTTCATCAGATTGTTCCTTTCTGGGTAGGTCCGTAGGATCGTCGATCATTCAATTGAGCAACGAAGACACCAGATATTGTGCGACAATAAGACTATCCAGGCCAACAAAGATTTTGACGGTCGCTTTCCCGACGCTGATGGTCGGCCACTCAGAATGCGGTGGCGCATCTATTGCTTGTTCTCTTGCAGCTTACCTTGGCCATGAACGCCCTGCACAATCCCTAAAGCGTTTTGTTCCGAATTCCGACCACCCAACCGTAAGCTGTTGAAGAAGCGTCGTGTCATTCGCAGGTGTTCTGTGCGGACGCTCGCATACTTACCGGATTTCCGGGAAAAGGCAGCAATTTGGACAGCCCTAGCGGTCTGGTTCGGCGCTGCCTCAGGTATCCTGAGTGCTCCGCAGAATCTTGGCCGAGTGGCAACCTGCACCCGCTGCAAGGGCCCTGGCTGCGAAGCGCACGCAGCGCGTTGATACGCGGCCCGTCCTTGACGCCGCTCGGGCACGGAATGGGGCAGGCGTGTTCCGACGATCCCGATTCGGACTCCTGGGACGGACAGAACGTTTTCGATGTATTCACTAAGGCCCAGGGTACTGCGCTCGATTTTCACCTTCGCGTGCGCGGCCTACAATCTGGTGCGCATGAAAAATCTGGCGACAATTCCAGCGATATAAGTCGGGGCCGAAGTGTGTTTCGCGGAGCATCGAGTTCTAAAGGGACAGTCGGCAAGCTGCGACTGTTTTGGTGATTGAACTGGCCCTATCTCAGCCCATGGTTCCAGCCCAGGATTACTGCGCCTCGCACGTATTTGCAGGTACTTGGCAGTCTCCCGCAAACCTGTAAGTAGTTGTGGGTTGTGGTTGAACTAGGTCTGAAAAGGCTGGCGTCCGCGGTTCAACTCCGTCCTGGCGGTTTCACTTTGATGAGCGGAAGAGCGGGCGGTTAAGAGCAAACCCGAAAAGAGGCGTGGGATTCGAAGAGGCGCAGGAAGTTTTTTCGTACCCATACTACCTTGACAGCGCGCGGATTGTCTCGAACAGTACCGGGCGATCGGCTGGGTTTAGGAGCAGTTGTACACCGTCATTTTTGAAGTGCTAGTGGACGAAGAAGGAGAGTACTACCACCTCGTCACTCTCTGGAAGGCCACCAAGTAGGAGCAGCAACTCTATGGAGAACACTCGTAAACGCCGGAAACCAGTGTCGGCAGAGGCCATTGCCTCGGTGAACACCCAAAAGCGGCCATACAAGATCACCTGAAAAGCGGCCATACTTTCAGAAGAAACGTCCAGGACATTGACAGCAGCGGGAGGGTAAGTAGCCTCTCGCAACATGGCGAATGTCTTGAAGGACGAAAAGAAGCAGCAAATCATAGGCTTGGGACGACTGGGATGGTCTCTGCGAAAGATCCAAGAGGCCACGCGAGTACGTCGAGAGACCATCAGTGCCTATCTGAGAGGCGCAGGTGTGGAAATATGGCCACCGGGAAGATGGAGGCGCGAAAGTAAGGCAAAAGCGGCCATAGAGGTGATCACCGGCTCGGATGCAGCAAAACCGGCCATTCCGGGGTCTGCCGGTCCCCTCAACTTCAACCCCAACCCCAGCCCCAGTCCCAACTCCAACCCCAGCCCCAACTCCAACCCCGAAAACCTTTCTACGAAGGGAATAGCAACAGCAACTTCAAAACCGGCCATAGCGGTGATCACCGACTTTGGCGTGGGGTTGAGCGGCAAGGAGCCAGAAAACTCGAAAGGCGTGGGCTCGGCAAGCAGCTGTGAACCCTACCGGGAAATCATCGAGCTGGGTCTGAGTCGAGATCGCAATGCCATGGCCATCTGGCAGGATCTGGTCTCCGACCACGGATTCCAGGGTGGCTATCAAAGCGTTCGGCGCTTCGCTTACAAGTTGCGCGGCGCCCAGGTACCACAAGCGCGGGCGGTGATCCTCACCGCTCCGGGAGAAGAGGGTCAAGTCGATTACGGCAGCGGGCCGATGGTGCGCGAGCCGCAAAGCAGCAAGTACCGACGCACCCGTTTGTTCGTGCTTACGCTGGGTTATAGCCGCAAGGCAGTACGGCTGCTGGTGTTCCGATCCAGTACTCGCATCTGGGCCGAGCTCCATGAGAAGGCCTTTCGTCGATTAGGCGGAGCTCCGCGCATTTTGGTGCTGGATAATTTGCGCGAAGGTGTGCTGCTTCCCGACGTCTACGACGCCACGCTCAATCCTCTCTATCGCGACGTGCTCGCCCATTACGGTGCGGTCGCCCTACCCTGCCGGATCCTGGATCCAGATCGAAAAGGCAAGGTGGAGTCAGCCGTGGGCCACGCCAAAAAAACTCCTCTGAAAGGACAACGCTTCGAGAGTCTGGAACAGGCGCAAGCCTATCTGGATCGCTGGGAAGCGAACTGGGCGGATACCCGCATCCACGGCACCACCAAACGGCAAGTGGCGACCATGTTCGCAGAGGAAAAACCAACCCTGCTCCCGCTGCCGGTGGAACCGTTCCGCTATTACCAGTACGGCGAACGGGTGGTGCATCTGGATGGCTGTGTCGAAGTCGAAGCCGCCTATTACGGTCTACCGCCAGGCTGGATCGGACGTGGGGTGAAAGTCCAATGGGATGAACTTTGCGTTCGTATCCTCGATCCCAAAACTGGATTACTCCTGCGAGAACATGTACGTCAGAAACGGGGCTGGTACCGCATTCAGCCCGAGGACCACCCCCAGCGAACTCCTTTCCGTGTGGTGCAGTTGCTCGGCCGCGCCGGCCGAGTGGGCACCCATGTCGGTACCCTGTGCAACCTTATCTATAGCCAGCAAGGCGAAGTGGGCGTGCGGCGCATCCTGGGCGTTCTCTCTCTCGCCAAAAAATATGGCACCGCGGCCGTCGATGAAGCTTGCGCGGCAGCCCTCGAGATGGGCGTGCACGAATATCGTTTCGTGCGTCGCTACCTCGAGCGTTGTCCACAAGCCCCCTTGAGTTTGCGCCAGGTCGATCCCTTGATCCGTGAACTGGTGCACTACCGTGATCTGATCCATACCAAAACCAAGGAGCAAAGTGAATGAATCTCATCGAGTTGAATCGTGCTTTACGACAACTGCGGCTGGGTGGAATCGCGACTGTGCTCGAGATGCGTCTGCACCAGGCTCAGGTCGAATCCATGGCACCCATCGACCTGATCTCCTGCCTGGTCGCGGACGAACTCACCCGTCGTGGCGACCGTTTGCTGGAACGTCGGCGAAAGCAAGCTCAGTTTCGCGATCCGCAAAAAACCCTCGAGAACTTCGACTTCACCTTCAATCCCAAGATGAATCGCAGTTTGGTTTTCGATCTGGCGACCGCTGCCTTCATCGCCCGCCACGAAGACTCACTTTTGGTCGGCCCACCCGGCAGCGGCAAAAGCCATCTGGCACAAGCCATCGGGCTGGCCGCCATCCAACAAGTCTATCGTGTGCTCTACCGCGAGACCCATACCTTGCTCGACGAACTCGCCGAAGCCTCGATCGACGGTACGCGCAAACAGCACATCGAGTCTCTGGTCACTGTACCCTTGCTGATCATCGATGACTTGGGCATGCGGAAGTTATCCCTCACCGCCGCCGAGGAACTCCTGGAGATCATCATGCGACGCTATGAGCGAGCTAGCACAATGATTACTTCGAACCGACCCGTCGATGACTGGGGGAAACTGCTGGGCGACAGCGCAGCGGTTACCGCCATGCTCGATCGCCTGCTGCATCATGGGCACGTTCTGAAATGCGGTCCACGCAGTTGGCGCACAAAAACAGGCTTGCCACCACAGTAGGTGGCAGGATAGAACAAACTTAGTCTTGGACTCTTCGAAAGTATGGCCGGTTTTGAACTGATCATGTATGGCCGCTTTTCAGGCGATCACTGAGGCCATTGCACGCCTTGCGGACGAAGAGAGGGATGCGTCACGGTTCTTCACTAATACCGGGCGCATGATAGGTCCGATACAGCGGGTGAATGTTGACCTGGCGTCGGGCATGCTGGAAGAGCTGGCCAGGGCTGCCACCAAACGCGTGTATCTCTGGTGCTTTGTCGTCGTTCTTACCTCTGGCATCGCATTGCGTGTTGAAGCTGCACTCTACGCACGCCGAATTGTCTCTGTCGTGAGGATGCTCTCCACCTTACGAATTGGGGAAACCTCTAAGGCCGAAACATTGTCGCGAATGCCAAGTCTGCGGCCACGGGACCTTACGGCGCACCTCGCTGCGATGCGGACGAGTGTTTCTCCGCTGGAGTGGAAAATGGCGTGCCAGGCCGTCTGTTGTGGAGAACCGGTAACGATCTTCTTTCGCATGTCTTGCGTGGGTGGGTTTTCGTGCCGAGAGTCTCGGCATCTACGTCAACTTCACATCAGGAAAAGTCTCGTATTTTAGCTACCACCTGATGGTATCGGCACCAGGCGTGCCGCCACCACTTCCCCCTCCACCACCGGATGGGAAACTCGGGCTCGTGGTGATTGGGCTGAGTTCTCAGAGGGTGATCAATGTCAGAGACCAGAGCTCGACAGTCAAGGTGCATCCGCCGTACTATATTCCCTCCTCCCAGGCCGTGTCGTCACAGAGCATCGGAATTGGCTTGACTCCCAATGCTCCCGAAGAAATCGTGCAGAGTGCCTTCGACTTGCGGCTTAACTGCATCTGGAGTTTCGCAGGGTGCCGGCGCTGGAGCGAGCTTCTGCCATCCATTGAACCGTTGACGCGGAAGTGATTGGCGAAGTCCCCATTACGCTCACAATCCCATCGGGGCACTAAGCAGGCGGCGCTGCCTCGGGCGTACGCTTACGTCGGTAGTGCAGTTTTAGTCTCGGAATTCTGCAATCAGTTTGCAATCACTTAACGTGGACTACCGGGTACTCCCATGTCCTTAAAGCGCCGTCCGTGCTCTGTAAGTCCTTCCATTGACGTTTTCAGGTGGATTCGAGTCCTACCTGAGGAGCCATTTCTCTCCCGATTTTCCAGCCGCTTACGTTGAATCCCACGCCGGTGGCCCACGCAGGCCCGGTTCTGGCTTGCGTGGGTATGATTGGCGATGCCGGGCATTTCTTCAGAGCGATACTTTGCGCGGAACTGCGGACCGTCCGCCCACCGGCCTGGTCTTTTGCTACCCATCGGCGGTCGCGATGCGGATTGGTTCGCGGCAGGCCGGTGCTAAGTTCACACTTCTCGCCCGGAGCGGCTCCACAAGTCGGACAGCGAACGGCGAGTACCTGCTTCGGGCTGAATACTTTGGCCACGAAAGCCTTTCATGCACGAGAGGTGGTCAACTCGACTAGTTGCCCATGTGGACGGTCTACGGTTTCGTGACAACGGACATGGGCCGACTCAGCAGAAAGCCCCTGATGAGCGCGCTATTTATCTGCAAGCCCCCGTTGTACTGAACGAAACCCTTCTGCTTGAACGCACTCATGAATTTACTGACCCGGGCGCGGGTGGTTCCTACCATCTCCGCCAGGGTTGACTGGCTGACCTTCAAGGCGTGCTCCGGCTTTGATTCCTTGATGATTTCTCCAAACAGCAACAAGACTCGTGCCAGCCGCTTTTCGCTGAAATTGAAGAATTGATCCATCAAGTCTTCCTCGACTCGAATGACGCGGGAAAGCAGATAGGTTACAAACAGCGCCGCGAACCGGGGGTCTCGCTTGAGGGTGCGGACCGTGCTCTCCTTGCGCAGGCGGGCGATACTGGAAGGCCCGATGGATCGCGCCGTGTACATACGCAGAGATTGCCCTCCCAGGCAGCCTTCGCCAAAAAAGCTACCGCGCAGGAGGACGGCGACTATAGCTTTTTTGCGACGCGTCGAAGCCACCGTGAGCTTCACCGTGCCGCTCTGGATGTAGAACACTGCATCGGCCGCATCCCCTTGCGAAAAAACGACCTCGTTGTCCCGGTAGTTCCGCGCAGTCATGCCGGCACCGAACTTTTTGCGGAAATCTGCGGAACTGAAACCGAGAGCTTGCTTCGCCATCTGTCTCCTGGGCACGATCAATTCATGCGGGAACGGCGTTCTCGATGCCTAGAAAAAGAGGCTAAATCATATGGCTCAGGGATTTGGCGCGGATGGTCAATATAGGACATACACAATTGCACACAGTACCTGACTGGTAAATCTGGGGCGAATATGCCGGTGACGCATGGAGACATCCACGCCTGGCGCTCGAGACCCACCCCACTTCTCGCAAAGGATGCTAGAAAATAGGGCAAGCACGCCTCATTCAAGAGGCGTTAGAGCCGCCGGGCGGCCGGGTTGTGCGACGTCGGCCGGGCAGGTATACTGGCGGTCGTTTCTCCATCAAGAAAGAGGCCCCATGCACTCCACCAACCCAGCTCCCACTTGGATGCCTTATGAAGTCAAAGCGGCGGCGATTCTCTATGAGCGCCGAAGTGAAGACCTGCAACTGGAACAACTTAGAATTCGCCTTCAGAAGAAGATATCGGAGGCAGAAAACCGGGCGCCCGAGCCGGCGGCGGCTTAGTTCCCGGGTGTCGGCGCCAGGCTGGCGCGAACCTTTCGCGCGCTTGCGTCTGTCATCCCATTTAGCGTTCTTTTGATTCTTCAGTTGCATCCATCTTCTTCTTACCTTCCGCCTGATCGACAGATTATTTCCGTGCGTTGAGGCGATTCCTGCCGCGGCCTGGCGTGGAATTGTTGCCTGCGAGGCGCGACCTTACTTTCCGTGATTGTGAATGTATGGTTACTGCTTCGTATTTGGCTTTTGTTTCAGAGCGGGTAATGGTAACTTTCCTCGCTTATGGAAGCGAACGAATACGATCTGGTGGTGATCGGAAGCGGTCCGGCGGGCCAGAAAGGCGCCATCTGCGCCGCCAAGATGCGCAAGAAGGTGGCGATCATTGACCGCAAGAAGAGCGTGGGCGGGGTGTGCGTTCACACCGGCACCATCCCCAGCAAGACCCTGCGGGAAGCGGTCTTATACCTGAGCGGTTTCCGGCAACGGACTTTTTATGGCCGCGGTTATGCGCTGAAAGACCGGATCGCGATGTCGGATCTGATCTTCCGGGCGGAAGCCGTCATGGCGCGCGAAGTGGAAGTGATCAAGGCGCAGCTGCGCCGGAACTACGTGACCATCATGGAGGGCGACGCGCGCTTCCTGGATGCCAATACCCTCGAAGTCAAGAACGACGATGGCGCGCAGTTGGTTCGCGGTCAACACATCCTGATCGCCTGCGGCACGCGGCCCGCGCACAGCGCCGAGATTCCGGTCGATGGCAAACGAATTTTTGACTCCGACCAGGTGCATTGCCTGGAAGAAATCCCCCGCGACCTGATTGTCGTGGGCGCCGGCATTATCGGCCTGGAATACGCTTCGATGTTCGCGGCGCTGGGCGTAAAGGTCACGCTGCTCGACCAGCGCCCCATCCTGCTGGATTTCGTGGACCGGGAAATTGTGGAGAGCCTGTGCTTCCAGCTGCGGCAGCTGGGAACCGTCTTTCGGCTGGGGGAAAAAGTCGTTTCCGTCGGCTTCGACGAGGAGCGCGACCGGGTGTTTGCCAAGCTGGCTAGCGGGAAGAACGTTCATGGACAGGGACTGCTCTACACCATCGGCCGGCAGGCCAACGGCGACCTGCTGAACCTGGAATCCGCCGGATTAAAGGCGGAGGGCCGGGGCAAGCTTTCCGTGAACGAACATTTTCAGACTGCCGTTCCCTCACATCTATGCCGCGGGAGACGTGATCGGATTTCCCGCGCTGGCCAGCACGTCCATGGAACAGGGCCGCCTCGCCAGTTGCCACATGTTCGGCAAGCCCGGCAAGATGCCTCCCAACCTTATTCCGTACGGGATTTACACCATTCCGGAGATTTCGATGGTGGGGCAGACCGAAGAACAGCTCACGCACGAGAACATTAACTATGAAGTCGGCCTGGCGCGCTATGCGGAACTGGCCAAGGGACAGATGCTGGGCGATGAGCAGGGCCTGCTCAAGCTGGTCTTCGATCCCGATTCTCTGAAGCTGCTGGGAGTGCATGCCATCGGCGATCGGGCGGCGGAAATCGTGCACATCGGCCAGGTGGTCCTTACCCTGGGAGCGAGCATCGAGTATTTCCGCGATGCCGTATTCAACTATCCCACCCTGGCGGAAGCCTACAAGGTGGCGGCCCTGGATGGGTTGAACAAGCTTTAGCGCGGGTGCAGCATGATAGACGCGCTGCCGAGCTGCGCTCGGCCTGGACGGGGCGAAGGCCCCGTCCCCACATCGGTCTGTGCCGAATTACGCGACCAAGCAGAAGTTCCTGCATCTAAAATCCATTCGACGCTTTAGACGTCTAGAATTAAATTCCGCTGTCTGAGACTGAATCATGGCGAAACCCATTTTGTTGAGCGTGGATGACGACTCCGATGTGCTGCGGTCGATCGAACGCGATTTGCGTTCGAAATACGGGGCCGAGTATCGGGTGATTGGCAGCGATTCTCCGGAAGGCGCGCTGGATCTGCTGAAACAGTTAAAGGTGCGGAATGACAGCGTCGCCCTGCTGCTGGCGGACCAGCGCATGCCGCGCATGGATGGGGTGGAGTTTCTGCAGCAGGGCATGCGGATTTTCCCCAAGGCGAAGCGGGCATTGCTGACGGCGTATGCCGACATGAATGCCGCCATCAGCGCCATCAACCAGGCGAACATCAATTATTTTTTCCTGAAGCCCTGGGACCCGCCGGCCGAGCACCTGTATCCGCAACTGGATGACCTGCTCGATGACTGGCAGGCTTCTTACCGTCCCACCTTCGAGGGCATACGCGTGCTGGGCACGCGCTGGTCGCCGCGGTCGTACGACTTGCGGGATTTTCTGGCGCGAAACCACGTGCCCTATCAATGGATCGACGTGGAAATTTCCGCCAACGATCCGGAGACCAAGCGGCTGCTGGAGGCGCTCGGTCCGGAGTCGGCCGACCTTCCGGTCGTACTTTTCCCGGACGGAACCAAACTTCTGGAAAGCCTTCCCGCGGATGTCGCCAAGAAAGTGGGATTGCGTACCCGGGCCCAGACCGATTTTTACGACCTGGCCATCGTGGGCGGAGGGCCGGCCGGGCTGGCGGCTGCGGTCTATGGCGCGTCCGAGGGCCTGAAAACCGTGATGATCGAACGGGAAGCGCCCGGCGGACAGGCCGGGATGAGTTCGCGCATCGAGAACTATCTGGGATTTCCGGCGGGACTCAGCGGCAACGATCTGGCGCGGCGCGCGGTGGTGCAGGCCCAGCGTTTTGGCGTGGAGATACTTTCTCCGCTGGAGGTGGTCGGCGTCCGGCTTGAGGGGTCATACCGCATCATCAAGCTGGCGGACGGAAATGAAATCTCCTGTCACGCGCTCATGATCTCGACCGGAGTGCAGTGGCGGAAACTGGAGGCGGAGGGCATCGCCCGCTTGCAGGGCGCGGGGATCTACTACGGCGGCGGCGCCACCGAAGCGCTGTCCTGTGAAGGCGAGATTGTGTACGTGGTGGGCGGGGCGAATTCCGCCGGCCAGGCCGCGATGAACTTCGCCAAGTACGCGGAGCGGGTCGTCATTCTGGTGCGCGGCGATTCTCTGGCCAGCACCATGTCGCAATATCTCATCGACCAGATCAAAGAGATGCCCAACATTCAGCTGTGGGCGCATGCCAGCGTGGTCGAGGCCCACGGCGCCACGCACCTGGAAGAAATCTCGATTCTGTGTTCGGACACCAACAAGATCGAGCGCGTTTCCGCCAGCTCGATGTTTATCTTTATCGGAGCGCTGCCGCGAACCGACTGGCTGGGTGATCTGGTCGAGCGCGACGAACGCGGTTTCATTCTGACCGGTCCCGATCTCATACGGGACGGGCAACGTCCCAAGGGCTGGACTCTTGATCGCGATCCCTTCCTGCTCGAAACCAATGTGCCCGGAATTTTTGCCGTGGGCGATGTGCGGCATGGTTCGGTGAAGCGGGTGGCTTCGGGAGTGGGCGAAGGGTCGGTGGCGGTGCAGTTCATCCATCAGTACCTGAGCAAGGTCTAGAGGTTCATGATCGAGAAATCAGAGTTATTGCGCATTCCGACGTTTGCGGGCCTGCCCGATGATCAGCTGGACTGGTTCATCAGCCAGTCCCAGGAAATCGTTCTTAAGGCGGGAGACACGTTCCTGCAGCAGGGCGCGCCCGCGGTCGCCATGTTGGTCGTTCTCGAGGGGGAACAGCAGATGCGAGGCGCGCTGGGCGGCGAGGCGGTCACGATTCCGCTGGTGCCGGGCGATATCAGCGGACTGCTGCCGTTCTCGCGCATGAAAGTGTCGGTGATGACCGGGCGGGCGGTCACGGATGGCCGCATCCTGAAATTTCCTTCCGCGCAATTTCCGGAGTTGGTGCAGAAAATGCCGGAACTGGCCCAGCGGCTGGTGGGCCTGATGTCCGACCGGATCCGCGAAACTACCCGGCGCGAGCAACAGCAAGACCGGCTGGCCGGCCTGGGGAAACTTTCGGCGGGGCTGGCGCATGAACTGAACAATCCGGCGTCGGCCGCCAAACGCGCCACCAGCCTGCTGCGCGAGGCGCTGCATCGCATCAAGGAATCGGTGCAGGAGTTGAGCAAGCACGATCTTACCGCCGCCCAGAAATCGGAAATCGAAAAGCTGGAAGCTTCGTTCCTGCAGCCCGACGAAACCCCGCTCGATACCCTGGCGGTCACCGATCTGGAAGACCAGATTGATTCCCTGTTGCGCAGTCATGGCCAGAACGACTTGTGGCAGCTGGCGGCCGACCTGGCGCGGCGGGGCGTCAAGCCGGAAGTGCTGGAGTCCCTGTTCGCAAGCCTCGACGCCGAGGTTGCCCGGGCCGCCCTGGTGAGAATTGCGGCTTCGGTCGAGATTGCGAACCTGCTGATCGAGATTGAAAGCAGCACGTCGCGAATTTCCGACCTGGTGCGCGCCATCAAGGAATACACCTACATGGACCAGTCCACCGCGCAAAACGTGGACATCGTGAAAGGACTGGAAAATACTCTCACCATCATGAACCACAAGCTCAAGCGCGGGGTCACGGTGCAACGCCAGTACGAGAAACTCCCCCTCCTGGTGAATTCATACGGCAGCGAACTCAATCAGGTCTGGACCAACCTCATCGACAACGCGATTGACGCGATGGGCGGAAAGGGCGAGCTGCGAGTTCGGACCTATCGCGATGACTCCTGCGTGGTGGTGGAGATTGGCGATAACGGACCGGGCATCTCGCCCGAGATAAAGGCGCACATCTTCGAACCATTCTTTACCACCAAGGGAGTGGGCGAGGGCACCGGGCTGGGTCTGGATACGGTCATGCGCATTGTGAAGAAGCACCGGGGCACGATCCAGGTCACTTCGAAACCCGGGGAAACGCGCTTCCAGGTTTTTCTCCCGCTGGTGGAAGCTCCAGCCTAGCCGCGCTCACAGCGCATGCGACGGACCGGACTCGCGCAGGTCGAGTTCGTGCTCCAACTGCCGCAGGGTCTCGTCGTCGATGCGACCCTGGTTGCGCAGACGGACTGCGGTTTGCCGCTCCAGCCGCGAGCAGGTCGCGGGAAATGCGCGATAAACGTTCGTGGCCTTCGGGGCTTATGTCGCGCTCGCCATCCTCTTTCCCGATGACGTCGGCCAGCCGATGCCGATAGTGACCGGCTAGGTCTTCATAGATCGGATCAAATTCGACCGTGTCTTTCTGGCGCTGTTCGGCCAGATAAGCCAGGGCGGCTTCGAGGATCTCGCGGCGCGCGGCTTCCTCCTCGACATTGGCGCCGGGCGGGTCGGCGATGCCGAAGATGCGTACCAGCCAGGGAAGCGTCAGTCCCTGGAGCACCAGGGTCACCAGAATTACGCGAGAAGGCAAGAAAGACGATCAGGTTGCGCTGCGGGAAGGGACTGCCATCGGCCAGCGCCTGAGGCAGTGCGATCGCGGCAGCCAGCGCAATCACTCCCCGCATGCCCGTCCAGCCCAATATCAGGACGCCCGCCAAGGTTGGCTTGGTCAACTTCTGGTGAAGCAGGCGAGTTCGAATCCAGTGCGCCAGGTGCGCGCCGGGAAATACCCACACCACCCGCAACGCGATGACCAGAGCGCTGAACAGAGCGCCATACAAGAGCAGAGTGCCGTGGCTGTAATCGTGAATTCCGCCCAGGACATAAGGCAGTTGCAGTCCGATGAGCACAAAGACCAGGCCGTTGAGGATGAAGTCGAGGGCGCCCCAGACCGCCCAGGCCTGAAGGCGGACTTGCGGCGAAAAGAACCCCGAACTCCGGCGGCTGAGATAGAGTCCGCAGGCCACGACCGCCAGCACACCGGAGGCGCGCAGGCGGTCCGCCGTGAGATAGGCAGCGTAGGGAACTAAGATGCTGATGGCGATTTCGATGGGGCCGTCGTCTATGCGGCGTTCGATCCAGTTGACGATCCAGCCCGTGATCAGGCCGACGGCCAGGCCGCCGAACGTCAAGTAAGCCAAGCGGGCGATACCGGTGGCCACGGTTGGAGTTTCGTTACGCAACACGATGGCGATGCCGAATTCCAGGGCCAGCAGGCCGGTGGCATCATTCACCAGGCTTTCACCTTCAATCAGGGTAGTGATCCGCTTGGGAATGCCGACGCGCTCGGCGATGGAAGTGGCGGCGAGCGCATCGGTGGGAGCGATGACGGCGCCCAGCACCAGGCCAAGCTTCCAATCGAACCCGGCAAAGAGCCAGTGCGCGCTCTCCGCCACCCCGGCCACGGTGAAGAAGACCAGGCCAAAAGCCAGCAGCAGGATGCTCACCATGTTGTAGGAGAAATCGCGCCAGGAAGTGACCCAGGCGGCGGAATAAAGGAGAGGGGGAAGAATCACAAAGAAGATGACGTCGGGATTCAGCGCGATTTTGGGAATTCCGGGGATGAAGCCGAGCAACCCTCCGGCGATCACCAGAACGATGGGATAGGGGATTTGGAGTTTCCGCGCCAGCGTCCCGAATGCCACCACGAACAGCAAAAGCAAGAGAAAGACCAGCTCCACTGCCTGGACGTTCACCATCGCCTCGGGATCTCCATGCCGGGCCGGTTGCCCCAGTTCTTGCGCCCAGTATAAGTCAGGACGGAATGGTGTGGCGCGGGCGCCCCCGCCCGCGTGCCGGCGGTGAGGGAAAGGCAAAAGCAAAAGCAAAAGCAAAATCAAAAACAAAGGCAAAATCAAAAACAACGGCAAAGTCAAAAACAACGGCAAAACCAAAGACAAAGGCAAAGTCAAAGGCCGCGGGCGAGGGCGCCCGCGCCACACGGGCGGCGGCTCGCTTCGGGGCGGGGACTCTGCTAGGCTGAATCCCTCACCATCCACCGACGTTGCCATGAAGCGACCACGTAAAGAGAAGTCAGATTCGAGCCAGCAGGTGATCGAAACCACCCTGCGCGCCTGCCTGATCGCCAAGGACGCCGCCTTCAATGCCCGGGATTACATCGAGACCGGTTCACGCATCGCTTTTCTCGCGGTGCGGCAATGCGAAAAGGAATTGGACCAGATCGAACGGCAGATCGATGACGCCACACCCGCCGCGGTGACCCAGGTGCCCGAGGCCGAGGCCCGGGAACTGCTGGCTTGCCTCAAGTTCACCATCGATCTGGAACGGGTTGGCGATTTGATCTGGTCGGTGGTGCAAAGAATTCACAGCCTGCCGGCGCCCTTGAATGCGAAAGAATCCGCGTTTCTGATCGACATGGCAAAAGTCCTGCAGGAAATGCTGGCGCGAGTGCATCAGGGATTTGTGGCCCGGGACCTTGCCCTGGCGGAATCTGTCATCAAGATGGATTACGACATGGACCAGGTCTGCCATTCGGTGTTCCGCCAGTACCTGGAAAAAGGGGCCGGCCAGAGGGGTTACGAGGTGACCAACCTGCTTTTCATGGCGCAGGCTTTTGAGCGCGCCGGCGACCACACCAAGAACCTGGCGGAAGAACTGTTCCATCTGGTGCAGGGCCACAGCGTGAGACACATCAAGAAGTCCCGCTAGATCGGAAAGAGAGATTCAGCATGAGCCTGGTTTTGTTTCGGGCATTTGGGATTGGACTGGTGACCGGCTTGCGCTCGATGACCGGAATGGCGCTGGTCTGCTGGGCGGCGCACCTGGGCTGGCTCGACCTCGAAGGGTCGCGCCTGGCCTTCATGGAGTCCACGCTGGCCACGTATGCGTTTTCCGCCCTGGCGCTGGGCGAGCTTGTCGCCGACAAGTTGCCCTTCGTGGGGAAGCGGACCGCGCCCGGACCTCTTTTCGGCCGGATTGTCCTGGGCGCGCTTTCCGGGGCCGCGCTTTGTGTCGCGGCCGGCTACTCCCCCGCCGCCGGCGCCGTGCTCGGAGGCGCGGGCGGAGTTACCGGAGCGTTTGCCGGATATGGCGCGCGCGCGTCTTTGGTGAAGTCCTCGGGCTGGCCGGATTGGGTGATCGCCCTGTTGGAAGACCTGGTCGCAGTGGGCGGCGGGTTTCTCCTGGTCGCGCGATTTTAGTTCGATGGCGGGGCAGGGCTGACAACCCTGGAGCCGGGCCACACCGGGTTCAGGGTGGTGCGAATCACGTCCATCAGTTCGTTGTTGTCAGCGGGCTTTTGCAGGAAAGCGCAAGCTCCCGCTTTCAGGGTGCGGTCCCGGTTGTACTGGGGATCGCGCGCGGTCAGGACGATGACCGGGATCGAGGCCAGCTGGGCGCTCTGCTGCAAACGGTCCAGGACGATGAAGCCGTCGCCCGCAGGCAGGCCGATATCGAGAATGATCAGGTCGGGACGTTCTTTCTGGGCCATGGCGATGGCCGAGAAGCCGTCCGCGGCATAAGCGGTGTCGAAGTGGTTGGCGCGCAAGCGCAGGTTTAGACCGCGTCTCAGGTCGGGATCATCGTCTACGATCAGAATTTTTGGTTTGTCCATGGTGTGCTTCTCCTTTGATTGGTCGAGTGATGGATCGAGTTCCAGATTTGAATCCTCTTAAAAAGCGCTTTGTTCTGTTCAGTTCGCGGGAGACTGATCCCGCCGCAACGTCCTCATCGTGATCTCAGTGATGCTATCGGCAACTTGCTGCACCAACTTCTCTATCGGCTCCTGATCAGCGGTTGCCGGCAGTTTCAGGCCGAGCGAGGAAAGTTTGAACGCGAAGTTGGCCCGCAACCGTTCGGAGCGTTCCAGTTGCTCCCGGATACGCCTTTCGACCACGGTGGCTCCGTGTTCATCGGTGGAGGCAACGATGACCAGGGTCTCGCTCTGCGCGCTATGGCCGAGCGCGGGCAGTACCGCGTCCTTGTCCCCGAGAATGCAAGGTTCCAGGATCTGCAGGCAATACTCGCGAATGTCGTCCCAGTTGCCGGCGAACGGGGTGAGCAGGGGAGTAAGTTCCACGGTGATCAGGGAAAGGGAATCGCGCAAGCGGCCGCGGTGGGAGATGACGGGGGCCAGAAATTTTGCCAGCGAAAATAAAGGCAGGGTGAAGATAAAAGTGCTGCCATGGGAGAGCTGGCTTTCCACCCACATCTGTCCGCCTTGCAGCCGGACCAGTTCTTTCGAGATGTACAGTCCGAGGCCCAGCCCCTTGCGGCTGTCGTCGATCGAGTTGGGGTCCTGGTAGAGGCGTTCAAAGATCAGGGTCTTGGCTTCGGGACTGATCCCGCGGCCGGTATCGGCGACAGAAATTTGCACGACGTCGGGATCGTTCTCGGTCAGGCAGGCCCTGACCATGACCGAGCCATCTTTGGGTGTGAACTTGATGGCATTGTCGAGCAGATTGGTGAGGACCTGCAGCACACGGTTGGGGTCGGCGTAGATGAATGGAATCCGGATGTCGAGACCGGCTTCGAGACCGATGCCTTTGGCCAGGGCGCTGCCCTGCAGCATGGCCACGGCCTGCCGGATCACGCCGCCGATGACGATGCAGTGCGGTTCGATGGAAATCTTTCCCGACTCGGCACGGGTCGCCTCCAGCAGGTCGGTGATCATGGCCCGCAGCTGGTTCACGCTGCGGAACACGGTTTCGAGGTGCTCGCGCTGTTCGGGAATCAGTTTGCCGGCCAGGCCATCCAGCATGAGCGAGACAAACTGGTGGATGCAGGTGAGCGGGGTGCGCAACTCGTGCGACACGTGGGAGAGGAATTCGTTCTTGAACTGCAGCTGCTGGCGCCGGCTGATGTCGAGCGAGGTCAGCAAGGCCTGGCGCTCGATGGCATAGCGCATGGCGCGCGCCAGTTGCTTGCTGTCAAAATTCCCCTTAACCAGGTAATCCTGGACGCCCTGATGGACCGCGCTGGCCGCGAGTTCTTCGTCGTCCTGCCCGGACAGCACGACGATGGGCACGCCCGGTGCCTGCTCAAGTACGGCGCGGTAAGTTTCCGCCCCGCGGCTGTCCGGCAGGTTCAGGTCGAGCAGCACCATGGCGGGAGGGGCGACGATCATGGAAGCCAGCCCGGTGGAGAGCCGGCTGACGCAGGAAACGGCAATATCGGAATGCGCCTCCACCAGCCGCAGCCGCACCAGGTCGGCGTCTCCCGGGTTGTCCTCGATCAGCAATACGTGGGCATTGGCTACCTTATTCACTCTTCCTCCTTGGGTGGAAGGCACGCGCATCCGATCCAAAAATCTTTCATCAGCTTCACCGCCGAAACCCAGGCAGCCAGGGTCGGCGGTTTACTCACATAGCTGTTGGCGCCCAGTTCATAGCTGCGCTCGATGTCTTTTGCGGCTTGCGACGTGCTGAAGATTACGACCGGTATCCGGCGCAGGGCGGGGTCCGATTTCATATCGGCCAGCACCGCGCGTCCATCCTTGCGGGGCAGGTTCAGGTCGAGCAGCACCAGGTCGGGACGGGTGGACGCCGCGTGTTTCCCCTGGTGGCGAAGATAAGCCATGGCTTCTACCCCGTCGGGGACGGTGCTGACCCGGCTTGGCCACGCGCTTTGGGCCAGAGCATCGGTGGTCAGGTCAAGATCGGCGGGATTGTCATCGACCAGCAGAATTTCAGACCCAGTGGGCATCATGCGGGGTCCTGTCTTTTGGAAAGTCCTTCAGCCGGCATGGTGAAATTTATGATTGTGCCTCCGCCTTCATGCGGCATTGCCTTGATCCGGCCGCCGTGCCGCTCGACGATCTTCTTGCAGATCGCCAGTCCGATGCCATTGCCGGGATATTCGGTGCGGGTATGCAATCGCTTGAAAATGATGAAGACGTGCTCGGCGTACTCCTCGGATATACCAATGCCGTTGTCGGCCACCGAGAAGATCCATTCCGTACTCTTTTTCTCCGCCGAGATCTGAATGACTGGGGCCTGGGCGCTACGAAACTTGATGGCGTTTCCGATAAGGTTCTGGAACACCTGTTGCAGCTGTGATCCGTTGGCCAGCAGCCGGGGCAAAGGCCCATGCGTAACCGTCGCCCCGGTTTCGAGGATGGCGGTGCGCAGGTTCGCCATGGTCTGCTCCACCACCTCGTTGCAGTCCGTGGTCGCTACCGCAGTCTCTTGACGGCCTACGCGGGAAAACGCCAAGAGGTCGTGGATCAGGCTCTGCATGCGGGCTGCACCGTCGACCGCGTAATGGATATATTTGTCGGCCTGATCGTCCAGTTGGCCGCGATAGCGGTCGGCCAGCAGCTGGGTGTAGGCCGAGACCATGCGCAAGGGTTCCTGCAGGTCGTGCGAAGCCACGTAGGCGAACTGTTCCAGGTCGGCATTGGAGCGGGCCAGTTCCGCGATTTTCTGGGCCAGCGACTCTTGTCCGCGTTTGCGTTCTTCGCGCAATTGTCTGTCCTTCAGTGCGCCGCGCAAGGCCACCGACAACCGGGCCAGCGAATCTTTCAACACATAGTCGGTGACGCCTTGCTTGATGCACTCGACGGCGGTGACATCTCCCAGAGCGCCCGACACCAGGATCAAGGGGATGTCCAGGCCTTCCTGGCGCAGAATTTCCAGAGCTTCAGTACCTCTCCACTGTCCCAGGTTGTAGTCGGCCAGCACCACATCCGGGTGGTTGGTTCTTATCCGCAGACGGAAGTCATCGGCGGTTACGGCCACGTCGGCGGTGATTTCGAATTCACCCTTCTGCAGCTCCCGCAGGATCAGGTCCCGGTCAGCGGGATCGTCTTCGACCAGCAAAACCCGCAGCTGAGGCCGGGAAGCGTTTGCGGGACCGGACTCGCGGGCTAATTGGGTGGCGGCTGGGTTCATTTCGATTCCTGCATGGCTGCGTTGACTTCGTGGACGCGCGGACGCTGGTTGATTACCATCCAATACAGGCCTATCGTCTTCACGGTTGCGCGAAAATTCTCGAAGTCCACCGGCTTCTGAATGTAGCTGTTGGCTCCCAGATCGTAGCTGCGCACCAGGTCTCGTTCTTCCTTCGAAGAGGTCAGGACCACCACCGGAATCAACTTAGTCCGGGGGTCTTGCTTGAGCTGTGCTAGAACCTCGATGCCACCCACTTTGGGCAATTTCAAATCGAGCAGGACCAGTTTGGGCGGACGCTCGAAAGAACGGGTCGCAAACGCGCCGCGACAGAAGAGAAAATCCAAAGCTTCCTCTCCATCGCGGGCGACGAAGATGCTGTTGGCCAGGTGTTCGCGCCGCAGGGCATGGATGGCCAGCTCGGCGTCGTCGTTGCTGTCTTCCACCAGCAGGATGTCAATCTCATCTGAGTTCACCATCACGCTCCCTCGACCACACTTTCTTTTCTTGTCGCGGCAGGTTGCATACCACCCAGGGTGAAATAGAATGTCGCGCCTCGGTCCAATTCCGCCTCCGCCCAAACCCTGCCTTGGTGCTTCTTGACGATTCGCTGCACGGTGGCCAGTCCCACACCGGTGCCCTCGAAGTCTTCCTCGCGGTGCAGGCGCTGAAAGACTCCAAAGAGCTTATCGGCATACTTCATACTGAACCCGACTCCGTTGTCGCGGACGAAGATGACGGAATCTCCATCGATGTCCATTTGCCCAATCTCGATGACGGCGGGCGAACGTGGCCGCGAGTATTTGAGGGCATTCGAAATCAGGTTCTGGAATACCTGCTTGGTCAAGGTGGGGTCACACTCGACCGATGGCAAATCGCCGATTCTCCATTCCAGCTGCCGCCCCGCGATCTCGGGCTGGAGTATGCCGATGACCTCCTCGATCATGGGGCTCAAGGCGGTTAGCTGCAGATTAGGCGCCTGACGGCCGACCCGAGCCAGGCTTAACAACTCATCCACCAACTGACCCATTTTGTGGGTCCCATCCTGGATCCGCTGCAGATAATGTGCCGCTTCGGGAGCGAGAGTAGAGCCAAATTCTTCGACTAGAACTCCCGAAAAACCTGCGATGTGGCGCAACGGAGCACGCAGGTCATGGGCGACGCTATAGGTGAAAGACTCCAGGTCTTGGTTGGCCTCGTCCAACTGGGCGGTGCGTTCCGCCACGCGGCGCTCGAGCCCCTCGTTCAACTTCTGGATTTCGTATTCGGACGCCTTGGTTTGGGTGATGTCGCGAAAGGCCACTACGCCGCCCCGCACCGTGCCGTGGCGGTCTTTCAAGGGCCCGGCGCTGGCCTCGATCCAGACACCCTCGCTAGTTTCTCGATGGCGCACAAACATCTGGGCGGTGCTGGCCTCGCCGCGAATGGCACGCACCAAGGGTAGTTGGTCGGAAGGAAAAGGGGTCACCATGTCTGCCAGGAAGAGGCCGTAGTGCTCTGACCATTGCTGGCTGGACAGGTTGGTAGCGCCCCGGCCAAGAATTTTCTCGGCAGCCGGGTTCCAGATGAGGAACTTTCCCTGTTCGTCGGCAGCTACTAGGCCCTCGCCCATACTGTCCAGCACGGCTTGCAGCATGCGCCTCTCTATCTCGAGAGCTTGCTGCGAACGCTTCAGTTCGTCGGACTGGCGCGCGAGTTCCCGGGCTTGCGCTGCCAGCTTTTCTTCCGTCTGCACGCGCTGGGTGATGTCATGCAAGACTTTGGCAAAGCCTCGCAGCGTTCCGGCCTGGTCATACATAGGTACTATGACGACCTGGGCCAGAAATGTTGAACCGTCCTTACGGATCCGCGTCCCGCGGCTCTCGAAGCGTCCCTTGGCGATCGCTTCCTGCAATGCCAGGGCGGGAAGACCGTCGTTTTGCTGGTCCGGCGGGTAGAAAATGGAAATGGGCCGGCCTAGAATTTCTTCCCGGCTGTAGCCCTTGATGCGGGCTGCTCCTGCATTCCAGGTGGCCACCCGGCCCTCCGGGTCAACCATGTAAACCGCGTAGTCCTTGATGCCGTCGAGCAGCAGGCGAAGCATTTCTTCATTGGTTCGCAGCCCTTCTTCGGTTCGCAGGCGGTCCGTGATGTCGCGCAGAATAACGGTAAACAGTTTTCTCCCGCCGGTTACGGTGTGGGAGACGGAAGCCTCGACCTGAAATTCCTCGCCGTCGGCTCGCAAGGCGCAGAGCGGGCCTCTCGGGTGCATGCTCCGATTGCTGCCTCCAGTTTCACCAAACTTGAGGATGTGTGCGCGGTGGGCGACCTGGAAGCGCTCTGGAATGAAGCGGTCGATCGTTTGACCCAACGCCTCCGCCGGCGGGCAACGAAACATTTTCGCCGCCGCCGCGTTGAACAGCAGGATGCGCTGTTGCTCGTCCAGAGTAATGATGGCGTCCCGGCCCGACTCGATGATGTCACGCAGGCCGTCCGGGCTTTCCTGCAGCGCCCCTGCAGTTCCGAGTTGAGCAGTCGCGAGGTGACTCATGCGGGAAAATGTCCTGGCTGCCAATCTCTCAGACACAGCTGAAGCCGGCAGGCGCGGTTGGACTGAATACCCATGTATCTCAGTCATCGGCGGAACCGAGGCCGGCTTTAACCGAAAGCAGGCGGGAATCTAACCCGATGGCCCGGCATCTTCGTGCCCCCTCCGGGTTGAAGGACATGACCTTTCAGGCGCGCCGGATTGGTTCCTGGCTAAAGCGCGAATCCCGCCCTGCCGAAGAACCCGGTGTGGTTCCGCGTCCGGCGAGGAAGCCGGCCGGGAGTCAGGAACCGCCGGAGAACTTCGGTGCGGATGGGCATCGCAATTTTCAGGCCGCCGGGCGGGTCCAGGGCCCGGAGAAAACGCCGGATGGGCAGCGCCATGCGCCGGCTCAGCCCGCTGGCGCTGCTTTTCCTTGCCGTTTTCCCGTTATGGGCGCAGGTGAAATCCGCCGACCTGACCGACCTGAGCCTAGAAGACTTGATGGACACCAAGGTGACCTCGGTGTCGAAGACCGAGCAAAAAATATCGCGGACCGCGTCCGCCATATTCGTCATCAGCGCGATCGACATTGCGCGTTCCGGCGCCACCAACATTCCCGATCTGTTGCGCATGGTTCCCGGACTCGATGTGGCGCAGATTAATGCCAACACCTGGGCCATCAATGCCCGCGGGCTTAACGGACGTTTCAGCAACGAACTGCTGGTGATGCTGGATGGGCGGGCGGTGTACACCCCGACGTTTGGCGGGGTTTTGTGGGACACGCTGGACCTTCCCCTGGAGGACATCGAAAGCATTGAAGTCATTCGCGGACCGGGGGGAACAATCTGGGGCGCCAACGCGGTCAACGGAGTGGTCAACATCATTACCAAAAAAGCCGGGGAAACCAAAGGCGGCATGCTGGTGGCCGGTGGCGGCAATCTGGACCAGGGATTTGGGACAGCGCAGTATGGCGGCGGGCTGGGCAAGACCACGGACTACAGGATTTTCAGCAAATACTTTAACCAGGATCATCTGCCGGGTCCTGCCGGCGCTGTCGGGGCGGATGGCTGGCACCTGTTGCGCGGCGGCTTTCGCACCGACAGTCGCCTGTCGGGAAAAGACCACCTCATGGTGGAGGGCGATTTATACAGCGGGCAGGAGAACGCTCCGGTCACGTTTCTTCCCTCGGTTACGTCGCCCGGGCTGCAGAACATCGATATTCAGGCTCCGCTGTCGGGCGGTTTTCTGAATTCCACCTGGGACCACGCTTTTTCCGCTGCTTCCGGCACCACCCTGCAGGTTTCCTTCGACCGCTACCAGCGCGCCGATATTCTCCAGGAGGACCGCAACACATTTGCCATCGACTTCCAGCACCACTTCGCCTGGGGCAGTCGGCAAGCCATCGTTTGGGGAGGCGGTTACCGGTTCACCGATTCGAGCACGCACGGAAGTCTCACCGTGTCCCTGACTCCTCCGGACCTCAACATGCAAACCTTCAGCACGTTCTTCCAGGACGAAATCGCCTTGCTGCCGGACAAGCTCTACCTCACGCTCGGCACCAAGCTGGAACATGACTTCTACACCGGGGTTGACTGGATGCCGAGCGCGCGGGTGTCGTGGACCCCCGACGCCCGGCAAATGTTTTGGGCAGCCGTCTCCCGGGCAGATCGAACGCCCTCACAGACCGATACCTCGGTGCGGGCCAATGTTGGCGGATTCCCCGGGCCCGGCGGCGTTCCGGTGTTATTGGCCTTCGTGGGCAATCCGCTTGTCCAGAACGAAGAGCTGATTGCGTACGAACTGGGGTACCGGGTTGCGCTCTCCCCGCGTCTCTCGCTGGATGTCGCGGCCTATTACAGCGACTACCAGCATCTGGAGACCGCCGAGCCGGGCGCGCCTTTCTTCGAGAGCACGCCCTCTCCTCCTCATCTCGTCCAACCGTTTATTTTCGAGAACCTCATGCATGGCGAAGCGCATGGACTCGAGCTGGCGGCGAACTGGAAGGTTACGGAGCGCTGGATGCTCAGCCCCGGGTATGCCTTCGAGCAAGTCCATTTGCACCTGGACGCCGCCAGCCATGACACCAGTTCCCTCCTGCCGGAGGAGGGCAGCAGCCCGGTCCACAGCGCCCAGCTGCGGTCCCACCTCAACCTGTCGCGAGGAATCGGGTGGGATGCCTCGCTGTATTTCGTGGACCGCCTCAGGAGCGGGGCAGTCCCGTCTTATACCCGGCTGGATACCGGGCTCACCTGGCGATGGACGGAACAGCTCTCCATGAGCGTGGTGGGGCAGGACCTGGTGAGAGACCGGCACCTGGAGTTTGTCGATGAGAGCGGCACCGTGAGGTCCACGCTGATCAAGCGGAGCATTTACGGGAAACTTACCTGGCAATTCTGAAACAGGAACCAAAAATTGGACGGTCCCGACAAGACGCCTGACAGGTTTGCCGAAGCCGCCGCCGTCTGGCCCCACGCCTCCCGAAATTGCTGGCGGCGGCTGGCGGTCGCGCTGGTCTTCGGTTTCGTGGTCATGGGGATGCGGGCGCAGACGGCCACGGAATATCAGGTCAAGGCGGCGTTTCTGTTCAATTTCGCGAAGTTCGTGGAATGGCCGGCTGACGCGTTTCCGGGCGCCGAGGCCCCGCTGCAAATTTGCGTGCTGGGACAGGATCCGTTCGACCCCGATTTCGAACAGGCGATCGCAGAGAAGACGGTGAACGGCCGCCGCCTGGCGATTGTTCATCCGGCCGGCCTGGGACAGGCAAAAGCCTGCCAGATCATCTTCGTGGCGGCTTCGGAAGGGCCGCGCATGCGCGAGATCCTGCGTGGCCTGAGAGGAACCGGCGCTCTCACTGTGGGCGATGCCGCCGGTTTTGCCCGCATGGGCGGGATCATCAATTTTGTCCTGGATGACAACCGGGTGCGTTTTGAAATCAATCTGCAAGCCGCGGACCGGGCCCACCTGAAGCTCAGCGCCCGGCTCTTGACCGTGGCCAAGCTGATCGTGCCGGACGATGGAACGGTGAACTAGATGAGCGCCTTGCGCGACATGTCGATCGGGCGGAAGCTGACGGCGATCATCTTGTCGATCACGGCGGTCACCTTGCTGCTGGCTTGCGGGGTGATGATCAGCTACGACGTGATCACGACGCGGCGGGCGATGGTGCGAGACGCATCCACGCTGGCCGACATGGTCGCGGACAACAGCACGGCGGCGCTTACGTTCCACGACGCGCAGGCGGCGCAAGACGTCTTGAAGTCTTTGCGCACCCAGCCTCACGTCACGGCGGCCGGCTTGTTTACCGAGGACGGCAGGCTGTTTGCTCAGTACGTGCGCGACCGGCAGGAACTGGACTTGCCTAGCCCTCCCCCGGCGCTGCGCAAGAACGACACCTTCTTCGACGCCGGCCACCTGCTGGTGTTTCGCCCCGTCCGGCTGGAGGCGGACTCGATCGGCACGGTGTACCTCGAATCGGATTTTTCCGAGATGAAGGCCAGGCTGCGAACTTACCCATGGGTGATTGCGGTGGCGCTACTGCTTTCTTCGATCGTGGCCTTCCCGCTGGCGGCGCGACTGCAAGGGCTGGTTTCCGGGCCGATTCTTGAACTGGCGCAGACCGCGAGAAGAGTCTCCCTGGAGCGGAACTATGCCCTGCGCTGTCCGGTTACAAGTCACGATGAAGTGGGACGGCTGGTGGCGGGAGTGAACGAGATGCTGGCCCAGATCGAGCAACAGGACCAGGAACTGCAACGCCACCGCGGCAACCTGGAAGATGAGGTGGCCCGCCGCACCGCCGAACTGCAGAACGCAAACGTACAGTTTGCCGCCGCCAAGGATGCCGCCGAGGCCGCCAGTCGCGCCAAAGGCGAGTTTCTGGCCAACATGAGCCACGAGATTCGCACCCCCATCAACGGAATCCTGGGCATGACCGAACTTACCCTGGACACCCAGTTGAGCCAGGAGCAGCGGGAATACCTGCTGCTGGTGCGTTCTTCGGGCGAGTCTCTGCTCAGCATCATCAACGACATTCTGGACTTCTCGAAAGTGGAGTCGGGAAAAATGGAGCTGGAGCAGATCGTTTTCAACCTCTATACCTGCGTGGGCGAAACCATGAAGACGCTGGCGGCGCGGGCCCACGAAAAGGGGCTGGAATTGGCTTACGAGATCGGCGCGGACGTGCCCCAGCAGCTGCGCGGCGATCCGGGGCGGCTGCGCCAGATCCTGGTGAACCTGGTGGGGAACGCCATCAAATTTACCGACCGGGGCGAAGTGCTGGTCGAAGTTACCCGGAAGTCCGAGCACCACGGCAAGGTGGAAATCCATTTCAAGGTGCAGGACACGGGAATCGGAATTCCGGAGGAAAAACACCGGCTGCTTTTCCAGGCCTTTTCGCAAGCCGACAACAGCACCACCCGCAAGTACGGCGGAACGGGGCTGGGACTGGCCATCTCGGCCAGCCTGGTCAATCTGATGAAAGGGAAGATCTGGCTGGAAAGCCGCGAAGGCAAGGGCAGCGCATTTCATTTCACCGCGTGCTTTGCCCGGCAGCCGGAGGTGGTGGCGGCCGTGCTGCCGCCCGCGCAGGACTTGAACCATGTGGCCGTGCTGGTGGTGGACGACAATGAAACCAATCGGCGGATTCTGTGCGACATGACCGCCCATTGGGGAATGAAACCATGCGCCGCCGAGAGTGGCGAGGCGGCGCTGGCGGCCATCGCGGCGGCGCGCCAGAAAGGCGAGTCCTTTCCCGTCATCCTGGTGGACGCGCGCATGCCGGGCATGGACGGATTCCAGCTGGCGGAAGTTATTCGCAGCCAGTCCAGCACCGGGGCGGCGAATATCCTGATGCTCACTTCCGGCGGACAACTGGGCGAAGCGGAGCGTTGCCGGCAGGTGGGTATTTCGGCCTACCTGCTGAAGCCCGTCATGAAAGCCGATCTGCGCGCAGCGATTCTCACTGTGCTGGGCGGCGGCGGCTCCGGCCACGCCGCTCAACCACCTTCGCTTGTGACCCGGCACTCGCTGCGCGAGTCGCCGCGCAAACTTCACATCCTGGTGGCCGAAGACAACGCCGTGAACCAGGCAGTGATTCTGCGAGTCCTGGAAAAAATGGGGCACTCCACGGTGCTGGCGCAGAACGGCAACGAGGCGGTTACCCTCGCCTTCAGCCAGAAGTTCGACCTGGCATTCATGGATGTGCAGATGCCGGAGATGGACGGCTTGGCCGCCACCGAAGCCATCCGCCAGCGCGAGAAGATGGATGGCGCTCACCTTGCGATCTTTGCCATGACCGCGCACGCCATGAAGGGTGACCGCGAACGCTGCCTGCGGGCAGGGATGGATGGATACATTACGAAACCCATACGCTTCAGCGATATTGAAAAAACGCTCTCCGATTTTTCCCGCGCCCAAACCAATGTTCCCGCCAGTCCTCACGCCGCCATGGTGTGGGCCCGGGCCGAAGCTCTGAACCGGCTGGGCGGGGACGAAGAACTTCTGCGGGAACTTTGTCAGATTTTTCTGGAGGAATCACCCAAATTGCTGCAGAAGCTCCGCCAGGGCATCGGCGACACCGATCCGGATGCGGTGATGCGGGCGGCCCACAGCCTCAAAGGCGAGCTCGGCTATCTGAGCGCCGCCGGCGCCTCGCAAGCCGCCCGCGAGCTGGAAGACATGGGACATGAAAAAAATCTTTCCCGGGCGCCTGCAGTGCTGGCGGTGCTGGAGCGTGAATTGGCGGGCCTGCATCTCGCGCTGAAAGACCCTGCCGGAGTTGCGCCATGAATACTCCACCCGCCGGCCAGGCCCCGGAGGCCGGTTCCTCCGTGATATTGTCCCCGCCAGATACCGTGTTGATCGCGGAAGATGATCCCATCTTCCGCCGCATCCTGGAAAACTGGTTGCAGAAATGGAATTACCGGGTCACCTCCCTGGAAAACGGCCTGGACGCGTGGAGCGTGCTGCAGCAAAAAGATGCTCCCCAGATGGCAATCCTGGACTGGATGATGCCGGGTCTCGACGGGGTTGAACTGTGCCGAAGGATCCGCAGTCACGAAGAGGGTCCATATAAATATGTGCTTCTACTCACGGCGAAAGGGAGCAAGGAAGATGTGGTGGCCGGCCTGGAAGCCGGGGCCGATGACTATCTGACCAAACCATTTGATGTAAACGAACTGCGCGCGCGGGTGCGGGCGGGCAAGCGGATTCTGGAGCTCCAGGGCGCGCTGCTGAAAGTCCAAACCGAGCTGCAATTCGAGTCGGCGCACGACCACCTGACCGGCCTATGGAACCGCGGCGCCATCATGGGGCTGCTGCACCGGGAGACCCAGCGCAGCGTGCGGATCGGCGAGCCCCTGGGAGTGATGATGGCGGACCTCGACCACTTCAAACAGATCAACGACACCCACGGGCATCAGATTGGAGATGCCGTGTTGCGTGAAGTGGCCCGGCGCATGCTTGCCTCGGTGAGAAATTACGACTACGTGGGCCGCTACGGCGGGGAAGAGTTCCTGGTCGTGCTGGCCGAGTGCTCCGCCGCGGACCTGATCGCGACCGCGGAACGGATGCGGGCCGGGGTCTCGAGAAAGCCGGTTGAAACCGATGTCGGGCCCATTGCCGTGACGGTGAGCATTGGAATCGTGGCCGCGCATCAATTGGGGGAACTGGTCAAGGGAGAGGCCCTGTTGCGGGCCGCCGATACAGCTCTCTATTGCGCCAAGACCAACGGCAGGAACCGCGTGGAACGCGCCCCGGAAATCGGTCCGGCGTCCCGCGCCCACGCCGGCGCGGCGCAGTAAAACGGCAACTCTCCGCAAATTTTGCGGATAACGCGTGGCGCAAAATTTTAGCGCCGGTATTTTCCCATCCACTCCGCCTGGCCGAGCACCAGGCTTTGCATCGCCTGTTCTACTTCCTGCCGGCTCACGCCCGGTTTGAGATCCAGCTTTTCCCTGAGCGCGAAGATTTTGAAAAAATAACGATGGGGCTGCCCCGGAGGCGGACACGGACCGTTGTAGCCGATCCGGCGAAAGTCGTTGCGCCCTTGCCGCTCGCCGCCCGGCAGTTCGTCAATCCGGGTCACACCTTCCGCCAGGCTGGTGGCAGCGGCGGGCAGGTCGAACAGCACCCAGTGGGTCCAGGTGCCGGAGGGAGCATCGGGATCATCGGCGATCAGCGCAAAGCTCTGAGTTCCGGGCGGAGGTTCGATCCACGAAAGTTCGGGAGAGACATCGGCGCCGTCGCAGGTGAATTTCCGGGGAATGTCGCCGCCATTCTCAAAAGCGCTGCTGGAGATCGCAAATGCCATCTGCTCTGCTCTCGCTGCAGTTCCTGGCCCGGCTCAAATCTTTGCCGAGCTGCGCTCGGCCTGGACGGGTCGGAGACCCGCCCTACACAGACCGTGGTGGTGCAAGCGCTACTGGGTCGAGATGGTGAAATTTACCGTAATCCGGGCTTCGGTTTCGACTGCCTGACCTGATTGCAGGTACGGCCTGAAGCGCCATTGTTTTACTGCTTCCCGGGCGGCGGTTGAAAGAATCGTGGGACCGCTCAGAACGTGAAGGTCCTGAATATTTCCGTCCCGACCGATCAGGGCTTCGAGCACGACCGCGCCTTGCACCTTCATCTCTTTGGCCAGCAGCGGATAGTTAGGTTGAACCGGGCGGGAAATGATTTCGGCGGCCCCGGGAGAAAGATGGACGCGGGCGGTGGCATCGGCGATGCCGGCGGAATCCGAAGAAGCAGTGGGTGATCCGGACGCAGCGGAAGCCGGCGAGGGAGCTGCTGCCGAAGGCGAGAAAGGTGTTCTCGGCTGCAGGTCCACCCTGACCGAATTGCTGGTGGCCTGAACAGTGCGGTGCTCGTCTCCCGCGACCACTTCGACTTCGAGCGGAGGCAGGACGGCGCGAGTCATCACGACCGGCGCTAAGGCGGGCGCTGGCGCTGGATCAGCGGTAGAAGGCGGCGGCGTGCGGGGCTTCGACTTCGCCCGCGCGTGAACCGCGGCCGGCGGCGTCGCCGGCGTGGCCGTGCTGGCGGTCTCTGCTGGAGCTTTCACATCGGATGAAGGTTCTTCGACGGGTTCCGATTCTGATTGCGCCGGCGGCGCCGGGGGAAACCAGAAGTCGCGGTCCTTGATCAAAACCAGAATGAGTGCGGCCAACAGCAGAGCCAGTGCGACCAGCATCTGACGGCGCTGCTTCCTTTCGGAACCATCCCCGACCGAAGGCGCAAGGTCAGTTACTTGATTTTCCTCCAGCAACGGCATGACGCGAAAGCCCTCCCGCCCGCAGGGGAGACGGGCCTGCGGCATAGTATGCCTCGAAATTTCGCTCTAGGCCAGCGAAACCGGCACATTGGCGGCCCGGGCGAGTCCTGAAAACGAGAGTGCAAGCATCGTCGACAAATCGTGATAAAGCCAATTGAATGAGATACCTACGATGGCGAGTGACCCGCGGAGCGGGAATGCCGCGGCAGGGACGTCCGGAGACAGAAACGCCCGGCTCGCGACGGCGGCCGGGCGTGTGGGTCAACCAGTTCTTTTCAAGCCGACTTTTTCAAGTCGCTGGGGAACGCGATAATCTTTCCGCGTTGCTCGACGGGCACCCACTTTACTTTCGGTTTAAAGCGCGACGGAATGTAGAACTCGATCACCTGTGCCATAAGCATCCTCCGATCCACCGCAGGCCGCTTGGCTTCTTGCATCATCACCTCGCCAAGTTTTCTGCTTCGTTGCGTTATTAGATGCGGAGGGCGCAGAGAAGAGTCAGGCCGCATTGTGGTTATGGCCGCGCAACTTTTGCGGGACGGCGGTGTTTGATTCCCGCTCGCGAATCCGGCGATCGCCTCGAACCACGTAGGGACAGATGTCCTCATCTGTCCGGCGGAGCGCAGCTCCGCGGTTTTTTTCGGGTCATGCAAGAACCTGTCGAGCTTCGCTCGACTGGACAGATGAGGACATCTGTCCCTACGTGGCCTGTGATGGAAATTGCGGGGTCAGCAGGCGAGCTGGTCGCGGGTCAGCTTTAATCCGTTGAGATTGCCCAGAACCGTCACCGCAATGGATTCCGTCTGGAAGAATTCATTGGCCAGTTCGGTCAACTGCTCGACCGTGACGTTCTCGATCCTCTCGATCAGTTCATCCATGGTGTAGAAGTGGTCGAAGTACATCTCCTGCCGGGCCAGGTTGGACATGCGCGCGCTCGAGGATTCCAGCGACAGCATCAGGCTCCCCTTCAGCTGATCTTTCGACCGGCGCAACTCCTCCGCGGGAACCGGTTCCACCTTGAGTTTGCGGAATTCCGAGACCACCGACTGCACCACCTTGCCGGCGGATTCGCGCGAGGTTCCGGCATAGACCGAGAGGCATCCGGTATCGCGGTAGGGTGACAGGTCGCTGTAGATGGCGTAGGCCAGGCCCTGGCGCTCGCGAATATTCTGGAACAGCCGCGAACTCATGCCGCCGCCGAGCAAAGTATTCAGAATGTAGGACGCGTGCCGGTTTTCATGAGCAATGGGATGGGAAGGCACGCCCACACAAATCTGCACCTGCTCCAGAGCTTTCTTGTTGCGCATGATGATGCGCGCCGCGGTCTTGGGCGGAGAGCCGTGGAAGCCGTTCTTCATCGGCTTCATGTGTCCGAAGTGACGGATCGCAAGGTCCACGAATTGCTTGTGCTTCAGATGGCCGGCGGCGGAAATAATCATGTTGCCGGGCGCAAAACGCTGCTTGTAAAAATCCCGCACCGGATCGCGCTCGAACTTCCGGACCGTGTCCTTGGTTCCCAGGATGGGTTTCCCCAGGGGATGGTCTTTCCAGAAACTCTGGGTAAAGATTTCGTGGACCAGATAATCGGGATTGTCCTCGTCCATTTTTATTTCTTCGAGGATCACGCCGCGCTCCCGGCCAATGTCGTTGGCGTCAAAGACCGGGTTCAGCACCAGATCGCTGAGCACGTCCATGGCGACGGGCAAATGCTCGTCCAGCACTTTGATGTTGAAGCCGATGCATTCCTTGGCGGTAAAAGCGTCCATGTTGCCGCCGATGGAGTCGACCTCGCGCGCAATTTTCTCCGCGCTGCGGTTCTTCGTGCCCTTGAACACCATGTGCTCGATGAAGTGCGAGATGCCGTTCTGCTGCAGGTCCTCGTCCCGGGAACCCGTCTTGATCCAGATTCCGATCGAAGCCGAGCGAATGTGTTCCATCTCCTCGGTAATGAGGATCAGCCCGTTGGGCAGCATTTCGCGGCGTATGTTTCGGACCTCCTGCACCATACAGGTATTGTTGCACAACGTGGCGGGCTGCGGCTAATGCCAGGGTAATCGTTTAGAATCAATAGAATACGGTTGATTTTGGTGCCGAGACGTCAAACCGGCAGGGCGAGCCACGGTGCCGCCGTATCCTCTACAATCGAGATGGAGGACGGGCGTCCCGCCCGTCGTGCACAGTCCGATACCAGACGGGCGGGACGCCCGTCCTCCATTCTCACCGCGAAGGGCGCAAAGGCTGAGGTGTTCTGAAAATCATAGTTATGGACCCGGTCACGCACACCTCGTTGCTAGGACTTCAGCTTCCCGAGTTGACCCTCCTGGTCGAAGAGTTCGGGCAGCCGGACTATCGCGCCCGCCAGCTTTTCGATGCGCTTTATCGACAGAGAGTGGAAACTCCCGAGCAGATTTCAACCCTTCCTCAGGATTTTCGCCGGAGCCTTTCTGAGAAGGGAATTTCTGTCGGTCTTCCGGTGATCGAAAAGAAGTTCGTCTCCGCCGATGGGACGGTGCGCTACCTGGTGGCCTGCGGCGATGGCCAAAGCGTGGAAACCGTCTGGATGCCCGAAGGAGATGGAGGCGAAGCGGGCGACGGCAGCGAAGCCGGCAACCAGATGGAGACGGCAGGGCGCGGCTGGGACCGCGCAACCATATGCGTCTCCAGCCAGGTGGGCTGCGCGGTGGATTGTCAGTTCTGCCTGACCGCGCTGCTGGGAATAAAACGGAACCTGACCGCGGGCGAAATCGTGGGACAAGTGTGCGCCGTGCTTAATGATCAGCGCGTTTCGCTGCCTCTGCACCGCATCAACCTGGTCTTCATGGGGATGGGCGAGCCCTTCCTGAACTATGGAAACTTCATGAAGGCGGTCCACCTCCTGGTCGAGGGAGTGGGCATCACCGAATCGCGCATGACGGTTTCGACGGCGGGGATTGTGCCTGCCATCTACGATTTTGGGCTGGAGCCGGTGCGTCCGAAAATCGCGATCTCGCTCAATGCCTCGAATGACGAGTTGCGCACCCGGCTGATGCCGATTAATCGCAAGTGGAACCTGGAAAAGCTGATGGCCGCGGCCCGGCAGTTTCCGCTGCGCAACCGGGAAAATCTTACTTTCGAATACGTGTTGCTGGACGGAGTCAATGACTCCGCCGAGAATGCCCGCGAAGTGGTGGAGTTGGTTCGCGGCTTGCGGGCGAAACTCAATTTGATCGCGCTGAATCCCGGACCCGGAATTGATTTCAGGACGCCGGCTCAGGAGCGGGTGCTGCAGTTCCAGAATATTTTGCGAGCGGCCGGGGTGCCTGCGTTCGTCCGCCGTCCTCGAGGGCGGGACATTTATGCCGCCTGCGGGCAGCTCAAGCGAACTGTGGAACTGGCGCCGGCGTCGTAGGGCTTGTTCGTAGCGCCGGCGTCCCGCCGGCTGTCCGGCGGGCGTCCCGCCCGCCGTGGGAGCGCGAGCAATCTGCGGCGCACAGAGCAGTGTTTCATTCCAATGAGGCGGCGAGACGCCGCCTCGACAGCCGGCGGGACGCCGGCGCTACGAAAATCTAGGCGTGGGCTTCGAAGGTTGTCGGCATGAGCCGTTCGATGGCGGCGAATAGTTCGCTGGTATTGATCGGTTTGGCAACGTAGTCGTCCATGCCGGCGGCGAGACAGCGTTCCCGATCGCCGACCATAGCATGGGCGGTCATGGCGATGATGGGAATGTGGGTGGCGCCGGGCTTCGCTGGTTCGCGAGTTTCTTCCTGGCGAATGATGGCACTGGCTTCAAACCCATCCATTTCCGGCATCTGCACATCCATCAGAATCAGGTCGAAGGGTTGTTCCCGCCACGCTTCCAGCGCGGTTTTGCCGGACGCGGCGACGACGACGGTGTGTCCTTTCTTTTCCAGGAGTCGCACGGCTACCCTCTGGTTCACCAGGTTGTCCTCGGCGAGAAGAATCTTCAAGCGCCGTTGCTCTCGCCCGGGAGCATGAGGCGAGGCCACGGGAGGGGCGGTTACGGGGCGCCGGGCGTCCAGCTTCTGCAGTCCGAACCGCACTTTGAAATGGAATGTGCTGCCGTGGCCGGGCTGGCTTTCCACCCACATGTTGCCTCCCATGAGAGCGACCAGGTGCGCGGAGATGGACAGTCCGAGACCGGTGCCGCCGTATCGTCGCGTGGTCGAGTTGTCGGATTGGGTGAAGGGCTCAAAGATTAATTTCTGTTTATCCAGCGGAATTCCGATGCCGGTGTCGGCCACGCTGAAGTGGAAGGCGACGCGGTCGGGGCCCTCAGAGCCAGTCTCAGGCTGTAGCATCTCAGCTGGCACCATCTCAGCCCGTACGATGACTTCGCCCCTGGAAGTAAATTTCAGGGCGTTTCCCACCAGGTTCATGACGATTTGCCGCAGCCGGGTGGGGTCGCCCAGCAGAGCGTCCGGCAGTTGTGGCGGAATCTGGCAACTGAGCGCCAGCCCTTTCTGACGGGCGCGCAGATTCAGCACCTTGATGGTTTCCTGCAGGGTATGGCGCAGGCCGAAAGCGATATTTTCGATTTCCAGTTTTCCGGCTTCGATTTTGGAGAAATCCAGAATGTCGTTGATCAGGGACAGCAGCGACGTGGCGGAGGACTTCACCAGATTCAAGGACTCGCGCTGCTCGGCAGTGAGGTTGGAATCGAGCGTCAGCTCGGTCATTCCGATGATGCCGTTCATGGGCGTCCGGATTTCATGGCTCATGTTGGCCAGAAACTCGCTCTTGGTCCGGTTGGCGGTTTCGGCGACGGTCTTGGCCGCGGACAACTCCTTCACCATGCGGCGTAACGACTCGGCGTGTTCGCGCTCCGCTTGCGAAGACCTGACCTGGTCCGAAATGTCGTTGTAGATGCCGAAGGAGCCTCGCTGGACGCCGTTCACCACCAGCGGGACGGCGTGCAAGTCCAGATCGAGAACCTTGCCGTCCTTGCGCCGCCGCTGCACCGTTCCGTGAAACGCCTTGCCGCCAAGAACCTGCGTGGACACTGCAGTGGTCACCTCCAGTTCGGTGAAGGCCAGGTCGATGTGGCGGCCCGTGGGATCGAAAAGGAACAACTTCTGGAAAGCCGCATTGGTCAACTCCACGTTGCCCCGCTGATCGAGGATGATGATTCCCAGCGGGCTGTTGTCGATCAGTGAGTTCAGGTAGCTGGTGCGCTCGTGAAGTTGCATTCCAATCCGCAGGCGTTCGGTGACGGTGGAGCCTACGACCAAGCCGACGGCGGAAACCACAAGCATGAAATAGCCTACTTTGCTAAGCAGGGTGGGTGGCGGTGGAGACAGGTTCATGGCCACCACGACGCCGAAGTTCAAGGCGAGCAATCCGGTGACAACGCGGCGGATTCCCTGGCGCATGGCAATCCAGATCACGGGAATGAAGCTGATATAGAAGAGCTGAAGCGAGGCCCATCGCGGGCCGAACATGACAAACAGGGCCAGCACCATGACCAGGGCCTGTCCAGCCGCTTCGGCCATCGCCCCGAGGCTGAAGGGTCTGGCATCAGCCCCATCCGAGGGCCTGCGGCCAGCGCCGACTTGGCCAAGCAACAGCCGGCGAATCCGGGGGAACACATGGATCAGGAGAAACGGCGCAACCCCAAGCAGGCCGATCCCGTCGCCGGAGAGCCAACTCAGGCCCGAGGTCCAATACTCGCTCCACCGAATGGCCCGGTCCGCAACCAGGCCGGCGGTCCCAATCGCTGTTGCAATCAGCGCCGCCACCGCGACGACGCAAAGATAACGGACCACGTCTCGCTGACGGCGCAAGCCTAAATCAATGCGCAGCGGACCCCTAAGCAGGTAGGCGGCCGTGGCGTAGCAACCAGCTCCGCCTACCGAACTGAATATCTCACTGAAGGACTTGAATTCCTGATGGTAGAAGAGCGTGCCTGCCAGGGTGTCGGAGACGCAGACCAGGATCACATACCAGGGGCTTATGCCCAGCATCAGCGCCAGAATCAGGCCGGTGGCGGGATACCAGGCGACGAATCCCAGGCGGGTCAGGAAGATGACATCCGGCCGGCACAACAGGAGATAGATCGGGACCAGACACACCGACAGCACCGCATGGCGGAAGAAGCCTTGTCTGGGGCCCAGGGAGGAGGTTTCGGCCACGAGGCTCGCGCTTGACATGCTCTCTTCCTTCCAGATGGCAGAGGCCGCTGCCACGGGGAAGTCGGTCGATGGGTGAGAGTCTGGCCCATCGTCCTGGAGATGGCTGCTCGAAACTGGCATGTCTGAATAATCGGCAAGATCGAGTCAGTTCGTTAGGGAATTCCGGAGTCTGGGCCTGGGTGGTTGCTTCGAACGAAAGGTCAGGTCTGGGGCGTCACTGAGGAAAAGGCATTGCCGCTCGACCGAGGGCGAGACGCCCTCGGGACAGCCGGCGGGACGCCGGCGCTACGGGGAACCTTCTATTTTCCCGTTTCCAGTTCTTGCGCTGCCGAATCTATGAGCGTGGCTTCGTCCTGCAGAGCGTTGGCCGCCCGCACGATCTGTTGGTCGGCCTCTTTCCAATGTTTCTGCTCGATGGCTTCGCGGACGCCCGGGATGGTCTTCACGTCATAGCCGGTGTATTGGCCGGGAGCGTAAATCAGGTGCTGGAACCAGGGACGGCCCGGGAGCCCTTCCGGAGAAGTGAGCTTGCGCTCGCTCTGCATGAGTTTTTCGTTCAGCGCTTGCAGTTCGGCCGGGGCCACCGCCAGCTCGCCGTTGGCGCTGACTTTTTCGAGCGCCTTCTGATAGCGCTCCGCGCTGTGGGTAAGGGCGTCGGACGCATTCTGCAGGGGCGCGAAGTTCAAGTGCGGGGGGACTTCTTGCACAGGAGGCGGGACGGAAGTTTTCTTGGGATCGGCGGTGGCGGTGAAGACTCCCTCCTCGATCTCCAGGTTGCGCTCGATGGCCTCGTCGCGCTTGCTCTCCGAGAGCTTCTGCAGTTCGTCGAGGTAGCGATGGACGGTGTCCGCCAAGCCGGTGAAATTGTAGGGCAGCAGGTCGGCGTCGGCGAGCCTGATGACCGCGGTGCCGGCGGTCTGCGAGAGCGCGCGCCCGTAGCTGAAATCGGTATCGGAGAAATGGGTGTACCAGTAAAAGTCGTCGTAGATGGAGTGGTAGATGCCGCCGCCATCTTCGTCGCCAAAGCTCAGGTCGAGCGACGCGATGCCCAGATGATCGAGGAACACGGTCCAGTCGGACCCCGAGCCCAGCGCGTCAATGCGCAGGTCGGCGCGATCGCGAACGTCTTTCCGGTCTTCGGGCGTTTTGGCGTCGGCGATGGCCTTCAGCTGGTCGCGTTTCCACACCGTGATCTTTTTCTCCGGATCTTGAATGTCGCGGGCCACGCCATTGATGAACCCTTCGAGCGTGTGGGACCCACCCATGGTCAGGTAGCCGCGGGAGTTGCCGTCGCTATTGATGTAGGCCACGGCGTGCCGGCGAAGTTCGTCGGCGTGGGCTTCGCCCCATTCCGTGGACCCGAGCAGTCCGGGTTCTTCGCCATCCCACACGCAATAAATAATGGTGCGCCTGGGTTTCCATCCCTGCTGCAGCAGCGCGGCGAGGCCGCGGGCTTCCTCCATCAGGACCACGGTGCCTGAAACCGGGTCCTGGGCGCCGTTTACCCAGGCGTCGTGATGATTTCCGCGCACGATCCACTCATCGGGACTGGCCGAGCCGGGAATTTTTACGATGACGTCATACACCGGCTTGATGTCCCAGTTGGATTGCACCTTGAGATGAACTTTCGCCGGGCCGGGGCCCACGTGATAAGTCTGGGGCAGGGAACCGCGCCACGCTTCGGGGACAACCTCTCCCTTAAGCGCGGCCAGCAGGGGTTGGGCGTCGGCGTAGGAGATCGGCAAGACCGGAATTTTGGTGAGGGTCCTGGCGTCCTTCAAGTCGAGACGCTTGGCGTCCTTCGTGGCTCCAACGCCGGGCGTGAGCGGATCGCCGGGATAAAGAGGCATATCGGCCACGCTGCCGCGTTGCACGCCATCGCGAGGACGCCATGCGCCGGTGGGAAAAACGTCGCCCTGGACGTAGCCATCGTCGGCCGGATCGGAATAGATGAGGCATCCCACGCGCGCCGTGCTCGGCTGCCACCTTGGGCTTGATGCCGCGCCAGGAATTTCCGTAGCGCGCGATCACGATTGCGCCCTTGACCGAAACTCCCATGCGATCGAGCTTTTCGTAGTCATCCGGGATGCCGTAGTTGACGTAAACCAGCGGAGCGGTGACGTCGCCGTCGGCGGAGTAGGCGTTGTAGGTGGGAAGCTGTTCGGCTTGCTGGTTGGAAGTGGGATCGACGGCCAGCGCCGGCTCCTGCAGTTTAGCGATGAATTTCGTGGGCTCCAGCAGTTCGACGACCCGCACTTTTGGAGTCGGAAACAGGACGTCGAAGGTCTCGATGTTGGCGTCGAGCCCCCATTCCTTGAATTTGGCCAGCATCCATTCGGCGTTGTCCTTGTCGTAGGGAGAGCCGACGTGATGCGGCCGGGCGGAGAGGCGCTGCATGTAGTCGCGCTGGTTCTGGGGCTGGGGGATGGCGCGGAATTTAGTTTCCCAGTCGCGCTGGGTGCGCGACGTAGCCGCGGAATAACCGTTCAGAGGTTGTTCGGTTTCAGGGGATGCGGCCAAGAGCAGGAAGCAGGAAAAGACCAGTAAGAAGAGCCGGGCGCCAGAGCGCATTCATTTCCTCCGTGGGATTCGAGCGGACTGGGCATTATAGATTCTGCAGCCAGCGGAATACTATCTGACGTTGAAGGAATCAGGGGTGCCCCATTTTTTGTCTGGTCCCAGGACATGGCTTACAAAGCGTCCCAACACATCCCTTACACTCCGCTCGTCCGCGAAGCGGGCGAGGGAGAAAGATGCCCTGGGACACCCTGTAAAGGATGTCATGGGTCTGAACAAAAAGAAGCGAAAGGTGGGGCACCCCAGGTTTAGTCAATGCAAATTTCTTACGAAGCCCTTGCCGCTGCCGCACGAGCGTGGACGCTCGCGCCTACATTCTGTAATATCGTTGCCATCGAACAGGTGAGTTGACTCGATTGTTATTCCAAGCGCTGCGACATCGGTTTCTGTGGCGGCAGAGAGCTCCCATCGACCCCGGCGAGATACGCCGCATCGAACGATGGCTGGCTACAGCTCGCGTTTTCCTGGCTATCTCTGCGCTGGTCGCGGTCCGGCTTGATCCCGGGGAAATCGGCTACTCCTTTTGGGCATATGGGCTGTTGGCGTTTTATATCGCCCAGGGGATGGTCATCATCCTGCTGCTGCGGCGGCGCGAACAGTCAACTGTCTCCTTTCGCCGGCTGGTGCACGCGGCCGACATCGTTTGGCCGGCGTTGATCTCGATTTTCGCCACTGGCCAGGCCAATCCTTTTTTTCTCTTCTTCGTTTTTGTGCTGGCGGCGGCCGCCTATCGCTGGGGAGTGTGGGAGACGGTGGCCACCGCGGCTTCGGAGATTTCCCTGCTGTGGCTGGAGAGCCTGGCGTTTTACATGGGTTTCTTTGGCGGGGTGGACCGCCTGCTGGCGCGTTACCACCTGCCCCGTTTGGGAGTGCAGGCGGCGGATTTCGAGCCCAAACGGCTTTTCATGCTCTCGATTTATCTGCTGGTGATGGGCCTGCTGCTGGGTTACCTGGCGGAACAGCAGAAACAGTTGCGTTCGGAAAAAGCGGTGATCGCGCGCATCCTGGGCAAGGTGCGGGTCGAAGCCGGTCTCAGCGGCACGCTGCAGGAAATTGTCGGAGAACTGCTGGTGATGTACGGCGCGGAGCGGGCGTTGATTGCGTCGCAGGAGTCCACCGGGCATCGCGTCTATGTGGGTGAAATGGTGCTGCGGAATGGCGAGGCGTCCTTCTTCCGCTGGCTCGATCCGGCGTCTTCCGACCGCGACACCTACCTGTTCGATTATCCCGCGGAAACGTCCTTCGCGTGGCCCGACGGTCGATCGGGAAACGGCAGCTATACCCTGTTGGGCCTTGATCATGCGGGACAGAAAATTCCCAACGCGCCGGCGGCGTTTCTCCACCCGCTGGCGCAGCAACACAAGTTCAAACAGCTGATGACGGTCTCCTTTGTCTTCGGCAAGGAATGGTGGGGCCGAATTTTCTTTCTGGAACCGGCGCTGACGGGAGAGATGACGGAAGAGTTGCGCTTCCTGCAGGAGCTGGTACGCCAGATTGGCCCGGCGGTGTACAACGTTTATTTGCTGCGGCGCCTGCGGCTGCGGGCCGGGGCCCTCGAACGCGCCCGTTTTGCCCGCGAGCTGCACGACGGCGCGGTGCAGTCGCTGATCGCCGTGGAAATGCAGGTCGATGTGCTGCGGCGTCAGTCGGCAACCCGGTCGGAACTGGTGCCGGAAGAGCTGGGCAGAATCCAGGGGCTGTTGCGCGAAGAAGTGCTGAAGCTCAGGGAACTGATGCAGCAGATGAAATCGCTGGATGTGGATTCGCGCAAGCTGATTGGCTTCCTGGCCGACACGGTGGAAAGATTTCAACGCGAAACCGGAATCACGGCGCGCTTCAGCTCCGACCTGGAACAGCCCGACATGTCGCAACCGGTGTGCCGCGAATTGACCCGCATCGTGCAAGAGGGGCTGGTGAATGTCCGCAAACACAGCCAGGCCCGCACGGCGTTGGTCCGGCTGAGCGCCCGCAACGGCCGCTGGACGCTGGTGATCGAAGATGACGGACGCGGCTTCCCCTTCTCCGGCCGCCTTTCCCAGGTGGACCTTGACGCCATGGGCAAGGGGCCACTGGTGATCAAGGAGCGGGTCCGTGTCATTGCAGGCGAACTCACGATAGAATCGAACCCGGGACAGGGCTCGCGGCTCGAGATCAGTGTCCCGCAGAAGCCGGAAGCGGCGTATGGATAATCGCAGACCTCAACCCGTGCGCATCGTGATTGCGGACGACCATCCTATTTTTCGCGATGGCCTGCGCCGTCTCCTGGAGGCTGAACCCGACCTCAAGGTCATTGGCGAAGCCTGCGACGGAAGCGAAGCGGTGCGCATGGCCCGCCAGCTGAAGCCGGACATCATGCTTCTCGACCTGGCCATGCCGCGGATGCCCGGGCTCGAAGCGTTGCGGGAAATGAGCACCGGGCCCGCCCATTCGGTTCGCGTGATCCTGCTGACCGCCGCGGCCGAGAAGAAACAGATTGTCGAAGCCCTGCAGCTGGGGGCGCGCGGCGTGGTATTGAAGGATTCCGCCACCCAGCTGCTGCTGAAAAGCATCCAGACCGTGATGTCAGGGGAGTACTGGGTGGGGCGGGAGAGCGTCTCCAACCTGGTGCAATACCTGAGGAACCTGGTGCAATCCTCCGGCGAAGAGGCCAAGCAGAAGAAATTCGGCCTGACGCCCCGGGAACTGGAGATCGTCTCGGCCGTGGTGGCCGGCTACTCCAACAAGGAAATCGCGGAATACTTCAAAATCAGCGAAGACACGGTGAAGCATCACCTGAGTAACATTTTCGATAAACTCGGGGTGTCTACCCGCCTGGAATTGGCCCTGTTTGCGGTGAACCAGGGCTTGCCGCTCAAGACGATCGCCTAAAGGCATAGCACTTTCGTGCCACATATTTCCACATTTGGGCTATTGGCTTTAAGCCCTGGCACAGCTAACCTGATACCAGACTTTAACTCTGAGTTTAGCGCCCGTCAGTAGTTTGGGCTGGACGTGTACTCAGACGAGGAAATTTAGCAGGCCGAAAGGGTCCAAGGAGGGCGCCGATGGCACAGTTACTGCACCACATCTGGCATGACGAACAGGGACAGGATGTTGCCGAATATGCGGTGATGCTGGCGGTGATTCTGGTAATCGTAGTCGGGACGATCCGGCTCATCGGTTCCAACGCCAACAACGTATTTTCTTCGGTCGGTAGCGCGATTCAGTAGGCTCGAACTCCGAGTTGGCCCCCCAGCCACCAACCGGGTTCAGGTTCAGGGTCCCCCGTACTCCTCTCACTGATTCCCATACCCTCACTTGAATTTGCCGCCGAACCCGCGGTCTGCAACCGCGCAATCGCTGCTGCTCGCGCGATGCCTTGCGCCTGCCTTATCGCTTCTTGTCTCCGCCATTGAAATGGGAGTGTCCCATCCTTCGCGTACTTTGCGAAGGCGGGAGGCGCGGGCGTTTCGATCTTGTTCGCGGGAATCTGAACTACTCACCACGGTATGACGTCGAAAGAAAGCCCCCCAAGGGGAGCTTGGACGGGCACGCTCAAGAGATTGCCCGTCTGCGGAATTGTCAAAATTTTGTCTTACTGGCCAACCTCGGCTGAGCAGGGGCTACAATCTGCGAATGAAACCGTTCCTGCTTCGCCTCATCGCTATCCTTCTAATCGCGGTCAATTCTGCACCTCAACTATGGGCCACCTGTGGTGGCGGCGGAGGCGGTGGGATGGGAGGCATGAGCGCGCCGGGCATGGGATCTGGCATGGGGATGCCGGCCGAGCAGGTATACAACGTTCCGTGGCGCGTGCGCCTGCCCGAGCTTCCGCCGGTGACCGCGGGCCTGGTGCTCTACTGGTTCCCGTCGTCGGTGCAAGAGGTGCAGAAATCGAGCATGCGCACCTCGCGCGTGTTGTCGCTTTATGCCGCGCAATGCGTCGCCATGGAAATTGTTGACGCGGCCACTCCGCTGGGACAAAAGCTGGTGGGCGCGGACAAGCTGCCCGTCGCCGTTCTTGCCACTCCCGACGGAGATACCGTCGCCAAAATTGAAAACCAGGATGGCTTCCTGCGCGCCGAGCGAGTGGAGAAAGTCGTCGATGGAGAAATGAAGCGGCGCGACAATTCCCTGGAACAGCAATTGAAGCAGGCCAAGGAACACGCCAAGTCGGGCGACAGTGCCGCCGCCATCCCGCTTTACCGCGGCGTATTAGAGCAGAAATGCCTTTTCCCCAAGCGCGCGAAAGACGCAGCCAAGGAATTGAAGAAGCTGGGTGTGAATGATGTGGGAGACATCCTGAACACTCCGGACTTCGCTTCTCCTATTTTCGCTCGAGCCCAGAGCGCCAGGATCGAGCGCACCATGCTGAGGGGACTGACAGCGGAGAATCGCGCCAAATATGCCGAAGCCGGGAAGTTGTATGCCAAGGCGCACAGCATGGATCCGGCCGATCCCACGCCTTTGCGGTATTTAGGGGAACTCTATCGTCATCACACCGGCGATTGGGCGAGGGCGCGGCAGACATTTAATCAAATTCTGGCAATGCCGGCCGATCCGCTGGCTCGCGCCGTCGCGCTGCATGGCCTGGGTAAGATGACCATTCATGAAGGCCAGTTCAAAGATGGCCTGGCCCTGATGGAGCGCTCGGTTGAGGTCTTTCCGATCGCGCTCGCCTACCGCAACCTGGCGGTGTATTGGAACTCGGAGGGCAATGCGGCGAAAACCGACTACTACGTTCACAAAGCGCTCGACCTCGAGCCTAACGATGCTTATAACCTGGTGTTCGCGGCCGGCTTCATGGCGGCGAACGGACACGGCGACGAGGCACTGAAGATCGCCCGCGAACACGAGGACATGCTGCCGGCGTCCTACAATCTGGCCGCGATTTATGCCCAGCTCGGCCAGCGTGACAAAGCTCTCGCCATGCTCAAACGCCATTTCTTCAGTTATGAACGCTATCAGGCGGTGCGCGCGAAAGAAATGATGGAAGCCCGTGTCGACGCGGTCTTCGCCTCTCTCCTGAAAGACCCGGCTTTCGTGGCGCTCACCAGCGGCGCCGACGGGCGCCTTCCGTTACCGCAGGACCGGGGCATGAGCCAGAGCGGGGGAGCCGCGCAGTAGAGAAGCTCTCGAGGGCGCCCTGTCCTCGTCTCTCCGTTTTTTGGAGAGACAGGGCGGGGCTTTTTTTGTGGGGTGTAGGAAACACACTTTGCTGTTCACAGGACAGATGGACGAGTCAGTGCCTCCCACCCTGTCGCAGAGTGCGCGACGAGGGTGGGGCACCCCTCAATGTAGTAATGTCACGAGAACTTAGGCCAGCTGGAACACGATGTGCACCAGGGCAGTGTAGTCGGAGGGTTGGCCGTCGCGCTTGGCCGGCTTGAAGCGAATCTGTTCGGCGGCGTGGGTGGCGGTCTCGTCGAGGCCGTGGCCCAGGCCCTGCACCACGCGCACCACACGCAGCTTGCCGGAGGCTTCAAAAACCACCTCGAGCACTACCTCACCCTCGATGCGGAGGTTTCGGGCTTCTGCGGTGTAAACCGGAGTGGGTTTGAAGATGACTTCGGCGGGAACCATCTTGCCGGCGGCATCGTCGGTTGGCTTGGGACGAAGTTGCGCGATGGAGACGGCCTGGGTATCGCCAAAGCCGCTCTTTTGTACTCCGTTGCCGCGCGAAGTGTTTACTTTCCCGCTGCCATCGCCGGTGGCGATGCCGCTGCCGAAGCCGCTGCTGGCCACCACGCCGCGAACCCCCTTGGCGCCGCCGGTGCCATTGCCGTAGCCCGGCCCGGTGGGCAGGTCGAAGGATCCCGCAGCGGCGATGTTGACCGCTTTGCCCTTGCTTTCACTCGCCGGGACGCCATTGGGATCGCCAAAGCCCCCGGTCTGAACATTCTTCGGGGCCGCCGCAATTGTCGGCAGGGCAGAGCTGCCGGTGGAAAAAACGTGAGTCTTCACCAGTTGCCGCGGAATTACCGGCGCGGCCGGCGGAAGCGGCACGGGTTTCACCGCCGCGATCTCGACCTGGGGAGCCACCAGCGCTTCCTCGGGAGCGGCCTTTGGCTTGGCCTCGGGCGGCGGGACGCGCAGGACTTCTGCGGGCGGCGTTTCCAGCGGCTTTACCACCTGCGCAACCGCGCGCGGAGGAGGAATTTCGCGCACCGGCGCGGGTTCATGGTTCTCGGGAGGCGGAGTTTCCACCAAACGAATGAAATGGTAGTCGTGTACCGGCTGGTCGAGCACAGCCAGGTTCAGCACCGCAGCCCAGGCCAGCACAAATAAGGCCACGCCCTGCAGGCCCATGGTGAGCACGAACTCCTTCCAGGGCGGACGCCGGTCAGGAAGCAAAGAAAACGGGGCGTTGTGGTACATCTCAGACATAAGGCTGGTCCGCTTGTGGGGGAGTCTTATTGATGTTGATGTCGGGCAATTCTAAATAGCTGCCTTGCCTGCACACATTATATGAAAATCTGACTCTGATTATCTCACCCGCGACGGCGAAATTGTGAGCAGCGGGAAAGTAGTTTGGAGCCGCTCCCACTTCATGATTCTCAGTGCACGAATATAGCCACTCCCGGCGGAGGAAAACGAAGCAAACGCTTCTGCAACAGCCAGTTAGGTTTGTGGAAAAACGGGGTATCAAAATCCAGCGGCGGGACCGGAAAAATTTTGCATAGGAGTGGGTAGCCAGGTGTCGTTTCAGGAATGAGGAGCCAAACCGGGCTTGCAGAGCGAGTTTCGGCAAGCCCCGGGTTCAGCAGCGTACGATCTTCGGACTGTCGATGCCTTTCAGGGCATTCCGGGTGTCGACCACCAGCTGCGATTCCCGGACGATGCGTTGATAATCGTAGTCAGAATGGTCGGTGACGATCAGCACGCAATCGTACTGGCCGAGATTGTCGAGCGGGGTGCAGGTCATCTGCAGATCGTATTTCCGGCCCTTTCCCACGGTGGGGAAAAAGGGATCGTTGTAGCTGACCACCGCTCCCTGCTGTTGCAGGAGTTCGATGATGGTCAACGACGGCGATTCACGCAGATCGTCGATGTCCTTCTTGTAGGCCAGGCCGAGCACCAGCACCTTGGCGCCGTTCAACGCCTTCTTGTGCTGATTGAGCGCCTTGGCGACGTAATCGAGCACGTGATACGGCATGCCGATGTTGATCTCGCCGGCCAGCTCGATGAAGCGAGTGCGGAAATCCCATTCCTTGGCTTTCCAGGAAAGATAAAAAGGATCGACCGGGATGCAGTGTCCGCCCAGGCCGGGGCCGGGGTAGAACGGCTGGAATCCGAAGGGCTTGGTGGACGCCGCCTCGATGACTTCCCAGATATCCAGGCCCATGCGCAGCGACAGCATCTTCAATTCGTTGACCAGGGCGATGTTCACGCAGCGGTAAATATTCTCCAGCAGCTTGGTCATTTCCGCCGCGGCGGGTGAAGAAACGCGCACGATGCGGTTGAAGATGGTTCCGTACATCGCGGCGGCCATTTCCGAAGCCTGGGCATCGAGACCGCCCACGACTTTCGGAATATCCCGCCGGGCCACGCTGGTGTTGCCCGGATCTTCGCGCTCGGGCGAGAAGGCGACATAGAACTGCTGTCCGTTGAAGGGCTCGCCCCGGGAAGCCTTCAGACCGTGCTTGTTGCCCTTCTCGAGAATGGGGACCATGACTTCTTCGGTGGTGCCGGGATAGGTGGTGCTTTCGAGCACCACCAGCTGGCCGGCGCGGAGGTGGGGCGCAATGGCCTTGGCGGTGTCGGTGATGTAGCTGAGGTCGGGCTCGTGATACTCGTTCAGGGGCGTGGGGACGCAGATGATGATGGCGTCCATCTCGGTCAGGCGGGCGTAGTCCGAGGTGGCCTCGAAGCCCTTGGAGCGGGCCTCCTGAATTTCACTGGGCAGGATGCGGACGATGTAGGAACCACCCTGGGTCAGGGTCGTGACCTTGCGCTGATCGATATCGAAGCCGGTTACCTTAACCTTTTGTTCGGTATAGAGCAGGGCAAGGGGCAGACCGACGTAGCCCAGGCCGATGATGGCCACACGCGCCTGGCGCCGTTCAATCTTGGTTTTAAGTTCGGAAACAGAATTCGCAGGGGCTACTGGAGTAGTCGTCATTGGATAAATATTCTTCGCTGTAGAATTTTAGCACGCTGGTGGAACGGTCCCTTGGAGGGACCCACCTAGATTTTCAGATTTGCGGCTGCTCGTTGACACATTTCAGCAAGTTGCGGTTACCGGGGTAACTGCAAGAGGGCGGATGGATTTCGGGAAGCAACCTTATTTCGGGCTTACCCATCTTGTCCATCGCGACATCTAAGTTGACGCCCAAGCAAACAGAAGCTTAGGATAGCTGCAAGATTCATTTCTGATCGGAGTTGAGCATGAGTGTCTCCAGGCTGCGCGATATTGCCTGCTGGATCATGATTGCGGTTGTGCCCGGATCTCTGTGGGCGGCTGATTCCAGTCCGGCCATGCTCTATGCCCGCGGAACCGCGTGGATCAATGGCGGTGCCGTGCCCCGCACGTCGGCGGTGTTCCCCGGTGACCTGGTGCAGACCCGCTCCGATTCCGTGGCCAGCATCAATGCTTCCGGGCTCGAATGTGGTTGTCCTGGCGGATTCCCTGGTCAAGTTCGAAGGGCCCGATGTCGCGCTCGAACACGGCAGCTTGCGGGTGGCGACGTCCAAGGGCCTGAGCACGCACACCGGCGACGTCACGGTGGCTCCCGCTTCGAGCGGCTGGACGGAATTTGAAGTGAAGCAAGTCTCGGATGATTCGGTGCAGATCGTGGCGCAAAAGGGCGATGTGACCGTCAGCGACGGTTCAACCACCTCCACTCTTTCGCAGGGACAACAAACCACGGTCGACAACTCCGCGGAAAAGAAAAAGAAGAAGCGCAGAAAAGGCGGCGGCGCAGTTCCGGCCAGCGGCGGAGCCGTGCTGGATTCTCCCATTGTGATTTACGGCGGCGCGGCCGCTGTGGGTGGACTTTTGACCTGGGTGTTGCTGCAGGACAGCAACCCGGTCAGCAATTCCCAGCCTTAACCCCGGTTGCAAACCTTGCCTTCAGGATGGCTCACGCCGTTCCCCGGGTTGTTCTTCGCCGGCACGATGCTCTGAAATTCCTCCCATCACATCAATTCCTCCCATCACATCCAGGCGGCGCACCAGTTTCCGCCGGGCCTTGCCGAATCTTGGTTCCATGGCCGCCACCACGCAGAGCACATAGAAGAGGGCCGCGTTGGCCGGAATCTGCAGGTTGAAATCCACAAAGCTGTGCACCAGGATTCCGGTGACTCCCAGCATGGCCGCCAGGGCGACGGCACCGTTGGTATCTTCGGGCCAGTCTTTCAGTTTTCTCGCGGCGTTGCGATAGACGGCCCAGAGAAACCAGAGCATGGCGGCGAATCCCAGCCCTCCCAGTTCGACCAGCAGTTGGAGATAGTCGTTGTGGGCCTCATTGATAAAAAAGTTGGTGTGAAAGCTGCGGAACTGGGGATAGACGTCGGGGAAGGTGCCCAGTCCCCAACCCAGGATGGGCTTGCGGGCAAACATCCGCAGCGCGTCGCGATCGATGTCGAAGCGGGTGCCGCCCGATAGCTCGGTCCTGGTTTCGGTATGAATGCTGGCCAGCCGTTGTGCGAGTTCACTGCCGCCCAGAAATAAAACCAGCCCCACGCCGATCATCAGAAAAGTGCCCAGGGCTAACGTCACCTTGCGATTTTTCTGGCGCCAGACCACCACCACTGCCAGCAGGGCGACCTCGACCAGAAAGGCCAGCATGCCGCCGCGGGAGCCGGAGAGGAAAATGGTGCTGGCCATCAAGGCCGCCGCGATTCCTGCCATGATTTTTCGCGGACCGCGGGCCCCGCGGGTGAGCGAAAAGACCAGCGGGATCGGAACCAGCATCTCCATGAGGCCGGCATAGTGATTGTGATTTACATAAGGGCCGTAGATCCAGCCGCCCAAGCGCGGTGCGCGGACCCAGTACAGCTTGGTGGTCGAGGACAGGCCCTGGAGCAAGGCGAACGACGCGACCAGAAATCCATAGACGGAAAAGGCCACGGTCAATGCCTGGATTTGCGAAGTCCGGCGCAGGACCTGGACCACCAGGAAGCAGAGCATGCCGTAGGCGCAGTAGAGCAGGGCCGAGGAAAAGGTTTCGTAGCGATATGCGGTCCGGCCGGTCGCCAGTTGCAGTCCGATCAGGAAAGCGAATACCAGCAGGGGCGCAAACCCAGGGTTCAGAGCCAGGGAGAGCTCGCCCGACGCGACCTGGCGGACCGTCCAGAGCATGAGCAAGAGAGCGGAGCCGGCCTCCAGGATGAAAATCGACCAGGGTTCAACCGCGCCAAAGGCCAGGGGCGCGAACAGCAGCAGGCCAAACACCCCGTAGAAGACAACCGGGTCGGGCGCCGGGGCGCGAGCCGGCTGAGCCACCGCGTCGGTGAGGGGTTCGGTCAGCACAGGCAAGTCCCGAAATCGCGAGGCGTGGATTTCTTCTTCATGGTTGTTCCTGGGCCGCGAGACGAATGGAATCAATCCACAGCTTGCCTTTAATCGGCAGGCCGGGAGGCTCGCGCTGTATGCGCAACAGCAAAAGCTTGGTGTCGGGCCCGGTGGTGAAAGTTCCGCTCACTTCTTTCCAGAAGTCGGCATTTTTCAATTCATCGCTGGTGAAGTAAGTGGCCGCGGTGTACAGGTCCTGGATGCGCGAAGCGCGGGCCACCGGCGCCCTGTATGTCGTCGGCCTTGAAGTACGCCGAAAAATCGTACGCGGTGGAGGGCTTGACCGGCACCAGTTGCCCGATGCCCGCTTCGTCGATCTTCTGCGCGTCAAAAGTAATCAGCAGGGAGCGATGCCCGCCGTGCGCTTGGGTGGGGTCGAGGGCCAGCGAAACTTCCTTCGACTGGTGATACTGCCAGTCGAATCCGCCGTTCAACACGTTCAGACTGAAGTCGCCGTTGATGATGAGATTTTCCGGCGAAGGCTGGTAGGCCGAGAGCCCGCTGAGAGCAGCGCCCTGTTGCCACACCAGGCGGGCCTGATCGACCTCATGCTGCGTCACCAGGTAGCGGATGTATTCAAAAATCAGGGGCTGCGGGACCGGCTGGCGCAATTGCGCCAACTGAGTCCAGACTTTGGCCGCGGCCGCCGTCTCCTTCTGGGAGATCAGGAAATCCAGGAACGTGGGGTAGACCTGCGGGGGCACGACGTCGCGCAGCAGGACGTCGATGTCGGGCTTGACCCGCCAGCAAAGTTTCACCGCAGCCGGCGGCAGGTAGGGATCGCTTTCCATGACCACGCGAAATTCCCGCAGCGCCTTGTCGGTGTCGCCTTGTACCAGATAGAAATTCGCGGCTTCCCAGGCCAGGTCGGGGGTGGAGGAATCGGCTTCCAGGCCGCGTTCCAGGGCCGCTTTCTGCGCGTCGGTGTCGCCCAACAGCTGATAGGCCCCGGCCAGGTCGAACCAGTAACGCGCCTGATGGGGATTGAGCCCGACGGCGGCGCGAAAAGATTCGACGGCCGCCTCCGGCGATCGCTCGATCAGGAAGAAATAACGTCCCAGGCGGTGGCGATAATCCGCGTTGCCGGGCTGCCAGCGCACCGCGCGCTGCAGACTGGCAAGATCGGGCCGGCCGGAAAAGTAGGCGCCCCCCAATTCGCGGCCCACCAGCCATAAGTATCCGGCCAGCAGCAATGCGGACGCCACCACCAGGGAAATTTTCCTGGCAGGACTGGTGAGCGGAATTCTCATGTTTGTACTTATGGGACCAGTGTTTTACCAGATCAGTATGCGCCGGGAAAAGCGGACGCGCGTGACGCGCTATGCCCCGCTCGAAGTGGCCCTTGGAACCGAGTCATCGCCCTCCACCAGTTCGTCTTCCTGGTAGTAGCGATGGCCGTATTTCCCCTGGTATTCGTAATAGTAGTAGTAGTCGGGAGAAGTGAGATCGACGGCGTTCAGCAGCACGCCCGCAACCCGGGCATTGACCTGCATCAGGATGTCGCGCGAGCGGCGCAGCGCCTGCTTGGTGGTTTGTCCGGAGCGGATCACCAGCACCACGGCGTCGGCCCGGGTGGACATGACGACGGCATCGGTCACCGACAGGGTCGGCGGCGTGTCCACGACGATGTGGTCATATTGCTCCCGCAGCTCGGCCAGGATGTCCTTCATATTGGAGGAGGCCAGCAGCTCGGCGGGATTGGGCGGCGGAGTGCCGGCAGTGAGCACGAAGAGCGTGGGCAGAATGTTCGAGCGAACCACCGCCTGTTGCAGGGTGGCGTTGCCGGTCAGCACGTTGCTGAGCCCGGTCTTGGGACCCATGCCCAGGGTTTTGTGAATGCTGGGACGGCGCAGGTCGGCATCGATCAGCAGCACGCGCGTGCCTTTTTGGGCCAGCACGATCGCGGTGTTGATGCTGGTGGTGGTCTTGCCCTCCTGCGGAAGGGCGCTGGTGACCAGGATGACCTTGGGCGGTCCGCCCAGAGAGGTCAGCAACAGGGAAGTACGCAGCGCGCGGTAGGACTCCGCCATCTGGGACTGGGGGCGCGATTGGGTGACCAGTTCCACGGCTTCGCGGGAGGAGGCCACGGTCAGGCGTTTCGCGGCGGCCTCGATGCCGCTCTTCGAGCCCAGAGGAATCATGCCCAGCGAGGGCAGGGCGGATATGGCCTGCGCCTGCTCCGGCGTGCGCACGGTGTTGTCGATGCCTTCCAGCAGGAAAGCCAGCCCGATTCCGGTGGTGAGGCCGAGCGCCAGCGCGAAAGTGAGGTTTCGCGGCACGTTGGGTTCGGAGGGATAGGTGGGGACGCGGGCCTTATCCACGCTGCGAATGTTGTTGGACCGGAGCCCGGCGGTGACGCCGGCTTCCTTCAGCTTCTCCATCAAGCCGTCGTAGAGCGTGCGAGTAGCTCTCCACGTCGCGCTTCAGCATGACTGTACTCGATGGCGCTCTCGTTCAGCTTGTTGGCTTCCTGCTTTTGCTGGTCGAGGGCCTGCGCAGCATGGTTTCGTGCTGCAGCGCCGCCAGGTAGCCGCTGCGCACCCGCGAAACCACTTTCGTCATCTCGGTCTGAAGCTGGGCATCCACTTCTTTCAGCTGGGTGTTCAGCTGCACGACTTTGGGATAGGAATTGCCGAACTGGGTGCTGAGCTGGGCGATCTGGATCTTGAGATCGGCCTGCTGCTCCCGCATTTTTTCCATGAGACCTGAGCTGGCCGTGCCGGTGCCGGCGCTGATTGCCGCCGCCGCCGCGGTGTCGGGGTCGCCCGATTGCACCAGGCGATAGACCGATTCTTTTTCCATCCGGTCGGATTCCGCGGCGGTAAGTTCCTTGTTCAGCTCGTCCAGCTTGGAGGTGGTGATGTTCTGTTTTTCGTCGATTCCCAGGATCTCGTGCTGCTTCTGGTACTGCACCAGCTTTTCCTGCGAGGTCTGCACCTTCATCTCCAGGTCGACCAGTTGCTTCGACAACCAGTCGGAAGCCTGCATGGTGGACTCAAAACGGGTCTTGAAGTTCTGTTCGATATAGGTGCTGATCAGCGTGTTCACCACGTTGGCGGCCAGATTCTTGTCGGCGCTGCGATAGTGGATTTCGATGATTCTGGTGTTGGGCACCAGCGAGACGCGCAGACCGCCCTTGAAACCTTCGAGCAAGGCGGTGGTTTTTTCCGAGTCCGGCTGCAGCGCATCGGTGGTGAGGCCCAGGGAGTTTGCCGGGGCTTCTTCACTGCCGCCAAATTCCGGCCGCTTGTCCAGGTTCAATGCCTTGATGACCTGCAGGGCCAGCAGATCGCTTTTAAGAATTCTTACTTCGGTATCGAGGTCGGTGGGATCGTAGTAGTCCGAGGAGGCGCCGTTGGCGGATTCCTTAAGGTTCAGGATCGCGGGATCGGTCTTATTGATGGCGATGCTGCCGACGGCGTCGTAAATGCGCGTGCTGCGCATGGTGGCCAGCGCCACCACCCCGAAGATAATTGCCAGACAGCTGAAAACCAGCCACTTGCGCTTGATCAGGACGCGAAAGTATTCGCGCAGCGCGGAATCCTGCCCGGGCAAACTGAGGTAGGCAGAGGGGCCCAGGTGGCGATTCAATTCGATGGGCTGATCGGCTTGAACTTCACGCAGAACCTGGCCGTTGACCGGAATCAAGGGACCCGAATCCATCCATACTCCAAAATGATTTTTGAGCCGCTAGCACGCCATTCTAGCACCGTGTGGAAAAGCTCTCGCTCTTAAATTTCTCCGGCGGTTCACATTTGGGGTTAGATGCCCAATCGGGTCACGGTGGGTTTCTGATCTCCGCTATAATCCTGGGGCAATCAAAAAAGGGGTTGTCAGGGAATGAACTGGCAGGAACAGGTCGTGCTGGTCACGGGCGGGACGGGATCGTTCGGGAAAAAGTTCGTGGAGGTGATGCTGCGTGACTACCATCCCCAGAAGCTCATCATCTTCAGCCGCGACGAACTGAAGCAGCACGATATGCGGACGGGGGGCTTCGATCACCCCAGCCTGCGCTACTTCATTGGGGACGTGCGCGACCCGCAACGCCTGCAGCGCGCCCTTTCCGGGGTGACAGTGGTGGTGCACGCGGCCGCGCTCAAGCAGGTTCCGGCGTGCGAATACAACCCGTTCGAGGCGGTCCAGACCAACATCATGGGCGGCCGCAACGTGATCGATGCCGCCATCGACCAGGGAGTGCACCGGGTCCTGGCCTTGAGCACGGACAAGGCGGTCAATCCCGTCAATCTCTACGGCGCCACCAAACTTTGCGCCGAAAAGATGTTTGTGCAGGCGAACGCCTACGCCGGGGCCCAGGACACGCGCTTCAGCTGCGCCCGCTACGGCAACGTGGTCGGCAGCCGCGGCAGCGTAATCCCGGTCTTCATGGAGCAGCGCAAGCGGGGCAAGATCACCATTACCGATTCCCGCATGACGCGTTTCTGGCTCACTCTGGAGCATGGCGTGCGGTTCGTGGTGGGCTGCATCGAGCAGATGCACGGCGGCGAAATTTTTGTCCCCAAGATTCCCAGCATGCGGCTGACCGACATGGCCGAAACCATCGCTCCCGGCTGCGAAGTGGAATGCATCGGCATCCGTCCGGGCGAAAAGCTGCACGAGGTGCTGGTCTCCGAGGATGAAGCCCGAAACACGGTGGAGCTGGATGACATGTACGTGATTCAGCCGGCGCACTCCTGGTGGAGCGGGCAAAACTGGAAGGATGGCCGGCCGCTCCCCGACGGATTTCGCTACGGCAGCGATTCCAACGCGCACTGGCTGACCGCGGAAGAGTTGCGCGAACTGATCGAGGCCGAGACCCCGGCCGGAGAGAAGCTGCGCGTGGTGCCGCCGAAGCGGGCGCGGGCCTGAAACAGCTACCAGTGATGACCGTAACTCCGGCAAGCCGTGAAGTGCTGGCCATCCACGGCGGATCGCCGGTCCGGAAGACTTTCCTGCCGTACGGGCACCAGTCGATTGATGAAGCCGACATTCAGGCGGTGGTCGAGACCCTGCGCTCCGACTGGCTGACCACGGGCCCGAGGATCGCCGAGTTTGAGGAAGCCTTTGCCGCCCGGACTGGGCGCCAGGCACGCCGTGAGTTTCAGTTCCGGCACGGCCGCACTGCACGCCGCCGCTTTCGCCGCCGGCCTGAAAGCCGGCGACGAAGCCATCACTTCGCCCTTGACGTTTGTCGCGACCGCGAACTGTGTGCTCTATCAGGGCGCGATGCCGGTCTTCGCCGATGTCTCGCCGGACACGTTGAATCTTGATCCCGAACAGGCGGCGGCCCGCATCACGCCGCGAACGCGAGCCATTCTGCCGGTGGACTATGCCGGACATCCCGCGGACCTGGACGCAGTTCTTGAAGCTCGCCGACCGCCACGGGCTGGTGGTGATCGAGGATGCCTGCCACGCCCTGGGCGCGGAGTACAAAGGCCGCCAGGTGGGCAGCCTGGCGCACATGACCGTCTTCAGCTTTCATCCGGTGAAGCACATCACCACGGGAGAAGGCGGCATGGTCACGACCGACAACGCGAAGTTTGCCGAAACCCTGCGCCGCTTTCGCAACCACGGCATCAGCAGCGACGCGCGCCAACGCCAGTCCGCGGGACAGTGGCATTACGAAATGGTGCTGCTGGGTTTCAATTACCGGCTGACCGACATTGCCTGTGCCCTGGGCATTCAGCAATTGAAGAAGCTGGAGGCGAATCTGTCGCGCCGCCGGCAAATCGCGGCGCGTTATACGGCTGCATTTCGTGAAATTCCTGAAATCGTTCCTCCCGCGGTTCGCCACGATGCCAATCCAGCCTGGCATCTTTATCCGATTCGGCTGGATCGGGGGAAGCTGAAGGCAGATCGTGGCCAGGTCTTTCAGGCGCTTGCGGGCGGAGAATATCGGGGTCAATGTGCATTACATTCCGGTGCATCGCCACCCCTACTACAGCGAGCGCTTCGGTTACCGGGGCGGCGAGTATCCGGTGGCGGAGGATGCCTACGAGCGGCTGATCAGTTTGCCCATGTTCCACGGCATGAGCGATCAGGACGTGGAAGACGTGATTCGCGCGGTGGAGAAGGTGATATCCCATTTTCGCGATGCGGGTTGAGCGGGAGGCAGGTACAAGAGCGATGAAGACAGCTCAGTAGAACATTGGCGGAGCGATTTCGGGCGTGCCTATACCGACCGCAATTCCCTGACACCGGAGGCACTCGATGCGCTCTATCGCAAAAACTACGGCGTGACCGGGCGAGAACTCAACCAGCGCTTTCTGGCCGACATACCACGGAGCGCGCGCATCCTCGAGGTGGGCTGCAACGAGGGAAACCAGTTGTGCGCGTTGCGGGAAATGGGATTCGATCATCTTTATGGGATCGAAATCCAGGACTACGCTTTGCGCAAGGCACGCACCCGGCTGGAGACCGCCCAACTGGCGCTGGCGACAGCGTTTGAGATTCCGTATCCCGACGGTTTCTTCGATCTTGTCTTTACCTCCGGCGTGCTGATTCATATCGCGCCGGCCGACCTTCCGAAAGCCCTGCGGGAAATCCATCGCTGCACCGGCAGATTCATCTGGGGATTTGAGTACTATTCGCCGCAGCCGATGGAAGTTCGTTATCGAGGCCATCAGTCGCTGCTGTGGAAAGCGGACTATGCCAGGCTCTACCTCGATCTCTTCGAGGACCTCGATGCCGGTACGCGTGGAGCAGATACCTTACCTGGAGGACGCCAACGTTGACTCCATGTTTCTGCTGTCTCGCAAGCAGGGCGCCATCGCGCCTTCTGGACGGGATGCAGGACGATCATGAACACAGTCGCCATCATCCAGGCCCGCATGGGCAGCAGCAGGCTGCCGGGCAAGGTATTGATGGACCTGGGCGGAGAGACGGTCTTGGCTCGAGTGGTCAGTCGGCTGGAGCGGTCCCGTCAGATTTCGACAAGATTGTGGTGGCCACGACCACGGAAGCCAGCGGACGAAGTGATCGTCGAGGAATGTGAGCGCCTGCAGGTGCCGTGCTTTCGTGGAGCGGAGCAGGACGTGCTGGATCGTTACTATCAGGCCGCGCATGCGAATTCCGCCGACACTGTGGTGCGCGTCACTTCGGATTGTCCCTTGATTGATCCGGAGCTGGTCGATGAGACGATTCGAAGTGTTCAGGGAGGAGCGCGCTGACTATGCCAGCAACGTTTTTCCCCGCACCTATCCTCGCGGACTCGATACGGAGGTTTTCACCTTCGCCGCCCTTGATCGGGCCTGGAGCGAGGCCCGCGAACCTCACCAGCGGGAACATGTGACTCCGTATTTGTACGAGCATCCCGAGATATTCCGGCTGGCCTCTGGTACGCGGCGCCGTGGACTACAGCCGCTATCGCTGGACCCTGGATACGCGCGAGGATCTGGAACTGCTGCGTACGATCTACTCTCGCTTCGACGGCCGTGACGATTTCTCCTGGCAGGAAGTTCTTCAGCTGATGGAGCGCGAGCCCGAACTGGCCGAACTCAACTCGAAGGTTCTACAGAAGTCAGTGCGCCAGCATTAATGTCGGCGGGTACTCTCATCATTCGCGCCGATGCCAGCATCGCCATGGGCACGGGCCATGTCATGCGCTGTCTCGCGCTGGCCCAGGCCTGGCAAGACGAAGGCGGAGAGTGCATCTTTGCCATGGCGGAGACGACGGCCGCCTCCGAAGAACGCATCCGCGCCGAGAAATTTGAATTCGTCACCGTGAGCGCACCTCCCGGCACTCCGCAGGATGCGACGCAACTGGTGGAACTCGCGCGCTGCCCATCATGCCAGTTGGATCGTGGTGGATGGCTACCAGTTCGATGTCGAGTATCAGCGCGCGCTGAAAGCTGCCGGGACTGAAATTGCTGGTGGTAGACGATACCGGCCACGCCGGCGCCTATGTTGCCGATCTGGTGCTGGACCAGAACGCGCACGCCACCGAAGATCTTTATCAACACCGGGAGCCCTACACCAGGCTTCTGCTTGGGTCCCGCTATGCCATGCTGCGACGCGAGTTCAAGCCCTGGCGGGAGTGGAAGCGGGAAATCGCTGCCCATCGGCCGCAAAGTGCTGGTGACGGTTGGCGGCACCGATCCGGACAACGTCACGGTCCGCGTCATTGCGCGCGCTGCGTCTGCTGGCGAAAGACAATCTGGAAGCTACGATCGTGGTGGGAGGGAGCAATCCGCATGGCGATCGTCTGGAACAGGAGGTCCATCGGTGCGGGCGGTGTCGATCCGTTTGTTGAGAAACACTTTTGACATGCCCAAGCTCATGGCCGACGCCGATGTGGCGATCTCGGCCGCAGGCACTACCTGTTGGGAGATGTGCTTTCTCGGGTCTGCCGCGGTGCTGATCGATGTGGCGGAAAACCAGACGTCCGGTGGCGCAGGAGTTGGATCGTCAAGGCATCGCGATTCATGCGGGCAGCAGTCCAGGATGTCACGCCGGAGAACATTGCAGCCCAACTGAAACTGCTTCTCGCTTCCACGGAGCGAAGGGCTGCGATGTCCGGGCGAGGCCAGGAGACTGGTGGATGGCTCCGGTGCCAGAACGCGTGATTTCTGCAATGCAAAATGCAAACCTCGGTCTGAGGCGGGTGGAGGAAGGAGACTGCCGACTGCTGTGGGAATGGGCCAATGAACCGGAGGTTCGATCGGCCTCGTTCTCTTCCGCGCCGATTCCGTGGTGACGAACATCGTGAGTGGTTCACCAAGAAGCTTGGCGATGAAAGAATTCTAATGCTCATCGCAACCGATGAGCAGGGAGTTCCCGTCGGACAGGTGCGATTTGAGAGGACGAACAATCGGGAGGCTGACATCGACATAAGCATAACCCCGGAGAGACGAGGCTCTGGATTGGGTGCTCGCTTGATTGAGAAAGCCGTGCAAGCTGCTTTCGAGCAGACGGATTTGGTTCGCGTGCACGGTTTCGTAAAGGCGGGAAATCGGGCCTCAGCGAAGGCGTTTGAGAGAGCTGGACTTCAGGAATGTCGGGGCCACGTACGTGAAAGGAAATGCAGCAGTGTACTACGAGCGAGACCGGGGCGGCAGATAAAATGAAGCGGACCGCTAGTGCGACGATGCGGAATGCCCAATCCCCGCGAAAGGCTTATCTCGTGCTGGGATGCAAGTCGTGGAACCGCCGTGTGTACGACGAAGCGCTGGCGACACTGCCGGGCGAATGGAGTTATATCGGGTCACCAGACGAGTTTTCCGCCGCTCTGGTCCGCAAATTCGCGCCCCGGTATCTCTTCTTTCTCCATTGGTCCTGGAAAGTGCCTCGGGAAATTATCGAAAACTTCGAGTGTGTCTGTTTTCACATGACGGATGTCCCCCACGGTCGCGGCGGAAGTCCACTGCAAAACCTCATCGTTCGCGGACATCGCGAAACCAAGCTGACCGCCTCTGCGAATGAGCAACGAATTTGATGCCGGTCCGGTTTACCTTAAGGAAACTCTGTCGCTCGAGGGGAATGCAGAAGAAATTTATCTGCGTGCGGCTCAATTGTCCGCAAGAATGATCGAACGCTTCACGCGTGAAACGCTGAAGCCCAAACCGCAGCAGGGGACAGCAGTGAATTTCAAACGCAGGAAACCGGAAGAAAGCGAGATCCGCAGCCCGGCCTCGTTGCAGGACCTCCACGACTGGATTCGCATGCTCGATGCCGACGGTTATCCCCATGCGTTTCTCAACTATGCCGGCTTTCGCTTCGAGTTTAGCCGCTCCGCCTTGTACGACGGGCGAATTGTGGCCGATGTCAAGATCACTCAAATCCTGGCTGGCGGGGAGACTCGAAGATGAAAGTCCTGGTAGTCGCCGCGCATCCCGATGACGAAGTGCTGGGCTGTGGCGGAACCATAGCCCGGCTGGCTCGGGAAGGCCATGCGGTACACATTGCGATCATGGCCGAAGGAATTACTTCGCGTCATTCGCATAGAAATGACGCGGACTCGGGACAGTCTGTCCCGCCTTCATCATCAAGCTCGCGCCGCGGCCGCCAAGATGGGGGCAAAAGACGTTTTGCTCTACAAACTTCCCGATAATCGTCTGGATACTTTGCCGCTTCTGGATATCGTGAAGCTATTGGAAGACCTGGTACAGAAGCTCCAACCCGAGGTGATCTATACCCATCATCCCGGCGACTTGAACATTGACCACGGCGTGGTGCATAGGGCGGTGCTCACCGCGACTCGTCCCCTGCCCGGTCAGAGTGTCCGCGAAATTTACGCTTTCGAAGTATCATCGTCTACAGAGTGGGCGTTTCAGCGGCTGGAACCCCTTTTTCGCGCCAATGTGTTCGTGGACGTAAGTGCCACGCTGGAAACGAAGCTTGCCGGCCTTGCCTGCTACGACAGCGAGACCCGCCAATCTCCACATCCCCGCTCGCCGGAAGCATTGCGCGCCAATGCCGTGCGTTGGGGAAGCGTGGTGGGATGCGAGGCGGCGGAAGCTTTTGAACTGGTGCGTTCGATCCGCCCAAGAAATGGTCATTGATGACCACTCACTTGAACATCGGCGAACACCGCGTCGGGCCGGGCTGCCCCGTCTACGTTGTTGCCGAGCTCTCCGCCAATCACAACCAGGACTTCGATCAAGCGGTTCGCATCATTAAGGCCGCCAAAGACCTCTGGTGCGGATGCGGTCAAGCTGCAGACCTACACTGCGGACACCATGACGATCGCGAGCGATCGCGAACAGTTCCGCATCGGCGGGGGCACGCTTTGGGATGGCCGAACGCTGCACGAACTGTACGGCGAGGCATATACACCCTGGGATTGGCAGCCCAAGCTCAAACAGGTGGCCAACGATCTGGGCCTGGATCTTTTTTCGAGCCCGTTTGACGACAGCGCCGTGGATTTTCTGGAGAAGATGAATGTCCCGGCGCACAAGCTAGCCTCTTTCGAACTGGTAGATATCGCGCTCATCCAGAAGATGGCGGGAACCGGCAAGCCACTGATCATGTCCACCGGCATGGCTACGGTTGAGGAAATTGAGGAGGCAGTGCAGGCTGCGAAGCAGGCAGGTGCAACCCAGATTGCGTTGTTGAAGTGTACAAGCGCCTATCCGGCCACGCCTGACGATATGAATCTGCGCACCATTCCTGAGCTGGCGAACCGCTTCGGAGTTCCCGCCGGACTCTCCGATCACACGATCGGGACCGCGGTGGCGGTGGCTGCGGTGACGCTGGGTGCCTGTATCATTGAAAAGCACATCACCCTGTCGCGATCGCTGAAGGGCCCCGATAGCGAATTTTCCCTGGAACCGCAGGAGTTCAAGGCCATGGTGGAGGCGGTACGTACCACGGAAAGAGCCCTGGGCGAAGTTCACTTCGGAGTCAGCGCGCAGGAAGCCGGCAGCCGGGCATTCCGGAGGTCGCTTTTTGTAGTGCAGGACTTGCGCCGCGGCGAGCCATTTACCAACCAGAATATCCGTTCCATTCGTCCGGCTCATGGATTGCATACCCGCCATCTTGCCCAGGTGCTCGGCAAACGCGCGTCGCGAGACATTCTTCGCGGCACGCCACTGGATTGGGATTTGGTTGAGAATTAATGAGAGTCGTCAGTCCGCTTCTGAAGTACGCAGTCTTTCCGGGCCTGGCGAAGCTGGGATATCTTCGCCGGCGCCAGGGGGCGGGCCCCGCCATCGTGACTTATCACGGGATCATGCCTCAGGGCTACGAGATGATCGATCCCGATCTCGATGGCAGCCTGGTGACCGCGGGGTCATTTCGGCGGCAGCTCAAGCTGCTGAAGGACCGGTTCACCGTAATTTCTCCGCTGCAGTTTCTGGGCTGGTGTGAAGGGACACAGGATTTGCCTCCGCGGGCGGTGCTGCTCACCTGCGATGATGACCTGAGGAATACTCTGACTGACATGGTGCCCATCCTTCAGGAGCACGGGTTCTCGTGCTTGTTTTTTGTCACCGGCGCCTCCCTGGGTGAAGTGCCGGCGATGCTTTGGTTCGAGCAGCTGTACCTTATGTTTTTGGCGTCCAAGAAGAAGATTGTGAATTTGGATGTTGCGCGCTCGAGTTTCCGGGGAGGCGCAACGAACCATCACGATAAACGGAGCTTGTGGTGGCGCCTGGTGAAGCACCTTTCAAAGTATGACGCCAGCGCGCGCCAGGGGTTGATCAACGAGGTGAGAATCCAGATCGGGCTGGGCGACGATTGGAGCGTGGAACTTATCACCGACCCGTTGCGCCGCCGGTTCCTGATGCTGAATGCGGCCGAATTGCGCGGCCTTCTGTCGGCGGGCATGTGCGTTGGCGCTCACACCATGTCGCACCCGGTGTTGTCCCAGCTGTCCCGGGAAGCGGCCTGGAGCGAGATCAGGGAGAGCCGGTGCCAGCTGGAGCAGGCGCTGGGCCAGCCCGTCTGGGCTTTGGCTTATCCCTTCGGCGGCGCCGACTGCGTTTCGGAGCGGGAGTACGAGATGGCGGAACGGGCCGGCTTCAAGTGCGCCTTCCTCAACGGATGCGGAGGCTTCGGGTCGCAGATGCCACGTTTTGCCCTGCCCCGAGTGCATGTCACCGGCGCTATGAATCTGGGGGAATTCGAAGCCCACGTTTCCGGATTTTACCGGTCGTTACGCCAGCGCTTTCTGGGCTCCTCCTGAAGCGCCACCCGATCTTCATGCCATTGCGAGCACAAGCCGCGCTGGTCGAGCCGAAAGCTGCCAACCTTCAGGTCTACCGCAATCCGGCAGTGTCGATGGGAGATGATTATCCCCGGCGCAGCCGCGAGTTGGTGACCGACTGGTACTACTACGTCCTGAAAAAAGAGCGCTCCACGGGGGAATCTTGCGCCTGAGCTTGCACCGGACGGTTCCGCAAGATCCGCGAATCCGTGATGAATGGAACGCGCTGGTTGGCCAGATGGAGCGGCCGGAAGTTTTCTATACATGGGAGTGGGCGATTGCAGTCGAGCAGGCCTACGGTGCGTGCCTGAAGCCCCTGATTCTTCTGGCCCACCAGGGGGAGGCGCTGGCGGCGGTGGCGGCCCTGGCTACCGACAACGCCGAAAAAGAAGTTTCTTTCCTGTGCGGGAACACCGCTGATTATTGCGATTTCGTCTGTCCTCCGGCAAAGCGGGAGGAGTTCGTGGGCGCGGCTCTGGGAGAATTGTCAAAGCTCCACTTGCCGATTTTGCGGCTGGCGAATCTGCCGGCTGATTCCGCGACTTCCCGCATTATGAAAGACGCCGCCAGCCGCCACGGTTACCTGGTATTTTCGCGGCCGGCTTACCGGTGCGCCCAGGTTACGCTGGGTTCAGCCGCCGAACGGCAAGAACTGAAACAGGCGGTCGTCAAACGCAAGGCCTTTCGCTACTACCTGAAGGGGCTGCAGAAAACCGGCCCGGTCACCCTGGATCATCTCAACCAATGGAATGCTGTCCGGGCGAATTTACCCCGTTTCGTCGAAGCGCATGTGGCCCGCTTTCTTACCGGGGGACGAGCCAGCAATCTGGCGAGCCCGGAACGACAGAACTTTCTTGCCGGGCTGGCCGAACTGCTTTCCGGCGCGGGTTGGCTTGTACTGACTCGCCTGCTGGTCGGCGACGAGCCCGTAGCCTGGAATTACGGATTTCAGTTTGCGGGAAGCTGGTTCTACTACCAGCCGACGTTCGATGCCCAGTGGCGACAGTTTTCTCCCGGCTTTTGTCTGCTCACCAGGATGGTCGAGCATGCCTGTGCGGACCCCGAAATAAAAATGTTGGACCTGGGACTGGGCGAAGAAGGCTACAAGGATCGCTTTGCCACCGGGTATCGCCAGACGGTGCACGCTACAATTACCAATTCACGGGCGACGCGAATCCGGGAGACCGTGCGCTATCACGCCGCTTCTGCGATCAAGGCCTCGCCGCGGCTGGAACAATGGGTGCGGCGGCTGGTAGGTCGCCGGTCCGCGGAACACGCAAAAGTATGAGAGTGCTCTTACTCCATCCCGAGGACCAACTGCCCGCGCCGCGCCGGGATAGAAGATGGGACCTAGTTGTCGATCTGGGCCGCGCGCCTGCCGCGACCTACGAGAGGTGGAGCAAGCAGGCGGGTTGCCGCTTCATCAGTCTGTATGATTTCGGCCAGGACTTCGAAGACCTGCACCACGTCCGGGAGTTGTTGCAGCTCGGAATGGGCCGGTGGGTGGATGGTTTTGGCATCGACTGGTGGGATGTGCTCTCGCTGATGATCGAGCCTGATCTTCGGCAACTGATGCTGATGGGCAGGCTGGCGCATGAACTCCGAGGCGGGTGCGAGCTGTACGCCAGCCGCTCCACCGGCCCGGCGACCGCGCTGCAGTTTTTGACCGGCGCGAAACCGGTCAGGATCGCGAGCGGATTGCGCCCGGGGATGCGATGGGCGCGACACTATCGCAACTTGTTTTCCCAGCTTGACGCGGCGCAGATGAGCCAGGCGTTTCAGGACAAGTTTGATCGTCAACACTCGGTGCGGCACCGGATTGCATCCAGCCGGCGGAGGTCAAAAGATCCGGTGGTGCTGTTGCCCTCCGCCTACATCAATGTGTCCCGCACCGCGGTTTCGTACGCGGCGCTGCTGCCGGCGGAGAAATTTCTGCTGGTCTATGCGCGGAACAGCGCCCGTCTGAAGTCGATGCCGCCGAATATTTCAACCATCTCCCTGGATCCCTACTTTGTGACGGCGGACGGAAAAGAGCGAGCCAGCCTGGCAAGAGCCTGGGAGTTGCTCAGGAGCCGCCTGATGTCCCAGGCGCAAGAGTACGCGGCGGCGCATGCCACCGGAGTGCTGGATGAGGTCCCGGCATTGTTGCGCTGGGGCATCGCGGTGCGGGACGCCTGGAACCAGGTGTTCGCCTCGGAAACGATCGTGGGTTGTTTATCGGCCGATGACAGTAATCCGTACACCCGGCTGCCGCTGATCCTGGCCCGGAATCGTGAAATTCCCACCCTGGGGTGCCATCATGGGGCGATGGATTCGAAGATGGCGGTCAAGCTGCCTCATGCGGACACGTATATCGCAAAGGGTGAAATCGAGCGCGACTTCCTGGTGCGGCAGTGCCGAGTGGCTGCGGAAAGAGTGGTGCTGGGCGGCCAGGGATTGCCTACCGCTGCAGACCCGGCGCAACCGGCGGACCGATCGGCCGCACCCTGGCTAGTATTCTTCACCGAGCCCTTTCAGACGGCAGGATGGCGTTCCGAAGAGGTGTACCGCGAGCTCCTGCCGAAATTGTGGGCCTTGGCCGAAGCCTGCGGCCTGAAGCTGGTCTTCAAAATTCATCCGTTTGAAAGCGTCAAGGGGCATCGCCGGATTCTGCGCAAATACTTGCCCGGTCAGAAACCTGGAATCGAAGTGATTGCGGGCGCGCCGTCGCCGCAACTGTGGAGAAACACTCGCATCGCGCTCACCGTGCAATCCACCATAGCATTGCAATGCGCAGCCCTGGGCATCCCGGTGTTTTTATGTTCCTGGCTGCGGGATTCGAGCACAGGATACGTCGAACAGTTTTCAAGATTTGGTATTGGCCAAACCGTGGATTCGGTCGACAAGTTGGGCGAGATACCTGGCTTGCTCGAGAAGAAAGGCCAGGCCGTTCCAACCCGACCTGCTCTGTGGCAGACCATGGACCCCGCGAAGCTGCGGGATCTGCTCTTGCGCAGCGGTGCATTTTCAGAAGCCATAAAAGCTTAGGCGTACCCGCATATATGTCAGGAGCCCTGCCCGTCAAGAAAGAGCCTTCTGCCGACGTCCTGGAGCTTTCACCCAGGCCGGCGGACGCGCCGACTTTTCGTCAGCAGATGGGGCACATTTCGCGCCACTCGGCGGTCTTCTTTGCCGGCACGATTTTTACCGCGGCCACCGGCTACCTGTTCAAGATTTATCTGGCCCGCGTGCTGGGAGCGGAAGCCCTGGGCATTTACGCCCTGGGTATGACGATCGTGGGGCTGCTGGGAGTCTTCAATGCGCTCGGCCTGCCCTATTCGGCGGTGCGTTTTGTGGCCAGCTATACCGCCACGGCGAGGTTCGACCTGCTGCGCGGATTTCTGGTTCGCAGCATCTCCCTGCTTTTGCTTTTCAATCTTGTGCTGGGCGGAGCGGTGCTGCTGGTGGGGCCGTGGGTGGCGGTTCACGTCTATCACACCCCGGCTCTGAGCCGCTACCTGGGCCTGTTTGCGCTGATCATGATCTTTGGCGCTCTGACCGGATTTCTCGGCCAGGTGCTCACCGGCTACAAAGACGTGGCGCGCCGCACGGTTATTACCAATTTCATCGGCAGCCCTTTGACCATGGTCTTCACCCTGGGATTGGTCGGGGCCGGCCTGAGCCTGTGGGGCTACATTTTCGCCCAGGTGGCCAGCGCGTTTGTGGTGATCTTCCTGCTCGTGGGCGCAGTCTGGAAACTTACGCCCAAAGCGGCGCGCGCGTTCTCCGGCGCGCTGGCGCCGGTTGAGAACGAGGTCATTTCGTTTTCCGCGGTCGCGTTCGGCGTAAGTTTTCTGGAATATCTGATGTCGCAGGCGGACAAAATCCTCATTGGCTTTTATCTCAATGCCCGTGAAGTGGGAATCTACGCCGTGGCCATGGCGCTGGTCGCGTTTGTCCCCATCATCCTGCAATCGGTGAACCAGATATTCTCGCCCACCATCGCCGATCTCTACGCCCGCGGGCAAATCGAATTGCTGGGGCGGATGTTTCAGACGCTCACCAAGTGGATCCTCGGGTTCACCTTTCCGCTGGCTGCGGGCATGGTCATTTTTGCTCCGGCGCTGATGCGCATTTTCGGCCGTGATTTTGCCGCCGGATGGGCGGTCCTGGCGATTGGCACGCTGGGTCAGCTGATAAACTGTGGCGTCGGCTCGGTTGGCTACCTCCTGCTTATGTCAGGAAACCAGCGCCGGCTGATCAAGATACAGGCCGTGATGGCGTGCGGGATGGTGGTATTGAACCTTGTCCTCATACCAAAATGGGGAATTGTGGGTGCCGCGGTCGGGGCCGCCGTGGTCAACGCCGTAACCAATGTTTGGTATCTCGGGGAAGTCCGGCAGAGGTTAGGATTGCTTCCGTACAACCGAAGCTATTGGCGCCTGCTGCTTCCCATCTGCGGGAATCTCGCGGTGTTGCTCGTGGCGAGACGAATGCTGCAGGCGGTTCGACCGGAGTGGCTGGCGGTCGTGGCGGGATTAGCGCTGGCTTATTGCGCGTTTCTCGCCATCGCGATGTTATTTGGACTTGATGCCGACGACCGGCTCATTGCGGGCGCCGTCTGGTCGAAAGTGCGGGAAGCGTTCCAGGGCGCGGAGGGCAAGGCCTGATGTCGAAAGAAGTCCGCGAGGTCCGTCTGCCGGCCGAGCTTTGCCGTGATGCCGAGCGGCGCTTCGCCTCGCGCTTCGGCAGCCTGGAGGAACTTTTGGTCTTCGTGTTGCGAGAGTTGCTGCGGGACCAGGCGACCCAGATGGACCAGGCCGAGCAGCAGGTCATCGAGCAGAGATTGAAAGATCTGGGATACATTTGAGGACCGCTCGCCTTTCGCTTAATTTCTGAGTTTCCATGCCAAGTACAGATTCGGTGAAAGAGTGTCAGCAGGCGGGCAGGGAACGACTCTACCCCAGCCTCACCAATCCCAACTGGCTGGTTTTGAGGAAGAGGCGGGAATTGTTTCGCCGTTGGCTGGAGGGGACAGTCCCGGAAAGGGCGGCGGTGCTGGATGTTGGAGGCCGACTTCAGCCTTACCGCCTCCTGCTGCCGGAGGACGCGTGCTATTGGGCGATTGATCTTCGGTCCGCGCCCCTGGTGAATATCGTGGCCAATGCGGAGCGGATCCCGTTTCACAGCCAGAGTTTTGATCTGGTTTTATGCACACAAATGCTGCAGTATGCGCCCGACCCGGAGCTTGTGGTTTCTGAGATTCACCGCGTTCTGAAGCCGGGCGGCAGGCTGTTGCTGAGTGTCCCCGCGGTATTTCCGCGAGATTCCGACGAAGACCGCTGGCGCTTTCTGCCCGCGGCCATCCGCCAGCTACTGGCCGCCTTTTCCGAACTGGAGATCGCGCCTGAGGGCGGCAGTATCGCAGGCATGTTTCGCACGACAAACGTGTGTCTGCATCTGTTCGCGAAGTATGGCGTGATTCGTGCGGCGCTCGAATGCACGGTCATTCCCATCCTCAATCTGCTCGGACTCGGGCTCGAGGAAATCGTGCGCAGCAGGAACGACGCATTTGTCGTGAACTACAGCGCGATGGCAAGGAAATGACCCGGCAAGGCTCGTGCGCCCGGAGTCATGCTGCTATGCTGGTTCCTGGACAATAAAATTGTTTAAGTTTGCCGAAAAGCTGCGGGCCCTGACGAAAACTCCTGCTGCACCCACTCTGTCGTTTTCACGCCCGCTGGTGGTGCTGCAGAGCGACGACTGGGGGCGGGTGGGCGTCCGCGACCGCGAGGGTTATGAGACGCTGCGCGCCAGCGGGATTCATCTGGGCGAAAATCCTTACGATTATTATTCGCTGGAAACTGCTGAAGACGTCATGGCATTGCGCGACCTGCTGAAGCGGCACCGCGATTCGACCGGCCGTCCGGCCTGCCTGGTCATGAATTTTCTGGTGGCGAACCTGGATTTCCAGAAAATTGCCGATACGGGATTCAAGGACATTCACTTGAGGTCTTTGAGCCAGGGGCTGCCCGGCGCCTGGAAACGCCCGGGACTCTTTGAAGCTTACCGGCAGGGCATTGCCGACGACGTTTTTTATCCCGCGCTGCACGGCTTGACCCATTTCTGCCGGCTGGGGGTGGAACGGGCGCTGGGACTGCCTGGCGACCGCAACAATCTGCTGCACACGCTATGGAAAGCGGAGACGCCCTACATTTACTGGCGCATGCCCTGGATCGGTTACGAATATAACAATCCGGAAAAGCCGCAGGCGGGTTTTCTGGATGCCGATGCCCAGAACCATCTGATCGCGGAAGCAGCCCGGGAATTCGAAAAGTTTTTCGGCACGGCTCCCCTGTCGGCGTGCGCCCCCGGATATCGCGCCAACGATGACACCCAGCGGGCCTGGTCGAGTTGCGGCATCCGGGTGGCGCAGAACGGCAGTGGCGGGGCTTTGCCGCCCCTCATGGATGAATGGGAGATGCTGAACCTGCATCGCACGATCGACATCGAACCTTTCGAGCGCGGCCTTCCCCTGGAAAAATATGTGCAGCTTGCCGAACGCTGCTTTGAACGCGGCATCCCGGCGGTTGTGTCCATGCACTCCATCAATTTTCATTCTTCGCTCAGGGATTTTCGCGGCCCTGCCTTGCGCGCGCTGGATGAATTTCTCGGCGCCCTGGAAGCCAGGCATCCCGATTTGCTGTACGTGCATGACATGAATTTGTACGAACTGGTGACCCGGGGAAAGTTCAAAGGTCCGCGCGGGCCGGTTTCAGTCCAGGTCAAACAAGGCGCCGGCGCGCGGAAATCCATGACGCCGGGAGTCAGCTAGCATGACGGCGCCGCGATCGCTGCTGTTGATCACGGTGGATTGTTTCCGGGCCGACCACGCCGGCTTTCTGGGCTATCCTCGGCCCACCACGCCGTTCCTCGACTCGCTGGCCGGGGAGAGCCTGGTATTTTCCAACGCCATCGTGGCCGGCGCTCCGACGTATTTTTCTTTCCCGGCCATGATGGCTTCCCGCTATCCGCTCAGCCTGGGGCGGGATGTGGTTGGCCTGGCGCCGGGAGAGGCCACGCTCGCCTCCGCGCTGCGCGAGGCGGGCTATGCCACGGCGGCCTTTCTGGCGGCCAATCCTTATCTCTCTCCACGCTTCGGATACGACATCGGCTTCGGCGTGTTCAAGGATTTTCTGGACGCCGAAGTCGCGCCCCTTACGGTTGAGTCTGACGGCCAGGGGAAGACCCGGATTTCGAGTCGCTTAAATCAACGGCTGGCAAAAGTTTCGCGTGCGCTTGGGCCCGTTGGGCTCACTCTATGGCGAACTTTACTTTCAGTATTGCCAGCGGCTGGCCGCTTCATCGCCGCTCGCGCTCGACCAGTTGCGCCGCTTCCCCGCCGCCGATGTGATGGTTGACCATGCCCGGGACTGGTTGAGCAGCGTCGGCGGTCAGCCATTTTTTCTGTGGCTGCACCTCATGGATCCGCATTCGCCGTACTACCCCAAGCAGGAAGCGCTCGCACTCATGGGGCAGGATTCGCTCGATGCGGCGCGGGCGCGATATCTGAATTCCTATTGGAACCGCGGCGATCTTGGTGCCAACCGGTTGCGGCGGCACCGCGAAGAGGTGGTTGCGCTCTACGATTCGGGTATCCGGTGGGTCGATGCGCAGTTGGCCCGCCTGGTGGACACGCTGCAAGGCCTCGGCCGGTGGCAAGACTGCGTCATGGCCGTGACCGCGGATCACGGCGAAGAATTTCTCGATCACGGCGGCCGCTATCATCCGCCATCGAACGTGGCTGAAGAGTTGGTGCGGGTCCCGCTGTTGTTGCATGCGCCTGGCCTGACCCGGGCAGGAAGCGTGGCCTCGCCTTTCAGCCTCCTGCATCTTGCCCCCACGCTGCTCGATCTGGCTGACGTCCCCATTCCCGGCAGTTTCCGGGGACGGAGCCACTCCGATCTTTTGCGCGCGGGAAGGAGTTGGGAAGGGTGACGCGGTCGTCGAATGTATTGCCGGCTGCAACAATCCCTTTGTTCGAGAAAATCGCCTGCAGTCACGGGTGTTGGCAGTCCGCGAGGCGCGTTACAAGATGGTGCTTGATTTCAGCGGCGCGACCGAGCAGTTATTTGACCTGCAAACCGACCCGGGCGAGATGCGGCCATTGCCCCCCGATGCGGAGAAGCCGGTGCGCAGGCGCCTGCTGGAGCGCGCCCGGAAGCATATCGCGGACTCGTTAGGCGCGCGGGATGCCGGCGCCTCCCTGGCGGCGCGTCTGCGAGATCTTCGGCTAGAATGGTCAAGCCCTGCCGTCCGGACGTCCGCCTAGTATGACCGCATTGCGCCTGGGGAGGCGCGGCCTCTTGTCAGGTACCGTATGACCCCGGTTCGAATCCTCGTGGACAGTCTGGCTGACCGTGGCCTGAGCAACGCCCAGATGACCAATGCCCGCGAGATTATCCAGCGGCTGGATTCGGACCGTTTTCACGTCAGCGTGTTTTGCGGGGGCGAGCCGGACGTCAGCGTCGAGCAACGCCCCAACACCAGGCTGATTGCCCTGCCCCGACGGCGGCGCACGGTCAGGATCTTGCGCGAATTTGTGTGGGGGAGGCATGACATCCTGTTTTATGTGAAGGCAGCTCCAGCCAGCAGGCTGTACCTGGGATGGCGGAGACGCTGGAAGGACAAGCGCATCACCATTGGGACCATCGAGTCGCAATCGGACTTGAGGAACGAGCCCACGATCGCGCCCGAGGCGGTGCGTCTCTGGGAGAGGACCGTCCTGCGCTGCGACTATCTGTTCAGCAATTCCCGGTCGGTAAAACAGAGTCTGGAACGGGAGTACCACTTGCCCAGCGAGATTGTGCCCACCGGGGTGAACACGAATTTTTTCACGCCGGCCTGGGACCGCCCGGCCAACCCTCGTCCTCGAGTCTTGTTTGTGGGTTCTTTGCGGCCGTTCAAGCAGCCCCAACTGGTGCTGGATGCCGCGGCTCGTTTTCCCGCAGCGGATTTTGTCCTGGTGGGCGAAGGCCTGATGGCGCAAGAGTTGAAATCGCGGGCGGAACGCGAACAACTCGGCAACGTCACCCTCACCGGCCTGTTGGCAGCGGAGGGGTTGAAGCAGCAATATCGGCAGGCCGATATTTTTCTGTTTCCGTCCAAGTGGGAAGGTTCTCCCAAAGTTTTGCTGGAGGCCGCGGCGTGCGGCCTGCCGGTGATCGCGCGGCAAAATTATCAGCCGGAGACCGTGGTCCATGGCAGGACCGGTTATCTCGCAGCCTCGGACGATGAACTTTTTGCCGGGCTGCAAGAACTGCTTTTGCAGGCTGAGCAGCGGCGCAAATTCGGAGAGGCGGGACGCAAGCACAGTGAGCGGTTCGATTGGGGACCCATTACCCGCCGCTGGGAAGAAGTGTTCCTCGACCTTATGTCGCGGAAGACGGCGGCACGCGCCGCATGATTGCCGACGGTTCCACATCTGAAAAGTCTCCGCCCCGGGAAATGCTTCACGTCCTGACCTTGACCCCGTTCTACCCCGTACGAGGCGACGATGCCCAGGGCTGCTTTGTGGCGGAACCGCTGTCCTGGCTGGCCCGGCTGGGCGTGACCAACACGGTTCGGGTCGCGCAGCCGTTCTACCGGGGCAGGGTGGCGGTCGACGACAAGGCGGTTCCGGCGCGCAGGGTGCGTTTTTTTTCGCTTCCCGGCGGCTGGGGCCTGTCCAGTTCGGGGGCTTTTCTTTTCGCCAGCCTTCTGCCTGAGATCCGGCGGCTGCATGAGCAGCATCCGGTGAACGTGATCCATGCCCATTCCGCGTTGCCTTGCGGCCACGCCGCTTCGCTGCTCAGCCGGGAGTTGAAAATACCTTTCGTGGTCACGGTCCACGGGCTGGATGCCTTTTCTTCCCGGCAGGTGAGCGGCTATGCCGGGAAGTGGTGCGTCCGGGTTTCGCAGTCCGTGTATCGTTCCGCCTGCTCGGTTATTTGCGTGAGTGAGAAAGTCCGCAGTCAGGTAATCGAGGGCGCCGGCGCTCGGGTGAATACAACCGTTCTGTACAACGGCGTCGATCCGGAAATGTTTGCTCCGCCCGAGAGCGAGCCGGAGGCGCCGGTGGTCCTCAGCGTGGGAAATCTCATACCGGTCAAAGGGCATGAACTGTTGCTGCGAGCGTGCGCAGCTATCCGTGAGCTCTTTCCGCAACTCTCTCTGGAGATCATCGGGGATGGGCCGGAGCAAGCTCATCTTCAGCGACTGGCCGTCGAGCAAGGCATGGCGGGGAGAGTCCACTTTCGCGGACGCCGGAGTCGCCGGGAGGTTGCCGAGGCGATGCGACGCGCCACCATTTTTGCCCTGCCCAGCCGATACGAAGGCCTGGGATGCGTGTATCTGGAGGCGATGTCGGCGGGCAGACCGGTGATCGCCTGTCTCGGACAGGGCATCGAGGAAGTGATCGAGCCGGGAGTGAATGGCTGCCTGATCGGGGCTGACGATTTGCAGGGATTGATCGATACTCTCACCCGCCTCTTGCAGCAGGCTGAAGTTCGGCGAAAGATGGGCGACAGCGCGCGCCGGAGCATCCTGCACGGATACACCCTGGCGGAACAAGCGGCGAGGCTGTTCCAGCTCTACCGGGAGTGCCGGAAATGAGCTGGCGGCTGGTTATCCTGAGCGAGATTATCGCGCCCTACCGGATTCCGGTCTTCAATGCCCTGGCCGGGCGCGGAGACATCGATCTGCATGTAATTTTTCTGGCGGAAAGCGATCCCGAGTTGCGCGACTGGCTGGTGTACAAGGATGAAATCCGTTTTTCGTACCAGGTGCTTCCGTCCTGGAGGCAAAGATTCGCCGGGCGCGGCCTGCTGCTGAACCGCGGGCTGAAAGCGGCGCTCGAGAAGGCGGCTCCCGACGTTATCCTGTGCGGAGGCTACAACTACCTGGCCTCGTGGCAGGCGCTGCGGTGGGCGCGCGGAAGGCAGGTCCCGTTTATTTTGTGGGTCGAAAGCACGGAGCGGGACTATCGTAGCGGGAACCGGGTGATCGAATTTCTGAAAAAGAAATTTCTTCTGGGTTGCAGCGCTTTCGTTGTCCCCGGGAAATCGTCGTTTCAGTACGTCAGGCATTACGGGGCGCGGGAGAAAGACATCTTTACCGCGCCTAACGCGGTTGACACGGAACTCTTTGCCCGCAGCGCGGCGGCTTTTCGTCAGGATGACGCAAGCCAGCGCCAGAGGCTGCAATTGCCTCCGCGTTTCTTTTTATTCGTGGGCAGGCTGGTCCGGGAAAAGGGAGTGTTTGACTTGCTCGAGGCCTATGGCAAACTGACACCTGAGCTGCGCGCGGCCATTGGCCTGGTGCTGGTGGGGGAGGGAACGGCCCGTGACGAACTGTCTCGCCGCGCCACCCAGATTGAGCCTGGACGGGTGCAGTGCGCCGGCTTCGTGCAGCGCGAACAGCTCGCCGCCTACTATGCTTTAGCGGAAGCTTTTGTGTTCCCGTCGCACACCGATCCGTGGGGGCTGGTGGTCAACGAAGCCATGGCTTGCGGCCTTCCGGTGATCGCGAGCGATGCCGCGGGATGCACGGCGGACCTGATCGAGGACAATTGGAATGGCCGGGTGGTTGGTCGCGGGGAGGTCGCCCAACTGGCATCCGCCATGGAAGAGATCGGCCGGGATCCAGCCCTGCGGGCGAGCATGGGAAATCATAGCCGGGAGCGTATCCTGAAGTATTCGCCCGAGGCCTGTGCCGATGGGATTGCCCGGGCGGCGTTATCCTTCAAGCATGAGATCTGCAAGCATGAATCTGAGAGTGGACGGCCATGAGTGAGCGCTATTCCAAATTTGTCGTGCCCGGCGCAATTCTGTTCACGGGCCTGGTGGCGGCTTACGTTGCCCTTTACAGTCCTGGATATCTCAGTAGTTCTTATTATCTGGCGGGACTGATTTTCCTGCAGGTTCTTCTCGCGGTGGTCTGGAGATTCGAGCAAAGATTTTTCCCCTTCCTGGTGGTGGTTTTTCTGTGGGCCGGCATGGCCCTTCCCTTCAGCGGAGTGTGGACGGCGGGGCGTTGGGCGGTCCTGGGCTTAGGGGCGCTGGCGGGCTTCGCACTCTACATGCGGAGCGCCCATCCCCGGTTTTCCAGGTTTCACCTGGTCGCCCTGTTTTGCGTCCTGGCGGCGCTGGTTTCCGCGGCTGTGTCGTCGTTTCCCATGTTGTCGTTCCTGAAGGCCCTGAGCTTGCTGTTGCTTTTTCTCTACGCCTCCACCGGGGCCCGGCTGGCGTTGAGCGGCAGGGAAGAGAAGTTCTTTCAGCGGCTCTTGTGGTTTGTGGAGATGGTGGTGTATATCTCCGCCGTCGCTTACCTGGTCTTGCGGCGGCCAATCTTCGGCAACCCAAATTCTCTGGGCGCCATCATGGGCGTGGTCGCCGTGCCGCTGCTTTTCTGGGGAGTGCTGACCGCCGAGGGCAAGACCCGGTACCGGCGCATGCTCTTTGCCTGCGGGCTCAGCGTTGGCCTGCTCTTTTTCAGCCAGGCCCGGGCTGGAATCCTGGCCGCCGGTTTCTCCTGTTGCCTGACTTGCGTGGTCTTGCGGCGTTACCGGCTGCTGATTCAGGGGACGGTCGCGTTTGTGTGCGCCGCCGCCTTGTCCATTGCGCTGCTTCCTTCCGAACAAATCACCGATATGCCCACGCGCCGCGGGTCCTCTATGCTCGACAGTCTCCTCTATAAGGGCCATGAGAATGATGGAGTGCTGGGCTCGCGGCTTACTCCCTGGGACGAGGCAGTTTCGGTGATTCAGGAGCACCCCTGGTTCGGGAGCGGCTTCGGCACCAGTCGAGCCAGCGATGCGGAAGATATCGAACTGGGCCAGTATGCGACCGTTTCCGCGGCCACGCGCGAACATGGGAACAGTTATCTGGCGGCTTTGGAAGGGGTTGGTCTGCTGGGCATTCTCCCCTTTTTTACCCTGGTCATCATGCTGGCATTGAAGCTCAGAGGTGTGTTTTCCTGGCTTCGCCGGACGGGCAACTTCCATCACTACGTGGTTCCGGTTGCGATGGTGCTGGCCGGCGGACTGGTCCATGCCGCCTTTGAAGACTGGCTCTTTGCGGTGGGTTACTACTTGTGCGTATTCTTTTGGGTGCTGGCGTTTGTTTTCCTGGACATTCTGCCTTCGACTGTGCCGGCGGCGGTTTATCGTCCCATCACTGATTTCGGCTTCGGGGCCATGGCGCGGGACGCCAACGCCGCTGCGCCGCAGTGATGATGCATCTGTTCCTGAACGGCCTGGCCGCCAGCGCCGGCGGCGGACTGACCTATCTGCGCAACGTTCTTCCGCAGCTTTCCGGCCGCGAGAATGTGCAGGTCACGGCCGCGGTGAATCCGCAACTGCGGGCGGAGCTGTCCGGCCTGCCCCGTATTTCCTTTCCTGAAGTCAATCTTCATGCCGGAAGTCTGCGGCGTTTCTGGCAGGAGCAGACCACCCTGCCAGCGGCAATCCGGCAGAGTGGCGCGGAAGTGCTGGTCTCCGCCGGCAATTTTGCGTTGCGCAACTCCCCGGTCCCGCAGATTCTGCTTTCACGAAACTCGCTGTATACCTCCGCGGATTTTCTCCGCGACCTGCGCCGGCGCCGGGAGTATGGTTTGTGGCTGGACACGCGGATCAAGGGCGGCCTGGCGCGGCGTTCCATAGGCTGGGCCGACCGCACGGTCGCGCCCACCGAGGCTTTCGCGCAGGAACTGCGGCGGTGGACAGGACACGACGTGGTGGCCATCCATCACGGGTTCGACGCTGAGGCTTTCTTCCGCGACCCGGCGTCGCTTCCCCTGGACATCGAACAAAAACTGGAGCAGGACAACGACGCGCTGCGCCTGCTCTACGTCAGCCACTACAACTACTACCGGAATTTCGAGACCCTGTTTCACGCGCTGCCCCGGATAAGGAAGCGGCTGGGCGGACGAAAGCTCAGGCTCATTCTGACCTGCCGGCTGCGTTCGGAAGACAATCCGGGAAATTATCGCGCCTCGGCGGCTTCGGCCCTGGTGGAGAAACTGGGAATCGGGGACAGTGTGGTCGAGCTGGGAGCGGTTCCATATTCCCTGCTGCACCGGGTCTACCGGGCATGCAGCATATACGTTACGCCGGCTTACGCGGAATCATTTGCCCATCCTCTGGTGGAAGCCATGGCCAGCGGACTGCCGATCGTTGCCTCCGATTCAGCGGTGCATCGCGAGATCTGTGAGGAGGCCGCAATTTACTTCCCGCGCTTTTCTCCGGAAGAGCTGGCCGCGCAGGTCTGCCGGATCGCGGCTTCGGACGAACTGCCAAAGCAGCTTTCGGATCGTGGACGGGAGCGGGCGCGCAGCTTCTCCTGGGAGCGGCACGTCGATGAGCTGTTGGATTTGGCGGCGAGTCTTCTTGCTACAATTGGTCCCGCTCGGAAACCATGAGGGCACCGCGATTTTCCGGGATGAGATTGAGTAAGGCCCCGCCAAGAAAGCGGCCCGGTGCGCATTAGGGAATCAGGTGACTGTGATCCCCGGACAAAGTGGCGTGAGATCGAATTCTGAATCCGGGAGCAAGCTCAGCGCCACGCCATCCCCGATAGGGGAATGGTTGGTTTGCCCGCGGGACAAGCGCGAGTTGCGGCGAGAGGGAGCAAACCTGGTTTGTGACCAGGGACATGGTTACGCCGTTATCGAGGACATCCCCATCCTGCTGGTCTCCGACGTGGAGCAGACGCACATTGAGGGCACACGGGCGCTGGCCGTTGCCGAGAGCGGCGATGCTTCGACGTTGCCGAAGTTTAACGTTGGGCCGGGGGAGATTGATCCTTTCGTAAGGAATGCGATTGCGGCGACCAACGGCAGCCTTTATAAACATCTGGTCGGAACTCTCACGGAGTACCCCATCCCGACGCTGCGGCTGCCCAGGGGCGAGAACAGGTTATTTCTCGAAATCGGCTGCAACTGGGGGCGCTGGTGCATTGCGGCCGCCCGCCTGGGATATCGGCCAGTCGGAATCGATCCTTCCCTGAAGAGCATACGTGCCGCCCGGCGCGTGGCCAGGCAGTTGGGCATCGAGGCCACCTACATCGTGGCCGATGGACGTTATCTGCCAGTTCGCGATCAGAGCTTCGATCAGATTTTTTCTTATAGCGTGCTGCAACATCTCTCGAAGGAGAACGTCGGCACCGTCCTGTCCGAAATCCGGCGCTCGTTGACTTCCGGAGGAAGCGCGCTGGTGCAGATGCCGAACGTGTTTGGCTTGCGCTGTCTGTACCACCAGGCCCACCGCAGGTTCCGCCAGGGCAAGGATTTCGAGGTGCGCTACTGGAAGCCCGCGGAGCTGCTGGCGGCCTTCACGGAAAAGATTGGCCCGGCGAAGTTGAGCGTGGACGGATACTTCTCTCTCAATGTCCAACCGAGCGATCTGCGCCTGCTTCCCGTCCGGTATCGCGCCCTGGTGCGTGTTTCAGAAGCCCTGCGTTGGATCAGCGGAAAAGTTCCAATCCTCATCCAGGTCGCGGACAGCCTCTA
>CAVTHC010000005.1:0-58457 GCA_963734455.1 Terriglobia bacterium
AAAATCCCCGCCCAAGCAAAGCTTGGACGGGGCACCCTCCAGGCCTACTTCTGTTGCAGGGATTCCACAAACTCAGACAGATTGTGAATGCGAAGATTGACCAGGCTTTCGTTCTGCGAACGGAACAACGTCCCCCACACGGGCATGTCGGAAGTGCCATGGGCATGGCCTCCGGTGCCGAATTTCAACACGGACGCAAAGTGGTCCGCCGGGAACTTTCCGTTGTTGTTCCTTGCCAGCAATGACAAGTCCGACGGAGGTGATTTCAGGACTTCCGCTGCAGGGCCGTCCCCGGCGCCGGTCGCGCCGTGACAGGCTGCACAGTAATCCTTCCACATCTGAGCCCCGGAATCCGGTTGGCTATACGGCGCGTGGACTTTCTTAATGGTTTTTTCGGTTGTCTCCTGCCCCATGACGGCGATGCCCGTGGTGGCCGCGAGCAGCATTCCGGCTAGAGCAAGTCCTGCGTATCTGGTGAACGACATGATGCACCTCTCATATTCGGAAGTCTTCCTTTGACTGGGGAAATGGCAGCTTGCCCGGTATCCGCAAGGCCGCTGTCCGCGATTTCTATGCCCTTCACGGTTGGGAGTCTGTGATCCGGCTCACCCGGCGCGGTGATTATGGCTTGAAGTTTTCAGGAATCAGAACTCAAAGTAGCCGCCGCCGGCGGCGCGGCGCGGGATGCTTTCGGGTTCGCCCGAGGGCAGCAGGCCGACCACTCCTCGCAGATTTTCCCAGGCCGCCTGGTTCAACGCGGGATCGGCGCCCACCAGGTCGCGGATCATGTTCCAGGCCGCCAGGTTGAGCGCGCCTTCGGGCGGCGGGCCCATGGCCAGGGAGACCGAGCACTGCGGGCAGAAACAGATGCGTTGCGCCGACGATTTTTGCCGCGGCCTGATGCCGACGGTCTGCGCGAACATGTACACCGCGACGGATTTGTGGCCGACTTCGATCTCCCGATTGCAGCGAAGACAAAACAGGTTTTCCAAAGGTCCCTTCCCGGCGAACGAAAGAAGATACTGTCTCGATCGCTTTGCGGATGCAAGTACGCAGAAAGATTCCCAGAGAGCGGCCAGCAACTTGGCAATTGGCAATTGGCAATTGGCTCTTCGCTAATTGCCAATTGCTAATTGCTAAGTGCTCTCAAGGGATGCCGACCACCAGCGTCCGTCTTTTGGGCAGTTCGCTATCGGCGATCTCGGCCGCGAATTGCAGGTCTGAGCCCTGCAGCAGGATCAGGTCGCGGGCGGCCTGGTTGAAGAAGTAGACCACGTCGCCTCCGAAGCGGTCTTTAAAACGCCGGCGTTCTTCCAGGTCGAAGGGGCTCACGGAATACACCTTCAGGTCCTTCGATTCACGCAAGGCGGCGCTTAACTCACGCTGGAACGAGAGGGCGCCTTGCCGCACTTGCGCCATGGTGAATGCGACCACGTGGTAGGACATAGGACATTACAGAGGATGGCAGAGCGTGTGCGGACTGTCCAGTGGCGGCCGTCTTCCGTCGCCCCCGAACCAAGCTGTGCTCTAGTCAGAAGCAGTCGGCGTCGTGCACTCTGCTGCTATGAGTGCTGATTTCAAGGGCAATGCCGCGTCACGATTGACCATCGGATGGACACGGGTACAAACCTTTCAGTTTTCGGCCAAGTTCGTCCGGCTGGCCGAACTGCGCCGACTGAAGCAATGCGAACAGGTGGCGGCGGTCTGCTACCGGGTGCGCGGAGGCGACATTGAATTTCTGCTGGTCAAGACCGGCAAGGGACGCTGGATTTTTCCCAAAGGCAGCGTCGAGCCCGGGCTTACCCACGCGCAGGCGGCCGCCCTCGAAGCTTTCGAGGAGGCCGGGGTTCATGGCCGGATCGAGGAAGCCTCGTTCACTTCGTATGTACGGCGGCGGGGCAGAGAATTGCGGAATTCGGCGGGGAGGTTGGCGCAAAGAGAGTCGGCGGTGAACGCCCACCTTTGCGAAGTCGTGCGGCTGGTGCCGCCGCAGGAGCTTGATCGCGACCCCACCTGGTTTTCAGCCGACAAGGCCAAGCGTCGCTTGCGGGAGCATCGCACGCCTGAATTCGGGGCCGAACTGGCCCGGGTGGTGGATCGGGCCGTGTCCCGCATCCGGCGACCGCGCAGCCGAATTGCGACGGTAGTTCGCGATCAGAAGCCGCGGGTGGATGATCTGCAGAAAGTGCAGTTCATCGACATTGGCAGGGTCCGCGAAGCCGCGGGCCGCAGCAGACCTCCGCGGGCGGGATGAGCGCACCGCTCAGGAGAAGTAGTCGCGCATGAGCTCGGTGATCCACTGCGGTTGCCGGACTCGCGCCGGGTCGGGTTCGAATTCCCGGACGAAAGGTTTAATATCCAGCACGGGCGTGCCGTCGATCGCGTCCAGCGCCTTCACTCTCAGCTTCAGGCCATCCACTTCGATCAGCTCACAAACAGACACGCCAAGTTTGTTCGGGCGCTCTTTTTTTCGTTGAGCGAAGATGCCGACGCGTGGCCAGGTCAGGTTCCCTCGGGGATGGCAAGCGGCAGTGAGGATACTTTCGTCTGAAAGCAGATGGAAGTGGAAGACCACCGTGATGTGGGAAAAATCGGTGAGACCGAGGACTGACTCGCGTGAGAAGCGCGTGCCGTCCAATTCGATGACGGATATTACGCTTCCCCAGAAATCGTCTTTAGCTTCGGTGCGTGGCGAACGGACGTGGCCGATGGGCGTGAGGTTGATGGCAGCCATGGCTCCATCGTAAATCCCGCACTAGGGTTGGACTAAAACTGATTTCCTGGTCGTCGCCGCTGGTAGGACTGGTCTTCGCGTTCACCCAGGAGCCGATTGAGTTCGTTGACCAGGTCCATCAGCTTCTCCGAGTTTATTTCGTTACTGGCCTGTTCGGCAAGATGTTTCCAATCGCGAGGCGAATCTGGGGTCATGGGAGTGCCCCTTTCCTGATTCACCAAATGTACTCTGGCTTCAACTCGCCGTCTGAGCAATCCGGCACACTGTGGAGGCAGGCATCGCCCGGGCCTGCGGGAAATGCGGGCCAAACAAATCCCTTGACCTCACCCCGCTTACCCGCTAAATTATGAGGTTCCACGGACATAGGGGCGGCTTTTAGGGCGTTCCCCAGTACCTCCGCCGACAAGTGGGACTCGACCGAATCGAAGAAACTTTCGGGCCTGGCGGAGCATCTATACCAGTAGCCAGAGCATTCCCGTACAACCCATAAGAACTGAAGGACTTACAAATCTGGCCGGGACTTGCCCTGTCGTAAAAATTGAGAACGACGCCATTTGGTTGGGGTCAGGAGAAATAATAATGAAGCGCTCTGATCGAGTTTTTGATGCTTTACATACTTTGCGGAACCGTTATATGCTCTGTCAGCTTGCATCGAAGGCTACCCGTAAGTTTCACAAGCCCAATACCAGAATCCAGGAGACCATGAACGAGGTCCTGGATCGGATTGCAAGTTCGGAGCGGCAGTCGGTTCTGGCCGAACCGGAACATTTTGCTGAGGCACAACGGCGGGCTGCGTAGTTTAGCCCGCCCTCCTGCCCCGCTGGATAGTTCCTTCTCCTTCGCGTACCCCCCTTTGAAAAATCTCCTCGCAGGTGACTGATGACCATTGCTGAACTCAAAGAAAAAAATATTACCGAGCTAACCAAGATCGCCCGATCTTTGGACTTGCCCGGAGCCAGTGGATTGCGCAAGCAAGACCTGATCTTCAAGATTCTCCAGGCCCAGAGTGAAAAAGAGGGCCACATTTTTGCCGAGGGCGTGCTCGAAATCCTGCCCGACGGTTACGGCTTTCTGCGCTCGCCGGACTACAACTATCTGCCCGGCCCGGACGATATCTACGTTTCCCCGTCGCAGATTCGCAAGTTTGACCTCAAGACCGGAGACACCATCAGCGGCCAGGTGCGTCCGCCGCATGAGGGCGAGAAATATTTTGCCCTGGTCAAGATTGAAGCAGTCAACTTCGAATCGCCGGAAGAAGCGCGCAACAAGATCCTGTTCGACAACCTGACGCCGCTGTATCCGCAGGAGCGGTTGAAACTCGAGACCGTGCGCGAGAACGTCAGCGCCCGGGTGATGGATTTGCTGACACCTCTTGGTAAAGGCCAGCGCGGCCTGATCGTTTCCCCGCCCCGCGCCGGCAAGACCATGCTGCTGCAGAACGTGGCCAATTCGATCACTACCAATCATCCCGAAGTCGTGCTGATGGTTCTGCTGATCGATGAGCGTCCGGAAGAAGTTACGGACATGCAGCGGTCGGTGAAAGGCGAAGTTATTTCTTCCACCTTCGACGAACCCGCCGCGCGGCACGTGCAGGTTGCGGAAATGGTGATCGAGAAGGCCAAGCGCCTGGTGGAACACAAGCGCGACGTGGTGATACTGCTGGATTCGATTACGCGCCTGGCGCGCGCCTATAACACCATTGTTCCGCCCAGCGGCAAAGTGCTCTCGGGCGGCGTCGACTCCAACGCTTTGCAGCGTCCGAAGCGGTTCTTCGGTTCGGCCCGGAACATCGAAGAAGGCGGGTCGTTGACTATCATAGCAACTGCCCTGATCGACACGGGATCGCGCATGGACGATGTGATCTTCGAAGAATTCAAAGGCACCGGCAACTCGGAAATCATCCTTGACCGCAAACTGGTGGACAAGCGCACCTTCCCGGCCATCGACATTCAGCGCTCGGGCACACGAAAAGAAGAGTTGCTGATCCCGAAGGAAGACCTGACCCGCATCTGGGTGCTGCGCAAAGTACTGAACCCGCTTTCACCCGTGGAAGCGATGGAACTGCTGATCGACAAGTTGAGCAAGACCAAGTCGAATGGCGAGTTCCTGGCGAACATGAGTTCGCTGTAAGAATGTGGGCGCGAGCGTCCCGCTCGTGCCGGGGTTGCAACGGTCCCTATAGCATTTTGTCATCCTGAGCGGAGCCATACGATTCGCGTTGCGAATCGTATGGAGGAGTCGAAGGACGCCTACCCTCTTTTCGGCACCGTCTGATCTTGTCAGAGCTCTTGTCGCTCCAGCGCAAAACCCACGCACTGCAGGCTTTAACCTGACCATAGGGGTCCTTCGACTGCGCAGCGGCTTCGCTGTGCGAAGCTGCTGCTTCGCTCAGGATGACAGCGTCGTTGGGTTGCCGCTGCCACTCGGCTCGAACGTATAATGTTCCTCAATTCAGCCGTTCGAGGTGGACTTTGCGACTCAAGAGCCTCTCATGGATGACCGCCTTCGTGCTGACGGCCGGGCTGCCGTCGGTGTCGCAGTCTAATCTCATGCAGCAGGAGACCTCGGCTCACCAGAGGGTCGGCATCGACGAAGGCCGCCTCAAGATAGAACGCGATATGGCCAAGAGGGCCAACGAGGCCCGCCAGGCCGAGCTCAGGCGCGATACCGGGAAATTGCTCAAGCTGGCGACCGAACTGCAAGAGTACGTCGATAAGACAAACGAGAGCATGCTTTCGGTGACTGTGATCAAGAAGGCGGAGGAGATCGAAAAACTGGCGCACAGCGTGAAAGAAAAGATGAAAGGGTCGCCCTAACGCGACTCGTGTCATCCATGGGTGCAGATCAGCTTCGAGCGGCTCCTTCCTTCACGATGCGCATGCCGTAGAACGAGCGATATACGAAGATGAAGGATGCCAGGAAGAAACCCAGCGCAAGCACGTGACCCAACATGCCGCCGGCTTCGGCTGTGAGCTTCACCGCCAATTCAACCGCCAGCAATCCGAACAACGTAGTGAACTTGATGACCGGGTTCAGGGCGACTGACGAGGTGTCTTTGAAAGGATCGCCGACGGTGTCGCCGACGACGGTCGCATCGTGCAGCGGAGTGCCTTTCTGTTTCAGTTCGACTTCCACAATTTTCTTGGCATTGTCCCAGGCGCCGCCCGCGTTGGCCATGAAAATCGCCTGGTAGAGACCGAAGATGGCGATTGAGATCAGGTAGCCGATAAAGAAAAACGGCTCCACGAAGGCGAACGCCAGGGTAGCGAAGAAGACTGCCAGGAAGATGTTGAACATCCCCTTTTGCGCGTACTTGGTGCAGATTTCAACCACTTTCTTGCTGTCGGCGACCGAAGCTTTCACCACGCCTTCAAGCTTGATGTTGGCCTTGATGAACTCGACCGCCCGATAGGCGCCGGTGGTTACGGCCTGGGTGGAAGCTCCGGTGAACCAGTAAATCATTGCGCCCCCGGTAATCAGGCCAAGCATGAAAGGCGCGTGCAGAAGCGAAAGATTATTCACATTTTCGGTGAGCCCGTTGGTGAGCGCCATGATGATGGAGAAGATCATGGTGGTGGCGCCGACCACCGCGGTCCCGATCAGGACCGGTTTGGCCGTGGCTTTGAAGGTGTTGCCCGCGCCGTCATTTTCTTCCAGCAAATCCTTGGCGCGTTCAAAGTTCACGTCCATGTTGAAATCTTTTTTCAGCTCCTGCCGGATGTTCGGGACCTGCTCGATCAGCGACAGCTCATACACGGACTGCGCGTTGTCGGTGACCGGGCCGTACGAATCCACCGCGATGGTCACCGGGCCCATGCCCAGGAAGCCGAACGCCACCAGGCCGAAGGCAAAGACGGGAGCCGCGACCATCACTCCGTCCAGGCCCAGGGTGCTGAAGTAGTATCCGAGGGACATCAACGCCACCATCGAAAGCCCGAGATAGTAGGCAGAGAAATTTCCGGCCACGAAGCCGGACAGAATTCCCAGCGACGCTCCACCCTCATCGGCGGAAGTGACCACTTCCCGCACGTGCCGCGACTCGGTCGAGGTAAACACCTTCACCAGTTCCGGAATGATGGCCCCGGCCAGCGTGCCGCAGGAAATGATGCTGGCCAGCTTCCACCACTGCGTGGTATCGCCGGCCAGGCTGGGAACGATGATGGCGGAAATGATAAATGTGACCCCAACCGAAATCAGCGACGTAAGCCACACCAGCCAGGTCAGGGGCGTCTCGAAATTCATTTTGTCGGCGTTGCCAAACCGGGCTTTGGCAATCGCGCCGTTGATGAAGTACGCCGCCGCGCTCGACACCAGCATGGCGATGCGCATCACAAAAATCCAGACCAGGAGTTGCACTTGGATGGTGGGGTCTTTTACGGCCAGCAGGATGAAGGTGATCAGCGCAACGCCGGTGACGCCATAGGTTTCGAAGCCGTCGGCCGAAGGTCCAACCGAATCGCCGGCGTTGTCTCCGGTGCAGTCGGCAATCACGCCGGGATTGCGCGCGTCGTCTTCCTTAATCTTGAAGACGATCTTCATCAGGTCGGAGCCAATGTCGGCAATCTTGGTGAAGATGCCGCCGGCAATGCGCAACGCGGCCGCGCCCAGCGACTCGCCGATGGCGAATCCGATGAAGCAGGGCCCGGCGTAGTCGGCAGGAATGAAAAGGAGAATGATGAGCATGAGCAGCAGCTCGACGCTGATCAGCATCATGCCGATACTCATCCCCGCCTGCAGGGGAATGTTGTAGATGGGATAAGGCTTGCCCGCCAGTCCGGCAAAAGCAGTGCGCGAATTGGCAAAGGTGTTGACCCGAATGCCGAACCAGGCCACACCATAGCTGCCCGCAATTCCCACCAGGCTGAAGAGAAGAATGATGGGCAGGGTGATGGCGATCGGCTTATCTGGAACCGGCGACAGCACACCGAAATAAAGCACAATGACGACGGCGATGAAGAGCCACAGGATCAGCAGGAATTTTCCCTGGGTGATCAGATAGGTCTTGCAGGTCTCGTAGATCAGCTCGGAAATTTCGAGCATGGAACGATGCACCGGCATCTTCCGCAGGCGGGTATAGATGATCAGTCCAAAGCCCAGGCCAAAAATGCAGAACAGGATGCCGATCATCAGCAGGCGATGACCGTCAATGCCGAGGAACAATACCTGCGAGAGATCGGGGAGCCTGAGACTGGCTTCGCCGCCGACTTCGTGGGCGGGTTGGGCCAGAGCTGAGAGGGACCCCAGGGTGAGGACGGCGATGGTGGCGGCCACCGTCCGAGTGAAAACGTGGGTAAATGAGCGTCCTTGGGACACAGCTTTCGCCAGCCAGGTGCGCATGGGAACTCCTCCGGTATGAAGACTATTTCAGGACCATCACGTGTTTAGGCACTGCCACCCAGCGAACAGCACCAACCGGACGCTCTCGTAGAGAGCGCCGGGGAGCGCATTGCCGGAGTTCCGAACACGCTTCCACTACACGGCATTGAACAAGGAGTGTTGAGCTTGGCCGCGTCGGATGTTTCGTACCGCAGAGGCCGCCGGTTGACGCTGAGCTAGCCTCCGGAGGCCCGATACAAAACCAGCTTTTATAGCATGTTAGGGGGGGTTGGTCAAACCCGGAAGGATGCTCCGGATGGTGTGGCGCGGGCGTCCCCGTCCGCGGCTTTTGACCTTGATTGCCAGCCTTCACGCGGGCGAGGGCGCCCGCGCCACACAAAAATTGCCGAGCTTCGCTCGGCCCGGACGGGTCGAAGACCCGTCCCCACACGAGCCTCTACGCCCAGAATGTGCGGTCGAGCGTCCGGTACTGGATCGCTTCGGCGATGTGTTTGGGCTCTATCGCCGGGGCGCCTTCCAGGTCGGCGACGGTGCGGGCTACCTTTAGTATGCGGTCGTGGGCGCGGGCGGTCATGCCGTGCTGGGTCATGGCGCGCTCCAGCAGGCGTTCGCAATCGGCGGAAAGGTCACAGGAAGCGCGAATATGGCGGGGAGCCATCTGTGCGTTGCAGTAGAGGCGCGAGCGCGACGATGCGAACCTTTGCAGCTGGATTTCCCGCGCCCGCATCACCCGCTCGCGAATCTTGGCGGAACTTTCGGGTTCGCTTCCCGCTCTCAGCTCTTTGTAGTTCACGGCGGGCACATCAATATGGATGTCGATGCGGTCGAGCAGCGGGCCGGAAATCTTTCCCATGTAGCGTTGAATCATGGGCTGGGTGCAATGGCACTCGCGCGAGCGGTCGTTAAAGTATCCGCAAGGACACGGATTCATGGCCGCCGCCAGCATGAAGCGGGCGGGGAAAGTCAGAGACATGGAGGCCCGCGCGATGCAGACGGTGCCATCCTCCAGGGGCTGCCGCATCACCTCCAAGACATTGCGCGGAAATTCGGGCAGCTCGTCCAGAAACAGCACGCCGTTGTGGGCGAGCGAAACTTCGCCGGGGCGGGGCACCGCGCCTCCTCCAATCAGCCCCGCGTCGGAGATGGTGTGGTGCGGCGAACGAAACGGCCGCACCCCGACCAGCCCGGCGCCCGCATCGAGCACGCCGGCGACGCTGTGGATCTTGGTGGTTTCGAGCGCCTCCTCGAAACTGAACGGAGGCAGAATGGTGGGCATGCGCTTGGCCAGCATGGTCTTGCCTGAACCCGGCGGGCCGATCATCAGGATGTTGTGGCCGCCGGCGCAGGCCACTTCGAGGGCGCGTTTCGCAGTCTGCTGGCCGCGCACGTCCTTGAAATCGACGGCGTAGTGTTGGGCTTCGGTCAGCAGCGTCTCGCTGTCTACCTTCAGGGGAAGAATCCCGTTGCCCGTGTTCACGAAGCGGATCACATCCAGCAGCGACTTCACCGGATAGACTTCGACCCCGCCCACCATGGCCGCCTCGCGGGCGTTCAGTTCCGGGACGATCAGGCGGGAGATCTTCTTTCCCCGGGCCTCAATGGCAATCGGCAACGCGCCGCGCACACCCCGGATGCCCCCGTCGAGCGAAAGTTCGCCCACAAACAGGCAATCCGGCACCTCCTTCTTATTCAGGCCTCCGTAGGCGCCCAGAATTCCCAAAGCCATGGGCAGGTCAAATCCTGAACCCTCCTTGCGGATGTCGGCGGGGGCCAGATTGATGGTGATGTGGGTGGAAGGAATATCGTAACCGCAGTTTTTGAGGGCGGCGCGCACCCGGTCGCGGCTCTCCCGCACTGCCGCGTCAGGGAGCCCGACGGTGTGAAAGTGATCTTCGTTGGTCTTGATGCCGGAAACGTCGACCTCAACCTCAATGATGCTGGCATCAATGCCATACACCGCTGCGCTCAGGGTCTTATAGAGCATGAGGTAGCGCGCTCCCGGACGGACCCTTGACTTCGAGCCACCACCGAAACCAACGAAGATCAGGCCGCTGACTCCACACTTGCTGCTCACTCTACAGGCCTGCCCGCGAACCTGCGGTGACGGCCGTCACCAGGAAGGGTGACAGATGAACCATGTACAGGTGAACCAGCGCCCGCAGATCAGAGGCTTCTAATGAGGGGCCCAATCGGGAAATCAATCTGAGAACCAAGTTGCCCAACACGCCTTGCCATTGTCCGGGCTCTGGCTGTGGACTACGATTCAGCTAATACCCTCGTGAAGCCCGCGCGTCTCCGGACGCGGGTCCAAGATCCGCAGCGGTACTTATGGACAAAGAAGATCAGACCGACCGACCGCGCCGCGCTCCAGGAAATCTGGAAAAGGAAGAAGCCCGGCTGTGGCGGCTGGCGCTCGCCTTCATGGTCCTGCTGGCGACCGGCCTGGCCGCGCTTTCCTGGGAGAGGTTGCAGGACCTTCCTTATCATCTGGGAGCGCTTTCCGTCGGACTCCTGGCGCTGGCGGTCCTGTTTGCCGCCTATGTGTACGGGCGGCGCCGCGAAGTTTCGGAACTGAAGCACCTGCTGGGCGACTTGCGCGACCGCACCAGCGTGACTCCCTCCGACGAGCAACTCGATCAGCTGAGCCAGGTCATTCAGCGCTCGCAGCGCAGCTTCAAGGAACTCATCGACTCGTTTGATGACGTGGCCTTTGCCTGCTCGCTCGACGGTACCCTGAGGACGGTGAATCGCCGCGTCACCCAACTGCTGGGACTCAACTATACCGACGTCGTCGGCCACAAGATGGATGAGTTTCTGGCCGAGCCTCTGCGGCGCGAGGTCGAAACCGGTCTTCCCCGCTTTCTGGAGAAGCGGCGCTGGTCGGGACTGGTCCGCGTCCAGGTCAAGGGCAGCACGCGCCCACTGTATTTCGACTGCGTGCTGAATGCCATCGTCAAGAGCGACGAAGTTGTGGGCGTCAGCGCCCTCGCCCGTGACGTCACCGAAGAACGCGAGAAAGAACGCCGCTTCACCGAACTCTTCGAGACCCTGCAGGAAGGCGTGTACTTCAGCGCTCCCGAGGGCAAGTTGCTCGACGCCAACCCGGCGCTGGTCCAGATGCTCGGCTGCGCCAGCCGGGATGAGCTTCTGTCTCTCGATCCGAGCGCGCTCAACCTGGAGCCTGGCCAGGGCCCGGTTTTGGGCAGGAGCGCGGACGATCGCGGAAGCGAGCGCAGCCGGGAGCTCACCCTGCGGCGGAAGGATGGTACGACCGGCGTTTTTCTCGATACGTCGCGCGCCGTCTGGGATGGAACCGGGAAGATCATCCGCTATCAGGGCACGCTGGTGGACGTGACCGAGCGGCGCAAGATGGAAAAATCGCTGCGCCAGCAGGAGGAATTTCAGCGCTATCTGCTGGAAAGTTTCCCCGACCTTATCCTGGTGGTTGGATTGGATGGGCGGTACAGCTTTGTCAGTTCGCGCAGCCGTGACCTGCTGGGCCGTATCCCCTCCGAAATACGCGGGAAGAAGGTGGAGGATGCCGAGCAGGAGCAATCCACCGAATTTGCCGCCCTCTACCATGACGTCAGCACCGGGGCGAAGAAGTTTGGCTTCTGCGAGTTTGGAGCGCGGCACCGCGACGGCAGCTGGCGCACCATGCGCGCCAACGCCAGCCCCCTGTTCGACGCCGAGGGCAAGGCCAGCGGCGTAATCATGTCGGTGCGCGATATCACGGTGGAGAGAAAGCTGGAACAGCAGATCATCCAGAGCGAACGCCTGGCGGCGATGGGGCAGATGATCGGGGGCTTCGCCCACGAATTGAACAATCCCCTGACCAGCATCATGGGGGTGGCCGAGCTCTTGCAGGAGGGTGAACCGGCGGAGGCCAGGCGCAAGCAACTGGTGATGCTGCAGCAGCAGGCCCGGCGCGCAGCCGACATTGTCCAGAACCTGATGTACTTCTCGCGCCCGCCCGCCCCGGGAAAAGGGCCCATCAACCTGAGCGAACTTTTGCAACGGACGCTGCACCTGCACGCTTATTCGTTGCGCAAGAACAATATCACTGTGGATTTTCTGCCGGAACCGTCTCTACCCGTGGTCACCGGCGATTCCCATCAGCTGATGCAGATTTTTCTCAACCTCATCTTGAATGCCGAGCAGGCAATGCGTGATGCCCGTGAGCTTGGCACCCTGCGGATTCGCCTGGAAACTGCCGGAAGGAGCATAGCGGTCACGTTCCAGGATGACGGGCCCGGCATCGCCGCCGAGGTGCTGCCTAACATCTTCGATCCGTTCTACACCACCAAGCGGCCGGGGCGAGGCACCGGTCTCGGGCTCAGCATCTGCAAAGCAATTTTGCGGGAGCACGGAGGAGAGATCGAAGCCAGCTCGGGCCCAGGCGGCGGGGCAGTATTCAAAGTCACTCTGCCGGCGCCGGATACTCCCGCGAGCGGCTAGAAGAATGGAGGACGGGCGTCCCGCCCGTCTTTGCAGGGACCCCAGCGAGACGGGCGAGACGCCCGTCCTCCATGACAAAGCTATCGTTCCACTGCCATCGCGACCGCATTCCCGCCACCCAGACAAAGCGCGGCGATTCCGCGATGAACGTCGCGCCGCATCATCTCGTAAATAAGAGTTACCAGGACCCGGGCTCCGCTGGCTCCGATGGGATGTCCGATCGCGACGGCGCCGCCATTGACGTTGACTTTGTTGGGGTCGAGACCAAGCTCGCGCATCACGCCCAGCGCCTGCACCGAGAAAGCTTCATTGAGTTCGTACAGGTCCACGTCTTCGTTCTTCCAGCCGGTCTTTTCCCAGATTTTTCGGACGGCATCGACCGGCGCCATCATCACCCACTTGGGATCGATGCCGCTGGTGGCCTGGGCCACGATGCGCACCATGGGTTGGACCCCCAATTCTTTCGCGCGCCTGGCGCTGGTGACGACCAGGGCGGCGGCCCCGTCATTCACTCCCGGAGCATTCCCCGCCGTCACCGTGCCGTCTTTCTTGAATGCTGGTTTGAGCGAACGCAGCACTTCGATGGTGGTGTCTTCGCGCGGAGACTCGTCCTTGTCGAAGATCACGGGATCTCCGCCCTTCTTCTTGGGAGCCAGCTCGACTGGAACGATTTGCGACTTGAAGCGGCATTCCTTGATCGCAGCCAGCGCCTTGCGATGAGAGTTGAGCGCGAACTCGTCCTGCTGTTCACGCGTGATCCCGTATTTCTCCGCCACGTTCTCGCCGGTGATGCCCATGTGGTAGTTGTTGAAAATATCCCACAGCCCGTCGTTCACCATGGAGTCGACAATCTGCGCGTTGCCCAGGCGATATCCCTTGCGCGCTTGCGGCAGAAGATAGGGGGCGTTGGTCATCGATTCCATGCCGCCGGCGACAACCATGGAACTGTTCTCCGTCTGGATGGCTTGCGCCGCGAGCGCGACCGCTTTGAGTCCGGAGCCGCAAACCTTGTTGACGGTCATGGCACCCACTTCCGGCGGCAGTCCGCCGAAGATTGCCGCCTGGCGCGCGGGATTTTGTCCCAGTCCGGCGGATACCACGTTGCCCATGATGCACTCGTCCACCAGTTTGGGATCGAGATGGGCGCGCTTCACCGCCTCGCGCACCACGATCGCGCCCAGTTGCGTGGCGCTCAGATCGGAAAGGCTTCCCTGGAATTTTCCCACCGGCGTGCGACAGCCTGAAAGGATGACAACCTCGTCGTAAGCAGCCATTTATATGCTCCCGCGATGATTTCTCAACTCCAATTATAGATGCGGGAAGCAGCATAAAGATTGAAATTCGCGGCGGCCCGGCGATGATGATCGGAAAAGCAGCGCGAATCTTTCTCGCTGTTGCCGAACGCCGGGTCGGGGATGATACGAGAACTTTCGCGCCAGAAAACTCCGATGACGCAGCTTGCGTTCACGAAAATTTCTTCGCCGATGCTCTCTGGTGACTTTGGTGTACCGGTCGCATGCGCGAGCGAGCATCATTTTTTTCTTGACATCACTTTTTATTGACTCTATACATTCAATTAGTTGCAACAGTTGACCGTTGCTATAGCAAGTCCATGAAAAATGGAAAGGGAGAATAGAACCATGGCAACCAAGAAAAAGGCAAAGAAGAAAAAGAAGCACTAAGAGAAGTAACAGCAAAGCAGCAAACCGGGGACGCGCAAGCGTCCCCCGAGTTTTTTAGCCCCAGATTTTCCCTCGCGTACAAACCATCCCGTGTCATTATCTTTCGAGATCTTGCTGAATTTGTTCCGGCACTTGTTTCTCCGTGGCGGGACACAAGCTGCGGTAGGCGCAGAATCGGCAATTGAAGCTGGGCTTGGGCGTGAAATTTCCGGCGGCGACGCTGGCAGATACTTCGATCACCCGGCTCCTGGCCGCTTCCAATTCAAGGTCGCTGCGCCGGGTGACGACCGGGCTGTTGCCTTCCAGGTTGTACAGCACCAGGCGATCGGCGCGATATCCCCACTTCTCCCGCGCCGCCAGGGCGTAGATCGAAAGCTGCAGGCTTTCGTCGGCATCTTCCTGCGACTGGGCCTTGCCGGTCTTGTAGTCGGTAATGACCACCCCGCCGTCTGCCAGCTGGTCGATTCGGTCGATGCGCCCGACCACGGTCACGTCGTTTACCTTAACATCGAAGAATTCTTCGGTATGAATGACCTGGGGCGCGGGTGCGCGGCGGAATGCGGCCAGAAAATCCTTCAACTGCTGCACGCCTTGCGCATGGTAAAGGTCGTGCTGGTAACGGTCCTGCATTCCGGACTGGGCGAGATCGTCGCGGAAGAACTGGATCAGCTCGTCCTCCGTCATCGGGCGCTCCATCCGCACCGAATCATAGTAGGCCCGCAAGACGCGATGCATGACCGCGCCATACTGCATGGCGGCGGGGACTTCGTCGGGGATTCTCCACTCCCGTTCCAGCTTGAACTGCAGCGGACAGGTCTCATAAGTCTGCACCGCGCTGGCGCTGAGGCGGGAGTGCAGATTGACCGCCGGTGGCAGTGCAAGCCATTGGTTGGTGCGCGTCATCGTAGCCGGAGCGGCGGCCTCGGCAAACATGTCGGTCTGAAAGCCGCGGGCCGGGGCCTGCACCAGCCAGCGCCGCAGGCTTGCGTCCTTAAGCAGATCGCGCATGAAACCGGGAGGGCTGGGGTCCTTTGCCGACGCCTTTCTTGGCGTAGATGGTGAGCGAATCCCGCGCCCGGGTCATGGCCACGTAAAACAGGCGACGCTCTTCCTGCTGGTTCAACTCCTTGTCATCGCCCTGGGCGATCGAGCCCGGATCGTGCAGTTCCCGGGGAAACTCGATCAGCGGTTCCTTATAGGACGACGGAAAAGAAGGCGAGTTGGCGCGAATAATGAAAGACGTGGGAAAACTCCAGGCCTTTGGCGGCGTGCGCGGTCATCAGCCGGACCGCATCGTCGTCGTTTGAAGAAAGAGGAATGACCCCGCCGGCTTCCCGGAAATATTCGAGGTAATCGAGAAGCTCGGCGATCTCTCCGGTTTTCGTGATCGCTTTTTCTTCCCACCCGCTCACGAATTCGAGGACCGCTTTCAGGGTACGCGACGTCGGATCCAGCCTGAAATTTCGCACCAGGGTATTCACGGCAGCGCGGCCTTTTGCATTGGCGCTGGCCAGATCGGCGCGAGTCTGGCGCACCCGGTCGAGAACGGCGCCGCCACCTTCGATCTGGGAGAGCACTAACGCAATGGCGGAGGTGCCGGCATCGCGCGGAAGCGACTTGATGCCGGAGCGCAACTTCTCGGGATTGACGGCAAACTGCGGCAGGGCGGCGACCCGGAACAGGCTGGCGCCGTCGGCGTCGGAGACCACCGCGCCCAGGCAGGCGAACAGATCGCGCGCCTCGGGCGTATCCATTACGTCCATGTTTTCAATCGTGAATGGAATACCTTGCCGCGCCAGTTCGCCGGCCAACTGGTCGCGATTCACGTGAGTGCGGTAGAGCACCGCGCAGTCACTCCATTTGCAGCGCGACTTGCGGCGCAATTCTTTTAGCTTGGTGATCAGCTCGCCCGATTCGGTGTCCTTGGTGTCCAGCACGACCGTTTCCACTGGCGAACGCGGCGACTCGTTGCCCGCCCGCACTGCATCTTCGTCGCGAGCTGAGATCAGGACAGAACGTTGATAGGACGGCGTCGAACCATGTCTGGAGTCGAACACATTCGGGTTCTTGGAAATCAAGGCGAAGGCACAATTCAGGATGGGGGACAGAGAGCGGCGATTTTTCTCCAGTTTGATCAGGCTGGCCCCTTCAAAATGCCGTTGAAAGAGAACGAAGGCGGCGCTAGAGGCCCCGCGGAAGCGATAAATTGCCTGGTCGGGATCACCGACCGCGAAAACGTTGCGCTCTTCTCCTGCAAGTTTTTGCAGGACCTTGACCTGGGCGAAATTGACGTCCTGAAACTCATCCACCAGGACGAAGCGCGCGGCCGACCGGCTTGCCAGTTCGCTGTCCTGCTGCAGCAAATGGTAGGCGTTGGTGATCATGTGGCTGAAGGTGCCCAGGTTGTCCTCTCGCAACATGCGTTCCACGGTGGTGAACACGCCTGCGATTTCGCGGCAACGCCCGACCACTTCTTCGTCCGACAGGGCGGAGGCGTCTTTCGATTTGCACACGCGCGGAACCGGCAACTCGCCGCATTCGATGTGCCGCACATACTCTTCGTATTTCTCCGGGCTGACCAGTTCGTCGTGACAGTGCCGGAAGAAGTCGAGCAGGTCGTCGAAGAACTTGCTCAGCCGGGCGGCGCGGACAAAGTGGTTCAGGTTCAGCTCGCGGATGCGGCGCCGGAGATATATCCAGAGGTCCTGCTCGTCGAGCACGCCGAATTTTTGGCCGCTCTGGATCAGCAGATCATTGCAATACTCGTGAAAGGTCGAGATGCGGAGGCCGGACAAGTCGGTCCCGCGCAGTTCGTCCTCCACCCGTTGCCGCATTTCCTGAGCGGCATTCCTGGTGTAGGTTACGGCGAGGATCTCGTCCGGACGGGCGTGCCCTTCGCGGACCAGGTTGGCGATGCGCTTGGTGAGGACGGTCGTCTTCCCCGTGCCCGCGCCGGCAATGACCAGCACCGGCCCGTGGACGTGCTCGATGGCTTCGCGCTGGCGTTCGTCAGGTTCGAATGCCCGCGGACGTGAAATGGATCTTGCGACTGCCACTGAGCAGGAGAATATCAGAGATGGGCGAGGATTTTTCTGAGGAGAATCTTATTGCAGCTCGGCCAGAGTGATCGCAACCGCGGCGATCACCGCGGTTTCAGCCCGCAGTATCGTGCTTCCCAGGGAGGCGGCAATCCAGCCCGCCCCGTGGAACAATTTCAGTTCCGATTCGGTCCAGCCGCCTTCAGGACCGGACGCCAGAGTTATTTCTCCGGCCTCCCGGGGCGCCTGCAGGGCATCTTTCAACATCGTTTGTTCTTCGGATTCAGCCAGCACGATACCCGTACCGAGCGCGCTCACCGCCACATGCAACGGTTGCGGCGGCGAGATTTCCGGCGGCGACGCTCGCCGCGACTGCTCGGAAGCCTGCAGCGCAATGCGCGCCCAGCGCTCCAACCTTTTCGGCGCCGCCTTGACCAGATGCGCCTCGGTGCGCTGCGCCGCCACTGGAATGATTCGGCTCACCCCCAACTCCACACCTTTCTCAATGGCCCACTCCATGCGATCGAACTTGAAGATGGAGAGAACGATCGTCAAGCGAAGCGCGGGCGCGGCAGGGATAACGTCGCCGAGCTCAAACTCGACCCGATCGCCGGCGACGCTGACGATACGACCGCGGCGGACGCTTTCCCCAGTCGCGATGTCGAATTCCTGCCCGACCCGCCCGCGAAGCACTTGCGCGAGGTGCTGGGCATGCGCGCCGACCAGGGCAGCGCGATTGCCGGAAACTTCGTCCGCGATCCAGCGCCGGCGTGTCATATGCTCTCTGTCATCCGGATATACCCCCTGTCGTCCTGAGCGGAGCAAATCCGCTCGCGGAGCGAGCGGATTCGCGAAGTCGAAGGACCCCTATAAGCTTAACGATGGTTAGAGTGTAAGGGATTTTGACTCTGGAAAAGTGTGGCCGGTCCGCGAACCGCGTGGGGACAGCCGCCCTCGGCTGTCCGGCGGAGCGAAGCTCCGCTATTTCTTGCATCGGCAAAACCCCCGTCGAGCTTCGCTCGACTGGACAGCGGGGGGCGGCTGTCCCCACGTGGTTCGCGCCGATCCTAGGGGTCCTTCGACTGCGGGGCGGCTTCGCGTTGCGAAGCCGCCACTCCGCTCAGGATGACACGATCTGGATCAACACTATCCGAAGATGTCTTTGACCTTGCCCAGCAGGGTGCGGCGTTGCGGACGGTTTTCCACCCGGGTCATGGCTTCAAGTTCCAGCAGCAACTCGCGCTGGCGCTTGTTCAGCTTGCCCGGAGTCTGCACCCGCACTTCAACGAAGAGGTCGCCTTTGCCGTGACCGTTGAGTATGGGCACGCCCTTGCCCTTGATCCGCAATGTGGTTCCGGACTGAGTGCCTTCGGGCACTCTTAGAACATGCTCGCCTTCGAGCGTGGGAACACTGATCTCGGCGCCCAGCGCCGCCTGCGCGAACGAAACTGGGATGATACAGTGCAGATCGTTTCCCTCCCGCTCGAAGAAGGGATGCTCCTTCACGTGCAGAACCACGTAGAGGTCGCCTGGCGGGCCGCCGTGGAGTCCGCCTTCGCCGTATCCCGTGAAGCGAATGCGGGTCCCGTCTTCCACGCCGGCGGGGACTTTGGCATCCACCGTCCTCTGGCGCAGCACCCGGCCTTCGCCTTTGCATTTCGCGCAGGGATCGGTGACCACATTGCCCGTGCCCTGGCAGGTGGGACAGGTGCGCGCAATGCTGAAGAAGCCCTGCTGGTAGCGCACCTGGCCGCGGCCGTTGCAGGAACGGCAGGTGATCGGCGCCTTGCCCGGGGCCGCGCCCGAGCCTCTGCACTCCTCGCAGGTCTCATGGCGCCGCACCGTCACCTTGGCTTCGGTGCCGAACACGGCGTCTTCAAATTCCATGTTGATGTCTTCGCGCAGGTCGGCGCCGCGCTGCGTGCGGCTGCGGCGGCGCGTGCCTCCGCCAAACATCTCGCCCAGGCCGAAAAGGTCGCCGAAAATGTCGCCCAGGTCGGTGGCGTCAAAACCCGCGCCCGCGCTTCCTCCCACTCCGGCGTGGCCGAAGCGGTCGTAGGCGCTGCGTTTTTCGACATCCGCCAGCACCGCGTAGGCCTCGCTGCACTCCTTAAACTTTTCTTCCGCGTCAGGATTATTAGGATTGCGGTCGGGATGGTACTGCAGCGCCAGTTTGCGGTAGGCGCTCTTGATCTCCTGATCGGTGGCGGCGCGGGTCACGCCCAGCACCTCGTAGTAGTCGCGTTTTCCGTTGCTGGTCAGAATGGCCTTTCCCTAAATCCTTTCAGGTCTCGCGCTTCATTTCACGCTGGGTTTCAGTGCTTGGGGTTACGTGCGACCCGCACCATGGAAGGACGGAGCAGGCGGTCTTTCAACTTGTAACCGCGCTGCAACTCTTCGAGTACATGATGATCCTCGGCTTCTCTGGTGTCCACCATTTCAATGGCCTGGTGGAGATGAGGATCAAAAGGTTCACCCTTGGCCGGAATGGGCCGCAGTCCCAGTTTGACCAGCGCATCCTGCAACTGCTTGTAGATGAGATCGACTCCACCCCGAAATTCCGACTTGTCGGAGGCGCTGGTCTGCAGGGCGCGCTCGAAACTGTCCAGAGTCGGCAGCAATGCCTTCAGGGCGTCCGCGACGGCGTATTCGCGGAACTCCTGCTGCTCGCGGGCGGTGCGCTTGCGGGCATTCTCGAATTCCGCCTGCAGGCGAGCCAGGCGGTCGATCAGCGAGTCCCGCTCGGCTTTCAGCTTTTCCAGTTCTCCGCTGAGCGCGGAAGCGGTCGCGCCTGCCCCCTCCGGGTTTTCATCGGAGGCGGGCAGTTCGTGTTCCGGATCCAGTTCCGCCGGGTTCACTTCGGATTTTCCGTTTCCTCTTGCCATATTCAGTTCACTCAGATTCGTTCAATATCTTGTCAAAAAGACGGGCGATGTAAGACACCGCGGTCATGGTGTGCTGATAGTCGATGCGCGTCGGCCCGATGACGGCCAGCGATCCCATCACGTCATCCCCCACCCGGGCGGGCGCGCCGATCAGCACAAGATTTCGCATCGAAGGCAAAGCTTCGTCCAGCCCGATCACGACTCTCACCGCTTCCTGCTTGGCGTCGAGATAGGCCCCGAGCAATTCGACGATCTTCTGCTTTTCTTCCAGGGTCTGCAGCAGCGCCTGCAGGCGCTGCCGGTCCTGCTCGCCGGTTACAAGATTAGATGTTCCTTCGACGAAAACGACTTGCGCGCTTTCGTCCGCCGCCAGGGCCCCTTGGCGGTAGAGCTGTTCGACCGACTTCATCAGCCGGTCGTACTCGCTGCGCTCCTGTTCCAGGCGGCGCGCCAGTTCTGCCCGCATCGCCTCCATGGTCCAGCCGCGAAAATTCTCGTTGATGAAGCGCGCCGCCGCGTCCAGATCAACTTGCGGCAGATCAAGCCGCAGAACCCGGTCGCGAACCAGGCCCGATCGCGTCACCAGGACCGCCAGAACTTTCTGGTCCCCAAGGCGGGAAAAATACACATGCTCCAGCGCATTCTTGGGCCCGCCGACGGCCACCGTGATTCCCACATTGTGCGAGATTAAGGAGAGCACGCGCGAGGTGCGCTCCATGAATTCCTGCACGTCGGAGACTCCCCGCAGCGAATCCTGAATGATGCCCTGGTCTTCGTGCGACAGGCTGGCATTCCCCGTAAGTTGCTCTACATAATAGCGATACGCCTCGGAACTGGGCACCCGGCCAGCCGAGGTGTGGGGCTGCTCCAGGTAGCCGGCGTCAGCCAGGTCCGCCATCACGTTGCGGATCGTCGCCGGGCTCAGCCCTTCCCGATTCGACCGCGCCAGAGTGCGCGACCCCACGGGGTCGCCGGTGGCAATAAAGGTCTCCACAATGGCGGTCAGAATCTCGCGTTCGCGTTCCCCGATTGGCGGCCCCGATGGCATATTAAGTACTTATAATCCAGAAACTTAGATTAGGGAACTCGCAATTCCCCAGTTTCGATTCTAGGAAGGCCCCCCGCCTGTGTCAAGGGTTAGCACTCCAGGGTCAAGAATGCTAATGTCGTGGGGTTCATGGAGGACGGGCGTCCCGCCCGTCTCATCGCTGGGACGGGCGGGACGCCCGTCCTCCATGAACAAGAAGATAAGGATCTGCGATTATGATTTCGTTCTCCCGCCGATGGTGGTTGAAGGCCGCTGCCGTTGGCGGAACGAGCACTCTTGCAGGCTGGTTCCCTTCCCTGAAATTCAGTTCTGCGAATATGCTCAAGCAGTCCAGCAAGCAGAGCGATGACCAAGGCGCCACCAACCAACGGTGAAAACGAACACTCATATCGCTGTGATCGGGGCCGGCGCTTTCGGCGGATGGACAGCGCTTTATCTGCTGCGCCGCGGCGCGCGCGTGACGCTGCTGGACGCCTGGGGGCCGGGCAACTCTCGCGCCTCATCCGGGGGCGAGACTCGCGTGATTCGCGGAACCTACGGACCGAATCAGCCTTATACGAAGATGGCGGCCCGGGCCACGCAATTGTGGAAGGAGAATGAGAAGCGCTGGAACCTGAAGCTTCTCCATCAGACCGGCGTGCTGTGGATGGTCGCCGCCGGCGACGACCACTTCGAACGCGAATCTTTGCCGGCGCTGCGCGATGCCGGAATCGCCTATCAGGAACTGTCGGTTCAGGAAATGACGGCGCGCTGGCCGCAGATCAACCTGGAAGGCGTGCATTGGGGAATTTACGAACCCGCGGGAGGCTTCCTTACCGCGCGGGTCGCATGCCAGGCAGTCGTGGACGGCTTTCTCGCGGAAGGCGGCGAATACAGGCAAGCGGCCGTGGTCTCGCGCGCACCTCGACGGCCAATGGGACAGCCTGTCACTTTCCGACGGCTCGAAGCTCCAGGCCGATCAGTACGTGTTCGCCTGCGGGCCCTGGCTGGGAAAATTGTTTCCTGAAACCGTGGGCAATCATATTCGGCCGACCAAGCAGGATGTGTTTTTCTTCGGCGCTCCCGCGGGAGACGACCGATTCTCCGCAGCCAGGCTGCCGGTCTGGGCCGATCATCGCGACCGGTTCCTGTACGGCATTCCTGGCAATCAGGGAAGAGGCTTCAAAGTCGCCGACGATACTCGCGGCCCCGAGTTTGATCCCACCTCGGGAGAAAGAACCATCAGCGCGGAAGGATTGAAGGCTGTGCGCGAATACATCGCCTTCCGCTTTCCCGCGTTGAAGGATGCGCCGCTGCTCGAGTCCCGGGTTTGTCAGTATGAGAACACTCCAGACAATAACTTCATCATCGACCGCCATCCCGGACACGACCATGTCTGGCTGTTGGGCGGAGGCTCGGGCCACGGTTTCAAGCATGGTCCGGCGTTAGGCGAGATGGTGGCCGCGCTGCTGACGGAACACAAAGATCCGGACGCAATATTCCAGCTGGCCAGATTCGGCACGCGGCAGTGTAGGCGCGACCGCCCCGGTCGTGCGTTTTTTCCGATCGAATCGGTATAATCCGCAGATGCAAGGAATACCCTGGAGCACAATCACGCTCGGCTCGCTGTTGCTCATCTCAGTATCCTTCAGAGGAGGACAGGAAGTGCAATCTCCGCAACCTGAAACGTCGAAGCCGCCGGTCAAAATGGAGCAGCGCGGACGCATCCTCGGAATCGGCGGTATCTTCTTCAAATCCGCTAATCGCGATCAGATGCGCGAATGGTACTCGAAGCATCTGGGACTCGCTGACAAAGGCGAAGGCGTGATGCTTCCGTGGCGCGAACACGACGACCCGCAGAAGGAACACGTTACAGTTTGGACTGTCTTTCCCGACTCCACTAAGTATTTCGATCCCGGCCACGCACCGTTCATGATCAACTACATCGTGGACGATATGGATGCTCTGCTCGACCGCCTGAAACAAGAGGGAGTAAAGATTGATCCCAAACGAATGGATGAATCCTACGGTCGCTTTGCCTGGATCTATGACTCGGATGGGAACAAGATTGAGCTCTGGCAGCCGCTGCCCGCAAAGCCCTAAGGCGCCTTCCACTGCGCTGACTCGATCGGACAGAGTCTTCCGGTCGGACAATGCCTGCGGAGCGTTGCTCCGCCGGGCAGGTGGGACACCTGCCCCTACGCGAGCATCCGTTGTCTGGCTATTGAATCTGGATGACGCTCTCGCCGGCGTTAGCTTTGATTTCATCCACCCGCGTGACCACCTTGCGGGCAAAATCAAAGAGCGATTTGCCGGACGACGAGCCTTCCCCGGCAAGAACCGTGGGCCGTCCGCTGTCGCTGGCCTTGCGAATGTCGGGATCGAGCTGGACTTCGCCCAGGTAGGAGACGCCAAACTGTTCCGCTGTCTTTTCCGCGCCGCCGCGGGAAAAAATGTCGGTCTGATGATTGCAGTGGGGACAGACGAAGTAGCTCATGTTCTCGACCATGCCCACCAGGTCCACCTTCATCTGGCGGAACATCTCAATGGCTTTGCGCGCGTCCTGCAGTGAAACATCGGACGGCGTGGAAACCACGATGGCGCCGGTCAGCGGCACGGTTTGAATCAATGACAAGGCCACATCGCCCGTGCCGGGAGGCAAATCCACAACCAGGTAGTCGAGCTCTCCCCAAACTACCGAGCCCAGAAACTGCTTGATGATGGAATGCAGCATGGGGCCGCGCCAGATGAGGGGCTTGTCGCCGGGATTCAAAAACCCAACCGAGATCACCTTGAGGCCATGGGCTTCCAGAGGTTCAATCCGGTTGTCGCCGAGAACTTTCGGCTGGGCGCTGATCCCCAGCATGAGGGGCACGTTGGGACCGTACACATCGGCGTCGAGCAATCCGACCTTGTGTCCTAATTTCGAGAGAACAATGGCGAGATTCACCGCGAGCGTGGTCTTTCCCACGCCGCCTTTGCCGGAACCCACGGCGATGATGGCGCCGACGCCGGGCAGGGGCTGAGGAGCTGGCGGTTGCTGTCCGGGACGCGGGGGAAGAGGAGTGCTCATGTCTCGATTATACGTGAGGCAGAGGCAGCACTTGGCAATTGGCAATTAGCACTTGGCCGTTCATCCGAAACGACTGGTCTGGGGGAATAGGCCAATTGCTAAGCGCCAATTGCTGCTTCCTCACACCGCCAGATACCCGCCATCGACAGGAAGCACCGCTCCCGTCACCCATGACGACTCGTCGCTCGCGAGATAGACTGCCAGCCCGGCCATGTCTTCGGGCTGGCCAAGGCGTCCCAGGGGATGGACCCCGATTCGTTCGCGCCGCACCGCGTCCGGGTCCGACGCCTTACTCAAGATAGCGGCGGTCAGATCGGTCTCGACAAACGATGGGCAAATGGCGTTCACGCGGATGTTTTCATGGCCGTGATCGACCGCCATACACTTGGTGAGCAGCACCACGGCGCCCTTTGAAGGCGCATAGGCAGCCCGGTTGCGTGTGCCATTGATCCCCAGCACCGAGGCGACGTTGATGATGGATCCCCCGCCGGCCTTGCGCATGTGCGGCAGCAGCGCCCGGGAGAGCAGCCACAATCCGCGGACGTTGATGTTGAAGGTCTCATCCCACTGCGCTTCGGTGATCTGCTCCGCCGTGCCGGCGTGAAGAATTCCGGCGTTGTTGAGCAGGACGTTGATTCCGCCGAAGGCCTTCGCCGTCTGTTCAAGGACGCGTTCGATGTCACTAGGCTTCGACACATCCGCAGCGATCGCCAGTGCCGACCCGCCCGCTTCCCGGACTACTTCTTCTACTCGTTCTTTCCGGCGGCCAACCAGGGCAACTTGAGCGCCCTCGCGGGCCAAAGCCAGCGCGCAAGCGCGGCCAATCCCGCTGCCGGCGCCAGTCACGATTGCGATCTTGTTTTTAAGTCGAGAGTTCATACGGGCAAGTCTGTTCGCTCGGAACCATGGAAACGAAAGAAATAATGCAGTGCGGCGATGGCTAATGCCCGAGAGTGCGCTTGCGTTCCATCTCCAGCCGCCTGATCTCCCGCCGGCGACCCGCGTCTTCGTAGCGGCGCCTCTGCTCGTCGGTTTCAGGAACGACGGGTGGAACCTGTAGGTGGCGGCCAGCTGCGTCGACCGCGACGAATGTCAGGTACGCCGAGCTTACATGCTCGCAATGGTCCTGAATATAGTTCTCCACCCAGACTTTCACTCCGACTTCCATCGAAGTGCGGTACACGCGGTTCACCGAGGAGCGCAGGATTACCAGGTCACCGACGTGCACCGGAACTTTGAAATCCAGGTGATCGATGGAGGCTGTCACCACGTAATTACGCGAATGACGGTGCGCGGCCATGGCGGCGGCCAAATCAATCCAGTGCATCAGGCGGCCACCGAGCAGGGCGCCCAGCACGTTGGAATCGTTGGGCAAAACGATTTCGGCCATCTCCGACTGCGAGTCCCGGACGGGCCGGGGCAATGTGAGGTCCTCGTTGGTTGTCATCAAGCCCTCTCGGTCATGCGAACCCTCTTGATCATGAAGCGCTAATCATGAGTTTTCGTTCGCCAATGAAGCTGCCGTGTCAGATGGAGTTCTGCGCTGTAAATAGGACTGCACATAACATTCCATCATTTTCTGGATACGCGGGTCGGAATGCGAAGACATCCACCGGTTGCGCTCCACGTCATACTCGAGCGTGCCGTGTTGGGCGGGACGGTGCCCGGTCTCGCATACAAACCATAGTTCCAGGCGTGAACCGTGATCGCGGGCAACGGAGAAGCGGACAGCGTCGCACTCGCGCTCGACCGGCAGGCGTGAACACTTCGCGGCGTACCCCAGGTTGCAGAATTCGTGCAGGTCATGTTCGGACGGCTGGGTCCCCTCATGGCCAGGGGCGGAACAAAGGCCGTCCCATCCGCCGCCCAGAGGCAGTCGCGAGGGATGCAGCCAGGCGCCGCCCAATTTCTCTGTCGGCATGAAGAAGGGACACGCCAAATCTGGTTCTCCGGGTGGATGATGGACATTGTATCCATCTGTCCGCCGGCTCGCTAGTTCGGGCTGGCCGAGTCTTCGCCGCTGGAGGCTTTGCCCGGGCGAGTCGCCCGCGGCCACAGGCCTGGCATAGCCGCTGTAGTACTCTGGGGTTTAAGCTGGAAGCCAGGAGCTAGAAGCTAGAAGCTTCCTATGGACCGCATCGCACTGCTTAACCAAGTCCTGTCACAGAATCCTGCCGATGCCTTCGCCCGTTATGGCCTGGCGATGGAGTACTCGAATGCCGGCGAAGTCGAACGGGCCCTCGAAGAGTTCGGCCGGTTGCTGGCGACCCATCCCGACTATACAGCGGGCTACTTCATGGCTGCCCAGACGCTGGCGAAAGCCGATCGCGCGGAAGAAGCCCGGAAGATGCTGGCGGATGGCATCGCCTCGGCAAAGAAGACCGGCAACGGCCACGCCCAGTCGGAGATGGAAGGCATGCTGGCCGAACTGGAGTAAGCAACGGTGTGGGTCGGACACTCTTGTCCGACGCCTTTGATTTTGATTTTAATTTGATTTTAAGAAGAGCAGAAACAAAGTCAAAAGCGTCGGACAAGAGTGTCCGACCCACACGGGCAGTCTTAATCTACCCGCCGCGACATTTTTACCATCGTGCGCTCCACCAGGCCGGGAAACAACTGGTAGACCTTGATGGCCGGAATCATGGTCCAGGGCACCACCACTTCCCGCTTCTTCTTCAGGTATCCGCGAAGCACGGCGCGGGCCACGCGCTCAACGCTGATTCCCCGGACCGACGACGGCCGCACCGTCTTCGCATCGCTTCCCTTGATGGCGTTGGCGCTGAAATCGGTTTTCACGTATCCCGGGCACACGGTCGTCACCTGGATGCCCGAGCCTTTGAGCTCCACATTGGCCGCTTTGCCGAAAGCGTTCATGGCGAATTTGGTGGCGCTGTAGACGGCGTGAAAGGGCAGCGGAATGTGACCCGCCACACTCGAGATATTGATAATCGCTCCCGACCCTTGCTGCCTCATCACCGCCAGCGCAGCCTGCATGCCGGCGACGGTCCCGAAGAAATTAGTGTCAAAGGTTTCGCGGCAGGCGGTCATGTCGACATGAGCGACCGTATCCATGAGCCCGTGCCCGGCGTTGTTGATCCATATATCGATACGCTGGAAGTGATGCAGCGTCAGGCTTACGACCCGGTCGATCTCTTCGCGATTACGCACATCGCAGGAAAGCGCCAGAGTGTTTTCGGCATGGCCGATGCGGCCGCGGGCGGCTTCGGCGCGTCCCGCATCGCGCGAGAGCAGCACGATTTTAGCGCCTTGATCCGCAAACAATTTGGCGATCGCTTCTCCGATGCCCATCGAAGCGCCGGTGATCACCACGACTTTCCCGGAGATATCGATCCTGCTGGAGTTCATGTTTTGACTTTCCGCTTTGCTTTGCGGCCTTTGGGGTAAAGATCTTTAACGCCAGGGCCGCCAATCATTCGCAAAATCCGCGAAGCACAAATCATGTCGAGCCCGGGCCGATTTCCAGAATCCCGATAACCGCCGGCGTACAATCGAGGAATTCTACCCGCATCCGCCGGGGCGCATTGGAGTTTTCTGAGTGAGCCTTCTCCCGCTGTTTCCGCTGGACCTGGTGCTGTTCCCGGGCGCTTCCCTGCCTCTGCACATTTTCGAGCCGCGCTACCGGGAGATGATCTCCGAATGTCTGGACCAGAAGAAGTCGTTCGGCGTCGTCCGGGCCAAAGAAGAAGGAGTCGCTGAGATCGGCTGCACAGCAGAGGTTATCACCGTTGCCCGGAAATATCCTGACGGCCGCATGGACATCGTGACCGAAGGGCGCGAGCGCTTCGAGGTCATTCAAGTCAACCAGGAGCGGTCGTTTCTGCAGGCGGAGGTTCTCTACCTGCAGGATGAACCCGGCCGTGCCTCCGCGGAAGAGATTGCGCAAGCGATAGAACTGCAAGCCGAGATTGTAGGGCTGGCCACTTCCCCTTCCGCCGGCCCTCCCGATCCCGAAGGCCCGCAACTGGCGTTCAACCTGGTCGGACCGCTGCCGCTCGATCTCGATTTCAAGCAGACCCTGCTAGGATTGAAATCGGAAGCCGAGCGCATCCGGGCGGTCATTTCCTACTTCGAGGCCGTCCTGCCGAATCTGCGGCGCACCGTGCGGGCGCGCCAGAAGGCCGGCGGCAACGGCCACGTTCATTAGCCGGCCCGCCGTCCAAACCCACAAGCCACCAGGGACACGAAGGTATACGAAGAAAGCCGTGCAGGTTGCTCCTTCGTGCACCTTCGTGTCCTTGGTGGTTTATGAATTTAGGGCGCCACCCGAGCTCAACGCGCACGGTCAACGGCGTATAATCCGGGCAGAAGCTGTTTCCATTGGGGGTTTTCCATCATGAGTCTGCCGCGGACGCTCGGCGAATTGCGCCAAAGTCCATTTAGCGAACAACGGCTGAATACCCGGCGCGTGAAAGACGAGATGCGCGACAACCTGATCGCAAAGCTTCGTCAGGGCGGACCCATTTTCCCCGGCATCGTCGGATATGACGACACCGTCGTGCCGCAGATCGTCAACGCGATTCTTTCGCGTCACAATTTCATCCTGCTGGGGCTGCGCGGCCAGGCTAAAAGCCGCATCCTGCGCGCCTTGACCTCGTTGCTCGATCCCCAGGTGCCTTATGTCGCCGGCTGCGAGATCCATGACAACCCGTACGCCCCTATTTGCCGTCCCTGCCTGGAAAAGATCGCCCAGCTCGGCGACAGCACTCCCATCGCATATCTCACGCCGGAACAGCGTTACGTGGAAAAGCTGGCCACTCCCGATGTCACCATCGCCGACCTGATCGGCGATATCGATCCCATCAAAGCGGCGCGCGGCGGACACGAACTGAGCAGCGAATACACCGTGCACTACGGATTGTTGCCCCGCGCCAATCGCGGCATTTTCGCCATCAACGAATTGCCCGACCTGGCGGGGAAAATTCAGGTCGGCCTGTTCAACATCATGCAGGAAGGCGACGTGCAGATTAAGGGATATCCCATTCGCCTGCCGCTCGACATCGCCCTGGTGTTCAGCGCCAATCCGGAGGACTACACCGCCCGCGGCAAGATCATTACGCCGCTCAAGGACCGCATCGGGTCGGAAATCCGCACTCACTATCCCGCCACGGTCGAAGAAGGCATCACCATCACCGCCCAGGAATCATGGACGCAGCGCAACGGCCACAAACTGCACTTGCCGAAGTTTGTGCAGGAGGTGATCGAGCGCATCGCCTTTGCCGCCCGCGAAGACAAGAAGATCGACAAGCGCTCCGGCGTGAGCCAGCGCCTGCCCATTTCCGCCATGGAGAACGTAATCTCGAACGCCGAACGCCGGGCCATCCACCAGGAGGAGGCTTTGGTGGTGCCGCGCATCGCCGACGTCTACGCCGCCATGCCCGCGATCACCGGCAAGCTGGAACTGGAATACGAAGGCGAAATGAAAGGCGCTGACCACGTCAGCCGCGAATTGATTCGTGCGGCGGTGGCCAAAACCCACGACACATACTTCAAGGGCGTTGACATGCAGCAGATCGTGCAATGGTTCGACCTGGGGGGAGAGATTCAGCTCTCTGACACCGCCAGCGCGGCCGAAGCCCTGCCGTCATTGCGCGGCATCCAGGGCTTGATGGAAAAGACGGTCAAAGTCGGCGTCGGTCCCAAGGACAGCGCGGAAGTCCAGGTTTCGGCGGCCGAATTCATTCTCGAGGGCCTGCACGCCCACAAGCGCATCGGCCGCAACGAAGAGCGGGTCTTCACCGCCGGAGAGAAGCAGCCCAAGCCGGCGGAAAAGCCCTTCGAGCGCGAAGATGCCCCGTTCCGAGGCCGCAGGCCGTATAACTAGGCGTCAGTCGTCGGTCTTCAGTCGTCAGCCAACCATTCGCGCGGTTGTTGCTGACGACTGAAGACTGACGACCGAAGACTGCTCTTATGAAACGCATCCGCTACAGCAAATACGTTCCCGATCCGGCGGGCGAAATGAGCATGGAAGCACTGCTCAGCGCTCTCTCCGACTATTTGCTGCAGAGCGGCTTCCAGAACTACATGTTCTACGACATGCCGGAGGGCGAGCAGACGCTCGACGATCTGCGCCGCGCCATCGAGCAGGCATTGCTGGACGGGAATCTCCTGGACGAAGAAATGCAGGAGCGGCTGCGCGAGATGCAGATGGATGGAACGCTCGACGAACTCATCGAACAACTGATCCAGCGCATGGAGCAGGAAGACTACATCAGCCTCGATCAACCGCACGACCCTTCGAAACAATCGAGCGTCGGCGGGCAGGCCGGCGAGGCCCAGCAGGCCAAGTTTGAAATCACCGACAAAAGTCTGGACTTTCTCGGCTTCAAGACTCTGCGCGATCTGATGGGATCGTTGGGGAAGTCCAGCTTCGGCCGCCATGACACTCGCGATATGGCGACCGGCATCGAGGCCAGCGGCGCTTCCCGGCCCTATGAGTTCGGCGACACGCTCAACCTCGACATCACCGCCACGCTTTCCAGCGCCATCCAGCGCGAAGGCCTGCAGCTGCCTCTGAACATCGAGTATTCCGACCTGCAGGTGCACCAGTGCGAGTACCAGTCATCGTGCGCGACCGTGCTGATGCTCGATTGCTCGCACTCCATGATTCTCTACGGCGAGGACCGTTTCACTCCGGCCAAAAAAGTTGCCATGGCGCTTTCGCACCTCATCCGGACCCAATACCCCGGCGATTCGCTTTCTCTGGTTCTGTTTCACGATTCCGCCGAGGAAGTTCCCCTGTCACAGCTGGCGCGGGTGAAAGTCGGCCCTTACTACACCAACACGCGGGAAGGCCTGCGGCTGGCGCAGCGCGTCCTGCAGCGCCAGCGCAAAGACATGAAGCAGATCGTCATGATCACCGACGGCAAACCTTCCGCTCTGACTCTCGAAGACGGCCGCATCTACAAGAACGCTTTCGGCCTCGATCCCATGGTGGTCAGCCAGACGCTGGAGGAAGTTTCGAAGTGCAAGCGGGCCGGAGTGATGATTAATACCTTCATGCTGGCATCGGACTACGGGCTGGTGCAGTTCGTGCAGAAGGTGACTGAAATGTGCCGCGGCAAGGCCTACTTCACTACTCCTTACACTCTGGGGCAATATCTGCTGATGGATTACATGTCGCGCAAGACCAAGACGATTCACTGACGATTCAGGAACCCATAAACTCGAACCCCAGTTACTGGTTTTCAGTTCCCGGATCTTAGTTCTTGGCGCTTTCAACTTCTGGTAAGCTCTCCCACGGCTCGGTACGCCTGATCGATCGCGCAATCGGTGTAGGCATAGGCGCCGGCGTCGGCGTTGGCGATTGCGATCTGCCCGAAAGGCTTGCGGGCCACCTCGCACGGCGTCTCTCCGCCTTCCAGCCAGAATTTGTCCCAGAGCGAACTGTATTCGTAGGCGTAGCCGTGGGGCCAGCGATTTACCGTGATGGCGGTAATGTCGTTCGCCGGATCAAAGCCTCCCGGGCCCACGACCCTGGCTAACTGCTCGCGGATGTTCCGCTCCATGGTTTCAAACGTCGTGGTGAAAAGCTCCACCCGGCCCAGAAGATGCTGCTCGCGCGCCGGACGGCCGGGCTTGCAGGGCGTCTTCATCATGTGGATGACGATTGGCTCCTCCGGTTTCTGCGAGCATTCGTAACCGCCGATGCTGACCGGTAAGTCCAGGTTCATGTACGAGTGATATCCGCCGGGCGTGTAGATCGAGTTCGTGCCCAGCTTCTGGAACGCCTTCCAGTTCCGGATGGCAACATTGGTGTAGAGCAACGGAACCTTCGCGGCAGACGACAGCGCTTGCTTCTGTTTCTCCGGCAACTGCTCGCAGATATAGGGAATGACCACGTGCCAGCAGGCCAGAACGCAATGCTTGGCCTGCACCGTGTACACCTTGCCGCGGCGCGCGTATGCGATCTCCACTCCCCGGGCGCTCGCAGGATCTCCCTGGTGCCGCACCCGAACGGCGGTGCTGTTCAAGCGGATGCGGACGGGCGAGCTCTTCTCATCAAGCCGGGCGTAGTGGGCCCGCGCCATGACTACGTCCGCGGCGGAGTGGCCGGGGATTGCCTGCGGAATCAGTTTGCGCACCAGCAGGCGCGCGATGGATGCGTTGCCATCGGGAAAGTGGAAAAAGTATTTCTCCGCTTCCTCATTCGGAATCGCGTCGCGGTTCATGCCCTTGCCCGGCGCCGGGTCGAGATTCATGCCGGCAAAGCCCGGCACTCCGAGTCCCCATGCGTCCTGGGCGGCGACCGCGTCAAAGCCCACGCCGAACAACCCCTGGGGCATCGCCTGAAAGAGCTTTACCACCTCGGGGCTGACCTTGACCAGGTCGGTCAGGAAGCTGTTATAGCTCATGCGCGCCAGGCGGGCTTTTTTCTCGTCCGAGCTCAAGCCCGGCAGATAATCTGTGTTTTCCGTGGCCAGGCGTCTGTAGTCGGCCTTGGCGGCTGCGGAAAACGGCGCTTCTTGCAGGAAGGTTTCAAGGTCGCGGACCCGCGCTTGTTCGTCTTCGCTCTCTCCCCCGACGCGGGGCAGCGGATTGATGACCAACTTGTCGGCGCCGAACGTTTCTTTGTCGAAAAAGACCTTCGGACCCAGGCCAAATGATCGATACAGTCCCCGGTTCACGTACTTGGGATACGACGGTACATCGATTCCCAATTCCTCGATCAACCCTTTAGCGACGGCGCTATAAGGGGCCGGGCTTTCTATGGAAAATGTGCCGCCGAAACCCAGCAGGGTTCGCTGGGCCGAAGAAAACTCGTTGCGCTTGGCGTGCCCGCCGAAGTCATCATGATTGTCGAGAACCAGCACCCGCGCTCTTGACCCTGCCACCTTGCGAAAAAAATGCGCCGCGGAAAGTCCGCTGATGCCTCCGCCGACCACCACCAGATCGTACGATTCTCCCGTGTCCACCGGCGTTCCCGCCTGCTCCCAGAAGGTGCCGTCGCGCAGGCTGTGGGCCGCGTCAAACGATCCTGGGTGGCTGCCGCGAAGCCCGGTCAAAGCCGGCGGGTAGTAGCTGGACGACTGCTCCGGCCCGGCCTGCATATCCGCGGCCGCCAGCAAGTCAGAGGGAAGCATGGCCGCGCCGGCGGTGAGCGCGACTCCGTTCAGGAAATCACGCCGCGTGATGCCGCGGCCCATTCCCAACTCTCGGTCTTTCCAATCGTTCACAGGGGCTCCTATGAAGTTTGATGCGGCGATGGCAGGTTTCCGGCAGAGGGGGAGATTGTGGCTGGGCAAAAAGAAGGCCACCGGTTACCGCGAAACTGACTCTCGTCGAGGAAGCGGCCGGTTCAGCTGCCGCTCTCCACCTTTTTTACCGCCGACTCCGCCCCCAGGAATCCGATGCGACTGTGGGTGCCATCGCAGAATGGTTTGGTCACCGACCCGCCACAACGGCAGAGCGAAAACGCCGGTTTGCCGGTCAGATCATACTTGTTCCCGTCGGCATCGACCAGTTCGATCGAACCTTCGGGGTCCTCCACCCGGTAGGGGCCGTTCTTGCGAACCGTAATCTTGACTGCAGCCATGAGGCCTCCCTGTCGATATTGAAGATAGCAGAAGGCAGCGGTCAGCTGTCAGCTGTCAGCTTTCAGCTCTCGTTTCAGCCAAACGCATGGGAGGCAAATTCAGAGCTGACGGCTGATAGCTGACAGCTGAGAGCTGACAGCTTCCTAAGCCGCGGCCCACCGGGTCTGCAGCAGGTTTCCGTAAAGCTCCAGATATTGATCGATCATGCGCTTGGAGGTAAAGCATTCCCGGGCCCGTTGGTAGGCACGATTGCCGTAGGTGCGGCACAGATCGCGCTGATCGCTCAAGCGGCGGATGGCGGAGGCCAGACTGGCGGCGTCATTTTCACGGAAGTACAGAGCGGCGTCGCCCCATATTTCCCGGAATGAAGGAATGTCATTGGCCACGATGGCGCAGCGCGAGAATGCGGCTTCCACCGCCGCCATGTCGAACGGTTCGTAGCGCGAGGTGGCGGCGTAAATCGCCGCTCGGCTGTAGAGCGTGCGCAACTGCGCCTCGGTCTGCGGCCCTTTCAGCGCGACATTGACCTCATCAATCGAAAGTTTGACGTCGGCGCGTATCGGAATCCCCGCCGGACCATGCACCGGTGTGTCGGATCCCACGATGCAGATGGGAAGAGGGTGACTGTGCTGGGTCAGCAGCGAAATCTGCTTGCCTGCATCCAGCAACCGCCCAACCGCGAGCACCGAGTCGTCCTTGCCCACATAGGGATTGAAGAAAATTGGATTCCGTCCGTTATAGATGACGGTGTCGTGCCGCGCCCGGGTGTAGCAATCGCGGATGGTGTCCCGCATCCAGACCGAAGGAGCCACCGCGACACTGGCCGCCGCCAGTCCCCGGGTCACGACGTCCCGATACCATTGCAGCCAGCGATCCTGCCGGGGCTCGCGTCCGTGCACCGCCCGCCACCAAGTGATCAGGTCACCGTGCGCCACCACGACGCGCGGCACCGGAACCGGCAGGCTGCCGTAGCACAACTGGTTGAGGTGAAGCACGTCGGGCTTCAACTCTTTTACCAGCGCAGTGAGATACGCCGTGGAATCTTTAAGGTCTTCCTGCCCTTCCTGCATCCAGTCGAGGCGAAACGCCGTGGGATGGTATTCCAGGCCATGCAGGTTATCCATCCACAGAGTCTGCTGGGGTAAAGGAATCTCGCCGAAACTTACCAGGGTTACGCGCAAGCCCCGGCTTACCAGTCCGGAGACCAGCTCGCGGGTGTACGTCCAGGTACCGCTCAAAGTGTCGGCCGTAATCAGGACGTGCACAAGGTCCTCTGGGAGAGGGCGGGGTGGCCGCGAAAAAGGCTGCGGCGCCGCCATTTGTTTCTGCTCGTCATTGTAGTGCGGGAATCAGGGCCTTCGCGAGAGATTTTCTCGGGCCGGCAGCCCATGCGCAAAATGTTGCACTTGGCGGCTGTAACCGGAGGATTCAAGGCAGGATTCTCGGCGCCCTAAGCTCAGGCGGAAGCCTCCAGCTTGAACCTTATTTCCTGGGCTAGTTCATGCACCGCGCGCATCCGGCTGGCGGCGCCGCTCGGGAGGTCGGGAACTTGCAGCGCCATCTCGCACGAAAGCAGCAGCGCCGTGATCGTGCCCTTGAGTTCGTTGCGCAGGGTTTGCTGCACTTCCTGCCGCACCAGTTGGACTTGCCGGGTGTGCCGGCGCAGCGCGGCACGCAATTCGCGCGCGATCCTCTCCATGCCGTTGACCGCGAAATTCACATGGACCGGAACCGCTGTCCCGATATGTTCCAGCACCATATCGCTCTCGACCGGCTCGGTCTCGAGGAACGCCTGATCGATAAGCACGGCTACGTATTCCCGGGCGCGAAGCTGGGCCAGCGCCTGGGACGATGTAGCCGCCACGTGGGTTTCTTCAGAAGTGACCTGCTGAATCGCCTGAGCGCAGCCTCGAGCTTTGGCGGAAGGCGTAATGACTAGCAGCATGCTGCCATGCCTTGCACGTTTTCAGCCGTGTCGGGCTGCTGAAAATAATGGGGTTACGACCGAGGGTGGAACCTGATGCTTCCCAATGCGGGAAGCTCACCGAGAATCAGGAGCAGCATCGGGATACACCGACCGTGAAACCTCGTGAGCGCCCCAGAGATCAAAACACCCTTTTTGCCAAAAACTTTTGTAAGGTATTCGCGCCCGGCGAGACTACCTCATGTGCAGGGGACGGAGAGTCCCGGGAGCGAACTCAAGCTTGCAGCCGCAGCCAGAAACATATCATGGATTTGCCGGGTCCACGCCAGCCTCGAAAGTGGGTCCGCGCGATCCTGTGAGCGATAGCCTGAGCCAAAACCCGGACGACCGCTTCAACCGCCTCATGCGCGAGTACGGCCCCGCCCTGTCGCGCCTCGCCTTCGGCTACGAGAGAGTGGCCGCCGCCCGGGAAGAATTGACCCAGGAGATTGCGCTGGCCCTTTGGCAGGCCTTGCCGCATTTTCGCGGGGAATGCTCGGAGCGCAGCTTCGTCTACCGCGTCGCGCACAATCGCGGCCTGACCCACGTCTGCAGGCGGCAGCCCGCCCACCAGCCGCTGGATGACCTGCCCGCGCTTTTGGAGCCGGCTGACCCCAGGCCGCATCCTGAACAACAGGCGGCGATGACCCGCCAGCGCGACCGCTTGCGGTCTGCTATCCAGCGCCTGCCTCTGGCCTATCGGCAGGTGGTGATGCTCATGCTCGAGGAACTTCCCCACGCCGAAATTGCCGAAGTCCTGGGCATCACAGAAAGCAATGTAGCGGTGCGCCTGAACCGGGCCAGAAAAGCGCTAAAGGAAGCCATGGAGGAGCGCTCGTGAACCACGATACCGAGCTCGAAATCTGGCAGCGGGAGTGGCAGGAGCAAACCGAGCCATTGCCCGACCTGAAGAAAAAGATCAGACGGCAGAATCTGAAAACGGTCGCGGCCATCGTCGCGGTGTGCGTCTGCCTGGCCATCTCCACCGCCGCGGCCCTGCGAACTCGCAGTTCATTCATGGCCGGCATGGCCGCCGGTATTGCTTTCGCCGGAGTGTTTCTGGGCGGCTATGCCTGGTGGGTGCGGCGTGGCGCCTGGAAGCCAACCGCGCAAACCACGCTGGCCTATGCGGAACTCTGTCACCGCAGGGCCGTCGCCAAAGCGCGCACCGCCCGCTTCTCATTTTACTTTCTGCTGGTCGCCACTTTGTTGCTGGCCGCCTTGGTGGGATGGAACTGGACCAGGTTTCACGCAAGAGATGGATTGATCCTGGCCGCGCTGCTGGCGGAATTATTTTTCCTGAAGCACCTGGAGCGGCGCAAGCACCGTGAAATAGAAGAAACCAGAAAGCTGATCGACGACATCGTGCAGTAGCCAAAAGAGTAGGAGGATGCAAATGACGAGCTTGCCTGCCCTGTGGTTTGCGATTGATATTGTCCTGGCCGGCTATGTGATATGGGAGGTGGTCCGCTTTGGTCCGCAATACCGCCAGCTCAAGCTGGACCTGGCAAACGGCGATATGCAGGCGCGCGCCCGCGTCTACCGGAAGGCAATCCGGTTCGAATGGGGCAGCGCTCTACTGGCGCTGCTGGCGCTGGGCTTCGACTGGAACAAAATGAACCCTAAAATCCTGGCCCTGGAAAACACACCGCCTGCTTCAGGTTCTGCGGGGCAGTGACTTTGATCGCGGCAGCATGGCGGGAATACTTTTCGGATTGCTGCTGGGAACGGCCGGTTTTGTCATCGCCAGAATCAGATCCAATCGTCGCGGCGTGACAGCCGCCCCGGCGCCCGCGCGCTGGTGGCGCAAGCTCTTGCCTGATTTCTCCGCGCTGGTTCCGGTCACAGCTCACGAAAGACTTCTCTGGATCGCCGTGGCCGTCAGCGCGGGGGTCTGCGAAGAGGTCGTATTTCGTGGCTGGCTGTTGTCCACGCTGCACGGCGCATTACACCTGGAGGGAGCTCCATTGCTGCTGGTGGCTGCCATACTCTTCGGGTTGGCGCATTCCTACCAGGGAATCAGCGGCATGCTGCTGACCGCCTTTGCGGGCGCACTGTTCTGCGGACTCTACGTCGCCACCGGCTCCCTGTTGGTGCCCATCCTGCTGCACATCCTGATCGATGTGCGCTTCGCGGTTTTGCCCGCGCCTCGAACCCAGGAGCCGCGAACCATCCTGGCCTGACGGTCGCCTCATGCCATGCGTGCAGGCCGCCCTCCAGGCGGTCGGCCCTGAGGCCAGCCCGAGCCTTGGCAAAAGGCGTAACGACGAGCTGGATGCGGTCTGAGCTCGCAAGTCTGCAGCCGCGTTCGAGGCGCTGAAAATAGAGGGATTATCGAAGTGCGCTCTCCAGCCAGCTTTCCATTCCGGGAAGCTTAGACCAGAATTTGGGAGAAAAATCAGCTGAACCTCGCCGGGGGGCCCCACGTCGCTGACGTGCGAGCCGTGGTCTTGACCTTCCTCCAAAGCGCACCTACCATCGTCGCCAATGACCGCTCCCCTGCAACCGCTCGGGCAGACATTTTCCCATTACCGCATTCTGCGCAAGATCGGCGGCGGCGGCATGGGGGTTGTCTACGAAGCCGAAGACCTTAAGCTCGGACGTCACGTAGCCCTCAAGTTTCTTCCCGAAGAACTGGCCCGCGATGCCCAGGCCCTCGGCCGGTTCCAGCGGGAAGCCAAAGCGGCATCTGCCTTGAACCACCCCAACATCTGCATCATCTACGAAATTGACGAGATAGATGGCCGGGCCTTCATCGCCATGGAGTTGATGGAAGGCCAGACTCTTCGGCACCTGATTGGCGGCAGACCAATCGAGATTGAAACCCTCCTCGATCTGGGCATTCAGATCGCAGACGGACTCGACGGGGCACATTCGAAGGGCATTATCCATCGTGACATCAAGCCCGCGAACATCTTCGTGACCAGTCGCGGGCAGGCGAAGATTCTTCGATTTTGGACTGGCCAAACTTTCCTTGAGGCCGGCCACCGCCAGCGAGAGCGCCGCTACCATCGATGCGGAGGAAAATCTCACCAGCCCGGGAACCGCTACGGGCACGGTCTCCTATATGTCCCCCGAACAGGTCCGCGGCAAAGAACTCGACACTCGAACGGACTTGTTCTCGTTTGGGACTGTGTTGTACGAGATGGCGACCGGGCTGCTTCTCCTTTCGGGGAAACACCTCGGGAGTAATCTTCGAGTCGATCCTCAATCGCGAACCCGCAGCCCTGATGAAGTCGAACCCGGAGGTACCGGCCAGGCTGGAAGAGATCATCAGCAAAGCGCTGGAGAAAGATCGCGATATTCGGTGTCAGTCCGCCGCCGAGTTAAGGGCTGATTTGAAAGCGTCTGAAACGTGATTCCGAGTCGGGGAAGACTGCCGGTGGAAGCGCCGCCACCCTGATTCCGCCCGCGAACAGGTGGTCCACCCAAAAGGTGGTGGCGGCCATCGTCGGAATCGTTCTCCTGGGTGGCGCGCTGATCATGGAGGTAGGTACTATCGGTCCCGTTCTGGGCAACCTCGTCGATTCCGTGGCCGTGCTGCCGTTCGTGAACACCAATGGCAATCCAGATGAGGAATATCTCTGCGACGGCATCACCGAAGGCTTGATTCATAGCCTCTCCCAGCTTCCGCAACTGCGAGTTATGTCACGAAGCACGGTATTCCGCTACAAGGGGCGGAACATCGATCCGCAAACTGTGGGCCGTGATCTGAAAGTGGGCGCCGTCCTGGTCGGGTCCCTGGTCCACCACGGCGACAGCATCGATCTCGAGTCGGAACTGGTTGACACGCGCGACGGCTCTGAGATCTGGGGCACGCAATACGATCGCCCGATTTCCGATACTTCCGCCGTGCAACAGGAAATTGTACGGGACGTTTCCGAGAAGTTGAGATTGCGGATCAGCCCCGAAGCGAGAAAGCTCGCCGCGCATAAAGCCGAAAACTGGGAAGCCTACAACCTATATCTGAAGGGCCGGTATTACTGGAAAATTCACTGACGACGATATGAGGAAGGCCGTCGATTATTTCCAGCAAGCTATCGACGAAGATCCGAGGCTACGCGCTGGCCTACGCGGGATCGGCGAACGCCTTCCATGAACTCGCGTATACCAGTCCTCCTGCAGAGATGATGCCAAGCTCGAAAGCGGCGTCGACGAAAGCTCTGGAATTGGACGATTCGTTGGCGACGCTGACGCCGCTCTGGGATGGGTCTTGTGGCGATACGACTGGACTTTCCTCGAAGCGGAGAAAGAGTTTCGACGCGCAATTGAGCTAGATACGAATGGCGGTTCGAACGCCCGCGGAATGAACTCCCCTTTTTCCGCACTCGATGAAGCGATTCGACGAGGGCGTGGCTGAGCACAAACAAACTGATCGCTCTCGATCCACTAAGCCTGATCGGGAATACCAACGTAGCTGACGGATCTGTACGTACGCGCATCAATTCGACCGGGCGATTGAGCAGTATCAGAAGACGCTGGCACTGGACGCAAACTTCAGCGCTGCGCACTTGGGGCTGGGAAACGTCTACGATCGCAAGGGAATGTACAAGGAAGCAATCGCAGAGTGGCAAAAGGCATTTCTCCTCGACGGAGACGCGCGAACCGCAGACCTGATTGGGAAAGCCTATTCGGCGTCGGGCTATAAAGGCGCCATGCAAGCCTGGCTTGACGATCTGATCCGCCAGTCGACTCATGGCTATGTTGCACCGCTGGACATCGCAATTCTTGATCGTTCCGCCTCGGAGAGAACGAGCATGCGTTGCAGTGGTTGGAGAGGGTATCAGGCGCGAGATGCCAACATGGTCGATATCGCAACTGAGCCACTGTTTGACTCGTCCGCTCTGATCCGCGCTTCATCGACCTGCTGCGCCGCGTAGGCCTGCCGCATCAGCTCGAAATCTCTTGTCATCCGACCCGGAGCGAAGCGCAGCGAGCGCAGTGGAGGGACCTTGCGTTTGTTGGATGGCGAGCGGGACCCGGCGAGCTTCGCTCGCCCGACCGGACGAGGGCGTTCAGTCTACGCGGCGCGTGCCGAGCGGCCGCTCAATCCGCGCCACATACTCCTTCAACTTGCGGTACAGCGTTGTCTTGCCGATGCCCAGCATCCGCGCCGCCATCAGCTTGTCGCCGTTAAGCTGCGTGATGGTGCTCAGGATGGTCTGCTTCTCCAGTTCCGCCATGGGCAGGATCTGGGTCTTGCCGTTGCCGCCTTCGCGGAGTGCTGGCCACGCCATGGATCGAGCTGGGCAAATCGTCCACGTGGATCACCGGGCCGGTGGTCAGGGCGCAGGCCCGCTCCAGGCAGTTCTCCAGCTCGCGCACATTGCCCGGCCAGTCGTAGGCCAGCATGGCCTTCATCGCGTCGTCACTCAGGCTGCGCTCATGTCCTCCGGCTCGCGACAGCCGCTCGAGGAAATGCGCGGCCAGCAGCGGAATGTCCTGCCGCCGTTCGCGCAGCGGCGGAATCCGCAGGCTCAGCACGTTCAGCCGGAAATAAAGGTCGCGGCGGAAAGGTTCCCTGCGCCACCGCCTGCTCCAGGTCGCGATTGGTGGCGGCCAGAATGCGCACATTGATGGGAATGCGCTTGGTGCTGCCCACCGGACGAATCTCCTTCTCCTGAATCGCCCGCAGCAGCTTGGCCTGCAGGTCGACCGGAAGTTCGCCGATCTCGTCCAGAAACACCGTGCCGCCTTCGGCGATGGCCAGCAAGCCATCCTTGGATTGCACCGCGCCGGTAAACGCGCCTTTCACGTATCCGAACAGTTCGCTCTCGATCAGCGTCGGCACCAGCGAGCCGCAATCCACCGGAATAAACGGCTTGTCGCGAAATGGCCCGGAGAAATGAATGGAGCGCGCCACCATCTCCTTGCCCGTGCCGCTCTCGCCCAGGATCAGCACCGGATGAGTGCTGTGCGCGGCCTTGGCGATGATGCGGTAGAGCTTTTCCATCTCCGGCGCGCGGCCGATGATGCTGCCGAAGCCCTGCTTGGATTTGATCTTCTCGCGCAGAATGCGGTTCTCGGTCTTCAGCTTCAGATGGCCCGAGACCCGCTCCAGCAGCAGCCGCAGCTCTTCCATGCTGAAGGGCTTGGTCACGTAGTCGTACGCGCCATTCTTCATGGCCTGCACCGCGGATTGCACCGTGCCGTAGCCGGTCACCACGATCACCACCGCATCGGGCCTGCGTTCTTGATCTGGTGCAGCGCCTCCAGCCCGCCCGCGCCCGGCAGTTTCAGGTCGAGCAGCACGACGTCGATGTTCTGGGTGTCGAGCATGCGGTAGGCATGTTCGGCCGAGTCCGCCACCGCGGTGTTGAAGCCCAGCGACTGCGCCACCTCGCGGCAGACTTCGCGAATGGCGCGTTCGTCGTCCACGATCAGCAGGTTCAGGAAATTCGCCCCTTCGATCTGGGCGGGTTGGTGGCGCTGAATGCGGCTGTGGTCATGAAATCACCTCGACTTTCGAATTTGATGGAGCGTCTGGTTGAACTCGTGGCAGGCGCACCGAAACCCGCGTGCCTTTTCCCGGCTGGCTTTCCGCAACGATGGTTCCGCCCTGCTGCCGGGCCAGCCGGCGAGCCGTAGCCAGGCCCAGGCCGTTGCCGCGGCCCGGTTGCTTGGTGGTGAAGAAGGGCTCAAAGGCGCGGTCCAGGGTTTCCGCGTCCATGCCATCCCCGGTGTCGGCCACGCTCAGCTCGACCCAGGGCTCGCCGGGCAATTGCGAATCGGGGACGCCGTCGCTGCAGTTTCGGGTGGCAATCGTGATCTGGCCGCCGTCGGGCATGGCGTCGCGGGCATTCAACACCAGGTTCAGCAGGATTTGCTGGACCTGCGACGGGTCCATCCTCACCGCGCCCAGGTCAGCGGCCAGCGAAGTGTGTAAGACGATGTTTTCACCCAGCAGTCGAATCAGCAGGTCTTCGATACCGGCAACCACTTCGTTCAGCGCGAACTCGCGCGCTTCCTCCGGCCGAGGGTGGGCCACGGCCAGCAACTGCTGCACCAGGGCAGCGCCATGTTCGCCCGCCATGCGCATTTCCTGGACGTGACGGTAAGGGCGGCTGTTCTTTTCCAGCTCCCCGATCAGCAGGTCGCAATACAGCATGATGCCGGTCAGCAGGTTGTTGAAGTCATGCGCCACGCCTCCCACCAGCCGGCCAACCGCCTCGAAGGTTTGCGCTTCCCGCAGCTGCCTCTCGAGTTGCTTCTGCCGGCTGACGTCCCGGGTGTGCAGGACTTGAAATTCGCCGCCCCGCAGATTCAAAAACCTCCCGCGCCAGCTCGAGATGCCGGCGCGTGCCGTCCTTGCGGGTGTAAACGAACTGCCCCTCGGGGCCATCTTCGCCATCCTCGCGCGCCCAACCCCGGCGCCGAAGGAGCAGAAATCCGATGGCAGCAGGTCTTCGAGCGGCATACCCTGAAGCTGGTCCGGATCGGGACATTCGAACATTCCGCGCCAGGCCGGATTGGCATAGATAATCAGGCCCGACGCGACAATCGCCAGACTCTCGGGGAGGGCTTCGACGGCAGCCCACAGCAGGGCAGGATCGGGAGATCCAGCGTTGTCCGGCCGCAGTTGGGCGATGGCATTCATCTTTTCAATCTGCGTCAATCCCGGGGTCAATCCTGCGATCGGCCTTTCATCGGAACTTTCTTCAAACGAAAGCATTAGCCACAAGAGCATCTTTCGGGAAAGCACCAAATGAGTGCGCGAGCGGTGTCGAAAGGCGTATCCCCTCCCGATTCGGGAAACCGGCTGCGACAAGTCCGCCCTGTGCTCCGCTCATTTTGGGAAGTTTAGGCGGGCGCGAGCCAACTGCTAAGGGCAGCGGTCACACAGGGCTGTGACGGAAGAACATTGCGGCCTTGAGAAATCCCGGTCACGGTCCGACGAAAGCGCTCTTCCGCCCGGCCTGCATCCATTTGCAGCCGCGACAAGCGCACACTACCCCGGCATTGGCCGTGGCGCAATTGCGGAAAACAATCACTTCCTTGTGATTTTCGAACGGGCACGGCGTCATCCTGAGGGAGTTACTTCGCCTGCCGAAGGATCTGGCGCGCATCGGCGCTTTACCGCTGCCAGGACGAGGCAGAGCATGGGCTGCGACGCCAGATCCTTCACGGCCTGAAGGCCGTAAGGCTGTCCACGCGTTGACGCACGATCAGGAGGGGATTTCTAACTGCGCCACTACCCCGGCACTTAACAACTTGATTTTCGATCTGAATGTGGTAATTTAGAGCTTCCTCCCCCGGTTGTCTTCCCCCATAAAAATCAAGGACTTCCAGCCCGAGCGATGCTGCTTTCGCTGGGCCGAGGTCTGAACCAAAGGGCCACGTAAGCGATGATTCGACGCCAGGCTTTACTTGCTGTTGCTGGGCTGCTGATCTCGGACTTACCGCGTGCGGGGGAACAGGCTCCGACGGCACCCCGCCCCCGACGACATTTCAGCAAACATCGCCGGACCCGAGCGGCACGCTCGAGACCTTCAGCCACACCAAGATTGATAGTTCGAGCCCCTTTTTCAGCCCCTTGGGCACGAATGGCCGCACCTGCCACAGCTGTCATGTCGCCAGCGACGGCTGGAGCATCAATCCCACCGACTTGCAGCAGCGCTTCCAATCCACCCAGGGCACCGACCCGGTGTTCCGCGCGGTGGACGGCGCCAATTGCCCCAGTGACGACGTCTCTACTCTCGCCGCCGCCACCACGGCCTACAGCCAGTTGCTGAATTTTGGGCTGATCCGGATAACCCTGCCGGTGCCGGCGAACGCTGACTTCAGCATCATCTCGATCGACGATCCTTACCAATGCCCGGAAACTACGGCGACCCAGCCGGCGCTTTACCGGCGGCCGCTTCCCTCCACCAACCTGAAGTTTCTTAACGGGATCATGTGGGACGGCCGGGAACCTGACTTGCAGACCCAGGCCATGAATGCCACCCTGGTCCACGCCCAGCCCACGACCGCGCCGACGGATGCGCAGCTGACCCAGATCGTGAACTTCGAGACTGCGCTATTCACCGCGCAATCGCAGGACACTCTTGCCGGAGATCTGACCGCCCAGGGCGCCAATGGCGGTCCGCAGTTCCTCTCCACCCAGCCCTTCTCTCCCGGAATCAACTCGGGGAGCGGATTTGATCCGAACGTCTTCAACCTGTACACCCAGTGGGCCTCGGTGAGTGGCAGCAACGCCGCGGCGCAGCAATCCATCGCGCGGGGAGAGGTGCTGTTCAATACTTATCCCATGCTGATTTCCGCCGTGCCTGGATTTAACGATGTCCGCGGCCAGACACAGATCCTGGGCACCTGCAGCACCTGCCACAACACGCCGAACGTGGGTGGCGACTCCTTGCCCGAGATGATGGACATCGGGACCGGTTCTCCCAAAGCCAATCTCCCCTCTTACTTCATTCAATGCAACGACGGAACCCAGTTGTCACCACCGATCCGGGACGGGCGATGGTCACCGGCAAATGTGCCGACATCAGCAAGTTCAAGGTCCCGGGCATGCGCGGCTTGGCTGCCCGCGCACCCTACTTCCACAATGGCACTGCGATCGATTTGTTGCAGGTGGTCAGTTTCTACAACCAGCGCTTCAATATGGGCCTGAGCGATGACCAGCAAGCCGACCTGGTCGCGTTCATGAACACCCTGTAGTCATCCTGCCGAGATTTGCCGACCTGTCATCCTGCCGAGATTTGACTCTGTCATCCTGAGCGGAGCTCGATCCATTCGCTTGCGAATGGATCGACGGAGTCGAAGGACCCCTACCTTTCCACCGCACTGAGGTTCTGAACTTCCGCGGACGGACGCCAGGTCAGAGCATTGCAGGTCTATAGGGGTCCTTCGACTGCGCGGCTGCTTCGCGGCGCGAAGCAGCCACTCCGCTCAGGATGACACCTGCATCTGATGACACCGGCATCTGAGGGTTTTTAGAGCGGCAGGGGTTGGGCCAGGCGAAACGTCAGACGCCGCTCGGGGGCGACGCCCACGTCGCTGCTTCCCGTGGCATACGTCGTTCCCGGCGCGTCGATGGACGCCCCAATGAGCGCGCCTTTATTTCCAGCGCCATCGCGGATGATGGTCACATTGCGTTGCTCGTGCGAGCCACGCTTCATGAAGATGCTCGAAGTCTGTATCGGAACCAGCTTGCCGTTGAGGGATATCGCAGTCAGCCCCAGGCGCAGATAACCGGGTTCGTGAAACTGGTCCGAAGCCCTGGCTTCCAGGACCTTTCCGGTCAGGATCGCTCCGCGTGGCGCCAGCATGCGTCCATGGAGAAGGATGGGCTCGTCCAGCACCGCCTCGAAGGGATCGCCGGTGCGCGAACTGGCGCTCGACAAAGACAGACGCAGGTGAATGGTGACCGGCGTTCCAGCCGGAATGGAAGCCGGCGCCAGCGACCCGGTGGGAGAGATTCCGCCTTTATCGGATGCTGCGTCAAAAGGCAGGTGCTGGTCGGCCAAAGCATTCTCTTCGGCCACGGGCTCACGCTGCGAGCACCCCGCCAAGAGTCATCCCGATGAGCGGAACGACGAGCAGAACGATCAGGAACCCAACCGCGTTCCGCCTGTTCCCGGTCGACACCTTCATGAAACAATCCTGCCCCGCACCGTCACTCCGCCACAAGTCGCAAGCTGGATGCCATCCCTGGAGATCGATTTATCAGCAACTTAGTGAGGAAATCAAAATCGAATGGGTAGTTATTGCCGGTATTTATCGCCGGCCCGCCGAGCAAGAACTAAGGACGCTCCGCTCTCGCTGGCCGCCCCAATAACAGCGTACAGCGTCCGGAACGACGCGAGCATTAGGGATGTCTTAGGCCACACCAGTGGCAACGCGTCAGGGCCTTTGCACAAAACGATGCTCGCGCAGTTTGGGATCCCGTTAGGGATTCGGAGATTGTTTTGCGCGAAACACTGCACCACGACCCACAAAACGCAAAGCTGGGGCGGCCGGCCGTCCCGGTGTAATATATTGCCGTGGCGAATCCGAACCTCCTGATCGAAGACCTCGTGAACTTGCCGGATGGACCGCGCATCATTCGCCTGACCGGGCCTTTGACTTTGTCGACGGTGCCTGAATTCCAATCCAAAGTCCCCAGGGACGGGTCGCATGACCTGATTCTCGACTTTACCCATGTGCCCTATCTCGACTCGATCGGCATGGGCACTCTGGTCGATGTGAATATCCGCCACCGTCGCGATGGCAATACTGTCTCTCTGGTGGGCGCGAGCGATCGGGTGCAGGCGCTTCTCAAACTCGCCCGGGTCGACCGGTTCTTTCGCTTCTGCAACAGCCTGGACGAGGCGCAGCGCAAACCCGATTAATCCGGAAGACGCCGATGACGTCCGCGCCTGGGATGAGATCGTGTCCCTTCCCCCGATCCTCTGTGCTTCGCACCCAAAGAAAAACGGAGGAGCGGTTTGATCCGTTCCTCCGTCGGTTGGAAAACAGTTTTGGCGATCGGTTAGTCGGATGAACCGCCGAAGCTGGCTGACGCGCTGGCCGCCTCATTCTCGGGCTGCACGATCAGGCCGTCGAATGGGGTTGCGCCCACGAAGCGTCCCCGCACCAGGCTGACGCGACGCAGCGGGTATCCCGAATCAGGTCCGCGATGCCAGCTGCGGCCGCCGTCCTTGCTCTCGAAAATGACGCCGGTAGCGACGCTGGTGGCCAGCAGCAGCTTCTTGCCCTGGTCATACGTGATGGAGCTGATGTTCTTGTCCGGAATGCCTTTCACCACGTGCTCCCAGGTCGCTCCGGAATCGGAACTCCGGAAAGCGCCTTCGCGGGAAGCCACCAGGATCTCTCCTTCCGGCGTGAGGGTCACGCCGTGAATGGCGGTGACGTAGGAAGACAGAGGCGCCTGCTGCCAGGTCGCTCCGTCGTTTGAGGAATAGAGAACGTTGGTGCGAGTCGCGGCGACGACCAGGTCGCCTTTCGACTCGACCGCAACGAAATCAGTTTTGCCCATCACTGCGCCGCCAGTCCAGGTTTTGCCCTGGTCCACGCTGGTAAACAATCCAGACGAGGTAGCAGCCAGCCAGCGTTTGGGCGTGATTTCAATATCGCTCACCCGCGCATCCAGGACCGAGCGCTCCACGACTGCGGGCCTTCTAATCGCCTTCGCGCCCTTCCTGCCCTTGATCACGCGCGCGGCCACTTTCTCGGTCACGATGGTGTTGCTGGGACGCCAGGTGCTGGAGGTGCGATCCAGCAGGAAGATGCCTTTGTTGGTGCCGGCGATCAAGCCGTCGCCGGGAACCTGCTGCAACGCGAAAACATCGCGTCCGCCCAGGCCCGCGCTCTTCTGCTGCCAGCTCTGTCCGCCATCGCGGGTCGCGAAAACGCCGCCAAATTCGCGGTCGTTCACCACGCCCACCAGAATGTTGTTGGAGTTGTTCGGGTCAGCCAGAATCGAGCTGACATAACGATGCGCATAGCCGTGATTGGACGCCCTGAAACTCTGCGCCCCATCGTCACTGGCCAGGACGCCGCTGCGGTCGGTCGCGAGCAGCACCCGGTTGGGATTGCGCGGATCCACCAGAACATCGTTCACCACCACCTCGGAACTGGTCACGTGTTTCCAGTTCTTGCCGCCGTCCGTGGTCTTCCACAGGCCTTCGGTGGTTCCGGCATAAACGGTCGCCGGATCTTTCGGGTCCTGCTTAAGCACGCGAGTGCGGCGCGCGGAGAACGGAATGCCCTGCAGTTTGCGGAAAAGATCGCCCGCGCTGTCGCTGCGGTAAATCCCGGAACACGCGCTGGCGTAAACCACCGTGGGATTGCTGGCGTCCACGATGACCGAGAACACGTCCGAGTCATCGATCATGCCCTTGTTGATGCGGTGCCAGTTGGCGCCGCCGTCGTCCGTCTTCCACGCCAGGTGCCAGGTGCCCGCATAGACCACGTCGGGATTCTTGGGATCAAGCGCGAGCGACTCGACATTCTTCAGCTCATCAACTCCGCCCACCGGCGAAATGCGCTCCCAGCTGTTGCCGCCGTTCTTGCTGCGGAACACGCCGTCGAGGGCGCCGATCACCACAACCTTTGAATCGTAGGAGGCGATCGCCATGGCCCGCACGGATTTGCCGTGCACGCCGGGCAGCGCTTCCCAGTTGTTGCCGCCATCATGCGAGCGGTACACATCTCCCGCCTGCTGATTCACCACGCTCCAGGCGGAAACGAAAATGTGCTTGGGATTCTGCGGGTCGATCACGATGTGATCGAGAACATTGTCATCGTCGCCCAGGTGCGCCAGGCGCGACCAATTGTGTCCTCCATCGGAGGACAGGAAGAGCGTTCCCGTGCTGGTTCCAAGATAAATGCGGTCGGGATTTTGCGGGTCGAAACCCAGACTCCGAACGTCGCCTCCGTCCGGACCCAGCGCGGTCCACTGACCGGCCCAGAGAGTCGTGACGGATAGCATCGCAATAGCCAATGCAATCAATAATTTACGAGAAATCATAGGTGAATTTGCCCCTGGCGGAGAAATTCTCCGCTCGCGGCTGAGATTGACAGCGTAACACGCTCTTTTCAAGTTACCGAAGGCCAGACAAAAAAGGGCCGGTCGAGTATGAAACTCGACCGGCCGTAATCGGCTAAACGTCATTGGGCCTTGGGCTTAGCAGCTTTCTTCTTGGCCGGATGGTCGGGAACCGCTTTCACCATCGACTCGTCGACGGCTGTAGTTCCGGGGGCCGAGAAGGTCGCACCGGCGGGGACCACCCAGTATTCGGCGGTCTTGGTTCCGGCGCTGCCTGTGCGCACTTCAATTCGGCTGGCATCGATGGCTTGCTTGGCTTCGCCACCGGACAGATATGCCTTGGAATTGACCGCGCGTTCCCCAGCCAGGTTCTTGCGTTTCTCGCTGGGATCGGAGTTGCCCACGATGACGAGCTTGGCATCGGGATCGTGCTGCAGGCGCTGGGCAACATCGTCCAGGATGGCCTTGCAGGTGTTATCCACGCGCCACGGCTTCACCTTGTTGGGGAAGTCGCACTCGCTCAGCTTGCTCGCCTCGGGCGGCGGCGGAGGAGGATTCTCCACCATCACCTGACTCGAACTGTTGGCGGTGAGACCGCGCGAGTCGGTACAAGTCGCGCTCACCGTGATCGCGCCCGGGGCTGCTCCGGTGGTGTTGAGGGTAGCGGTGCCGCCCTCGCCGGAAACGCTGCCGCCGGTCGCCGTCCAGCCACTGATGGTGACCGGAACGTTGTCCGGGCTGGTGCAAGTGCAGCTCAGGCTCGAAGGCGTGCCCGCCTGGACCGACGTGGGATTGGCCGAGCACGACATGGTCGGCGGATTCTTTGGCGGTTCCTTCACCGTGAAAGTAGCCGAGCAACTGGCCTCGCCGCCCTTCTTCATTTTGGGATCGGTGACGTGCGCCGTCACGGTGTAGCTGCCGCCGGCGACTCCGTTGGTGTCCACCGTCGCGGTGTTGTCCTTGCTCGTGACCTTGCCGCCCGTGCTGGCCCAGCTATAGCTCACGGTATGTTTAGGATTAAAGTTGCTGGCAGTCGCAGTGGCCGTGATGGGCTCGCCCACCATGACTTCGCTGGGCTGGACCGAGCAAGTCGCGGCGGGTATGGCGGGATTGGGGTAGCCGAAACCAAACACCAGACCGGTGCGCAGCCGGACCCCACTCTCCTGGGGACGCCGCAAATCGGAAAAGCCGGGGGAAACTTCCCGGGAGAAATTGTGGTTGGACCACACCCAATCGGCTTCAAATAAACGGAACGAGACCCGCCGCCAGAGATTGAGGTCCATTCCGCCGCCCAGCAGCGCGCCGATGCCGTTGCTGGTGTCCACATCGGGCACCGTCAGCCGGTTGAGGCCCAGCAAGCTGTGGACGAAGAAGGTTGCGCCTTCCGTGCGGTAAGACAGCTTAGGTCCGATCGAAGCGGTGTTCACCGATCCGTTCTTGTTCTTGTTCCCGCCGTAGTCGGCTTCGAGGCCCAGGTAGCGCGAGAAGTTATAAGTCAGGCTGGCGCCCGCGCCCTGAGCGATATCGCCCATGTTCTGGCTTAGCGGAGCGTTAAAAGGCTGAAACGGAAACGGCACTCTGATCCCGGGATGCAGCCACTGATAGCCTACGAAGAGATCTACTTTAGGTGTCGGTTCTTCTTGTGCCACCACGGTAGCGGATATCAACAGCACAAAACATAGACCCAGGAATAGGCCAGACAGCAATCGACGAAGTGACATGCAATTCCTCCAAGAATCTTCAAATAAGAATTCTGCATCCACGCTCAATGCTGGGTAAAAAACCGGGAGTCCGCGTGGGAAGCCAGTACCAGTTCGGTATGGCAGATGATTTTACCCCAGACCAAGGTCAAATCAAACGACCTGAGAACATTTTAACCAGTTCGAAGAACCCGGCTAAGTGTCTCATATTGATAATACTACCCGGCTTTCAAGCCCGGGCGGACTCGCCCGCCGAATCGCGGTCGACCGGACCGGGAAAGCCGCGAGCCCTGCACCTCCGCTTGCAGCCGGGCGGGAAAGCCTAAATAATGGCGACTGGGCCACTATGAGCCATGAAAAAGTACTGATCGTCGAAGACGAAGAGAATGAGCGGACCGGCCTGGCCGAATTGATTACCGGCTGGGGCTATCGGGCCGAAACTGCGAAGGATGGCGCGGAGGGACTGGAAAAAGTTACCGCCTGGGCGCCTTCCATCGTCGTCACCGACATGAAAATGCCGCGCATGGGCGGCCTGGAACTGCTGGAGAAACTGGCCACCGACGCCCAGACCATGGCCGTGGTCGTGGTGACGGCCCAAGGCACCATCGACAGCGCCGTGCAGGCCATGCGCATGGGCGCCTATGACTACATCACCAAGCCCATCGACACCAACCGCTTGCGCACCATCCTGCAGAATGCATCCTCGCTGCTCGGGACCCGGGCGGAACTCGAGGTCACGCGCCGAAAATTGCGCGACTCCGGTTCCCTGGGAAGCTTGATCGGGTCTTCCAAGAAAATGCAGGAAATTTTTCACCTGATCGAGATGGTCGCGCCCAGCACCGCTTCGGTCCTGATCACCGGGGCCAGCGGCACGGGTAAAGAACTGGTGGCCCGCACCGTCCATGAACTCAGCCCGCGGCGGAACAAACCGTTCGTTCCCATCAATTGCGCGGCCATTCCGGAGACGCTCATCGAAAGCGAAATCTTCGGCCACGAAAAGGGCGCCTTCACGGGCGCGCTGGAGCGGCGTACGGGGTGCTTCGAGCTGGCCGAAGGCGGGACCTTGTTGCTCGATGAGATCGGCGAGATGCCGGTGGCCACGCAAGCCAAACTGCTGCGCGTGCTCGAAGACCGCAAGCTGCGCCGGCTGGGCAGCAAAGTGGAGACCACGGTGGACGTCCGCGTGCTCGCCGCCACCAACAAGGTCCCCGAGGAAGCGGTCGCCCGCGGCGAACTGCGCAACGATCTTTACTATCGCCTGAACGTTTTTAACATTCACATGCCGCCGCTGCGCGAGCACAAGGAAGACGTCCCTGAACTGGTGCAGGCATTGCTGGCGGACATGAACGAGAAACACGGACGAAAAGTCGCCGGCGTCAGCGAGGCCGTCCTCAACGCATTTCAGAACTATTCCTGGCCGGGCAATGTACGCGAAATGCGCAACACTCTGGAGCGGGCGATCATCGTGTGCGATGGAGCGGTGGTTGAAACCAAACATCTGCCGCCGGGTTTTGGGCAATCCAGCCTGCGCAGTTCCGCCGAAGATTCGGACACGGTGCGCCTGGGCGTGGGAACCACCGTGGAAGAAGCCGAGAGGCTGCTGATCCTGAAAACGCTCGAAGCCACCAATAACAACAAGACCCGCGCCGCCGAGATTCTCGCCATCAGCCTGAAGACGCTGCACAACAAGCTCAAGGAGTACGGCAACGCCGCGGCGGATGCGGCGCTGGTGCGGGAAGAGTAGGACAGCAGCAATTAGCAATTGGCACTTGGCTGATACCCAGGGGTGGCAGCCAAGCGCCGGGAATTGAAGTCGCGATGATGCGACAGACGAAACCCGCTGGTTGAAGGAATGATGGGTAGTAGGCGCTAGCGATTAGCACTTGAGCTAATTCCCATGGGTCGTGGCTAAATGCCAAGTGCTAATTGCTGATTGCAGTCCATGCGTAGAAAAACCAAAATCGTGCTGGCCATCACCTTCATGGTCGCCGTGCTGGTGCTGGCCTTTTCTTATATCTACATCTCCGAATTGCTGCGGCAGCGGGTGACCACGGCGCGTGAATCGGCCGCCGCAGTTGACCTCAAACCTGGCTTACCTGGCGGCCAACGCCGCTCCGGACTTGAGCAGCACCAAGGTGGACACCACCAATCCCGACGCTACCCGCCGGGCGGTGGCGTATTACCTGGGCACCGATCGCGATCTCAATAATTTTCTGGAATCGGTGGTGGGCACCTGGCCCATCATCTACGACGCCGCCATCGTCGATAGCGACGGCAAAGCCATCCTGCACACCAATCCCGACCTGGTGGGCAAACTGGTTCCCGACCGGCCTGACTTTCACCTGGTGGAGAATGCCAACTTCCGCCGGCAGTTTCGCATGGTGTACAACCCGCCGACGGTGTACGACGTGCGCATCCCTCTGCAACTGGACGGCGCCCGCTTCGGCAGCATCCGGGTGGGCGTTTCCACGGTGTTCCTGAAAAACGAACTGACGCCCCGGTTGCAGCAGGCCGTGGTCTTTTCCAGCATCGCCATTCTGCTTTCTCTGATCCTGGCCGCGGGACTCTCGAACATCGCGCTGGGGCCGCTGGAACAGATCAATCGCAGCCTGGACAGCGTCACCGCCGGCGGCGCGGACGCCGTCGGAGAACCCGACGCGGGCCACGACGAATATGGACTGGTGAGTCTGAAGATCGCGCACCTGGGACGCCAGATGCGCGACGCGAAGGAAATCTTTTCCGCCCTGAAAGACAATGTTGACCAGATCATGGGCAACCTGCAGGACGGCCTGATGCTGTTCACTCGCGACTCGCGGGTGGTGCTGGTAAGCGCCTCGGTGGAAAAATTTCTGGGCCGCCCGCGGCGGGAGCTGCTGGGTCAAAGCGCCCGGGGAATTTTTTCTCCCGAATCGGAGTTCGGAGCGCTGCTGTTGCAATCGTTTGAACGGCGCGTCCCCATCGCTCCCCGCGAGATCGAGTTTCCCAGCGGCAAGCGGGTGCAGATTTCGCTCGACTTTATCCGCGAAAAAGAAACCCAGATCGGCGCGCTGCTGACCATGCGGGACGCGGAGTCGGTACGCCGCATCGAAGACGAAATCGAAATGTCCCGCCGGCTCTCCGCCAACGGACGGATCACCCGCGGCGTGGCCCACGAAGTCAAGAATCCGATCAACGCCATCGTTCTGCATTTGCAGTTGCTGCAGGGCAAACTGCGGCAGGTCGATCCCGATACCCGCCGCCACATGGACATTATCGGCAGCGAAATACATCGCCTGGACCGGGTGGTGCAGATCCTGGTGGACTTCACCCGCCCGCGCGATCTGCATCTCGAGGAAACCGACCTGCGCCGCCTTCTCGAAGATGGCGTCCAGCTGGCCGGGCCCGATGCCAGCCGGCATGGCGTGACCATTGTCTCCGAGCTTCCCGCCCAGCCTTTGACCGTGAAAGTCGACACCGACTTCATCAAGCAGGCCATTCTCAACGTCGTGCTCAACGGAGTTCAGGCCATGCCCGAGGGCGGCAGGCTGACGGTTTCCGCCCGCCGCGAGGATGACATGGTGGTCACCGAAATTCGCGACCAGGGCAGTGGCATTCCCGCCGACGCGCAAGACAAGATTTTCGAACTGTATTTCACCACCAAGAAAGAAGGGACCGGAATCGGATTGGCCCAGACCTATCAGATTCTGCAGTGGCACTACGGTTCGGTTGATTTCGAGTCCGTGCCGGGCGAGGGCACAACCTTTCGCCTGCGCCTGCCCCTGGTCCCTTCGCGTTCGAATGCTCTGCAGGAGGCGGCCAGTCGAACCTAGAGCAGGGCGGACTGTGAACGTCGCGTGAATTCTCCGGCAAAAAATGCCAGGCTCGCCGGGGGGAAGGTAGAATTCCGGTTAAGCCTGAAGGTCGATTCGCAGCATCCAAATTTCACATGAGCAGGTATCTGGCCGCCATTCTCGGATTTTGCATTTTGACGACTCCGCCGATGACGGAGGTTGTGTCGCCCGCGCCGCCGCTTCCACTGAACCAGGAAACTCAGGCGCCAGTGGCAGCCCCATCCAGTTCGCCCCAGGATTCTCCGCAGAATAATGCGCCGGCGAATCCGCCGGCAGAACCGGCGCAAACCGGCGCGGAACCTCAGGCCGGAGCGCAGCCCGAAGCCAAGAAACCGGAATCCAGCGCGCCACCGGCGAAGGCCAGGACGATCATTAAGAAACGACGCCACCGGAAGACCGGCGCTGGCGCTTCCAGTGCGACTCCAGACAAGAAGGTGGTAAGGAACGGCGGCACCGCCGACCCGGTGGTCCAGCTCACCCCCGGCATGAGTAAAGAGCAGGCCTCCAGCCAGCGCCAGAACACAAGCCAGTTGCTGGCCGCAACCGACAACAACCTGAAACAGATTTCCGCCCGCCCGCTGAACTCAAGCCAGCAGGACAGCGTGAGTCAGATCCGCAAATATATGGAACAAGCCAAGGAAGCCGAACAGGCAGGCGACGTGGACCGGGCCCGCAATCTAGCATCGAAGGCCCTGCTGCTGTCGGATGATTTGGTGAAGCACTGAAGGGTTTCTAGTTTCTAGTTTCTGGCTATCTGATACAGACCCATCCTGTCATCCTGAGCGGAGCGAGAGGTTTCGCTCGCGAAACCTCTCGCGAAGTCGAAGGACCCCTACCCTCTAAAATGCTTTCTCCGGGCGTAGGATCTTCCCACAAGCGAGAGTACGTGAGCATGAGGATGACGGCCATTTGCCCCTTACAGGGGTCCTTCGACTGCGTCGCTGCTTCGCTGCGCGAAGCAGCGACTACGCTCAGGATGACAGGTCTATTTCCCTTTGGCGCGGGCTGCGTTCACTTTCGCCAATAGATCTTGGGAGAGAGGCTGCACTGGCCCGGGAATTTTAGCGGCTTCGAGCAAGACCTCGCGGGCTTCGGTGGTATGGCTCAACTTGGCATACGCGTAACCCAGCCTATAGAGCGCAACCGCGTACTGCTGGTCATCCACTCCCTTCAGCAGCGCGGCAGCCGACTTCAACTCAGGAATCGCAGCCACCGTCTTTTCCTGCTTCATGTAGGCATAGCCCAGAGTGGAGTGGGCGACGCCGCCTGAGAGCTTGCGAGTGCGGTCCGCGTCCGGGGCGTCTGCCTTGGCCGCCACAATTGCCCTTTGCGCGTAGCCCACTGCCTTGGTCACGCTGCCCGGCTTGGAGTCCTCGACGTAGTTGTTCGCCAATAGTAAGAGCGCCGCCAGGTTGTTGGGATTTGCCGCCAGGGCCTTTTCGCCATAGGCCACCACCCGGGTGTTGTCTTTGAGTTCGGTCAGCGCCATCATGGCGTAGGAGGCAACCGGCTCGTCAAAGCGCGAGCCGGGGAAGGCGGGAGTAAAGCGATCAATGTCGCTGATGCGCGCTTTGGCGTTGGTCTCGTCGACGATCACGTTGAAAGCCGCGGCCTCGAGGAACTCATACGAGTTTTTCGCTCCGTCCTTCTGCTCTTTGGTCTGGGAAGCGAAATCCTGGTCGCTCATGCCGTCCGGCTTGGCGGCCTTGCCGATGGAGTTGTAGAGTTCGCCGCCGCGCACCGCATAATCCAGCAGTTTGGGGTTGTTCTTCAGTTGTTGGGCGATGCTGGCCTGAGACACGAGAATATCGAGGCTGTGAGGCGCGCTGGCCAGCGCCTTGTCGCCGTAATCGAGCGCTTTCTGCAGGTCGCCCGTGCCCTGGTAGGCCTGCGCCAGCTGCCAGTTGCCATAGGCCACGGCCGCCGGATTGGCGGAGAACTGTTTCAGGAAATCCTCGTACATGGCCAGCTTCTTTTGATCGTCCGGCTCTTTGGTGATGGCCTGCAGCGCCTGGTCTTCCGGCGTCCCCGCCGCAATGACGATGTTTTCAATTTGGCCCCGGGAAAGAGGAGCCACGGCGAACAGAAAGGTAACCAGCAGGACGGGCCAGCGGCCGTGCTTCATACGTCACCTCCACAATTGCGACGGCGCATCGTAGCTCCGAAGCATGGGGTTATGCAAGCGGGGATAGGACGGCGGCGGGGATGCAGTGTGGGGTAAAGGATTGTGTGGGGCCGGGTCTTCGACCCGGCCAGGCCGAGCGCAGCTCGGCTCGGGTTTGATGACATCACCTGGCCTGGCAAATTGTCGAGCTGCGCTCGACCGGGCGGGTCAGAGACCCGCCCCCACACGGTCCGTGCCGCACCGTGCTAGTCTTTGCTCATGCAGGGTAGCGAGGAAACGGACTCGCCGGCAGTCGCCAACCATTCAACTCGCAGAGCGCCCTGGACGCACTCCATCTTCTTCATCGTTCTGATCGCCTTGCTGCTCCGCCTCGCGGTCATCACGATCGGCCACACCTACCGCGTTACTCCTCGCCGCGATCACTTCCAGTTCGGATGGGAAATGGGCCGCATCGCCCGTTCCATCGCAACCGGACAAGGCTTCAGCTCTCCCACGGATCTGCCCACTGGCCCGAGCGCCTGGGCGCCTCCCGTCTATCCCTACATCCTGGCCGGCGTTTTTCAGCTGTTTGGGATTTACAGCAATCTATCGGCCTGGGTCATTCTGGCTTTCAACAGCATTTTTTCCGCGCTGACTTGTCTCACGCTTTATCGGATCGGAGAGAAGATTTACGGGGTCGCGGTGGCGCGGGCCACGGCCTGGACCTGGGCGCTGTTTCCCTATGCCATCTATTGGCCGGTGCGGGTGGTGTGGGAGATGAGCCTCAGCGCGTTCCTGCTCAGCCTGGCATTCCTGCTCACCCTGCGCATGGCAGATCGGCCGCCGCGCCCGCGCATGTGGATCGAATTCGGACTTCTCTGGGGCCTGCTGGCGCTGACTAATACCGCGGTGCTTTCCGTTCTCCCGTTTTGCCTGCTCTATCTGTTCTGGCGATTGCCCCGGCGGTCCGGCCAGATTGCGGGAGTCGAGCTTGTGCATCCTGGCGGCGGGCCTGGCGGTCAGCCCCTGGCTGGTGCGCAACTACGTAGTCTTCGGCCAGTTTGTTTTTGTTCGCGACAATCTTCCCCTCGAGATGCACATGGCCAACAATGATCAATCCACCGGCCTGTGGACGCGCAGCGAGCATCCCGGCAACGATCCCGAAGCCATGCACAGATTTCAGGACCTGGGTGAAATTCGGTTCATGGAAGAAAAACGCCAGCAGTTCCGCGAATTCGTGCGCCAGCATCCCGGGGAGTTTCTCCGCTTTACCCTCGAACGCGTCTCTGTACTTCTGGATCGGGCCTCCCCAGGCTGACGTCGTGGCCGGCTACGACCTGATGATCGCCCGCCACCTCATGTTCATTCTTCCCGCCGCCTTCGCCTTCGCGGGTTTATGGCTCACGCTGCGAGATAGAAAGCCAGGGGGATTTCTGCTGGCCTGCTTTCTGCTGATATATCCGCTTCCCTATTACCTGGTGAATCCCTTCCCTCGCTATAAACACGCCATCGAACCAGAAATGATTCTGCTGGCCGTGTTTTTGTTTTACGAAGCCAGCCGGATACAAATCCGTTGGCCG
>CAVTHC010000006.1:0-118118 GCA_963734455.1 Terriglobia bacterium
GGTTCCGCGAGTTAAGTCTGGCTTGCCTGTAGGCAGTGGGGTTTTTCCGCGCTGCGCCGGTGCGCGTGTGGAAAGCCCTGAAAAATGCAGCTGAGCTTTAGCAACAAACGTTTCCGGGGAAAGCGAAACCGGAGGCGCCCTCGCTGAAAACGTCCTGCGCGCACCTTTCACCCGTTGAAAGGCTATGCGGGACGGTGCTGACGAAACGGAGCAGCTCCCGGAAGGTTCGGGCTTGGTGCCACCGTCGGCGGCTTTTAGTCTGAACGGGAAACCAAAATCTCCCGCTGGCGCTGGCGCCGCGGGAAGCATGGTTGGCGGGTCCGCCACCCAGCCCCTGAAACCGGGGAAAACGCAGATGCGACGTCAATCCGCGAGCGTGTGCCTGGGCGGGCGCTGCCGGGAAGGGCGTGGGCAAGTGCAAGGGAACCAGGAGTACCAGGAACTAGGAGCACCAGAAACAGTATGCCTACTTTCAATCAATTGGTGCGCAGCGGCCGCAAGCGGCCGCGGTACAAGACGGCCAGCCCGGCGCTTGCAGGGATGTCCGCAGAAGCGCGGTGTCTGCACCCGCGTTTACACCCAGACTCCCAAGAAGCCGAACTCGGCTTTGCGCAAGGTGGCCCGCGTCCGGCTGACCAACGGAATTGAGGTTACGACCTATATTCCCGGCGTCGGCCACAATTTGCAGGAGCACTCGATCGTGCTGATCCGCGGCGGCCGCGTGAAGGACTTGCCGGGCGTGCGCTATCACGTGATTCGCGGCACCCTGGACGCGGTAGGCGTGGCCGGCCGCAAGCAGAGCCGTTCGAAGTACGGAGCCAAAAGGCCGAAAGCGTAAAGGCGTCGTTGGTCGTCAGCTTAGCGCGGCAAGAAAGATTCGTGGGTTTAGTCAGAAAAATTCTGAAGCTGACAGCTGAGAGCTGACAGCTAGAAGCCAGGAGCTAGAAGCTGAATGCCTCGAAAAGGATATATCGCCAAGCGGAAGGTGGAGCCGGATCCGGTTTACGGATCGGATCTGGTGACGAAGTTCGTCAACTCCATGATGTGGCAGGGCAAGAAGAGCACTGCGGAAGGCATCTTTTACGAAGCGCTGACCGCGCTTGCAGGAAAAGGGCGGCGACGAGCCTTTGAAGCTGTTCAAGAAGGCGGTGGAGAACGCCAAGCCGCTGCTCGAAGTGAAGAGCCGCCGCGTGGGCGGCGCCAACTACCAGGTTCCGGTCGAAGTGAACGCCGACCGGCGCACGTCGCTGGCCATCCGCTGGCTGATTACTTATTCGCGCGGACGCGCCGAGAAGGGCATGATCGACAAGCTGAGCAACGAGTTGCTCGATGCCAGCAACAATCGCGGCGCGGCCATCAAGAAGAAGGAAGACGTGCACCGCATGGCGGAAGCCAATAAGGCGTTTGCGCACTATCGGTGGTAGGAAAGTAGCTCTTAGCCGTTAGCTCTTGGCCTTTAGCTAAGGCAAAACGGTTCAAGCTAAGAGCTAATGGCTAAGAGCTAAAAGCTAAGAAGCTGAATCCATGAGTACCGGTACCAACATCGCTGGCGAACAAGAGTCTCGCAAGGAAGAGAAGAAAAAAGCTGTGTCCAGAACAGTCCCATTAGAACGGTGCAGGAACATCGGCATCATGGCCCACATCGATGCCGGCAAGACCACTACGACCGAGCGCATCCTGTTCTATACCGGAAAGACGCATCGCATCGGAGAGGTCCACGAAGGCACTGCCACCATGGACTGGATGGAGCAGGAGCAGGAGCGCGGCATCACCATTACCTCCGCCGCTACCACCTGCACCTGGCGCGACATTCGCATCAACATTATCGATACTCCCGGCCACGTGGACTTCACCGCCGAAGTGGAGCGGTCGTTGCGCGTGCTCGATGGCGCCGTGGCGGTGTTTGACGCGGTCCACGGCGTGCAGCCGCAATCGGAAAAAGTCTGGCGTCAGGCCGACAAATACGGCGTCCCGAGAATTTGTTTTATCAACAAGATTGACAAGATGGGCGCCGATTTCGAGCACGCCGTCGATACCCTCCGCAAGCGCCTCAATGCCAAGCCGGTCGCGATTCAGATCCCCATCGGACAAGAAGACAAGTTCAAAGGCGTCGTCGATCTCATCGAGATGAAGTCGATTGTCTGGCAGGATGACACCATCGGCGCCGAGTACATCACCGGCGAAATTCCCGCCGAACTGCAGAAAAAAGCCGAAGCCTTCCATACCGCGCTGGTCGAAACCGTCGCCGAAAACGACGACGAAATGCTGCACAAGTTCCTCGAAGGCGAGGCCATTTCCGCCGCTGAACTGCGCGCCTCGCTGCGCAAGTCGACCATCGCGCTGAAAGTGTTTCCGGTCGTGGTCGGCACCGCTTTCAAGAACAAAGGCGTGCAGCCGTTGCTCGATGCGGTGGTGGATTTTCTGCCGTCGCCGCTCGACGCGGGCGAAGTCAAAGGCGTGAATCCGGACAACGGGGAAATCATCACGCGCAAGCCCGCCGACAGCGAGCCGTTTTCGGCGCTGGCGTTCAAGATCATGGCCGACCCGTTTGTCGGCCAGCTGACTTTTATTCGCGTCTATTCCGGCCAGCTGAAATCCGGCGACTCGGTGCTGAACGCCGGCCGCGGCCGCAGCGAGCGCATTGGGCGTCTGCTCAAGATGCACGCCAACAAGCGCGAAGACATCAACGAAATTCTGGCGGGCGATATTTGCGCCGCGGTCGGCTTGAAGAACGTTTCGACCGGCGACACCATCTGCGACGAAAAGCATCCCATCGCGCTGGAGTCGATTACCTTCGCGGTTCCCGTGATTTCGGTTGCGGTCGAGCCCAAGACCAAGGCCGATCAGGAAAAAATGGGCATGGCGCTTTCCAAGCTGGCCCAGGAAGATCCCACCTTCAAGGTTCACACCGACCCCGACAGCGGACAGACCATCATCAGCGGCATGGGCGAGTTGCATCTCGAAATCATCGTCGACCGCATGATGCGCGAGTACAAAGTCGAGGCCAACGTGGGCAAGCCGCAGGTGGCGTACCGCGAGACCATTCGCCGGAAGTCGGAAGCGGAAGGCAAGTACATTCGCCAGACCGGCGGCCGCGGCCAGTACGGTCACGCCAAGATTCGCCTCGAGCCCAACGAGCCCGGCAAGGGCTACGAATTCGTCAACGAAATCGTGGGCGGTTCGGTGCCCAAGGAATTCATCAAGCCCATCGATCAGGGCATTCAGGAAGCGCTCGAAGGCGGGATTCTGGCCGGCTATCCCATGGTTGACGTGAAAGTCGAGCTTTACGACGGCAGCTATCACGATGTCGATTCGAACGAAATGGCGTTCAAGATCGCCGGTTCGATGGCCTTCAAGGAAGCTGCGCGCAAGGCCTCTCCGGTGCTGCTGGAGCCGGTGATGGCGGTCGAAGTGGTTACGCCGGAAGATTACGCCGGAGTGATCATGGGCGACTTGAGTTCGCGCCGCGGACGGATCGAAGGCATGGAGCATCGCGCCGGTTCGCAGGTGATCAAGGCCATCGTGCCGCTGGCCGAGATGTTCGGTTACGCCACGCACATGCGCTCGAGCACCCAGGGCCGCGCCGAGTACTCGATGCACTTTGCGCGCTATGAAGAAGTGCCGCGCAGCGCGGCGGACGAGATTATCGGGCGCTCGCAGGGACCGAAGCGGTAATGAGCGCATCGATAGCCCCGCAGGGCCGGAACATACAGCCCAGGGCGTAAGCCCTGGTAGCAAACCAAGAGCGCGCGCGACGAAGCGAGCGAGCGCCGCCACACGACGGAGCTAGGAAATGGCGAAAGAGAAATTTGATCGCAATAAGCCGCACTGCAACGTAGGGACGATTGGTCACATTGACCATGGCAAGACCACGTTGACGGCGGCCATCACCAAGGTGTTGTCAGAAGCACAACCCGAAGATCGTGTTCCGGTCGTTTGATTCGATTGATAACGCGCCGGAAGAGAAGGCGCGCGGCATCACCATCGCCACGGCGCACGTGGAGTACGAGACGGCGAACCGGCACTACGCGCACGTCGATTGCCCGGGCCACGCCGACTACATCAAGAACATGATCACGGGCGCGGCCCAGATGGATGGCGCGATTCTGGTGGTGGCGGCGACCGACGGTCCGATGCCGCAGACGCGCGAGCACGTGCTGCTGGCGCGGCAGGTGGGCGTGCCTTACATCGTGGTGGCGCTGAACAAGTGCGATGCGGTGGACGATCCCGAACTGCTCGACCTGGTGGAACTCGAAGTGCGCGAGTTGCTGAAGAGCTATCAGTTTCCGGGCGACGATGTGCCGGTGGTGCGGCTGTCGGCGCTGGGCGCGCTGAACGGGGAAGCCAAGTGGGAGAAGCAGATTGACGAGCTGATGGCGGCGGTGGACAAGAGCGTGCCGCAGCCGGCGCGCGAACTGGACAAGCCGTTCCTGATGCCGATTGAAGATATCTTCTCGATCTCGGGCCGGGGCACGGTGGTGACGGGACGAATCGAGCGCGGCAAGGTGAAGGTCGGCGAGGAAGTGGAAATCGTGGGCTTCCGCGACACCCGCAAGACGGTGGTGACGGGCGTCGAAATGTTCAAGAAGCAGCTGGACGAAGGCCTGGCGGGCGACAATGCCGGCCTGCTGCTGCGCGGCATCGCGAAAGAAGATGTGGAGCGCGGCATGGTGCTGGCCAAGGGCGGGATCGATCACGCCGCACACCAAGTTCAAGGCGGAGGTTTACATCCTGACGAAAGAAGAAGGCGGGCGGCACACGCCGTTCTTCAAGGGCTACCGGCCGCAGTTCTACTTGCGGACGACGGACGTGACCGGAGTAGCGGAGTTGCCGGCGGCGACCGAGATGGTGATGCCGGGCGACAACGTGCAGCTGGTGATTGAGCTGATCACGCCGGTGGCGATGGAAAAGGGCTTGCGCTTTGCCATCCGCGAAGGCGGGCACACGGTGGGCGCAGGAACCATCAGCGAGATTATTCAGTAAGCGGATCGGTGAATACTGAGAACTGAGTACTGAGAACTGAAAACCGAGATGATCAGTAACTGGAACTCAGTTTTCAGCATGGTTCTCAGTTCTCAGATGGCTTTGAGCTAGAAGCTGAGCATCTTCAGCGGCTCGCAACATGCCGCCAGTTCTTTCCTCCCGGAGAGCCGGGAGAGCGAAAGAGTGAAACATGATTGGAAAAGAAAGAATTCGCATCCGGCTGAAGGCGTACGACTACCGCATCCTGGACCAGTCCACGGGCGAGATTGTCGACACCGCGCGGCGCACCGGCGCGCAGATCGCGGGCCCGATTCCATTGCCCACGATGAAGAACAAGTACTGCGTGCTGCGTTCGCCGCACGTGGACAAGAAATCGCGCGAGCAGTTTGAGATTCGCACCCACAAGCGCCTGCTCGATATTCTCGAGCCCACGCAGCAGACGGTGGATGCGCTGATGAAGCTCGACTTGCCCGCCGGCGTGGACGTCGAGATCAAGGCGTTTGGCAAGGAACACAAATAGGCCGTCAGCTCTCAGCTGTCAGCTGAGCAGGCTGAATGTCAGCTGAACTGGGCGGAGAAGAATTGAAATGGCAAAAGTAACCGGAATTCTGGGCAAGAAAGTCGGCATGACGCAGCTCTTCGACGACAAGGGCGACGTGCATCCGGCGACCGTTCTGCAGGCTGGTCCGTGCGTGATTACGCAGCACAAGACCCAGACCCGCGACGGCTACGATGCGGCGCAGATCGGCCTGGTCGAGTTCATGAAGGAATCGCGCCTGACCAAGCCCATGAAGGGCCATCTGGGAAAGAACAATCTGCCGCCGGTGAAGTTTCTGCGCGAAGTGCCGATCGAAGTCGAAAAGGCGGAAGAGGCAGCCGCGGTGAAGGCCGGCGACCGCGTGCTGGTCGACATTTTCGAAGGCGAGAAGTTTGTGGACATCGTCGGCATCAGCAAGGGACGCGGTTTTGCCGGCGTGGTCCGGCGCCATCACTTTGCCGGCGGTCCCAAGTCGCACGGTTCGATGTTTCAGATCACGGGTTCGATCGGCTCTTCGGCGTTTCCTTCGCGCGTGTTCAAGGGCATGCGCATGTCGGGACACATGGGCGTCGATCGCGTGACCCAGCGCAATCTGCGCGTGCTGGGCGTCGACAAAGACGACAACCTGCTGGTGGTCGAAGGCAGCGTGCCCGGTCCGAATGGCGGATACCTGGTGATTACCAAGGCCAAGAAGCCACCCCGAGAGCGTCGCGGATTTGCCGGCGCGGCCACGGTGGATCCGTTGAAGGCGGCCAAGCGGGCGGCGAAGAAAGCGTAACGACAGTCTGCAGTCGTCGGTCTTCAGTCTTCAGCCAAGAGCGCGCGAGTGCGCACGGAACAGACATATGGCAACTATCGATATTCACAATTTGAGCGGCGCGAAGGTCGGCACGCTGGATCTGGCCGATGAAGTTTTCGGCGCGGTCAACGAAGACCTGCTGTGGGAAGCGGTGAAGCACTACCGCGCCGCGCAGCGCGCCGGCACTCACGCCACCAAGAACAAGAAGCTGGTCTCCGGCGCCGGCAAGAAACTGTGGAAGCAGAAGGGCACGGGACGCGCCCGCGTGGGCTCCATCCGTTCGCCGCTGTGGCGGCATGGCGGCACGGTGCATGGACCGCAGCCGCGCTCCTACGACTACGCCTTTCCGCGCAAGAAGTTGCTGGGAGCGTTGCGCTCGGCGCTGGCTTCGAAGTTTGCCGACGGCAAGCTGATCGTGGTCAATGCGTTTGACGTGAAGGAACCGAAGACCAAGCTGTTCCGCGAGGCGCTGGACGCGTTGAAGGTCGAGACCACGGCCCTGCTGGTCGAGGCCGGCCGGGACGGAAACCGCAATCTGACGCTGAGTTCGCGCAATCTGGATGGCGTCGAACTGGTCAACGGCAACGAGGTTCATCCTTATCATCTGCTGCGTTACGACCGCGCGATTTTCTCGCAGCCGGCGATCGAGAAGCTGCAGGTTTCGCTGAAGAATTCGATTTCGAAGCGGCAACGCAAAGAAGACCGAGAAAGAAAGCACGAAGAAGGCCACGCGCGCTCCGCGGCGCCGGGTGCGTCATGAAAAAGCGGCGGAGGTGGCCTGATGAAATCCGCATATCAGATCATTCGCCGTCCGGTGATCACGGAAAAAGGCCTGGCCATCAAGGAAAACCAGAACACGCTGGTCTTCCAGGTGGCGCCGGCCGCGACCAAGACCGAGATCAAGCAGGCGGTGCAGTCGATTTTCAAGGTGAAGGTGCTTTCGGTGCGCACCGCCACTTATCCCGGGAAAGGAACGGCGGCGGGGCAAGTTTGCCGGCTACCGTCCCGACTGGAAGAAAGCGTATGTGCGCTTGAAGTCCGGCGAAAAGATGCCGGAGTACGCGCAGAATCTGTAAGTAGTCGTCAGTCGTTCGGTCGTTAGTCGTTCAGCAAGACCGATGCAGCGACAGGAATGTGCTGAGAGCTGACAGCTGAAGCTAAGAGCTGATTTTTATGCCAATCAAGACATACCGACCGACTACGCAGACGCTTGCGCTATCGCACCACGCTGGTCAATGACGACATTACGACCCGGCATCCGCACAAGCCGCTGGTCGAGCCCAAGCAGCGCACCGGCGGACGCCGCAACTAGCGGCGATACCACCATGTGGCATCGCGGCGGCGGGCACAAGCGCAAGCTGCGCCTGATCGATTTCAAGCGCGACAAGAGCGGGATTCCCGGCGACGGTGGCTTCGATCGAATACGATCCCAACCGTTCGGCGCGCATCGCGCTTGCTGGCCTACGCGGACGGCGAGAAGCGCTACATCCTGCAGCCCGACGGGCTGAAGGTCGGACAGAAAGTGGTCAGCGGTCCGGAAGCGGACATTCTGGTGGGCAATGCGTTGCCGCTGAAGAATATTCCGCCGGGCACGACCATCCACAACGTCGAGTTGAAGCCGGGCAAGGGCGCGCAGATGGTGCGCTCGGCGGGCGGTTCGGCGCAGCTGGTGGCCAAGGAAGGCGAGTATGCGCTGGTGAAGCTGCCTTCGGGCGAGACCCGCAAAGTTTCGCAGGATTGCATGGCCACGATCGGCCAGGTGGGCAACCTCGATCACGAAAACGTCACCATCGGCAAAGCCGGACGCATGCGCTGGCTGGGACGGCGTCCGGTAAACCGCGGCGTCTCGATGAACCCGGTCGACCATCCGCACGGCGGCGGTGAAGGCAAGACTTCCGGCGGACGGCATCCGGTGACGCCCGTGGGGCCAGCCGACGCGCGGCTACAAGACGCGCAACAACAAGCGCACGGATGCGTTCATCGTGAACCGCCGAGGGAAGAAGTAAATAGTCGTCGGTCGTCAGTCTTCAGTCGTCGGCAAAAGCAGATTCCTCACCGCTAAGCGCGGTTCGGAATGACAAGGGAATCGTTAGAGGGATTTGGATTTAGCTAAGAGCTGAGGAGCTAACAGCTAGAAGCTGACTTTATGGCACGTTCAACCAAGAAGGGTCCGTTCGTGGATGGCTACCTGCAGGCGCGGGTGGACGGCATGAACTCGCGCAACGAGAAGAAGGTGCTGCGCACCTGGTCGCGGCGCTCGACCATCATTCCGGAAATGGTGGGTCACACCATCGCGGTGCATAACGGCAAGAAATTTATTCCGGTGTACGTCACCGAGAACATGGTGGGCCACAAGCTGGGCGAGTTCAGTTTCACCCGCCAGTTCAAGGGCCACTCGATGCGGGCGGCCACGGAAACGGCGGCCCGTCCGGCGGGCGTGCCGGGCGGTCCGGGAGCGATCACGCCGGCGGCGGGTCGGCTCCGGCGGCGCCGGCGCCCAAGGCGTAGAACAACCGCTCTTAGCTTTTAGCTCTTCGCTAAGGCTAAAAGCTAAAGGCAAAGGCTAATTATGGAATTTCGAGCTCAAGCCCGCTTCATGCGCGTGTCGCCGCAGAAGGCGCGGCTGGTGCTGAACTTGATCAAGGGCCGCAAGGTGGAAGATGCGCTCAATACTCTCGTCTTCACCAAGAAGCGGGTGGCCGCGACGGTCGAGAAGCTGCTGCGTTCGGCGCTCGAGAATGCCAACTATTTGAGCAGCGAAAAAGGCCTCGACGTCGATGTGGACAAGCTTTACGTGAAGGACGCGGTGGCCAACGACGGGCCGCGCATGAAGCGCATCCGTCCGGCGCCGATGGGCCGGGCGTTCCGCTACGTGCGGCGCATCGCGCACATCGAGATCGTGCTGGCGGAACGCGGCAAGAGCGGCGAAGGGCTGGCGACCGTGGTGGGCGAAGAAGCTCCGGCCAGCGCAAGGCTCAGCGGAAGCGTACCGGGGCAAGGCCAAAGCCGGCGCCAGAAGTCAGTTCAAAGTGCTCGGATCTCGGGCAAGAAGAAAGTAGGAGCCAGATAATGGGACAAAAAGTTCATCCCTACGGTTTTCGCCTGGGCTACACCAAGCCCTGGAAGTCGCGCTGGTTTGTGGAGCGCGATTACGACAAGCTGCTGCTCGAAGACGTCAAGCTGCGCAATGAGCTGAAAGACAAGCTCAAGTCGGCGGGCGTGAGCTCGATTGAAATCGAGCGTCCGGGCAACAAGCTGCGCGTCATCATCAAGACGGCGCGTCCCGGCATCATCATCGGACGCAAGGGCGCCGAGATCGACAAGCTCAAGGGGGACGTGCAGAAGCGCACCGGGCGCGAGGTTTACATCGATATCCAGGAAGTGCACAAGCCGGAGCTCGATGCCCAGCTGGTGTCGGAATCGATCGCGCTGCAGCTGGAAAAGCGGGTCGGCTTCCGCCGCGCCATGCGCAAAGCGGTGGATTCGGCGCTGCGTTTCGGTTGCAAAGGCATCAAGGTCCGGGTCAGCGGCCGCCTGAACGGCAATGAAATCGCGCGTTCGGAGTGGTATCTGCAGGGCCGTCTGCCGCTGCACACGCTGCGCGCCGACATTGATTACGGTTTTACCGAAGCCCGCACCACCTACGGCGTGATCGGGGTGAAGTGCTGGGTTTACAAAGGCGAAATTTTGCCGGCCAAGAAGCGCGAACCGCAGCAGGCAGGCGCGTTCTGAAGAGTTTGAGCTAGAGAGCTAAAAGCTAAGAGCTAAGAGCTGATCTTATGTTGATGCCAAAGAAAGTGAAGTACCGCAAGCAGCAGCGCGGACGCATGACCGGCAAGGCGTGGCGCGGCAGCCAGCTGGCCTTCGGCGATTTCGGGCTGAAGGTGCTGGAGCCGGGCTGGATCACCGACCGCCAGATCGAAGCGGCGCGCGTGGCCATGACCCGTTTCATCAAGCGCGGCGGCAAGATCCAGATCCGTCTTTTCCCGGACAAGCCGGTGACCAAGAAGCCGGCCGAAACCCGTATGGGAAAAGGCAAGGGCGCGCCCGATCACTGGGTGGCGGTGGTCCGGCCGGGCAAGATCCTGTTCGAAATGGAAGGGGTCTCGCAGACCGACGCCAGCGAGGCCATGCGGCTGGCATCGCACAAGCTGCCGTTGCGGACGGTGTTTGTGAAGCGCGAAGGCGCGCACTAGAACTCTGGCGCGGCAGGAATTCAGAAGTTGAAAGCGGAACGGACATGAAATCAGAAAAAGTGCGCAATCTGACCGCTGACGAGCTGGTCTCGCAGGAGCGCGAGCTCAGCGACCAGCTGTTCAAGCTGAAGTTCCAGCTCAACATGGGGCAGACCGAGAGCCTGAAAAAAATTCGCGGGCTGCGCCGGGACATTGCGCGGGTGAAGACCATCGCGCGCGAGCGCGAGCTGTCCGCGGCCAGCGCCACGGAGAAAAAGTAGTATGGCGGAAACCAAAATACAATCCGGAGCGGAACCGCAGGCAGCGGGACGGCGCAAGATCGTGGTCGGCGAAGTGGTTTCGAGCCGCATGCACAAGACCATCGTGGTGCAGGTGGTGCGCAAGAAGGCGCATCCCTTCTACGGCCGCGTGGTCTCGAAAGCCAAGAAGTTTTACGCCCACGACGAGAAAAATGTTGCTCACGTCGGCGATGTGGTGCGCCTGGAAGAGACGCGGCCGCTCTCCAAGTTGAAGCGCTGGCGTTTGAAGGAAGTGGTGCGGCAGGCGGCGTCGCTGCCGGAAGTGGCGCTTCCGGAAGCCAGTTAGACGGGCGTTTCGGTCAAAGGCCCAGAGGAGATCCGATTATGGCTGTGATGATGAGATCGATGCTCGAGGTCGCCGACAACTCCGGCGCCCGCAAGCTGCAGATGATTCTGCCGCTCGGCGGCTCCACCGGCCTGAACGCCGGGCTGGGTGACGTCATCACCGCCAGCGTGAAAGAGGCTGCCCCGGAAGGCCAGGTGCAGAAGGGCAAAGTGGTAAAGGCGGTCATCGTGCGCACCCGCAAGGAACACCGGCGCCGCGACGGCACCTACATCCGCTTTGACAACAACGCCGCGGTGCTGATCAACGATGCCGGCGAGCCGGTCGGGACCCGCGTTTTCGGGCCGGTGGCCCGCGAACTGCGCGAGCGCAAGTTTCTGAAGATCGTGTCGCTGGCGCCGGAAGTGCTTTAAGGCATTGAGCAATTGGGTAATTTCGTAATTGAACTGGGATCACTTGGGGTGGGTTTTCAATTGCACAATTACAAAATTACTCAATTGCCAAATTGTGAAAAAGGGTTCTTATGAAGACAGTCGAGAGAGCGAACAAGCGAGTGGACCTGCGGCGCAACGATACGGTGCGCGTGATCACCGGCCGCGACAAGGGCAAGGAAGGCCGGGTGCTGCGCATTTTCCCCAACGACGCCAAGATCCTGGTGGAGCACGTGATGCTGGTGAAGAAGCATGTCCGGCCCAATCCGCAGCGCAATGTGAAGGGCGGCATCGCCGAGCAGGAAAGCCGGATCGCGATTTCGAATGTGGGGCTGATGTGTCCCAGCTGCAAGCGGCCGGTGCGCATCGGGCATGAGTTCCAGGGCGAGCGCAAAGTCCGGGTATGCCGCAAGTGCGGGGCGACGCTGGATAAGTAAAGATTGAGTAATTGTGTGATTGAAAATTGAGTAATTGGAAGGCAGGTTTGGATTTCCAATTACCAAATTACTCAATTGCCCGATTGCTAAATTGAGGTAACGGAAGCAAATGGCAAAAGAAAAGCGAGACAAGCAGGGCGACAAGCAGCAGCAGGAGGCGAAGCCGGCGCAGGCGCGTCACAGTGCCAAGGAAACGCCGCGGCTCAAGAGCCGCTTCCGGGCTGAAGTGGCGCCGGCGCTGATGAAGGAATTCGACCTCAAGAATCCCATGGCGGTGCCGCACCTGAACAAGATCGTGGTCAACATGGGAGTGGGCGAAGCCACGCAGAATGCCAAGATCCTCGATCCCGCGGTCAATGAACTGGGCCAGATCACCGGGCAGAAGCCGGTGACGACCAAGGCCAAGAAATCGATTGCGGCCTTCAAGGTGCGTGAAGGACAGGCCATCGGCGCCATGGTCACCTTGCGTGGCGACCGCATGTGGGAGTTTCTGGACCGGCTGTTGAATGTGGCGCTGCCCCGGGTGCGCGACTTCAAGGGAGTTTCGACCAAGTCGTTCGACGGGCGCGGCAACTACACCCTGGGCTTGCACGACCAGCTGATTTTTCCCGAGATCGACTATTCCCGGGTGGACAAGACCAAGGGAATGAACGTCACCATTGTGACCACGGCGGCGAATGACGACCAGGCGCGAGTGTTGCTGAAACACCTGGGAATGCCTTTCCGTCCGTAGTTGCAACGAGTCCTAACTGAGAGCTGAGGGCTGACCGCTGAGAGCTGCAGCCGGAAGCAGGAGCTGAAAGCAAATTGACTACAGCAAAAAGAGTAAAAGACGCAAAGATCGAGGCAAAGTTTGACAAGGCGCGCGGCAAAGAGCCCAAACCGAAATTTTCCTCGCGCCGGCATAACCGCTGCAAATTGTGCGGACGTCCGCGGGCTTACCTGCGAAAGTTCGGCATTTGCCGCCTGTGTTTCCGCGGCCTGGCGTTGCGGGGAGAGATTCCCGGGGTTTCGAAGTCGTCCTGGTAGGTAGTAGATCTCCCACCCTGCGCAAAGAACGCGCGAGGGTGGGGCACCCGGGTCCGAAGCAATTTACACCCGGGGAATTGTTCGGGGAGGAAGCGTCGTCGCGGGTTCTTCGGGGCAAAGTCAGTGGGACCGAAGCAAACGGGCGGCGGAGGAGAAGCAAACGATGAATTTGACCGATCCGGTCGCAGACATGCTGACGCGCATTCGCAATGCGATACGCGCCCGCCACCAGAAAGTTGACATTCCTGCTTCCAAGCTGAAGTTGGAGATTGCCCGCATCCTCAAAGAGGAAGGCTATATCTCCAATTTCAAGCCGGCGGAGGAGGAAGGCCACAAGGTCCTGCGCATTTATCTGAAGTATGGCAACAACAACGAGGCCGCGATCTCGAATGTGGAGCGCGTGTCCCGTCCGGGCTGCCGGGTCTACGTGCGGCGCAGCGAGATCCCGCGCGTGCTGGGCGGCATGGGCATCAACATACTGACTACGCCCCGCGGCGTCATGACCGGACGCCAGGCCCGCAAGCAGGGCGTGGGTGGCGAAGTGTTGTGCGAGATCTGGTAGAAACGCAGCTTTCAGCTGTCAGCCGTCAGCTATCAGTGACGGCGATTCAAGCTGAGAGCTGAAAGCCGAGAGCTGAAAGCTGAAAGCTTATGTCAAGAATTGGACGAAAACCGATTCCGCTCCCCAAGGGGGTAGCGGTCAAGATTGAAGGCGACGTGGTCAACGTGCAGGGGCCCAAGGGCAAGCTGGATACGCAGCTGCCGCGCGGCATCCGCATGGAGCAGCAGGACGGCAACCTGGTGGCGATTCGCGAAAACGACTCGCAGGCCGCCGTACATGGGCTGGCCCGCGCCCTGGTCAACAATGCGGTGGAAGGCGTGACCAAGGGCTGGACCCGCGACCTGGAAATTGTGGGCATCGGATACCGCGCCGAGCTCAAGGGCAAGAACACGGTGGTCTTCAGCCTGGGATACTCGCACCCCATTGAATATCCCCTGCCCATCGGAATTGAAGCGACGGTCGATCCCAAGCAGACCAAGCTGAGCGTGACCGGAATCGATCGCCAGAAAGTCGGACAGGTGGCGGCCGAAATGCGCAGTCTGCGCCCGCCCGATCCCTACAAGAACAAGGGCGTGCGCTATGCCGGCGAACGGTTGAAGAAGAAGGTTGGTAAGACCGGAGCGAAATAGTCGTCAGTCGTCGGTCTTCAGTCGTCGGCCAGGCAGTCGAGATTGGGATCGAGCTGGTGATCAAGGCAAGAACAGTCGTTCCGTTTGATCGGAGTCAGTCGATGGATGGGCTGACGACCGACGACGGACGACCAAGGACTAGAAAAAATGCTTACCCAGACATCGAAGAACGCGAATCGGCGGCATGTTCACAAACGCATCCGCAAGAAGGTGCTCGGCACCTCCGAGCGGCCGCGCCTGAACGTCTATCGCTCGCTGAACCATATCTACGTTCAATTGATTGACGACTTGAAGGGCGCAACCCTGGTCTCCGCAAATTCCGCCGAAGGCAAAAAGGGCGAAAAGCGTACCGGAGGCAACCTGGCCGCAGCCAAGAACGTCGGCAAGAGCATTGCCGAGCGCGCCAAAGCCAAAGGGATCGAGAAAGTCGTGTTTGACCGTGGCGGCTACATTTATCACGGACGGGTCAAGGCGCTGGCCGATGCCGCCCGCGAAGCCGGGCTGCAGTTCTAACAGATTGAGTAATTGCGGAATTGAGAAATCGAGTAATTGAAAATCGTGGAGTTTGATTTTTCAATTACTCAATTACCAAATTACCCAATTACTAAATTTTGCGAAACGAGAATCAATGCCAACAGTGATTAAGAAGCTCGATGCGAATTCGTACCAGCTGAAAGACCAGGTGGTCTCCATCAACCGCGTGACCAAAGTCGTGAAGGGCGGCAAGAACCTCTCCTTTGCGGCGTTGGTGGTGGTGGGAGATCCCAGCGCGGCAGTCGTCGGCTATGGCTCGGGGAAAGCGAAAGAAGTTCCCCAGGCCATCCGCAAGGGAATTGAGTCGGCGAAAAAGAACCTGATGCGGGTCAACCTCACCCAAACCTCCATTCCGCACCTGGTGCTGGGACGCTACGGCTCGGGACGAGTGTTGCTGAAGCCGGCTCCCGAAGGTACCGGAGTGATTGCGGGCGGCGCGGTACGCGCGGTCATGACTTCGGCGGGCATTCAGAACGTGCTGACAAAATCGATTGGCACCACCAATCCGCACAATGTCATCAAGGCGACTTTCGATGCGCTGAAGCATTTGAAGAACCGCAGCGATGTGGCCGCCATGCGCGGCAAGTCAGTCGAGGAACTGTAATCATGCCTAATAAACTGGCGAAGAAATCGAGTCCGGGCAGCGGCCCCAAGATCCACTTGAAATGGGTGCGCTCGGCGATTTGCGCCCCGGTGCAGCAGAAGCTGGTGGTCAAGGGCCTGGGTTTCACGCGCTTGAACCAGGTGATTGAGCGGCCGGACAATCAGGCCATCCGCGGCATGGTGGCCAAGGTGCCGCACCTGGTGGAGATCGTTCAGTCGTAAGTCGTCTGTCGTCAGTCCTCAGCAAAAACTGAGAGCTGACAGCTGAGAGCTTATTTATGAATCTTTCGAACATTCGCGCACCAAAGAAGGCGACGGCCAACAAGAAGCGCGTAGGCCGCGGCATGGGATCGGGCATGGGCAAGACTTCCACCCGCGGACACAAGGGCCAGCGCTCGCGCAGCGGTTCGCGCATGATGCGCGGCTTTGAAGGCGGCCAGATGCCGTTGCACCGCCGCATGCCCAAGCGCGGCTTCACCAACATCTTCCGCCAGGAATTCAACATCGTGAACCTGGAGAAGCTGGCGGAATTGGGCGAAACCACCATCACTCCCGACGTGTTGCGTAAAGCGGGCGTGATCAAGGGCAAGCATCCCGTGAAGGTGCTGGGTGACGGCGAATTGACCATCGCCCTGACCGTGCATGCCCACAAATTTTCCAAGTCGGCCCAGGAAAAGATCACCCAGGCCGGCGGCAAGTTCGAGGTGCTGTAGGCGATGCTGGAGAAACTGGCCAACGTCTTTCGTATCCCGGACCTGCGCAAGCGCATTCTGTTCACGCTGGCGCTGCTGGCGGTGTATCGCCTGGGCGGACACATTCCCACCCCGGGGGTGAATGCGGACAAGCTGCAGCAGTTCTTCGAACAGAACAAGGGCAGTTTGCTGGGTTTCGTCGACCTGTTTTCCGGCGGACAGCTGCGCCGCCTGACGATTTTTGCGTTGGGCATCATGCCCTACATTACGGCGTCGATCATTCTGCAGTTGCTGACCGTGGTCTATGAGCCGCTGGCCAAGTTGCAGAAGGAAGGCGAACTGGGACGCAAGAAAATTACCCAGTGGACCCGTTATCTGACTTTCGGCTTGAGCGCCGTACAGTCCTTCGGTATCGCATGGCAGTTGCAGCGGGGCGGCGATTTTGTCATCCACCCCGGCGCTTCCTTCATTCTGATGACCATGCTGACCCTGACCACGGGAAGCGTTTTCATCATGTGGCTGGGCGAGCAGATTACCGAGCGCGGCATTGGCAATGGCATGTCACTGCTGATCTTCGCCGGCATCGTGGTAGGCCTGCCGCGGGCGGTGATCGATCTGTTCGACAAAGTTCGCACCGACGCCTGGGGCGCGTTCACTGCCCCGGCGATGATCCTGCTGGTGGGCGTGATGGTGCTGGTAGTGGGCTTCATCGTCTACGTCGAGCGCTGCGAGCGCCGGATTCCGGTGCAATACGCCAAGCGCGTCGTGGGCCGCAAGGTGATGGGCGGGCAGTCCACGCATCTGCCCTTGCGGGTAAATTCCGGCGGCGTCATGCCGGTCATTTTCGCCTCGTCCATCCTCACGCTGCCGCAAACCGTGGGCTACGGGCTCCGCAATAACCGCTATTTTGGCGACCTGATCCGCTGGCTGGGTTGGGGCGAGCCGCTCTACACCGTGCTGTACGCGGTGGGCATCATCTTCTTCGCCTACTTCTATGTCTCGATTGTGTTCAACCCCAACGAGGTTGCGGACAACATGCGGAAGTATGGCGGATTCATTCCCGGCATTCGTCCCGGCAAGCGCACCGCCGACCACATCAACGAGATCCTGACCCGCATCACCCTGGTGGGAGCGCTCTACCTGATTATCATCTCGTTCATTCCGGAATGGATGATTACCGGCATTCACCTGAACCACCTGTACGGTCCCATTGGCGCCTTTTTCGAGCGGCTGCCCACCTGGGTGACCAATGGGTTGAACGTGAACTTCTATTTTGGCGGCACGTCCCTGCTGATTGTGGTGGGCGTCGCCATGGATACCGTGACCCAGATCGAAGCCCAGCTGGTGATGCGCCACTACGACGGATTCACTCCGCGCAGCGGACGTATTCGCGGCCGCCGGACATGGTCGTAGTGTAGGCGCGAGCGCCCGCGCTCGTGCGGCAGAGGCAAGACTTTTGACAGTTATCGCGCTGGTTGGGTGAAATTGCAATCGGAGGCGGGAGGACCAGTTCGATGGCGGAGGCGATCTCGCGCGGCATCGGACCTGTCATCCTGCTCGGGTCTCCGGGTGCGGGCAAGGGTACCCAAGCCAAGCAGATTGTGGCGCATTACCAGATCCCGCAGATTTCTACGGGAGACCTGTTGCGGGAAAATGTGCAGCGCGGCACCGCGCTCGGCCTGGCGGCCAAGGATGTGATGGCGCGGGGTGGACTGGTGCCGGACGACCTGATGTACGACATGGTCTCCCAGCGCCTGCGGCAGGCGGATTGCGCGCGCGGCTTCATTCTGGATGGGTTTCCCCGCAACCCGGCCCAGGCCGGATGGCTGGATGCGTTTCTGGAGCACGAGTTCTTTGAAAAGGGGCAACGGGAGCAGTGTCTGCCCATTGTGATCCGAATTAACGTGGATTATAATAAGTTGTTACGTCGGATTACTGGACGCCGTTCTTGTCCCGTCTGTGGACGGATCTATAACGTCTACTCCCAGCCACCCCGTGTCGCTGACCGATGCGATGTTGATGGTTCCACGCTGGTGACCCGCGACGACGACCGTGAAGAAGTCATCCGGGAACGACTGGCGGCCTACGAACTGCAGACCAAGCCCGTGGCCGAGTACTACGCGCGCAAAGGGCGGCTGGTTTCGGTCGATGGCGACTTGCCGGTCACGCAGGTCACGGAGCAGATTTTCAAGGTGATCGAGAGCCAGCGGGGCGTGCCCGCCGGTGATCCGTAGGTTCGACAGATAAGTTCGACCCGTAAACCATGGCGATTGTCTGCAAATCGGCGGCTGAGATTGAGAAGATGCGGCGCAGCGGCGGCATCGTGCGCGAGGTCCTGAACCACGTTCGCGCCCTGGTGGTGCCGGGAGCGACCACGATGGACCTGGAACGCGCGGCCGAGCAGAAGATCAAGGACCTGGGCGTGAAGCCCGCCTTCAAGGGATACTACGATTATCCCTGCGTGCTCTGCACCTCGATCAATGAAGAGATTGTGCATGGCATCCCTTCCGAGAAAAGGGTGTTGCAGGCCGGCGACATTGTTTCGATCGACTGCGGCGTGGTGTTTGACGGCTACTACGGCGATGCGGCCATCACGGTCCCGGTGGATGGTTCGATCACGCCCGAACTGACCAAGCTGCTCGAAGTCACCGAGGCGTCGTTGTACCGGGGTATCGAGGCGGCGCGGATCGGGAACGCCGTGGGAGATGTGGGCGCTTCGGTGCAGGAATTTGTCGAAGCCAACGGCTTCAGCGTGGTCCGGGAATTCGTGGGACACGGCATTGGTACCCGGCTGCACGAGGAGCCGCAGGTGCCGAACTACGGCACTCGCGGCCACGGGGCGCGCTTGCGCGAAGGCATGGTGCTGGCGATCGAGCCGATGGTGAATTCGGGCAGTCCCGGGACCCGCGTCCTCGACGACAAGTGGACCGCTGTAACCGCCGACGGCAGCTACAGCGCTCACTTCGAACACTGTGTCGCGGTCACGAAAGATGGCCCGATGATTTTGACGCAATAGAGAGGCTTCTAGCTGCTAGCTTGAACCGGGAGCCCAGTGATTTAGCTAGAAGCTAGTAGCAGTAGCCAGAAGCGATCTTAAGGAGTCGATGAGCAAAGAGGACGCGATTGAGGTGATGGCAACGGTCGTCGAACCGCTGCCCAATGCCATGTTCAAGGTTGAACTGGAGAACAAGCACCAGGTGCTGGCGCATGTCTCGGGGAAGATGCGCAAGAACTTCATTCGCATTCTGCCCGGCGACAAGGTCGCGGTTGAACTTTCGCCCTACGACTTGAACCGCGGGCGCATCGTGTATCGCTATAAATAACGCCGCCTCTTGGGCCTTCAAGGTTTTGCTGAGGGCTGAAAGCTGACGGCTGAAGGCTGGTTTATGAAAGTACGAGCTTCGGTAAAAAAGATTTGCGATAAGTGCAAGGTCATCCACCGCAAGGGCGTGGTGCGGGTGATCTGCGTCGTCTCCAAACACAAGCAGCGTCAAGGCTAAGGATTAGAGGACACTATGGCACGCATTGCAGGCGTCGACCTTCCGCGCAACAAGCGAACCAATATCGCGCTGACCTACATCTATGGAATCGGCAATCCGCGCGCGGCCCGCATTCTGGACGCAGCCAATGTGGACCCCATGAAGAAGGTCCAGGACCTGGGCGAAGACGAGGTGAATCGCATCCGCCAGGTGATCGAAGCCGAGGGCATGGTGGAGGGCGATTTGCGCAAGGAAGTTTCGATGAACATCAAGCGGCTCATCGAAATCGGTTCCTACCGGGGCTATCGTCACCGCCGGAACCTGCCGGTCCGCGGACAGCGCACCCACACCAATGCGCGTACCCGGAAGGGTCCGCGTAAGGGCACCGTGGCCGCCAAAAAGAAATCGGCAGCCAAAACGTAGAAAAGCAGTCGTCAGTCGTCGGTCTTCAGTCGTCAGGAAAACCGAGCGCGATTGGCTGACGACCGATGACTGACGACCGACGACTGGAATGACTTATGGCAAAACCAGCAGCACCAGCAGCAGCACCGGGAACCGGGACAGCGGCGCCGGATAAGAAGGGCAAGAAGAAAACCTTTAAGAAAAAAGAGCGGAAGCACGTTCCGCACGGCATTGCCCACATCCAGGCATCGTTTAACAACACTATTGTGACCATCGCCGACCAGGCGGGGAACGTACTCGCGTGGAAGAGTTCCGGTTCGCTGGGCTTTCGCGGATCGCGCAAGGGAACGCCCTTTGCCGCCCAGCAGGCCGCGCAGAATGCCGCCAGCATGGCGCGCGACCACGGCGTGCGCAGCGTCGAAGTGCGGGTCAGCGGTCCCGGCTCCGGACGTGAATCGGCGATTCGCGCCCTGGCTGCGGCGGGTATTGAAGTTCGTAACATCAAAGACGCTACCCCGATTCCGCACAACGGTTGCCGTCCGCCGAAGCGCAGAAGAGTATAAGTACAGTTTCCGGTTTCCAGTTTCAAAGGCTTGGGGCTCAACTGGAAACAGAGAACTGGGAACTAACCACTGGTTTTTGTTGAGAACTAGGTTTCAGTTTTTGGTTCCCAGTTCTCAGTGAGAACTAGAAACTAGAAACTGATTTTGGTCCGGGACGAAGGGTGAAGCCAAACCTGTAAACCGGACATCTAATAAGGAGAAATAACTTGGCCCGTTACACTGATCCCGTCTGCCGTCTCTGCCGCCGCGAGGGCATGAAGCTGTTCCTCAAAGGCACCAAGTGTTTCAGCGATAAATGTCCCATCGAGAAGCGTAACTTCGCTCCTGGACAGCATGGCAAGGACCGCAAAGCCAAGATCGTCGGCTACGGTCTGCAGCTGCGCGAAAAGCAGAAAGCCAAGCGCATCTATTTCACCCAGGAAAGCCAGTTCCGCAACTACTTCGAGAAAGCGGCGCGGACCCGGGGTGTGACCGGCGAAATGCTTTTGCAACAGCTGGAGCGCCGCCTGGACAACGTGGTTTACCGCCTTGGCTTCGGAACGTCGCGCCGTCAGGCTCGCCAGCTGGTTCGTCACGGCCACGTCCATGTGAATGGACACAAGGTGAACATTCCTTCATACCAGGTGAGCGTGGGCGAGGAGATTGCGATCCGCGAAGGCAGCAAGAAGCTGCCCATCCTGGAGCCGGCAAAAGAATTTGCCAGCCACCAGAACGCGCCCAACTGGCTGGAGATCGATCGCGACAATTACAAAGGCAGGGTCCTGGCCCTGCCCAAGCGCGAAGATATCAACCTGCCGGTCAACGAGCAGTTGATTGTGGAGTTGTACAGCAAATAGTTTCCAGTTTCTGGTTTCCAGTTTCGAAACCAGAAACTGAAAACCAGAAACTGATTTGTTCGGTCCCAACAATTCGAGCCAGATCAGCCTGTCTCTGACGCTTGACCTGAATGAAACGCGGACCTGTTCAGGGATGTCAGGACTGAGCCAAACGGCCGAAGGAGAACAACGCAATGCTTTGGAAGGGCTTTCAAAAACCCAAACGTCTCGCCGTCGATAACGAAACTCTAACCGACAAGTACGGCATCTTCTGGGCCCAGCCGTTTGAACGCGGCTTCGGCACCACCATCGGCAACGGCTTGCGCCGCGTCATGCTTTCTTCGATCGAAGGAGCTGCGGTCACCGCCGTGAAGATCGAAGGCGTGCTGCATGAATTCCAGTCGATTCCCGGCGTGGTGGAAGACGCCACCGACATCATCCTCAACCTGAAGCAGATTCCGTTCAAGTTGAGCGGCGACGCTCCGAAGGCCATCTACCTGCGCAGCGACCAGCCTGGCGTGGTCACTTCCGGCATGATCGAAGCCGATGCCGACGTCGAAGTGCTCGACAAGGACGTCTACATCGCGACTGTCAGCGAAGGCGGCAAGCTGGACATGGAAATGCGCCTCAAGCGCGGCCGCGGTTACGTCTCGGCGGACAAGAACTTTGACGAAGACCTCGGCATCGGTTTCATTCCCATCGACTCCGTCCATTCTCCGGTGCGCAAGTGCAACTACACCGTGGAAGCGGCTCGCCTGGGACAGATCACCGACTACGACAAGCTGACTCTCGAAGTGTGGACCAACGGCTCCATCACCCCGGCGGATTCCATCGGCCTGGCGGCGAAGCTGCTGAAGGACCACATGAACATCTTCATCAACTTTGAAGAGGACATCGAGACTTCCACTTCCACCGACGATCGCAAGCCGGAAATCAAGAACGAGAACCTGAACCGTTCGGTCGAAGAGTTGGAGCTTTCGGTGCGCAGCTACAACTGCCTGAAGAATGCCAACATCCAGACCATCGGGGAGCTCGTCCAGAAGACCGAAGCCGAAATGCTGAAGACCAAAAACTTCGGCCGCAAGTCGCTGAACGAGATCAAGGAAATTCTGTCGTCTATGGGGCTCAGCCTGGGGATGAAGATCGACGAGCACGGCAACGCCGTGCCCGGCCCGACTTCGAACCAGGTACTGCCGGCATCGGCGTATGGTCCGGACAACGACCTGTAGAGCAGTTTCGGGTGGCGCTTAGCGCCACCCGGTTTCTGGTTTTTAGTTTCTGGTTTCCCAAACGAGACTTATTTTTCGGGGCGCCTGGAACGAGGGACTGGAAACCAGAAACCAGAAACCAGAAACTGAAGGAATCGCCATGCGTCACAAAGTTGCAGGATGGAAACTGGGACGAAACACCGCCCACCGCCGCTCCTTGCTGCGGAACCTGGTGACTTCGCTCATCCTCGAAGAGCGAATTGAAACCACCGTGCCCAAGGCCAAGGCGCTGCGGCCGCTGGTCGAAAAGATGATCACGCTGGGCAAGCGCGGCGATCTGTCGGCGCGCCGCCAGGCGCTGGCTTACTTGATGACCAGCGCCGCCGTGGACAAGCTCTTCGACACCGTCGCTCCGCGTTTCGGAGATCGCGAAGGCGGGTACCTGCGCATCGTGCGCGCCGGCTGGCGCAAAGGCGACGGCGCCGACACCGCGTTCGTCGAACTCCTCGGCAGCGAAAAACTGCAGGAAGAAAAACGCGAAAAGCGGGCCGTAGCCCGGTCCAAGCGCGCCGAAGAAGCCAAGCGAGCCATGGATGAAGCCGAAGCCCAGCAGGGGGTTGAGCATCCGGCCGACCGCGCCGAAGGCGCTGACAAGGTAAAGGAAGACAAAGAGTAAAGAGCATCGGTCGTCGGTCGTCTGTCGTCAGCCAATCGCCCCTGATTTTTGCTGACGACCGACGACCGGCGACTGTCTACCCCTCTCATTTCACCCGGTCGTACATGTCCCCTGGAGTCTATCCGGCGTAATCTTGCCCTCGCCCGACCTCACGCTAGACTGATGTGAGGGCCATGGAGTTTTCGCGCAATCAAATCGGCATTGCGGCAGGAGCCGGCGTTCTTCTGCTGATCATTTTCTTTGGCTATCTTATTCACCTTAATGGCCAGGGCCCGGTGCTCGACCGGTCGGCAGACCGCGATCCGCTCTCCGGCATTCCAAATTCGATCTCGCTGAATCCGTTGCGCGACCGCACTTCCGAACGCGAGGCCGCGAAGTTTATCCGCAGCATGCGGGACGGGAACTGCAAAGAAGAACTGGCGGACTGGTTTCGGGACTATCGCAAGAAGTACGCCGCGTTCATCTGCGACTCGGAAACCCAGCACCCACTGGTTTCCTGGGACGTAGTGGATTGGGAGGACACGCCGCCCTTGCGCATCCTTCACTACCGCGGCAAGCGCCGTAACGCTCCCGATTCGAAGAGCACATACAAGGAACTGTTCTCGGTCACGCTGGAAAGAAAAGACGGCGAGTGGGTTGTGACCAAGTACGATTCCATGTACTGAGAGCAGTCGTCAGTCATCAGTCATCAGTCATCAGTCATCAGTCGTCAGCCGGCTTCCTTGGCGAACTTTGCGTCCTTAATCCGCACAGTTGGCAAAGAATGCGTATGCCTGATTTTTCACAAGACCTCGAAGGCCGGCGCCGACCCTGAAATGCGCTTTCGAAGAATCAGAAAGAGAACAATCTGCGCGATCAGCGCCGCCGTGCTGTCCAGCAGCACGTCGTGGAGATTTCCGGTGCGGCTGGGGAGGTAGCTTTGGTGCCATTCGTCGAGACAGGCGACCAGGGCGCTCATAAAAAACGATATTCTCGCCCACTGGATCGACCAACTTCTGCCCGGGTAGGGGAAGGTGTCTCGCCAGGCGCGGAACAGCAGCCAGCTCAGGGTGAAATAGCCCACCACGTGACCGGTCTTGCGGATGAGGAAGTGCCAGAAGGGAAAGTGATCCGGCCGCAAACCAAAAAGAAAGTGCAGGAGCGGGTAAAAAATCCGACTGGTGTTAAGGGCTGACGCAAAATTGGTGGACTCGCCCACGATGAGCCCAAGCCACAGCAGCGCCGCGACCCAGGTCTTGAGCAGGTGCTTTTGGGCAGGGTTCAAGCGCGGATTCCCGGCCTCTATTCAACCGCGTAGTTCGGCGCTTCGCGGGTAATCATCACATCGTGCACGTGACTCTCGCGCAGGCCGGCGCCGCTGATGCGGACAAACCGCGTCTTCTGCAACAGATCCGGAATGGTGGCGCACCCGCAGTAACCCATGCCGGATTTCAAGCCGCCAACCATCTGGTGCACGATCATGGCCACGGAACCGCGATAGGGAACGCGTCCTTCGATGCCCTCGGGAACCAGCTTGCCCAGGCGATTGGCGTCGTCGGGCCCGCCGGACATGGCGGTGGAAGCGTCTCCCTCGGTGTTCTGGAAATAACGTTCGCTCGAGCCCGAGGCCATTGCGCCCAGCGAACCCATGCCGCGATAGGATTTGAACGAGCGGCCCTGATAAAGGATCAGTTCGCCGGGACTCTCATCCGTTCCGGCAAAGAGCGATCCGATCATGACTCCTGAGGCTCCCGCCGCCAGTGCCTTGGTAATGTCGCCCGAGTATTTGATGCCGCCGTCGGCGACGATGGGAATGCCGGCGTCCTTGGTGGCGCGGTAGGCTTCCGCGATCGCCGTCATTTGCGGCATACCTGCTCCGGTCACCACCCGAGTGGTACAGATCGATCCTGGACCGATGCCGACTTTGATGGCGTCAGCGCCCGCCCGGGCCAGTTCGCAGGCCCCGTCGAAGGTCCCGACGTTGCCGGCGATCAGGTCGACTTCCGGCAGCTTCGCCTTCACCAGCTTGATGGCATCGAGCACGCGGCTGGAGTGTCCGTGGGCGCTGTCGATTGCCAGCAGGTCGACCTTGCACTTCACCATCTCCTGGGCGCGCTCCAGAAAATCGCCGGTGGCGCCGATGGCGGCGCCGACCCGCAGCCGGCCCTGCGAATCCTTGGCCGCGTTGGGATATTTCAATTTCTTCTGAATGTCTTTGACCGTGATCAGCCCCTTGAGGTTGTACTGGTCATCGACCACCAGGAGTTTTTCAACGCGGTGTTCGTGCAGGATGTTCTCTGCGTCCTCGAGCGTAGTGCCGACCGGGACGGTGATCAGATTTTCCTTGGTCATCACTTTGCTGATGGGAATATCGAAGCGGGTCTCGAAGCGCAGGTCGCGATTGGTCAGAATGCCCACCAGTTTTCCGTTCTTGGTAATGGGCACGCCGGAAATTTTGTATTTGCGCATCATCTCGAGAGCATCGGAAACTTTGGCATCCGGCGACATGGTGACCGGGTCGACGATCATGCCGCTTTCCGAGCGTTTCACCTTGTCCACTTCGTTGGCTTGCTGCTCCGGAGTCAGGTTGCGGTGGATGATCCCGATGCCGCCCTGCTGGGCCAGCGCAATCGCCATGTGCGATTCCGTGACCGTGTCCATGGCGGCGCTGACGATGGGAATGTTCAGACGGATATTGCGCGTGAGCTGGGTCTGCGTGTTGGCTTGGGCAGGAACCACGTCGGAACGCGCCGGCAGCAGCAACACGTCGTCGAAGGTGAGCGCCTCTGGGACAGGAAAATGAATCATAAGTTTTCTCGGACGTGAAGGATAGCCTTACATTCTAGAGACGGTTCGAAGTTCAGGCAAATCGCAGGCGTTGTCGGCGAGGGGGTGGCTTGCACCGTCTCCCCAAATTCGGAGTCATCCTGAGGGACGCTTAGTCCCGAAGGATGTTGCGCGCATCGGCACACCGGTTGACCGGCGGCAAATGCGCTCCACGCCAGATGCTTCGCAAGCTCAGCATGACGCCGGGAGAAGTGACGGGAATTTCAAACTGGCCCGCCGAAAGTGCCTCAATCGCGGCCCGGGCAGGTTTGTCTTTTGGTTCCCTGCGGCGTATATTGATAGCTGGAACTGTTGTGTAGTTACCAGCACGTGGCGAGACACACCAGTGGGCGCAAGCCCACTTTTTAGTTTAGGCCCGTTTTGGAACCGGGGAATTGGCCGTAAGCTATTGGTTTCATGGCACTTGAGATTGACAAGGTCCGGGATATTGCGGAGCGGGTGGCTGCCTCGAACGGGCTGGAGGTAGTGGAGGTCGAGCTGCGCGGCGGCGGCAAAGCGCGCATGCTCCGCATCGTGATCGATAAACCCGCCGGGGTCACGCACGAGGACTGCGCGAATGTGAGCCGCGAAGTCGGCACGATCCTGGACGTTGAAGACGCGATTTCGGGTTCGTACACCCTGGAGGTTTCTTCTCCGGGGCTGGATCGGAAATTAATTCGTCCGGCGGACTACCAGCGCTTCACGGGAAGCCGGATCAAGTTGACCACGCAGCAACCGGTCAACGGCAATCGCCACTTTGAAGGCCGGCTGGAAAGTTTCGAGCAGGGGCGTCTGACTCTGGACCTGAACGCGGCCCGAAAAAAGCGCCGTCCGGAAGAAGGCGTTGCGCCTAAGCTGGAAATCGACTTGAAGAATGTCGAGAAGGCCAACCTGGTGCCTGAAATCTAGAGGCGGGCGTCGGGCGTCAGCCCTAGGACGTCGGCCACAAGCACCGGCTTCGGCGTCGTGAGGCGTTGCCGAGGTCTGAGGTCCGAAGTCCGAGGTCGGTTTATTTATGGCAAGTGAGCTCTATAACACGATCGACGCGTTGAGCCGGGAAAAAGGCATTGATCCGCAGATTGTTGTCAGCGCGGTGGAAGATGCCATTGTTGTGGCGACGCGCAAGTATTACAAGACGCAGGAAAACCTGCGCGCCGAACTGGACAAGGAAACGGGCAAGATCCGGGCTTTCGCCGTGAAGACGATCGTCGAGACTCCCGAACAGGTCGAAGACCCTGTCCTGCAGGTCACGCTGGACGAGGCGCGCAAGATCAATCCCAACGTCGAGTTGGGCGGCGAGCTTCAGATCAACAAGCAGACCGAAGGCATTCTGGGACGGATTGCAGCGCAACTGGCCAAGCAGGTCATTTTTCAGAAGGTGCGCGAAGCCGAGCGCGACACGGTTTACAACGAGTACATCGGGCGCGTGGGCGAGATTGTGAATGCCACGGTGAAGCGGATCGAAGGTCCGGATGTGATCTTCGACATCGGCAAAGCGGAAGCGCGCATGCCGCGCAAGGAGCAGTCACGGCTGGAGTCGTTCGCCATGGGCGAACGCGTGCGCGTCGTGATTGCCCGGGTGGAGCGGGCCTCGAAAGGCCCGGCGGTTGTGGTTTCGCGCGCCGCCCCTGAACTGGTGCAGCATCTGTTCCAGACCGAAGTTCCTGAAATTTATGATGGCACGGTGGTCATCCGCGCCATTGCCCGCGAAGCGGGAGAGCGCACCAAGATCGCGGTCATGTCCAAAGACAAGGACGTGGATGCGGTGGGCGCGTGCGTCGGCATGAAGGGCATGCGGGTGCAGTCAATCATCCGCGAATTGCGCGGCGAGAAGATCGATATCATCGAATATCACGAAGACGCGGTGACCTTCGCGGAGAAGGCGCTGCAGCCCGCCAAGGTAAGCCGGGTGACCGTGGTGGATTCGGCGGACAAGCATCTCGAAGTGGTGGTCGACGACAGCCAGCTTTCTCTCGCCATCGGCAAGAAGGGCCAAAACGTCCGGCTGGCGGCGAAGCTGCTGGGCTGGAAGATCGATATCAAGAGCGAGGAAGAGAAGCGGCAGGAAGTGGAGCTGCAGATGTCCGCGCTGGTGGGCACGGCGACTACGCCGCTGGAAAATGTGCCCGGCCTGGGCGAGGGGTTGATTGAGAAGCTGAGCGCGGCCGGGGTGAGCACGGTGGAAGCGCTGGCGGACATGACTCCCGAGCAACTCGAGGCTATCGAGGGTATCGGCCCCAAGACGGTGGAAAAAATCAGTCTTGCGGTCAATAATTATTTCTCCAGTCTGGAAGCAGGGGAAGCGGGCGCGGTCGCGACGGAAGGTGAGGCGGCAGCGGAACCGACCGCCGAAGAGGCAGCCGCGAGCGCGGACGCAATTACGGCTGAGGTGGAGGCCGTCGCTCCGGAAACCGCGCCGGAAGCGGTTGCTGCAGCCCCAGCCGATGCCACCGTCGAAGAAAAGAATGGGCCGGAAGAGACGGCTGAATCCGTGGAGGAGCCTGCTCCTTCCGAGGAGAAGCAGTAAGTGCGGTTCTTTCGCGCAGACCGAAGTGGATGCGCGAACCTGAAAACTGACGCCGTGAGGTTGATATGAAGACTTAGCGGAACAGTGCGGAGGGCGAAAGGGCGGATGAGCAAGATTCGAATCAACGATCTGGCAAGAGAGCTGGAAGTCAAGAGCAAGTCGATTCTCGATGTGCTTCCCGAAGTCGGAGTCACCGAGAAGAAGAGCCATTCCAGTTCTCTCGAAGACCATGAAGCGGACAAAGTGCGCGCCCGCCTCCGCTCGGCCAGCGCGGCGCAGAGTTCCAGCCGGTCCTCCCGGCCGGCCCGCCCCGAGGGCGATGAGATCAAGACCAAGATTGACCTCTCCCATATTTCCAAGCCCGGCGACGCTCTAAAAGCCATCATCAGCAAACAGCAGGGGCCTGCGGCTGCGGAGGCTTCGCCCGCGGCCGCACCGCCGGTTGAGACCAGGCACGCCGTGCCGCCAGCCGCGCCGGCCGCGAGTGTTCCCGCACCAAGGGCGCCCGTTCCTGCGCCTTCCGTCCCGCCAAAATTTGTAGTTCCGGCTTCGACCCCGAGGCCAAGTTTTACGGCCCCGGTGCCGCCACCGGTTACTCAATCCGCCGCTCCCGTGGCCCCGGTTGCGCCGCGACCGATCGCTCCGCCGATTGCGGTGCCCCGGCCAGCGGCCGCTTCCACGCCACCAACGGCGACCCCGCCGCGGCCCACGGCGCCTGCGCCGCAAGCGCCTACCATGGCTGCCCGTCCGGCAGCCCCGAGTGCGCCGCCACCCATGATCGCCCCGCCGCCCCGCATGATTGTTCCGCAAACTGGGCCGCGTCCGGTCTATAAAGCGCCCTTGCGTCCGGCTGCGCCTGCAGGCGAGTCGGGAGCGCCCGCGGGAGCCGCGATGCGTCCGGCTCCGGGACGTCCGGTCCCGGGCCAACCGATTTTCCAGCGTCCGCGTCCGGGCGCGCCCAGCCCCAATCGTCCGCCCCTGCGGCCCGGCGAGCGCCGGCCGATGCATCCCACCCGCCAGTCGCCCACGGGTTCACGTCCACTCGGAGTAGGGCCGGGAGCTTTGCCCACCGGGCCGACAACCCGTCCGGGCAGCCGGCCAGGCGCGCCGTCACGCCGCCCGGGACAACGCTATGTGCCGCGAGGAGTGAAGGAAGGCCCGATGAAGGGCTACACGCCGCCGCCGCGGCTGTCGCTCTCCAACGAGCCCCAACCGATCACGCGCAGCATCACCATCACCGAAGGTATCAGCGTAAAAGATCTGGCGGAAAAGCTTGGTCTTCGCGCCAAGGACCTGATTGCGCGCCTCTTGACCCGCGGCGTGTTCGCCACCATCAATCAGACGCTCGACACCGAACTGGCCAGCGAAATGGCGCGCTTCTTCGGAGCGGATACCAACGTGATCACCTTCGAAGAGCAGGCCGCCAAGGAAGTTTCCGAGGCCGCCGCGGGTGAGGAAGGCGTTCCCACTGAAGGCGTCACGCGTCCGCCCGTAGTCACCATCATGGGCCACGTCGATCATGGCAAGACCACGCTGCTTGATTCCATTCGCCTGACCAATGTGGCGGGCGGCGAAGCCGGCGGCATTACGCAGCACATCGGCGCGTACAAAGTCACGATCGTGGACAAGAATTCCCCAGCATATGGCCGCCAGATCGTGTTCCTCGATACCCCGGGCCACGAAGCTTTTACCCGCATGCGCGCCCGCGGAGCCAAGGCCACGGACATCGTTGTGCTGGTGGTGGCCGCCGACGACGGCGTGATGCCGCAAACGCTCGAAGCCATTGACCACGCCCATGCCGCCGAAGTCCCGATCATCGTTGCGGTCAATAAAATCGACAAGCCCGATGCTTTGCCCGATCGCGTAAAGAAGCAGTTGGCCGATCGCGGCCTGATGCCGGAAGACTGGGGCGGGACAACGGTTTTCGTGGATGTGTCGGCCAAGCAGAAGACCAACCTGAACCTGCTGATGGAAATGATCTGCCTGGTGGCCGATCTGCAGGAACTCAAGGCTACGCCGGATCGTCCTGCCACCGGCGTGGTGCTCGAAGCCAAGCTGGATCGCGGGCGCGGGCCCGTAGCTACGTTGCTGGTGCAGAACGGAACCTTGCGCAACAGCGACAACTTTGTCGTCGGCAACGTGTACGGCAAAGTGCGTGCCATGTTTGACGATCGCGGCAACCAGCTCGAATCCGCGCCGCCTTCCACTCCGGTCGAAATTCTGGGTATGGAAGGATTGCCGCAAGCCGGCGACCAATTTGTAGTGGTCGCGGACCGCGACAAAGCGCGCGGCGTTTCCGAATACCGCGAACAGAAAGCGCGCGAAGCCACTTTGGCCAAGAGCTCTCGCGTGTCGCTCGAAGGCCTGGCGGAGCAGCTGAAGACCGCCGGCACCAAGGAACTGAACATCATCCTCAAGGCCGACGTCGGCGGTTCGGTCGAAGTGCTGACCGACCTGCTGACGAAGCTCTCGAACGACAAGGTGCGGTTGAAGGTGCTGCGCTCGGGGGTAGGCGCCATTACCGAGTCGGACGTGCTGCTGGCTTCGGCGTCGAACGCCATCATCATCGGATTCAACGTGCGCCCGGAGCGTAAAGCCCAGGAACTGGCGGAGCAGGAGAAGGTCGACATCCGGTTGCACTCGATCATTTACGAGTTGCAGGACGAGATCAAGCGCGCCATGACCGGCTTGCTCGAGCCTACCATCAAGGAAACCTATCAGGGCCGCGCCCTGGTCAAGGAAACCTTCCGCATCCCGAAGGTTGGCACTATTGCGGGATGTTCGGTCACCGACGGCTTGATCAAGCGCGACTCGGAAGTCCGCTTGCTGCGCGACAACAACGTCGTATTTACCGGCAAAGTAGGATCGCTGCGCCGCTTCAAGGACGACGCCAGCGAAGTGCGCAACGGCATGGAATGCGGCATCTCGATCTCCAATTACGGCGATATCAAAGCCGGCGATGTGATCGAAGCCTTCGTGACCGAAAAAGTCGCAGCCGAAGCCATGGTGTAAACAGTCGTCAGTCTTCGGTCGTCAGTCTTCAGAGTTTGCTGACGACTGATGACCGAAGACTGATGACTGGAATGATCGCTTTTCTCACCCTCGAGCTGCACATCGAAGCGGCGCAGTCCCTCAAAGACAAGCGGCAGGTGGTTCGGAGCCTGAAAGACCGGCTGCGAGCGCATTTCAACGTGGCCGTGGCCGAACTGGATTCCAGTGGATTGTGGAACCGGGCTACGGTAGGCGTGGTCGGTATTTCAGATTCGCGAGATTATCTCGACGGCCTTATGAAGAATGTTGAGCGCCAGGCGACCCGCATCGCCAATAATGGTGGCGCGGATGTCGCCGATTCATTCGTGGAATTTATGTAGCGCCGGCCCTTCGACTTCGCTCAGGGCAGGCTCAGCCGGCTGTCCGGAGGGCGTCCCGCCCGCCGCGTTGACGTGGACCAATCCGCCGTGAGCGAAGTTTAGAATTGCTTGTGTCGACTGAGGCGGCGAGACGCCGCCTCGACAGCCGGCGGGACGCCGGCGCTACCCAGGTCGTTCGGTGGAAAAGGGCGTGTCGGCAAGCTATTCGGCAAGTCGCAAAACTACCTTGTTCCCATTCACCACGTATTCGAGGTCGTAGTGGGCGTTTTTTGCCTTCTTGGCCACCGGAAAATAAAGATATCCGGCAACCGGCGTCGCCACCGCACCTTCGGGCAGGCCTTTTTCGTCGAGCTCTGTTTCCATGACTTTGCGGTCAGCATCAGTACCGCCCCCTTGACCACCCGGCGAGCCGATGCCGACGCCTACCCCGGTCTGGGTATAGACGCCTCCGCCGCGACTCGGTTGTCCTGTGATCGGGTCGTAAAGCCCGCCTGATTCGTAACCAACTCCCACGGATGGTGACACGACGACATCCCGGCTCGCGGCGGCCTTCTTTTGCAGTGTTCCTGATACTAGTTTCGCGCTGGCGGCTTTCACCGCAGTATCGGCGCCGATTGGCCGCAGAGAAAAGTCGTTCGATGAAACGTCGAGGTTTTGTCCTTTCTGCGGATACAGCGCGACCTCCACCACCAGGCAACAATGGTTCAGATCGGAAACGAAGTTGCTGCGAGCTTCTTGCGAGGTCAGTAGCACCGCACCCATGGCTACGCCATCTTGTTCGGCGTGGGCGGGATACTTGAGCGCCGTGGAACGAGCCACCGTTCCTTTCGGAGTCGCGAAAGCAAAAACCGCAAAACAGGCGAGAGCACCCGCCAGCCATTTACTTTTCGTCATGGTTTTGACTCCTTCGTTTCTCGCGGACTTGGCGAATCAAGCTTGGCCGCAATTTTCAGCGACCTGCCGCTTAGCACGTAAATGCGCCGGCGAAAGGCTGGACCGTCCTTGGTCAAGACCGAGAGCTCGTAAGCTCCTGGTTCGAGCCACATATTTTTCAAATGGTCGGCCGTACCGGCAAAGGCGTTGTCCAGGTAGACCTCAGCCAGCTTGGGATCGACGGTTCTCGGCTCAAGAGTCAATTTGACTTCGCCCCGTCCGTCGTTGTAACCAAAATATCCCGGCGGATAGGAAAGAGGGTAAGCCCAATAAGGGTCCCAGAGCCAGGATTGGTAGTATCCTCCGAACGGATACAAACCGTAGGGATAATAAAAAGGACCGTCAAAACGACTATAGCTGGCGCCGATTAAAACCGGTCTCAGCCTAACGTGCCACTTGCGATCCTGATTTTGCGCCGGCTTATCGGACTGCGTATTCGGTGGGTTTCCAGCGACTGCTGAAGTTGACGGACTTTGAGCGGAGGAGTCTAAATTCTGCGCCGGAGTCTGGCCGAGGCCATAGTTCTGCAATACCCCAAGCGCCAAAGCTAGCCCAAGAGAGATTGCCGCTTTACGCATCACTGCACCCCCAGCATCTTAGCCTCGCTGATGCCCCGCGTCCAGTTCAGGTTGCCCCGCCGCAGGCCTCGGGTTCCTCAAAGGGGAACGAGCGACTTACATAGGTTGCAGGGACAGCAGGAAAGCCCGGCTGTCCCACTGACGGCGCTTTTTCTGATATTCTTTTTCGTTTTACCAAGAGGTGGATGTGGAGAAGCGTGGCGCGAAATACCACCGGGAGCGCCTGGGGGAGGCCCTGCGGGAAGAGATTGAAACCATTGTGGAGGGCGAACTGGGCGATCCCCGCATTGGCCTGGTCAGCGTCACCAGCGTGGTACTGGCGGAGGATTCGCGCTCGGCCCAGGTGTTCGTCACCCTCGATGGCGATGACGCCGAGGCCGATCGTTCTCTCGAGGGCCTGACGGCGGCGGTGGGTTTCATCCGGCGCGAGGTGGCGGAGAACCTGCACCTGCGCCGCCCGCCGGAATTGTATTTTCACCTCGATCGCTCGGACCAGTACGGCGCCAGAATTGATGAATTGCTAGGTCGGACGAAGAAGAGAAAGAAGTAGTCGTCAGTCTTCGGTCGTCAGTCGTCAGCAAATCCGGGCGACCGACGACTGAAGACCGACGATCGACGACTGACGACCGACGACTGTTTCTATGTTGACGGAAGTTCTCAAGCAGATCGAACAGCGCAACCGGTTTGTGCTCACCTCGCACGCCCGTCCGGACGGGGACGCGATCGGTTCGGCGCTGGCCTGCCGTCAGATCCTGCGCGCCATGGGCAAGGAAGCCGATGTCATTCTGCGCGATGGTGTGCCCCGCATTTACCGGCCGCTGCCCCACGCCCGCGAAGTGGTCCAGTCGGAAAACGTCAACGGGAATTACGACGCCGCCATCATTCTTGAGTGTGACAGCATCCAGCGCACCCGGCTTCACGGGCTGGAAAACAAATTCCTGATCAATATCGATCACCACCAAAGCGGCCGCCCGTTTGCCCAGGTGAACTGGATTGATCCTAAAGCCGTGGCTACCGCGGAAATGGTTTATCGCCTGGCGCGCGAGGCCGGAGTGAAAATTTCTCCCGAGATCGCGACCTGCCTTTACACTGCCGTCCTCACCGATACCGGGTCCTTCATGTTCGAAGGTACAAACGAACACACTTTCGAACTGGCGCGGGAGCTGGTGCTCGCGGGCGCGGACCCCGCGCTCTGTGCCCGCAATATTTATTTCGGACACTCCACCGCCAAAATGCGCCTGTTGGGCGCGGCGCTCTCCAATCTGCACCGGGAAGGGCCGCTGGCGTGGATTTCAGTGAGCCAGGAGCAGATGCAGCGCTGTCACGCCAAGGAAGAAGACTGCGAAGGCCTGGTGAACTACGCGCTTTCGATTCAGGGTGTGGAAGTGGCTTTGTTCTTTCGCGAGCTTGCCGATGGACGCTTTCGTGTGAGTCTGCGCAGCAAGGGCCATGTCAACGTGGCCGCCATCGCCGAGCGTCTGGGCGGCGGCGGGCACCAATGCGCCAGCGGTTGTGCGGTGGATGGACCGCTGTCGGCCGCCAGCGCCCGCATTCTCGCTGAATTGCGGCTAGGTTCCTCCGTACAATAAATCTCGCTCTCGATTTCGGAATGACGATTTGAGATTTGTGATTTCAGGGCCCACCAACTCGACTTCCAACACTTCCACGGCGACCGCGGACCGACCGCTCATGGACTGGCTGCTGCTGGCCGGCTTCTGCGGTTTCCTGTTTTTCTTCGGCCTGGCATACTTCGGACTGGTGGGGGCCGACGAGCCGCGCTATGCGCAGGTGGCGCGCGAGATGCTTGCCCGTCACGACTGGATTACACCTACGCTCGGGGGCAGGCCCTGGCTCGAGAAGCCGGCGCTTTACTACTGGCAAGCCATGCTGGCCTATAAGGTTTTCGGCGTCAGCGACTGGGCCGCGCGCCTACCGGCCGCCGTGGATGCAACCCTCATGGTAGCCGCTATTTATTTTTTCCTGCGGCGCTTTGGATCCGGATTTCAGCTGGATGGTGCGCTGATGGCGGCTTCCGCCAGTGGAGTCATCGGCTTCGCACGAGCCGCTTCGACCGACATGCCGCTCGCCGCCACTTTCACCATCGCCATGCTGGCCTGGTATGCGTGGTACGAAAGCGCCAACCGGCGCTACCTGGCGCTGGCTTACATTTTCCTGGGATTGGCGACGCTGGCCAAAGGGCCCGTGGCGCCATTCTTCGCGCTGGCGATGGTTGTGCTTTTTGCGATAGCCAAGGGTGATTACCGGCTCGTGGCACGGACCTGCTGGCTTCCAGGCATCGCGCTATTCTTCTTAACCGCGCTGCCCTGGTACGTCGCGGTCCAGTTGAGAAATCCGCAATTCTTTCGCGTGTTCATTCTCGAGCATAATCTGGCGCGATTTGGGAGGGACGTTTACCACCACACCCAGCCCTCCTGGTATTACCTGCCTGTCGTCCTGCTCGGACTTGTGCCCTGGACGATGTTTGTCAGCGTGGCGCTGGTCGAAAGTATTCGCGCCTGGTGGACAGAGAAAAGAGAGTTGTTGCAGGCAGAGGATGCCCTGGCGGCGTTCCTGGTGATCTGGCTCATCGTTCCGGTCGCGTTCTTTTCTTTTTCCGCGTCGAAGCTGCCGGGCTACATTCTGCCGGCTCTCCCGGCAGGCACGCTGCTGCTGGCGCAATATGTTCGGCGCCATGTCGTCCACGATGATCGCCCCGGCCTTCTGCTGATTGTGCTCCATTCCATGATCGCGGTTCTGCCGGTGGTCGCGGCGCTGATGTTGCAGTACATCGTGTTCCATCACACCCTGCCCTGGGGCCGCGCGACCGCAATCTCGGTGGGATTGGCGGCGGTGCTGGCAGTTGGAATTGTGCTGACCCTGCGACGCCCGGCGGGTCTTCGCGTTTTCCGGTTCGTTACGTTGGTCCCGGTGGTGTTGGCTCTGGGTGCGGCACTGCGGCTGGGCACTCCCGCGTTGGACGCCTCGCTTTCCGCCCGTCCGCTCGCTCAGGAGATCGATCGGGTGGACAACCGCTCGCTTCCCCTGGCGATTTTGCGGGTCTCGCGCGAGACCGAATATGGCCTGCATTTCTATCGCGACCAGAAGGTCCTGCGTTACGAAGCCGGAGAAGTTCCCGCCGGCGAACATTTATTGATCACCCCGGAAGGGTGGCAGAAAAACATCGCAAAGTGGGTGCCCGGCCGGCGAGTGACGTACGTGGGAAGCTTCGCCGAGCAGGGCATGGATTATTACTGGGTAGCGAAAGGCGGCACTTAGCAATTGGCACTTGGCCCCACCCCAGCAACCGTTCAGCGAAGTAGTGGCTGAATGCCAAGTGCTAATTGCTAAGTGCTGCCCTCTGTTACCCATCCTTGTCCCCCCGTTTGCCTGCGCTGCACGAAAGCACTACACTCGCTGTTCGCAGCCCGCCATGAGCGCGCTTAGCAAGCCGGAACCCTCCAGGAGCCTCCAGGTGGAGATTCTCGACCTCAGACACTTTTCCTCTGTCGATCTGCGTCCGCTGCTGGAGGACGAGGTCCGGGAATGGGCGCGTCTGCTCTCCTGGGATTACAGCGGTTCGGCGGAAATGATCCTGCGCTACGTGGACGCCAAAATCCTGCCCGGGTATGCCGCGATCGAGCGTGGCCGCATCGTCGGCTACGCTTTCTTTGTCTACGAAGGCAGCAAGGGCGTGATTGGAGACCTGTTCGTCGCCAATGGCGGCCGCCTGCCCGATCCTCACGAAGTGGAATCGCGCCTTCTGCTGCATGTAATTGAAACGCTGCAGCAGTCTCCTGGCATTCATCGGGTGGAAGCGCAACTGCTGGTGCACGAAGCGGGCGTGGTGGCCCGGCCGTTTGTCGAGCAGGGCTTCCAGCGGCATCCCCGCCTCTTCATGGTGCTGCCCCTGAACCAGCCGCCCAGGCCGGCGCCCACGATCGATGCTGAGGTTGAGATCCGGCGCTGGATCGAGCACGACTATCAGCCCGCCGCTGCGCTCATCACCAGCGCTTACCGCGGTCACGTTGATTCCCAGATCAACGACCAATACCGCACTCTGAGCGGGTCGCTGCGTTTCCTGAACAACATTGTGCGTTTTCCAGGCTGCGGCACATTTGATCCCGAAGGATCGTTCGTAGCGGTGCACAAACGGGCGCGAAGCCTGGTCGGGCTCATTCTGTGTTCCCGGGTGCGTCACGATGTCGGACACGTCACCCAGGTCTGTGTGCTGCCCGAATATCGTTCTCGTGGACTGGGAGAGTTATTGATTGCGGCCAGCGCAGGGAATCTGCGGCAGCGGAACTTCTCGCTGCTGTCGCTCACCGTGACCGAAGCCAATGCGCGCGCTGTGACCCTCTATCAACGCCTGGGATTCGATATCAAGCGCGTGTTCGATGCCTTCGTGTGGGAAGGGTAGAGCAGCTCTTAGCCCCTAGCCTTTAGCTCTTGGCTCGAAAGACCATGAGGGTAGCCTCGGTTCAGGATTTGCTTTTGCAACTAGCTCAATTCCACCGCGAAGGAATGAAAGGTAGGAGCTAAGGGCTAAGAGCTCATAGCTGCTTTCTAGCGTCGCAGTATCCACATCACCCATCCCGCCAGGAACACTCCGCCGACGAAAAGGACGAAACAATATAAGCCATAGCGGATCTGCTCGCGAGAAGTGTTTCGCTGGGTGATTCCGAAAACCACCGAGGCGAAAACCGAGAACAGCACGGCGGCGGTGAAATGAGTGAGTTCCAGGATCATGCTGCTTTTCCGGTCACGGCTTTTTCCCGATGGCGATGTGGTAAGCGTCGGCGGCGCAGATAAAATTCAGCAGGCCGGCCACGATCAGAAACTTGGTTCCGTAGTCGGCGGTGGCGTGAGCAATGGCGCCGTGTCCCCAGCCCTGCACCCGGGTCACAATGTAGAGGCCGCCGGCACCCACGTCGCCGACGAATCCCAGGATGTCCAGGATATCGCCGCCATTCGGCTGATAAACCCGTCCCTGCATCAGCAGGCCCAGCACGAACATGACCGTGATCGAGGCCATGATCAGGAGTCCGCGAATCCAGCGCTTCTGAATAAGATGTCCCGCGCCCGGAATAAGCCACGCGACTGCCGGCGCCATCACCGACATGCTGGGAGACGCCGGAGTGGCGGTTCTGGGCATTTCTGCGGGAGTGGTCTTCGTTGAATTTGCCATTCAGATGATTACGAGCTCACTTTGAATTTTACCTGTTACTTGCGCTGCCTGGGGCCGGACCAGCATGTTTACTTCACTGCGCACGCCGAATTCGGGCAGGTAAATGCCGGGCTCAATGGAGAAGCATGAGTTGGGCAGAATGCGGCGCTCGTCATGAATTTCGAGATCATCCATGTTGGCGCCATTGGCGTGCACTTCGGTGCCAATGGAATGCCCGGTGCGATGGATGAAGTACTGTTCGAAGCCCGCGTTCTTGATGTAGCCGCGCACCGCGTGGTCGACTTCCCATCCTGCGAGGGCCTTGCCTGCGCTCACGCCTTCGACCACGGTCTTCACTCCGATATCCCGCGCCTGCCGGACGATCTCAAAAATTTCCCGCATGCGATCGGAGGGAGACTGCCCCACAAAGCCCGTCCAGGTAATGTCGTAGTATACGGCCCCCGGCGTGTTTTTCTTGGCCCAGACATCGAGCAACACAAAATCGCCTTCGCGAATTGGCTTTGAAGTCTCGGGATGCAGCGCGTAGTGCGGGTCGCCGCTATTGGCATTGACCGCGACCAGGGGCGGATCGTCGGTTACGAGGTTCTCGCGCCGGAAGGCTTCCATGAACCACTGTTGCATTTCGTATTCGTGAGTGCCGCCGTTGCGCACGCGCCGGCCGATTTCCAGGAAGGCGGCCGCGGTGATGGCGTCAATGGCATCGCGCGCCGCGAAGTGAGACTTGATCTGTTCTTCGGTCAAAGTGGCTTCGAACAGCGCCACCAGATCACACGAGCTGACCACGTTCTTGCCCAGTCCGCGAATCAGGTCGACGGTGCCCGCGTCCACCAGCGAAATGGTGAAGACCAGATTATTGGGCGAGTATTGCATCGCGATATCGCGATGATTGGCCAGAATCGCCTTCACCTGTTCGAATAATTCCTGCCAGCCGGAATACTGGCGCTTGCTTCCCGGGAGCGAGTCGAGATGCCCGGGCTCAATCTTGTGGACCAGTTTTACGGGTTCGCCGCTGGCCGGAATCAGGTAATACCAGCGCCGGGTGACCATTTGGCCCGCGGGCAATCCCAGCACCCGGTAAGCGATGGGATCGCGATGGTGGTGATCGTAAAAGAGCCAGGCGTCGATGTTCCGCTCGCGCAGAGCGGTTTGTATGGCGGAAAGATCCATGGGCAAATAACCATTCTAAACAACGGCGGCGATTTGAGCGAATCTGGTCAGACGGGAGAGTCGCCCAGCCAAGAATTTACGACCGTGGTGGGTTTCAGGGTCTTATCGTAGATCCACAGCACGCAGGCCGTGGCCATGCCGACGGCGGTCACGGCCCACCACATGCGTTCCGGCTGGTGCGTGACCTCGACGAAGTGGTGGGCGAGCGTCCCTCCGAACCAGCCACCGATCAGCGACCCGATTCCAATGGGCAGAAACGCGAAGCCCATGTAGGTCCCCTGCTGGCCGGGCGGCGCGAGGCGCGAAATGTATTCGTAATAGCGCGGCGATTGAATGATTTCGCCGAGGGCCAGAACAAACAGTGACAGCACCGCGCCCCAGACCGTCGGCCTGAAGGCGAGGATCAGCCATGAAGCGGAGGTGATCACGGTACCTGCGATGATGGCTTGAAACGCCGGAATCTTTCGGGTCAGATAATTCACCAGAAGGGTAAGGCTGATTACGGTCAATCCGTCGGTCACGAGAATGATTTCGACGTCGGCGTTGGGGTTGATGTAGCTGTGAATGTAGCCGGGCAGGCTGATGTACTGCTGCCAGAACACCACCCAGTATCCCGTGAACAGCACCAGAAACCACATGAAGCGGCTGATTCCGGCGAGGACCAGCAGCAGAAGTCCGGCCCAGATCCACCAGGGCACGGCGACGGGATACCAGAACATCACGATGCGCAGCAGCAGGGCGATCCCTAAAACCGGCAAAACCAGCCGGTAGTTGCCCACGACCACGCAAAAATTCCGCGCCACGGTGGCAATCGAAGGCGGCGGGGCGTCGCCGGCCTGGCGCGGTTCGCGGAAGAAGAACAGGACCACAAAAAACATGGCGAAGACACTGAGCGCGGCCACGCGGTAAACATTCTCGACGCCCAGATGGCGGTGCGCCCAGGACGCGAAATAGGGGCCGGCTGCGCCGCCAATGTTGACCATCGTGTAGTAAATCGAGTAGCCAATCGAGCGGACGTTTTCCTTGGAGGCGCGGGCCGTGGTGCCGACCACGCAGGGTTTCACCAGCGAGATGCCGAGCGCGGGAAGGATCAGGATGAAGCCTACAAACAATCCCAGCGGGACGGCATTGCGCACCGGCGCCAGCCAGGATGCGCCGATGGATCCGATCAGAAAATAAGCGGCCGCCAGAATGAGGTATGCGATCGAAAGCGCGCGGCGAAAGCCCATGCGGTCGGCGGCAGCCCCGCCGAAGATGGCCAGGAACCAAACCATCCCCCGAAGATGCCGGTCAGCGTTCCCGTCTGCTCGGTGGAGAAATTCAACTTCTCCTGCAGGTAGAGAGCCAGGGAAGCGAAGGCGCCGTAGTAGGAAAGGCGCTCGAAAATTTCAGTGATGTTGGCGACCCAGAAGGGACGCTCGAAGCCGGTGCGAATTTCGCGGAGGCGCTCGGAAAAATTCAACGGGTCTCCCAGTATGGCGCGGGAACTCGGTCTGCGCCTGGATCCCCAGGCGCTTCTGCACTTCGCCGGCCGAAAGCCCGCTTACTCGAATCACCTTCCTGCGACTGCTCTGGCCGGACGCTATGGTAATGGAGGAACGCGGCAGGTTCAAAAGATTCGCCAGGAATTCGATGCAGGCCTCATTGGCCCGGCCTTCGACGGGCGGCGCGGTCAACGATAGTTTGAGCGCGTCCCCGATTTCGCCGGTGATGGCGTTCTTCCGGGCGCGGGGATGGACCTTGACCGCGAAGCTGGCGCCGGCCGGGGTGTCGTGAATCGAGACCATTTCAAACCGATTGCCACGGAGGACACGGAGAGGCATGGAGGTCGCGTACTTGGACTTTCTCGGTGTCCTCAGTGTCCTCCGTGGTTAACGCGCTTGTTCTTTCCCCAAAAATTGCAGTCCCCACGCGCACGCAGTTCGAACCTTCCTCAATTGCGACCTCGAAATCATGCGACATGCCCATCGAGAGAACGTCCATGCGGATCGCGGGCAGGCGTTGCGCAGCGATCTGGTCGCGCAGCGCGCGCAGCTTTTGAAAATAAGGCCGTGCATTCTTGAGCATCTTCGGCGAAAGGAGGGATGGTCATCAGCCCGCGGAATTGGAGGCGCTCCAGGCCCGGAGCCGCGTGCAAAAGCTTTTGCAGCTCATCGGAATCGGCAGCCACACCGCTCTTTGCGGCCTCGCCACCTACGTTGATTTCGATCAGGACATTGATTTTCTTGCCCAGCTTTTCTGCGGAGGAGTTCAGTTTCTCCGCCAGCTTCAGGGAATCAAGGGAATCGATGGCCGCGAATGCTGCGGCTGCGGCTGCGGCTTTGTTCGATTGCAGGTGACCGATCATGTGCCATTCGGCGTCGCGCAAGTCGCCGAGCGCTAGCGCTTTTGCGGCAAATTCCTGTACTCGGTTTTCGCCAAAGATTCGTATTCCTGCATGCGTAAGCCTCGCGAATGCGTTCGGGCGGGAAGGTCTTGCTCACCGCCATCAGAGCGATTTCTTCGGGATTTCGTCCGGCGCGGCGGGCGGCGGCGGCGATCCGCTGGCGTACCTCGGCCACATTTTCGGCGATGGACATGCGAAACAGTAAACCACGAAGGACAATGAGGATCACGAAGGAAAACTACTGCAGGGCCGGTGAGCCCGAAAACGCGGGCGAGTCACCCGCGCCCACACAGTCTGTGCTTACATCCCAGTCTGAACTTACATCATGGCCGTCGGAGGCGCGGGTTCGTTGGGGTCGCCGGCGCTCGAAAGCGGCAGCAAGATCATCAGGGCGGCCAGGGCAACCATAACGCCGATTCCCGCGAGATAAGAAGGAGTGGCAAAAATCTGGGTGCGGGTCCACGCCGGGGCGAATTGCAGTCCGGCCCACACCAGGCCCAGCACGGCTTCGCCGGCGATCAGCCCGGAAGCGGTGAGCACTCCGGAATTTTCCACCCGCGCCATCTGGGCTCCGTTGAAGCCGCGGCGCTTGGCCACCCAGTCTCCCAGCGAGCGGAAAACGCCGCCGAGGAAGATGGCGAATGTGGTCTCAAAGGGCAGATACATGCCGACGGCAACCAGCATCGGACTCTTGACCTGCATCATGATCATGGCGATGCCGAAGAAAATACCCACCACCACCAGCGGCCAGGGCATATCGCCGCCGACAATGCCAATGGCCAGGGTCGCCATCAGCCCGGCCTGCGGCGCGGAGAGCTGGCGGTCGCCAAAGCCGATTCCACCCGCCTTGATATTGGCTTCATGCAGCAGCATCAAGGGCCAGTACATCACCAGGCTGGCCACCACGACCGCGATCAGTTCCGCAATCTGAATGGTGCGCGGCGTGCCGCCGAGGATGTATCCCACCTTGAAGTCCTGCAGCAGTTCGCCGGCCACCGAGGCGGAAACGCAAACTACCGCCGCCACCCCCAGCACCGCGGCCACGCCGGAAATGCCGGAGACGCCCAGCGACACCATCAGCAGCGCGGCGATAATCAGAGTCGAAAGCGTCAATCCGGAAACCGGATTGTTGGACGACCCGATCATTCCCACCAGGCTCCCCGAGACCGTGGCGAAGAAGAACCCGACGATCAGCATCACCACCGCCGCCAGCACCGCCGGCCAGATCAAGCCCGAAATATGAATGTAGAGGAAGCACATCAGCACAAACATCAGGGCAATGAGACCGAAGACCGCCTTCGAACTCATGTAGCGTTCGGTGCGCGACAGTTTGGATTGCTCGTCCGCGGTCTGGCGCAAATCGGAGAATGCCTTGCCCAGCCCGGCCGTCAGGCTGGTGCGCATCTTGAACAGCGTGTAGGCCGCGCCGACCAGCATGCCGCCGACCGCGATCGGCCGCACGATGAATCTCCAGACCGCGAGCGACATCGTCGCCCAGTTATCGGGTGTGTCGGCGGGCAGGTACTGCCGGACCTGCGGTCCCAGGAAAAATATCAGCAGCGGGACCATCAAGCCCCAGGCCAGCACGCCGCCGGCGAACTGCAGCGATGCCAGTCGCAGCCCGATGATGTACCCGACGCCCAGATAGGCCGGGCTCACGCTCGGCGCCGCGAACATGCTGGCGCCGCCGGCCGCCAGAACATTCGTATTGCCCGCCCCGCCCAGACGAACCTGGCTGCGGCCCAGATTGCCGATGGCAAAGTGAAAGTCCTGGTCGGCGGCGAACAATCCGAAGCGGCCCAGCATGTACACCAGGCCCCCGACGCCGATGTTCCAGAAGAGATACTTCGCGGCTTCCGCGCCCCGCTGTCCGGCTTTGTGGATTTCCGACGCCGCTACCGATTCGGGGAAGGGCAGTTCCGGATCTTCCACCATCACCCGCCGCACCAGGGAAATGAAGAGCACCCCGAGGATGCTGCCCACCATGATCAGCGCGGTGGATTTCCAGTAGGCGTCAGCCGGACGAAACGAAGGCCACGCCTTCGCAATCAGAAACGCGGGAATGGTGAAGATCGCGCCCGCGGCGATGCCTTCTCCGATCGAACCCGCGGTGCGGGCGATGTTTTCTTCCAGCAGCGATCCCTTCCAGGCCCGCATGGCGGCCATGGCGATCACGGCCGCGGGATAGGTGGCCGCGATCGTAATCCCCGCCCGCAGTCCGAGATAGGCGTTGGCCGCGCCCAGAACGATGGTCATCGCGAGACCCAACAGAATCGCGCGCCAGGTAAATTCGCGCATCTCCATGTCCTCTGGGACATAGGGCTTGAATTTCTTTTGGTTCTCGGTCACGGGCCCTTCCTCAGTACTCATTCCAGGATCCTCGGGAGTGTAATCGCGGCTGGCGGTTTGATAATAAAGACCTTAGACGTTCAGATCTTAGGCGATAAATGAGACCGCGCACGTTAACATGTGGGTTCCCTGTTTTACAACCCCAAACCGCGCTGCTTCGACGGGGAACCAACCTCGCGGCCCTGACAGGCGGCCGCGGAATCTGGCCAAAAGCCTTGCTGGTAGCCGGTTCTGGTATTATAACGCGGCCGGTTGGACGGGCTCTTCCGAGGGGTACAGTCATGTTCTCCAGGATCTTTGAATGCAAGGACTGTGGTGGTCCGAATGGTTACCGCTCCCGTCCCAAGGATTTTACCGAGCGATTCCTGGTGCCTCTGTTCCTGCTGCGGCCGGCGCGGTGCGGCGATTGTTTCAAACGATCCTACCAATCAGCTTTCATGAGGTTGCGCCCGCGGCGGGAATCCAAAAAGGAACAGCAGGCCACCGCCTGATCGGCGGAGTCGTTGCTTGACCCATGGTAGCCCGCTATACTGAGGAAGGTTTGCCCGCTGCGTCCTTGGCGTGACCGGGCGAACGCGGGAGGCTCGTCTTCAGCAGTAGTGAGGACCCAATCCGGGCTACCGGGACCCCAGTTTTGACGCGGGACCGTTCGCTAGCGTCAATGTTGGCCGCGTCATTGAGCGCTGTTGCTGAAAGTCTCTTCGCTACTCTCTTCCCCTCCGATTGCCGTCTCTGCCATACCCCGCTGGTTAATATTTCACGGCTGCCGGTTTGCCTGCCATGCCTGGCGGAGATCCGCGCCATCACGGGCGGCGTTTGTTCAATTTGCGGGGAAAGGCTGTTCCGTCCGCAGGCTCCCAATGCAGTCGAGATGCGCTGCGACTTGTGTCGCCGGCTGGAGCCGCCTTTCGTCAAAGCGGTCGCGTACGGCAGTTATGATGGCGGGTTGCGCGAACTGATTCACCTGCTGAAATACCAGCAGGTCCGGCCGGCAGCGGCCGTGCTGGGCCGCATGCTGGCGGAAGCGGTCAGGGGTCTGGAGCCGGGCTGGAGCCAGAACCTGGTGGTAGTTGTTCCTGTCCCTTTGCACGCGCGGAAGTTGCGCCAGCGCGGCTTCAACCAGTCCGAGTTGATTGCCCAGCATGCTCTCAAGCTCGGAGCCGGGAGCGGCCGGCTGGTCCTGCGCTCAAAGATTCTCGAGCGGCGGCGAGAAACCCAGTCGCAGATCGGGCTCACGCGCCATCAGCGCCGGGAAAATCTCCGGGGCTCGTTTGCGGTGGCCCGTCCGGAGGAGATCGCCGGCCGCGAAGTTCTGCTGGTCGACGACGTGTTCACCACCGGCACCACGGTTTCGGAATGCGCGCGCGTTTTACGGCGGGCGGGCGCATCTAAGGTATTTGTCGCCACGGTTGCGCGCACGCTGAAGGCCGACGCGAAGGTCGTAGATCTGACCCAGGCCCTGGCTGCGGACGAGCGCACTCTGGCGGCGGCCGGATAGGGAGAGGCGGCAACGGAACGCCCGGCGAACTTCGCGGCGCGGAAAAGTAACGTATGGCGGGGAAGTGGAACAACTCGATGAACGGCTCGATGCTGCGGAGCCACGGGTCCGCCCCGGCGGCGCTCGGGATGCACCGCGAAGGCATGCATCGCGAAGGCAACGGCCATGCCCTGCATGCTCCGGTGCTGGTGTTGAACGCGTCCTACGAGCCCATCAATGTTTGTGCCGCCCGCCGCGCCATCGTGCTGGTGCTCAAGGGTGTGGCCATGACCGAGGAAGAAAACGGACACTTCCTGCACGCCGCCCGCCTGGCGATTCGCGTGCCCTCGGTGATTCGGCTGCTGGAGTACCGCCGCATCCCGCACCAGACTCGCGCCCTCTCGCGCAAGAACATCCTGTTGCGCGACCGTAACACCTGCCAATACTGCGCCGAAGTGCTGCCTTCGAGCGAGTTGACGCTCGACCACGTGGTGCCGCGTTCGCGAGGCGGTGCTTCCACCTGGGAAAACCTGGTGGCCTGCTGCCATTCCTGCAATCGGCAGAAGGGGAACCAGTTTCCGGTGGAAGCGGACATGAAACTGATGCGCGAGCCCCGCGCCTTCAACCTGCACACCAGCCGCCACATCATGCGCCTGATGGGCCGCTCGGACGATAAGTGGCGGAAGTATCTTTTTTATTAGCTGACAGCGTTCAGCCCTCAGCCCTCAGCTAATTCCCATAGCCGCGAAGCGGCGGAATGATAGAGACCGCCCCTTCGGGGGCTCGGATAGGCTCCTAATCTCACCCACGGCTTACGCCGTGGGCTCTACAATTACACCGTTTCGCCGCTATGGAACCTGCTGAATGCTGAGAGCTGACAGCTTCATTTCGGCGGCGGTGGTGGAGTCTGGCTCTTGTCGCCCGGCGCCTTCTGCACTTCCTGGCCTTCGTAAGTGATCTTCACGTTCGAACCAAAACGCTTGTAATCGCTGTACTTCACGATTTCGCGGATGTGGACGTCGCCGCTCGAAAAATGCAGCGTGTCGTCCGCTTTCGTATACGTGGGGAACCAGTACTTGCCGTCGATTTGCTCGCGCCAGGTGGTGAACTTCGGAAAAAGGTTTTCCTGCCCTCTTTTCTTGCGAATGTCGGGGACCGTTTTGCCGTAAGTTTTCACGATCTGAAAATCGCGATCGTCGACCCAGATTCTGCCCTGGAAATAGCGCTTCTTGCCGACGATCTCCTTGGGAGCGATATCGAAAACATAGCAGTGCAATTCGTCTTCCTGCTGCTGCCCGACATAGAGGATCTGATATTCAGGAATCTCGTCGCTGGTAAGCACAAAGGGCAGACGATGACGGATGTCGTCGACGTCTTCGGGTGACATGGAGATCAGGTTCAACGAAGACTGAGGCGCAAAGACAACGTTCTCCAGACGCTTTCCCTGGTCGTCAAAGAGCACATCGAAGATTTCGTGGTACTCGCCGTTGTCGTCGGGCGTTATTACCCGTACGTCCTGCCGGTAGGTGTACTGGTCCCGCGCCTCCTGGAATTCTTTTTCTTTGTTGGTGAAATGGCGAATGATCTCGTCCGTGGTAACTCCCTTGGGCGGAGCGGGGTCGAGAGGTCCTTCCTGGGCAGACACGGGCCGCGATGATAGCCAAAGGAGAGTGGAAAAGATTAGAACGGCTGATGCCCTTCCGTAACGGCGCATCGATTTCATAGGGATAGTGTAGCGAAACCCAAGCGGGAAATCTCCACGTGTCACCGCGGCTCCACCCGTGCCCGTCCCTCTCCGCTCAGAGGGACGAACACAGGAGAGCTGCAGTTTCCTTCAAATGGTTAGATGCCGGAAGCAGCGGCGAGTTGCCGAAGCGGCGGTCTTTCTGGCCGGACTCTACCGGAATGCGGCGCTAAGGCGCCACCGGCACCAACGACTGTAGCTCGAAGGGAAGCAGGCTGGTTCCGGCCGCGGCCGTGCCCTGAACCACAAGCTCTCCCCGAGTTGCGCCCGGGGCAGGCTGCAGAGTGGACAGTCCCGATCCATCGGACAGCACCGAGACCTGCGACGATGACACGATGACCGGCGCGGGATTTTTGGTAACCACAATTCCACCGATCGAGACCGGCGGCGGCGCGATCACCGGCCGTGACACCACCACCTGGAAGGTCACGTTCGCGCCTAGCACGGGATGCGCAGGCATCGCCGAATCGGTGGCTCGCACCACGACGGGCTGGAAACTCTGGCCCGCGGGAATGACCTGGACGCCTCCTGCCACCGGTTGCAGCTGCAGCATTGCCGCCGGCACCGCCGTCGCAGAAAAGATCTGGCACGGCAGGTTGGCCGGGGCGACGCATGCGCTGACCTGCACGTCTCCTGCGATGGCGGCCAGATGCAGGGTGGTGCCGGCAAACCCGTTGGCGTCGCTGGCGGCGCTGGCCGCACCCAGCGTTCCCGATCCCTTGACCACCTGGAAGTTCACCGTGCTTCCGGGGACGGGCGCGCCGCTCGAAAGCACGCGCGCGGCCAGCGCAATGTCCACCGTCGCACCCTGCGCAATCCAGGCGTTGGGCGGAAACAGCGAAAGATCGAGGGCAGAGCTGGTCCCCAGAATCGTTGCCTGCACCGATTTCGGGTTGGCGTATGACGCGGGCGCCAGCACAACTCTGATGTTGATGACGCCCGGTTGCGTTACCGTGACTTGCGAGGAGGCTTCACCACTGTCGTCAGTAAGCACAGTGCAACTTCCGACTCCCCGGCATGCCGACAAAGACGAAGTCGGAGTAGAGACGAAGACGACGCTGGCCCCCGCCACCGGCGTGGTCCCGTCCGGCGCCAGCACCCGCACCCGAATCGGATTCTGCGTCTGGCCGCCCACCGGCGTCGCGGGATTCGATCCCTGGATCAGCTTGATGGTGTCGTTCGGACCGGCGCCATAGGTCAGGACATGGGTCATGGTCGATGACGCGCCCGTAAGCGGGTCACGCAAGGCGATGTCCTGCAGGCCATCGGGCATGGCCGGCGCGGTCAAAATCACCTGACTCGCGGAGGTTGAGAGTGGCGGCGTAAGGGCTGCCGCCACGGTGGTGCTGGTGTTGGTTCGGAAGCCCATGCCCTCGACCGTGATCGCAGTGCCGCCATCCACGCGGGCGCGCGCCGGAGTCGCGGTATCCGCGTAAAACACCCTTCCTGTGTAGCGGTAGTCGGGACGTCCGTCGCCGCGGTAGTCGACGATCCCTAAGCGGAACGCAGTGCTGAGCTGGAGAGTCGCATCCAGCCGCGTGGTCCCGGGACTGGTACTGTTGAACGCCATGCCGGTATTAGCGGGCGCGGGAATCGTGCCCGGATCGGCCAGCGCCCACATTCCAATGACGGGCTGCGCTTTCGCCACCGACGCGACTTTAGCCTCATCGAGCGCGGTGACTTCCACCGACAAAGTTCGGTTGGATTGCGCCACGAACCAGAGATAATCGGCGCTGCCCGATCCGCTCAGGGTTCCGGCCCAGTCTCCTGAGGCCGGAAGAAATGCGGGCGCGGCGAAAGACGTGGGCTCGAACCAGTCCCGTACCTGCAGCGCGCTGTTCTGCATCACGATGTCCTGCTGCAGATCGCCGCCTTCGTTCACGGTCACGGTGAGCGGCTGGAACGTGCCCGACGGGGTCACTTGCCAGGGCCCGTACGGTCCTATGGGCTGCGACCATAAAGGATCGAGGGCTTCCACCGTCAGTTGATATTGCGCGCTGCCGGCGCCATTCGGAATCTCCAATCCCGCCAGGTCAAAGAATCCTTCCACCGCCGGGTCGTCGGAACCAAAACGGTCGAACGCTTGTCCGGTACTGTCGTCGAGCCCGGTGGCGGCGTTGCCCGCGTTTCCGCGGAACAGGAAGCCGGACACCGAGGCGGCCGCGTAGGTCCGGGATGGCTGCCCCGTGGCGGGATCAATCCAGCGGGCAATCACATTTACGCCCTGCATGGGCTGCGCAGGTTGTCCGCCGGCGTCGGCAAAGTAAACTGTGCCATGGATGCGTGCCCGGCTTTCGGAAAGCGGCTGCTTCCCGGGAAACGCGCCCTGGTTTTGCGCGGTGACCGGATACAGGCGCGAGAGCGCCGCCCGGTCGTCCATGGCGGGCTGGTCGGCATTGGGATAGCAGATGGAGATCGGAATGCAATTGATCGGGTCCATGGCGTGCATGATGGTGAGCCCGGCATAGTCGGCCGGCGTCGGCGCCGGGCTGCGGGTGAAAACGTTGAGGTTCACCTGCGACCAGTCCAGACCCAGCACCCGTCCCAACACGCGGACCAGGCGATACTTCACGTCCGGCAACTGCGCCGAGGTCTGGGCGCAGACTCCGTTGAGGATGACCAGCGCATGCTGTAGATGACCGTCGGTGCTGAAGCTGTCCGCGCCGCCGTAGGCCGCGTTACTGAAGCAGGAACTGGCGCTGCCTGCGCCTTGGCCCAGCAATGCGTTGGTCACGGACCCGTCGGCGTCATAGACGATGGCGACCGGGAAACTGGATGCCTCTGGCAGAACATCGGCGGGCAGAGTAATCACTCCGCCGGATGCGCCCACGTTAGAGCCGTTCACATCTTCCGCCAGCTGGCCGGCCCTCACGGCCGAAATCGCCGCGGTTGAAATCGAGGTCCACCGGCTGAAGGCATCGGCCACGAAGGCGTCCGCGCTGGCGCCGGGAAGCTGCGGGCTCAGGTTTCCCCGATCGGTGTAGTAACTGACCGCGCCCTGGCTCCATGTCAGGGGAGTGCCCTTGACTGCAGGATCGAAATAGCTGCTTCCGGCAACGCTGTGCGGACCACCCCCGCGCAGCAGTTGCGGCGATGTGAGCAACGCGAAGATTCCCAGTGCCCAGGCTGCGCAAGACAGGAGGCGGATTGCCATGGTCACTCCGCATCCGCTCGCTGGATCGCCCAGGCCAAAGCCCTCGCATTCACCCGCTTCCGGTTTCGCAACAGGTTTTGTGACGCGGAGTCGAGTGCGAGGCTAGGGAAGCGGCCATTTTCAAGCAGCGCATTTCCGTTGGCGTCGACGGCGAAGCGTCCCGAAGGGCCTCCGACCGGGCTGGTCAGGCCCAGTTTGCTGGGACTGTAGAGAAACAGCAGGAGCCGCTCCCCGGGGCGGTAGCGCTCGCCGGCATCCCACAGCCCGGCCCACTCGCGAATGGTCAGTACTTGCCCGGGGCGCGTCCCGCGCATGGCCTGCTCAACCCGAAACGTAATCTCTACCGTACCCACGTTGCCGAGTTCGTTCTGAACCACTCGCTGCACCGACAGCACGGTTCCGTCGAATATGTAACCCGCGTCCCGGGCCAGCAGGCGCAGGCTGGAGGTCGCAGGAAGCGACGGCAGAGGGCGCGGGTCCTGCCCCTGTGCCGACAATGAAAGCAGGGCCAGCCCCAGCCCAGGGAGCTGCCGAAAGGAAAAATGCATGGCGAAGCCTCGTTTCAGACGAGACCAGGCGGGACGGGGAGTAACCCGATGCTAGTGAGAAAAGCCGCTGCAGGATGTGCCAGCCGTCACAACAGCATGTGACCGGCAAACACGGCCAGCATGTGGTTCGTGACTTGGACTGACAGATTCTAACGGATGAACTGACGGGTCCGGTGGCGCTGCTGCACGAGCGTGGGCGCTCGCGCCTACATTGCGTGCCGGCGATAGCCGCGGGCTGACAGGTGCGCTCCCGTCAGCATCAGCAGTCCGGTGAGAAATGCCCAGAACATCAGGCTGACGGACAGCGCAAACGGGCCGTAAACTTCCTGAAAATTGAGCCGGGGCAGCGCCATGATGTAGGCGTATTTCAAAGCCTCTGACATCAATCCCATAATCACGGCCGTCGAGAGCACGGCCCGGGCGGGCACTTTGCCGTTGGGCAGCACCCAGTAGATGAGGAAGAAAATTGCAATGCTGGCGGAAACGGCGAAGGCCTTCATCAAAAGAAAGCCGCCCACCCGGACCACGAACGGGCCGTGGCTGCGCAACGAGTTTTCGAGCAACCCGATGTTTCCCGCGGTCAAGGCAATCGAAAGCAGTGCGAGTCCGCCGCAGACAAAAGCCAGCGCCAGCGAGATCAGCTGATTTCCAAAGTAAGAGCGGTTCTCTCGAAACCCCCAGATGCGGTTCAACGCGACTTCGAGCGGCATGAAGATTCCGGTTGAGGTAAACAGAAGAATGATGAGGGAAGCGACCTGGGCGCGATTGCGCGCCTCCACCAGGGCATTCAGGTTGCGAATCACGAAGTCCTGGCCGGCCGGCAGGAAATCGCGCAACAACTGCACCACCACTTCATACATCACCGGAGAACGAAACAAGCGCCGGATCAGCGTCATCAGCAGAAGCACAAACGGGAAAAACGAGAGAATGGCATTGGCCGCCACGGAAAATGCAAACGTATGTACCTCCGTCCGTAACAGATATTTCACCGTGGAACCGGCGACGCCGGAGGAGCGGTCGTCGGGCGGCAAGGGGGCCGGGGAAACCATCACGGGCGGCGGCGCTTCGGCCGACTTTGACTGTAGGTCATTAAGCATTTTCCCCAATCCTATCAGACAGTTGCAATTTATCGGATGCACGGAAGGACATCGCGTTGCCCGCCGCTTCGAGGTGGCGTTTCCCGATCGCCGCAAACCTCTCAGGTTTAATCGCTTCGATCTTTAGATTTCTTTGCTTGCCAGGAATGGACTTCCTGAATATTATCTTTTGCTCGTTGCCTGTAATCGGGGCATCGAGGATGTTGCTTGGGGTGCATGGTTCGTGTCCTGTAGTCACAAATCGCGCCAGCACGATGGCTCCGACAAAGTTTGTGCCCTGGTTTCCGCCACGGCCTGAACCTGCGGGGCTTTTTTTGCGGGCGTAATTTGCGGCAGCGCGAACCCGCTGGGCTTTCGTTTCCTTTGCAGGGGGTTAGTAGAGGAGCACGAGCTTCACGGAGGACGCGAAAGTTAATTCACAGAGTAGAAGCGAAAGGAGTTCTTTGTGAGAGAGAAGGGCACAGTAAAGTGGTTCAACGGGGCCAAGGGATACGGTTTCATCCAGCGCTCCACCGGGGAGGACGTTTTCGTTCATTTCTCGGCCATCCAGGAAAACGGTTATCGCACGCTGAACGAAGGCGAAACGGTGGAATTCGATCTGCTGAAGGGGCCCAAGGGCTTTCAGGCAGGCAACGTCGTGCGGGTGCAATAAACGGTCCCAGTTCCAACCACTACGAGCCCTCTCAGCTTCCCCTGGGAGGGTTTTTATTTTGCAGGCATTTCCGTGAGGCTGCTGAATTGCGATGCTACTGCACCTCGACGGACACTAAGTCGCCGTCGGTCTTTCCTCCCGCCTTGTAATTCGCCACCACAGGTCGGTCCGTCCATTCGCAGGAAAACTCGTCCGCGCCCACCAGCAGCAAGGATTTGTAGTCGTCGGTGCGCAATTTCAAGATTCGAGCGTTGGTGCGGACGGTCAAGATCGCGGCCGGAGGCCGGCTGCAGTCCACTTTCAACAGCTTCCCTTTGACGAATTGCACCTTGCGTCGATCCGGCCCGGGCGGCGGCGCTTCCGCTTGAGCAGAACTCGCTTCTTCTCCGGCATTGTCGGCAGCTGCTGGCGGGCTGGCCGGGGCCGGCGGCGCATTGGCCTGAGGCAACACGCCGTACTTCTTCAAGATCGGCAGGTCTTCCAGGCTCTTGCGCGAGGTTTGCGCGATCTGGGGATTGGAACTGTCTTTGAGGCGCTCGAGCAGAGCAGTGGCATCGTCCCACTTCTTGCCCGCGAGGTCGATCTGCGCCAGGTTAAGAAGATACTGCTCGTTGCGCGGACTCAGTTGGATCGCCACTTTGATGGACTCGGTCGCGGAATGAACCCCGCCGCCCTGCAGCCGGGCCAGGGCAAGCATGTTGTGGGCCTCGGCCATGTCCGGTTCCTTGTCGACCACGAACACCAGGTCCTGGATCATGTTGGAAACGCCTTCAATCGGCTTGCCGCTCAACTGGGCGGCGCGAAATTTCGCCAGCGCCAGATAGTAGTGTGTCCAGGTGTCTTTACTGTCGAGTTCCCGGGCCCGCGCCAGTTCTTCGTCGGCCTGATCGAATTCTTTTCTTTCCATGCGCACCCAGGCCAGGGCGCGGTGCGCGATCACGTTGTCCGCCTTGGGATCGGCGATGATAGTCTCCAGGCTTTTCTCGCCCTGTTCGCGATGTTCAGGCAGGCGCACCGCCATTTCCGCCACCAGCGCCTGGGCCTGGCCGTCAACCACGTCCTGGACGCTGCTTCCGACATCGAGCGGGCCGGGTGGAGCCAGCGATTGGCCCGCCGGGCTGGCAGTTCCAGCCGCGCCCGGCTTCGCTTGGGCCTGCGGCGATGACGGCAGGGAGTGAAAGTAATCTTGCACCGCCTGCTCGAATTGCGCGGCGCTCATGCCGAAAGCTTGCTGGATGGCGGACTCGATTGGGACCTTCCGCAGCTGCACCAGCCCAAAATAGACTCCGGCGTCGGACAGCTTGTTCTGGTGAATCAGGTAGTGCATCACCATCCACGATTGCGCGTAAAACATGGGCGGATAGCCCGCAGGACCCGGGCGCATGGCGAACAACTCCGGCATGGGCAGCCAGGGACGGCCCAGCAATTCCGTGAAGGACTTGGGCAGGTTGGTCTCTGCCGGAGTTTGGCCGGGAAGCGCATGGTTCCAGGGCAGGTCGAGGATGGGGTCGCTGCCGAGCTGCGCCTGATTGTCGCCCAGGCGCAGGCTGGAAAAATATTGCGCAAAGCCTTCGTCGAACCATTCCTGGGTGGGCGGATAGTTGAAATTCAAAAGCAGGCGCGCCACATCGTGGGAGACCGCCCGCCAGCTGTCCTCGGCGGCCAGATCGAGGACGATATAGTTGCGGTCGTCTCCGCGCAAAAAAAATCCCGGGGCGGAAATGGGCTGGCCCTTCTGCAGCGGCGCCACGCGCAGGTATTCCTCGTCCGATTGCAGGGCGATCACATCCAGCGGTTCCGGCATCCCCAGTTTGGACTTGAGGAAGAGCTGGGAAAAAATGTCCCGCATCTGTTCCAGCCGCAGGCTGGCTTCGCGGCCCTTCTTCTGGTCCGCGTCGGTGAGGATGGAGAAATGGGCGGAGCTTACCCGGATCCACTTGGGTTTCGAGTCTCGCCCAGACCCCGACGAGGAGGCTGTGATCGCGAAGCACAAGGCGGCGGGGAGAACGCGTCGAATATAAGATGGAAGGCAAGGCATGTTCGACCGGACCGCCAGATATAAACGATGCTACCACCCCATCCCCCACAGACAGCACGACCCACGTAGGGGCGGATGCCCTCATCTGCCCTGTCGAGCGCAGCTCGACAGGTTCGTGCAAGCGGCGAATAGGAGCTGCGCTCCGCCGGGCGGATGAGGACATCTGCCCCTACGTGGTTCGTGCCGAACGCGATAGTCTCCGGGCCGCCCAGTCTGCGCTTTCGGCTACTACCTCATCTTCGTCCGATTTCAGCTTCTGCAGCAGCGGCTCAAAGCGCCGGTCGCCGCTGTTGCCCATCGCAATCACCGCGTTGCGCCGCAAGCCGCTGCGCTTGGCTCGCCGCACCGCCGATCCCCGAAACTTCTCCCGGAAGTCTTCGGCGGTCATGCTTGCCAGCCATTCCAGCGCCGGATTGACCAGCCCTTCCCGCGGCTGAAACTCCGCGGCGGTGGTGGCCGGAGCCTTCCGGTTCCAGGGACACACATCCTGGCAGATGTCGCAGCCGAAAACCTCGTGACCCATGCCCGCCCGGATAGGTTCGGGAATCGCGCCCCGCTGCTCGATGGTCAGATACGAAATGCAGCGATTCGAATCCAGTTGATAAGGCGCGACCAGCGCATCGGTGGGGCAGGCATCGATGCAACGCGTGCAGGTTCCGCAGCGGTCGGGCGCGGGCAGGTCAGGTTCAAGTTCAAGCGAAGTCAGGATCACGCCCAGAAAGAGCCACGATCCCAGCTTCTGATTGAGGATGCAGGTGTTTTTTCCAATCCAGCCGACGCCCGCGTACTTGGCGTAGACCCGTTCGACGATCGGACCGGTGTCAACATAACAGCGGGTTTGCAGTGGCGCGCCAGCGACTGCCGCGCGCAACTTGCTCTCCACCGCCCGCAGCCGGTGCAATACCGCTTCGTGATAATCCTGCCGCCCCCAGGCGTAGCGGGCAATCCACCCGCGCCGCGGATCGTCCACCTGGGTGGAGTAAGGTTGCGCGGTGTTGTAGTTGATGGCGCCGACCATCACACTGCGCACCCAGGGGAGCGACGTGCGCAGCGATGCGCGCTTGAGCGAACCCGCCGCATCGCGGGCTTCCATGTATTTCATTTCCGCGGCGCGTCCGGCGGCAATCCACTCTCGAAAGCGGTCCAATTCGTCGAAGTCGTGGACGGGCGCGACCCCCGCCAGTTCAAAGCCGGCATCGCGAGCTGCCTGCTTTACCAGGCGCGTAATTTCGGAGGTCCGATGCATCTCGAAGTGGGGAATCGCGGAGACCTGGTGGCGGTTCGCAAATTGGGCCGCGTCCCGATTTAAGACCCTGCCAACTCAGTATCCGACGTTCTTAATCCAATGATCAAGGCGCCCACCACATACTATTCAACGGGCCGGGATGATCGAGTTGCGAAGCGCTGTCACCCGCAACCCAACGAGCGGATTGAGGAGCAGGAATGGTATGTCATTCGGAATTTACCTGACCGGATTTCTAGTCGTGATTGCCGGGCTCATCTACGGCGCCAGCCTGATGCACGTGCCCACCCAATGGATTGTCGTGGGCGGGTTGGTGCTGGTGGGGCTCGGAGTTCTGACGGGAGTCAAAGCTACTCGTCAAAAGGACTCCGCAACGTAAGACAGGATGCGGGAGAGGCTGTTTTCGGCTTTTTCCCCAGCACACCAGAGGAGATGCAAAATGAAATGGTATTGGATATGTGGCGTAATATTTGCGGCCGCTCTTGCCATGCCAGCGCCTGCCCAGATTTCGGTGTACATCGGACATCCGCCACCGCGGGTCCGTTACGAGCGCCGTGGGCCGGTTCCCGGCCCGGGCTATGCCTGGGTCAACGGCTACTGGTCGCCCCAGGGCGGTCAATATCAGTGGGTCGCGGGGCGCTGGGACCGTCCGCCTTACCAGGGGGCGCGCTGGGTTCGTCCCCGCTACCAGCATCAGCACCAGGGCTGGCAGTTACAGGAAGGCCACTGGGACCATGACGAACATGGTCACCGCCGCGATCGCTGAGGCGGCTGGTGCAATTGACAACTCCAAAGAATTGTCATTCCGAGAGTCGGCATCTTCGCGCGAGGAATCTGCTGCAACGCCGCCCGCACAAGACAGATTCCTCGCCGAAAGACCTGGCTTCGGAATGGCAAGCTCTGGGGTCATGCGAAGGGCGATTGCCAGGACGACTGACGACTGAAGACTGACGACTGAAGACTGACGACTAAATTCCCAGCTTCTTCACTTCTTCGTTGTAATACTTCCGATACAGGATGTCCCACTCCTGGCTGCCTTCAAGAATCGTGCGCTTCTGGCTTTCGATCTTCAGGCGCGCCGTCTGGTCGATTTTTGCTTCCTGGTTTAACAGGTCTTCGAGAATCTTGCGGATTTCCAGCCGAATGGTGTTGCGATCCTCGACGAAATCCACCGCGTCGACTTCCGCCAGCGCATCCGCCACCACGTGCGCAACTTTGTTGACCTTGTCCCGGCTGATCCTCACAGCACCGCCTTGTACTTGCGGGTAAGCTCGCTCTTCACTTTGCGGAACATCTCCTGATAGTTGGCGCCGGTGCGGCGCATCTCTTCGGAATAGGCCTCCAGAATGACCCGCACTTCGTCATTGATGCGGTCCTCGAGCGACAGCTCCTCGAGCATGGCGGCATGCACCTTCTCGGTGACCGCAGGCACGGCCTTGGTTTCGATATGCCCGCCCGCAATCAGCTTTTTGGTGACTTCGCGGGCCAGATAGCCCACATACTCTTTGGAAAGAAGCATAGCGCGGATCGAAAGTAGTTTGTGAAACAGGTAGTGTAGCACAGGAAGCACTTGGCACTTAGCACTTGGCAATTGGCGCATTGCACTTACGTTCCGGGCGGACTGTAAAAAATCCGGCATCGACCAAGGAATTGGCCAAGTGCCAAGTGCTAATTGCCAAGTGCTGATTGCCAAGTGCTGATTTCTTTCCCTAATCAGGCATACAATGCAGAAATAAATGTCTTCCGCGCCCGACAACCTGGCTGGCCTCAAAGACGACATGATCGCCTTTATCGAAGGCCATGGCATGCGCCGCTTTCACGGCTACGTCGATTATGAAGAAGTGCAAAGCGTGGTCTGGAAGACCGAAGACAATCCCGACAGCTGGAAGGATTTCGTGGAACTGGCCAAGGCGGCCGCCGCCCCTTTCCTGACCATGGATTCGTGGACGCTGCGGCGGGAAGAGCTCGATCAGATGATCGAGCGCCTGGGCCACGCCGAATTCACCAACGATGAGGACGTTGACGAAGCGCGCTGGCTGCGGACCTACATCGGGAAGACCGGCTTCGTGCAGCTCGGCTTTGCCCACCAGGGCATCATGATGGTTTACGAAGCCTCCACCGACTGGTACGACCATTACCAGCGCCTGCTGGAACTGTCCGAAGACTTTGGCGGCATTCCCATCGACGAGCCCGACCAGGACGAAGAAAACTGACCTCGCTTCAGCACCATGGAGGACGGGCGTCCCGCCCGTCAGCCGAGCGAAGCTCGGCAAGCCACTATCGCTATAATCAATTCCTCGAACCTTTCCCTTCATGCGCTGGGATCTGAAAACCGCCGACTCGCGTGCTGTTGAGCACCTGGCCGCGGAATTAACTGCGCAACCGTCCCTTGGCCTGAACGATCCGCAAATCGCCTCGACTCTTGCCCGCCTGCTGGTCATGCGCGGCATCACCCAGACCGACGCTGCCCAGCGTTTCCTGTCTCCCGCGCTCTCTCATTTGCATTCTCCTCATTTGATGGCCGGCATGAAAGCTGCGATCGACCGCATCGAAGCCGCCATCGAGAACAAGGAACCGATCCTCATCTACGGCGACTACGATGTTGATGGCACCACCGCGATCGTCATCCTCAAAACCGCGATCGAATTGTGCGGCGGCACCGCCGATTTTCATGTTCCGCACCGAATCCGCGACGGCTATGACATGCGGGACGACGTCATCGAGCGCGCGGCCGCCGCCGGCATCAAACTCATCATCAGCGTCGACATGGGCATCCGCGCCTTTGCCCCAGCCGAGACAGCGCGGCGGCTGGGAGTGGACTTGATCGTCACCGACCATCACCTTCCCGGCCCGCAGGGCGTTCCGGCGGCGCTGGCCGTGGTCAATCCCAATCAGTCGGGCTGCGAGTATCCGTGCAAGGCGCTATGTGGCGCAGGGGTGGCGTTCAAATTGGCGCAGGGCCTGATCGAGCGGCGCATCCCGGAAGGCGAACGCAGCCGGCTGTTGAGGTCGTTCATGAAAGTTGTGGCCATCGCGACCATCGCGGACGCCGTCCCTCTTACCGGAGAAAACCGGGTCTTCGCCAGGTTGGGACTGGAAGGCTTGCGCTCGCCCGTCAATCCCGGGCTCAAGGCGCTGCTCGAAGTGGCGCAACTCAGCCACGGCCGCACGCTCACCTCCGGCGAAGTTGCGTTCCGCATCGCGCCCCGCATCAATGCGGCGGGCCGCATGGATGTGGCCCGCGAGGTCATCGAACTCTTCAGCGTGAAAGATCCCGCCCGGGCCCGCGAGCTTGCCCACAAACTCGACCAGCTCAATGGCGAGCGGCAGGAGGAAGAGCGCCGCATTCTACAATCCATCACCGCGAATTTCGAAGAGCAGCCGGCGCTGCGCGACGCTTTCTGCATTGTGATCGATGGCGAGGGCTGGCACCGCGGCGTGATCGGCATAACCGCCACCCGGGTTGTAGAGCGCTATGGACGCCCGGCCCTGGTGATTTCGCGGAATGGCGAGGAGGCGCACGGCTCGGGCCGCTCGATCCCCGCGTTTCACCTGCTGAATGCGCTCGAGTCCTGCGCCGGTCTGTTTACCCGTTTCGGTGGACACGCCCACGCCGTGGGATTCTCGCTGCCGTCCGCCAATTTGCCGGAACTGCGGGCGCGTCTCGACGACTACGCGCGGGCCAACTTGACTCTTGCTGACTTCGAACCCTCGCTCAACTTCGATGCCGAGCTGGCGCTCGATCAGATTACGCCCGAACTGTTCAACCTGCTGCAGCGGCTGGAACCGTTTGGCGTAGGCAATCCTCAACCGGTTTTCGCCGCACGCTCGGTCCGCCTCATGGCCTCGCCGCGCATCATTAAAGACAAGCATGTGAAGCTGAAGCTGGCGCCGGCCGTTGGGTCGTTGTCCCGCGGATCGAATGGCCCGGACCTCGCCATCCTGACTACGCCTCGTTGTGATCCTGATTCAGCAGCTCTGCGCCGCGATGAGGTGCGCCAGGCCACTGAGAATCGGCAAGCGACCGACAGCAACTGGCGCAAGGCCATCACCTTCGATGCTCTGGGCTGGCACCTTGCAGAACGCTGCCAGCAGGCCGGCCTGCTTCCCGGGGATGCCCTCGACATCGCCTTCACCATCGACAACAACGAGCACCCCGAGTACGGCGGCCTCGAACTCTCGCTGCGAGACTTTTCTGTGGCCCCAAAAAAGACCGCCGCTGGACTCTAAATGCTGGGAACTGGTTTTGCTGAGATCCGAGAACTGGTTTTTGATGAATCCTTAAAAGACGACGGGAAGCGGAAAACCGACGCGATAGCGCAACGATGAATATCGTGTTCACCATATGTGGTAATAACCGTTGCGCTGGTCCACGTCCACTTTCGTCTTAAACAAACTTTCCAGGCGATCTGCCTGAAGCATCTGGTCTTTTGGCCCGTCCGCGATAATCCGCCCATTCGACATCAGCAGCACCCGCTCGATTTCCGGAATCAGGTCGGAAAGGTCGTGCGTCACCAGAATGATTCCGATGCCGGCTTTTGCCAGTGCGCTCATGCTCTGGCGCAAACTGTGCCGGGCGAAGACATCGAGAGAATTGCTGGGTTCGTCGAACAACAAGGCTCGCGGCTTGTGCACCAGCGCCCGGGCGATAAGCACGCGCCGGGCTTCGCCCGAAGACATTTCGCAAACCGGACGCAGCGCCAGGTGCGAGATTTGCAGCTGCGCCAGGGCCTCATCGGCGAGCGCCCGGTGCCGGGGATCGATCACGTGATGCGGGAAGATGCGAGCGCTGCTGAAGAAACCGGACAAGACCACGTCGCGCCCGCAGGCGTCGCCGGAGCTTCGGGACAGCAGATCGTTCGCCACGATGCCGAGCATCGACCGCAGTTCGAAAACGTCCCAGCGGTCCTGCCCCAGGATGGTCATCGACGAGCCTTCGCGCGCCACGGGATAGCATTCACGCGTGATCGTCTTGATGAGCGTGGACTTGCCGCAGCCGTTCGGCCCCAGGATGGCCACATGTTCGTCGCCGCGGATCACCAGGCTGAAATCTTCCAGGACAATCTTCTGTCCGCGCATCACCGAGATATTCTGCAAATCCAGAAGAGCAGGCTCGTGCCGGTTCATGGTGTTCTGAGTTTAGACGATGACTGCCGTACCCTCCACGAACCACGTAGGGGCGGGTGCCCTCACCCGCCCGGCGGAGCGGAGCTCCGCGATCTGTCTCTTCCCGCGAAAACCGGTCGAGCTTCGCTCGACTGGACAGCCGGGGGCGACTGTCCCCACGTAGCCTGTAGCGATAGCTCGCGACCCGGCTTCAAGTAGACTTAACCTTAAGGATGGCACTCCAGATTTCCCAACTTCGTCGCTGGTTTGCGGCGAGCGCGATCGGTCTCGGGCTATTGGTGGCGGGCGTGTATTTCTATGCCCGTAACAAGGTGGAGAACGCGCTCAAGGAAGTGCCCGCGAAAATCGGGACCGAAATCCAGCAGAGCGCCCAGGGTTTCACCTACTCCCACTCCGAGGGCACGCACACCATATTCAAGATTCAAGCCAGCAAGTCGGTGCAGTACAAAGAAGGTGGGCGGGTCGAACTGCATGAGGTCACCATCACGCTGTTCGGGCGCGACTCCAGCCGCTTCGACCAGATCTACGGCGCGGATTTCGAATACGATCCGCGCTCGGGCGACGTCTTGGGCAAAGGCGAAGTTCAGATGGATCTTGAAGCCAATCCGGAAGGACTGGTTCATCCTGATCAGGCGACTCCCAAGGAGCTCAAAAATCCGATCCACCTGGTGACCTCGAATCTGCTGTTCAACCAGAAGACGGGGAACGCGCTAACCCAGGAAAAAGTGCAGTTCAGCCTCCCCCAGGCCGAGGGGTCCGCGGTGGGCCTCAGCTATGTGGCCAACACGACCGTCCTCACCTTGCAGTCGCAGGTTGATGTCGTGTTCCACGGCGCTACTCCGGCGCGGCTGACCGCGATTCATGGCACCATTACCAAGAATCCGCGGATCGTTGACCTCGATCTCCCTCGGCTGCAGAACGGCGCGCGCCGCGCCACCTCCGACAAGGGCACGCTTTTTCTGCGTCCCGACAACACCGTGGAGCGCATTCTCGCCTCCGGCAACGTGCGAGTCGAATCGGAGGATGCGGGATCGGAGAAAGTCCAATCCAACCAGCTCGAATTGCTCATGGCAGAAAAACAGGACACGGTGCGTTCGGCCACTTTTTGGGGAGACGTCCGGGTGGAGAATTCAGGGCCGCAGCCCATGCACGGGGAGGCCGGGCGGGTCGTGCTGAATTTCACCGGGAACAATGTCTTAAGCACGGTGCACAGCCAGGACAACGTGAAGATGCTGCAGCATCAGAAGCCGGCTTCAGCTTCCGCCAGCGCGCAGGATGTTGAGGTCACGGCGTCGGTCATCGACTTCGTGGTCGCCGACGGCCGGCGCCTGCAACGCGCCGACACTGGCGGAGCGGCCCAGATTGCGCTCCGGCCGGTTCCGGGCACAGGGCAGCAGACGCTGGTGACGGCGGGCAAGTTTAAGGCCGTCTTCGACGACTTGGGACAGCTGGCCTCTGTCCACGGCGCCCCGAATGCCCGCATCGTCTCGCAGGCCCCGGGGCAGCCGGACCGGGTCAGCACCAGCAACATGCTGGACGCGTCTTTCCGTCCGGGCAGCGGCATCGACACGATCGTGCAGCAGGGAAGCGTCGCCTACGCCGACAGCGATCGCAAAGCCTGGGGCGACCATGCGATTTACACTCCTGCCGACCAGATGCTCGTCCTGACCGGCTCCCCTCGCGTGGTCGACGGCGGTATGACCACCACCAGCCGGAACATGCGGCTGAATCGAGCAACCGGAGATGCTTTCGCCGAGGGCGACGTCAAGAGCACCTACAGCGACTTGAAAGCCCAGCCCAACGGAGCTCTCCTGGCGGCATCGGACCCGATTCACGTGACTGCCCGCGCCATGACGGCCCATAGCAGTCCGGCCATCGCCCTTTATACCGGAGATGCGCGCCTCTGGCAGAACGCCAACGTCATCCAGGCGCCCTCAATCCAGTTTGACCGCAACCAGCGGTCGGTAGTGGCCCAGGGATCCCCCACCCAACCGGTATCGACGGTGCTGGTCCAGGTCGAGAAGAGTGGAAAGGTCACCCCGGTCAAGATCACCTCCGATCGCCTGACCTACACCGACAGCGAGCGCAAGGCGCACTTTGAAGAGGCGGTACAGGCCAAAGGGGCGGAGCTGACCATCACCGCAAAAGTAATGGATGTTTTCCTCCAGCCTCGCGAGCAAGGAATCTCGAATCAGTCAATTACAGGCACAGGCACGGGCGCCGGCACAGGAAAGATCGACCATATCGTCGCCACGGACCAGGTGGTGGTCGTCCAACCCGGCCGGCGGGCCATCGGCGAGCAACTGGTTTACACCGCGTCGGACGACAAGTTTGTCCTGACCGGCGGTTCGCCTAGCATTTTTGATGCCGAACGCGGCAAGATTACCGGGGTTTCGTTGACTTTGTTCAGACACGATGGTAGGGTTTTGGTCGAAGGCAACAATACATCCCCAACCGTCACGCAGACGCAAGTGGCACGTTAAATGCGTACCCTGGCCACCGACGAAATCGGCAAATCCTATCGTGGTCGACGGGTTGTGAACGGGGTCAGCATTCGCGTGGGGCAGGGCGAAGTTGTTGGTTTACTTGGACCTAACGGCGCCGGCAAGACCACGACCTTCTATGCCATCGTCGGCCTGATACCCCCCGACACCGGCCGGGTACTGATCGACGAAGAGGAAATCACCGACGTGCCCATGTACTTGAGGGCGCGCCAGTACGGCATCAGCTACCTCCCTCAGGAAGCTTCGGTGTTCCGCAAGCTTACGGTTGAGGAAAACATCCTCGCCGTGCTGGAAGCCCAGCCCATCTCCTGGCACGAGCGCCGGGAAAAGATGGAAGAGCTGATCGACCAGCTGGGTTTGGAGCATATCCGCCAGAATCGTGGATACGCTCTGTCCGGGGGAGAGCGGCGGCGGGTCGAAATTGCCCGCGCCCTGTGCATCAACCCCACGTTTATTTTGCTCGACGAACCGTTTTCCGGGATCGACCCGATCGCCGTACTCGATCTGCAGAAGATCATCAGCGATCTGAAGACCAGCGGAATCGGAGTTTTGATCACCGACCACAACGTCCGCGAGACGCTGGCGGTGACCGACCGGGCATACATTATTGATGGTGGACGAATTTTGGCCTCGGGCATGCCCGAGCAATTGGCCAGCGATCCCCAGGTCCGGAAGGTGTATCTGGGCGAGAGTTTCTCGCTGGTGTAAAGCAGTCGTCAGTCGTCAGTCTTCGGTCGTCAGCCAAACCAGCTGTCGGCCCGATGAACGAGCTGACGAGTTTTTGCTGACGACCGACGACTGACGACTATTTATGGTTTTACTCCAGCCCAAGTTGCACCTGAGACTGTCGCAGCGGCAGATCCTTACCCCTGGCCTGGTGCAGATGGTCAGCGTGCTTGCGCTCAACAAGCTTGAGCTGCGCGACATGATCACCGCCGAGATGGTGGAGAACCCGGTACTTGAGGAACTGGAGGATTCCGTTCCCCTGCTGGATGACGCTGCTCGCCAGGAGGAAGATCGCGAACGGATCAAGCCGGAAGAAAACACGGTCACGGCGGAAGAGAAGAAAGATCCTTTCGAAGAAATCGATTTCGGTTCGTTCTTCCAGGAATATCTCGATCCCGGCTATCGCAGCCGCAGCGAGATGGAAGAAATCGAGCGGCCGTCATTCGAGAATTTTCTCTCCAAGCCCACGACTCTCTCCGACCACCTGGCCTGGCAGCTGGGGGCATTGTCTGTGCGTCCGGAAGTGCGCGAGGCCGCTGAAGTCATCATCGGCAATCTGAGCGAAGACGGCTACCTGATCGCCAGCGACGACGAATTGCTGGGCATCGCTCCGCCTGCTCCTCCGGAAGTGGACGCGACCATCGCGGAAAACGTGGTCAAGGAAGCGGCCGCTCTCGGTCTGGCCACGGAGCTCGAAGAGCCAGAGTTGCGCGGTGGACGAGACCGACGCCGCACTGCCTTCGGAATGGGACGACGTTGACGCCGCAAACCTGCCGCCTTCGCCGAGTGCCGACGGGGCCGCGGTTGCGCCTGCTCCGGAAGCCGTAGCACCCACGCCGCCGGCGCCACCGGCCGCCGCTCCGCGGAAGTCGGCGCAGCCCGTATTTCAGCCCAGCTTCAATGTGGCGGATCTGCACGAGGCGCTCGACCTTGTGCGCCAGATGGATCCTCCCGGAGTCGCCTGCCGCGACCTGCGCGATTGCCTGCTCTATCAGTTGCGCTATCACCAGGCGCAGCTGGCCGCACAAAAGAATGGAAACGGCGAGGCTACCGCGCAAGTGCTTTCTGATGCTGTTGCCATCGTGGACCAGCATCTGCGCGCCCTGCAGAACAAGCAGTACAAGGAAATTGCCCGCGCTCTGAACCGGACGCCGGAAGCGGTGCAGGAAGCCCTCGACTACATCCGGACCCTCGATCCCCGTCCCGGCCTGCGCTACAACAAGAGCCAGCCCCGCCTGATCGAGCCCGATGTGGCGTTCATCAAGCACGGCGACGAGTGGCTGGTCATGATGAACGAAGACGATGTCCCGGTGCTGCGCCTGAATCCCGCCTACAAGCGCCTGCTCACCCGCGACACCAACGATAAAGACACGCGCAACTACGTCAAGGAGCGCTACAAGAGCGCCATCCAGCTCATCAAGAACATCGAGCAGCGCAAGCAGACCATCACCAAGGTCTGCTACTCCATCGTGACCCGGCAGCAGGATTTTCTGGAAAAGGGCATCGACCAGCTCAAGCCGATGATGATCAAAGAGGTCGCCGAAGAAATCGGCGTGCATCCCTCGACGGTCAGCCGCGCGGTCGCCAGCAAATATGCCCACACCCCCCAGGGCGTATTCGAATTGCGCTATTTCTTCAGCGAAAGCGTGAACGGCCCCCAGGGTGGCAGCACTTCGTTGCTGATCCTCAAGCGCCGCGTCAAAAAACTTATTGAAGAAGAAGATCCGAGCCGGCCGTTGACCGACGAGCAGATCACTCGCATCCTGCAATCACAAGGCATCCAGGTCACGCGCCGCACCGTGGCGAAGTATCGGGAAGACATGCGCATCCCCAGCACCCACCAGCGGAGAGTAAAGAAGTAAAAGCAACGTAGCGCCGGCGTCCCGCCGGCTGTCCGGACGGCATCTTGCCGTCCGAGCCGAAAGCGCTACCGTAAGAAATGCGGTGCCCAAGGTTGAGTAGCACGAATCAGGAAAGGGGCGCTCATGAACGTAGAATTCACTGGCAGACACTACGACATCACTCCCACCATCCGCAAGTCAGTCGAAACCGGCCTGACAAAAATCCGCAAAATCCTGGGCGACAAATTTGATACCAAGGTCATCCTGGCCATCGAAAAGCGCCGCCACAAGGCGGAAATCACCATCAGCCCGCGCAACGGACCCCTGGTCGGTGAGGCGCAGGCCGGCGACATGAAGTCTGCCGTCAACGAGGCCCTCGACCATCTGGAAAAGCAGGCGGTCAAGTACAAGACCCGATGGCGCAGCAAGAAACGCCACGACCTCAAGAAATGGAATGGCAAGGAAGCGCAGCAGGAGAGCCTGCCGGTCGCGGTCGGAATCGTCGAAACCGCGGAGATTTCCCTGGTCGTGCACAAATTCCCCGCCGTCGCCAAGTCTACCGAGGTGCACCTGGTGCGCTCCGAGGATGCCGTCGCCCTGCGCCCCATGACGCTCGAGGAAGCCATCAAGGAAGCCCACTTCCGCGACCGCGACGTGTTCGTCTTCCGCGATCCCAAGGGCAGAGTGATGGTGCTGCACCGCACCCGGGAGGGAAAGCTGGAGCTGATCGAAGCGCCTTAAAAGCAGTCTTCAGTCGTCAGACCTCAGTCGTCAGCCAGTCTGCAAGGCTCGACTAGGTTTTTACGTGTGGGTCGGACACTCCTGTCCGACGCCTTTGACTTAGGTTTTGTGTAGAGAGCCGATAAGCTTCAAAGCCAGCAAAGTCAGAGGCGGCGGACAGGAGTGTCCGCCCCACATCAAGCCGCCACTTCTTCCGTGACCACCGAAAACCCGGTCAGGTTGGCAATCCCGAAAGACGTCGTGATGGCTACGTCAGAAGCATCCCGACCCGTGGCCATCAACACGCGCCCAATCCGCGGTTGGATATGACGCGCGTCAAACGTCCACCAGCGATTCTGCAGATAGACTTCGAACCAGGCGCTGAAGTCCATGGGCGTAGGTCCTTTGGGGACGCCGATGTCGCCCAGGTATCCCGTGGCATAGCGGGCCGGAATGTTCAGGGCGCGGCAGAACGTGACCGCCAGATGCTGAAAATCGCGGCAGACCCCTGTGCGTTCGGTAAACACATCCAGAGCAGTCTTCGAGGAGCGCGCGTGCTGATAACCGAAGGCCACTTTCCAGTTCACCCAGCCGCAAATGGCATGCACCCGGCTCCAACCCGGCTTCAGGTGGCCGAACAATTCGACCGCGATATTCGATAGCCGGTCCACCTCGCAGTACCGGCTGTTCAGCAGGTAGCGCAGCAACTCGGGAGGCAATTCGTTCACCGGATGCTCTCGCGCCTCGGGATCACCCTGGTCCGGCGTTCCCGGGTCCTCGATCAGGGTGGAACTGGTGAGCCGCAGCGGGCCGGCCGGCGCCAGCCATCGCGCACAGCGGTTGCCGTAGCTATCGATATAGCTTTCCACCTTTACCTCGGGGCTGATGCTGACCTCGTCAGGCTCGCGCAGGTCGGCGACCCGAGAAGGATGCACATGCAACATCCCCACCATGGCCACTGTTTCCGGGATCTCGAATTGAATGTCATATCCCAAACGTATGAGCATGGGAGGAGCGCTCCATGTATTTTCCCGCCGGTACGGCGGATCGGGCATCATTATTACCCATGGAGCAGCCTAGGCAGGATTCAAAATCCTAATCGGCTTGAGCACTGGGTAGCGCCGGCCTCCGGCCGGCTGCCCTGGGGGCGTCCCGCCCGCAGGTGGGCCGCCACGAGCGACGCTAAGAATATACTTTCGGGCGTCGGCGATACGATCCCAGTAGAAGAGGCCCGTTCTGATTCGACGGCAAAAACCACTTGTCTCTTGGCTCTGGGCGATCAGCCTTATTCTTATTTCCGCACCGCCTTCCCGGGCGGCTCAAACATTGCCCGTTTCTGGTTCAAACCCAGGTACGGATGCCAAAGCCTGCCAGCTCATGCCCACACCAGATCTGGAATCGATTTACGGCGGCAAGGTCACCAACCCGCACGGCGTTGACGGAGAGACTTCGGTCTGCACGGTGAACATCGGCGGCGTCGCGATCAAGCTGCAGAGCGCGCCGCCGGGAGCGGATGGAGTGCCGGCCTCGATCCAGCAGGCTCTGGTCGGAGCTCGCCTGATGTCTGGCGCAATGCAATCTCCCGTACCGCCGGCGCGCCGCCGGCGCTACAAGAATCAGCCATCCCAGGTCGAAACGAAGGACTTCGGAAAAGTCGGGTGCCTGAGCATGAAGATGACCAAGGGATTCGATGGCAAACCGCTGGCTAATCCTCTGTTCACCACGTCGTGCTTTCTGGTCGAGGGCGGCTACCTGAACATGTCGGTGGCGAGCGAGAATTCCAAGCAGGTGAGATTTGATGCGGTGAAAGGTTTGCTGGAAAAAGCCGCGGCCCGCCGCTAGGGATCCCGCTTCTGTCATCCTGAGCGAACTTTCCACGCAGTCGAAGAGCCTGCCCCGAGCGAAGTCGAGGGGACCCCGATAGCCATAACGGTCCTTATCTCGCAGGGATCTTGCATCGCCCAGGGAAAATCCAAGGCGATCATGAATGTTGCCGCTTATAGGGGTCCTTCGACTTCGCATGCACTTCGCGTCGCGAAGTGCATGCTGCGCTCAGGATGACAGAGCAGCGTCGCGGTGCACCGTTTCCGGGGCGAAAGCCGGGAGGCAGACAGCGATGTATTCGGCGCCGCCGGCGGCGGGCGTGGAGTATTGGATCCATTCACCCTTGTGGGCGATGACTGCCTGGCCGGCCACGACGTCCAGTTCGCCGCCTTTGTGCTTTACCCGCAGAGCGCCTTTCAGGACGATGGTGAATTCGTCGAACTCCGGGGTCTGTCCCGGCTCCTCCCAGCCCTGCGGACTGCGCATGTGGGCAACGCTCACGCCCGAGGTCCTGGTATTGACGCGGCCAATGAATTCGTCAATCAGTTTAGGTTTGGTGCCGGCGGCGCGGATGCGCGTAGGCTGAGCGACCAGAGTGGGCATGGCTTCTCCTTTGGAAACGGCGACTTCCAATTTATCAAGAATCTCGTGTGGGGCAGGCGCCCTCGCCCGCCGCTGTTGATTTTGAAGCTACGTATAAGTCTGCTGTGAAGTGTGGCTGGATAAGCCGATCGGAATAAGCCCCAAAATTCTCGGTGCTCGTGAAGCTTAGGTCAAGAGCAGCGGGCGAGGGCGCCCGCCCTACACTGACAGTAAACGCGTCTTCTCCGCCTGGCTCGCGGCCAGGACGTCGAGCGCCGGAATCGAAAGCGGCGCGGTCAGGGTGTTTTCCGGCGGCATCGTTCCGGTCTGCAGGGCTTTCACCAGCATTTCCATGGCTTCGCCCGTGTTGGGGCCGGCAAAGATGGTTGCGGTGAGCAGTCCCCGCTTGACCCAGGCCTGGCCGGTCTTGGGCAGCCCGTCGCATCCGATGAAGGGCAAGCTCAGCCAGCGTTGCCGCGCCGCGTTGTCGGGCAATTCCTGGAAGGCTTTTCTGGCGCCCAGGGCCATGCCGTCATCCTGGCCGGCGATCAGGTCGATACGAGTCTGGTGAGAGGTGGAGAGCCGCAACCAGGAACTGACCGCCCGATACGAACTGGTTTCAGTCCACTGCGCCCGCATCACCTTTACCTGGACATCCGCCGGCTTGGTCTCGTACATGCCGGAGGTGCGTTGTTTGGCCGCCAGGCTCTCCGAGGGACCCTGAATGTGCAGGACCGTTCCACCCTTGGGCAGAAGGGCGGCAAACTGCTGGCCCTGGAGGCGGCCAATTTCTTCATGGTCGGAGCTGACGCCGAAAATCGGGACCCGGTGGGTCTTGCGAATCTCCGCGATGTAGTCGACATTGCGATTGAGCACGACCCAGCTGATGCCGGCGGCCACGGCCGCCCGGGCCACCTGGGGCAGCGCGGTCCCGCCCACGGGTTCGAAGATAATACCGTCCGGATGCGAGTCGGACCGTGACTGAATGACGTTCAAAATCTGCTGGCTCTGGGTGATCGAATCGTTTTCGGCGTAAATAATCTGCGACCTCGGCGCCCAGGCGCCGCGCCGCTTCTTCGGCCGCGGCGGCCTGTTCGATCTGATAATCGTTGTCGTTGGTGGTCAGCGAAACCAGAAATTTTAGTTTCTTCATTGAGGTCACGGTCGAGAAATCATACCTTGCCCTCCCTACCGGCGCACGGTGACTGAAGTAATAGTGACTACGGCAATGCTAAAATGCGCAGCCGCGGGAGAATTCCGATGATTACGATAAGCCAGGCTGTGATTCGCAGGATGATGCCTCCGAAACTCATGATTTTGGCGGGATTGCTGGCGGTCTGTGCCCTGCCGGGCTGGTCGCAGGCCCGGTTGTCGGTGCACTGGGAAGAACTGACCGCCGCCGATTTCCGCTCCGCCATCGAGCGCTCCCAGGGCACCTGCCTGTTGCCCTTCGGCATCCTGGAGAAGCACGGTCCGCATCTTCCCCTGGGAACCGATCTGCTCGACGTGCGTTATGCCGCCCTGCATGCGGCCGAGCAGGAATACGCCGTGGTTTTCCCCGAGTATTACTTTGGCCAGATCTTTGAAGCCCGGCACGAACCCGGCACCGTGGCCTACAGCCGGGGACTGCAGTTGCAGTTGCTGCAGGAAACCACCGACGAGATGGCCCGCAACGGGTGCAAGAAAGTCATCATCGTGAACGGTCACGGAGGAAATGAACATCTGTTGCCCTTCTTCGCTCAGAGCCAGTTGGAAAAGCCGCATGACTACGTGGTGTACGTGCTGGAACCGGGCGAGGCGCCGCCGGGCGGGCCCAAGGCCAAAAGCACCGGCCCCGACTGGCACGCCGGTGAAGCCGAAACTTCCGCCATGCTGATCGCGCATCCCGAACTGGTGCATCAGGATCGCGCCAAAATGGAATCCGGGGCCGATCGAGGCCGGCAAAAGTTGCCGGAAAACGTCTATACCGGAATCTGGTGGTACGCCCGCTTTCCCAATCACTACTCCGGAGACGGTTCCCTCGCCACCCGCGAATTCGGCCAATTCAAGATGGATGCGTGGATTGACGGAATCGTGAAAGCCACCCGCGCCGTCAAGGCGGACCAGGAAAGCCTGCGGCTGCAGAACGAGTTCTTCGAAAAGGCGGCCCATCCCCTCGAGACTCAGCCCGAATGAACATCGGCTGAATCGGGTCACTCGTTGAAGTAACTTGGGTAACGTTGGCCGCTCTCCGCACGCGTGCTACGCTCCGTTACACGTAGGAAAATCAGCAGTTTGCACGGAGTGGAAAGCGCATGCGGGTGCCCACGCCTGGGCTCTCTCAGAAGAGCCACGCGGAAGCACGAACTGGTTTCACGCCACTCCCCTCCTGCCTGATCGATCCATTACGCGATTCGTAGCGAACCGGAGACCCAGAACCGCCGCCGATGCCACGCATACCTATCTTCAGACTCGGACGCTCCGCCGAGGAGGCGCTGCCTCCACAGCTCGGCAGCTACACGCCGAAGCTCACCCTGGAAGGCCTGCAGCTGGGCGTCGACAACCTGCGGCATGACGTGCATCTGAGCCCGAAATTTGTCGAACAGGCCCGGCTGCAGATGGCGCGGCTCATCATGCGCCATGGTGACATGGAAGGCCTGCTGGCGGCGGAGAATGCGGACCGGCCGGCGGGCAACCACTTCATCGGATCGACTCCGCTGGCGAAAGCCCAGCCCGCCAAAGCGGGCGCATCGGAACTCAAACCCCTGCTCGCCGAACTGCATGTGTCGGCCTTGAATCGCGCCAAGGCTTCCGAAAATCTTTCCGTCGATGTGCTGGCGCGGGCGGCGATTATCAAGTTCCTGCGCGTCGAGCTGAACTCGCAGTTTGCCCAGGTGCTGGAACGCGGCCGCATGATGCTCAAGAGCTATGAAGGCGTGCGCCAGCAGAAGGCGCTGGAGTATCGCGAGCGGGTGGCCAGTTTTCAGGTGGCCAAAAAGATCATCCTGCGCAAAACCGGACAGGAATTGTTCCGTATCCTGCGCGAAATTGAGAAAGAAACGCTGGCCCGCATGCGCCGCTCCCTGTTCGGCAACCACAGCGAAGTCGAGTACAAGCTGTTTCTGAACCCGCTGGTCTTTACCGAGGACGGCTGCGACACCTACCTGAACGCCGAGCACTACGTCATGCTGGGCAACTTTGATCGCGACCCCGACCGCTTCTCCAATGTGCGCCGGGTTGTCCGCGACTTCCTGCTCTCGCTGAATCTGGGTCCGCAAGCCCAGGATGAAGCCGTGATCGATGGCTGGCTGAATGTCCCTGAAAATGCCCACGAACTGGTGGGCGGCGGCCAGCCCGACGAAGCCACTCACGAAGGACGCAGCCAGAAGGCGCGATTGCAGGCCTGGGTCGAATGCCTGGAGCGCGAGAAGCTCATGGACCACGTCATCGCGTCTTACGAAGTGGTGCCGCTGCTCGCGGAATACTCCCCTCGCATCAACGCCCAGCAATTGAAAAATGGCCTGATCTCGCGGGAAGAACGCGACCGCGTCGAAAAGCTGATCCAGGAGCACAGCAAACTCTCGGCCCAGAGTTTGTATGCCGCGATGGTGCGCGTGGCGGCCTGCCGCGGCAACGAACGGGCCAAAATGGCGGCGCGCTTTCTGCGTGACTTCCTGCGTTATCACCGCGACCTGCGGCGCCTGGAAGCGCTGAATTCCACCATGGACAGCGGAAACCTGATCGGCAACTGGAAGATCCGCGAACTCTCCGCCATGAACGGCACGCTTTACGAGTTCCTGTTGCCGGAGGAGCAGAAGCCGTCGGAAGACAAAGTCCTGCGCCACGTGATCCTCAAAGCCGATATCCGGGATTCGTCACGGCTCACCCGGTCGCTGCTGGAACAGGGCATGAATCCGGCGTCTTACTTCAGCCTGAATTTTTACGATCCGGTCAACAAGTTGCTGGCCAAGTACGGCGCCCGCAAAGTGTTTGTCGAAGGCGATGCCATCATCGTTGCCCTGCTCGAGCACGAAGGCGAAGCCCCGCTGGCCGTGAGCCGGGCTTGTGTGCTGGCGCGGGAAATTATCGACATCGTGCGCGGCTACAACCATCTCCTGGAGCGCGCCGGGCTGCCGGGGTTGGAGCTGGGGACCGGCATTTCGTTCCAGGATGCGGCGCCCATGTACCTGATGGATGGCGACCAGCAGATCATGATTTCCGACGCGCTGAACGAGAGCGACCGCCTGTCCTCCTGCAACAAGCGCGTGCGCAAGGCCATCGCCGGGGTCGAGGGGCCATTCAACGTTTATGCCTTTCAGACCGTGAAAGACGCCGATGACGGAGAAAGTCCGGAAGACTTCATCCTCAAATACAACCTGAACGGAATCCGCTTGAGCGAAGCCGCTTTCCAGCGGCTGCAGCAGGAAATTTCCCTGGAGCCGTGCCAGCTTGACCTGCCCAAATTGTGGGGCAGCGAAGACTTCCAGTTGCAGAGCGGGCTGGTGCCGGTCGGTAACGAGATCTTCAAGAAAATCCTGGTCCGCTCCAGCCGGATTCCGCAGATCGATCCGCAGAAATTTTCGCTGCAGCACTGGACCGAGAGCCGCTACTACGAAATCTGTTCTAACCCGGCGATCTACGCCCTGCTGGAAGGAAAAGCAGCGAAAAGCAGTTTCTAGTTTCCAGTTTCCAGTTTCTGGTTTCTAGGTTGAGGTCGCTCCAGAAACCAGAAACTAGAAACCAGAAACTAGAAACTGGACTTCAACCGCGCCGGCTTGAACGGAATCATAACCACGGCTTCGAGATCAACCGCGGCGCCGTTCTTGGTGGCGGGCCGAAAGTGCCAGTGCGTGAGGGCGGCGCGCGCATATTGATCGAGCTGGTCGTCGATGCCCCGCAGCACTCTTACATCACTGACTGATCCATCGTTGCGGATGACGGCATAAAGCGTGACCGTCCCCTGCACGTTGCGGCGCATCAGCTCCAGGGGATAGGCCGGGTCGACCTTCTGGATGGCTTCGGGAGCCGTGAGATCGCCCTGGGGTTGGTTGAGCGTGGGATTGAGTTCGGCAAAACGAATGACCCAGCTTCCGCCGGCGGAATTCAGGTTCGGCATGTTGAGGGTCATGGCGTAAAACTTTTTGTCGCCAAATATCCATCGATCCACGTCCGTGGCTCGGTCCTTCGAAACCTCGGTGAGCGCATGAGGCGGAGTCGCCGTAACCCGCGGCGGCCTCGCATCTGCCATCAAGCGGGAGTTGTCGGGTCCTTGGCCCGGGGCTGTAGCGTTGCCGTTGCCGCTGCCGTTTCCCCTCCCCGCTACGGCGGAGCGGCCCTGGTTCTCCGGGCCTGCGCCAACCGTGAGTCCGGAAGGGATGCCATCACTATTCTTTCCAGCGCCAGCACCGCTCCCGCGGCTTGCGCTCGCCGCCACATCGGGAGTGCCGGGCGCGCCGCTCTTTCCTCCCGGAGTCGCGGCGAATGTGCCGCGACGATTTCCGGCCGGCAATTCCACGTCAGTCATCGCGGCGGGGTGAATGCCCAGTGAAATGATTCGCCCGCCGGGATTCGAGCCCGCATTACCTGGAATCGAAGGCGGAGGCGGAACCGCCGCCGAACCTGCGCCCCCGCCGAGCGCCGCCGGAGCTCGACCCGCCGCGGCATATTGCTCGGCCATGGGCAGCTCCGGCGCGGGCGCAACCACTTGCGAGTGTCCGATGTTGATATCTCCCAACCGGCGCTGCGAAGCAGCGTCCACGCTGGGAGGAGGTTGGACGATCGCAGCCTGCGGTCCGCGCAGCGTACGCGAAGACTCGGCGTCTACTTCTGGAGTGGGCGCCACCGCCGTCTGCGCCAGCATCGGCGCCGCCTGGCGGTTCGCAGGCATGGTTTCCGGCGCAGGCGCGACCGCAGTCACCGGCAGCGCCGGCAGCCTCAGGTTGGCGGCGGCGGTGGTCGAAGCCAGCGGCATCGCGGGTTGGGCCATATTCTGCGACCAGGCCACGATATTGGGCAGTGGCACATCATGATTCAGCTTGATGTCGGACGGGGTGACGATGGTCTGAGTTCGATTGTCTGCCTCGGCCGGCACCGAAATGATGGGCTGCGCCGAATGTTCCGGCTCGCCTTTCTGGGGAAGCGGCCGGTGTCGGCCGCCGGTATCAAGCGGCGGAAGATACTCTGACGGGGCGTAGTAAATCACGTCGGCGCGATTGAACACCGGACGATCCAGCACCTGCGGCTCCTGCGGCCAGAGCTGCACCGATCCCCACAGGGCCAGGATCACTGCGACGTGGCCCATGGCAGACTGCGCAAACCGGTTCCAGGGAAGGCGGGAAGGGACGAAAACATCCGTCCAAAACGACCCGGGCGGCGAGGACACCAGAAAAGGAGTCCGCCGAGCGGGCCTGAACAGGTCTCGCAGGTTGCGAAGAAAGACGGTGTGCCGGGGTTCCAGATCGACCAGGAATGCCGGCGTGGGCCCGGCTTTTGAGCTTGATTCCGACGGCGATTCCAGGAGCACCGGGGCTGGCTTCATTCAGTAGACCGAGGACACGCGAAACCCCAATTATAGCGTGCGCTCCCGCCCCCCAGATACCCACCAGTTCACCGAGAATGGAGGACGGGCGTCCTCGCCCGTCCCGTTACGAAACGGGAAGCCGAGGAAGTATGTAGCGGCGGCGAGACGCCGAGTGCAGAGAGGGCATCTTGTCCGGGCGCGGCGAGGGCGGGACGCCGGCGCGACAGCGGGGACGCCAGCGCTACCAGGCAGGTGAGGCTGCCGTCCCGCGCTCTTCCATGCTCTAATACGCACATATGGTCAGACTGCGCCGCATCCTCCCCGCCACGCTGCTGCTGACGTGCCTGCTCGCCAGCGGGCAGAATACCGCGCCCGAACCTCCGCCCGCCGCCAAACCGGCCAATGATTATTCCGGCATGTATTCTTTTCTTCAGGATGGGGAGTTCGTACAACTCACGGTCGAGGAAGCGGGCCGCGTGACCGGCTTTATTTCGCGTTACGGCGAACTGGAAAGCGATCGTGGCCAGTTTCTCGATCTGTTCTTCAAGTCCGGCAAACTCGATGGCAGGAACCTGACCTTTACGACGCAGACCGTGCACGGCGTGTGGTACGACTTCACCGGCGTAGTCGAACGTGGACCGGGAAAGAATCCCGGCGACGAAGCTTATTACCTGCTCAAGGGCACGCTCACCCAGAACACCACCGATGCCAACAAGAAGACTTCTTCCAAGTCACGCGATGTGGTTTTCAAGTCGTTCCCGCAGGACCTGGGCGACCCCGCCGAAAAGCACTTGATCTGTCATCCCGAGCGCATCTGTCATCCTGAGTGCAGAAACGGCTTCGCTTCGCGAAGCCGTTGCGGAGTCGAAGGACCCCTATAAGCTTTACGAACGCTGCGTGCTTCGGTTTTAGAGCAACATCACCTTCCGAGGTTTTCCGCGTCCGCGTATGGCTATAGGGGTCCTTCGACTCCGCGGAAAGTTCGCGTTGCGAACTTTCCGCTCCGCTCAGAATGGGCGCTGGGGGCAGTGGTGCAGTTTGAAAACGCCCATAAGGATTGTCATTCCGAAGCGCGGTATGGTCGCGCGAGGAATCTGCTGTTTTGCTGCCGGCAGCATGCAGATTCCTCGCCGATAAGCCTGGCTTCGGAATGACAAGGTGGGATCGTTTTTGCGCAGACTGCACCACCACAGAGCGCTGGGGGCAGTGGCGGTTGAAGCCAGCGCATTGTATCCTCGGTTCGTGCCGCGTCCATCTGCGCCTCATCGGTCGCCGACCCCGGGACTCTTCCTGGGGCTCATCATTACGCTGGCCGCCGTGGTGGCCTACTCGGGATACATCACCCGGCAGATCTCCGGCCTGCGGGAGTTGCAGAACAACCTGGTGGACCGCAACCGCAAAGACTCCCTGCAGCTGCTTCGCATTCAAAACGATCTCAACTCCCTGGCGCTGGCCATGCGCGACATGCTGGACAACAATGAACCCTATCCCCTGACCGCGTGGACGGCACAATTCCAGCGAGTGCGGGATGATTTGAACGACGCGCTGCGCCTGGAGGAGCAGGTTGCGGTCGCCGACCGCACTCCGGAACAGCGCCAGTACCTGAAAAATTCCATGGCGCAATTCTGGGATGCAGTCGATCGTACTTTTGCCGTGGCCGCGAGCGGCAAGCCCGATGAAGCGCGGACCCAGATCCAGCTTTCCCTGCAGGCGCGGCAGGCCGCCCTCAGCACAGCGGTGGCGCGACTGCTGGTGCAGAACAACGAAAGCGAAGAGCAGGCGGCCCAGCGCATCGCGGAGATTTATGACCGGGTGCAGCGGCAGGTCTATCTGTTTCTCACGCTTACGCTGGTGGCGATCCTGCTGACCGGCCTGTATTCGATCCGCTCCAACCGGCAATTGTTTGCGCAGTTGGCGGCGCTGTCCGCCCAGCGCAGCGAGCTGGCGCAGAAACTGATTTCGACCCAGGAGTCCACCCTGCGTCATGTTTCCCGCGAGCTGCACGATGAGTTTGGCCAGATCCTGACCGCGGTGGGCGCCATGTTGTCGCGCGCGGGCAATCAGGTGCCGGAAGGTTCACCGTTACGCGCCCAGCTCCGCGAAGTGGCCGAGATCGCGCAGACCACGCTGGACAAAGTTCGCAGCCTGTCGCAGGCGCTGCATCCCGTCATGCTCGAAGAGACCGGACTGGAAAGCACGCTGGACTGGTATTTGCCCGTGGTGGAACGGCAGGCCGGCATTCACATATCCTATGAAAAATCGGGGACAGCCTATCCCGTGGATGGAAATGCTGCTATTCATGTATATCGCGTGGTGCAGGAAGCGCTGAACAACGTGACCCGGCATTCCGGCGCCGGGGAAGCCTGGGTGCGTTTGCGATACTTGCCCAAGGCCCTGGAGCTGGAAGTGGAAGATCACGGCAGCGGGTTCGTGGCGCAATCCGTGAAACAGGGAATCGGGCTGGTGGCGATGCGGGAACGAGCCGAACTGCTGGGCGGCGCCATCGAGTTTAACCGCCCTGTGCCGAGCGGTACGCTGATTCGTTTGACCGTCCCGAAAGAAAACCTGGGGGAGAAGCTGGAGACGCATGCCGGATAAGATTTCTGTCTTGCTGGTGGATGACCATAGCCTGGTGCGGCGGGGATTCCGCCGCATTCTGGAAGACGAGTCTGATATCGAGGTGACGGGTGAGGCCGGCGACGGCGTCGAAGCCGTTCGCCTGGCGCAGGAACTGCAGCCCAACGTGGTGGTGATGGATTGCGCCATGCCGAACATGAATGGCCTGCAGGCTACCCGGAAGATCCTCGAGCAGCAGCCCCAGACCCTGGTGCTCATGCTGAGCATGCATCCCGAGGAAACCCTGGTTCGTCAGGCCCTCGATGCCGGCGCCCGCGGATACGTCCTGAAAAATGCCGTGGACCTGGAACTGGGCGCTGCCATCCGCCGCGTGGTGGCGGGAGAGACCGTGCTGGATTCGCAACTCAGCCGTCCAGCCACGCTTAAGGGTGACGGCAACGAGCATCTTACCCCGCGTGAGCTTGAAATTCTGCAAATGATCGTCGAAGGGAAATCCAACAAAGAGATCGCGACCGTGCTTGATCTCAGCGCGAACACGGTGGCCGTGCACCGCGCCAACATCATGGATGCGCTGGGCATCCACAAGACTGCTGAACTGGTGGTTTACGCGATCCGCAACGGCCTGGTAAATCTCCCGTGAACCGGCGGCACTTTCTGTGGGGCATGGCGGGCCTGGCTTCCACGTCAGGCCTGCTGCGCGATGCGTTCGCAGCGCCTCTCTCCCCTCCCGGCTTTCGCCTGGTCGATGTGACCGCCGCGGCCGGCGTCCAATTCCGCCACAACAGCGGCGCCTACGGCGGCAAGCTGCTGCCTGAAACGCTCGGCGCCGGCTGCGCTTTTCTCGATTACGACGGCGACGGCTGGCAGGACATTCTCCTGATCAATGGCATGGACTGGCCTGGCCACAAACGTGAACGCAGCACTTTGAAACTCTATCGCAACAATCGTAACGGGACTTTTTCCGACGTCACCCGCGCCGCCGGCCTCGACGTCGAAATGTACGGCATGGGAGTGGCGGTCGGAGACTATGACAACGACGGCTATCCCGACATCCTCGTCACTTGCGTCGGACAGAACGTTCTCTTCAAGAACACCGGCAAGGGCACGTTTCGCGACGTGACCAAAGCCAGCGGATTGGGCGGACGTCAGGCGTTCAGCACCTCTGCGCTGTGGTTTGATTTTGATCGCGACGGCTTGCTGGATTTATTCGTCTGCAACTACGTGAAGTGGTCTCCCGAGCACGACGTGTTCTGCAGCCTCGACGGCAAAAACAAGTCGTACTGCACGCCCGAGGCCTACCGCGGAGAAACCTGCTGGCTGTTCCATAATCTGGGAAACGGGAAATTCGAAGACGTCACCCCGACCAGCGGAATTTTCGACAGCAGCTCAAAGTCGTTAGGTGTTGCGCTGCTCGACTACGATCAGGACGGCTGGCCGGACTTGTTGGTCGCCAATGACACTCAACCCAACAAGCTCTACCGCAACCAGCGCAACGGGACTTTCAAAGACGTAGCGGTCGAGGCCGGAATCGCCTTCAGCGCCGAAGGCAAGGCCCGCGCCGGAATGGGCGTGGACGTCGCTGACTTCACCAACTCAGGAACTCCCGGCGTGGCCATCACCAACTTCGACAACGAAATGATCGGTCTCTACCGCGCCTCCGGCGGCGGAAATTATGCGGACGTGGCGGCCGCGAGCGGAGTCGGTCTCGCCTCCAAGGACAAGCTGGGATTCGGTTGCGTATTCCTGGATGCGGACCTCGATGGCGCGCTCGACCTGGCCGTGGTCAACGGACACATCGATGACACGGTGCGGAATGTCCGCGGCGTCGGCTACGCGCAGCCTCCACAGTTATTCCTCAACGATGGCCAGGGAAAATTCCGCGACGTGGCCAGTGAAGTCGGCGGCGGTTTCGCCCAGCCCAAGGTCGGACGCGGATTGGCTTACGCCGATTTTGATCGTGACGGCGATCTCGATCTCCTGCTCACCACCAACAACGGCCCTGCTTACCTGTATCGCAACGATCAGCTCGCCGGAAACAAGAGCATTCGCATCCTCCTGGTCGGCACAAAATCCAATCGCGACGCCATTGGAGCTAGGGTCCGCGTTTTTTGCGGCGACATTGTCCAGTCACGTTTGGTGAAAGGCGGGTCGAGTTATCTGTCGCAGTCGGAACTTCCCCTGACTTTTGGTCTGGGAAAACGAGACAGGATTGAACGTCTGGTGATCGACTGGCCCAGCGGCGGCACCGAAGAGTACAAGAACCTGGCGGCGGGCCACGCCTACGAATGTGCGGAATCCAAGGGAATTACGCCCCTCGCGGGCTTCTAGTATTTTCTCAGTATTGCGTCCCAGCATCACAGCCATTAGTTTGGACTCAACATTTGACCTCACGCGGCCCACCCTGGTCGTGACCTTGAGGAGTTCACCCCACGAAAGAGGCAGGTACGGCTACCTGCCTCTTAATTTTTTCTGGTCCCCACGTGGGCCGTGGTAATTCCCTGCACGAGCGGGGCGCTCGCGCCCACATTGTTCTTTTACTTCTTCATTACGTCGTCCATGCGCGACTGCAGGTTGCCGGCTGTCGCCTCGCCCTCCGGCTGGTGGATCAGGTTGTTGGACTCCGCCGGATCCTGCACCCAATCGTAAAGCTGATTGCCCATGGTTTCGTGCGTGATGAACTGCCACTGCGGCGTTACCAGCGACTTCATCGCTCCCGTGCTGGCGGTGGGAACCAGCGTTCTCGCCAGCTGGTCTTCTTTGTCGGAAATGGCGTTGCGCGCCAATTCAGAGAGCGGGTCGGGCCAGTCAGGCGCGCCGCCGCTTTGCCAGAGCGCGCTCAGAGACGACGGAGGAAACGGACTTTCGGCGCCCGCGCCCAGCAGATCCATGATGGTCGCGGGAATCGCGGCGTTGGTCACCGGCGTCACAACCGTAGACCCCGGCCGGAACGTGGCCGGGATACCAGATCAGCAGCGGGACGTGGATCAGCTCCCAGTAGAGCGCTTTGCCATGCGTCCTGAGATGGTGCTGCCCCAGCGATTCGCCGTGGTCGGAGGTGATGATCACCAGCGTATGGTCCGCTAAACCGCGCCGCCCCAGCTCTTCCATCAGCTGAGCGATGTGATCGTCCACGTACTTCACGCCGTTGTCATAGGCGTCCACATCGGTTTGCTGCGGCCATGAAGGTTTGGGATAGCCCCGCGGCCCACCGTAGGGATCGTGCACATCGAAATAATTGAGGAAGGCGAAGAAAGGCCGCCCGCGATCGCGGTCGATCCAGTCGGTCACTTCCTGGTTGACGGCGTCGGCGCGCTTGCGAACTCCGAAAGCGCCGCCATAACTGCCGGAACCTTCCGCATCCTGATCGAGCAGGGAAGTAAAGCCGAGCTTGCGCAGGGTGCGCTTGACCAGGCTATGCTCGCTGCGCTTGAGATAGATGCGCGCAAACTCCCGGCCGTAGAGCGTGCGCACAAATGCGTCGCTGGCTGATTGAAAATAATCTTCGAAGTGGAGAAAGCCCCGACCAAAACCCAGGTCGCGAGAGAAGTATGTCCGGTTCGCCGAGAATGCCCCAGTGCGATAGCCCTTGCGCTCTAACGCCTCGCCCAGCGCGGGAAATCCGCCCATGCCCTTATTACCCCATCCCAGCCAGGGCTCGGGCTGCACGCTACCCACACCATGCTCGAACTGGTAGCGTCCGGTCAGCAGCGAAACATGCGAAGGCAGACTCCACGAGCAAGCCGAAATCGCATTCTGGAAGCGCACGCCCTGCTGGGCCAGGCGATCGAAAGCCGGGCTGGTGGGACGGGCGTAGCCATAGGAAGAAACGTGATCGGCGCGCAAGGTATCGACGACAATCACCAGCACGTTGGGCGCGCCCGGCGCAGCCGCCGGAAGATGCGCTACCGCAGTCCGTTCCTCGAGCCACTTGCCGCCTTGAATTCCGGCGAACGCGAGGATCCATGCCGCGACCACCCAGGGTGTGGCCCTCCTCCAGAACTGCAGGAATGAGCTTTCCCGTTTGCCGCACCAGCGACTGAACGCGACCGCGACGCCGAAGGCCAGCAAGAGACAAGCCACGTGCAACAGGCGGCTGGTCAAAGTGAGCCAGTCATACACGGTCAAAAATGTCAGCAGGAAGACGAGGACTCGCAGGGCCGGAAGGCGGGGCGCAAGCCGGGCCGCTACGCCGCAGATCAGCGCCAGCAACAGGAAAAGAATCGCGTCCACGATGGGAGAGATCCAGAAGATCTCCCAGGACACGTGCATCATGGGCCCCCAGCGGGCCCAATTGATCCGCTGAAAAAGCAGCAGCCCCAGGCCTTCGACGAAACCCGCAAAGATTCCGGACCCCAGGCCGACAATCAGGAGCGAGCGGGCAGTGAAAGGCGCCGTGACAGACGATTTGCGCATGCGTTTGTGCTGGCAAGAAATCGACCTCAGTCTAGCAGTTCGTACCCCAGGAAAGGTACGCCCCGAACCACGTGCGGACAGCCGCCCCCGGCTAAGATTGTGTGGTCGCGGGCGACTCGCCCGCGGGGTTTGGAGATGCGCGGGCGAGTCGCCCGCGACCACATCGCCGGACGGTTCGTGGTGGGGTGGAACTTTCCTGTACGCTGAAGTAAAGTGAACTCCCGCGAACGCGGCGGGCCCAGAATGACCCGGCCGGAAGATATTCAACCGAAATCTCCTGCGCTTGCGCCGAGAATTCTTTCGGCTGCGACGACCCGATGGCTTTTCCCTCTGCTGCTGGCGGCCCTCTATGTGGCGCAGTGCGCCTGGTTCATCCGCACGCAATCGCTCACTTACGATGAGCCTGTACACATCGCGGAAGGGCTCAACGCCTGGCGTTACGGACGATTCGAACAGTACAACGATCATCCTCCGCTCGCCCGCCTGTGGTGCACTCTGCCGCTCATCGGTCCCCAATGGCAAGTGGATGTCGAGCCGCGGTTTGATTCATTTCGTGTCCCTCGCATTACACCCGATCCGGTGGCGCTGGCCTGGCGGGCACGCGCCATGAACGTCTTGTTTGGGTTGCTGCTGGCTGCGATCGTCTGGCGGGCCGCAGACCGGTTATTTTCCCGGGCTGCCGCAAATTTCGCGCTGGCCTTGTTCGCCTTCTCGCCCTCGCTGATCGCTCATTTTTCGATAGCGGCCACCGACGGTGCGGCCACCCTGTTTATTTTTGCCACCGCTTGGGCGCTGGTGCGCTGGCGAGGGCGACCGACCTGGAGCAGGACATTCGGCTTCGGATTGCTGCTCGGCCTGCTCCTCCTGGCCAAGTTCTCGACGGCGCCTTCGTTCGTGCTTGCCCTCATGTGGATGCTTGGGTTGGGCGCGGACAAAATAATCCAGCCGCCCGCGCGATGGAACTGGAGCAAGACGGCAACGGCTCTGCTGCTGGCGTCGTTAGTCGTCTGGGCAGGATATTTCTTTCATGTCTCGCATCTCACCGTGCGCGATGGCACTCTGACTGCGACTTTTCCCAACTGGAACGCGGCCATCGTCAAGCCGGTGCGAGGCGATAGAAATTACAGCCTGCTGATTCCCGCAGGGGAATACATCGAAGGTTTCCGCGAACTGGTGCGGCACAACCGGCAGGGCCAGCCTGCGTTTTTTCTGGGACAGGCTTCAACTCACGGCGGATGGAAGCTGTACTACCCGGTGGTGATCCTGTTGAAGTGGCCGACGATTGTGTTGGCCTTGTCCTTGACCGGCCTGGCGATGGCTCTCAGAAGAATGACAAGAAAACTGCCAGTCCCACCCGATCTCTGGATCATGGCATCATTTCCGGCGCTCTACCTGGCCCTGGCGATTCCCGCGCGCTTCAACCTGGGAGACCGGCACGTGTTGCCCATGTATCCCTTTGCGATTTTGTTTGCGGCGGCGCTCTGGGAATGGGCCGCTCCCAGACGCCCGGTCGCGGCAATCCTGATTTTACTGGCGGCTCTGAATGCAGCGGACGCGCTGCGTTATGCCCCGGGGTATCTCTCCTATTTCACGCCCCTCGTCCGCCCGGCGGAAAGCGTCCGCCTGCTCAGCGACAGCAACCTCGATTGGGGGCAGGGTTTGCTGGCATTGCGAGACTATCAACACGACCATCCCGGCGAGCGCATCTCGCTATCGTACTTTGGCAGCGTGGATCCGCAGGTGTACGGAATCCAGTCTGATTCTTTCGGTGGAAACAAGAGCGTGTCGGGCACCGTGGTCGTGAGCGCAACCAACCTCTCGGGGCAGTATCTGGCCGAGCCGGAGAGATACCGCTGGCTGCTGGAGCAGAAGCCGGCAAGAATCCTCGATCACTCGCTCTATGTATTTGAGGTGCGCGCCAAGGACGAACACGAGTAGATTTCCGAGCTGCAGAAGATTGTCGAAAGGGAACCGAAGGAATTAGGAGCTAGGAGCTAGAAGCTAGAGGTTAGAAGCTGCAAATTTCCTACTGGCCGGCCCGCAAGGGTGAAATCAAAAGCCGTCCCGCGGACTTCTTGGGATCAGCCTTGTCATCCCGGTAGGACAGCTCGAGAGAACCTTCGGCGGTTGGCGAAGCCTGCGCCAGCGCCGTCGCCAGGGCGCGGAAAGACCGGCCAATGTCGGTATTTTCCTGCATCGCGACCGGAACTCCCTTATCGATGGCGGGCGCGATCGACTGATAATTGTTGGGAATCTTCCAGAGCAGCTTGCAGCTGGTGGCTTTCTCGACATCTTCGTCGGTGAAGCCGGGAATTTTCTTGTAGCGGTTGAGGACAATTCTGACCCGGTCGCGGGTGGCGCCTTCTTCCAGAAAAGCGCGAATGCGGCTGGCGCTCCACAGCGAAACCACGTCCGCCTGGGCCACCAGCAGGATGGCATTCGAATGATCGCACAGCAACCGCGCCGTCTGGTCCACGCGGCCCGAGCAGTCGACGACCACGTAGCGGAAGTGGGCCACCAGCAAGTCAAACAGCCGCGCCAGTTCCGCCGCAGTCGGCGTCAACGGCTGGGGCTGTTGCGGGCCGGCCAGCAACTGCAGTCCACCCTTGCACTGGGTCATCAAACCTTCCAGCAGCGAAGCGTCGAGACGGTGCAGATTTTGCAGCGCATCCACCACGCCGAAGGTGGGCCGCACATTGAGATGAAGGGCGCAGTGTCCCAGGGGAGCAAAATCCACCAGCAAAACTCCACCCTGAGTTTCCTGCAGCGCAATGGCGGTGTTGACAGCGACGCTGGTGCCACCCGCGCCGCCTTTGGAATTCATTACGGTGAAAATCCGCGCCCGGCCCGAGGACGTGCGGACTTTGCTGCGGGTCGCAGGTAAACCGCGTCAGGGCCTCGATCAGGGCTTCCGAGGTCGCATTGCGATCCAGAAATTCGCCGGCGCCGGCACGCATCGCAGCCACGATGGTGGGCGGATGGTTCATTTCCCCAATCGCAAAAATAGCGATATCCGTGGTGTTCGCCTGGATCAGTTCAATGGCGCTGATGGCCCGCTGCGCGCCGGGAGTATCGATATCGACCAGGACGACTTCGGTCCGGACGTCCTGAATCTGGCGCAGCACCGGGTCCGTGGGGCTGGTCGGGAAACCCACGTGACTGAAGACATTGCGGCCCATTCCGGTTCCTTCCAGACGATGCTGGAGCACCGACAGCCGTTCCCGGTCTTCAGTCAGAAGAGTTACAGCTACACCCTGCATGGCTTCACTCTGCTTCTTGCATCAGTATGTTATTGAGATATAAGGGTTACGCCAAGTGACGACCGTAACTCGCTTGTGCTTCCCGGGAAGATTCGAATTTTCCTGACTGCAGCGCACACCGCAAGCGCAACTTCCACGATCGCTGGGGGACAGGTGCTAGGAGGAATTCGAAGCCACTCTTCCATCTGTAATGCCTATTTTATGCAAAAAGGCGGACCTTGGGAAGGAGTAAAAACCGTGGAAAAACCCGCCTTTCGGGCCTTTTCGACGACGGAAGCCGGCTCTAGGTTCCGCCGGGCTAGCCTTCAACCGCGAGGGTAGGCGAAGCTGGGACCAGGGGATCTTTTGCGAGTCTGATGCGTATCGCGCGCGCCGGATACCCGGGGGAAGCTGGCTGAAACCTGGGCCGCGGTCTCGGCCGCGGAGAGATACTCGTATCCTTCAAGATGCACCGCCACGCCAAATTTGCTCTGTGCCGGCAGCACCCGCACCACCCGGCCGCGGCAGCGCACCCGCATATTCTCCGTCAGGGTGATTTCCGCGGGCATCATGAGGGTCAGTTCCACGGCATCGCCTTCCGCCACCTGAAAATCGGTGTAGAAGAACGCTCCGCGTCCGCTCAAGTCCTGGGTAAAGCCGCAGCCTTCGCGATCGGTTCCTGCCAGGCGAACTGCAACCGGGAGCTGGAAGTCGAAGCGCTGCGAAGCGCGGCGCTCAAGATGGACTTGATCGGTGCTCATGGGTTTCTCCGATGGCCGGCATTCCAACTTCAGGACGAGCCGGCGTCGAACATCGAATACTCTACTCCACGCCGGAGCAGTGCGGAAGCCGGAAGTTATCTCCGATAACCAATATTCCATTTTTGGGCCACAAAGCCGGAACGTGTGTCGAAAAGTTGCAGGCAATTGTCAAAACAGCGAGACTGACAGCTACCGATTCGGGCGCGTCCGCCGGATCTGTCGGGTAAATATCGGTGAACTCGGGACCAGCGGCGCACAAAACTCGGTGGCTACCTCCCACTCTCCGGGCCTTGCACCACCGTAACTTCCAGCTTTTCTTCAGCGGACAGCTGGTCTCCCTGATCGGCACCTGGATGCAAAGTATTGCAGAGTCATGGCTGGTTTATCGCAAGACCGGCTCGGCGCTTAAGCTGGGCGCCGTGGGCTTCGCCAGCCAGATTCCTGTCTTCCTGGTAGCGCCGCTGGGCGGCATCGTGGCCGACCGGTTCAATCGCCGGCGAATTGTGATTGGCACTCAGATCTCGTCCATGATTCTGGCCTTGATCTTTGCCGCGCTCACTCTCACCGGAGTCATACAGGTGTGGCATATCTTCGTGCTGGCGGCGCTGCTGGGAGTGGTGAATGCCTTCGACATCCCCGCGCGGCAATCGTTCCTGGTGGACATGGTGGGCAAGGAAGACCTGATGAACGCCATCGCGTTGAACTCCACCATGTTCAACGGCGCGCGCATTATCGGCCCCGCCATTGCCGGGGTCCTGGTGGCCAGGATCGGCGAGGGCTGGTGCTTTCTGGCCAACGGTCTCAGCTATATCGCGGTGATCAGCGGCCTGTTCATGATGCGGGTGACCAGGCCGGCGCGGCTCGCATCGCACGGGCCGGCGCTGGCGCACCTGATCGAAGGCTATCGTTTCGCCCGCCACACCACGCCCATTCGCTCTCTGTTGCTTCTCTTAGGTCTGGTGAGCCTGGTGGCGATGCCCTACACCGTGCTCATGCCGGTCTTCGCGGACCAGATTCTGCACGGCGGCGCCCGCGGCCTGGGAATTCTGATGGGAGCGACCGGCGTCGGCGCGATGCTCGGAGCCCTCACCCTGGCCACGCGCTCCGGCGTCGTGGGCCTGGGCCGCTGGGTGGCATTCTCATGCGGCGGCTTCGGGTTCTTCCTGGTTCTGTTTTCCTTCTCGCATCATTTCTGGTTGTCGGCCGCTCTGCTGCTGCCGGTGGGATTTTGCATGATGCTGGGAATGTCGTCTTCGAACACCCTGATTCAGGCCATGACGCCCGACCATCTGCGCGGCCGCGTGATGGCGATGTACACCATGATGTTCATGGGCATGGCGCCCTTCGGCTCGCTGTTCGCGGGAGCCGTGGCAGAACACCTGGGAGCCAGCCTTACCGTCTCGGTGGGCGCTGTGGCCTGCATCGGCGCGGCCTTCCTGTTCTTCTTCCACCTGCCGAAAATCCGTGTGGAAGCCCGCCAGCTGATCCTGGCCCAGGACGTTGCCGGCGGCGAACCATCGGTCGAAATGACGGCGAGGGTAGTGGAGGATAACTGATCCCATTGTCATCCTGAGCGCAGAAGCTGCCTCGCTTCGCGAGGCAGCTCCGGAGTCGAAGGACCCCTACCGGCTGCAATGAAGTTAGAAGTAGTGGGCAGTTTGCGGGAAAGCTAAACTGCAGCGTCACGCCAATCACGCTCATGAGCTGCTGCCAACTCCCTAGCTTTCATTGACTTGTCCATGCTTCCGCCATAGCATGCTCACGCATGATCGGCCAGACTATCTCGCACTACCGCATCGTCGAGAAGCTTGGCGGCGGCGGAATGGGTGTCGTCTACAAAGCCGAGGACACGCGCCTGGACCGGTTTGTGGCGCTTAAGTTTTTGCCCGACGACGTGGCCGATGATCCCTTGGCTCTGAGTCGCTTCCGGCGCGAGGCCAAGGCCGCTTCCGCTCTGAATCACCCCAATATTTGCACCATCTATGACATCGGCGAACAGGATGGAAAAGCATTTATTGCCATGGAATTTCTGGACGGGATGACGCTCAAACACCGGATTGCGGGCCGCCCGCTGGAGACGGAAACACTGCTCACTCTCGCCACGGAGATCGCCGATGCGCTTGATTCTGCCCATTCCAAAGGCATTGTCCATCGCGACATCAAGCCAGCAAATATCTTTGTGACGGAGCGGGGGCATGCCAAGATTCTGGACTTTGGGTTGGCGAAGATTACAACTCCTCCCAGTTCTGCCAGCCAGATAGCCGAGCAGGATACTCAGACTCGATCTAGCCTTGGGGAGGAGCTTGTCACCAGCCCCGGCGCGGCTTTGGGCACAATCGCGTACATGTCTCCGGAGCAGGTGCTCGGCAAACCGCTGGACGCCCGCACTGACTTGTTCTCCTTCGGAGTTGCGCTCTACGAGATGGGGACGGGACGCCTGCCGTTCAAAGGCGAAACCTCCGGGGCGATCTTTGACGCCATCCTGCATCACCCGCCCGATCCGCCTCTCCGTTTGAACTCAGGATTACCCCCGGAGTTGGATCACATCATTGCCAAGGCCCTGGAGAAGGACACGGGGATGAGGTATCAGCATGCCTCGGAAATGAAAGCCGACTTATCTCGGACAAGGCGGGATACAGGCTCTCGAAACACCGGCAGGATAGCCTTTCGACACGCGGCACTGGCTCTCACCAGATTCCGGCGTAGGCATGGGAAGCTGGTGTTTTTAGGGGGCGTCACAGTCGCGTGTTTGCTCGCCGCTTTTTTCTGGGTGACGAGGTTTCGTACCGGGAGCACTGCAGGGACGGGCGTCAACTCCATTGCAGTCGTGCCGTTGCAGAATCTGAATGGCGATTTCAGCGTTGACTATCTGCGCTTCGCGCTGGCCGACGAAATCGCCAATACGCTCGCCTATTCCCGCAATTTGGACGTTCGTCCTTCAACCGTCACCAGAAAATACGTGGGAGGCGACCTCGATATCCAGCAAGTCGGCCGCGACCTTCACGTAGCCACAGTCCTGACTGGGCACTTCCAAAAGGAAGGGACCCACCTCTTGGTCACACTGGAGGCGATCAATGCCGGGACCGAGCGGCTGATATGGCAAACCAACCTTACGGGTTCCACTGAAGACCTGATCGGTGTTCAAGAGCAGCTCGCCAAACAGGTCCGGTCAGGGTTGTTACCGATGATGGGCGCGTCCGGCGGCTTCCTGGAGCCCGGTACGCGGCCCAACAACCAGGAAGCCTACAATCTTTATTTGCGCAGTGTGGCCGCGCCTCACGATCCCGGTCCTAACAAAGTCGCCATCAAGATGCTGGAAAGCGCAGTAGGAACGGACCCAGACTACGCGCCCGCGTGGGAGGCGCTCGGACTGCGTTACTACTACGACGCAACCTATTCGGACGGAGGAGAAGAGATGTTCCAGCGCTCGAATACCGCATACGAGCGCGCGCTCCGTCTCGATCCTAACCGGATCGCCTCGGCAGGCCAGCTTATTATCAACCAAGCGGAGCGCGGTGAACTGGTCAAGGCCTATCAGTCAGCGCAAGACCTGGTCAAACGCCGCCCGGAAAACGCCCAGGCGCATTTCACTTTGGCCGTGGTGCTCCGTTATGGCGGAATGTTGGAGGAGTCTGTACGCGAGTGCGATACTGCCCTGGCGCTCAATCCCGGTAACTACCAGTTCCGTGCGTGCGCCTGGGCCTTCATGGAACTGGGCAGGTTCGAAAGAGCCCGGGATTTCATTCAACTGGACCCGGGGTCGGAATGGGCTGCTTACATCACTCCGTCCCTCCTCTTGCGGGAAGGCAGAGTGGCGGAAGCACGCGAGGCCGTGAAGCGCATGTCTTCCACTCCCCACTACCATCGCGATCTGGTAGAAGCTTGCCTCCAAGGTCCATCACCGGAACTGGATCGACTTGCCAACCGCGCGGTTACGACGCCGCCTAACGAACCCGATCCCGAGCTTCTCTATTACCAGGGCACTATTTTTGCATTTTGCGACAAGAAGGAAGCGGCCTTTCGCCTGCTCAAGACCGCGGTTGAGATGAACTACTGCGCGTACTCTAACCTGTTATCTGATCCCTTGCTAAGGAGTCTGCACAGCGATATGCGGTTTGATAAGTTGCTCACCGCGGCGCATGATTGCCAGCAGGCCATGCAGGCAGCGAGAACACCGCAGGGCCACTGATCACCCAAGGCCAATGCAAAAGACCTTCGCGGAAAATAGAATCCCTACTGCCCGCGTATCACGTGAATGACTTGCCGCAGGGAACTGTGCGCGAACGGCGCCGGCGTCAGTGTAACCATCATCATCAGCAAAGCGAACGCAGCCAGCCAGCGCCGCCCCGGCGTCACCCCCGGCCATTCCTCCACCATGGGATGCCGCATGCCGCTGATGCGCAGCAGGATGGCCCACAGCAGCCAGCCTGCCCAGAAATAAAACGCCATGGGGATCAGCGCCAGGATGGTCAGCCGCGACACAATGCGATGGGCCCGCGGATTGAGCGCGAAAACAATGTGTCCGCCATCCAGTTGTCCGCCGGGCAGGAGATTGAGCGCGGTGGCGAACATCCCTACCCAGGCCGCAATCGCGGTGGGATGAAAATAAATATCCTGCACCGGCGACGCTCCTCCATGGCCGTTGGCCAGCGGCAGCATGCCCGCGATCATGCGGAAGATCAACGGATATCCCATCTCAATATCCGAATTTGCCATCACTCCCGGCACCACGCGGGAATGAGGCATGGCTATCACCAGCACGATCAGCGCCACCACAAATCCGGCAATCGGCCCGGCGATTCCGATATCGAACAACGCGCAGCGGGAACGGATCGGAGATCGTATGCGAATCACCGCGCCCAGCGTTCCGATCAGAGTCGGCGCGGGAATAAAGAACGGCAGCGTGGCGTACACGCCGTAATAGCGGCAGTAAAGATAATGTCCCATCTCGTGCGCCAGAAGAATCAGCAGCAGCGTGGCCGAGAAGGGAATTCCGAGCAGCAGGCGGGACGGCTCGTGAAGCGCCCAGCCTACGGGAAAGAGCGGCAAAGTCTCGTCGCCATGAACAAACGGCGGCGCGTTGTTCAGGAAATCGAATTCCATTTTCGCGCCCACCACCAGCGTGGTGAAAATCGTCGCCGCAAATAAGAGGATGTGCAACCAATACCTGGGATTGGGCGGCCGGACCACATACGCTTCCGCGGGCAGATATTCAGGCGGCGGGGCGGGCAGTGAGGGAGTTAGGTCGGACATGAAAGCTTAGACGCTACGATGATACGTGGAGACGAGGGTTGTTGCCGCGATCGCGCCGGCGTCCGAGGGCCAGGAGTGTCCGGGGACAGACGTCCCAACCTATTCGATCGACTGCAACTCCTTGCCCGGCTTGAACCGGACCGCCTTGCCGGGAGGAATCGAAACCTCGGCGCCGGTGCGCGGGTTGCGTCCGATGCCGGTCTTGCGCGGCCGCACGTTGAATACCCCAAACCCCCGCAATTCAATACGATCGCCCTTGGTGAGTGAACGCCGCATGCTCTCGAAAACGGTTTCGACGGCCAACTCGGCCTTGGTCTTGGTAATCCCCGTTTTGTTGACCACTTCGTTGATAATGTCGAGCTTGATCACTGGCGGCTCCCGTCGTAGGACTGAGAATAACCTACCAAGTCATTGATGCTAAGGGACATAAGAGAGATTGTCAACGGCAGCGTCTGTCCCGTAGACTCTCAGTCGTCAGTCTTCAGTCCTCAGTCTTCAGCAAAAACGCCGTGCTAGTGTAAGCCAAGGGATTTTCCTGACGACTGTAGACCGACGACTGACGACTGTTTCTAAGGAGCTGCATGCTTAAGAGCGACCGCTGGATCCGCAAGATGGCCATCGAGAAGGACATGATTAACCCCTTTTCCGAGAAGCAGGTACGGGAAGGCGTGATCTCTTACGGCCTGTCGTCCTATGGCTATGATTTGCGCGTGGCCGACGAGTTCAAGATCTTCACCAACGTGAATTGCACTGTGGTCGACCCCAAGAACTTTGATGAACGATCGTTTGTCACGGTGAGTTCGGAATGCGCCATCGTTCCGCCCAATTCGTTCGCGCTGGCGCGCTCGGTCGAGTACTTCAAGATTCCCCGCGACGTGCTGACCATCTGCGTCGGCAAGTCCACCTACGCCCGTTGCGGCATCATTGTGAACGTCACCCCCTTCGAACCGGAGTGGGAAGGCTTCGTCACCCTCGAGATTTCGAACACCACGCCCTTGCCGGCGAAGATCTACGCCAACGAAGGTCTCTGCCAGATTCTCTTCTTCACCGGAGACGAAGTCTGCGAAGTCAGCTACGCCGACCGCAAAGGTAAGTACCAGTCGCAGAAGGGAATCGTTCTGCCGAAACTCTGACCTCGGACGTCGGACTTCAGACCTCAGCCCAGCCCTGAGATTTTTGATTTGGATCTTTGATTTGCGATGATCCCGCTGTAAGGAAATGCGGTAAGAAAACGGCGGGGGATTCGCCGGGGTCCGAGGTCTGACGCCCGACGCCTATTTCTTGTTCTCGCCCTCTTTGAACATGTACTTGATCGCGGGCTTGTAGATCAGCAGGTTGGAGCTTCCGTTGCGCGCGACCTTCAGGCAACTCTTGTCGTACCACTCGATCATGCCGTGAATTTCCTCACCATCCCTCAGCACGATCACCATCGGGGTTTTCGACTGCATCTGCTTCTGGTAATAAAAGTTCTCGGCATTGGTCTGCTCCGGGGGCGCGGGTTTTCTGCCTCCGCCCGGCCGGTCGTTGCGGTCTCTATCGCCGCGTTCCGGACGCTCGGGCCGATCAGTTCGCTCTCTGGGCTCGCTCATGGATGCCTGCGCATGATTATGATCGGCTCGGTTCAGCGAAGGTCGAATCAGCTTGCGATTGGCAAACCCTTCCGCTTCCACAGGCCGCTCGGCTGGGAGTGAATCGACTGCATCTTTCATGGCGCCACCGTTTAGACACGCTTTTTGCGGGCCACAACACGCGCTACTGTGTGTGGGATGAAGGCGTGAGTTGTGGATAACCCTAGCACAGCAGGCTCGGCTATGACAATGGACAACCAGTGGGGGAGAAAGCACTTAGCAAATCAGCAATTAGCAATTGGCACTTGGCAATTAGCCTCTGGTTTACAGGCATCTGGCAGAATCCGTCAGCGAAGGGACTTAGGCTGAGTGCCAAGTGCCAATTGCTAACTGCTGCGTTCTAACGCTGTCGCGAACGCATCCAGCGATAACGAGCGCAACAGGTTGCGCCTCATGCCGCGCTCGACGTCGTTGAGGCGATCGGCGGCGAACGCGATCCAGTCGAAGTCCGCCGCTTCCGATAACTTTTTCAATTCGCTCTGGATATCCGTATTGCGGACCAGTTCCGGCGTGCTCGAATTGAGGAAAGTCAGGTCCTGCAGCAGGCTGTAAAGGGTTCGCAGGAGCTTTTCCAGCTTGTCGCGCCCGTCGGCACCGGCCCGGTAAGTTTCGGTCATCTTGAAGAGCTCGGTGTGTTCCGTGCCGCGCAGCGCGGTATTCAGGATGGTCAGGGCCTGGGTACGAGCGGCGGTATAGCCCGCGAGATCGAAGCTTCTGGCTGCGCCGATGGCTCCATTGGACAAACGCGCTGCCAGGGCGCGCTGCTTCGGCGTCCATTCCGGACGTTGCGAGGCGAGGTCGCGCTCGATCTCCTCAGTCGGCAAGGTGGCCAGCGTGATCACCATCGAACGCGAGCGAATCGTCGGCAGCAGCTCGCCCGGATTCTCGGTCAGAAGAAAGATCGTGGCGAACTCGGGCGGCTCCTCTAAAACTTTCAGCAGCGAGTTGGCCGCTTCTTTCATGAAAGAAGACTCGGTGAAGATGTAAACCCGCTCCCTGGCCTCGCCCGGGCGGTAATAAATGGTCTCGATCACGCGCCGCACCTGGTCGACTTTGATCATCATCTGCGGCGGATCGGGCGGGATCACCAGCACATCAGGATGGGTTTGAACAAACAGCCGCGTTTCTTTTTTGTCGGTCTCGCGCAAATTTTCGCGGGCTTCAACGGCCTCTTCGAAACGGGCATCGAGGTCCTGCGACTGCGCGATGCGAACACAGTTGGAACACTTGCCGCAGAAGTCCGGAAGACCATCCGTGGTGACCGGCGAGAGGCAATTGATCGCTTTCGCCAGCATGAGCGCCAGGGTGTATTTCCCCGAACCGGCGGGGCCGGCGAGCACTACGGCCTGGGGAAAGCGGTCGCGCGCCAGCATCTCGCGCAGGCGATGGACAACGTCGGAGTTGCCGTGAAAATCGCTGAAACCCATGTTCACCACGGAGACCCAGAGGCACGGAGCAAATCAAACGATACCGCGAAACAAATCCATTTCCACGATACCACTCCCGGCGGTGGCAAGATGCACGGGCCACAGTTCTTAAAATACAATTTCTCTGTGGCTCGGTGCCTCCGTGGTGAAGTCAGGCAGTCTTCGCCAACTTCACCTTTCGCCTGACAATCTCCACGATCCGCGCATGGGTCTCCGCTGCCGATCCACGCGCATCGACCAGCACGACCCTGTGCGGCTCGCGCGCGGCAATCGCCAGATACGCGCTGCGCACTCGGGCGAAGAAAGCTCGACTCTCTTGCTCGAAGCGGTTTTCATCATGCTTGCCGCGACCGTTCTTGCCGGCATCGGCTTTGTTGCGGCGGCGGGCGCGCTCCACACTTGCAGCCACATCGGAATCCATCAGGATGGTGAGATCAGGCTGCAAGCCGTGGCACAAGATGCGATGCAGCGCCAGCACCGGCTCGCTACCCAGCTTGCGGCCTCCGCCCTGGTAGGCTTCGGTGGAGTCGGTAAAGCGGTCGCAGAGCACGACACTGCCTCCGGCCAGCCCTGGTTGGATCACTTCCGTGATGTGCTGGGCGCGCGAGGCAAACATCAGGGCCAATTCCGCCATGGCGGACAGGCCGTCGGTTGCGGTGTCCAGCAGAAGCCGGCGGATTTTCTCGCCTGTCGCGGTTCCACCCGGCTCGCGGGTCACCACCACAGGCAAGCCTTGCCCGCGCAAAACTCCCGCCAGTTTTTCCAGTTGCGTGCTCTTGCCGCAGCCGTCGAGTCCTTCGAAGGTGATGAAGCGGCCGCGATGGGAATGCGAGGGCACAGCGAAAATGATAAATCAGCACCTGGCATTTGGCACTTGGCAATTAGATCTGAGATCCACTGTGTCTGTGTGGGGCGGGCGCCCTCGCCCGCCGCTTTTGCAGTTGATCTTGTTTTGCCTTGGCTTAAGGGCGCTGCCTCAGACGCGCGGAGCGCTGCTATTTTTGCGCGAACTGAGAACCGAGAACTCATCACTCTTCTTATGTACTCGGTCCCTAAACTCAAGAGCTTCTCCGAGGATCCTTTTAGATCTCTCCGGAACCGGCTGGACCCAAAGTCAAAGGCGGCGGACGAGGGCGCCTGCCCCACACAACAACAAGGTGACCGGACTGACCGCGGCTGTTATATTCATCTGTCCTAAAACGAATGAATAGAGGCCCAGGAGCGTGTTTGTGATCCCCTTCCCCGGAAAGATGTTTCGTTATCTCTGCTGGATGATCATTTCCTTCTCGCCCATGTTGGCCGCCAGCGCGACTGCTCCTCAGGTCAGTCTGTCCGTGGATGCCACGGAAGCGCCGCGAAAGATTTTTCATGCGCGGATGACCATTCCGGCCAAGCCGGGCATACTCACTCTCTGCTATCCCAAATGGATTCCCGGCGAGCATGGCCCCACCGGTCCGATCCAGGATCTTGCCGGGCTGAAGTTCACCGCCAATGGCAAGGCCCTCCCCTGGCGGCGCGACCTGCTCGACGGCTGGACGTTTCACGTCGAAGTCCCCGCAGGCGTCTCCAGTGTCGAAGCCTCGCTGGATTTCATCTCGCCCGCGGGTTCGGACGAGGGCATCTACACCGGCGGCGCCACCGCTACCGACAAGATGGCGGTCATCAACTGGAACGCGATGCTGCTCTATCCCGAGGGATGGGCCTCGGATGATCTGACCTACACCGCCAGCCTGCGCCTGCCGGCGAACTGGAAATTTGGCACGTCACTGGCGGTGGCTTCGCAGGCGGGAGGAGAAATCAAGTTTGCTCCGGTTTCGCTGACCATGCTGGTGGATGGTCCCGTGATTACCGGCGAATATCTGAAAGTTGTTCCGCTCAATTCCGGGCAGACTCCTCCGGCGGAGCTCGACGTCGCCGCCGACAGCGCGGCTGCGCTCGATGCTCCTGCCGAGGTTTGGGAGCACTACAAGAACCTGGTCAAGCAGACCGACGCGCTGTTCGGAGCGCAGCACTACCGCGACTATCACTTTCTGTTCAGCCTGAGTGACCACGTGGCCCATTTCGGCCTGGAGCATCTTGAATCCAATGACAGCCGCCTGTGGGAACGCGCCTTGGTCGATCCCAGCAAGCGCCTTCTGGGCGCGGGATTGCTGTCGCACGAATTCGTGCATTCGTGGAACGGAAAATACCGGCGGCCCTACGATCTGGCCACTCCGGACTACGAAAAGCCGATGCAGACCGATTTGCTCTGGGTGTATGAAGGCCTCACCCAGTACCTGGGCGAGATCCTGACCGGCCGCATGGGGGAGCGCACGCCGGAGGAATTCCGCGACGCACTGGCCTATACCGCCGCCGTCCTCGACCACACTCCCGGACGCGCCTGGCGCAACCTGCAGGACACCGCCGACGGGGTGCCCTCGATGCAGGACGCGCCCGCGCCGTGGGAGTCCTGGCGCCGAGGACTCGATTACTATCCCGAAGATGAATTGAACTGGCTGTGGGCGGATACCATCATTCGCCAGCAGACTCATGGCCAGAAATCCCTGGACGACTTTTGCCGGATTTTTCACGGGCCTCCGAGCGGGCCGCCGCAGGTGAAGACTTACACCTTCGACGACATCGTCAACACGCTGAACCAGGTTGCGCCTTACGACTGGCGTGGATTCTGGACCGAGCGCCTGACCAATCACGGCCCGGGCGCGCCCCTGGGCGGCATCGAAGGCAGTGGCTGGAAACTGGTGTATGACGACACCCGGTCGCCGCTGGTGCAGGCGGTCGAGGGCGAACGAGGCTCGATCAATGCCGCATTCTCCATCGGATTGTGGCTGAAGGATGACGGACTGGTGAGCGATACCGTCGAAGGCATGACGGCGGCGCGAGCGGGAATCGGCCCCGGCATGCGTCTGCTCGCAGTCAATGGCAGAAAATTCTCCAAGGACGTGCTGCGGGATGCCTTGCGCGAGGGCAAGAACAGCTCGGCCCCGCTCGAGTTACTGGTCGAAAACACGGACTACTACAAAACCTACAAGCTCGACTATCACGAGGGAGAAAAATTCCCGCACCTGGTGCGCGATGAATCGAAACCCGACCTGCTGAGCGCCATTATCAAGCCGCGATAAGGCAGTCGTCAGTCGTCGGTCTTCAGTCGTCAGCAAATCCATTTACGCGTGGCCGAACGGATTTTCTGAAGACTGACGACCGACGACTGAGTCAGCTGACTCCTGCGAACAGATCACTTTCCTGCTGCACCGGACCCGCATCCACGGCGGCCGCCAGGTGAAACAGCTCCCGCCCTCCACGCTTGCGCGCGAACTCCTCAAACAGCGGCCACAGCGGCTGCTGGCTGGCGTGGGCGCGGAACGCTTCAATTTTGGTTTCCAGGTAATCGCCAATTTCGATGATCGCTGTGGTCGGCGGCAGCGTGACCGGCTGGCGTCCGGGAAGAGTGAAGTCGGCGGTGGTGTGGTAGAGCTTCTGAGTGCGGTGCGGCGCGACCGGGCCGGAGAGCTGGTCAGGAAAGCGATTGCTGCGTCCCGCCCAGTGGAAAGCGAGCGTGGCGAACACCGAAGCCATCGAATGATCGGTGTGACCGGTGACGCTGCCCGCCGCATCGAAGGTGAGCAACACTTGCGGACGAAACTCCCGGATGCGCAGCGTAAGGTCGGACACCACGCGTTGCACATCCAGCCGGTGCAGCTGTCCGTCGGGATAGTCGAGGACAATGCCTTGCGAGACTCCCAGTATCTTGCAGGCGGCGGCAAATTCCTCGCGCCGCATGGCGGCCAGTTCCTGATCGTTGCGCGCTCCACCGCGATAGGTGGCGGCTTGTCCGGGCGTCAGGCAGACGATCGAGGTTTCGACGCCACGTTCGCGATAAAGACGCAAAGACCCGCCGAAGCTGCTGGCTTCGTCGTCCGGATGAGCTGTGACCACCATCATGCGCGGCATGCAGGGATTGTAACTGTTCGACCTCTTCAACGTAGCGCCGGCGTCCCGCCGGCTGTCTGGCGGGCGTCCCGCCCGCCCCTCAGGCCCGCCGGAGGCGGGCGCCACCCGGAAGTGTCATCTTGAGCGAAGCGAAGGGACTCGCTTCGCGAGTCCCCTCGCGAAGTCGAAAGACCTTGTGTCGGCGTGCGGCGCTGCTATGGCAGAGAATTCCTCGCATCGTCGGAGGGACTTCCGGCAGAAAGCAGGTCCCTTGACTGCGTGGAACCATTCGCCAGCGAATGGTTCCACTGCGCTCGGGATGACAGGGTTGGGAGGACGGGCGCCGGCGTCCTCAGGCTGGCCGGAGGCCGGTGCTGCCAAATTCCTCGTCCTCCAGCATGAACGCCAGCACGTCCTGCGGCACTGGCGCATTCCATACCGGCGCGAAGGACTGGCGATGCAGCGGAGATGGCCCATGCTCGCGCAGGGCGGCCAGGTGGCGAGGTGTGCTGTAGCCTTTGTTCGAAGCCAGCCCGTACGCGGGAAAAACCGGGTCCCACTCCACAATCATGCGGTCGCGTTCGACTTTGGCCAGGATTGAGGCCGCGGCGATTGAAGCCGAGAGGGCGTCGCCGTGAATGATCGGTTGCTGCGGCAGGTCGCAATCCAGGCGCAAGGCATCGACCAGCAGGTGGTCGGCGCCCGGGTTGAGACCAGCCACGGCTTCCCGCATCGCCAGGCGGGAGGCCTGGTAAATGTTGATCTGATCGATGCGTGCGGCGTCAACCGCCGCAACCGCCCAGGCCACCGCATGCGCCCGGATTCTTACCGCCAGAATTTCCCGCCGCTCCGCCGGCAGCAGCTTGGAATCGCGCAGACCGCGGATGCGATATTCCGGATCGAGGATCACGGCGGCGGCCACGACCGGTCCAAACAGCGAGCCGCGTCCCACTTCATCAACCCCGGCAATCAGACGCGCGCCCTGCTGCCACACCTTTTTCTCAAACTTCAGGGTGCAATGCAGTCTTTTCAGCAGGCGCAGCTTGGCAGCTGCAGCGGAAAGCGGTTTCGCCGGCGCGGCGGTGAGTTTTGTAGACACAAGAGAGAATCTAGAAGCATCTTCGCCTAGTCCACGGCGGTGGTGCAATGTGGAAAACCGCCGGCCGTGTCCGTTTGATCGAACCATCCTTAACCAGGGCAGCGGCATTGCCGAGCCGAGAAGCGGCCAAAGAATGCAGCTCAGGGCGCGAGCCACAGGTGGCCCAAAGGTAACATTACGTGCCATTACCGCGGTAAATTGACCATGCCCCCGGAGGTTGCTAGCTTCAGTGCAGAGCACTGTTCACGCGGCGGACCTCACTTGAAAGACGAGCCTTCCAAATCAGCGTCGGAGCGCCAGAACAAGCGTCTGCACCTGGCGCTGCCCATTCGAGTTACCTATTGGGATGACGCGCAAAAACCCTGCCTTGAGATTGCCTGCACCTACGATATCTCCGAACACGGCGCCCGGGTCACGGGCCTGCGGTGCGTAAAAGAAGCCGGAGAGGTCATCGCCATCGAACGCGGCAAGAGCAAGGCGTTCTGCCGCGTGGTCTGGGTCGGGAAACCTGATTCCGAGTTGCAGGGTCAGATCGGGCTGCAGTGTGTGGAGTCTGACCGCATCCTGTGGGAAGCCGAACTGCGCGACATGGTGGATGCCTATGAGCCCGTCCTGGTGGAGGGAGAAGCGAAACGCCCTCGCCCCTTTGCCGCTCACGAACGCCGCCGCCGGCGCGAGCGCTTCAGCCTGCAGGGAACCGCCGAGCTGGTCGACAAGGCCGTCTCCAGTTTCAAGGGCAAGGTGACGTTGAAGAATATGTCAGAGATCGGATGCCTGGTCCTGACCAAGCAGATGGTGCCGGTGGGCACCGATTTGAGAGTGACACTCCATGTCGACGACCAGACTCTGACCCTGAAGGGTCAAGTCAAGCATGCCGAGCCGTACGTCGGACTGGGAATCGAATTCCGCGAGATTCGCAAAGGCGAGCGCCAGATCCTGCAGTTCCTGATCCGCAAGCTGGCCGAGAAGCACTTCGAAGACACCCTGCAGTTCGAAATCCACAAATAGCGTGGCTTGGCAAAGGAACATGTGGGGCGGGCGCCCTCGCCCGCCGCTCTTGACCTTGAGGCTTGGTGATGTCTCGGTGGTAGTGAGGCGTGGAATCCAGTCAAAATCAAAGGCGGCGGGCGAGGGCGCCCGCCCTACACGATCATTTCGTGGCCACTTCGGCCACGGGCTGCTCCCGGTCCACATCCTTCAAGCGGGCGGCCTTGCCTTTGAGGCTGCGCAGGTAGTACAGCTTGGCGCGACGGACTTTCGAGGAGCGCAGCAGTTCCACCTTGTCCACGACCTTCGAATGCAGCGGGAAGATGCGCTCGACCCCGTGGCCGAAGCTGATCTTGCGCACCGTGAAGCTGGCCTGCGGCCCACGGCTGCGCGCGATCACCACGCCCTCGAATGCCTGCAGGCGTTCCTTGTCGCCCTCCTTGATCTTTACGTGTACGCGGACGCTGTCGCCCGGGGCGAATTCAGGAATGTCGGTGCGCTTGGTTTTGGCCAGAAGTTTTTCGATGATCAGGTTGGTCACGATCTTGTCCTCCAGTAACAGAAATCTTGAAATTTGTTCAAACATGCTCGTCCGCGAGGCGGGCCAGCACTTTTCGATCTTCGTCGCCGAGCGCGGCCCCGTCCAGCAGGTCGGGCCGGTTGCGCAGCGTTTTTTCTAAAGCCGTGCGCCGGCGCCAGCGCCGTATTTCTTCATGATTGCCTGACACCAGAACCTCCGGCACCTGCAACCCGCGAAAGTCCGCCGGGCGCGTGTAGTGCGGATAGTCCAGCAATCCGCCCGATCCGCAGGTGGAGTCGGCTGCGGCCGCGTCCACGGCCGGAGTCACGGTGAACGACTCCTGCCGCGTGGAAGCCTCGTTCCCCAGGGCGCCGGGAATGAGCCGCGCCACGGTATCCACAATCACCGCCGCGCCCAACTCGCCGCCGCTCAGCACGTAATCTCCGATCGACAACTCGCGATCGGCCAGATGCTGCCCGACGCGCTCATCCACGCCTTCGTAACGGCCGCAGATCAGCACAATCCGCTGCAGCGCCGCCAGTTCTTCCGCCAAGCGTTGATTGAAGCGCCGGCCCTGCGCCGAAAGCAGCACCACGCTCTCGGTCGCGCCCGGCGCCAGACGTTCCGCCCGGCCCTGGACGTTCAATCCCTCAATACATTCAAAGATCGGTTCCGGCTTGAGCACCATGCCCTCGCCGCCGCCGAAAGGGCGGTCATCCACGGTGCGGTGCCGGTCGTGGGCAAAAGCCCGCAAGTCGTGGACTTCGATGGCCGCCAGTCCCGCTTCGCGGGCCCGGCGGACGATACCGTAATCCAGCGGTCCGCGAAAAAACTCGGGAAAGATCGTTAAGATGTCGATCTTCATCGCGAACCTAAAAGTTTACTGTCATGCTGAGCAAACGAGCCCCGCCTTGCGTCGGCCAGAGCAGCTTCGCTTCGCGAAGCAGCTACTCCGCTCAGGATGACAGTTTCCTGTTGTTCTTCTGCTGCTCTTTCTCTTCCGCGGTCAACGGAGCGTTCAGCTCGAGCATGCCTTCCGGCAATCTCATGCAAATTTTCTTATACGCAAGATCCGTGCTCATCAAATACGCTTCCGCGTAAGGGATCTCGTACTGGTTCGATCCCGCCTTGACGATCAGCAGCGGCGCTTCGCCCGCTCCGAACTGTACGTCTGCCACCAGGCCAATTTCGCGATCGCCGTCGAACACGGCGCATCCCACCAGGTCGCTGACGTAGGCCCAGCCCGGATCCAGCTTCGAGCGCTCGCGGGCCGGAACCTGCAACTCGCATCCGACCAGTGCTTCAGCTTCCGAAATCGAATCTACACCGTCGAACTTGAGGACCAGATAGCCCTTGTGGGGCCATAACTCCTCAATCCTGAACTCGCGCCGGGGCCCATCTCCATCTTTGGGCAAGGCCCACAACCGCATGCCAGGCTGAAACCGGTCCGGGACGTCGCTGTGCGGTTCGGTTGCGACTTCGCCTCGCCGTCCCTGGGTCTTGAGAACCCGCGCCAGCGTAATGAACTCGTCGGCTATTCCAGAATCTCCAGCGTGAACCGCCTGTTGAGCTTCAACCCTGCCGCGCCCAGCAGATTTCGCATGGCGCGCGCGGTGCGTCCCTGTTTGCCGATCACCCGGCCCAGATCGTTGGGGCCCACGGTGAGCTCCAGCACGGACTCCGAGCCCTCTTCGACCTGATTGACCGAGACCTGCGCCGGATCATCGACCAGAGCTTTCGCAATCTGCTCGATCAGAACCCGCATGTCCCCAGTTGGTTCGCTCATGGTTGGTTCACCCCAGGCGTGATGCCGTTATATGCGGTGGAGTACTACCCTGACGCGCCGGAAGATCAGGCGACCGAAGCGGCAACCGGCGCCGGCCGGGACACGATCTTGCTGACCCGGTCCGACATTTTGGCGCCTTTCGATACCCAATAGTCGATGCGCTCGCGCTTAAGTTCGATGCTGGCAGGGCTGGTGCGAGGATTGTAAGTTCCCACCACCTCGACCGGACGTCCATTCCGCGCGCGTTCCTTTTCGATGACCACCACACGATACTGCGGTTGTTTGCGCGCACCCGTGCGCGACAGACGAATCATTAACACAGAGCTTATGTTCCTTTCCTAATTGCTTCAGGCAGGCTGAGACAAACCATTATTTTTGCAGAATTTAGCCAGATTAGCAAGTTTGGGCTGGTGGAGGACGGGCGTCCCGCCCGTCATGCAGTCGCCATGGCTCGACGGGCGGGACGCCCGCCTTCCATCCAATCCAAAATTTTTACCGATAGCTCTCATTCTTGCTAATATAACCAGTTCAGTACAGCTCGGCTCGCCAGGGAGACCAGAAACCATGACCTACGTGATCGCAGAACCGTGCATCGGAACCAAGGACACCGCCTGCGTGGACGCTTGCCCGGTGGACTGCATTCATCCTAAAAAAGATTCGCCGGCGCACGCCGAAGAAGAAATGCTCTACATCGATCCGGTGGAATGCATCGATTGCGGAGCCTGCGTGCCCGTATGCCCGGTATCTGCCATCTTCGCGCTGGACGATCTCCCGGAAAAATGGGCGTCGTTCACCGAGCGGAACGCGAAATATTTCGGAAGATAAAGGCGGACGTTAGACGTCGGACCTTAGACGTCAATTATTCTGGATGAGCTTCGGCGTCAGGCTGAAGCTCATTGTCATTTTCAGCGAATCGTGCGATTTAAGTCTGAGGTCTGAGGTCTGAGGTCCGAGGTCCGACGTCCGCGGTCCGCCTTCCCATCTCCCCGCTACTCCATTACAATCAAACGTTAACCTGCTGGGCTTCCATGGCACTTAAGGAGTCGGAAGCGATCGTGCTGCGCACCTATCCGTTGCGTGAGGCCGATCTGCTGGTCACGCTGTTTACGCGAGCCGAAGGGAAAGTTCGCGGCGTGGCGCGCTCAGCCAAGAAATCGAAGCGGCGGTTCGGCGGCGCGCTCGAACCGCTGACCTACGTTCGGGCCTTTTACGAAGACCGCGAGCGCCAGGAGTTGGCTCGGTTGGATTCCTGCGAGGTGCTGGAATCGCCCCTGGCGACGGAAGTGGGCTACCCGCGGGCGGTGGCGCTGGCCCACGTGGCGGAATTGCTCGACGAGTTATTGCCGGACCGCGAAGTCAATGATGCCGCATTCCGGCTGGCGCTTTCGGTGCTGGCAGGATTGCGCGGACCCGACGTCTGGATGCCGGTAACCTATTTTGAGCTATGGATGACCCGCCTGATGGGCTATCTGCCAGACCTGGGCGAGTGCCTGGTGTGCGGACGCACCCTGAACGGCAGCCGGGCCTTCTATCACGCGTTGACCGACGGCCTGATGTGCGCCGATGACAAGCGCCTGGCGTCCTCGGAGATATCGCCGGATTCGCGATCTCTGGCCGCGCAGATGTTTCGCTCGCCTCTCGAACATTTTGCCGGAGCGGCCTGGCCCAAGAAGCAGGGAAGTGATTTGAGAAAATTCCTGATCCAGATTCTGCAACGGCACATTGAGAAGAAACTGATCACCGCAGGCATGCTGGAAAAAATCAGCGCATAAGTCTCCGCTGAGAACCGAGAACCAGAAACTGGAAACTAAGAATTTCAAACCTGGATTTAAGGATTTGAAACCGGAAACCAGGGACTTGAAACGAAGAACTTAGATTACGAACCGAACGCCTCATGACAGCCCACAAGCCCAATCCGCCCACCTTCCAGGAATTGATCCTGCGATTGCAAACCTTTTGGGCGGAGCGGGGGTGTGTCCTGCAGCAACCCTACGACGTTGAGGTGGGCGCGGGCACCATGGCGCCGGAAACATTTCTTCGGGTGCTGGGGCCGCAACCCTGCAAAGTCGCGTACGTGCAGCCTTCGCGCCGCCCTGCGGATGGGCGCTACGGGGAGAATCCCAATCGCCTGTTCAAGCATATGCAGCTCCAGGTCATCCTGAAGCCGCCGCCGGAAAACGTGCAGGAGCTATACCTCGAATCCCTGGGCGCGATGGGCATTGACCTGCGTCAGCACGACATCAAGTTCGAAGAAGACAACTGGGAATCGCCGACCCTGGGCGCCTGGGGAATCGGCTGGCAGGTTATGCTCGACGGCCTCGAAATCACCCAGTTCACTTACTTTCAACAGTGCGGCGGCGTCGATCTCGACCCCATTTCCGCCGAACTCACCTATGGACTGGAGCGCATCGCGTCGTTCTTGCAGGATAAAGACTCGATCTACGACATCGTGTGGGCGCGCGATCCCGAAAACGCGCGCATCACGACTTACGGCGATGTGCGCCTGGCCGATGAGTTGCAATTTTCCGTTTACAACTTCGAGTACGCCGATGTGGAAAAGGCCTGGAAGCATTTTGAATTGTGTGAGGGAGAGTGCAAAACCCTGCTGGAAAAGTACTGGGCGCTCGCGAACGGGAAGAGTGATGGACTGGGAAGCGACAAGCGGCGGTTTCCCCTGCTGGGCGCCTACGATCTCTGCCTCAAATGCTCGCACCTGTTCAATATCCTGGACGCGCGCGGCGCGATCTCGGTGACCGAGCGTGTGGGCGTAATTGCGCGAGTACGGACGTTGGCGGTTGGAATTGCGAAAGCCTTCGTGGATCAGCAGCGCGGAGACTTACCGGCAGAACTGGAGCACGATACAGGCGCGGAAAAGAAGACAAAGAAGAAAGAAGTAGCACCTACGACAGCGTGAGCGATGTCATCCTGAGCCCAGTCGAAGGACCCCTATAGCGGGCAAGCGTGCAGATTTCTAGGGATCCTTCGACTCCCCAAGTTCGGTCGCAAGCGAGCGAACTTACTTGCTCAGGATGACAGGGACAAAGGTTAATGCCAGATTTTCTACTCGAAATCGGTTGCGAAGAGATTCCGGCGCGGATGATTGACGCGGCGTCACTCGAGCTCCGCGAGCGTGTGCTCAAGCTGCTGGACCGGGAACGGCTGCTGCCCGCCGGCGCTTTGACCTATCTCGATACCCCGCGCCGCCTGGCCGTGCTGGCCGCGAATGTTCCAGCCGCGCAGCCCGACGTCGTTGAGCAAGTGACCGGTCCCTCGGTCGGCGTGGCTTTTAAAGATGGGCAACCCACTCCCGCCGCGCACGCATTTGCGAAGAAAGCCGGTGTGGATGTTTCCCAATTGCAGCGCGGCACGACCGCGAAGGGCGAGTACCTGATTGCGACCGCCACGAAGAGGGGGCGCCCGGCGGCAGAGATCCTGGCCGATGCGCTGCCCAGAGAAATGGCCTCTATCTACTGGCCCAAGAATATGTACTGGCGCAAGCCGGGTGAGCGCTTCGTGCGCCCGGTGCGCTGGCTGGTGGCCATGCTCGATGGCGAGGTCGTCCCCCTGGAGTTTGATGGCGTCCGCGCCGGCAACCAGTCGCGCGGACATCGAATTCTGGCCGACGGATCCGTCGCGATTCCCCGGGCGGGCACCTCTTATATACAGGCTTTGGAGAAAGCCCGAGTCATCGGCCGCGAGCAACGGGAGAGACAGATTCGGAAGGCTCTGGACGCCGCGACTCGTACCTTTCCCGGCGCGCGCTGGCGTGAAGACAAAGTGCTGCTCGATACGGTCGTGAACCTGACCGAATGGCCTTCGGTGATTCTGGGCGCCTTCGATCCGGAATTTCTGGAGCTGCCCGAAGAAATTCTGGTCACGGTCATGCGTGATCATCAGAAATATTTTGCGGTCGAGGATTCCCGGGGCAGTCTCGTACCGCATTTTCTGGCGGTGCTGAACACGGACGGGGATTCCGGAGGCACCATCCGGCATGGCCACGAGCGCGTGCTGCGCGCACGCTTCAACGACGCCCGCTTCTTCTGGCAGACTGACCAGAAGCATCCGCTGCGGGAGCGCACGGCCTGGCTGAAGAACGTCACTTTCCAGAAGGACCTGGGCAGCTACTACGACAAGGTGCTCCGGGTACAACGTGTCTGCAGTTGGCTGTGCGAAAAAATCCGGCAGGGCGGCATCGCGGTCCGCCCGGGCGTGGTCCACAAGGCGGCCCTCCTGGCCAAGGCTGACCTCACCACCGAACTGGTCAAAGAGTTTACCGAACTGCAGGGCATCGTGGGCGGCCTGTACGCCCGGGTGCAGGAACTCGATCCGGACATGAAGGCCGATGCCCGCGAAGCCGTTGCCACCGCGATTTACGATCACTATAAGCCCGAGTCGATGGAGGACTCGGTTCCGCGGACCGTGGAAGGAGCTGTGCTCTCGATCACCGACAAGGCTGACAGCATAGCCGGAATGTTTGCGCTGGGATTGCAGCCTACGGGATCGAAAGACCCGTTCGCCTTGCGCCGCCAGGCCAACGGAATCGTGAAGACCATCGCCGAGCACAAGCTGCCCGTCGGCCTCAGCCAATTGTTCAAAGACGCGCGCGAAGCCTACCGGGGATCATCCGCCGAGGCCAGATTTCCTTCCGTCGTTGATTACAGCGGCGCGGTGAAACCCTTCCTGCGTGAACGTTTGGAGTTTTATTTGCGCGACGCTCTGGGGTTCAGCTACGACGTGGTCAACGCAGTCCTGGCGGCGGATTCCGATGATGTGGTCGACGCGGTAGCCAGAGCGCAGGCTGTACGAAGCGTTTTGCCTATGCCTGAATTTCAAGCCATCGCGGCGGCTTGCAAGCGGATGCGCAACCTTTTGAAGCAGGCCCGGGAAGCCGGCGTCGAGCCGGCGGCAAGGTTTCATCCTTTGCCCGATTCTGCCGATGAAGAGAAAAGCCTGGCCGCCTATGTGGAGACGAACGCCACCACGGTCGAAGCGCACCGGCAGAAGCGGGAATATCGCGAGGCCCTCCTCGTACTCTCGGGCGCGCGCGAGCCGGTCAACGCATTTTTCGACAAGGTCATGGTCATGGTCGAAGATGGGCGCATCCGGGCAAACCGTCTGGCGCTCTTGCAAACGTTGTTAAAGGAATTTTCCACCATCGCCGATTTCTCCGAGATCGTGACCGAAGGCAAGGAATCCAAAGAATCTTTGAAACAATAAAGGAAGAACTCATCATGGCAACCCAAACTCTCCCCGAAACCAGCATTGAGAATACCGAAAAGAATTCCGCCACCAAGTATGTCTTCTCCTTCGGCGGCGGCAAAGCCGACGGCAACGGCAAGATGAAAGACGACCTCGGCGGCAAAGGCGCCGGCCTGGCTGAGATGACCAATGCCGGCCTGCCCGTACCTCCCGGTTTCACCATCCAGACCGAGGCCTGCCGGGAATACATGCGCACCAACAGCGTGTCCGCCGAAGTTGAGCGCCAGATGGATGCGGCGCTCAAGAAGCTGGAAGAACTGCAGGGCCAGAAACTGGGAAAAGGCGAAAATCCCCTGCTGGTCAGCGTGCGCTCGGGCGCCAAGTTCTCCATGCCCGGAATGATGGACACCATCCTCAACCTCGGCCTCAACGATCAAAGCGTCGAGGCCCTGGCGAAACGCAGCAGCAATCCGCGCTTCGCCGCCGATTCCTACCGCCGCCTCATTCAGATGTTCGGCAGCGTGGTGCTGGATATTCCCAAACACGCTTTCGAGGAAGTGTTCGACGCCAAGAAAAAACAGAAGAAGGCCAGGCTCGATACCGACCTCGATGCCAAGGCGCTGAAGGAAGTCATCGAGGAATATAAGAAGGTCGTCAAAAAACACGCTAAGCAGGACTTTCCCCAGGACCCGCACCAGCAACTCACCATGGCGCGTGACGCCGTTTTCCGTTCCTGGCAGAACGACCGCGCCCGGCACTACCGGCGCATTAACAACATTGACGAGATGCTGGGCACGGCGGTCAACGTGCAAGCGATGGTCTTCGGCAATCTGGGTGACACCAGCGGCACAGGCGTGGGCTTTACTCGTAATCCCGCAACCGGAGCCAAAGAATTTTACGGCGAGTTCCTGATGAACGCGCAGGGCGAAGACGTGGTCGCCGGCATTCGCACTCCGGTCCCGATCCTCGAACTGCAGAAAGTCATGCCCGCGGTCTACGACCAGTTGCGCGACATTACTTCGCGCCTGGAAAAGCATTACAAAGACATGCAGGATTTCGAATTCACCATCCAGGAAGGCAAGCTCTACATGCTGCAGACCCGCAATGGCAAGCGCACCGGGCCGGCCGCCGTGCGCGTCGCCATCCAGATGGTGGATGAGGGCCTGATCACGAAAGAAGACGCGATTTTCCGCGTCGACCCCAACCAGCTTTATGAGTTCCTGCTGCCCCGTCTCGATGAGAAGAGCGCCAAGATCGAGGTGTTGGCGACCGGCCTTCCGGCGTCGCCGGGAGCAGCCGTCGGACAGATTGTCTTTACCGCCGACGAAGCGGTAGAAAAAGCCGGGCACGGCCCCAACAAGCATCCCGTCATTCTGGTGCGCGCGGAAACCACGCCGGAAGATATTCACGGCATGGAAGTCGCGGTTGGAATTCTGACTTCACGCGGCGGCATGACCAGCCACGCCGCCGTGGTCACGCGCGGCATGGGCAAGTGCTGCGTAGCCGGCGCGGGCGATATCGAAGTCGACGAAAAGGCGCGTGAGATGCGGGTGAAAGGATTGCTGTTCAAGGACGGAGACTGGATCTCGCTCGATGGCACCACCGGACGCGTCATCAAAGGCAAACTCGGCACCATGGCCGCCAAGCCCGACGATCCGGAACTGATGAAGCTCATGAGCTGGGCCGAACCGTTCCGCAAGCTGGGTGTGCGCGCCAATGCCGACATCCCGCGCGATGCCATTCAGGCGCGCGCTTTCGGCGCCGAAGGCATCGGCCTCTGCCGCACCGAGCACATGTTCTTCGGCGAAAAGAAGCTGCCCCACATGCGCGCCATGATTCTCGCCAACACTGAGAAAGATCGTCGCGCCGCGCTCAAGAAATTACTCCCGCTGCAGCGCGCGGATTTTGTCGGCGTGTTCCGGGCCATGGACGGCTTTCCGGTCACCATTCGCACGCTCGACCCGCCATTACACGAATTCCTCCCGCGCCGCGAAGACCTGATGGTCGAGATCGCGGTGCTCGAAGCCACCAAGCCGAAATCCCCCAAGCTGAAGGGACTCAAAACCCTGCTGCGCCGGGTCGAGGAGCTGCACGAATTCAATCCCATGCTCGGACACCGCGGCTGCCGCCTGGGTATCACCTATCCCGAAATTACCGAGATGCAGGCGCGCGCCATCTTCGAGGCGGCGGTCGCGGTAGCCAAAGACGGCGTGAAGGTCTTCCCCGAAGTCATGATCCCGCTCACCGCCACACTGAAAGAAATGGCCAACCAGGCCGCGATTGTCCACCGGGTCGCGCAGGAAGTTTTCAAGGAAAAAGGAAGGAAAGTAGACTACCTGGTCGGGACCATGATCGAACTCCCCCGGGCGGCGCTGGTAGCGGATGAAATCGCGAAAGAAGCGCAGTTCTTCTCGTTCGGAACCAACGATTTGACCCAGACCACTTTCGGTTTCTCGCGCGACGACATCAACAAGGTGCTGCCGACTTATCTGGAGGAAGGCATTCTGAAACAGGATCCCTTCGCCGTCCTCGACCAGGAGGGAGTCGGCCAGCTGATCAAGATGGCGACCGAGAGAGGGCGGAAGACTCGCCCCGGCTTGAAGGTCGGCATCTGCGGCGAGCACGGCGGAGAGCCGTCATCGGTGGAATTCTGCCACAGGGTCGGGCTGAACTACGTGTCCTGCTCACCCTTCCGCGTGCTGACGGCGCGCCTGGCGGCGGCGCAAGCCGCAGCCGCTGACAAGTTGAAGGTCGAAGGCGGCAGAACCAAATAGATCCGCCGTGGAGAAACACGAAGGTCACGGACGCCGGGGTAAACTCCGTGTCCTCTGCGTCCTCCGTGGTTTGTTATCCGAGTAGATCAGCCGCGGAGAAACACGGAAGGTCACGGACGCCGGGGCAAACTCCGTGTCCTCTGCGTCCTCCGTGGTTTGTTATCCAAATAGATCCGCCGTGGAGAAACACGGAAGGTCACGGACGCTGGGGCAAACTCCGTGTCCTCCGTGTCCTCCGTGGTTTGTCATCCACCGAATGTCGTTACTGCACCCTCTGCACCCTCTGCAGCCGCGCAATCAGCTTTTGCGCGAAGTTCTGCTCTGACTCCGACCACAACAGCCGGGCATTGGCGCCGGAATTCTTCTCCACCTTGCTGGTGAAGTCCACCAACTTTTGCACGTTGGCCCGCACTCTTACCTCAGCCTCGCTGGTCAAGGCAACATCTTCCTGAAGAAAAGGCGAGTCCAGGCCAAGGTCCACCTCGACGTGGCCTTCCTGCTGATACACGCCGTCATCAAACTCGAGACCATGGACCAGAAACTTCACCGGCGACGGCTGCAGGGTCCAGTCGCCGTTTTCCGCCACCACCCACAGGTCCCAAAAAGCTTCAAACATGTACGCATAGTCCTCATGCAACAGGTCGGAGGCGATGAGCACGGCCTCTTCCACCGGCACCCCTGGCCTGAAACGCCGTTCAAGGATGGTAGGTTCATTCCAGGAGACAGGATGGAGAGCCAGATAAGTGATTCCGGGCCGCACCACTGAAAATGGAAACTGGCGCATCACGGCCAGGGCATGAGGCAACATGTCGTCCACCTCAAAACTGGAAAACCAAAGACTCAGGTAAAGAGGATCAGGCATGCAAGAGGCGGACACCGCCGCTACGGTTCATTCTAAATTGTCACCCCCAAAGCTGTCGTCTCTGGGACGAGTGGGTCATTTCATCGCGGGCTGCTAAAGCCAGACGGTAAAAACTGAAACTGGCCGCACCCTCTTTTGACACTGTTCCGGCCGCGCTGTTAACATCGAGGCTCAGTCGCAGGCTCCCACCTCAGCATCGTGGTCCCCGTCGTCTAGCCTGGCCTAGGACATCGCCCTTTCACGGCGGTAACACGGGTTCAAATCCCGTCGGGGACGCCAACAAAATAAAAGGCTTCCGCAAGACCACCAATTTTCTTCATGATCCAATTTGATCCACTTAGGCCGGCTTGATCTCCAAAACCGCGCCCTTTCACTCAAACAGACTTCCCATGAAGCAACGTGCTGAGGAGGAATGCGAGTCTCCGCGCGTCAGGCGCCACCTACCTGGGACCTTTCCTCCGGCCCAACGCGCCAGAAAGCCTTGCGACCAACTGCAGACAGAAACACCCGACTGAGAGCACTGCGTCGAAGTACTTGAGCTATCATGTCCTTTCTCAGAGAACCAGTCGACACCAAGTCGCGGAGAAGAGGGAAGAATAGATGGCCTTCACACTCGCTCATAGATCTCAATCCACAGTTTGTTCTCCGAAAGGTCGAGTCGATACACATCAAAGGGCATTACCTCCAATGCGTTCACTTCTCGTCGGTCTCACTCTGATTGTTCTGGCTACTGCCGCGCCGAGAATGGCTGCACAGAAAGTGGAGTTGTCGATTGACGATTCCAAACCCGGCGCGAAGATCGACCGCAATCTTTTCGGGCAGTTCGCCGAGCATCTCGGACACGGCATTTACGACGGGATCTGGGTCGGCTCCGATTCCAAAATTCCGAATACGCGCGGCATTCGCAACGATGTGGTTGCCGCACTGAAATTGATTCATGTGCCGAACGTACGCTGGCCCGGAGGCTGCTTCGCCGACGAATATCACTGGCGCGACGGGATCGGGCCGCAGCGAGTCGTCAGGCTGAACCCCAACTGGGGCGGGGTAATCGAGCCGAACACTTTTGGGACTCACGAATTCATGGACTTCATCGACCAGATCGGGAGCGAGGCTTACGTCTCGGTTAACGTCGGCTCGGGTTCTCCGCAAGAAGCATCTGATTGGCTGGAGTACATGACCGCGGCGCAGGCGACGACGCTCGAGAAGGAGCGCGCAGCGAACGGGCATGCGGCGCCATACAAAGTCGCCTTGCTCGGCCTCGGCAACGAGAGCTGGGACTGCGGCGGCAACATGACTCCCGATTACTACCTCGACCGGATGAAAGTCTTCAGCCGCTTCGTTCGCAACTACAATCCGGCGCAGATCGAAAAAGATCAAATGCTGAAGATTGCCGTCGGTCCGGGCGGGGGCGAACAGCGCTGGACCGACTGGACTGAAACCGTCATGAAGGCCTACCAACAACATACGTGGAGCTGGGACATTAACGGCCTTTCCATGCACAACTACACGGTCGTGAAGTGGCCGCCAGCGCTCAGGTCGGTTGGATTCGGAGAAGACGAGTACGCGCAGATTCTCAAGACGACTCTAGACATGGATGACCTGATCAAGAAGCATTCGGCCATCATGGACAAGTACGATCCGCAGAAGAAGGTCGCGCTGGTGGTCGACGAATGGGGCGGCTGGTATGCGCCACTGCCCGGCAGCAATCCGGGTTTTCTCGTGCAGCAGAACAGCTTGCGCGATGCGATACTCGCTGCGCTGAATATCAACATCTTTGCCCGTCACGCCGACCGTGTACGCGGGGCGAACATCGCCCAGATGATCAATGTGCTGCAGGCCATGATACTCACTGATCACGAGAAGATGGTGCTAACCCCGACCTACTACATTTACAAAATGTACGTGCCGTTCCAGGATTCCACCTTCGTCCCCGTGACGTTTGAGGCAGGCAGCTACAAGTATGGTGACTTCACCCTGCCACGCGTCGATGCCATGGCTGCAAGGGGCAAAGACGGCAAGCTGTGGGTGGAGATCACCAATGTCGACCCACATCAAGCGGCCGAGGTCGAGTTGAACGTGACCGGGATGAATGCCAAGTCTGCCTCGGGAGAGACACTCACTGCGCCCAAGGTGGACAGCGTGAACACCTTCGAATCCCCGAACACCGTTGTCCCCAAGCCGATTTCGGCGAGGGCACAAGGCGGCAAGTTGATTCTGCAACTCGAGCCCAAATCCGTGACTGTGGTCTCGGTCAAGCAATAACGAACCTCCGGTAGCGCGGTCTGCGAATCATGAGGCCGCGCGATTGGGACCGTAAACGTTTACGATGAGAGTCGCATGAGGCAGTTTGCAGTGAGCATCGTTTTACTGTCCTTACTTTCGAATATTTTCTGGGGGCAAGAGTGCAACGATTTTCGCCCCGCCTGATATCTGCGTTACTCGAGCATGCGTTTGCTCGTCGTGCGTCCTTATTTAAGGATGAACGTGGCATGGGTTATACCATCGTCGGAGGCCGAAGATGAAAATGTTAACGCCGCGAATGTCGGTTGCGATTGTTGCGTGGTTGGCTGCGGGATGTTTGTTTGCCCAGAACCCCGAACGACCTGCCTACAGGAATCCTGCTCTGCCTCCACAACAGCGGGCCGAGGACTTGGTTCGCCGCATGACGGTCGAAGAAAAAGTCACCCAACTCGTGAACCAATCGCGGGCGGTGCCGCGTCTGAATGTGCCGGATTATGACTGGTGGAGCGAGTCGCTGCATGGCGTGGCTCGCAACGGAACCACCGAGTTTCCCGAGCCGGTCGGCTTGGCTGCAACTTTTGACACCGATGCGATCCATCGCATGGCGATCGTGATCGGCACCGAAGGGCGAGCCAGTTATGTTCGAGGCATGCGCGACGGGCACAGCGACATCTTTGAAGGGCTGGACTTCTGGGCGCCGAACATCAACATTTTTCGCGATCCGCGATGGGGACGCGGTCAGGAAACTTACGGCGAAGATCCATTTCTGACTGCGCGCATGGGCGTGGCGTTTGTCACGGGCATGCAGGGCGACGATCCAAAATACTATCGGGTCATTTCGACTCCCAAGCACTACGCGGTACACAGCGGCCCCGAGTCGACACGGCACAGGGCTGACGTGAAAGTCAGCAAGCATGACGAATTGGACACTTACCTGCCGGCGTTCCGTGCGACGGTGACGGAGGCGAAGGCCGGCTCGGTGATGTGCGCCTACAACAGCATCAACGGGCAGCCGGCTTGCGCGAACGAATTTCTCTTGCAGGATCAGTTGCGCGGCAAGTGGGGGTTTCAGGGATATGTGGTTTCGGATTGCGACGCCGTGATCAACATTTTCCGGGATCATCACTTCACCAAGAGCCAGCCTGAAGCCTCTGCCCTGGCTGTGCAGCGTGGCATGGATAACGAGTGCATCGACTTCGCAAAGGTAAAGGACGATCACGACTACAAGCCTTACTTCGACGCATATAAGCAAGGAATCCTGAAAGAAAGCGAGATTGATACCGCGCTGGTCCGGTTGTTCACGGCGCGAGTGAAGCTGGGGATGTTCGATCCGCCGGAGATGGTTCCATACTCGACGATTGACGAGAAAGAACTCGATACGGCCGAGCATCGGGCGATGGCGCACGCTCTCGCCAATGAAGCGATGGTGCTGCTCAAGAATGATGGCACGCTTCCTCTGAAGCCGGGACCTCTCAAAATCGCATTGGTTGGGCCGCTCGCAGATCAGACCAAATATCTGCTGGGGAACTACAACGGAGTTCCCACGCACACGGTCTCTGTGCTGGAAGGGCTCAAGGCGGAATTTCCTGAAGCGCAAATCAGGTTTGTTCCGGGGACACAATTCCTGCGCGTCGATGGCGACCCAGTTCCCGCGTCGGCGTTCACTACAAGTGACGGGCAGCCGGGCCTCAAGCTGGAATTTGCCACGGGGGAGATATTCGGGGGAAAACCGACCGTTCTCACGACCCGCGACGTAACCACCGTTGATTTGAAGGGGGACGACGTTCCCCAGGAGGCCACGGGCAAGTATCCGGTGCGCGCGGAGTGGAATGGCTTTCTTACGCCCACGGAGACAGGGGAATACAGCATCGGCATGCGCTTTCAAGCGGGGTTCGCGAGAGTCCTGGTGAACGAGAAACCCGTCGCTCAAGGGTGGGCGGGCGCCGACGACGTTGGGGAGACAAAAGTCGGGCACATCCATCTCGAGCAGGGCAAGAAGGTTTCGCTGAAGGTGGACTACTCGAAAACTACCGCGGGTCCCATACGAGCGCAGATGATCTGGTCGAAGTACGATCCCAAGCCCAGTTCTGAAGCGATTGCGGCGGCAAAAGACGCGGACGTTGTCGTCGCAGTGCTTGGCATTACAAGTGAACTGGAAGGCGAAGAGATGCCAGTCAGCGAGGAAGGGTTCAAGGGGGGCGACCGCACGAGTATCGATCTGCCGAAACCGGAAGAGGAGTTGCTCGAAGCCGTGACCGCGACGGGTAAGCCGGTAGTTCTAGTCCTCGCCAACGGCAGCGCGCTGGCTGTGAATTGGGCCCGGGAACACGCCAATGCGATTCTCGAGTCCTGGTACGCAGGCGAGGAAGGCGGCGCGGCAATCGCGGAGACTCTTTCGGGCAAGAACAATCCAGCCGGGCGGCTTCCAGTCACGTTCTATACGGGCGTCGATCAGCTGCCGCCATTTGAAGACTACGCAATGAAAGGGCGCACCTATCGCTATTTCGAGGGCAAGCCGCTTTATCCGTTTGGATATGGCCTGAGCTACACGACGTTCTCTTACACTGGATTGACGTTACCGAAGAGCGCCATCAAGGCGGGGGATGCTTTGACCGCGGAAGTTAAGGTTACCAACACGGGCAAACGAGACGGAGATGAAGTAGCGCAGCTGTATCTCGAATTCCCGCACGTCGCGGGTGCGCCACTGCGTGCGTTACGCGGGTTCAAGCGCATTCATCTGAAGGCCGGCGAATCGCAGACAGTGCACTTCGAGCTGAGAGATCGCGATTTGAGCATGGTTACCGAAGCCGGCGCGCCGATTATCGCGAAAGGCAAATATTCCGTTTCCGTCGGGGGTGGCCAGCCGAATACCGAGGCGCCATCAGTCTCAGGAACGTTTCGAATAAAAGGAGCCAGGAAGCTACCGGAATAAGCGATGCAGAGAACTGCATGGTTAGGGCTCTCAGGATTTTAGGGGAACAAGCTGAGACTGACCGGGAGGAGATCATGAGGTTGCATCAACTTGAATCTCCTCAGTGGTACCGGGACGCGAAATTCGTGTTCAGAGTGCATTGAGATGGGCGCGCCCAAAGATCTGCGACCTGCACAACTCGTCCACCTGCCGATGCGCAGCAATGATGTCGTCCTGATGACTGTGGAGAAGATCGGGCGGCAAAGGCCGCCGGCATTA
>CAVTHC010000007.1:0-298107 GCA_963734455.1 Terriglobia bacterium
ATCTCGACCCGGCTCTGCGGCGGGAACTGTTCGTCCCCTAGGGCGCCCGCCTGACCCAGGCAGCCGCGCGCGAGGCCAGGCTGGTCGGCTACAAATACGGGCCCGAACCCCGTGCTCTTCACCGTGCCGTTTGTGTGGCTGCGCCGGCCGGTGATCGTCATCATCCTCAACACCGTCGCTTGTTTCGGGTTCTTCGCAGTATTCTGGAGACTCTGAGCGCCGCTGGGGTCGGACTGGTGTTCGCGGCGCTGGGAGTGCTGGCGATTCTGCTCGACCCCTTCATGGCCTGGACGTCTTGATCACACGGCTACCGACGTGTGGGCGCTCCTGTTCTGTGGACTGGCTGGGCGCCTGCTTCTTGAATACCGACCGGCCGATGATTACCGCAGCCGCTCTGGCCCTCGCCGTCGGCAGCAAGATTTTCCCCAGCATTCTGCTCCTACCACTTCTGCTGCGCTTTCGCTGCGCGCCCGGTGGCGATGTTCATCGGGGTCTCGGCAGTGTTCTATCTGCCCTGGCTGATCTGGGATCCGGCCGGGCTTATATATAACGTGTTCCTCTTCGCAGGGTTGAGGCCCAAGGATTCCTCCTCCTGGCTTTACTTCGCCCCTCCTCATCTCGGGATCGCTGTGCGCGTCTTCGTGCTGGTGGGTATGGGCGTAGTTTCCGTACGCATTCGAGCGGACGTGAGAGGCGGCTGTTCTTGGGACGCTGGCCGTCATGAATACACTGTTGCTGTTGGCCGCCGGCGCGTTCCATGACAACTATTTGCCCTGGGCCTCGATTTGGGTAGTGGCAGCAATCGTGGAGGCATTTGCTTTCGTCAGGACGGGACAAAGTCACTGGCGGTCGCCAACGCTTAAGCTGCGAGCTTCCGGCGGTAACAAACGGGATAGTTACAATTCAGTTTTTTGAGAGTTTGAGTTACTTTGCCTTTTGACAACGATCCAAAAGTCTCGGAGCAGCCGAAAAGAAATGGTCGCCGGAGGACTCAATCGCTCAAACCAGTTGCCCATCCGCGTCCTCGCCCTGGTCGAGGCGGAAACGGTGAATGGTCCGGTCAAGAACCTGCTCAGTTTTTACCGCTCGTGCCAGGAAATGGAAGCGCCCTGCGGGGTGCAGATGTCCCTGGCCGCGTTTGAGCGGCGGCGGGGAGGAGCATCGGACGGGACGCAACGCTCGAACGAGTTCATGGAAAGCGGCGTCGAAGGCGGGCATCGAGGTTGACTGCATTCCGGAAAGTTTTGCCTTCGATGTGCGCGTGATCTGGCGGCTGCGGAAGCTGGTCAAGCGTTTGAATCCCGATATCATTCAGACCCACTTCTCGAAGTCGCATTTCCTGGTGTGGCTCTCCGGGGTGGGGCGAGCCGTCCCTGGATTGCGTTTCACCACGGGCATACCCGCTCTGCGTTTCGTTTGCGTATTTATCATGGCCTCGATCGCTGGTCGCTGCGGTCTTCCCCGACGAGATTACCGCGGTCAGCCAGGCCTTTGCCGCCACAACTCACCGCGCAGGGAATACGCCAGGGAAAAATTGCCGTCCTGCACAACTCGGTCGAGTTGCCCAGCGCCGCGAGCGGCGCCGACGCCGCGCGGGTTCAGGCCACGCGATCCCGCCGGCATCGCGCCTCGGACCGGGTCATACTGGTTGTCGGGCGGCTTTCGAAAGAGAAGGCCCACACCGACCTGGTGGCCGCGCTGGCCAGCCTGCTGCGGCAGAAACCTGAGCTTCGCGTGCAACTGGTGATTCTCGGCGAAGGGCCGGAACTGGGCTAACCTTGAGGAAGCGGTGCGGGCGGCGGGACTTCAGGCGGTGGTAAAAATGCCCGGCCACGTGAATGACGTAACTGAATATTACGAGTCGCCGATCTGATGGCGATTCCCGGCGAGCGAAGGTTCGCCCAACGTGCTGCTCGAAGCCATGGCGGCGGGGGTGCCGGTGGTGGCGACCGCGGTCGGGGGCATTCCGGAGATCGCGACGGACGGGGAGCAGGCGCTGCTGGTGCCGCCGCGCGATCCGGAGGCCATGGCGCGGGCCATTGCTGTTCTGCTTTCTGATCGCGCGGCAGCCCACCGGCTGGCGGCGTCGGCACGCCGCCTTGCGGAAACGAAATATTCGCCGGAACAACGCGCCCAGTGGCTGGCCGGACTTTACCGGAATGTGCTCGCGAAATGGCAGTCACAAAACGGGAGCCGGAGCAGGACACCTCCGCTGGGAACCATCCGGACAGGAGCTAACGACCAGGTGAGCGGAATGGCTGAGATCAAAGACAAATTTTCCGTGGTGGTCCCGATGCTCAACTCCAAGCAGCATATGCGCGGCTGCCTGAATTCCATTCTGGCCGCCATGGATCGTTACGGCAACGCTGAGCTGATCGTGCTGGACAACGGATCGGATGACGGCTCGTACGAAATCCTGTGTGACGAATACGCCGGGCGGGGCCCGGATCGAGCAGATGCAACGTGACCGTGAGCGCGCTGCGCAACCGCGGGGCCGAGCTGTCGACCGGCGAGTTCATTGCGTTTATCGACTCCGATTGCCTGATTGCCCGGACTACTTTGAGGAGGCTTGCCGGTATTGCACGAGCGCGCCGATGCCACCGGTCCGAATACGCGCTCGAAGAACCTTGTCACTGGATCCAGAAAGTCTGGTACCGGCTCCACGTTCCGGCGAAGGATGGCATCGTGAACTACATCGCGTCCGGCAACCTGGTCATCAAACGCCAGGCTTTGCTGCGGTGGGCGGCTTTGACGAGAAGATGGTCAGTTGCGAGGACAACGATTTAGGACTGCGCCTGAACCGGGCCGGATTCAAGGTCTACCAGGCGCACTCCATCCGCGCTCTCCATCCTGGCGGCGAGCAGAGCTTGCGCGTTTTTTTCCGCAAGACGGCATGGCGCAGCATGGGCATGTTCCAGATGATGAAGCATTCCTGGATGAACAAGCCGCTGGTGATTACTTTGGCCCATTTCGTTCTGGTGGCGCGCGGCCCTGGCCAACCTTTTCGGTGGGTACGCGTCCCTGCCCGCGCGCATCATGGTTTCGCTGGTGCTGGTCAACCTGGCTCCGGCCTTTACCATTCTTTTTACGCGGCGCGGGTGAAGCGCCTTTATGCGCCGTTTCGATCGATGTTGCTGTACCACCTTTGGTTCTGGCGCGGTTTTATGCGATCGCCATTGATGCTGGCTTCATGGGCGCTTCGAAAGAAGCGCAAGGTAGCCATCGGGGCGCGTCTGCATAGTCCGGCGCATACTCCGGAGTAACCCAGGCGCGCCCATTGGACGCAAGCCGCGGCCGCTTCACATTTTTCCTCCCCCAGATAGGAATCCTATGTCCGACAACTCTTTCATCCCTTTTCACCGTCCCTCCATCGGGGCCGAAGAAACCGACGCGGTCATGCGGGTTCTCCAGTCCAAGTGGCTGACCACCGGGCCGGTCACGCTGGAGTTCGAGCGCGAGTTCGCCGCTTATCTGGGCGTGAAGTATGCCCTCGCGGTGAACTCCGGAACGGCGGCGCTGCAGCTGGCTCTGGATGCCATCGGCCTCAAGGAGGGGACGAAGTCATTGTCCCCACCAACACTTTCACCGCGACCGGTGAAGTCGTGACCTACTTCGGGGCGCGGCCGATCCTGTGTGACAGCCTCGCCGGCGGCTTCGACATGGACCCGGCCGACGTGCGAAGGAAGATCACCAGCAAGACCCGGGCGCTGATTCCGGTGCATATCGCCGGGCAGTGCTGTGCCATGGACGAACTGCGGGCGATCGCGCGACGAGCACAGCCTGCACATCGTCGAGGATGCTGCCCACGCTCTGCCCACGACGTATCGCGGCAAGAAGGTGGGGAACTATTTCTGAAGCTACTGCTTTCAGTTTCTACGCCACCAAGACGCTTACCACGGCGGAAGGCGGAATGCTGACCAGCAACGACGAGGGATACATCAAGCGGGTCACGCTCATGCGCCTGCATGGTATCGGCGGGGATGCCTGGAAGCGCTATTCCGCGACCGGGTCGTGGTATTACGAAGTGCAGGACGCGGGATACAAGATGAACCTGTGTGACATTCTTTCCGCGCTGGGAAGGGCCCAGCTGAAGAAGGTCGATCAATTCTGGCAGGAGCGCTGCCAGATCCGGGCAAAATATGACGACGCCTTCCGGTCGATGCCGGAATTACAGCTGCCGCCGGCCGATGCCGGCGATGTGCATGCCTGGCATCTCTACATTCTTCGCATTCGTCCCGAACTGCTGGAAGTGAACCGGAACCAGTTTATCGAGGAGTTGAAGAAGCTGGCATCGCGACCAGCGTGCACTTCATCCCGCTGCACCTTCATCCCTATTACGCTCGCACCTATGGCTACCACGAAAAGGACTTTCCGAATGCTAACGACGCCTTTTCGCGCTGCCTCTCGCTGCCGATCTATCCTGATATGAGCGAGCAGGAAGTGCAGCGGGTGATCGCCAGCGTCCAGGGCGTGGTGCAGAAGAATCGCAAGAGCAAGTCGGTCGCGGCGATGCCGTAGAGTTAGAGAGCAGGATGGCCGTCAACCGTTTACAAAAATGTCACGATCCGAGCCAGTCTAGTCCGCGAAAATTATGCCTCGTGTTTTGTTGATTGCTTTTCGTTATCCGCCGAGTGAAGCCATTGGGGCGATGCGGCCGGCTGCGTTGGCGAAATATTTGCCGCAGTTGGGATGGCAGGTGACGGTCCTGACTCCGAAGGTGAAGCAGCGCGCTGCCGATCCCCGGCTGATCGAGACCGACTATCAGGATGTCATTGCCGATTGGAAGAGCAGGCTGGGGCTGGATGCCAAGGTCGGGGTGCACGAGCAACTGGGACTGCCCGTGTCCTCTAAGCCGCGCTCCAATCTGCTGCATACTTATGTGCTGGACCTGGCGAAGTATGTGATCGCGTATCCGGATGAAACCAAGGGCTGGATTCCGTTTGCGCTTAAACAGATCGAGCAGCTCCGCGACCAGCAAGTAAAAATCGACGCGATTCTGACCACCTCTCCTCCCATCACTGCCCATCTGATCGGATGCAAGGCGAAGCGGATCCTGGGATGTCCCTGGGTGGCGGATTTCCGCGATCTCTGGTCGCAGAACCTGGCCAGTCCGCATCCCGTGCTGAGGTCGCTGCAGGCCGGGCTGGAGCGGCGCACTCTTAAAACCGCGGATGCCCTGGTCACGGTTTCTAAACCCTGGGCCGAGCGCTTGCAGAAGCATCATCCGGCGCAGACCGTCTTGACCATTGAAAATGGCTTCGATCCAGACCATTTCAGTGCTCTGTCAAAAGAACTGACCCGGAAATTTACCATTACGTACGCCGGCAGGCTGTATCAGGGACAACGCGATCCCAAGTTGCTGTTCGAGGTGCTGGCAGATCTGATCAACGAGGAAGTCATGCAGCCCGAGGACGTGCAGGTACGCTTCTACGGGCCGGTCGAGCCATGGGTCACGGCGCAGGTGCAGCAGCACGGATTGGACCACGTGGTTGCCGTGCACGGCCTGGTCACGCGCAGTGAATCGTTGCAGCGCCAGGCCGAGTCGCAAGTGCTGCTCCTGCTGGGCTGGGCTGATCCCCGCGAAACCGGTCAGCATAGCGGCAAACTCTTCGAATACTTCGGCGCCTCCAGGCCGATCCTTGCCATCGGCGGGAGCCGTGGCGTGCTGACCGAAGCCCTCGATGAAACTCATGCGGGAGTTCACGCGCTTTCGAAAGAGCAGGTGCGCAACTTCCTGGTGACGGCATATGGGGAATTCAAGGCCCATGGTTATGTTTCTTACCAGGGCGAGGAGAGCAGGATCAACCGCTATACCCACCTGCGCATGGCCGGCCAGTTTGCGGACTTGCTGAACTCGGTAAGCCACGCCGCCCAGCCTTCGGCGGTCGCCGCGGGGGCGGCGCGGTAATCCGCGGCAATAAAAAGTTCATGCCATCGACTGACATAGAGGTTAGAAACCAGCCCAGTCACCAGGAGAGCGCCGGCCCCAGAGGCCCGCTGGTCAGCGTGCTGGTGGTGGTGCGCAACGGCGCGGGAGATATTCCGGGAGTTCTCGACTCCATCCGTGAGCAAGACTATCGGCCACTTGAAGTCTTGATCGTGGACGGTATGTCGGACGACGGCACCAGGGCGCTGGTCGAGCAACAGATCACCGGCGATCCGGAGTTTTCCATTCGCCTGCTGGACAATCCCGGCCGGATTCAGGCCACCGGCTGGAATGTCGGCATTCGCGCCGCGCGCGGCAACTACGTGCTTCGGATCGACGCCGTGCACTGCCGTTTGCAGCCGAACTACATCCACTGCTGCCTGGAGAAGCTGCTCGCCCTGCAACATGGCGATCCCAGCGTGGCCGCCACCGGAGGCCGAAGGCTGTCGGTCGACCGCGCCCAGACCGCGTGGTCGACGGCCATTGCCGCGGCCCAATGCAGCCGCTTCGGGGTGGGAGGCGCCGCTTATCGGATGGATACGGAACCGGGCTTCAAAGATACCCTGGGGGTTCCGCTGTACGACCGGAACATACTGTTTCAAGTGGGACTCTTCGACGAGTCCCTGGGACGGAGCGAAGACAACTACCTTCATGCCCAGATGCGATGGCAGGGGTACAAGCTGTATTTCATTCCGGATGTAGTCGCCATCTATCATCCCCGAACCACTTTGTCGGGGCTGGCCTCGCAGATGTTTCACAACGGCTGGTGGGTGTCGGCGACCATTCTGCGCAAACGCAGCTTTCCCTTCGGGACCCGGCACCTGGTTCCGTTTGCGTTCTATGTGACGCTGGCGCTGCTCGCGGGTTTCAGCCTGGCTGGATTTTTCTCCGCGAAAATATTGCTGGGCACTCTCTTGGCCTTATATTTCTGCGCCTCGCTGGTGGCGGCTTTTCAGGCTTCGCCATCCGCGGGCTTCTGGCGGGTCGCCGTTATATTCTGGTTGATGCATTTCTGCTACGCGGCGGGAACGGCGGCTGGAATGTTTGCCGGCCGAGGCGAGGGCGCCGCGACCGGGACCATCACCGCACCCGGCGCGCATTCGGGATCATGAAAGCTTCTGGATCATGAAAGAGCGGCTCCGGTTCGAACTCGGGTTTTTGGAAATCGGACGGAAGCGCGGGCCTGGGGAATCGGCCATGCGGGTAATTCTGGATCACCAATCGGACGGCCTTGCCTCTATGGTCATGTCGGAAGCCGGCGTTCCTCAGAGCCTGAGCCCCTGGAACCATTCCCGGGCCAAGCGCATGTTCGACGTTTTCGCCGGCAGCCTGGTCCTTGCTGCCGTGCCTGCCCCTGATGGCGCTGATTGCGGCGGCGGTGGCCGTGACTTCGCGCGGTCCGGTGCTGTTTCGCCAGAAGCGCGTGGGAGAGAACGAGCGGGCCATCGAATTGTTGAAGTTCAGGACGATGGTGCACAACCTGGGCAGTGCCGGGCCGGGAGTGACGCGCAGCGGCGATCCCAGGATTACGCCCATCGGTCGTTTCCTCCGCCGCTGCAAGCTGGATGAGCTGCCGCAGTTGCTGAACGTTTTGCGGGGAGACATGAGCCTGGTGGGGCCGCGTCCCGATCTCGCGGAATTTTGCCAGGCGCTCGGTCCCGAACACCGGTTGGTGCTTACGCTGCGTCCCGGCCTCACGGGTTGGGCGACGCTGCACTTTCGCAACGAGGAACAGTTGCTGGCTGCGGTCCCGAAAGAGCAACTCGTATCGTACTATCGCGAAACCATTCTGCCGCAGAAGGCGCAGCTGGATCTGGCCTATGCGGAACGAGCCACGTTTCTGGGCGATCTTGCCATCCTGGGGCGGACTTTTCTCACCCTTTTTCGATAACTTAGGTAATGCGCCAGGCGGTTGTCGGGCTGCGATAAGATAACCGTACCCAAGCCTCTTTCACAGCGGTCCGTACGCCTGTCTAGATGAATCTCATGCATGAAGACGCACTAATTCGCAAAGGTCCGGCGTTGGACCGTGGGCCATTCCGCTGGCCATCGCAGCGGTTGCGGTCTTGATTGGGGTGGTGGTGGGGCAGGGAGGATGGTTCTTCGTGCCGGCCGCGTGCCTGTTGCCGCTGCTCTGGTTCTGGCCGGTCGAATCCGCCATGGGGCTGGCGGTCCTGCTGCTGCCCTTTGAGTATGTGACCTTGCTCGGTACCAGCAGCGACGGCGACAGCAGCCGGTCCCTGATGTCGATCGCGTTGCTGCTGGCGTTCTGCGTTCTGGTGGCGGTCGGAATTGTCGGTCGCCGCTTCCAACGGCCGGCGGCCACGGCCGCATGGTGGCTTCTGTTCATCACCTGGACGGCGGCAACCACCGCTTGGGCAGTCGAGCCCCAGATGGCCTTGAAGTACCTGCCTTCGGCGGGGGCGCTCTTTCTTTTCTACCTGGCCGCCAGCTCGTTCCGCATCACCGAAAAGGAATTTGACCGGATTGTATGGCTGACCATCCTGGGAGGAGCGCTGGCCGCTCTGTTCAGTGTGTACGGGTTTTACTACGGAGCGGGCGCCGCGCAACATGCCACCCGGGCCACGCTGGCGGCGGGCGGCGGATACGTGAACCCCAATCGCTTCGGCAGTACCTTGTTAGTCCCGCTGGCCTTCGCCATGGCGCGTTCCTTTAGCGCGCCGCATCGCTGGGCAAGAATGTGCGCGCTCGTTCTCCTGGTGATCACCAGTCTCGGGTTGCTGCTTACCCTGTCGCGCGGCACCATTCTGGCCGCCGTGGTCACCACCCTGGTCTTTTTGTACCGGCTCAATTCCCTGAAACTGAAATCTTTAAAACCCAGGCTCCGCCGTTTTCTGGTGGTGGCGGTCCTGCTCATGGTCGGGCTGGCGGCGGCCATGCCGTCCACCTTCTTCGAACGTTTTCCGAGTCCGGAAGCGATCGCGGTTCGGGCCGGCTCGACATCTGGACCGCCGGGCTGGTCATGTTCATGCATTACCCGATCGCGGGGGCGGGCCTCAACAATTTTCCCGTCATCTACAGCAAGTATGCGGGCTATGAGTCCCATGTGTATTCCAATCACGGCGGCGCGGACGCGCACAATGTCTATCTGGCGATTTCGGTGGAAGAAGGCGCGGTGGGGCTGCTTTCTGTTTCTGATGGCCATCAGGAAACAATTCCAGCTGGTTTCCCGGTGCCGGACGCGCATCGTGGGAAGTCCGGTGATGCTGGTCTGCTGTGAGGCGGCTTTCTGCGGCATGCTGATCATCTGCCTTTTCGGCAATCTGCTTTGGGACAAGGCGTTCTGGTTCGTCTGGGTGTTCCTGGCGTTTGCCATCACGGTTCAGACCGCCAGGAATACCCAGGAAGAAAGCCTCAACGCAAGGCGCAAGCCATTTGATGGCGGGTTGTTCCCGGACGGAAGCTCGCGCCCCTGGGCGGTACGGATCGAATCGGCGCCACGGTGATGAGCGACCTCCGCCTCCGGGCGGGATGCCAGTCTGAGTCGCGCGGACACGAAAACAGGGAGTTGTCATTCAATGAAGCCGGTTGCCATGGATTCTCAGAATATGAGGGTCGCAGATATCAAAATAGAGCTGGAAGCGGGACAAGCTGGGCGGGATATGCACCAGCTGATCGCCGAACTCTATCCGATATGCCGCAGCATTACCGGCGACGGCGTGCGCGAAACCTTGCGGCGGATCGGCCAGCATATTCCCTTGAAGGTCCATGAAGTGGCCAGCGGAACCCCGGTGTTCGACTGGACGGTTCCGCAGGAATGGAACATTCGCGACGCTTACATCAAGGATGCCGCCGGCAAGCGGGTCGTTGATTTCAAGCGCTCCAACCTGCACGTCGTCAATTACAGCGTTCCAGTGCACCGCACGATGTCGTTGGAAGAACTCAGGCCTCATCTATTCACGCTGCCGGACCACCCCGACTGGATTCCGTATCGCACGTCTTACTACAAAGAGAGTTGGGGATTCTGCCTGAGTCAGCGGCAATTGGCGGAGCTGGCGGCGGGAGAATATGAAGTCTGCATCGATTCCTCGCTGGCGGATGGTCACCTCACCTACGGAGAGTGCTATCTGCCGGGGGAGAGCAGCGAGGAAGTTCTGTTTTCCAGTCACGTCTGCCATCCCTCGCTGTGCAATGACAATCTGTCGGGCGTCTCGCTGGCTGTCTTTCTGGCAAAATATTTGCAATCGCGCCCTCACCGCTATTCCTACCGGTTTCTTTTTGCCCCGGCGACCATCGGAGCCATTACCTGGCTGGCGAAAAATGAACGGGAGACGGGACGGATCAAGCACGGCCTGATTCTGACCTGCGTCGGCGATGCCGGAAAAATGACTTACAAGAAAAGCCGTCGAGGCGCCGCGGAAGTGGATCGAGCCGTGGCCCACGTGCTCAAACACGGCGGGGACCACGAAATTATCGAGTTCTCTCCCTGGGGATACGACGAACGGCAATTCTGTTCTCCGGGTTTTAATCTTCCCGTCGGTTGCCTGATGAGGACCCCCAACGGGCGCTTTCCCGAATACCACACTTCCGCCGACAACCTGGAGTTTGTTCGCCCCGAGCAGTTGGAGGATTCGTATCGCAAATGCCTGGGCGTGGTAGAGGTTCTCGAAAACAACCGCGTCTACCTGAACCAGAATCCAAAATGTGAACCGCGGCTGGGCAAGCGGGGATTGTACGGCGGCCTGGGCAGCAAGGCCCAGGTGGAACGCCACGAACTGGCCCTGCTTTGGGTGCTGAATTTCTCGGATGGCGAACACGATCTGCTCGAGATTGCGGAAAAGTCGGGTTTGGAGTTCTCGACCATCCGCCAGGCGGCGGAGGCGTTGTGCCAACACCAATTGCTGGAGTTGAGATCTAACTAGCGGCCCTGGCCGCAAAGCGAATTTTCTGACGCAATTATCGAGTTCCTGAATTTTATGCCGCGCCCGAAACGCATCGCCCAAAACATATTGTCGAATTGGCTGGCACTGGCCGTGACCACGGTGGCCGGTTTCTTCCTGTCGCCTTATGTGGTTCACCATCTGGGGAACCTGACTTACGGCGTCTGGGTGATTATCGGCTCGCTGGTCTCGTACATGGGCCTGCTCGACCTGGGACTGCGCGGCGCGGTCACGCGATTCGTGTCCAAGGGCGTGGCCCAGAATGATCACGAAGAATCCAGTCAGGCCGTCTCCGGCGCGCTCTGGATACGTCTCTGGATCAGCCTGGCCATTATCGCCGCCGGCCTGGTGCTGTCGGTCGTGCTGCACCATATCTTCGTCATCCCGCCGGAACTCCAGCAGGCGGCCCGGATCGCGGTGCTGGTTACCGCGATCACGGTGGGCATCAATCTCTGGTGCGGCGTCTTCGGCGGGGTGCTGGTTGCTTTACATCGCTACGATTTGACCAGCCTGGTTTCGATTCTGCAGACCTGCGCGCGCGCCGCCGGTATCGTGTATCTGCTGCGGACTGGACACGGCATCCTGGCCCTGGCCTTGTGGGATTTGTGCAACTCGGTGGTGGCCAACGCGGCGCTCATCTTCTTCTGCTTCCATGTGTACCCGAATCTCAAGATCCTCTTCGGCATGCCCGGCCGAGCCACCCTGGCCAAGCTCTGGAACTACAGTTTCTGGGCGTTCTTGATCAACGTGGCCATCCAGGTGACCTACTACACCGACAACCTGGTGGTCGGCGTATTCCTGTCTCCGGGCGCGGTCACCCTGTACGCCATCGGCGGACTCCTGATCGCGTACGCGCGCCAGATCGTCAACTCGATGACCACGACGTTTACGCCGCTGGCCAGTTCCTTCGAAGCCGAGGGCAGCTACGAAAATCTGCGCCGCCTGGTGATTCATGGTACGCGGGCTGCCCTGATCGTCTCCCTGCCCATCGAAGTGGCGTTGTTCTTTCGCGGGCACACCTTCATCCGCTTGTGGATGGGCGAGCAGTACGCCGGACCCTCGGGAACGGTGATGAAGATCCTGCTGCTTTCGGTGGTCATCGCTTCGGCGAACACCACCGGCGGGGGCATCGTCTACGGAATGGAGAAACACAAGCGCCTGGCCTGGTGGGCGATTCTGGAAGCGGTGGCCAACTTCGTGCTCAGCATCATTCTGGTGCGCCGCATCGGGATCTACGGCGTAGCCTGGGGCACCACCATCCCGAGCGTGCTGATTGAACTGATCCTGTGGCCGCGCTTCATCTGCAAGCTGGTGGTGATTCCGGTGCGAACCTATCTGTGGCAGACCTGGCTCCGCACCTCGCTGGCCATCGTCCCCTTCGGAGTGGCCTGCGCCCTGGCGGAGCGTTACTGGCCCACCCATAATCTGTTCTTTTTCTTCGTGCAGATTGCGGTCATACTTCCCCTGGTGCCGCTCACCCTGGCGCTGGTGTTCCGGCAAGAGGCCGCGGTACAAATTCGCGAGTGGAAAAAGCGTCGCGCCAAGAGCAGGGCCCTGAATACCCATGCCTATGAGTCCTCAACCACCACGGTGGGCTAACGTTGGCGTGATTGCCCTGGTCCCTGACACCTGGAGTTCGGTGTGGATGGACCGGCATCATGTGCTGACCCGGCTGACCAACTACTTTCACGTGGTCTGGATGCATCAGCCCGGATGGCGGCAGTCGGTCGCCAAGCTGCGCCCCGGCTCGGCCGCCCCGGTGGCGCCTTCCGGAGCCCTCGAAATCTACGAGCCCGGTTTCTGGCTGCCCCGCCTTGGACGGCCGGGCTGGCTGGCCCGGTTCACGGCGCAGCGCCGCTTCAAGCAGGTTTACCAGCGCTTGCGCGCCCAGGGCTGCACCAAGATCGTGCTCTATCTCTGGGGGCTGGAATTCGCGGAAGCGCTGGACCAGATGCCGCACGATTTCAGCATCTACAACGTGAGCGATGAATATTCTTTCTCGTCGAAGGAAGTTGCGGTGTCGGCGCGGGAGCGCCGGCTGCTGGAATCGGTGGGGCAGGTCTACATCATCTCGCCCGCGCTGATGAAGAAGAAGGGGCACTTCAATCCCCACACCGACTCGCTGCCCGCCGGCGTCGATTACTGGCGCTACGCCACTCCCCGGCCGGAGCCGGAAGACATGCGGACGATCCCTCATCCCAGGATCGGTTATCTGGGACACTTAAAGAGCCGGCTCGACTGGCCTTTGCTGCTCGAATTGAGCGCGCGCCATCCCCAGTGGTCGTTCGTGTTTGTCGGACCCAAGAGTCCGCATCCCGCCATTGACGCGGCGCTGGCGGAAATGTCCAGCCGCCCCAATGTCTACTTTCTGGGCGGACGGCCGGCGGAAAAACTGGGGGAATACATCCAGCATTTTGACGTCTGTACCATGCCCTACGTGGTCGATGACTACACCAAATACATCTACCCCGGCAAGATGCACGAATATCTGGCCAGCGGCCGGCCGGTGGTTTCCACCCCCATCCACTCGGTCGAAGAGTTCAGGAATGTGATCAATATCGCATCCGGCGGCCAGGAGTGGTCGAACGCGCTGGAGTTTGCGCTTTCTGAAGAAGAGAATGCGCCGGCTCGACGCGCCGAACGGCAACGCGCCGCCCGCGAATACGACTGGGATCCGCTGGTTGAAAAGATTGCCCGCAGCATCGCCGGACGCCTGGGCCTGCAGGACCCAGCTTCCGGGGTGGTGGGCGCCGAGCGGGTCTTGACGCAGTCCTCTTAGAGCTAACTTGTGACTTTCATAATTCCCCCTAAACTTAAGCTAAATAAGGTCTCCAATCACTTTCGCGATCCCTGCATAACCGCCACGGAAAGCGCCACTTACCAAGGTAATGGCGGACTACAGAGGCAGCCTCGGGAGACCGTTCTGCGTATCGTAGAATGCAACCCATAGGCTAGCTGGAACGCATCCATTGGTCTGCCGCCAATCCTGGGATTTAGGACCTAGGGACCTGAAACCCGGGACTTCACACTGACGTATGGGACAGAGAACACTCATCACCGGAGCTAACGGCTTCATCGGCTCGCACCTGTGCCAGCGCCTGGGCGCGGAGGGGGCGGAGGTGCATGCCGTCTATCGCAGTAATCGCCCACGCCAGGAAGGCCAAGCCCACTGGTGGCAGGCCGACTTGTCGGACGAGGCCTCGGTACGCAGGCTGTTCCGCGAAATTCGGCCCGAGGTGATCTTTCATCTCGCCAGCCACGTCAAGGGCGCGCCCGACCTGAAACACGTGCTGCCGACTTTTCAGAGCAACCTGCAGAGCACGGTCAATTTGCTGGCGGTCGCGGCGGAAACCGGATGCCGCCGCATGGTCTTGACCGGTTCTCTGGCCGAGCCGGACGCGCAGAATGGCGAGCTCTTTCCCACCGCGCCCTATGCCGCCGCCAAGTGGGCCAGCAGCGGTTATGCCCGCATGTTTCATGCTCTGTACCAGTTTCCGGTGGTGATTGCCCGGGTCTTCATGGTGTACGGACCGGCGCAGGTCGACCTTACCAAGCTCATTCCGTACGCCACGCTCTCGCTGCTGCGCGGGGAGACCCCCAAGATCACCAGCGGAGACCGGCTGGTCGACTGGATCTATGTGTCCGATGTGGTGGACGGTTTCATCGCCCTGGCCAAAGCGCCCGGCGTGGATGGCTCGACCATCGAGTTAGGTTCGGGGACGCTGGTTTCGATTCGTGAAATTGTGCAGCAGCTGGCTTCGGTGGTTGACCCCAAAGCGAGAGTCGAGTTTGGGGCCTTGCCCGACCGGCCGCTCGAACCTACGCGGATCGCGAAGACCGCGGAAACATTTGCCCGCATGGGATGGAAGCCGCAGGTGCCTTTGCGCGAGGGTCTGAAGCGCACGGTGGAATGGTATCGCGCGGAGCTGGAACGTTCTCCGGAGATGCATAAAGCCCTGCTGGTCTGACCGTGGGGCAACGGCGCTAGATACGCAAAAAACCAGGGAGAGACAAAACAGAGTATGGAAAGAATCGCGATTCTCGGCTCCGGCATGGCAGGGTTTGGAGCGGCCTATCGGCTGCATGGTGAAGGACTGCGCTCCGTCATGTACGACAAGAATTCCTACCATGGCGGACACACGGCGTCCTTCAAGTACGACAGCGGTTTTGTGTTCGACGAGGGACCGCACGTCTCTTTCACCAAGGACGAGCGCATCCAGAAACTGTTCGCGGAAAGCGTCGAGCAGAAGTTTGAAGTCCGCCATTCCCAGGCCAACAACTACTGGAACGGATACTGGATTGAACATCCGGCGCAGTGCCATCTCCACGGCTTGCCGACGGACCTGGTGACCAAGATCCTGTGTGACTTCATTCAGGGCCAGAATGACCAGGGAGGCCCGATCCGCAATTACGCCGATTGGCTGGTCGCGGGTTTTGGCCGGACGTTCGCTGAAACCTTTCCCATGGCGTACGGGCTGAAATACCACACCACGCCGGCGTCCAACATGAGCACCGACTGGCTGGGGCCGAGAATGTACCGGCCCAAGCTCGAGGAGATGCTGCGCGGGGCGCTGTCTCCGGTCGCGGTCGATTACAACTACGTGACCTATTTCCGTTATCCCACGCACAACGGTTTTGCTATCTTATCTCAGCATGTTTCTGGACAAAACCAAGATCGAACTGGGCCATGAACTGGTGAAGCTGGATCCCAAGGCGAAGCAACTCCATTTTGCCAACGGAACGGTGGCGCCCTACGACTCGGTGGTTTCTTCCATGCCGCTGCCCGAACTGATTCGCATGATCGCGGGGGCGCCCGCTCATGTGGTCGAGGCCGCCAAAAAGCTGGCTTGCACCACCTGCGTGCTGGTGAACCTGGGAGTCAACCGCAACGACATGTCGCAGACCCACTGGACGTATTTCTACGACCGCGATCTTTCCTTCACCCGGGTCAGCTATCCCCACCTGCTTTCGCCCAACAACGTTCCCCCCGGATGCGGCAGCATTCAGGCGGAAGTTTATTACTCGAACAAGTATCGTCCCCTGGACCGGGCTCCGAATGATTTGATCCCGGTGGTCATCGCCGATCTCAAGCGCTGCGGGGTGCTGCGGGAAGAGGACAAGATTCTGTTCAGCAACACCAATGTGACCAAATACGCGCAGGTCATTTTTGACCTGGAGCGGGCTGACGCCGTGGCCACCGTGCACGGCTATCTGGATGACCTGGGCATCGCCTACTGCGGCCGGTATGGCGATTGGCTTTACACCTGGACCGACGAGGCCTTCATCAGCGGCGAAAAGGCCGCGCAGAAAATTCTGGACCGCATGGGCGCGGGCCAGCGGGCGTAGGAGGATTGGGCGCAATGACTTCGAAGAACGGCAATTCCCGCGGCGGCAGTGTATGCCGCTTTTGCGGCCACGGGCTGCAGCACACGTTCGTGGATTTGGGCATGTCGCCCCTGTGCGAAAGCTTTCTCACCTCGGCCCAGTTGAACCAGATGGAGCCGTTTTATCCGCTGCATGTGCTGGTGTGTGACAACTGTTTTCTGGTGCAGCTGGGCGAATACGTCAGCCCGGAAAAAATCTTTACCGAGTACGCTTACTTCTCCTCTTACGCCAATACCTGGCTGGATCACTGCCGCGACTATACCGAGCAGATGATCAAGCGCTTTGGCCTGAACCGCAACAGCTTCGTGGTGGAACTGGCCAGTAACGACGGCTATCTCCTGCAGTATTTCGTGCAGAAGAACATTCCGGTGCTGGGCATTGAGCCGGCGGTAAACGTGGCCAAGGTGGCGGTGGAGAAAGGTGTTCCGACGCTGGTGAAATTTTTTACCAAGGAACTGGCGACGGAGCTGGCCGCCGAAGGCAAGCAGGCCGATCTGCTGGCCGGCGCCAACGTGCTGGCCCAGATTCCCGACCTGCGCGATTTCGTGGCCGGCATGAAAATCCTGCTCAAGCCTGGCGGAGTGATTACGGTGGAGTTCCCGCATCTTCTGCGCTTGATGGAAGGCAATCAGTTCGACACCATCTACCACGAGCACTTTTCCTATTTCTCGTTCCTGGCCGCGGAAAAGATATTTGCCGCCTTTGGCCTGGTGCTTTTCGATGTGGAAGAGTTGTCCACGCACGGGGGATCGTTGCGCATCTTCGGCCGCCACGCCGAGGACAGCTCCAAGCCGGTCAGCGCCCGAGTGGTCGAGATGAAAGCGCGGGAAGAGGCGGCCGGTTTGTCATCGGTCGACAGTTATCGCTCCTTTGCCGAGAAGGTGAAGGACACCAAACGGCAGCTTCTGGAGTGCCTGATCCAGGTCAAGCAGGAAGGGAAGTCAATTGTCGGCTACGGCGCCCCGGGCAAGGGCAATACGCTGTTGAACTATTGCGGCGTGGGCACGGATTTCCTCGACTACACGGTGGACCGCAATCCCTACAAGCACGGGCAATTCACTCCCGGCCGGCACATTCCCATCTATGCTCCCGAGAAGATCCGCGAGACGCGGCCGGATTATCTGCTGATCCTGCCCTGGAACCTGAAGAACGAAATCATGCAGCAGATGGCCCACATCCGCGAGTGGGGCGGCAAGTTCATTGTTCCGATTCCGGTGGCGACGGTGTGTCCGTGAGGCAGCGCGGCGTCGGGGCATTTGCAGTTCAAGTCTAGGGGGCTTTTGCGATGAAGGTTGTGCTTTTTTGCGGCGGACTGGGAACAAGAATCAGGGAAGCCAGCGAAAGTGTGCCCAAGCCCATGGTGCAAGTGGGCGATCGTCCCATTCTGTGGCACGTGATGAAGTACTACGCCCACTTCGGACACAAGGACTTCATCCTGTGCCTGGGCTACAAGGCGGACGTGATCAAGAATTACTTCGTGAACTACGACGAATTCATGTCCAACGACTTCGTTCTGTCCAACGGGGGCAAAGACCTGAAAGTCTTCAACTCCGATATTCATGACTGGACGATTACGTTTGCCGATACCGGCACCAACTCGAACATCGGCCAGAGATTGAAGGCGGCGGAAAAGTATCTGGAAGGGGAAGAAGTTTTTCTCGCCAACTACAGCGACAACCTGACTGATTTTCACCTGCCGCATCTCATCGACCGGTTCTACGAACAGAACAAGACGGCGGCGTTTCTTTGCGTAAAGCCCAGCCTGAGCTGCCACCACGTTTCGATGGGCAAGGGCGGCCTGGTCCAGGAAATCAGGACCATGGACCGGTCCGACATCATGATCAATGGCGGATACTTCGTTTTCAAGCGCTCGATCTTTGACTACATCAAGGACGGCGAGGAACTGGTGCAGGAGCCGTTCCACCGCCTGATCGAAAAAAACAATCTGGTGGGATACGCCTACGACGGTTTCTGGAAGAGCATGGACACTTTTAAAGAGAAGCAGGAGCTGGACGAACTGTACAGCAAGGGAGCCGCTCCCTGGCAGTTGTGGAAGCGGCAGGGCAAAGAGCAGGCCGGAGTGGCCGCGGGAAGCCAGGCTACAAAGCGGTGATCGAGGCCATTCCACCCAGGGAAGTGAGGAGAAAATGAACAGCAACACGCCACGAGTAACGGTTGCGATTCCGGTGTATAACGGCGACAACTACGTCCACGAAGCGCTGGATGCCGTGCTGGCGCAGACCTTCCAGGATTTCGAAATCGTCATCTCGGACAATGGTTCCACCGACCGCACCGAGGCGATTTGCCGCGAGTATGCCGCCCGGGATTCGCGGATCAAATTCTTCCGCACCGAGGTGAATCGCGGCGCGTCCTGGAATTTCAGGCGCGCGGTCGAGCTCGCGACCGGCGACTATTTCATGTACCTGGCGCACGATGACAAGATCGATCCGGTATTTCTCGAGAAGTGTGTGGCCGTGCTGGACCGCCAGCCCGAGGTCATGCTGGTGTATCCCAAGGCGATCGAAATCGACAACCAGGGACAGCATTTGTACCAGAAGGAGCAGGACCTGGCGGCGGATTCCCCGAAACCGCAGGTGCGCTTTCGCGAGCTCATTCGCATGGATCACAACTGCGAGACCCTTTTCGGACTCACCCGCACGGCGATACGGAAGAAGACCGCCGTGCACGACGATTTCCCCGACGGAGATCGGGTCGGCCTGGCGGAGCTCAGCCTGTACGGAACGTATTATCGCGTCCCGGAATATCTCTTTCTTCATCGCGAACATCCCGTGCGATCGATCAACATTTTCCCCACCCGGTTTGACCGGATGGCGTTGCTCGAGCCGCAGAAGGCCCATCTGATCGTGTTTCCCTACTGGCGCGAATTCTACGAATACCTGCGCGCCATCCGCCGCGTTCCGCTGACGTTCTGGCAACGGCTGGCCTGCTACTGGGAGATGATGCGCTGGGTGAAGGTCAATCGCCGCCGGCTGACCGGCGACCTGGTGCATGTGGCCAAGCGGCTGGTGAAACAGATACTCCACTTACAAAGTCGTCCGAGCGAAGCCCAATAGGCTTCAGGGGCGCAGAACGCGTGTCAGCCGGCGGCATTCTCGATTTCGGGCCGGAGATTCCTTTAACTTCTGACAGGATGGCGGGAGGGGTTTGCGAATGACTGGGGGCGGAATGAACTGGAAGGAGCACAGGGTCTTTGTGACCGGGGCCACCGGATTTATCGGTTCCTGGCTGGTTCGACAATTGCTCCAGCAGGGCGCATATGTCGTGGTGCTCATTCGCGACTGGGAGCCGCAGAGCCAGCTCATTCGCAGCGGCGACGTCAATCGCACCCGGGTGGTGAACGGCCCCCTCGAGGACTACGGGACGCTGGAGCGGGCCATCAACGAGCACGAGACCGACACCGTGTTCCATCTGGGAGCGCAGACTCTCGTCGGAATGGCCATACGCAGCCCGCTGCAAACCTTTGAGTCCAACATTCGCGGCACCTACAATCTTCTCGAAGCTTGCCGGGTGCACAGCGGCCTGGTGCAACGCGTGGTGGTGGCCAGCAGCGACAAGGCTTATGGCGAAGCCGAAAAACTGCCCTATACCGAAGACATGCCGCTCCAGGGCCGCCATCCCTACGATGTCAGCAAGAGCTGCCCGGACCTCATCGCTCTCACTTACGCGCACAGCTACAATCTGCCTGTCGCCATCACCCGCTGCGGTAATGTCTACGGGGGCGGCGACCTCAATTGGGCCCAGTTGGTGCCGAGCGTGATCCGGAGCGTGCTGGCGAACGAGCGGCCGGTGCTGCGCAGCGATGGCAGCAATACCCGCGACTACATATTCGTGTCGGACGTGGTCAACGCCTACATGCTGCTGGCCTCGCGGACCGGGGAAAAAGCCATTCAGGGTCAGGCCTTCAACTTTGGCCTGGAGAGCCGGACGACCGTGCTGGAGATGACTCGCGCCGTGCTGCGCCTCATGGGGCGCGCCGACCTGGAGCCCAATATCCTGAACAGCGCCCGGGGAGAGATCAAAGACCAGTCGCTCGATTCCACAAAAGCCAGGCGCGAACTGGGATGGTCCCCCGCCTACACCCTGGACCAGGGATTGAAGGAAACCATTGCCTGGTACCGCGAGTATCTGGGCCAGGCGGGAAAGCCATAGTCTTGTCCGTTGCCCGCCGCGATACGCGAGCTTAAAAATATGTCCATGCTGGACCTCAACCTTTCAAGTCGAGCCGGTTCGACGCGCAAGATACTTTGCCTGGGCGCGCACGCCGATGATATCGAGATCGGCTGCGGAGGGACTGTGCTGCGCTGGCTGGGCGAGCACCAAAACCTCGAATTCCACTGGGTGGTGTTGAGCTCGGATGCGAAACGGAAGAAGGAAGCGCTCCAGGGCGCCAATCTCTTTCTGCAGGGCGCGCGCAAGAAAAAGATCCAGGTGGAGAGCTTCCGCGACGGGTTTTTCCCTTACATCGGGACGGAGATCAAGGAATACTTCGAAGGCCTGAAGAAGAATTTCTCGCCCGACATCGTCCTGACTCATTACCGCGATGACCGGCACCAGGACCATCGCCTGGTTTCCGATCTGACCTGGAATACCTTTCGCAGCGAACTGATCCTGGAATACGAAATCCCAAAATATGACGGCGACCTTGGCCAGCCCAACTTTTTTGTTCGGCTGGACGAGGCGGTGTGCCGAAAAAAAACCCGGTACATTCTGGAAACTTTTCAGACCCAGACCGGGAAGCACTGGCTGACGGAAGACACCCTGCGGGCTCTGCTGCGACTGCGCGGCGTTGAATCCGCTGCCCCGGGCAAGTATGCTGAAGCCTTCTACTGCCGCAAGCTAGTTTTGTAAATGTTTGTAAACTGCCCGCCAGAATGCGCGCCCAGAGCGGGTTTGCTGACTCCTTTCTTAATATCGTGCTTGACAGGCCGTTTCGGAAACGGTAAAAACGAGGCGCAACTCAGTTAGCGACACCGGGCCCTACCGCCCTCCCCCTCCGTTGTGCTCATAGCAGTGTTTTGTCTGTGCTTGACGATACTCCCAGGTGTCGCCGGGCGATCCCAGAATTCGAACGGAATAATCGTCATGAAGTTTTGCATCATCTCTTCCAGGGCTGCTGTGCTCCGGGTCCATACCATCCTTTTGCTTCTGGTCGTGCTTGCGGCAGGGGTGCCGGCGGCATTGGGTCAGGCCGCAACCCAGGGGTCATGGAGCACGCTCAGCTATCTGATGCCCATCAACCCGATTCACGTGGCGCTGCTCAACAACGGCAAAGTATTAATTGTTTCGGGCTCGGGAAACGTCGCCGGGAACACGAACTATCGGGCGGGGCTCTGGGATCCCCAGGCTGGAACCATCACCACGCAAGCCCTGAGCTGGGATATGTTTTGCAACGGGATGACGACCCTGGCCGACGGACGCGTGCTCATCGCGGGCGGCACCCTGCAATACGATCCCTTCTACGGCCAGGTGAAGACTGCGATTTACGATCCGACGACGAATACTTTTACCAACGCGCAAAACATGGCCCATGGGCGTTGGTATCCCACCGTGACCGAGCTGGCCGACGGCCGGGTCATGGTGTTCTCCGGATTCAACGAAACCGGATCCACAAATCCCGCGGTGGAAATCTACACCGTGGGTTCGGGATGGAGTACGCAGTACAACACGTTTACGCCGCCGCTCTATCCCTGGATGCACCTGTTGCCCAGCGGCAACGTCTTTTTCTCTGGCGCCACGGCCCTGGCCCACCTGTTTAATCCCACCAACCAGACCTGGTCGAATGGACCGGTCACCAATAACGGCGGCACGCGAACCTATGGTTCCTCGTTGCTGCTGCCTTTGACTCCCGCCAACAATTATGACCCGAGGATCATGATTCTCGGGGGCACAGTGCCGACCGCAGTCTCGACCACGGAGATCATCGACCTGGGTGCGAGCAACCCGGCCTGGGCGTACGGTCCGGACATGTCGGCGGCCGCGAGTCGAAATGGATGCGGTCCTGCTGCCCAATGGAAAGGTATTGGCCCTGGGCGGCTCAGGCAGTGACGAGGTTTTAGGTACGGCTACGCTGAATGCCGATATTTTCGATCCTGCGGCCGCTCCCCCCAACAATGTTTTTAAATCAGCCGGATCCTATAGCTACGCCCGTGTGTATCACACGGTGGCGCTGCTCATGCCGGACGCAACCGTGTGGTTGGCGGGCGGCAATCCCGCAGCGCGGGACGTATGAGCAGCACATGGAAATCTATTCGCCGGCGTATTTGTTCAACTCCGACGGCAGTCTGGCGACTCGGCCGACCATCAGCAGCGCGCCGACCAACATCACCTGGAACACGCAGTTTGCGGTCTCCACGCCCGACGCTGCCAACATCGGCTCGGCGGTTCTCATGCGGCCGGGTTCTTCCACCCACGCCTTCGACATGTCGGAACGGATGGTGGGACTGAATTTCACGGCCGGATCGGGAATGCTGACCGTGACTGGGCCGCCCAGCGCGAACGTCGCGCCCCCGGGATACTACATGCTGTTTCTGCTCAACAACAGCGGCGTCCCCTCGGTGGCGAAGTTCGTGCTGCTGAATAGCTCGGCGAATCCGGCGCCGACAGTGAGCTCGATCTCGCCGGTATCGGGAACGACGGCGGGCGGGACGTCGGTGACCATCACCGGCACGGGCTTCCTGACGGGAGCGACAGTGAAGTTGGGCGGAACGTCGGCGACCGGCGTGAGCGTGAGCAACAGCACGACGATCACGGCGACGGCTCCGGCGCATGCAGCCGGGGCAGTGAATGTGGTGGTGACCAACACCGACAGTCAGAGTGGGACGCTGACCAACGGGTATACGTATACGAATCCGGCGCCGACGGTAAGCTCGATCTCGCCGGTATCGGGGACGACAGCAGGCGGGACGTCGGTGACCATCACCGGCACGGGCTTCCTGACGGGCGCGACGGTGAAGTTGGGCGGGACGTCGGCGACGGGCGTGAGCGTGAGCAACAGCACGACCATCACGGCGACGACGGCGGCGCATGCGGCGGGCGCGGTGGATGTGGTAGTGACCAACACGGACGCGCAGAGTGGGACGCTGTCGCAGGGCTATACCTATACGACGCCGGTGAATCCGGCGCCTACAGTAAGCTCGATCTCGCCGGTATCAGGAACGACGGCGGGCGGGACGCCGGTGACCATCACCGGCACAGGCTTCCTGGCGGGCGCGACGGTGAGTTTCGGCGGAACGCCGGCGACGGGCGTGGGCGTGACCAACAGCACGACCATCACGGCGACGACTCCGGCGCATGCGGCGGGCGCGGTGAACGTGGTGGTGACCAACACGGACGCGCAGAGCGGGACGCTGACCAACGGGTACACGTACACGACCAGCGGCGGGGGAGGAAGCATCGCGTTTGTGCAGTCGAATTCAGGGCCGACGACGATCCAGGCCTCGAACACGACGGTGGCGGTGACGTATCCGGTGGCGCAGACGGCGGGAGATACGAACATCGTGGTGATCGGCTGGGGAGACACCAGCTTCGACCATCAGTTCGGTGGCAGACAACAAGTTGAACAGCTACGCGCTGGCGGTGGGTCCGACGAGCGGGACCGGGTTGAGGCAGTCGATCTACTACGCCCCGAACATCGCCGGAGGCAGCACGACGGTGACGGTGACGTTCAACAAGGCGGCGGCGTATCCGGATGTGCGGATCCTGGAATACAGCGGGCTGGACCCGAGCGCGCCGCTGGATAAGGCGGTGGGAGCGGCGGGGACGGGAACGGCGGCGAACAGCGGCAGTGTGAGCACGACGGCGGCCAGCGAACTGATCTTCGGAGCAGGCACCAGCGGATCGAAATTCACCGCCGCAGGCAGCGGCTTCACGTCGCGGATGATTAATCTGTACGGCAACATCGCGGAAGACAAGACGGTGAACGCGACGGGCAGCTACAGCGCCACGGCGACCGAGGCCTCCGGCGTGTGGGTGATGCAGGTGGCGACGTTCCGCGCAGGCGGACAGGGTCCGCCTCCGCCTCCAGCTCCGACTTCGATTTCGCCCACGTCGGGAACAACGGCGGGCGGGACGCCGGTGACCATCACCGGTACCGGCTTTACGGCGGGCGCCACGGTGACCTTCGGCGGGACAGCGGCCACCGGGGTGAGCGTGAGCAACAGCACGACCATCACGGCGACGACTCCCGCGCAGGCAGCAGGCGCGGTGGACGTGGTGGTGACCAACACGGACACTCAGAGTGGGACACTGTCGCAAGGCTACACCTACACAACGGCGAATCCGGCGCCTACGGTGAGCTCGATCTCGCCGGTATCGGGAACGACGGCAGGGGGAACGCCGGTGACCATCACCGGCACGGGCTTCCTGGCGGGAGCGACGGTGAAGTTGGGCGGGACGTCGGCGACCGGCGTGAACGTGAGCAACAGCACCACGATCACGGCGACGGCTCCGGCGCATGCGGCCGGGGCAGTGAATGTGGTGGTGACCAACACCGACGCTCAGAGCGGGACGCTGACCAACGGATATACGTATACGAATCCGGCGCCTACAGTAAGCTCGATCTCGCCGGTATCAGGCACGACGGCAGGCGGGACGTCGGTGACCATCACCGGCACCGGCTTCCTGACGGGAGCGACGGTGAAGTTGGGCGGGACGTCGGCGACGGGCGTGAGCGTGAGCAACAGCACGACCATCACGGCGACGACGGCGGCGCATGCAGCGGGCGCGGTGGATGTGGTAGTGACCAACACGGACGCGCAGAATGGGACGCTGTCGCAGGGCTATACCTATACGACGCCGGTGAATCCGGCGCCGACAGTGAGCTCGATCTCGCCGGTATCAGGGACGACAGCGGGCGGGACGCCGGTGACCATCACGGGCACGGGCTTCCTGGCGGGCGCGACGGTGAGTTTCGGAGGAACGCCGGCGACGGGCGTGGGCGTGACGCAATAGCACGACGATCACGGCGACGACACCGGCGCATGCCGCGGGCGCGGTGAACGTGGTGGTGACCAACACGGACGCGCAGAGCGGGACGCTGACCAACGGGTACACGTACACGACCAGCGGCGGGGGAGGAAGCATCGCGTTTGTGCAGTCGAATTCGGGGCCGGCAACGATTCAGGCCTCGAACACGACGGTGGCGGTGACGTATCCGGTGGCGCAGACGGCTGGGGATACGAACATCGTGGTGATCGGCTGGGGAGACACCAGTTCGACCATCAGTTCGGTGGCAGACAACAAGTTGAACAGCTATGCGCTGGCGGTGGGTCCGACGAGCGGGACCGGGTTGAGGCAGTCGATCTACTACGCCCCGAACATCGCCGGAGGCAGCACGACGGTGACGGTGACGTTCAATAAGGCGGCGGCGTATCCGGATGTGCGGATCCTGGAATACAGCGGGCTGGACCCGAGCGCGCCGCTGGATAAGGCGGTGGGAGCGGCCGGAACGGGAACGGCGGCGAACAGCGGCAGTGTGAGCACGACGGCGGCCAGCGAACTGATCTTCGGGGCCGGCACCAGCGGATCGAAATTCACCGCCGCAGGCAGCGGGTTCACTTCGCGGATGATTAATCTGTACGGCAACATCGCGGAGGATAAGATCGTGAACGCCACGGGCAGCTACAACGCCACGGCGACCGAGGCCTCCGGACTCTGGGTGATGCAGGTGGCTACCTTCAAGGCGGCTCCTTAATCCGAAACACGGCAACGCAGTGCGTGGCGGGTGTTTCGATATGGTGCCTGGATTTGCGTCAGTGCAAGGCAAGGTGACAAATTAAACTCTGAGAGCCGTAACGGAAGCGTCGAGTACCAGGAGCGACACGGCAGGCATGATCCCTCCCCCGCAGCCTTCCACGAAGTGTTGTTTTTACAACTTCGTTTGTTAGGTCCCGGGGCCCTGATCGAATTGAAAGTGTAAGAGAGGTGGATCATGTGTCCCAGTATCCGTGAACGCGTTGCGGAAACTGTCCTTGGGATTCTGGTCGTGCTCGTAACCCTGGTTCCTGGAGCGTGGGGTCAGGCGGATGTTCAGGGGCAATGGAGCACTCTTCCTTACCTGATGCCGACGGATTCAGTCCACACTGAACTTCTTTACAACGGCAAAGTGCTGATCATCGCGGGCTCAAAGAGCACGGACGGGACCCCCAGCAAGGAGGCGGCGCTGTGGGACCCGCAAGCCGGGACCATCACCACCCAGTCCACCAGCTGGTACATGTTCTGCAACGGGATGGTGGCCTTCCCCGATGGCCGGGTGCTGATCGACGGCGGCACCATTCAAAGCAACCCGTTCCTGGGAAGCGCGCAGGCTGCGATTTACGATCCGGCCACGAACACTTTCACCAACACGGCGAACATGGCCCATGGCCGGTGGTATCCGACGCTGACCACGTTGAGCGACGGCCGGATCATGACCTTTTCCGGGCTCAACGAGACCAACGGGGCCACCAATAACGCGGTGGAGATCTACACCGTAGGATCAGGCTGGAGCTCGCAGTACGTGGCGAACTGGACGCCGCCGCTCTATCCCCGGATGCATCTTCTGCCCAGCGGAAATGTTTTCTACTCGGGGTCGACGTCGCCGAGCCGCCTGTTTAATCCGACGACCCACGCCTGGACCACGGTGGCCAACACGAACCTGGACCTTACACGCACCTACGGCTCCTCGGTGTTGCTGGCCCTGACGCCGGCCAATAACTACCGGCCCAAAGTGATGCTGCTGGGGGGAGGAATTCCAACCGCCACGGCCACGACCGAGATCATCGATCTGGGGGCGAGCACTCCGGCATGGGTGTATGGCCCGGACATGAGCCAGGCGCGCGTCGAAATGGACGCCGTGCTTCTGCCCAACGGAAAGATTCTGGCGGTGGGCGGGTCCTCCACCGATGAGGACGCGAGCACGGCGAGCCTGAATGCCGATCTCTACGATCCCGACACGAATTCTTTTTCGTCCGCTGGCAAGAATACCTATCCCCGGCTGTATCACACGGAGTCGCTGCTCATGCCCGATGCCACGGTATGGCTGGCGGGGAGCAATCCCTCCTCGGGCGTCTACGAGCAGCACATGGAGATCTATAAGCCGGCGTACCTGTTCACGCGGGATGCGAACAACAACGTGGTGGCGGCGGCCAGGCCGACCATTACCAGCGCTCCCAGCGCCATCAACTGGAGCACGCAGTTTACGGTGTCCACGCCGGATGCGGCCAGCATCGCCTCGGCGGTCCTGATGCGGTTGGGCTCTTCGACCCACGGGCAAGACATGGAAGCGCGCCTGGTGGGACTGAGTTTCACGGCGGGATCGGGGACGCTGACCCTGACCGGGCCGCCCACCGCCAACATCGCGCCTCCGGGCTACTACATGCTGTTCCTGCTCAACCAGCAGGGCGTGCCTTCGGTGGCAAAAATTCTGTCGCTGGGCGGCTCCGGTCCTCCGCCGCCACCGCCTCCGAGCGGCATCAGTTTCGTGCAGTCGAATTCGGGGCCGGCGACCATCCAGGCATCGAACACGACGGTGGCGGTCAGCTATACGGCGTCGCAGACGGCTGGGGACACGAACATCGTGGTGGTGGGTTGGGGAGACACCAGCTCAACCATCAGCTCGGTGACCGACAGCAAGTCGAACAGCTACGCGCTGGCGGTCGGTCCCACGAGCGGGACCGGGCTGAGGCAGTCGACGTATTACGCCAGGAACATCGCGGGTGGCAGCACGACGGTGACGGTGACGTTCAACAAGGCGGCGGCGTATCCCGATGTGCGGATCCTGGAATACAGCGGCCTCGACGCCAGCACCCCGCTGGATAAGGCTGTGGGAGCGGCAGGGTCGGGAACCACGGCGAACAGCGGCACGGTGAGCACGACGACGGCGAGCGAACTCATTTTCGGGGCCGGCACCAGCGGTTCGTCGTTTACTGGAGCGGGGTCGGGTTTCACTTCGCGGATGATCAATCGTTACGGCAACATTGCCGAGGACAAGACGGTGGCCAGCACCGGAAGCTACAACGCCACGGCGACCGAGGCGTCCGGCGTGTGGGTGATGCAGGTGGCAACGTTCCGCGGGAGCGGACAGAATCCGCCACCGCCGCCTCCAGCGCCGACGGTGAGCGTCGATCTCGCCGGTATCAGGAACGACGGCGGGCGGGACGGCAGTCACCATCACCGGCACCGGGCTTCCTGGCGGGCGCGACGGTGAAGCTGGGCGGGACGTCGGCGACGGGCGTGAGCGTGAGCAACAGCACGACCATCACGGCGACGACTCCCGCGCATGCGGCGGGCGCGGTGGATGTGGTAGTGACCAACACGGATGCGCAGAGTGGGACGCTGTCGCAGGGCTACACCTATACGACGCCGGTGAATCCGGCGCCTACAGTGAGCTCGATCTCGCCGGTATCAGGGACGACAGCAGGCGGGACGCCGGTGACCATCACCGGCACGGGCTTCCTGGCGGGAGCGACGGTGAAGTTGGGCGGGACGTCGGCGACGGGCGTGAGCGTGAGCAACAGCACGACCATCACGGCGACGACGGCGGCGCATGCGGCGGGCGCGGTGGATGTGGTCGTGACCAACACGGACGCGCAGAATGGGACGCTGTCGCAGGGCTATACCTATACGACGCCGGTGAATCCGGCGCCTACAGTAAGCTCGATCTCGCCGGTGTCGGGAACGACGGCGGGCGGGACGCCGGTGACCATCACGGGCACGGGCTTCCTGGCGGGCGCGACGGTGAGTTTCGGAGGAACGCCGGCGACGGGCGTGGGCGTGACGCAACAGCACGACGATCACGGCGACGACTCCGGCGCATGCCGCGGGGGCGGTGAACGTGGTGGTGACCAACACGGACGCGCAGAGCGGGACGCTGACCAACGGGTACACGTACACGACCAGCGGCGGGGGAGGAAGCATCGCGTTTGTGCAGTCGAATTCGGGGCCGGCAACGATTCAGGCGTCGAACACGACGGTGGCGGTGACGTATCGCGGTGGCGCAGACGGCGGGAGATACGAACATCGTGGTGATCGGCTGGGGAGACACCAGCTCGACCATCAGTTCGGTGACAGACAACAAGTTGAACAGCTACGCGCTGGCGGTGGGTCCGACGAGCGGGACCGGGCTGCGGCAGTCGATCTACTATCGCCCCGAACATTGCCGGGAGGCAGCACGACGGTGACGGTGACGTTCAACAAGGCGGCGGCGTATCCGGATGTGCGGATTCTGGAATACAGCGGGCTGGACCCGAGCGCGCCGCTGGATAAGGCGGTGGGAGCGGCGGGAACGGGAACGGCAGCGAACAGCGGCAGTGTGAGCACGACGGCGGCCAGCGAACTGATCTTCGGAGCCGGCACCAGCGGATCGAAATTCACGGCCGCGGGCAGCGGATTCACTTCGCGGATGATTAATCTGTACGGCAACATCGCGGAAGACAAGACGGTGAACGCGACGGGCAGCTACAGCGCCACGGCGACCGAGGCCTCCGGCGTGTGGGTGATGCAGGTGGCAACGTTTAAGGCGGCTCCTTAAGGAAAAAGCTCAACTAGAAACTGATAACAGGCCGAGGTTTCGGCCCGATGGTCCCCGCCCGGGGAATCTTCTACTTCCGGCTGTCTTTCCAGCCGATCGTCTCTTATCTCAAAACGCCATGTACTTTGAACCATCATCGAACCAGCCCAAGCTGCGCATTGGGGTGATGTTGAACTCCCTGACCGTGGAAGCCTGGCAGGCGAAGATACTGAACGACCTGGTCAATGCGCCCTATCTGCAGGTGGCGCTGGTCATCACCAACCAGGCCACGAAGACTGCCCCGCCGCGCAGCTGGCTGAACCTGAAACGGAAGTGGCACTCGCTTCTTTACAGCCTGTATTGCCGGGTGGACAGGAAGCTACACCAGGCGGAAGAGAAAAATGCGTTTGAGGAAACCGATGCCGGCGAGCTGCTGCGTGGAATCGACGTTCTCGAGGTCATGCCGATCCAGAAGAAATACGTCGATCGCTTCGAGGAATCAGATATTGAGCGGATCAAGGGCGCACAACTCGATGTGATTCTCCGCTTCGGTTTTCGTGTGATCAAAGGAGACATCCTGAAGTGCGCGCGCTACGGGATATGGTCGTATCATCACGACGACAGCCGCGAGTACCGCGGAGTGCCCCCGTTGTTCTGGGAAATCTACGAGCGCAACCCGGTGTCGGGCACGATCCTGCAGATTCTGGATGAGAGCCTGGACGGCGGACGCATTCTCTACCGCTCCCAGGCCGCCACCAACTTCACGTCGCTGTACCGCAACCAGAACAGCATCTACTGGAAAACATCCGGCTTCGTGATCCGGCGCCTGCGGCAGCTCTACGCCGACGGCTGGGAATCGATCACGCAGCTGGACACCTACAACGAAGTGAATCCCTATAACAAACCCATTTATCGGACGCCTCGCAACCGGCAGATGCTTCGTTTCCTGGCTAAACGCGCCCTGCTTTACGCCGGGAATGGGATCCAGTCACTGGGGCAGAACCAGTGGTTTTTGGGGATAGAGACCAGAGAAACCGAGGACGATGGAAAATTGGCGATGGGACATCATCTGCCCGCCGCGGGACCATTTTTACGCCGATCCGTTCCTGTTTTCTCGCGGTGACCGTAAATTCGTCTTCTTCGAAGACTATTCATTCCGGACGCAAAGAGGCAGCATTTCCTGCATGGAAATTGACGAGCGTGGATTTCATTCGAAACCGGTGAGCGTCCTCGAACAGAACCACCATCTGTCATACCCGTTTGTGTTTGAGTGGGACGGCGAGGTCTTCATGATTCCCGAGACCTGCGGCAACCGCACGGTCGAGGCCTATCGCGCGGTCCAGTTCCCGCACCAGTGGGAAAAGCATAAGGTGTTGCTTTCAAACGTCGCGGCCGTCGATCCCACGCTGCTGCAACACGCAGGCAAGTTCTGGCTCTTCGTCAACATGGCCGCTACTCCGGGGGCCCCGATCAACGATGAACTCTTCGCATTCTATTCCGACTCGCCCTTTGGACCGTGGCAGCCGCATCGCCAGAACCCGATTGTTTCCGATGTGTGCCGGGCGCGTCCCGCCGGACGCATTTTTGAGCAGGATGGACAGTTGATCCGGCCGTCGCAGGACTGCTCGCTGCGTTACGGACACAAAATCAAACTGAACCGCATCGACGTGCTGACCGAGACCCAATATAAGGAATCCGAAATCGGGGAAATCGATCCCACCTGGATCCACGGCAATCTTGCGACCCATTGCGTGGCGTTTGACCAGAACGTGCGCGTCATGGACGGATGCAGGCGCATCGGCATCGCCAGGCTGTGGCCCGGACTGTTCTCGGTCATTGGCCGGGCGAGGCGCTCGCATTTTGTCTTGCGGGTGCCGCTCGGTGTACGGCGCAGCACCGGGGATTTATGAAGGCGCACCGGCGATTGCAGTGTGAGATGACGGGCGGCCGCCGTATGCCCCAGTTTCTTCCGGAGGTCCCAGCGATATGAGACGGGTTTTGCTGATCTGCCATTCCTATCCTCCGCGGCAGACTATTGGAGCGGTGCGGCCGGCCGGGCTGGCGAAATATCTGCCTCAGTTCGGCTGGGAACCCGTCGTCCTGACTCCTCGCTTACCGCCAGGGCAGAGGCCGGCGGCGAAAGTGATTGAGACCGACGAGCAGGATGTGTTGGGCCGATGGAAGGCCAGATTCGGGCTGGATCCCGGCCAGGGCCTGCACGAACAACTCAAGCTGCCGCAGTCTTCCGCGGCGGCTTCCGATCTCCGGTCCAGCCGGGCGGTGTACTGGATGAAGTCGTGGCTCACTTATCCCGATCGCACCAAAGGCTGGCTGCCGTTCGCGCGAAAAGCCATCCGCGAAATCGCGCAGCAGGAACCGGTGGACATGATCCTGAGCACGGCCCCTCCGATCACCACTCATCTTCTGGGAATGGAAGCCAGGAAAGTGTTGCGGCGGCCGTGGGTGGCCGATTGCCGGGACCTGTGGGTGCCGGCGCGTAGCGGCAGCAGATTGGCGCGCCGCATGGTCGGCGCCCTGGAGCGCAGAACCTTGGCCAAGGCGGATGCGCTGGTTACAGTCTCATCGCCCTGGGCAGAGAAGTTGCGGCAGCAGTATCCCTCAAAACCCGCGTTCGCCATCACCAACGGTTTTGATGCGGAGGAATTTGCCGGGGGAGAGGAAGAGCTTACGCGGACGTTCTCCATCACCTATACCGGCAACTTGTATTCGGGGTGGCGCGATCCCAACCTTCTTTTCGAGACGCTGGCGGAACTGCTGCAGGCGGGCACGCTGCTTCGCAGCGATGTGCGCTTGCGATTCTTCTGTCCGCGAGATCCGTGGTTGACCGCGGCGATCGAGCGCTACGGCCTGCAAGAAGTCGCCGAGGTCGGCGGCTGGGTGCCGCGGGAGGAGGCCTTGCGCCATCAGAGAGAGTCCCAGATACTTCTCCTCCTGAGCCTCAATGTTCCCATCTATTCGGGAGGCATTCCGGGAAAGTTATTCGAGTATCTGGCAGCCGGACGGCCGATTTTAGCTTTCGGTGGGGAACGCGGCGTGGTCGACCAGATCCTGGAAGAAAGCGGGGCAGGGAAGTTCACGACTTCGAAAGACGAGATGCGGGCCTTCCTGGTCAAAGCCTATGCGAAGTTTCGCGCCCAGGGAACGGTCCCGCACGGCGCCGTCCCGGGTGCCATTGACCGCTACACGCACCGCGAGATGGCGAGAAAATTTGCCCAGGTGCTGGACGAGACGATGGACCGGGCAAAACCATGTTTAAGAACCAGCCTTCCTGAGCCCGAGAACCAAACCCTAACTTTAATGTCTTAGGCTTTCCGATCAGACAAACCAACAACGGAGGACACTCCTGGTGAAGACTCGCGCAATCAATCCCGAAGGTCCAATCGAAGTCCTGCTGGTTGACGGAGACAACCGTGCCGGCCTGGCGGTCTCGCGTTCCCTGGCCCGTCATGGTGTTTCGTTTCTGCTCATCACCGGGGACCCGCAAGGGATCGCATCCTGCTCCCGCTCGGTGAAACATTCGATGCTGGCTCCCTGCCGTCCGGCCAAAGGGGATGAATACGTCGAATTTCTGGTCGAGATCATTCGACGACACGGCATCCAGCTGGCGATCCCGGTCACGGACCAGGCTCTGCGGCTCTTCGAGCGTTACCGCTCCGTGCTTGCGGCCGAGACCAGGCTGGCCATGGCAAATTCGCAGGCGGTTCGCTCCGTGCTCGACAAACGGATCAATCTGGAGGTTGCCAGGCGGGTCGGCGTGCCTTGTCCCCGCGAGTTCGAATTGCAGGATCCGGCGCAGATTCCCGAGATGATTCAGTTGCTGGGCCTGCCCGTGGTCCTGAAAAATCCGGGGGATTCGCCCGAGGCCAACGGAGCCGGCTTCAAGTTTCGCGTGCTCTACGCGCACAGCGAAGAGGAAGTCCGCAGTCATATCGAGCAGCACTGCTCCAATGGCAAGTATCCGCTGTTCCAGGAGTGCGCGGTGGGGACGGTGCACAACCTGTGCTGCTTCGCGGCGCAGGGTGAGCTGATTGCGGTCCACGAATACCATTCGGTCCGGCGCAACGAAGGGGTTGGAGTCTTGCGAAAAATCGTGGCTCCGCTTCCCGATCTGGTGGAACACGCGAGCCAGTTGCTGCGCGCGCTCAATTGGGATGGGGTGGCCCACGTCGCCTTTTTCATCGGTCACGACGGCAAGAAAAAGTGGTACATGGAGACCAACGGCCGCTTTTGGGCGTCTACCGAGGGCTCGGTGCACGCCGGTTGGGATTTCCCCTACTGGGTTTACCGGTATTTTCGCCACGGCGAAAAACCGGTCCCGGAAGAAATCAAATTGGGAAGCATGACGTGCTGGCACTGCGGCGACCTGCTGGCGCTCCTGGATTACTTCCGGGGTGGGCCGCCGCCGGCTACGGGCACGAGTCCCGGAAAGGTCCGGGCCACGTTGCAGTACCTCAGCGGGTTCGCTCCGGGCATTCATTCCGACGTTTTTCATTGGAACGACCCCATGCCGGGGCTGGTGGAGAACTGGAAAATGGTCGCGAAGTCATGGCAGTTTATGCGCGGCAAGACGGCACAACCGGCTGCGGCTGTTCCGGCCAAAGGCGGCGTTCCTCGCGGATAGTCGGGTCCCGAACGGCCCAGGCCGTGGCCCGGCGCTGACGCCTTTTGGCTCCCCGTTTCGATCTCGAGTCAACCCTCCCCCCAGCCCTTCCCCAAAGCCCAATTCTTCCCCTCAAATGCAACTTACTTAAGGGTCTCCGGGCTGCGAACTATGCTTGGGAGGGCAAATATTGAAGGCTACAATACCCACGATGGAGTCCCCGCAAAAGTCCATGCTGGTCGAGCCTCAGGCGCCCGGGGAGAGGTTCGCATTTTCTTCGTCCGGCTGGCTGTGGCTCATCCTGGTGATTGGGCTGGTGCTGCGCTGTGCATTTCTGGCGAAAGAAAGTTTGTGGCTGGACGAAGTCGAATCGTGGTGGTTCGCGACTGACCTGGGGCGCGCCTTGACCGCCGAGCGCACCAACCCTCCGCTCTACTACACCATGCTGCATTTCTGGATTGGCTGGTTTGGCACCAGTGAAGCCGGCCTGCGCAGTCTTTCCGTCGTCCCCGGGGTTCTTTCGGTTGGGCTGGTTTACGCGCTGGCGAAGAGGCTGCTGTCGCGCGGGATTGCCCTGGGCGCGGCCCTCTACCAGAGCATTTCGTCGTTCCAGATTTACTACTCGCAGGAGGCCCGGACTTTTGCCTGGCTGGTGTTTTTTATCCTGGCGGCTGGACTCACGCTCTGGAATGCGCTCGAAGCTGCGCCCGGCAGGCGCCGAGTTTCTCTATTTTGCGGGTTACGCGCTGCTCGGCGCGCTGGCTCTCTACTCCCATTTCATCACCGTCTTTTTCCTGGCCGGATTCGGGTTGTTCGTGCTGCTGCGGCGACGGAAGCAGTTGATCCCGTTCATCGCCAGCAGCGCCGTGGCCGTGCTTTTGTTCCTGCCGTGGGTCGTGACGCTGCTGCGGGCCGCCGCTGGCAACGGACAGAATTACCGGCGCTACTTGTTTTTGAAGCTGCCTCAGGCCTATTTCAGTTTCCTGTTTGGCGATACGCTGATTCCGCTGGATGGCGATGCCGTTACCCATATTCGATCGACCCTGACCCATTTTGCGCCGCTGCTTCTAGGGGCGACGTTGAGCGTGGCGGTCCTGCTGCCCTTTGCCTGGCTGGCCTGGAAACGCTGGGCGGATCGACTGGAGTATGCCCTGGTGGCGGCCGTGGCCCCGGTGCTGATGGCGTTTCTGGTTTCATTCAAGGTGATGGTTTTCGATGAGCGGTATCTGATTGCCGCGGCTCCGTTTCTTTACATCGTAGTGGCTGCGGCGATCGCGGAATTGCTGGGATGGCGCCAGGGCCGCGTGCCCGCCTGGCAGAGTTCAGTCGCCCTCGCCGCCGTGGGGATATTCTCTTTCTTGCTGCTGGTCTCTCTGTACAACTACTTTTTCAACCCGCGTTTTGGCCGGGAGCAATGGCGTGAAGCCGTGGCCTACATCGAATCGCAGGACACGGGCAAGACGTTTATCGTCTTCGATCCCAAGTGGGTCCACCGCTGCTACGACTACTACGAGAAGCGCGGCCTGCCCTACGGGCCGGTCAGCGATATTTCGGACGGCGGCAAGCTGGCAGCCTACGACTCCATCTGGTTTGTGCAGTCGGAGTCGGACAGCAAGGTTCCGCAAGACATTTTTGGAGCTCAGTACAAACCAGATTCGCAACGCGTATTCCCCAAAGGCGGCGGGATTGAAGTGTCGCTTTTTCGCGCGGAACACCCCGTGAGGAAACCATAAGTCATCATGGCACTTAATCCAGAAACGATATCTTCATCCCTGGAGTTGGCGGTGGTCGTGCCAACCTTCAACGAGCGGGCCAATGTTGTGCCCGTGCTCGAAGCCCTGGAGCGGTCTCTGGCCGGCGTCTCCTACGAAGTGATCTTCGTGGACGACGATTCTCCGGACGGAACCGCGGCGCTGGTCCGGCAGATCGGGCTGACGAATCCGCGAGTGCGCGTCCTGCAACGGGTCGGCCGGCGCGGCCTGGCTTCCGCCTGTCTCGAAGGCATGATGGCCACTCCCGCGCCCTACGTCGCGGTCATGGATGGCGACCTGCAGCACGATGAGGCAATCCTGCCCGCCATGCTGGAGAAAATCCGGAACGAGAAACTGGACCTGGTGGTCGCCACCCGCAACGCCGAGGGCGGAGGCATGGGGGAGTTCTCCGCGGGCCGGGTGCGGTTGAGCAATCTGGGAAGAAGCCTGAGCCAATGGGTTTCTCATACCGCGCTCAGCGATCCCATGAGCGGTTTCTTCATGCTCGATCGTGCCTTCCTGGAAGACGTGGTGCATTCGGCTTCCGGCGTGGGTTTCAAGATCCTGCTCGACCTGGTCGCCTCATCGCGCCGGCCGGTGCGCTTTGGCGAAGTCCCCTACACCTTCCGGAAAAGAATCCACGGAACCAGCAAACTGGACATCCTGGTGGGCATCGAATACCTGCAGCTGTTGCTGGATAAAGCGGTGGGCGATTTGATTCCCCCGCGCTTCATCATTTTCAGCATGGTCGGCGCCGGCGGCCTGGTGCTCTCGCTGGCCCTGCTCTACCTGCTGCTTTCCTTCGGGAAGATGCAGTTTCTGACTGCGCAGGCCATCACCACGTTCGTCGCCATGACGGTCAATTTTTTCGTCAACAACAGCATGACCTACCGCGACCGCCGATTGCGCGGAAGCCGCCTGGCGATCGGACTGGCCACGTTTTATGCCGCCTGTTTCGTGGGCGTGGTCATCAACCTGCGCGTCGCCGAATTCATCAAAGACGCGGGCTCTTCCCGTTACTTTGCGGGAGCGTGCGGATTGTGCGTCGGGGCGGTGTGGAATTACGCGGTCACCTCGATTATTACATGGAGGCGAGTCCGTGAATCGCAGGTGTCGGCGTCGCCGCGGGCCAAGGAACTTCTCAGCACGCAACGCGGCGCGTGAATCGCAAGGTGGAACGTCCTATGGTTATGCGTGAAAGATCCGGGGGACTGATGACGAAAAACGGGGAAGTGGCCACCGCAGTCGAGCCCAAGCGGGCGGGCCTGGCGGCGGATGAAGTGCGGTTTGCCGGCGCCGGCCCCGCTGGAGCGGCCCCAGAGAGTCCGCGTCCCGTCCGTGCGCCATCGAGCTCCGCGCTGGCGCGGCTCTTCCTGCGTCGCAGCGACGGCACAGACTCCTACCTGGGATCGCTGGCGTCCAGCCGGCTGATGAAGTTTCTGGCGGTTGGCGGCATCGGCGTGGTCGTGAACCTGCTCGCCATGGCCCTGATCTTTCATGTGACCGGATATCGTGACTGGCGGGCCTCGGCCATCGCCAGTACCATTGCAGCCCTGCATAACTACTTCCTGAATAACTACTGGACCTTCGCCGACCGGCGCCACACTGGGACCGCGTTATTGAGCGGTGCGCTCCTGTATCTGCCCATGTCCGCGGCCGGAGTCGCGATTACGACGGTGATTTATTCGCTGCTCACGCATGCGCGATTTCGAGTTTACTTCGGAACGTCGTCCCTCTACCTGTACGCAGCTCAGCTGGTTGCCATCTCATTCGGGACGTATCTGAACTACAGCCTGAACAAGCTCTTTACCTGGCGCTCCGATGACAAGGTTGAGGCGGCGCCAGGAGTTGAAGCCGGGCAAGAGGATGGGCCCGTTAGCCTCCAGTGACCACCTCAGGAATCAGCGTCGGGGAGGCTCGATCGACCAGCGTCGGACCTGTCTCCGTCCGCCGAGTCAGCGCCGAACTGCAATCCATTCAGGCCCTCCGCGCCATTGCCGCGACCAGCGTGATTCTGGTGCACATTCCTTTTATCGGCAAAGGCGCATTTGGGGTCGATATCTTTTTTGTCATCAGCGGCTTCATTATCTGCTACATCTCCTCCCTGAATTCCGACGATTTCCTGCTGAAGCGGGTGTTCAGAATTGTCCCGCTGTACTGGCTGGGAACGTTCGGAGTGTTTCTGCTTGCGCTGGTGGTGCCGGCCTGGCTGAATGCCACCACGGCCAATCTCACCGACCTGGCAAAGTCCCTCTTCCTCATCCCCTACAAACGCGAGGATGGCGGGACGTTTCCCATGCTGTTCCTGGGCTGGACACTCGAATACGAAATGTTCTTTTATTTCGCCTTCGGACTGGCCCTGGTGTTCTTCAAGAAATGGACGAGCCTGGCGGCTTCAATCCTGCTCGCTGCTCGCGGCGGCGGCAGGCGTGGTATTCCACCCGTCTTCGACCATTCCGCGTTTTTACTCCAACCCCATCATCGTCGAGTTTGTGCTGGGCATGGCGGTATTCGCCATCTGGAAGCGCTATCGGAATTCGTTGAACCGGTTTCCGGTGGCTGCGGCCCTCGCCCTCGCCGCCGGCTGCTATACCTACCTCTACCTGGTCGAGAGTTATGTGGGCCGAAATAGCCGGCTCTTTCTGCAGGGACTTCCCTCGGTCGTGATCGTCCTGTGCCTGCTGGCCGTGGAAGGCCGAATTCAATTTCCCGGTGGCTGCTGGTGATCGGGGATGCCAGCTATTCCCTTTACCTTTTCCATCCCTACGTGATTCAACTTGTCGATAAGAAAATGGTCGCCCTGTCGGTATTCACTCCGCTCACGCTGGCAGCCTCCGTGGGCGCAATCCTGGCTTGTTTCGTGCTGGCTGTCGTCAGTTTCAGAGTCGTGGAGCGGCCTTCCAATGAATTCCTCCGGCGGCATTTCATCAAGCGTCGTCCGAGAACTCCAGTTGCAGCTGGAGTCGCGATTTGAAGCGAATCTGATCCCGCACCGCCTTCCCCCGCCCGTGGCCGTAAAGTAACCCTCCCCTGGTTACCAACGTTTTTTGGCAGGCCGCGGCGTCCTCTTCCCTCATTCCGCGCCTGTGGTAGACTCGCTGCAGTGCAGTTTTACTCCCCTTTGATTTAGACCATCCCCTTTAAATCTCACTTAGGTGTGGCCCTGTGAACCGTAGCCAACTTTTGAGCCTAGCTCGGCGTGTGGGCAGACGAGTCTCTGACTTTGGGCTAGGGTCCGGAATATCAGCCGCGGCTCGTTCAGAAATGCAGCGCGAAAAACGGCCCGAGGCCCAGCCTGATGTACCCATCGAAGCTGCGATCCTGCAGGCCCTGGGGTGGATGGAACGAGCGCAGGACTATTCATCGTCCGAAGATGGGGGCGTGGCTCGTCATTACAGCCTCTCGTCGGGATGGAGCGCTTCCTACCCCGAAACCACCGGCTACATCGTGCCCACGCTCATCGCCGAGGGGCGAGCGCGAGGCAATGACGTGTTACTGGCCCGGGCGCGCAAAATGCTCGACTGGCTGGTCAGCATCCAGATGCCGTGTGGCGCCTTCCAGGGCAGTACCGTGGACACTTCCAACGTGGTGCCGGTCACGTTTAATACCGGACAGATCCTGCTTGGGCTGGCCGCCGGGGTCGCGGAGTTTGGCCGGGAGTACCGGCAAGCGATGATTGCCGCATCCGACTGGCTGGTGGAAACGCAGGACCCGGACGGTTGCTGGCGGAAATATCCCACCCCTTTCGCCGAGCCGGGAGAGAAGGCGTATGAGACTCACGTCGCCTGGGGCCTGGTCGAAGCTGCCCGCCTCGAACCCGGCCGCGGGTATGGCGAAGCCGCCATGCGCAACGTGTACTGGGCCCTTACCCAGCAGAATGAGGCGGGCTGGTTTGCCAACGGCTGTCTCACCGACCCTTTGAATCCCCTGACCCACACCATTGGCTATGTGCTGCGCGGTTTGGTGGAAGCCCACCGCTTCAGCGGCGATCGCAGAGTCCTTCAAGGCGCCATCAAGACAGCGGAAGGCGTGCTGGGAGCGCTGCGGCCGGATGGATTTCTGCCCGGCCGGCTCGATAATCAATGGCAGAGCACCGCCCGCTGGTCCTGCCTGACTGGAACGGAGCAGATCGCGATTTGCTGGCTGCTGCTCTACCGCGAGACCCGGGACGCGCGCTTTCGTGACGCCGCCCTGGCTGCCAACCGCTACGTGCGGCAGACCGTCAACCTCGAAGGCGCTCTGGAAACGCGAGGCGCGGTCAAGGGCAGCTTTCCGGTTTCGGGTGAATACGAGAGATTTCAATATCCCAGCTGGGCATGCAAGTTTTTCATCGATGCCCAGAGCCTGGAACAAAAATTCTGTCAGGAGGAGGAGATTGTCTCTCCAATTCCGCTCCGTCTTGCGGCCGCCGCCGTCCCTCGTTGAGCAACTCGCGGCTTGCGACCCGGCCAATCCCCTGCATACTCCCGAGTATGCGAAAGCGCACGAGTCGCTGGGTGAACGGGTGTGCCTGCTTGGCCTCTACGCGGGCGACGACCTGGTAGCGGGCTGCCTGGGGTTTTTGTCCGGCTGGTTCCTGCGCCGCAATCTACACATCCGTTCGCTGCCCAGCTTGCCCGAGCCGGAAGACTTTTGGCGAGGGGTTATGCAATCCTGCCGCACGGCTGGGGGTCTGGGGCCTGCAGATCGATACTTACGCTTCCCCAGGAGCCGTTATTCCGCAACTGCCCGGAGAACTGGAGCGGCGCGACCGCTGGGAATACGCTTTGGACCTGGGATGCGACAACATCCTGGACGGCATGAGCACACAGCATCGGCGAAACATCAGTCGCGCCGGCAAAGCTGGATTGTCGATTCGCCGGACGCGCGAGGCCTCGGCCTGTGCACAACATCTGGAACTCATGGATGCTTCCACCGAACGGCGCGCCCATCGCGGCGAGAAAGTGGATCCCGGCCAGGACAGCGCGCGTCCCCTGGCCCTGCTGGCCAGCGGATCGGGCGAGATTTTTCAGGCCGTCCTCGGGGAGCAGGTGTTGTCGTCGATGCTGGTGCTCCGATCGAGGGAGGGCGCATATTATCAATCGGCGGGAACTCTGCCGGAAGGGATGAAACTGGGCGCGTCTCCCTTTCTGGTGTCGCAGGTCGCCGCCCTGGTCAAGCAGGAAGGGGCGCGAGTCTTTAATCTTGGAGGCGCGGGCGCCGAAAGCCCCGGATTGCGCCGATTCAAGGCTGGATTTGGCGCTCGTGAATTTGAATTGCAGGCGGCGTCGTTCTGTCCCAAGTCGGCCGCGGAGCGCAGACTGCGGGGCGCGTTACGGTCCTGCTGGACCTGGGCGGGACAGTGATGCGGCGCTCCCGCTACAAGAACGGCCTTTCCAGATCACGTTAATCAAAATAGGCTAGTCAAAATAAGGTTAATAAGGTCAATCAATGTCAACCCTCATTGAGGCGCTGCATTCTTCGACTAATTTGCTGTCTCTGGCCGTATTCGCGGCTGCGCTTGCGGCATCCCTTGTCCTGCGCTTTCTGTGGCCGTCGGCTTTCGAGAGGCTGTGCGGGTTTATCGCATCGAAGCGCTTCTGGTTCCCTGTGAGCCTTTTATTTCTGGCGGCGTTTCTGGCTTTTCTGCTGTGCAGCACTCTCTATAAGGGGTATCTCGATCACGTCGAAGCGAACGTCGCCTCGGTCGCGGCAGCTTTCAATCATGGGGCCCCGCTCTACCACGGCCTGGCCTCGGCGCAACGCTATTCCCTGGTTTACGGTCCTATCGCCTACCTGCCTTTCAGTTGGACCCTTCGCGTTCTGGGCAGCAGCCTCCTGTCGCTTAAGCTGGCGGTGTTGTTCGCCAATGTCTGTTTTCTGATTTTTCTGGCTGCAGCCTATCGCAAACGCCTGGACACGCCGCGGGCGCTGCTGGCGGTTGCAGTGGTGGTTGCGTTCATGATGAGCGGGGAGCCTTACATGTTCCAGGTGCGAGGCGACGTTCTGATGCCTCTCACGGTAGCTTTGGCGCTGTTCGGGGTTCTGAGTTCGTCACGCTGGACGGCTGTGATTCTGTTGTCCGTGGCGACCGGCTTATGCTTTGGAATCAAGTTCACGGGAGTGCTGTATTTCCTGCCGCTTTTCGTTTTGCTTTATCGCCGGTTCGGCATGCGCATCGCAGCCCTCGCGGCGTGCGGCGCGGGCCTGGTCGGGTGTCTCCCGTTTGCGCTTCCCCAGATATCCCTGATGAATTACCTGCTCTGGTTCCATGAAGCATCGCGCCATCCCCTCCGCGCGGTCGAGTTTCTGAGCAACCTGCGGACCGCGGTGACGATTTCGCTTCCGGCCGTCCTCCTCTTGTGGCGGTTCCATCAAGGCGATCCCAGCAAGTGCCTGGCTTATTTGCGCGAACAAAAGCTTTTTCTCCTGGCTCTCGCCGGCGCACTCGGGTTAATGATCATTGCGGCCTCGAAGTTCGGCGCCGGGAACCATCATCTTCTGCCGCTTTATCCCGTGATCGGGTTTCTCTGTTGCGATATCTATAGTCAAATCGAAGCCGCGGGAGCCGCCTGGACTTTCACTTACAGCTCCATGGCCCGGGCAGCGTGCTGGCTGTGGCTGGCCAGTACGGTGGCGACGCGGATCCCGGTGGAGTTTCTGGCGACTGAACGAAAGCTGGCGCACGATGGTCGCTGGCGGCAGCGGTGACCGATGATTTGACCGGCATCATGCAAGCTCACCCCGGCGACCGGATCGAGATGGGATACAGCCGTTCCTATCCGCTCACGTTTTATCGCCCTACGCTGGTCTTTGCCGGCAATCCGCTCACTCTGGACGCTCCGGCGCTCGACGATATGCAACTCTCAGGCCTGGCCATCCCGCAGGCCACGATCGACTACATCAAATCGTGCCAGGCGCAGATATGGCTCATCCCCAAGGGCGAGGAACCGTTTGTCATGCCCAACATCTACGCCGATGCCAGGATCTTTCCGGAGCGGAACCTGTTTGAAGATGATTTTCGGCAGGCGTTCCTGCAGGAGTACCAAAAAGTGGGATCGAGCGAATATTACGATCTATGGGCGTGCCGCGACGGCTCGGCCGCGCGCTGAGCGGAACACGAACCAACTCACAGCACAGGCTTGGGCGACGCCAGCAATATCCCCAGCAGGGCCAGGCCTCCCAGTAAATAGCTGAGCCGGTCTTCCATGGCAAAGACCACCGGATCTTCGCCCAGTTCGCCGCGATAGGCAATCAACCAAAGCCGGCTGATCCAGTAGAGCAGCGTCGGACATATGGCCCACAACAGCTGCGGCCGATGATACAGGGCCGTCACCTCCTGGCTGTTCACATAAAGAGCCATGACCAGGACCGAGACATATCCGCTGGCCGCTCCGAGATTGGAAATAATCAGCCTGTCGCCCGGGCGATAGCCTCGTCCCGCCACTTCCCGGGTTTCTTCCTGCGGCGAGCGAACCAGTTCGCTGAATCGTTTTGCCATAGCCAGGCTCATAAAAAAGAAAACGGAGAAAGCCAGCAACCAGGGCGAAACCGGAACGTGCACAGATACCGCTCCGAAGAAAATGCGCAGCGTGTACAGGCCTGAAAGCGTCACCACGTCAAGAATGGCTATTTTCTTGAGCGAAAGCGAATAGGCAGTGGTCACAACCAGATACAGCGCCAGCAGCGCGATGGCTGCGACGTGGGCGGTTAAGCCAGCCAGGCCGAATGAAATCAGCAGCAGAATCAGCGTCAGTCCCAGCGCAGCGGGGATGGGGACGCGTCCCGAAGCAATCGGGCGGTTGCGTTTTGTCCGGTGCACCCGGTCCGCTTCAAGATCAAGAAGGTCATTGAGAAGATAGGCGGCGGAAGCACATAGGCTGAACTCGGCAAAGGCGAGGACGGCGCGCTCGATGGTCGCGACATCTCGCAATCGGTGCGCCAGGACCAGGGGAACAAACACCAACACGTTTTTCAGCCACTGATGAGGCCGCAGGGCCCGCCACAACGCCGCCAGCGGGCGCTTTTCCGACTCGATCACGCGCACCGACTTGGAGACGCGCATGGCGCTCTTCTTCAAAGCCGCGGAGGGCTCGACCAGAATGGCGGTTTGAGCTTCTTTCCAGACCGGCAGATCGCGCGGAGAATCGCCAGCGTAATCGAATCCAGATTCGCCGAACCGCGAGAGCAGCGCGTCGCGTTTCGTCGCTCCGCTCAGATTGGTCGTCCCATCGCTCGCCATGCAGTCGGTGAAAATTCCCAGATGGTCCCGGATCGGTTCGACCACCAAAGCATCCGATGCGGTCACCAGCACAACTCTGCCGTTCTGCTGCCTGGTCTCTCGGATCAGCTCCAGGACTTGCGGGTGATAGTTCAGAGTGGCGGGGTTGGGAGCGACGCGCAGGGCGATTTGACGCTTGGTATAGGCTTTGCCGCGGGCCAGCCACGCAGGCAATCGAAGCAGGGTCACAGGCCGTCGCTTCAACAGCAGCAACAGGGATTCCCACAGCAGGTCGCTCTGCAGGAGAGTTCCGTCCAGGTCAACACACAAGACGGAAGACGCAGTCGCCGAACCGCTGGACTTCGCCTGAGTTTGCTCTGAAGTGTGCATTTTGCAAAATCTGTTTCTATGACCTGCGAGCCGCCTCTACTCTTGAGGCAAGTTTAACAGGCAGCCGTCCGCGCCTAATCCGCCTGGTACCTCGAATAACACCGGTTCTCGTACTGTTCTGGCACGTCGAATTCCTGCTGCCTTAAAAAGACAGCCGTTTGAATATGGATTCCGGGATGGCGCGCACCACCGCCATGATGAGCCGCCATCGGCGCGGCGTGTAGAGGACATCCGGGGAGCGCTTTTCGAGCGCGCGATAGATGTCGCGGGCAACGTCCTTGGGGTCGGCGAACATGCCGCTCTTTTCCATCTTATCGGTCATTGCCGTTTTTACCGGGCCGGGTTTGATGGTGATGACCTTGACTCCAGCGGGAAACAAGCGGCTGCGAAGTCCTTGCATGAAGAGGCTCAAAGCTCCCTTCGCGGCGCCATACACGTAGTTGGAGCGGCGCCCGCGGTCGCCCGCAACCGAAGTGATGGCCGCGATGCAACCCGTTTTCGCACTCTCAAAGTGCTCCGCAAAAATGGTGAGCAGCGCCACGGCGCTTACAAAATTGGTTTCGATTTCCCGGCCCGCGACGGCGACGGAGTGCTGGCATTCCTGCTGGTCGAGCAGGGTCCCGTAGGCCAGCAGAATCGTGTCGAAACCTGCCAGGTGGCTTTTGGCAAATTCGAGCACCGGTACATGCGTGGAAATATCCGCCAGGTCCGCGGTGAAGGTCACGACCTCGCGGGCGCCGCGGGCCAGCAGGTCGCCCTGGATTGCCGCTAAGCGCTCCGGAGAGCGCCCCACCAGCATCATTTCTTTTCCGCCGTGGGCGAGCAGGCGCTGCACTTCCTGCGCAATGCCCGACGTCGCCCCCAATACGACAACCTTCTGCATGATCACTGCGCTCCCGTGACCCGCCGCCAGAATGACGACGACAACTTGGGATCGATATATTCCTGGAACTCCCGCCAGTGGGGGAAGGAGGCTTCGAAAGCGCCCTGGCTCATGCGCGCGTCCTTGGCCGGATACACCGCGCCGGCGCTTCTGATCACGACCTTGTCGAGTTCATCCAGTAGCCGAAGCGTCGTCTCTCCTCGCATGGCAAAGTCCAGATGCCAGGGTCAGGCCGGGCCGGGGAAATGACATCATGCCCGCGCTCGGAACGGAACCAAATCGTTTCATCACGGCCAGGAACGAACCCATGTGCGAGCGCGATATCAGGCCCAGCAATTCCTGGAAAGCTTCGAATGAGTCGTCGGGAATCACACATTGGTATTGCAGGAATCCCCGCTTGCCATAGATCAGGTTCCATTGCGAAACCGCATCCAACGGATAGAAAAAAGGCCGGTAGGGCACCACCGAACGGCGTTTCCCAAAGGCGTGCCGAGTGTAGTAGGCAGAGTTGAACAGCTTCATGGTGTAACGGTTCAACACCCAACCGGGAAATGCAAAAGGGACGTTCGCGTTTCCGCCCGAGCGAGGCGCCTTGCCGGCTGTCTCTGAATGATTGCCGCGGAAGAAGATGCCGCGCGTGCCTTTTTGCGAAACGCAATCGACCCACGCAACCGTGTACTCGAAAGTCTGGTCGCTGTCGTTGCTGAGCGACAGGAATTCCTGCAAGGAGTGAAACGGGATCGTCTCCAGGTCGATGAAGGGGCCGTTGATTTTCTTCAGCGCGATCTCCGCGCAGGTAATCACACCGGTGAGGCCGAGACCTCCGATGGTGGCGCGAAACAAGTCCGGATTGCTCTCCGGGCTGCACAGTAACAGGCCGTGATCGGAGCGGCAGAGTTCCAACCGGCGGACATGCCGTCCGAGCGTGCCGGCGCGATGATGATTTTTTCCGTGCACATCGTTGGCGATCGCCCCGCCGACGGTGACAAATCTCGTGCCCGGCGTGACCGGCAGAAACCAGCCGCGCGGGACCGCGACCGCAAGAATATCCGAGAAGCTCACTCCCGCCTCGCAAAGTATGTGGCCCTGCTCGGCGTCAAAACCGAGGATCCGGTCCAGGCGGGAACACTGGACCAGGTCGCGGCCGTCGTTCAGGCAGGAATCGCCGTAACTTCGGCCCAGGCCATAGGCCAGCAATGATTCGGGCGCGGCCCGGTCGACAATGCCGGGCAGCTGGTCCATCCAGCCGGCGCGGTAGACGGCGCGGTGCGTGGCCGCAGGATACCTGCCCCAGGACAAATAGCTTCCCGCGGAGGGCGAGAGCTCGGCTGCGGTCGCGGGTTGGGTTGCGGCGGAACTGGACGGCATTCTGCAAACCTGCTTATGGCCTGGCGTAGGGCTGGAACAGCCGATCTCCTTTCCGGCACGGCGGCTGCGATGCGTTCCAGACTGTTCCCTGGACTTCGACGCGCCGAAGCTGGCGGCTGGCCCTGACCTCTATCTTATTGATTGACGTTGAAAAACGAAGAGCATTCTACGACCACGATTCCTGATCATATTCCCCGCCATCGCTTTCCTCCTTTCCATTCAGCCCTATCGACGTTACCAGCGTCACTCGTCCCTCCCCGGAGAGGTGGCCTTTTGGCGGCACCTCCCGGCATCCTGCCTTACAATAGGAAAGGATTCGTTCCGGATTCTGGGTGTCGGGGCGCCCGTTTGCCCGCATCCAGCAGCGGATTGAGGCGGGAGCGTTCGAACGGAGAGCTGGGCATGTTTCTGAGTTTTTTCGGGTTGCGCGAACAACCATTCGGCGTCACCCCCGACCCCCGATTTCTGTATCTGAGCGCCGCTCATCGGGAGGCGTTGGCCTCCTTGTATTACGGGATCGAAGCCAATCGCGGCTTTCTCGGCTTGATTGCCCGGCCGGGCATGGGCAAGACCACCATCCTGTTCCATCTGCTGGAAAAATTTCGTGACACCGCCCGGACCGCGCTGATTTTTCAAACTCAATGCAACTCGCGGGAGTTCATGCGCCTGCTGCTGGCAGAACTGGGATACGAAGGCACCATCCAGGACCTGGTGCAGATGCACGAAGAGTTCAACAAGCGCCTGATGCAGGAAGCGCGCGCCGGGCATCGCCTGATTGTGGTGATTGACGAGGCCCAGAACCTGGAACTCGAAGTGCTTGAGACTTTGCGCCTGCTGTCGAACTTCGAGACGTCGCGCGCCAAGCTGATGCACATCATCCTCGCCGGGCAGCCGGCGTTGGCGGACAAGCTGGTCTTGCCGGGCCTGGCCCAGTTGCGGCAGCGCGTATCCATGGTGCACGGCCTCGAGCCTCTTCCGTCATGGGAAGTCAAGAATTACATCGAGCATCGGCTGATGGTGGCCGGCTACCGAGGCGATCCGCTCTTCACGCCGCAGGCCTACGAGGCGATTGCCGAATTTACCGAAGGCATTCCGCGCAACGTCAACAACTTTTGCTTCAACGCGCTCTCCCTGGCCTGCGCGCTGCGCAAGCGCGCCATCGATGCCGACGTGGTGAACGAGGTCATGGCCGACCTCGACATCGAAAAACTCCGGTCGGCATCGGAGGCGCCGCGCGCCGATTTACCCTTCATCCCGGTTGAAGATGTCCCCCGCATTCCGAGCACGCCGGGCGATGAAGAAGAGATTTCTTCGCCCGCCCAGGCCGCCGCGTACATGCAGCAAGTGGCATTAAAGTTGAAGGACTGGCGGCAGTCGCTGGAGAAAGCTCCGGGGGTTGTGGCCGGCAGTTCACAATCGGGCTCTCGAACCGACGCCAGCGACTCGTAGCCCGCGCCGGGTTTTCTTCCGCGGCAATCATTTCGTCCACGCTCTCGCGAGATCCGTCATTACCAGGACCGGTGCAGTTTGAAAACTCTCATAATCTGAAAACTCCCATAAAGGATTGTCATTCCGAAGCGCGGTTTGTCGCGCGAGGAATCTGCTGTTTTGCTGCTGGCAGTAAGCAGATTCCTCGCCGATAAACCTGGCTTCGGAATGACAAGGGCTGGGGTTGTTGTTGCGCAAACTGCGCCACGACCCATTACCATCGGCAATTGACTGGTGAGTCGGCCAGTGTAGACTCCAGGTTAGGACCTTCGCATGCATATTCTTCACGTAGTGGGCGCCCGGCCGAACCTCATGAAGGTCGCGCCCGTGCTGAGCGCGCTCCGGCAATATCCGAAAATAAAGCAGAGCCTGGTTCATACCGGCCAGCATTACGACACCAACATGTCGGACGTGTTTTTCGAGCAACTGGCGATTCCGGCTCCGGACGTGAACCTGGGCGTAGGTTCGGGAAGCCATGCCCGGCAGACCGCGGACATCATGACCCGTTTTGAGCCGGTGGTTCTCGAACGTAAGCCCGACCTGGTGCTGGTCTACGGCGACGTGAACTCTACCGTTGCGGCCGCCCTGGTTTGCTCGAAACTCCTGATCCAGGTGGGCCACGTGGAAGCCGGACTGCGTTCGTTCGATCGGGCCATGCCGGAAGAAATCAACCGGCTGGTGACCGATCAGCTCGCCGACCTGTTGTTCACGCCTTCCGACGACGGCGACAAGAATCTCGCGCGCGAAGGTATTCCCGCGAAGAAGATCCATAACGTCGGCAACGTCATGATCGATTCGCTGGTCCGCTTGCTGCCGGCGGCGATCAACCAGAAGTTGAATGGACTGCCGAGTCGCTACGTTCTGGTCACGCTGCATCGCCCCGCCAACGTGGATGACGACAACGTCTTAAAAGTCATCCTGGGATACCTGCTCGAACTCAACAGCCAGTTGAAAGTAGTTTTCCCGGTGCATCCGCGGACCCGCCAGCGCATCGCCGCCTTCGGGATTGACGTCAGCCAGCTGGATTTGCGGGAACCGCTTCCTTACATTGAGTTTCTGGCGCTGCAACGCCGCGCCACCGTGGTCGTCACCGACTCGGGCGGCATACAGGAAGAAACCACCTATCTCAAAGTGCCGTGCCTCACCCTGCGCAACAATACGGAACGTCCCGTGACCGTGACCATGGGTACGAACATACTGGTCGGGCAGGACGGAACCACGCTGCGCGCTGAGCTCGGCAAAATTCTTGAGGGCAAGCAGAAAGCAAGGCACGGTGCCGCCGCTGTGGGACGGCCACGCCGGGGAACGCATTGCCGAAATCTTGAGCAAGCTCTGAGTTACACTACGGGCCACGTAGGGACAGCTGTCCTCAGCTGTCCGGTCGAGCGAAGCTCGACTAGTTCTTCCTTCGAACCCAACCTTAGAACCAAACCAGGCGGAGCGTTGCTCCGCCGGACAGCCGAGGGCGGCTGTCCCCACGTGGTTCATGGCGGCCTCCATCTTCCGTCGTGCTTGCCTTGATGAGACAATAGCTAATCGCCATGCGAGCCATTCTGGAAGACATTCGCTCCGGGGAAGTGGCCAGCCACGAAGTGCCCCAGCCTGAGCTGCGTCCCGGCGGCATCCTGGTACGGACTGCGTATTCGGCCATCAGCGCGGGCACCGAGCTGGCCCATCGCGAGCAGGTGGAAAAGTCCCTGCTGGGCAAAGCCCTGGCTCGTCCCGACCTGGTCCGCCAGGTCTTCGATTTCGCTCGAACGTCGGGCGTGAAAGCGGCTTACCAGAGAGTGCAATCGCGATTGGATTCGCTGGGTCCTCTGGGCTATAGCTGCGCGGGAATTGTGTTGGCTGCGGGCCAGGGAGTGCTGGAATTTAAGCCGGGAGATCGGGTGGCTTGTGCCGGCGCCGGATACGCCAGCCACTGTGAAGTCAATTTCATCCCCAAAAACCTTGCCGCCAGAATTCCAGATGCGGTGCCGCTGGAGGCCGCGTCATTGACCGCGATTGGCGCCATCGCGCTCCAGGGATTCCGTCAGAGCCAGGCGGTGCTGGGCGAAGTCGTGGCCGTGATCGGCGCCGGGCTGGTCGGGGTGCTGACGATTCAGCTGGCCAAGGCGGCGGGCTGCCGCGTGATCGCCATCGATCTCGATCCGCAAAGGGTGGAACAGGCGCGGCGGTTCGGCGCCGACCTGGCGCTGTGCTCGTCGGATCGGGATGCCGTGTCGCGAGCGAAGGAGTTTGCCGGTCACGGCGCCGATGTCGCAATTATTACCGCGGCAACTCCGTCGGCGGAACCCATCGAACTGGCAGCAGGGATTTGCCGCGATCGCGGGCGAATCGTGGTCGTAGGCACGGTCGATCTCGGCGTCTCCCGCCAGCCCATGTACATGAAAGAACTGTCGCTGGTCCTTTCGCGTTCTTACGGCCCCGGCCGCTACGATCCGCAATACGAAGAAGAAGGTCTGGATTATCCCATCGGCTACGTGCGCTGGACGGAGAAGCGCAACATGGAAGCTTTTCTGGAACTGCTGGCTTCGGGGGCGATCCAGGTTTCGCCTTTCATCGAGAAGCGTTGTTCGGTGGAGCAGGGAGGCGCAGCCTATCGAGAGTTGAAAGATACTGGCGCGTATACAGTTTTGGTGGAATATCCTGTCCGGGCCTTGCCCGCGATTCCGGTTGCGTCGAGCGATTCGCCGCAGCCTGTGCGGGCGCGCGGACCGGGGGATCTCAGGATCGGTTGCATCGGCGCCGGAAGTTTCGCGCGCGCGGTGATCTTTCCCGCATTGCGGCAAAGCCGCGGCGTGGTTCTGCACTCGGTTGCGACCGCGTCCGGCGTGGCCGCGGAATCCGCCCGCCGGTTGTTTGGCTTTGCCCGGGCGGCGCAAGCCGGCGACCTGCTTCAGGACAAGGACACGGATCTGGTGGTCGTCCTCTCCCGCCACGACAGCCACGCGCAATACGTGATTGCCGCGCTCTCCAATCACAAGCCGGTCCTGGTGGAAAAGCCGCTGGCCGTCAGCCGCGAGCAGCTGGAGGAGGTCCGCCATGCCTACCAGGCGGAGAAGGAGAGACACGCCTCTCCATTTCTAATGGTCGGTTACAACCGCCGCTTCGCGCCCTTCACGGAAAAGCTGAAGCAGTTCTTTGCCGGCCGGCAGGAGCCCATGGTCGTCCACATCCGGGTGAATGCCGGATATCTGCCGCACCAGCACTGGACGCAGCAGACCAGCAGTGGTGGCGGCAGAATCATTGGCGAGCTCTGCCATTTTGTGGACTGGGCGCGCTGTGTAGTGGGCGCCGGCGTGGTCAGCGTGAGTGCCAATGGAATTCCCGACGGGTCCCGCTACAACCGGGACAACGTTGTCGCCACGCTCACTTTCCAGGATGGCTCCATCGCCAACATTTTGTATCTCGCCAACGGCGACCGGTCGGTTGCAAAAGAGCACTACGAAGTATTCTGCCAGGGCAAAGTTGGACGGATCGACGATTTCCGCACTCTCGAACTGGCCAGCGACGGAAAGACCCGGCGCACCAAGGCGGGACGCGATAAAGGACATCAGCGGGAAATCGACCTGACCCTGGAAGCCATACGCCGGGGCACTGGCTCGCCTATTCCGTTCGAAGAGCTGGTGGAAGTTTCCGGAGTGACCATCGCGATTGAAGAAGCGATGGGCACCGGGAAACCGGTTGCACTGCCGCCCGCGCGCGCCTCCGCCGTCTAAGACCTGCGATTCAGGAGTTCGGAATCTCCACACGTACCTGGTTGGAGTATTGGCTTTCCCGGCCGCCTTTGTTCACTGAAGTGGTCCGGTAGAAATAGGTTTGTCCGCCCACCACCGAGGCGTCGATAAAGGTCGACTTGGGATGGGGAGAAGTATTCATCTTGGCGAAAGGGCCGTTTTCGGCTGGCCCGCGGTAGATGTTGTAACCCACCGCCGCGGCCGTGGGCGCCCAGGCCAGGGTGACGCGATGCCGTCCAGTCGGCTCGCCCTGACCACTGAAGGCGGCAGACGGTGAATTCGATGCGTTGCTTACGAGACGCATGTTTCCCGTCGAGGACCCGGCCTGATGCGGCTCGAACAGCACTTTGAAGTTGACGCTCTGGCCCGCCGGCACGGTAACCGGAAACACAATCCCGCTGATCGAGAATCCTTCGCCGCTCCAGTCCGCCGACGCCACCGTGATGCTTGAATCGCCCGCGGTCAGGGTGACGTTTTTGCCCTTTTTGTCACCCACCGCGACGCTGCCGAAGTTCAGTGTGGGTGGCGAAAGGGCAAGCTCGCCGGCCGCTACGGTTCGCTGCACGCCGCTTCCGTTGCCGCAACCGATGGAGAATACCGTGGTCAAGATCGCCGTGCCCAAAAACAGTCGTCCCTGCATGGCCGCAATGCACCTCACCATAGAAAATTGTCTGCTGCGAACCGCAACGCCCAACCCGATGTTCGGCGTTTGATACCTGGGTGAAATCGGGACTTTTATGCCGCGCGAATTGCGGGTCTCGGCAACTGGCGCGAACCGGATCCCTGATTTTGAACCGAAGCAGGGAAGCGGCACGTCAGGAAGGTAAATCGGCGGGCGAAATGGAAGAAGATGTCAGTAGTACATAACGCCGGGTCGTAGCCCGGCTCGGTGAAGCACGGGGAGATTGCCGCGCCTGCGGCAAACACGCTTGATCAGCGGTGAATGGGAACGTCAGGATATTCACGCTCCCACTCAGTGGTTTGCAAACCTTTAGGGTGTCGGAATGACAGCCAGGGCCTGATTCGAGTTGGAGCTTTCTTTGCCCGAGCCGTCCACCGCGGTGGTGACGTAGACATACGTCTGGCCAGCCTGAACCGTGTCGTCAATATAGCTGGTGCTGGCATTCATGGAGCTGATCTTGGAGTACGATCCGCCCGAACTGGTGCCCCGATAGACGTTGTAGGCGACCACGCTCGAGCTGCTGGGGCTCCAGGACAACGCCACGCTGTGTTGAGGCGGCGCTGCGCCGTTGCCGGTCAGGGCCTGGACCGCGGACGAATTGGACGCATTGCTGGCGAACGATCCGCTGGCTGAGGCAGTTCCGCTGGACTGCGGAGTAAAGATTACGGTGAACGATGCGCTCTGTCCCGCAGCCAGAGTGAGGGGGAGAGAAAGCCCACTCACCTTGAACTCTGAAGTGGTCATGCTGGCAGCCGTCACCGTGATGCTGGAGCCGCTGGCGGTGAGCGTGGCGGGCAGGCTCTTGGTTTGTCCCACGGTGACCGTGCCAAAGTTCAGCGAGGCCGGGCTCAGCGCCAGTTGGCCAGGTACGGTGGCGGTCCCGGCGAGGGAAATCGTGAGCGTGGAATCGGATGCGTCAGAGACCACGGAAATCGATCCCGTGATGCTGCCTCCCGCAGTCGGATTAAACACCGCGCCGAAGGTGAAGCTTTGCCCCGGGCTCAAAGTCAGCGGAAGGCTTAATCCGCTGGTCTTGAAGGCTGAACCGGAAACGTTGGCCTGAGTAACTGTAACCGTCGATCCGCCGGTGTTGGTCAGGGTCTCGGACTGGGTGGCGCTGCCGGCCACCGGAACGCTGCCAAACGTCAGGCTGGAATCGCTGGTGCTCAGCACGCCGGGGGTCGCAGAACTGGCGGTCAGCGGAATACTGAGGGAGGGATTCGAAGCATTGCTGACGATGGCGAGACTTCCGCTGGCCGACCCGCCGGATTGCGGAGTGAAAGTCACACTGAAACTCTTGCTCTGGCCCGCAGCCAGGGTGAACGGCAGGGTCAGTCCGCTCAGGGAAAAACCGGTCCCCGAGATGTTGGCCTGAGTAACGCTGATGCTGGAACCGCCGGAGTTGGTCAGGGTTCCCGCGACCGTCTTGGGATTGCTCGCCTGCACGCTTCCAAAGCTGAGGCTGGCCGGCGAGGAGGCCAGGGCTCCGGCCGTCACCCCGCTGGCTGTGATAGGCACGGCCAGCGCGCCGTTGGAAGCATCGCTGGTAAGAGTAAGCGCGCTGCTGACCGGCCCACTCGCCTGCGGCTTGAAGGTCACGCTGAACGCCGCGCTCTGGCCGGCGGCCAGGGTTAAGGGCAGGCTAAGGCCGGTAATGGTGAAGCCGGACCCGGAGAAGCTGGCCTGCGATACGGTCACGCTGGCGCTTCCGGAGTTGGTCAGAGTCTCCGACAAAGTCTGGCCCTGACCGACTTGCACACTTCCGAAGCCGAGGCTGGCAGGTGTCGAGGCCAGGGTTCCGGGGCCGGTGGCCATGCCCGAAACCGGCACGCTGACCACCGAGTCCGAGGCATCGCTCACCACCGCGATACTTCCGCTGGAGCTGCCCGCGGATTGCGGCGCAAACGTGATGGTGAAGCTCTTGCGCTCGCCGGCGGCCAGGGTCAGGGGAAAGGTGATGCCGCTCATCTTGAAGCCCTTGCCGCTTATCGTGGCCTGGCTTATGGTGACGCTGGTGCTGCCCGAGTTAATCAGGGTTGCGGCCTGGGTCTGGCTGGCGCCGATTTTAACGTTGCCCAAAGCCAGGCTGGTGGGCGAAACCGCCAGTTGGCCGGAGGCCGTTCCCACCCCTGAAACCGCCGCATTAAGAACTGTGGGCACGGTATTCACCGCGAAGACGGTTTCGGGTTCCCGCCCTCCAAACGCAACTGGCCGCTGCTTGGCGACCTTCACGGAAACAGTTCCGCTCAGCAGGATGTTGCCCTTGATCGCGCCGTTCGTCGTGGGAGTGAAGCTCACGCTGACGGGGACGCTTTGCCCCGCCCGCAAAGTCATGGGCAACTGCAGTCCGCTCAGCACGAATCCTTTTTGCGAAATCGCAACCCGCATTATGGTGACCGCGACCTTCCCCGGATTTGACAAGGCGGCGGCCTGGGTCTGGGTCTTGCCTATCGCCACGTTCCCAAAACTGAAGGTCGACGGAGTCAGCTTGATGTGGGAAGAATTAATGGCTATCCCCGACATGGTGAAGATGGGAGTGGAACGAATGATGTTGCTGGCGAGCACGACTCGGCCCTGCGAGCTGCCGACAGTCTGAGGCGAATATACGATCTGCAGAACCGTGCTCTGGCCCGGCGCCAGGGTCAGCGGCAGTTTCTTGCCGGTAATCTGGAAATTGGCCTGGTTCACCAGGGCGCGGGTGACCACGATCGGCGATTTGGTTTTATTGACGACGGTGTTGCTGAGCACGCTGGTGGTTCCAACCGGGACGGAGCCGAAATCGAGAACGGGTGAAGTGGCGACCAGTCCGGTCGAGGTCTGAACCGAAGGCTGGCTGGCTTCGAGCGCCCCACAGCCCAGCATCGTCGCAAGAGAGAGAAGAACCGCTACCAGTTTACCGCGGGTGCCGAACTCCTTCACGGAAGACCTCTTTACCGTACGGCCATACGGCGGGGGATTTGGCTGCTCTCTGCACCATTCCGAGTGCCAATCCGTAAACGACTGAAACGTGGAATAGTGCAGCCAAATGCAGTCTGCTCTGGGGGTTGGACACGCGGTAGATACCGGAAGTGAATGCAGGTCTCGGCCATACGGCCACGACGAAACTGGACTAGTGGTTACCGGGGTGACTGGGCGAGCCGGCGCAGGACGCGCGATCGCAACGGGAGGGGGGCCGGAAGGCCGCATATTCACTGGGTTTTTATGCGGACCTGCGCGGTTACGAATCGGAGCTATCGGGGAGCGACAGCAATGCAGTAATCTAGTCTGCGTGAGTTGTGGCAGTAACGAAAGGGCACTGCAAGCCGTTCCATTTTCTCCATGTCTAAACAAAATCCCATGCAGTCCAGGTACAAGGGCATCATCCTGGCCGGCGGATCGGGCACGCGTCTCTATCCCGTGACCCAAGCCGTATGCAAGGGACTGCTGCCGATTTATGACAAGCCCATGATCTATTACCCGCTCTCGACTCTGATGCTGGCGGGCATACGGGATATCCTGATCATCTCCACGCCCCAGGATGCGCCCCGGTTCGACCAACTGCTGGGAGACGGGACGCGCTTCGGCTTGAGCCTGCAGTACGCGGTGCAGCCGCGGCCGGAAGGGATCGCGCAGGCGTTTCTGGTGGGCCAAAAATTTATCGGTTCTTCGGGTTGCGCGCTGGTGCTGGGCGACAATATTTTCCACGGACACGACCTGGTCAAGACCCTCAAGCATGCCTGCGGGCACACCGCGGGCGCGCGCGTGTTCGCGTATCCCGTGCAGGATCCTGAACGCTACGGCGTGGTGGAATTTGACGCCCGGGGCAAGGTTTTGAGCCTGGAAGAGAAGCCGAAGGCGCCGAAATCCCGCTATGCCGTGACCGGACTTTATTTTTACGACAATCAGGTCGTCGACATTGCCAAATCCCTGAAACCCTCCGCCCGGGGAGAACTCGAAATTACCGATATCAACAAGGAATATCTGCGGCGCAAGCAATTGCACGTCGAGGTCATGGGCCGAGGCATGGCATGGCTGGACACGGGCACTCACCAGGCCATGCTGGACGCTTCGCTTTTCATCCAAACCATCGAAACCCGGCAAGGCCTGATGGTCGCCTGTCCGGAGGAGATCGCGTTTCGCAACCGATACATTACGGCCCAGCAGCTCGAGGACACGGCGGCCGCGATGAAGAACAATGGCTACGGCGCGTACCTGCAGCAGCTGCTCCGGGAAAAGGTGTTCTGAGCCGTCTTCAGACGATCGCTTCCACTATGAAGGTCAGCCCAACCGAGTTGCCGGGAGTGCTTATTCTCGAGCCGCAGGTGTTCCGCGACGACCGGGGTTTCTTTCTCGAAAGCTATAACGAGAGGACCCTGGCGGAGGCGGGAATCCGCGAGCGATTTGTACAGGACAACCACTCCTATTCCATCCGCAACGTGGTGCGCGGCCTGCATTACCAGGTGCGTCCCCAGGGCAAGCTGGTGCGGGTGGTGGTGGGCGAGATTCTCGATGTGGTGGTCGATCTGCGGCGCAGTTCGCCGACTTTCGGGAGATGGATCGCGCTGACTCTTTCGGAGGCGAACCAGAAAATGCTGTGGATACCCGCGGGTTTTGCCCACGGATTCCGCGTGCTCTCGGAAAATGCACACGTGGTGTACAAGGCCACCGATTTTTATGATCCCGAGGGCGAGCGCACCATCGCATGGAACGATCCCGGCCTGAAAATCGATTGGCGGCTCAACCAGCCTCCGACCATCTCGGCCAAGGACAGTCGAGGCGTTCCTTTTAGTGAAGCCGACGTATTTGCTGATAGGGGGCAGGGCGCCTTCCGGCGTCAGAAGCTCACTCCAAACGCATGCGCCCTGAATAATTCCACAGCATTGTCTTGACACCGGCCGCTCCGCGAGCGCAGAATCACACGCAATCACGATAAGCACCAGCCGCTTTACCCACCAGCCTTTGCGGTTCTAGCTTCACAAAACTCCCCTGGATCAGCCTCGCGCAGGCGAGCCTGGTTCGCAGAAAGGCTGGAAGCATGATGAATATCGTGCGTAATTTGTGGCAGGAGGATCAGGGCCAGGATATCGCTGAATACGCGGTAATGCTGGCGGTGATTCTGGTGATCGTCGTGGGCACCATCCGTCTGGTGGGCAACAACGCCAACAACGTCTTCTCGTCGGTAGGCAGCGCCGTCCAATAGCGAGTAGCCGTGTGGCGCGGGCGCCCATGTCCGCGGATTTTGGTTTTGAAGTCGCGGCGGTCGACAGTGCAGCCGCGGGCTTCGATCTGCAATCGACTGTCGCGGGCGAGGGCGCCCGCGCCACACGGCATTATCTCGCGCCGAATTGCAGCCGCACGCCGGCCCTGGCCAGAATGGGCGGGCCGACGGTGAGCACCGGGGTTCGTCCCACGTCGTAACGCCGGTTGGTAAGATTCTCCACTGCGGCAAACAACTCAACTCCGCGCCGCAGGGCGTGGGACGCGGTGGCGTCCAGGACGAAATAACGCCGCAGCAGAAGCGTGTTCTGGTCGTCGTCGAATTGGTTACCTCCGAAGCGGCCTTGCACTCCCAGCAGAATAAAAGGACGGGAGTAGCTTGCCTGGAAGGTGAACTGGTGGCGCGGAATCTGCGGAACCTCAAGGCCCACCAGGCTCGGATTCAGTCCGGCCAATGCCGGGTCGACGGAGAAACTGGTCACCGTGGCGTCGGTGTATTCGTAGCCGCCCGAGAGCGTCACCGAACTGCTCAGGCGTCCGCTGGCTTCGAGTTCCAGTCCCTGGGAGCGCGTGCTTCCCAGATTCTGGCGCTGCCGGGTGATCAGGCTGGGAGTTGTGGTGAGCGTGACGTTGGCCACGGGGCGCGTGATCTGGTTCCAGAAAAAATTTCCGCGCAGCATCACGCGCTGCTCCCAGCCGGTAACGATGGCGCCGCCTTCGGCGCCGGTCAGGCGTTCCGCGCGCAGGCTGGGATTGAATTCCGTAAACACGTTGCCCGCGCGAAAGCCGCGGTATAGCTCGTTCAAAGTGGGCGCGCGGAATGCGCGGTAGCCGGACGCGGTAAGCGACACATTGCTGGTGAGCTTGTGCAAGAGCGCCAGGCGGGGGCTGAAAAAGCTTTCGCTGCGGTCGGGGAGAGGAGCCGCGCCCACCGGCGTTGCGGGATTCGGAGGGGCGAACGCGTCGAAATTCTGCCAGTGGTCCACCCGTCCGCTCGCGGTCAGCAGCCAGCTTGAAGTGATGCGGATGATGTCCTCGAGATAAGCGCCCCAGTTCACCTCGCGCCCTCCGCCCGCTGAAGTGCTGGTGGGATTGCCGCCGAAAAATCCTTGCTCATCGGTTTGGCCGTGCACATCAGACTCTTCCAGTCCTGCCACCAGGTGCTGGCGTGTCCCCAGCGTGCGCTGCCATTGGGCGGAGAACCCTACCTGCTGGGCGGGAACGACCTGGGTGCGAGTCAGGCTTTCGCTGTTGCGGTCGGAAGCGATCGACGAGAAGGACTGGTTCAGGCTCTGACGAGTGGCGAAGGCATGGAGCGCGAATGCGCCCAGTTCATGCCCGTCCCAGTTCGCGCCCAGGTCCAGTTCGCGAATGGTGGTGCTGTTGGTTTGCAGCGGGGTGCCGTTGTGTCCGCGATTCGCCAAACAGGGAGCCGCGGGCAAAAATGGCGCCGCGATCGCCAAACTTGCGGCGCACGGTGAGGTCGCCGCTGGCATCCTGCGAATTCACCGGCGTATCCACCGCGCCTCTCAAGTCAGCGGGCACGGCGATGTAGCCATCGGTCCGGAAAAGCTCCGAGGCCAGGCCGATGGCCCACGGCCCCATGCTTCGGCTGACCGCCAGCGAGAGATCGGGTGAGTTCTCATTCCCGTAAGCCGCTTCCAGCGAAATCGCATTGCGGTCGACGGGCGCGCGAACAATATTGATGACTCCGCCCAGCGCGTCCGATCCGTAGAGATGGGACGCGCCGCCGCTGGCCACTTCGATGCTGCCAATGCTCACGCGCGGCACGCGGTCCCAATAAACCCATCCGCCGAAAGGATCGTTCAAGGGAAAGCCGTCACTGAGCACCAGGGCGCGACTGGCGCCGCTCGCGCCCAGGCCGCGCAGGGAGACGCCTTGCGTGGTCGGATTGGCGGCGCGGCTGGTGGTCCGGCGGAACAGGCTGAATCCCGGCACCTGGCGCAGGATGTCGTCCGTCCGGAATGCGGCCGTCGAACCTAGATCCTGGGCAGAAAGAATAGTGACGCTGGTTGCGCTTTCAACCGCGCGCACACCCGTGCGATTGGCCGTGACCGTGACCTGCTCGGCTGCCGACGCCGGCAGCAGCACGATTTGAAGAAGACCGGAGCCGGCCCGCCAGTCCAGGCTGCGAACCTGAAATCCGGGGGCGGAAACTTTCACTTCTCCGGACTCCGCCGGGGGTTGGGAAAATACGAATGCGCCCCGGTCGTCCGTGACCTGGGTTGCGGAAAGGGAACCGCTGCTGAAAACTACCTCGGCGCCAACAATGGCGGCGCCCGTCTGGTCGGTTACCAGGCCCGAGATCTGGCCGGTCGCCGGATTTTGCGCGAACGCTGCCAGGGTGGGGGCCAGCCACAGGAACCCGATCCACACTAGCGAAAATCCCTGGAAGAATGACCGCTGACGAGAAAGCAGATGAGCCCCCTGGTTCGAACCCGCGAGCGGGATATGACTTGGCCCACTGTATCGAAAAGTCAGGCGGGATCATAATGGGCGCGCGAAAATTGACGGATTCTGTCAGCTTCCGGCAACGCCACATTGCCCGTCCCAAGCTGCAAGGGTTTTCATCCGGGCCCCATCGAGCCTGCAGCAGCGCTGTGTAAGTATAAAGAAATAAAGCACTTACATAATCCCTCTTGGCATCTCGATTGCCCCTTCATCTAAGCACGCCGAAGCGCGGCACGCGGCCGCCCTTCGCGGGGGAAATCAGCAGCATGCCGCTTCGAAGCTTGTGCTTTCTCGTTCTAGTTTTTGCGGTGCCGGCCCCAGGTTTCGCCTCGGCCGGATCCATTCCCGGGCGGATTGGCGGCAGCCAGGTTTCGCTGGCGGAGCGGGAACATCGCGTATGGAGCGCGCCGGTGCACGACTCGGAATTTGCCGCCATGGCGCACCCGGCGCTGCGGGCCGAGTGCGGAGCGGTCCAGCCTCCGCAAGCCCTGGCCACGCCCGATCCTTTGCTGGACGAAACCGATTTGAATTCGAGAGTCAGTGTCAGCTTCATCATCGGGATCGACGGCCGGGTGCATAGCGCCCTGATTCTCGAGAGCGCTGGACCCAGCGAAGACCGCACCATCCTCGATGCCGTGCGTTTGTGGCGCTATCGTCCCGCACTGTGCAACGGTGTACCCACCGAGTCAGAGGCCAAGGTGGAGTTTTCCAGTCGCTAGGAAAGTTTTCGACTAGAATGAACCTTGGCCGGTGTTTGTTTCGGAGCGGCGACGAGGCATGAATGATCCCAAGCTGGTCGCCCAATCCCAAGCCGGCGTGCTCCGGGCCATGCAGCAGTTTGCCCTGGAGCAAAGCGTGGAAGAATCCGTGAAAGTGACCTCTGAACCTGAAAGCGCGGGCCGGCAGATTTGCGCGGCTTGCGGAAGCGCGAATCGCAAGGGGAACAGCTTCTGCGCCAGCTGCGGCGTCCCGTTGCAGAAAGCGGCGGAGGGAGCGGAAATCGCGCCGCCCAGTCCCGCATCGGCCACGGAAGCGCCCGGCGACCATCACTACCATCATCACTATCACCACCATTATTTCTCCTCCGCCGGCCCCATGGAGCCGCTGGCGGGTCCCGATGTGCGCGCGGCGGGCGCTGGTTCTCCGGCGCGCGACATCGCCCGGGCGCGCACTCCGCTGGGCGGGGCCTCACTGAGCCGGGCCGAAACGGCGCTCCGCAAAACCACCCAGGATTGGGCCCTGGCCTGCAACACCAAGCAACTGGACGACCTGGTGAGCCTGTATGTTCCCGATGCCACCGTGTTGCGGCCAAATGTTCCCATGGTGCGCGGCGCGGCCGCCATTCGCGAATTTTTCTTCGGACTGCTGGACGCCGGAATGAGCGAAGTGGAAATGGATCCGCAGCGCGCGGAATTGCTGGGCGACTACGGCTACGAGACCGGGCGCTGCAAGTCTCTGGTCCCGAGCGCCGTGGGCAAACGCCGCGAGGACCGCGGCAAGTATCTGGTGCTGCTCAATCGTCAGGCCAACGGTGAATGGAAAATTCTGGCCGACTGCTGGTCGAGCGACCTGAGTCTGGGAGGCGCCGCGGAATCGCCGGTGAAACCGGCAGCCGCCCCGGGAACCCCGATTCCCGGACTGCCGCGCAAGACATAAGAGTTTTCGGAAGATCGCCGAACTCAGGTTTCCACTCCCAGTTTCCGCAAGTCCCGCCGCAGCTGCTCCACATCCTGCATCTCGATGGTATGCATTCCCAGTTGGCGCGCCGCTTCGAGGTTCAGGGGGCGATCGTCGATGAAGCAGCAATCTCCCGCCGACTTCTGTGTCACTTCCAGGGCCAGCCGGTAAATGCCGGCCTCCGGCTTGCGTAAGCCTACAAAGCAGGAGCTGACAAACACCGAGAAGATCTCGCGCAGGCCGAAGGTCTGGATGCGGTACTGGTTCAGTTCCTTCGACTCGTTGTTGATGGTCGCCATGAAATACTTGCCCGACCGGGCCAGCTGTTCGGCCACCGCCAGCACGTCGCGGTGCGGTTGCGACAGCGAAAACACGTAGTCCTTGAAGACTTCCCGGGCGAAGGGCCGCGGGCGGTAAAAGATGGTTCGATCGAGATATTCGTCGAAGCCGATCTTGCCCCGCTCGAGCGATGAAACCAGCATCTCGTGCCGGTCCAGGAACTCGGCTTCATCCAGTTTGAACTGCTCGAGCGCGCGCTCCCTTTGGGAGCGGTCCCAGGCGTTGCTGAGCAGCACGCCGCCAACATCCCAAAAAATGGCGCTGATCTGGGGCAAGGCCCATTCCTCCGACGCTGTTTTCGGCCAGCAAGTCGATGATACACGGAGACGGGGGGCTGACCGATGGGCCATTCATTCCGGGGTAGTGGTGCAGTCTGCGCAAAAACAATTTTACCTTGTCATTCCGAAGCCAGGTTTATCGGCGAGGAATCCGCTTGCTGCCGGCCGCAAAACAGCAGATTCCTCGCGCCACAATACCGCGCTGCGGAATGACAATCCTTAGGGGGTTGTCAAACTCCGGGTTTTCAAACTTCACCGCTCCCCATTCCGGGTGCGGGCGGCTTTCATTTCGAGACCGGGAAGCGGGCCGGTCTGCCGGGTGGGTACGGCGAGGGTCATGCTGAGCTTGCGAGCATCTGGCGTGGAGTTCATAGGAACGAACGCCGGCAATCGTGCCGCTGCGCGCCAGATCCTTCGGGACTAAAGTCCCTCAGGATGACGCCACTTCGCGATTGCATTTCCAATCCAGCCACGCCCGGTTTACTTTTGAAACATCTCCAAAATGTTGCCAAGTGGGCTAGACTTGCTGGTGAAGAGTGTCCAGGAAAGAAGCCGTCATGCGAATCATTGCCATATCCCAGCAAGAATGCGGTGAATTGTTGAAGCGGGTATCGATCGGAAGGCTGGCCTGTGCCTTGGACGACCAGCCATACATCGTGCCCGTCGCCTTTTCGTATGAGCCCGACAGCATCTATATCTTTTCGACGTTAGGCAAAAAGATCGAGTGGATGCGGCAGAATCCCAAGGTTTGCCTGCAAGCCGACGAAATAGGAAATCGCTCGAACTGGATCAGCGTGGTCGCGACGGGAACCTATTTGGAACTCTCGGAGGCGCGCTACCCGGCGGAGCGGGAACACGCCATGGAACAACTGGCGCAGTATGCGGAGTGGTGGCGAACCCCGCTGGCGCAAAGGCGTGAACAGATCAGGGACCTGGAGATTGAGCCGGTGTTCTTTCGCATCGATGTGACCTCGATGAGCGGCCTGCGGGGCGTGCCTGAAGTCGAGTAAAGACAGCGAGAGACAACCGGCGCCGCTTCAGGCGCCGTGCGCCCGAGCCATGTTCTTGGATGTTTTCCCGGCGCTCCGGCGAGTGCTGGGGACATACGCGCAGGTGCGGAAATCATAATGCTGCCCCAGACAGTCGGCGCAAAGGTGGACCTGGTGCACTTTGCAGTGGATCACCGGCAGGTCCCCATGACAAACATCGCAGCCGCCGCGGACCCGTTTCACTGAGTTCTTGGGTTCTCCCGGCGCGCCCAGGCCGCCGGCGGGAGACTGGATGGCGCGAGCTTTGAAAAAAATGCCCGAGGCTGCAGTCAGCGAACCCAAGGACACTCCGCACGCCCCCAGAATGAGAAGGCTGGTGTCCGGGTGTTCCCCCAGCGCAGCCGGCAGCATGATGAGTCCGATGCACGCTCCCAGGGCTCCAACGGCGATCAACCCGTTGCCGATCTGTGATGTCATGTTCAGTGCCTTTTTGGCGGAGCGGAGACGCGCTCGCCGCAAAACTTGGGGTGGCCTACACTTGCGACCATAGCGAGTTCTCGGGCTTAACTCCAGATGACGAAAGTCACCCCCGAACCTGAATTCCTCTGCCGCGTGACCGAGGTAACTTGTCTCTGCTTACCGCGGAACTCTAACATCCTGGAGGTATGGCGCTTACGTCCCTGGTGGTGTGTGCAGACCTGAAAGCGGTGCAGGTGCTCAGCCAGATTCTGCGGGAGCTGAACATCGAAGCCGAGCATTGCAGTGATTTGGCGGCGGCGGCCTCCCGTCTCTCGGCCCAGCATTTCGATGCGGTCGTGGTCGATTGCCAGGACCAGCTGCCGGCGATCGAATTGATTGCGAGCGTGCGGAAACTGCCGCTCAATCGCAGCACGCTCATCATTGGACTGGTCGACGGCCGGGAACAGGTGCGCGACATTTTCGGGCAGGGCGCAAACTTCATTGTGTACAAGCCGGTTTCCGCGGAGCGGGCGGCAAGCAGCCTGCGGGCGGCAAGAGGTCTGATGGCACGGGAAAAGCGCGGCAAATTACGGGTCTCGCTGCACGCACCGGCGTCGATCACCTATGCCAACGCCGAGAATGTGGCGGCTACGCTGCTCGATTTGAGCGAGGACGGACTCGCCATCCAGTCCGAGCGGCGCCTGCCTCCCCGCTGCAAGGTTTACTTTCAATTTAATTTGCCGGGAGAAAAATCCTCGGTCCGGCTTTCCGGCGATGTGGTGTGGCAGGACTCTTCCGGACGGGTGGGCATCCGCTTCGTGGACGTGCCCCAGACTTCACGACGCACCATGAACGAGTGGATCAAGAGCAGTCTTGCCCGGCTTTCCAAGGCCGAACAGAATGCGCCTAAGCAGGAACAGGTGGCTCCGCCGGAAGCGGCAGTGACCCGGCTGGCTGGATTGGGGCTCTCGGCAGCTTCTTCGAATCGCCGCGTCCAGGGGCGTCGCGCTTGCCGCCTGAGCGCTGACGTATTTCGCCTGGGCGAGGGCATTCCCAATCGGTGCACGCTCAGCGATGTAAGCACGGGCGGCTGTTATGTGGAGACTCCGTCTCCATTTCCAACCCACACCGTGTTGGACATCGTAGTCCGCACCCACGAAATGAAATTACGAGTTCGTGGAACCGTCCAGGTGACTCATCCCGGCTTTGGGATGGGAGTGCAGTTCAGCCTCAATACCGCCGACGAGCGGCAACAGGTGAAGCAGTTGATCGCGGCCCAGGCGGCGGAAGACAGCCTGGCTTGAGTCTTGCTTCAGAAGTACGTCACCGGCGGAAGACCTACCTGACCACGCAATGATCCGCTTATAGGGGTCCTTCGACTTCGCTGAACGGTTTCGCGAGCGAAATGTTCAGCTCCGCTCAGGATGACACGAGGTTGCGATCAGGATTTAAGGGTAAGTGTCAGCGAACCGCTTTGCGGAAATAATCCAGCGACAATCGCAGCCCGGTTTCCAAATCCACTTTTGGTTCCCATCCCAGCAGGGTCCTGGCTTTGGTGATGTCGGGGCAGCGCTGTTTGGGATCGTCCTGGGGCAAGGCCTCGTAGCGGATCTTGCTCTTCGACCCAGTCACGGCCAGCACTCGCTGGGCACATTCCAGAATCGTGAACTCGGTCGGGTTCCCGATATTCACCGGTCCATGCTCGTCCGCTTTCGATAACCGCAGGAATCCGTCAATCTCATCGCTGACATAGCAGAAACTGCGGGTCTGGCTGCCGTCGCCGTAAACCGTCAGGTCTTCGCCGCGCAGCGCCTGCTTCATGAAGTTGGGGACCACGCGGCCATCATTCACCTGCATGCGCGGTCCGTAGGTATTGAAAATTCGCGCGATGCGCGTGTCCACCTGGTGATAGCGGCGGTAGGCCATGGTGACGGCTTCGGTGAATCGTTTGGCTTCGTCGTACACCGAGCGCGGCCCGATGGGATTTACATTGCCCCAGTAGGTTTCTTTCTGGGGATGCTCGAGAGGATCGCCATAACATTCCGAGGTCGAAGAGACCAGATATTTTGCGCCGTACTTGCGGGCTATATCGAGCGCATGAAATGTGCCCAGCGAGCCCACCTTGAGCGTGGCGATTCCGTGCAAGGCGTAATCCACCGGACTGGCGGGGCTGGCGAAGTGGAAGACGTAGTTCACCGGGCCGCAGTCGAACGGCTGGTTGATATCAATCTGCTGAAATTCAAAGCGGGGTTCGTTGCGCAGATGGTCGAGGTTCGAAAGTTTTCCGGTGACCAGATTATCTGCGACCACCACGGAGTAGCCTTCGGCCAGCAGGGCGTCGCACAAGTGCGAGCCCAGGAACCCGGCTCCGCCAGTGACCAGGGCGCGTGGCGGGTTCATGATGTCTTGGGCTTCCTCGCCGGGGCGGCAGCGGCATCGACAGCAACCGCGGGCGCTCCGGTGAGACGGCCGACGCTATAGTACGTGAAGCCCCGGGCCGCCATGGCGTCGGGATCGTAAAGGTTGCGTCCGTCAATCACGATGGGATACTTCATCTGTTTTTGCAGACGATCGAGGTCCAGGGTGGCAAACTCTTCCCACTCCGTCAGGATCAGAAGCGCATCGGCATCGCGGGCGGCTTCATAGGGATCGTTCACGAACTCCGTCCTTTGGTTGAGCACCTCGCGCGCCCGGGTCGTCGCCGCCGGATCGTAGGCCGCGATCTGGCAGCCTTCCTGCAACAGCGACTGCACCAGCAGCATGGCGGGCGATTCGCGGATATCGTCGGTCCCACCCTTGAAAGCCAGGCCCAGCACGCCCAGGCGCTTGCCCCGCAACGTCCACAACGCCGTCCGCACCTTGCGCAGAAAACGCTGGCGCTGGTCTTCGTTGATGCGCATCACCTCGTCGAGCAGGCGGAACTCGTAGCCGCACTCGCGGGCCACCGCGCGGAAGGCCATCAGGTCTTTGGGGAAACAGGAACCGCCGTAGCCGATTCCGGGATTCAGAAAGCGCGGACCGATGCGGCTGTCCGTCCCGATCCCCTGGCACACCTGCTGCACATTCGCTCCCACCGATTCACAAATGGACGCGACTGCATTGATAAACGAAATCTTCATGGCCAGGAAAGCATTGGATGCGTGCTTGATCAGTTCGGCGCTCTTGGCGCTGGTGACAATCAGCGGCGGCGGAATCTGCGCCCGGTCGGGCGCCGGAATCGCATCCTTGCCCTGGTAGTAGCTGCCGTCGGTCAACGGCGCGTAAACCTGGCGCAGCACCGCGGCGCAGCGTTCGCTGTCGGCTCCCACCACGATGCGGTCGGGATAGAGAAAGTCAGTGACCGCGGTGCCCTCGCGCAGAAATTCGGGGTTGGAGGCGACATCGAAAGAATCCGGAGCGGCGGCATTGCGCAGGATAATTTTGCGCACCCAGTCGCTGGTGTAGACCGGCACCGTACTCTTTTCGACGACGACTTTGTAACCGTTGATGGCGCCGGAGACGCTGCGGGCAACCGACTCGACGTAGGAGAGGTCGGCTTCTCCCTGTTCGGTCGGGGGCGTGCCGACGGCGATGAAGATGGCCTGGCTGGCCCGCACCGCCTGGGGCAGATCATCGGAAAAAGTAAGATTGTGCCCGCGGTGCCGCTTCAACAGTTCGGGCAGGAACTTCTCGTGGATGGGAACTTCGCCCGCTTTCAGCGCGGCGACTTTGTCCTGGTCATTGTCCACCAGGACCACCTGGTGGCCGAGGTCGGCAAAGCACGCGCCCGCCACCAGTCCCACATAGCCCGAACCTACTACGGCGATGTGCATCCCCGAATTCCCCCTGCGCTGATTGACCGGAGCCGATTTGTCCGTCCGGTCAGATCAAATACTTTAGCAGCTTTTTTCCGCGGCCAGCGCGGCAGTCGTGATCCCATGAACCTATAGCAATGATACGGCTTTTGGGGCGGTTTGCGGGGGCGGGCCATGGGTCACAGCCAGGGGTGACGGCAATCACAGCGAAAGGCCGCCGTCGTCATGGGCAAAACTCTTTCCTTTGCGTTCCGATCCCAGGGCCACGACAATCATTAATACCGCGATGTTGGCGATCTCAAACGCAGCCAGGGCCCAGGGATATCCCAGCGGCTTGCGCAGGGCGTAGACGACGTTGTTGACCGGGGCCGCAATCAGAATTCCCAGCTGGTAGGCGAAGCCGGGCATGAGCCCGCGGACGGCGTCGGGCGAAAGTTCGTTGAGGTGCGCGGGAATGATGCCCCATGCGCCCTGGACGCCCGCCTGCATCACAAACGCCCCGACCGCCAGAGTCATCAGCGATCCGCCAAAGGTCCAGGCGGGAATCATCGCCAGGCACAAGAGCAGCGCCAGAATCATGCTGCGGCGGCGGCCAAAACTTTCCGAAAGATGCCCGAACAGGATGGCCCCGAGCACCGCTCCCACATTGAACAGAATCACCAGGTAGGCCACAACTTTCGAATCGAGCCCGCGGGCTGTCTTGAGGAAGTCGGGATACAGGTCCTGGGTGCCGTGCGAGAGGAACATCATGAGCGTCATCAGCAGGACAAGATAAAGAAAAATTCTCCAGTGACCCGCGGCGGTGCGCACGATCGCCTTCACGGTCGGGGCGCGGCGCTGTTGCCAGGCTTCCGATTCGCGCACCCGAAAGCGGATGTACAGCGCCAGCAGGGCGGGGACGCCGCCCACCCAGAACATGGCGCGCCATCCCCAGGCGGGGAGGATAAATCGCGCCGCCACCGCCGCCAGCAGGTAGCCGATGGAATATCCGCTCTGCACGATGCCGGACAGAATGCCGCGCCACTTGGCGGGCGCGCTTTCCATGGCCAGCGAAGCTCCCACGCCCCACTCGCCGCCCATCCCGATTCCATAGATGGTGCGCAGAATCAGAAATACGGTGTAGCTGGGAGCAAATCCGCACAGCAGTTCGACTACGGAAAAGAAAATCACGTTCGCCATGAGCGGCTTGCGGCGTCCGTAACGGTCGGCGAGCAATCCAAATACGATCGCGCCCAGCGGGCGCATGGCCAGGGTCGCGGTCATGGTCCACACGATGGCGGTTTTTGCCACGTGGAAGTGCAGCGCCAGGGTGTCGACCAGGAAGACCACCACGAAGAAGTCGAAGGCATCCAAGGTCCAGCCCAAAAAGCTGGCTGCGACCGCGTGCCAGTCGCCGGAGCGCGAAGGCGGTAATGGAGATGCTGGAGTTGGAGTCGACAGGGTCAGCCGTTCGTCCTCGCGGGGCGGAACATATCTCGTCGGGGAAGTGTACACCGCAGGCCTGGGGTAACCACCAAGCGACGCGCGCGGATTTCCGTGGCGCCATCGTCCTTCAGTGCGGGAGGAGTTTATCTTTCCGCCGGATGGAATAAGTACAATTGCAGATGGTGGCGGCTCAGTTTGAAATCTCTCCTCTTACGGAGGCGTCATCCTGAACGGCCTTCAGGCCGTGAAGGATCCGGCGGGGAGCCGCTGCACCGCTTCGACCCCGCTTTGGTGCCGATGCACGCCAGATCCTTCGGGACTGAAGTCCCTCAGGATGACGCACTGGTAAAAGGGATGGTTTCAAACTGAGCCACTACCTGCGGAGGGCAGAAACCTGGCTCGCTGCCCGGGATTTTTGCCTGAATAAAGTTTTTGTTTTGAGTTGATTAGCGCGGTTCATTTGTGTTGACAATAGGTTTGTTTCAGGCGAAACTCCGCTCAATCACCCTTTTGCAGCCATTCCGCGCCGCCAGTCACTGGCATGGCTTGAACCATGTTAAAGCCTGACTCAACGCGCTCTCCCTCTCTGGTTGAAACCCGCAGCATTGGTCCGGAATGGATCGAGCCGGACTCGCCAGACCCGGGACTCGAGCCGGGAGAAACCGAGACGTTCCCCAGCCCGGCAGATTTGCCCGCCGGCCGCGCCCTGGATTTGCGGCTGCGCGAGATTCTGCAACAGGCCCGCCTGTCTACCGCGGCGACGGGAGCCGTGATCGCGCTGGCCCTCGGAGGCAAGATGGTGTGCCGCGCCACCATGGGCGACAAGGCGCCCAGCGCCGGGGTTTGCCTGAACACCCGGTCGGGGCTTTCGGGCGCGTGCGTGCAAACCCGCGAGATGCAGCTTTGCGACGACACGCTGGCCGATCCCCGGGTCAATGTGGTCGCCTGCCGCGATCTGGGGATTCGATCCATCGTGGTTTTGCCCGTGCTCGATGGCGGAGAATTATGGGGAGTGCTCGAAGTTTTTTCGTCCGTTCCGCGCGCCTTCAGTGATTCGGATCTGCAGGCGTTGCAAGCGCTCAGCCGCAAGATCTCGAACACGGTGAACGAAGCGATCGAGGGAGGAAATACCGCGCCGGAGGCATTTTCCCAGCCGCTCGTCGATTCCCCTGAAATTGAAACGCCGACGCCCGACGTAACCACCGTCGCGGATCAGCCGGATGCGGTGACCCTGCGGCGGGATTATCGAACCGGCGCGCTGACCGCGGCCGTGCTGGCGCTGGCCGTGCTGCTGGGTTGGATGGTGGGCCGCGTGGGCTGGAGTATGGCGGTCAACCGGGCGCCGATCCAGATTCCTCTGGCTTCGGATGAGCCGCCGGCCTCGGCACCAGTGACTTCGCAGGTGCAGACGGCTCCGCCCCGCCAGGAGGAAGCCGCGACTCCTCCACCATCCGTCACGTTCCGGCCTGACTTGCCGCGCCCAGCCAAGCCGGCTGTAAAGCCGAAGGTGGAAAAACCCACGCCGCCCGAACTCAACGGGGGACTGGTGGTATATGAACACGGCAAAGTAGTTTTCCGCATGGCGCCGTCAGAAAAGGAATCTCCCGCGAAAGTCGAACCCGGGGTGGTTCCGCCAGATGCGATTCAACAAGCGGCTGCGCGGGAAGATGACGGCACGGCCACGCCGGCGATTTCTCCTCCGTCGGCGAACAGTTACCTGTTGCAGAGGGTGGAGCCCGAATATCCGGAAGCGGCCCGGCAACAGCATATTCAAGGTCCCGTGGTGCTGAACGTTCTGGTGGGACCTGGCGGTGTAGTCCACCAGCTGACCGTGATCAGCGGCGATCCCCTGCTGGCCAAAGCGGCCACCGACGCGGTGCGGCAGTGGCGTTTCAATCCCCACCAGCTCAAGGGCAAGGCAGTTGAATTCGAGACCAGGATTACGGTGAACTTCGCGCTTCCAGAATGAGAAGGGTCGTTGGTGGTTGGTCGTTGGTCGTTGGCCCACCAAAATCAGCCACGGATTTCGCGGATTTACACGGATTAAGTCCTTAGATCTTTCCCTCTATCCGTGTAAATCAGTGAGATCTGTGGCTGATTTTGATTGTGGCCAACGGCCAAAGGCCAACGACCAACGACCGTGCTTTCTTACTATCCGTACGCCAGTTCTTTCGCTCTCTGCGCCGCTTTCACGACCGCTTTAATGAGGGTGACGCGCAATTTGCCTTCTTCCAGTTCCATGATGCCGTCAATGGTGCAGCCCGCCGGCGTGGTGACGGCATCTTTCAAGAGGGCGGGGTGGTCGCCGGTTTCGAGCACTACGGTCGCGGCTCCGAGCGTGGTTTGTGCCGCGAGTAAGGTGGCGACATCGCGGGGCAAGCCCACTTTCACCCCCGCCTCGGCCAGTGATTCCAAAATAATGTAGATGTAAGCGGGGCCGCTGGCGGAGAGGCCGGTGACGGCGTCCATGTGCTTTTCGTCCACCACCACGGTTTTTCCCACCACGTTGAACAGGGCGCACGCGGCTTCGACGTGTTGCGCGTTCGCAAATTTGCCCTTGCACAGGGCAGTCATACCGGCTCCGATGGCGCAGGGCGTGTTGGGCATCGCCCGAACCACGGGCACCTCGCTGCCCAGAGCTTTTTCGATGTGGCCGGTGGGCACCGAAGCCGCCACCGAAATGATGAGCTGCTTGCGGGTGACGTTGGGACGAATCTGTTCCATCACTTCCTGCACCACTTGCGGCTTCACGCAAACAAAAATGATGTCGGCGTCGCGGACCGCCGCCAGATTGTCCGTACCGACGGAGACTCCCAGTTTCTGCGCCAGGGCACGCGCCCGCTCTTCATGCTGGACCGTGGCAAAGGTCGACTTGGGAGAGAGGAGGCCTTTCTCCAGCAGGGCCTTGAGCAGAATGCCGCCCATTTTGCCCGCGCCCAGCACCGCCACTCGCTTTCCGGAAAAATCGAAACTCATTGCGCCGTGTCCTCCGTCGTGTGTGGTTGTCGTCGCCAATTGTACAGTTTCGCGGTCGGCCGACGCTGAAGAGGAGACGATGCGATAGCACGGACCGTGTGGGGACGGGGCTCTGCCCCGTCCAGGCCGAGCAAGGCTCGGCACGGTTTGGGAAACTAAAACGACGGGCGAGGACGCCCGTCCTCCATTGCGGTTCAGGCGCCTTCCATGCCCTGGCGGGCGATCTCCACGATATGGCGTCCGATGGGCAGGGAAGAGGTGGCCGCCGGCGAAGGGACGTTGCACACCTGCAGCATCCTGTGGGAGTGCACAAATTGAAAATCGTCCACGAACGATCCATCCCGGCGCACCGCATGCGCACGCACCCCGGAACCATCCGCTACCAGGTCGGAGCCGACGACTTCTGGCACCAGCCGTTGCAGGGCCTTCACAAACGCCCGCTTGCTCAATGAACGATAGTATTCGCCGGCTCCATCGCGCCAGTATTTTCCCGCCATGTGCCAGAAGCCCGGATAGCTGAGGGTTCCGGCAAGGTCTCGCAGGCTGAAGTCAGTGCGCTTGTAGCCCTCCCGTTTGAGGGCCAGCACGGCATTCGGTCCGCCATCTACGCCGCCGTGAACCCGGCGGGTGAAGTGCACCCCGAGAAAGGGAAACTTGGGATCGGGCACGGGATAGATGAGGCCGCGGACCAGGTGCGTTCGTTCCGGAACCAGGGAGTAATACTCGCCGCGAAAGGGCACGATCCGGACTTCCGGGGCCTGGCCCGCCATCCGGCTGACCCGGTCGCTGTGCAGGCCGGCGCAATTGATCACGTATTTGGCGGCGAAGGTTCCGCGCGTGGTCTCGACCATCATTTCCCCGTCGCGGGGAACGACGCGCCGCACTTCGGTTCCAGTGCTTATCGTGCCGCCCTGCGCGGCCATGATCTCGGCATATTTCCGGCTGACGGCGGCGTAATCGGCGATGCCGGTGCTGGGCACCCGCATGGCCATGAGGCCGCCGCAGTGCGGTTCAATCTCGCGCAATTCTTCCGGCTGCAGCAGGCGCAATCCGGCAAGACCGTTGGCCTGTCCACGTTCGAGCAGCGCCTTCAGGCGCGGGACTTCTTCGTCGGTAGTGGCGACGATGACTTTGCCGCAGACCTGGTGGGGCAGATTGTGTTCGCGGCAGAAGGCAACCATGGCGGCGGCGCCCTCGACACAGAACCTGGCCTTCAATGATCCCGGCTTGTAATAAATGCCGGCGTGAATCACGCCGCTGTTGTGGCCGCTCTGGTGACGGGCCACCTCGTCTTCCTTCTCGACCACAAGCAGCCGCAGGCCCGGCATCGCGCGGGTGGCGTGCATCGCGGTCGACAGACCCACAATACCTCCGCCGATGATGATGATGTCGAATGCCTGATCCGGCATAGGGACGCTCTGCGTGACATCTGTTATACATGGTCGATTGCGTGGGGTGAAAGTGCGGCGCTGGCCTGCTTAGAGCGTAAACCACCAAGGACACGAAGCTGCACGAAGGAAAGCCCATAGCTTTCACATGCTGGGCGATTTCCTTCGTGCACCTTCGTGTTCTTGGTGGTTTACTCTTTCGATTTTATTGCACCGTCAAAGCCACTTGCGCGGTGCGCGTGACTGAGCCCACGGTGCCGGTGACGATGATGGTGTAAGTTCCGGGAGGGGTCCCGGGATGCCCCGCGCTGCCCCCTCCGCTGTTCCCGCTCTGGCTGGTGCTGCTTCCGCCGCAGGCTGCCAAGCCCAGCAGCAGGCTGAGGATTCCTATTCGCAATCCCAAGCGCCGCCGCCGGCGAGATGGCCGCAAGCTGCCGAGCGCCAGCACCAATCCCGTCAGGGACAAGGCCAGGTCATACCCCGGCAGATGCGGTGTTGCCCCAAGATTCGCGGTGGCCGGACTGGGCGCCGTGGTCACCACTTTCAACACCAGGTTGGTGTCTCCCTGTCCCGAGGCCACCTGGCTGGGCGTGAATGTGCAGCTACTCAGCGCAGGCATGCCGGCGCTCCCGCATGACAGGCTCACGTTGCCCGGGAAAACGCTGCCGTTTCCCAGGGGCGCGATGTCGAGGTTATAGCTGGCGGTCTGGCCCGCCTTGATGGTCTGGCCGGCCGAGTTGTTGTTGATCACGAAATTGAAGCCGACAATTAATTCCACCGGCGTGGATTGATGGATGTGAGCTGTGTCCGTCCCGGTGGCGTCGATGGTGAAATTGAAATGGTTCTGGGTGTCGCTGGCGACACTCACCGTGAACGCCGCTCCTGCCGCGGTCGGAGTGAGGGGGGTTTTTGAAACCGTACAGGTTGGCGGCACCGCGCCCGAACAGCGCAGGTTCACGGGACTGTTGTAGCCGCCCGAAGCCGTCAGGGTCCCATTGAAGACTGCGAGTTCGTTGGGATTCGCAGTCAGCGACGGGTTGCCGACCGCGAGCGCGAAGTTGGGGCTGCTGGTGCTTCCCGCAGTCACGGTGAGCGACAGGGTTTGCGTCCGGCTTGGACCGCCCGTGACAGTACCGCTCAGGGTAATTTGAGATGTCCCGACCGGCGTCGCGGCGCCCGTGCTGATGGTCAGAGTCACGCTGGCAGGACTGCCCGAAATCGGAGACACCGAACTGGAGGGCTGGAACGTGCAAGCCGCGCCCGCGGGCAATCCGCCGCAGGAGAGAGCCACAGTTTGGTTGAACGTTCCCGACGCGGTCACCTGAAACGCCACCGCCCCGGAAACGCTGGATTGGCCAGTGGTCAGGCTGGCGGGCGCGGGCGCGGTCAAATTGAAATCCACCACGTGCAGGGTCAGAGCAAAGTCGCGAGTGGTTTTATTGGTGTCGGTCCCGACGCCGTGCAGGTTAAACAAGTAGTCGCCGACTGGGCCGGACGCAGTCACCGTGAACGCGGCGCCGGCGATCGTCGGTGTTGGTGCGGCCGGCGCGACCGTGCATGACGGCGGCGCGGGCAGCGCCGGAGCGCGCGGGGCGCAAGTCAGATTCACCGGGCTGCTGAAGCCGTTCTGCGCCAGCAAAGATCCGCTGAAAACGGCGTTCGCTCCCACGAATGCCGTCAGGACACTTTCCGGCGAGGTAAATTGAAAATTCGGACCTTCGGCCAGCGTGAATTCCCAGATGCCGCGGCCATAGGTAGAGGCGCGCAGCTTTTTGGTGCCGCCAAAATCGAACATGCGCAAAGCCGTCACCGCGACATTCGGCAGGAACCCCGCGGCGCTGCGCGGCTCCGGTTCGGGTCCAACTTCTGTCCAGCCGGGACTGGCCGTTCCGCTGGCGAAGACTCCCACGTCGGTGGCGACATAAACGAGTCCCGCGCCCGCATCCACCAGCACGGCATTGGCGGGCGCGTCCGGCAAGCCGGGGGTGAAGTCGGTCCAGGAGGCGCCTGCGTCTGTGGTCTTCCATACATGGGAGACGTGAAAACCCATGATCGTCATGTAGGCGGTCTTGGCGGTCGTGTCCGAGGGGTCGAGCGCGATTCCTGAGATTGGAAATCCCGACGGATTGGTTCCGCCCGTGCGATCCACCCAGGCTCCGGTTCCGCCGCTGACGTTCGTGGCCACCCAGATATGTCCTCCGGTGGGAAGCAGCGGGCCCAGGCCATCGGTTCCGGCGTACATCACGTTGGAAAATCCGGCCGTGTCCTTGAGGCCGCCGGCGGCCAGCGACCGCACCAGGTTGACCTCGCCGCCGCTGCAGCTTTCCGTGTCCCCGGTCTCGAAGTTGTCGGTGAGGACAACGAATCCGCTGCCATCGGTGGCGCCGCGCCACACCCGGCACGTGCCCACCAGCAGCTCTCCGGAATTTTGTGGGTCCAGGATAAAAGGCGTGAACAATCCTCCCGAATCGCCGCCCAGCGTGGGGTCCGAAACCACCAGCCCGCTGCTGAAATCCTGGGCCCGGCAGTCCACGCCAAAAGCGCAGCGCTGGATGCTCACGCCGGTGTTGGCGGTAAACCAGTCGGTGGGATTGTCCGGATTGATCTGGTTGTAGCCGCCGTCGCCCGAGTTCACGTTCGCCCAGCCGGTGTTGCTTTGCGAGCTGCTGGTCGCGGGAGAGCCGATGTCCTGCGCGCCTCCTAGAATCGTATTCGGATCGGTGGGATGCTGCGAAAAAGAAACCACCTGGGTGAGCGACCCCAGCCTGCCGTTCAGACTGTCGAACTGGTTGCTGCCGCCGCAGTCGCCGGTGATCAGCCCGGTGTAGCCGTCGAGCGCGCGGTAGATTCCGCCATCGTTGGCGAAGTACATCACGACTTGCGAATTGTTATTGATATTAAGGAAGGCCAGGGCGTGCTGGTTGGGATGCACATGCGCAATGGAACCAAAGTTGGGCGGGCATCCGTAGGCGTGGGTGAGATTGATGAACGTATCCGGCGCAACGCCGCCGCAGCCCGGGTCCGCCATGGTAATTCTGCACTTGTACAGGTTCACTGCGCCGGCGTAGAGGTCGGTGACCTCTCCGTCAGGGACGGCGGCCAGCTCCAGGTTGAAGGCTCCCTGCTCGGTTCCGCAACCGCCCAGCGCATCGCCGCAATTGGTGATGCCGTCGTCGTTGAGTTGGGTCCAGGTGCCGCCTCCGTCCTTGGTCTGCCAGATCAGCCGGTCGGTGTTGTTGCCATCCACATACCAGAAATACATCTCGTTGCGGCCGGGCACGACGGCAAATTCTCCGCGATACAGCAGGCAGCTTGCGGTCGAGGGAGATGCCGGACAGGAAACCGGACTGAGGCCGCCGGGCTGGTTGTTGAGCCGGCTCCAGGTGGCCCCATCGCTTGAGGAATAAACACCGTGCCACTGGATGGCGGCGAAAAATTTCCGGGCGGCTGCGTTGTACACCACCGAAGTCGCCGAACTGGGCGCAATCACCAGGCCCGCATCGTTTACGGTCGCGTAGTTCCAGGACTGCCCGCCGTCATTTGAATAATAGAGCCCGCGATTCGCGATCACGGGGTCTTCGAGACCCTCGATCACCCCCTGGGTCGCTCCCGCGGCGGCGGCCACGACCACGCTCGGGTTCACGGTGCTGAACGCAATCTGGCTGAAGCCTAGGCCGGCAAATTGTCGATTGCCGGTAGCGTCCTGCGAAATCAAAGTCCAGGTATTGCCGGCGTTGTCGGAGCGCAGAATGCCCAACCCATAGTAGGAATCGACGGAACTGTTGGTCTCCCCGGTGCCCACCAGAATGACACTTTTGCCGGGGTCCGGGCTCGCCAGCTGGGGCTGGACGGCGATTGCCCCCACCGCGAGAGTCGGCTGATCGTCGGTCATGGGAGTCCAAGTAACGCTTGAAGGATTCGGGCTCAGCGGCCCGGCGTTGGCGGACTTCCAGACTCCGCCGTAAGCCCCTCCGATATACACGGTATTGCCGGTGCCGTCCGCCGGGTCGACGGCCACGGCTGTCGCCCGGCCTGCGACCAGGCCGTAATCCTGCACCCCAAGTCCAGTTGCGTCGGAAGCCAAGGGCGCCGGCCCGAGCGGCTTCCACACCGTGCCGGGGGTGTCACGCGGAAGGGCGACGACTCCAGCCGAACGCGGCGCCGCTGCGCGCCACGCCCGCAGTTCAAGTTTCTGCCGATGCGCCCGGTAGCGCAGCGCAGCCGCCGACTGCCCCGGAAGCGCACGCCCGTGCTCGAACCACTGCTCTCGCTGACGCGGCGGGTTGGCGGTCGCGCGCGTTCCTGCACTCTGCGCAGACGTTAGTTCGGCACACAATGTCAGGCACAGCAGCAAGGGAAGACAAAACGAAAACCTCATACAGACACACGACTATCACGTGCCGCGTACAGCTTTCAGTGACGGAGAACCGAGAATCGGCTTTTCTTTCCTTGAGGAGCTCTAAATGGGAATTTGACGCCAGACGCAGAGAGGCGATAGTGCACTATCCGAAAGTTGACTTGACGGGAAGGGACGCGCGATCTTGGGTGGAGCAGGGCCTCGGCCCTGCAACCATCGATGAGTGAGGAGGGCTTCAGCCCCTGAGGTATTTGGCTCAACTTTCTTTTGAGCACGACAGATTGGTTCTGGTTCTGGACTCGGAAGATGTACATCAGCGGCTGAAGCCGCTCTGAATAACAACCCTAATGCAGCGCTAAAGCGCTGCTCCACCCGCACTCCGCTACTCGTACCGCAGCGCGTCAATCGGATCGAGCCGGGCCGCTTTGCGGGCGGGGTAGAAGCCGAAGAAAATTCCCACCGCCATGGAGAACAGCACAGCCGCGAAAATCGCGGTGGGAGAAACCAGCACCGGCCATCCCAGGGTTTGGGTGATCAGGTACGAAGCGCCCATGCCGGATAAAATTCCGATGGCGCCTCCCACCACGCTGAGCACGATCGCTTCGATCAGGAACTGCTGCTGCACATCCTGCTCGGTGGCGCCGATGGCCATGCGGATCCCGATTTCGCGGGTGCGCTCGGTGACCGATACCAGCATGATATTCATGATGCCGATGCCGCCGACCAGCAGCGAAATGCTGGCGATCGAGGCCAGCAGTATGGTGAACAGGCGCGCATTCTGGTCGGCCAGGTCAGCCACGTCCGCCAGGTTGCGTACGAAGAAATCGTCGTCCTGTCCGGTACGAATGCGATGGCGGTCGCGCAGCAGGGAAGTGATCTGCTGCTGCGCGGTGTAGCTGGCGTCTTTCGATAGCGCGGACACCATGATCCAGCGCAGCCAGTCCTGTCCGGTGATTTTCTTCTGCAGGGTGGTGATGGGCACGAGGATGACGTCGTCCTGGTCCTGGCCCATGGCCGCTGAAGTGCCTTTCGGGGTCAGCAGGCCGACAATTTTGAATGACAGGTTGTTGATGCGCACCGTCTGGCCGACGGGATCGGTGGCGCCAAACAGGTTCTTGCGCACCGTCTCGCCAATGACGGCGACGTTGGCGGCCGTGGTCACGTCATCCTGGGTGAACGACGTGCCCTCGGCAAAGGGCCAGCTCCGGATATCGAAATACTGCGGCTCGGTGCCGTTGATGTTGGTGGCCCAGTTGTCATTTCCAAAAACGACCTGGGCGGAAGCCTGGCTGCCCGGGGCGGCGGCCGCGACCGACGGACACTCGCGCAGGATGGCCACCATGTCGTCGTAAACCAGCGTCTTGGTGGCGCCCCAGCCCATGCGCATTCCGCCCTTGTTTACCGTGCCGGACTGCACAAACAGCATGTTGGAACCCATGGCCGCGATCTGCTGCTGGGCCTGCAATTGCGCTCCCTGGCCCACGCTGACCATGGCAATCACCGCGCCCACGCCGATGATGATGCCCAGCATGGTGAGAATCGAGCGCATCTTGTTGCGGGCCAGCGCCCGCATGGCGATACGAATGATGGCCAGTAAATCCATACTCAATCCTCCAGCGCGGGCATGTCTTTCAGGACCTCGACCGCCACCGGCCGGTTCTGCACCCGTTCATCGCGACGGATGGTGCCGTCACGAAAGTGAATGCCGCGCTTGGCAAATTCCGCGATGTCGGGCTCGTGCGTCACCATCACCACGGTCAGACCATCGTCGTTAAGCTTTTGAAACACTTCCATGATTTCGACGGAAGTCCGGCTGTCCAGATTGCCGGTGGGCTCGTCGGCCAGCAGGATGGACGGGTGATTGACCAGTCCGCGCGCGATCGCGACCCGCTGCTGCTGGCCTCCGGAAAGCTGGGAAGGGAAGTGCTGCATGCGATCTCCCAGTCCCACCAGTTCGAGGGCTTCGCGGGCGCGCTTGCGGCCTTCCTCCTTGCTGATCTGGGCATAGAGCGTGGGCAGTTCGACATTTTCCAGCGCGGTGGTGCGGGACAGCAGGTTGAATCCCTGGAAGACGAAACCGATTTTGCGATTGCGAATCGTGGCCAGCTCTTTCTTGGATAGTTCGGAGACCGCGATGCCTTCGAGCAGATAGCGGCCGCTGGTCGGCTTGTCCAGGCAGCCCAGAATATTCATGAAAGTGGATTTGCCGCTGCCGCTGGCCCCCATGATGGCCACAAAGTCGCCGCGCTCGATGCGGACGTTGACCCCGCGCAAAGCATGCACCTTGGTTTCGCCCAGGTCGTAGTACTTGTGCACGTCGTCGATCTGAATCAGGCTGCTGCTTCCACCTTCGGCGGGCGGCTTTACCGCGGATTGTGGAATGGTCGCCATGGCTTTTTTCTCGCCAGCTTCTCAGCCTCTCCCGCCGTGATGGAGGACGGGCGTCTCGCCCGTCCAGCCGGGCGGGACGCCCGGCCTCCACCGTCCCAAGTTATCTCACCCTCGGCGTGGTTCCGCCCAGGCCCGGCGCGCGGGTCGCGGCCGAACTCCCCGCCACGCCGCCGGTGATCAAAGCGTCTCCCTCGTTCAGTTGACCGTTCAGCACCTGCGCGACTTCGGTGACCGTATGGTCAGTGATGCCGGTACGAATCCGCACCGGTTCCAGCGTTTTATCCGGACGCAGCTTCCAGACCACGGCGACATCCACGCGCGGGGTATGCGGCTGCCCCGCGACCGCGCCGCCACCCTCGGAGCCTTCTCCCTGGGCGCGCTGAGGTTTGACTTCGGCCCCAGTGCCTCCCGCTGCCTGGGCGCTGGCGGATTGCGTTCCCGCAGCCTGGCCTGTGACTAGTCCGTACTGCTTGTAGAGCGCGCGCAGCTGGTCCGCGGTCATGTCCGGTTTGTAGCGCAGCGCCCCGTTGGGAACGCGCAATGTATTTTGCGCGGTCGCTACTGGAATCGTGATGTAGGCGGTCATGCCGGGAAAGAGCTTCAGGTCCGGGTTATCAAAATCGATGATGGTGTTGTAAGTGACCACGTTCTGCACCGTGGTCGCGTTCAAACGCACCTGTGAAACCCGGCCGGTAAAAGTGTCTTTGGGAAACGCATCCACTTTGAAGGTGACGATCTGCCCGGCGTGGATCACGCCCACGTCGGACTCGTCGGTGCTGGCATAGACCTGCATTTTCGTGAGGTCCTGCGCGATGGTGAACAGAGTCGGCGCCTGCAGCGAGGCCGCCACCGTCTGGCCGACATCCACGCTGCGGGCAATCACCGTGCCGTCGATGGGCGCATGAATGGTGGTGTAATCCAGATTGGTCTGCGCCACCGTCACGGCGGCCTGCTTCAGTTGCACCTGCGCCAGCGCCTGGGTGATGGTTGCCTTGGCTGCCGCCACCGCTGCATCGTCGGAGTCGGCGGTGGCTTTCGCCAGGTCGAGTTGCTGCTGGCTCATGACTCCTTCTTTGGCCAGCCCCGCAGTCCGGTCATAGTCGGCTCGCGCCTGCAGCGCGCTGGCCTGCGCCTTTTCGAGGTTGGCCTGGGACGCAATCACGTTGGCTTTGGCGTTCGCCAAATCAGCCTTGGCCTGCAGCAGAGAGCCTTGGAACAGCGAAGGATCGATCTGCGCTACTACCTGTCCTTTTTTCACCCGCGAATTGAAATCGGCATTGAGCCTCGAAATCGTGCCAGAAACTTGCGAACCCACCTGCACGGTCGTCACCGCGTTGATGGTGCCGGTGGCTTCCACCACCTGGCGAATGTCTCCGCGATCCACTTTTGCCGTGAAATATTTTGGCTGTTCCGTGCCCTTGAACTGAAAGGCCGCGAAGACAGCAAGCGCTACGACAATCAGACTTGCGATCAGCCAATGGCGTTTCAGCAGGTTCACGACATCCTCACTTTAGGGTCCGCTGCTTCTTGCTTGTATTCTGGTTTGCAGGCCCCATGTATAAAAACCCCGAGCGGGACTGAGGGTTGCGGATACAATCACTAGCTTCCAGTCTCGGGGCCGCAAACTCAACCACCATGGATGGTACATCTTGCGTGGCAGATGCGCAGGATGGGGCGGCATTTTACAAGATTTTACTAAGATGAATGCAGCCTGAAGATGAAAGTATTCTCAGGTTGAGCAGCCAATTTCGTGGAGTTCTGCGGTCCACGCATCTCGTGAAAGGTTGAGAGGAAAATACTGATGGATTGGCAGGCATTCTGGCTCACCATCCGGCTATCCGCACTGGTTGCGGCCATACTCGTGGTGGTGGGACTTCCGGTGGCGTGCTGGATCACCTGGTCCCGCTGGCGCTGGAAATTTCTCGCCGAAGCCGTATTCGCCCTGCCCATCGTGCTGCCTCCCACCGTTCTGGGTTTCTATGTGCTGGTCGCGCTCGGCCGGCACAGCCCGCTGGGACGCGGCTGGGAAGCGCTCACCGGCCATACCCTGGCTTTTACCTTCGAGGGCCTGGTGATCGGGTCAATTCTGTACAGTTTCCCCTTCGCGGTGCAGCCCTTTGCAGCTTCGTTTGCCGCCGTGGATCCGCGGCTGGTGGCGGCATCGCAGACCCTGGGCGCTTCCCGGCTGCGCACCTTCTTCCGCGTGATTCTGCCCCTGTCGGTCTCTGGAGTCGTAACCGGCGTCGCCCTCAGCTTCGCCCACACCATGGGCGAGTTTGGCGTGGTGCTGATGGTGGGCGGCAATATTCCGGGCGTCACCCGCACGGTCTCGATTGATATTTACGACAAAGTGCAAGCCGTCAATTATTCCGGCGCCAATGCCTCGGCCCTGGTGCTGCTGGCCATCTCGTTTGTGACGCTGGCGGTGGTGTACGGCTTGAATCGGCGTCTGTGGATGTGGAAATGAAAAGCTTAAACCACCAAGGACACGAAGGTACACAAAGGAAAACCGGCGTTGCGGGGAAACAGGCGGTGGTGCGCGCTGCCCCCTTAAGCCTTGTCATTCCGAAGCGCGAGGTTCTCGCGCGAGGAATCTGCCGTTTTGCTGCCGGTAGCGAGCGGATTCCTCGCCGATAAACCCGGCTTCGGAATGACAGGGCGCGGGATTGCTTTTGCGCAAACTGCACCACGACCGGGAAATATGTGCCGTAGGAATTCCTTCGTGGTACTTAGTGTCCTTGGTGGTTATTGATTTTGAATCGAGCCAGCACCCATGGAACCGCGCGATACCCCAGAAGTTTCCGTGCAGATTCGCAAGCATCTGGGAAAGGATTTCGAACTCGACCTGGCCGTCGCCCTTCCGCCGGGAATCACCATCCTGTTCGGTCCTTCCGGGGCGGGGAAGACGACCGTGCTGGATTGTATCGCCGGGCTAACCAGGCCCGATGCGGGCCGAATCGCGGTGCAAGAGAGAGTCTTATTCGATGCCACGCTCGGCATCAATGTTCCCCCGCCGCGGCGAAAAGTCGGCTATGTATTTCAGGACCTGGCTTTGTTTCCGCACCTGACTGTCCAGGCGAATATCGAATACGGCCTCTCCCGGCTCCGCCGCGCCGAGCGTGAGCGGCGCTGCGCCGCCGTACTGGAGTCGTTCCGCATTGCCCATCTGGGTTCGCGCCGGCCCACTCAGATTTCCGGGGGCGAGCGTCAGAGAGTGGCGCTGGCCCGCGCCCTGGTGATCGAACCGGCCATCCTTCTTCTGGACGAACCGCTCGCAGCTTTGGATGTGGTGACCAAGTCGAAGATTATCGACGATCTGCGGACATGGAACCAGGAGCATGGCGTCCCGATTCTCTATGTCACTCACAGCCGGGAGGAAGTCTTTGCCTTGGGCGATCGCGTGATCGTGCTGGAGAATGGCCGGGTGATCGCCCAGGGAACGCCGCACCAGGTGATGAGCGCTCCGCGCCTGGAGACGGTGGCGCAACTCGCTGGGTTCGAGAATATTTTCGACGCCACCGTGCTTGCCGTCCACGAAGCGCGCGGCACCATGGTGTGCCAGTTGTCCGGCAGCCAGGTGGAGATTGAAACGCCGCTGGTGCGGGCCGATGTCGGTTCGAAGTTGCGAGTTGGAATCCGCGCCGGAGATATTCTGCTGGCCTCGCTTCCGCCGGTGGGGTTGAGCGCCCGCAACATCATTCCCGGCCGCGTGGTTTCACTGGCGCAGCGCGACGTGATCGTGGTGGCAAAAGTGAATTGCGGGGTTGAGATGGAAGTCCATCTCACCCTGGCCGCACGGGAAGCCCTTCACCTCCAGCCGGGAAGTGAAGTGTGGCTGGTGGTGAAAACTCACTCCTGCCACCTGATGGGATCGTCGTAAGGAATGGAGGCCGGGCGTCCCCGCCCGGCTGGACGGGCGAGACGCCCGTCCTCCATCAAACAAAAAGCCCCGTCGCTGAGCGACGGGGCTTTTCCGAAATCCAAAATCTTACACGCTGAACGATGATCCGCAGCCGCAGGTGCTCTTCACGTTCGGGTTCTCGAACTTGAAGCCGGCGCCTTCGAGGGTCTCAACGTAGTCCACCACGCAGCCGTTCAGGTACATCACGGAAGTGGCATCCACGTAGACCTTCAGGCCGTCCATATCGAAAACTTTGTCCATCATGCCGGCGCCGTTTTCGAACTGCATGGAATAGGAGAATCCCGAGCAGCCCCCTCCCACCACGCCTACGCGCAGGCCGGTCGGAACCGGGTTCTGTTGCGCCATGGTCTCTTTGACCTTGGCGATGGCGCTGGCGGTCAGGCTGATCGGCGCCTTTTTCGTCTCTGCGGGCTTCACTTCCGGGGTGGTCGTCGTGGCCATAGGTATCTCCTTGAAAGGACTCGTTTATCATTATAGCAAACAGCGGTGCGGTACAGCCTCTAAAGTCGCTCCGCGGCAGGTTTCCAGGCAGGTTCCCGGCACGGGCCCGTCGACTGATTAGATGACCACATTGGCCCTCGGGGTGCAACCCTAAAAACACCCGCCGGACCTTGCCAACAGGTCTATAATCCCCGGTTGGGGCCCTTGTCCGAGAGCTGGTTGTGGGGGCCACAACCACAATCTATCTGTAACAGCCTTCGGGACCGGCTCGACATCAGTACCGAGGTGGTCTATGACTCCGGGATTGTTATGGTTGCTGATCGTGTGGGGCGCGCTCACCGTCGTTCTGATTATCCTTCTGATTTACCGCAGCACCCTGACCATGCAGGAAGACGACCAACTCTTCCTCGATGACTCGGCCTCGGCAATGGCAAAAGACCAGATGGAACTCATGGCCAAGGTGAACAAGATCACTCCTGTGGTGAAAATGCTGGGCGCGGTTTCAGGAGTCATGATCCTGGTGATCGCAGGCTGGGCGGTTTATCTGGGACTGAACTCGGTCCAGCCCTGATCGACTTGAAGGGTGGAAATATGATCGAAGGTGCCCGCGGTTGGCGCACCGTGGTCCTCTTGTTTTTCCTTTTGGCCGCGGCGGTTCTTTGCGCGCAAGATCAAAATCAAAATAAGGATCAGCCGAGCCCAGTGCGGCTGACCATCTACCCTGCCCGTGTCGCCTTAAGCCCCGGGCAGACCCAAAGCTTCTCCGCTCGCGTGGATGGCGCGGCCGCAGCAACGCTCGTCCATTGGACCCTCACCGGGAGCACCGCCGGAGGCAGCATAAGCCAGGACGGGGTTTTTACCGCCCGAACTTTAGGCGTTTACCATGTCGTGGCGTTCGTCCCTGTCGGTCACGGCCCCGCGGCTAAGTCTGCGATCGCGACCGTGACCGTGATGAGACCGCTGGATTTTTGATCCGGATCTATGACTTCCACGCGGGGACCGACAACGGCAACGTGGGCGGGCTGGCCCACCCTTCTTCTTCGGCGGTGTTTTGATCTGAGGCTTGCCCACCCTTGCGCTTTTGGCAAGGGTGGGAGCGAGGATGCGGCAAAGGCTACCCCACTCATGCTTTTTCCGGGTTGGGCATGCCGAGCGTAAGCTCTGGTTGGCGGAGAGGCCGTGACGGATGAACATCTCCCACCCTTGCAAAAAGCGCAAGGGTGGGGCAGCCTCATAATGTGCCAGACTTAAGCAAAGGGTGGGCCAGCCCGCCGTTCAGTAAGTCTTTTGGGCGGAAGGGTTTCTATGGGATTCACGGGTCGATTTGAGCCTGCACGCGGGAAGCCAGTAACTGAAGCAGACATCGGGATCAACTTTCGAATTCCAACTGGCGAACCTCTTTCCGGTTGCTTCGCTAGATCGATCCCTATGGCAATACAGTATTTCACCAGTTGCAGATGGAGACGTTTCTGGCCGAATGGGAGAAAGTGCCGTCGCGCAGGCAAGACCGCGCTTGCCGTCGGCGGAGATGTTCTGAAGGGCGCAGCCATCGCCGGTGGACTTTCTGCAGCTGCGGGAAGTTTGACAGGTGCAGCTACAACAAGCGCGTCACCGTCCCTGGTCGGGTTTAGTGATAGTGAGACCGCAATGGTAGGTCAAAGTATGAAGAACCTCTCGGGGGCAGGCTATGACCTCAGCCCTATGCAGCAGTTAGTGAAAGCTGATCTACCATCCGGTTGCTGTGGAATGTCGCTTTCAACGCCGCCTACGGGCGCTGCCTTAGGAGACGGCGCATTCTCCTCGCAGCAAATGCTGGATCACACAATGGAGGAAGAACTGCTGCACCTCAACCAAAACTTACCGAGCCAAACGTTTGGTCCGGGCACTGCAGCCGAAATGGAGGCGGGAGTAGATGCCGCGAGAAAGATCCCAGAACCAAACTAATAGCGAACTGTCGTCGCAGTTGCATCTCTTGCAGGAAGCTGCTATCGGCCATTTGGACAATCTCGAATGCCCGAATTGTCGACACATGGCAATTTCCGTTTGGTTTTCGCATCCCGCCGCAGACACGTACCGAACGTGGTTCATCTGCGCTGACTGTGATTTCCATACTCGTGCACAGAATACAGAAAGACCACGCTTTTTCTCGGATGATCGCGTGAGCGCTGAGTTGGAGGAGCGGGATTTATCTATCGTGAGGCAAGCGCTTTTTAAGAGGCCGCCGCAGCGATTGATGTAGGAGGCGTACAACTATGATGCGTGCTTCCTACTGCTATGACGATGAACCCAAGCATGTTTATGCAGCGCAGCGTGGAGGCCGCCTACAAGTTCACCGGCAAAGAACGCGATGCCGAATCCGGCCTCGATAACTTCGGAGCCAGATACAACGCATCTACGATGGGGCGGTTCATGACGCCCGATCCGTTGCTGAACAGTGGGCATCCCGGCAATCCTCAAACTTGGAACAGGTATTCCTATGCGCTCAACAATCCTTTGTCGATCAAGGACCCGACCGGCCTCTACAACGTTAACTGTGGGGATGACAAATCGTGTCAGAAGTCAGCCGAGCGTCTGAAGAAAGGGCTGGAAAAGCTGCAAAACAAAGTGGACAAGATGAAAGACAGCGACCAGAAGACCCGTCTTGAGCATGCACTGGGCGCGATGGGTACTGAGAACGATAAGAACAACGTGAACGTGAGTTTCGGTGCAATTGCTGGAACCGCTGCTGCCACAACTGACGCACACTTCGACTCGGCGACAAATTCGTACAGCAGGCGGGCTGGCCCACCCTTCTTCTTCGGCGGTGTTTTGATCTGAGGCTGCCCCACCCTTGCGCTTTATGCAAGGGTGGGAGCGAGGATGTGGCAAAGGCTACCCCACTCATGCTTTTTCCGGGTTGGGCATGCCGAGCGTAAGCTCTGGTTGGCGGAAAGGCCGTGACGGATGAACATCTCCCACCCTTGCAAAAAGCGCAAGGGTGGGGCAGCCTCAGAATGTGACAGATTCAAGGGAAACGAAGGGGTGGGCCGTTCGACATTTAACCCGGGGGGGTCCAAAGAAAATCTGGTGCCGGGAACAGGATTTGAACCTGCACGCCTTTTGGGCATTGGATCCTAAGTCCAACGCGTCTGCCAATTCCGCCATCCCGGCCCTGGGTTTATTTTAACCGCTTCTCCTGTATCACAGGCGCTGACTTGCGCATCGAATAACCAGATCGAATAACCAGGATGAGTAAATCCAGCACGAAGATTCCGGTCTTGCTCTTGCTGGCCGCGATTTCGGTGGCGGGGCAGGAAGGGCATATGATGCCTGCGCCGGTTCATCCTGCCGGTTGTCACCAGCATGGCGCGAAACCGCCGGCTTCCGCTCCGGTGAGCTACCGCTGCTGCCTAAATGGCCATGACTCCGCAATCCTGCAGACTGCACTGGCCGCGCAACTGTCTTCGACCCTGGTCGCAACCGGCGATGCGATGCCGGCCCCGATCACAATCCCAAGTCAGGTCTGGGTGCAGAGCCTGAAGATTTCGTCGCCCGACCCACCTCACTTAGCCCCCCTGCGCATTTAAGATCACGCCAACTCCATTTTTGCCGGCTTCGCGAAGCCGAACGGTTGGTCTTCCCCGGAAGACGTATGGAGATATTTGTGCGGAAACTATTTGTCAGTGCTCTGCTGAACGCGGTGTTCTTCTTCGTTCCGTCCCTGCCCGCCTTGGGCCAGGCCGGCGGCGATGGGCCGGACACGCCCGCCCTATCGCAGTCCAGCCAGTCGATGCCGGGAATGCCGGGCATGGCAGCCGAAAAAACCACCGGCGAAAAAATGACGATGAAGCCTGGCTCTCTCATTGAGTCCCTGCTGCAGCACGCCACTTCCGGGACCGACGCCGAGCCCAACTCCACTCCCTTCGAAATGCTCATGACGACCTGGGGAAAATGGACGCTGATGTTCCACGGTGAGGGCTTCCTGAGCGACATACAACAGAGCAGCCCGCGCGGCGCCGGCAAACTTTTCTCCACCAACTGGTGGATGCCCATGGCCCAGCGCAAATTCGGCAAGGGCACGCTGACCCTCCGGACCATGCTCAGCTTCGAGCCCGCCACCGTTTCCGGTCGGCGCTACCCGGAACTATTCCAGCAGGGCGAGACCGCCTTCGGTCGGCCTATCGTGGACGGGCAGCATCCCCACGATTTCTTCATGGAGCTGGCCGCTTTGTACGACTACAAGCTGGCGGAGCACACGTTGTTGTCTCTGTATGCGGCTCCCATGGGCGATCCTGCGATGGGGCCGCCGTCGTATCCGCACCGGGCGTCGGCGTCGGAAGATCCCATCGCGTCCCTGGGACATCATTTGCAGGACTCGACCCACATCGCCGCGGACGTGATCACGGCGGGCATTACCTATCGCAACTTCCGGCTCGAAGCCTCGGGCTTTCATGGACGCGAGCCCGACGAATCCCGCTGGAACATCAACTCAGGTAAGATTGACTCGTGGTCGACGCGAGTCACCGCCAACGCCGGCCAGAACTGGAGCCTGCAATATTCCATCGCGCAGATGCGCAGCCCGGAAGCGCTCGCCGCCAATGTCGATATAAGAAGGATGACCGCGTCGATCCAGTACAACCGAGTGTTGCCGAAAGGGAACTGGGCGTCGCTGCTGCTCTGGGGAAGGAATCAGGACGTTTCCGGCGGCAATGTGGGCAACAGTTATCTGCTGGAATCGACCCTGCGTTTTCTCGAACGCAACTATGTCTGGACTCGCATCGAAAATGTGGACCGCACCAACGAGCTTCTTCTGGGCGAAAATCCCGAGCCATCCGGATTCAACGAACGCTACTTCGCGCGGGTGCAGGCCTACACTGCAGGCTACGAGCGGGAAGTGGGGCATATTCCGCATCTCTCGACCGCGCTGGGGGCGCAATTTACCTGGTATGGGGTGCCGGATGTCTTGCAGCCGGTTTACGGAGAGCACCCGGTCGGCGGGATCGTGTTTCTGCGCCTGCGGCCCCACTAAAGAAGAAGGCCGGTTCCGCTTCTGGCGCAATATTTTGCATATTCGCGGGCGCCGATATCTTGTGGAACCTGTTTTGTTCAGCTTGCGCGGAACCGGGATTGCGCTGGTATGGGGATGACGTCACGAGACTGGCGAGTGGACAGCTTGCGGGGATATTTCCTCGTTCTCATGACGCTGGCGCATTTGCCGCAGCACCCGCTGCAGCCGTTCTTTTCCTATACCTTCGGCTATGCCTCGGCTCCCGATGGTTTTGTCTTTCTCTCAGGGCTGGTGTCCACCTGGGTATACCTGCGATTCCGCAATAAACACGGGCAGGGCGCATTGGAGGCCCGGTTGCTCCGGCGAGCCCGCGATGTGTACGCGGTTCATATGCTCCTGCTCGGAGCAAGCATCTCAGGCGCGGTTCTTCTCCAGCAGAGTTCTTTTCAAGCTGCGCACCCGCTGCAAGCCTTTTTTTCTGGATCTCTGCTCCTGTATCAACCGGGCTTCAGCGACATTCTTCCGATGTATTGCGTCTTCCTGTTGTTCACCCCGATCGTGCTGGAACAAATGACGAAGGGCCGGGCCTGGTTGGTGGGCGTAACCAGCGCAAGCTTGTGGTTGGCGGCGCAGTGGGGGATCGGCGACGCCTCCCACCTGATTCCGTGGATCAACCTGGGAACGTTCAACATTCTGGCCTGGCAGGCCTACTTTGTCGCCGGCCAGTATCTCGCTTACCGGGGCCTGAGCAGGGAAGCAGGCGCAGTTCCGAAGTCACGCGCGCTGCTGGCGGTTTGTTTTGTGCTGGCGCTGTTCTTCTTCCTGGACCGCCACCGCCACGTCCTGTTCGGGGTCGCGCCGCTGTTGAAATTCTCTTTGGGCCCGAGCCGGAACCCGGCGAGATTCCTGGATGCGGTCTGCCTGGGTTATGTGATCTGGTGGCTTCCGCGGACCATCGATTTCCAGCTCATGCGACTGCGCCTGTTTCAGTTTTTCAACCTGCTGGGCAGGCACTCATTGCAGGTATTCGCAGTTTCCTTGTTCATGACGGCGGCGTTGTCGAAGCTCAGGCATGACTGGGTCGCTCTGCCTGGAGTGGCCAGAGTTGTGCTGGCGCTCGTGGTGGTGTTCAGCCTGGCGATTCCGGCACGGTTGCACGAGATGTATCGGGCTGGATTTAGATTCACGGTCCCAGCTGGCGAGCGTGGGAAGTGGTCTTTCCGGCGACGGGAAGTGATTTCCTCAGAAACCGCTCCGCCGCTGGACGCTCTAGCTCCGCGAGTAGAAATCACGTAGCCCACCAGCGAGTCGCTGAGAATTTTGCCAGGGAACGAAATTAGGGCAATTCCCGCCGGCAGAAAAACTATTTTGCCGGCTTGCCCGAGGATTTCACCGCGATCACCTCAATCTCCACCAGGGCCCAGGTCGCGGCCAGAGCCGCGACCTGCATGGCGCTGCGAGCCGGCTTGTTGGGCTGCTCTTTGGTCCCGAAAAAGCGCGTGTACGCGGCCATCATGCCGGAGAAATCCAACTTGCCGCCCTTCGCCGGATCGCCAGCCATATACACGTGCATCATCACCACATCGGCCATGGTGAGACCCTCGTTTTTAAGCGTCGCTTCGATCTTGGTCAGCGTGCTCATGGTTTGGGTTTCGGTGTCGCCGTAAACAGCGGCGGTTCCCTTGGCCGCGTCCGCCGGACTCACAGGCGACGCCAACTGGCCACTCAGGTACAGCGTGTCTCCCACCCAAACTCCGGTTGCAATGGAACGGTCGTCCTCCTGAATGTGGCGCACTTGGCTCTGCGCCCCCGCGACCAGCGACCATGACAGCGTGAGGATAAACATCAAATGCATCGAGGTTCTTGGCATGGCTAGCTCCGCTCCAAGTTTTGTCAAGATTGGGTTTTCTCAGGATTGGCTGATCCGGCTGACGATCATGGTGATCGCCCGCTGGGCGGCCAGGGCCGCCCCTTCCTGCCAGCCAACAATATGACTGCAGTGGTCCCCGGCAAAGTAGATCCGATCGTCGGGAACGATGAGTTCTCGGTAGGGTCCCTTATAGTAAGGTGCGTCGTCCGAGGCAGGATAGTCGGAACCTCGACCCACCCATGAGCCCAGGCTATAAGGCACTTTGCCCCAGGACATATAAATTGGCTTCTCCAGTTCCTTGCTCTTGCCGGGATGCAGTTTTTCCACCGCCGCTCGGGAAGCTGCCAGCTTCGCTTCGTAGCTGGGCAGCTTGCCGAAATCACTCCAGTTCTCCATGGCGTAGCCGGAAATCAGCACTCCGCGTTTCGACATCAGCCGGGCGCTCGGGTACCAGACCATATTGATAAGGCCGGTGGTGAGGAACGAGATGCCGCCGTAAATCTCGTCTCCGTCCTGCTCCCAGAAGCGGCGCGACTCCCACGCCACTTTGTAGGCAGAGTCATAAGGAGCATTCTCGATCGCCGATTTCACGCGCGGAGCGAAGTCATTGGGTATGGTCTTGAGAATGCTCAGCGGCATCGCGCAAATGCAGTAGGCCGCCTCGAGGGAATGTACCGGGCCAGATTCGCCTTTGCGATACGACACCCGGACTCCGTCGGCGGTTTTTCTAATTTCCGTGACCGGCGAGTTGTAGCGGACCACCTTACCCAGAGCGCGCGCAAACGCATATGGAATCCGGTCCATGCCGCCCACGGGCTGGAACATTGTGGCTTGCATATCGAGCACCTCTTCAAAGAGCATGGGCCGGCAAAACTGCGATTTGAGCAAGTCCGAAAAGGAAAGAGGAGCGCAAGGGATTTCGACCTGATCTCCCGCCCCAGGGAACTGGCGGTCGCCGGAGCGCGAGGAGCCGGTGTATTCATAATTCTTTCCCAGGGCGCCGTAAGATTTCAGAAAATCCATCACCGCGGCGTGGTCGTTGGGCGTGAACGCCTGATCGAGCGCGCCCTGTTGCACGCATTTGGCCAGAAGTTCGGCCACATGGCCGCGGGCGTCGTTAATGGCCTGCCCCTGGCGGATGGGTCTGCCGCCAAAGACGGTATCGTTCTGCAGCAGCGCGCGGCGCGAGGAATTTACCTCGACCTCAAGTTCCACTCCCAGTTCGTCGCAATATCCCAGCATGGTTTTGTGGACCGAGGGCAGACGCGCCGGGCCACAGTTGAAATAATTTCCTTCGTCGAACCTACATTCCTGCGCTGTCCCATCATTAAAGATCAGCTTCGATCCTCTGCGCAGGGTCCAGTTGCGTCCGCCGGGTCGCTCCCGCGCTTCGAGCACGGTGCAGTCGAATCCCGCCCGGCGCATTTCGTAGGCGGAGACCAGTCCGGAAATTCCCGCGCCCAGAATGATCACTTTCGTCCCGCGGCCGGTCGAGGGCGGCAGCGGAAAGTCCTTCCGCGGCTCGGTCTCGGCCATGCCCAGAAGCCCCAGCGAGTGCATGGTCATGAAGGCGGCGCCGAAGCCGCCGGCCTGCGCTATTCTGCCGATAAACTCGCGCCTGCTGATTGCCATCTGCTCTTTGTCTCTTGCCGCGTCTCGCGGCGTCTGACCCAGGATTTGTGTACGCCAGGATTTGTGTAAGGTACCATCCGGGCAAGACGCGACGCATTCAATCTTTCGTTTCCCCGAATCCCGGGCCCGCGGCCGATCTGCCCGCCGCGTTGTTTCCCTGCCGCAATCCCGTTACACTGGCTTTCCTATGTCGATCCCAACTCAGCCCAACATCAAACTGACCAACACTGCCGACTATCGCGAGACTTACGCCAACAGCGTGCAGGTGCGGGTCAACGTCTGGGATTTCTTCCTGGTCTTCGGCACCTTGCAGCAGCAAAGCGAGACCCAGGTGGAGGTCAACAATTTTCAGGGAATATACTTGAGTCCGCAGCAGGCCAAGGCGTTGTCTGGCATCCTGCAGCAGAATGTGGCGGGCTACGAAAGCACGTTTGGCGAGATCAAACTGGACCCGCGCATGATGGCTCCCGGCCCGGTGCACTGACTGGAGGACGAGCGTCCCGCCCGTCCAGCCGAACGGGATGCCCAGGCCTTTATTACAAGCTTGTATAACTTTTGACACCCAACCATCAGCCTTCGCGCCGCCCCCATCCAGCGCTCGTATTCCTTCTGACCTTTGCGGCGCTGCTGGCGCTGCATGCGCCCTTGCTGCGCCTGCCCTATTTCTGGGACGAAGCCGGCTATTACATCCCAGCGGCGCGGGACCTGTTGTTGACCGGCAGCCCGATTCCGCACTCCACCGTCTCCAATGCTCACCCGCCGCTGGTGATGGCTTACCTGGCGCTGTGGTGGAAAGTCGTGGGATTTGCCCCGATCGTGACCCGAACGGCCATGCTTCTGGCGGCTTCGTTTACGCTGCTCGGCTTGTTCCGGTTGGCAAAGGCGGTGGCCAACCTCGAGGTCGCGGTGGCGACCACGATCCTGACGACGATCTATCCCGTATTCTTCGCCCAAAGCTCGCTCGCCCACCTCGACCTGGCCGCCGCCGGATTTACCTTCTGGGGCCTGCTCGCCTACGTGCGAAGCCGGGGATGGCAGTCGGCGCTCTGGTTCTCGCTCGCCAGCTTGACCAAGGAGACCGCCATCCTGGCGCCGCTCGCCTTGTTCGCCTGGGACGTCCTGTCGATGTGGTTGCCCGCCCGGGACGGAAATATGCGTCCTCAGAATCGGAATTCCGCTCTGCTTCTGGTTCCGCTTCTTCCCCTCGCGGCCTGGTACGGTTTCCATTACTGGCAGACTGGTTTTGTTTTCGGCAATCCCGAGTTTTTTCGCTATAACGTCGCCGCCACAATTCATCCGCTGCGGATTCTGCTCGCCCTGCTGATTCGCCTCTGGCAAACCTTCGGATATTTTCACCTTCTGATGTTGACCCTGGCCGTTGTCTTCGCCATGTGGCTGCCGCCGCTTCGCGATGCGGACGGCGAACGTCCTCGGATTGCGCTGGAGTCCCAGTTCGCCATGCTGGCGGTGATTCTTGCTTATGTATTCGCCATGGCGCTGGTGGGCGGCGCCGAACTGGCTCGCTACATGCTGCCGGTGGTGCCGCTGGTGATTCTGATCGGCGTTTCCACGCTCTGGCGAAGAGTGCGCTTGTGGCGCTGGCTGGTGGCGATGGTGGTGCTGTTGTTCGTTGCGGGATGGTTTACCAACCCGCCCTACGGATTTGCCCCGGAGGACAACCTGGCCTACCGGGATTACATCCGGCTGCATCAGCACGCCGAGGAATTTCTGGAGGCGCGCTATCCCATGGCGGGCGTGCTCACGGCCTGGCCGGCCAGTGACGAGCTGACGCATCCTTACCTGGGCTACGTTACTCGCCCCATGCGGGTGGTGCGCATCGAGAATTTTGCCGCCGGGCAGCTGATGGCGGCCGATCTCCGTTCCGGCGGAGCCCGCTCGGATTTTGCAGTGGCTCTCGTCTTCTCCACCAAGGATGAGCCCGCCCACCCGTTGTTGGAGAACTGGGAGTTGTGGCAGGACTGGAAAACGAGGTTCTTCGGCTACCACCACGACGTGCCCCCCGCGGCCGCGGCTCAAATCCTGGGCGGCAACCTGGTCTACACCGAAACCCGCAACCAGGAATGGATCGGCGTGATCGAAATACAGCGCCCCGTCGGCAACTAAACCAATGGAGGACGGGCGTCCTCGCCCGTCATTCTCCGTCCCCAAATGTTTGCTGATCCTACTGCTGTGGCTGCGGCGCGGGTTGCGCCGGCGGCGCGCTCTGCATCCCGCCGAAGGTGCTCGGTGTGGAACTCGGCGTTGCGGACGAGTTGGGACTCGACGAGTTCGGCTGCTGCACCGGCGAGGACACCTGCAACGGAGGCTGCGCCGGCGTCGTGATCAGGCCGCCCCGGTCCATGGTGGGATCGTAGATGAATTGCCACTGGTTGTAGTGGTTCTTGTGATTGAACTCGCGGATGCTTTTGGCTTTGCTGGTGCTGGCCACGCCGACGATGGGGCCTCCGCCAAAAACCGCGCTGGATAGCTGGTTGCTGCCAATGCCGGCGCCCGGCTGGCTCGAGTCCGGTTTGGACTGGTCGTTGTTGTTGCCGTTGCCCGCGCCCGCCCCAGAGTCGCCGGCGGGATTGCTTGCCGGATTTAGCGGGCTGCCCACGGAGGCCTGGGCTGCGGCTGCTCCCATCGCGGCTCCCAGAAGCGCCGCCGCTCCTCCGGCAGCGTTGCCTCCCAGCGCAGCGGCGCCCGCCATGCCGGCGACGCCGCTCCCGAGCGCGGCCGCACCGGCAATGCCCGCGGCGCTGGTGAGCTGCACTTCTCCCACGTGCAGCAATTTGAAATCCTTGCCGGTGATGGGATCTTTATAGCGTTTCCGAAGAAAGCGGATGTTGTTGGTATTTTCCAGCTCCTCCAGGCGCGTGGGATAGCGTCCGGTTTTCTTGACGAAAATGCGAATCGCCCGCGAATACTGCACGCCGCGATGGATCATCTCTTCTTCGCGATCGCGCTTGATCCGGAAGGCAATGCCGGGAGCCAGAGCGCCGGCGGCAATCGCCAGCAGGGCCACGAACAGCATCAGCATGAGAAGAATGTAGCCGCGTTGGCCGTTGGTCGTGAAACCGTCGCTGGTCGATTGAAACCGTCGTTGGTCATTGGCCGTTGGTCGTTGGCCCTTGAAACCGTCGTTGGTCATTGGCCCTTGGTCGTTGGCCTTAGCCATAAGCTGCATTTTATAAGATGCCAGTTTCATATATGGCGGAAACCGGCGCCGCACAAGGCTTCCGTCCCGTCCGCCGAAGGCCAAAAGGCCAACGACCCAGGGCCAACGACCAACGACGCCTGGCCGACGACTGAAGACTGACGACTCGTCTACCCCTGCGTCAACGGAATCGTCTGCCGGTTGTTGTTCAGCACGTCTTCCACTTCCACCGAGACCGGCGTGATGCGCAGAATCCGGTATCGGCGATCGACAATATCGCCTTCTCCGGCGATGAACACGTCTTCACCCTGCGAAAGAAAAATTCTCTTGGGCTCGCCCGGCTTGTTGGCAAAGCCAAAGAACTTGAGATTGATGGGCGGGGGCGGCGGCGGACCCTGTGGCACCACCGGGGCCGTGACATGCACCGGCGCAATCGGTTTTGGAATGTCGACTTGGGCCCGGAAGATGTTTCGGCCCGCGCCCTCATACTTCGTGTCCTCGCTGGCCCTCAGCCAGTCGTAGCGCAGGGTTGGATCGAGCGAACGCGTCTCCGGGCTAAGGCCGGGCTTTTTCCCCGCCGCGGTCCTTACAGTCACGATCCGGCGAGTCCCTGGCGGAGGCGTCACCACCGGAGTGGGGGATTTCGCGGAGGCCGGGGAACCGGGAATCAGGCGCATCACCACAAACACCACGGCCACCACCATCAGGGCGATGGCCGCTATCGTCTTATTGCGGTTGTCCGTCCCCAGCTGCATTTACCCGCTCGCCTTCTGATAAGTTTCCAGCTTCAATTGCAGGCGGACCACGCCCGCCTGCTCGCCTCCCAGTTCCACGCTGTCGATAATGAAAAACAGCGGATCGCGTTCCAGCGCGTTGATGAAGCGCACCAGTTGCAGATAGTCGCCGGAGAAATCCGCCTGGATCTCCACTGGGCGCAGGCCGACCGGGTCCGTGTCCTTGGCCTTGGAGCGAATCTGTCCGATGCGAACCCCGTTCTGCTTGGCGACTTTGCCCAGTTCTTCGTAGATCGCCGAATCCTGCGCCGGCAGCCGGGTTTGATAGAAGTCGTCGATCTGCTGGCTGGCCAGGACGATCTTCTTGTCGACGTCCTTGAGCGGTTCCGCCTCATGGGTTTTGAGTTGCAGCTCCTGCCAGAGCTGGTCCATTTGCTCACGGCGGGAGCGCTCCGACCCGACCAGCGGAGAAAACAGCAGGACCACGGCGGCGATGTCCAGGGCCACCAGGACGGCGATCGCAATCTTTGCCTTCTTCCGGATATCGAGGCCTTCGGCCATCACTGCGCACCCTTCTTGCCGGTCGGGTTCTTGCCCGTCTGTGCCTTATTCGACTTGTCCTGCTTGGTCTTGACTAAGCCCGTCTTGTCCACTTCCGTCTTGTCCGTGCCCGTCTTCTCTTTGTCCGTTCCATCGGCGTCGCCAAAATCGGGCACGTACAAAGCGCTGATATCAAATTGCACGTTGTCGCCCGGCGTCTGCCCGGCCTGGGTCGACTCCTGCTCGATTTGAGTTTGCCGGAAACGTTGCGAGCTTTCCATCTTCCGCACCAACTCAAGCGCCCGGTCGCGCGATTCTCCCGCCACCACCAGCTTGATCTGCAACTGGTTGTCGGAAGCTTTTTCGGGATGGATGGAAACCACGTGCAGCCGCGCCGGCATCACCCGCTCCAGGTCTTCGAACACCTTGGTCCAGGAGAAGGCCTTGCGCAGGAACAGATCGTTGAGAAACTGGGCGCGGTCGCGGGTGCCGCGATTGGCGGGCAGATTGAGCGTTTCTTCGGCTTTGGCTTTCTGCAGGTCGCGGGCGGCAATCTGCTGCTGCCGCTGCTCGATCAACCCGCGGTCCTTGCGCGCCGCGGCAAACCCGGAGAGGGCGCTGTACAGCAAAATCAGGGTGAACAAGCCCAAAGCGGCCAGGGCTCCGCCCCAGCGCAGCCACAGCGGGCCGGAGTCTTCGTAGGGACGGCTGGCGAGATTGATGTCCACGCGCATATCAGGAAAGCAGCGCCCCCACCACGCCGGCCATTCTCCACTTGGGAATCGAACCCACGCTCCCGCCCAGTTGCGACGGGCTCACCAGGTCGCTGACCTGGGCGCCGGTCTGGGCGCGCAACGCAGGCGCCGCGCCCCCTGATTCGGGCAGGCCGGCCACAAAAATCTGGCCGATATTCAGATGGTAGGTGTCCTGAAAGAATACCACCGAGGGATACACTTCCTCCGCCAGCTGCTCGCCCGTAATGGTCACGCCCCGCGTGTTCTCCAGCGTGCGAAACAGCAGCAGCTGCTCGCCGTCGAGGATGGCAATGCTGGTGGTGCGGGCGTCCACTTTGATGATCAGCGAAGGCTGGGGCGCGTGCGCCGCTCCCAGCGCCGCCAGCATGGACGGCATGACCACGCCCGGCTCGTAACCCGCCTGGCGAAAAGCCGCTTCGTAATCCTCGACCACGTTCGCCAATGCCACCGCCGCGATCACCCTTACGCTGCCGTTCGAAGGCTGCACATGGTAAGAGACTTTGGCTTTGTCCACGTCGAAGGGCAAAGATTTTTTCAGCCGGAAGCGGACCACGCTCTCGGCTTCGTCCCGCTTGGACGGCAGAGTATCGAAATCGAGCAGGACCACCCGGACCGAGGCATCGGGCAGCACCGCAATCACATCCCGCGAACGCCCGCCGATGCTGCCCAGGGTATCGCGCACGGTTTCGTACACCGCGTCGGGCTGCCGCAGATTGGTTTCGATCAGGTCGGGAACCACGCTGCCGGGCGCCAGCTCGCTCGAAGCGCAGGCTTCGAGGACGTGTCCGCCGGTCTCCGAAACCCGCCCCGCCAGCACGCGGTCAGCGGAGATTTCGCAAGCCACCCTTGGCCTGGATCCGGAAGTGGTAACTCGACTCATGAGTATGTAGTTATCCTACAAGTAAAACGCGGCGTGGCGTGAAATTGCAATAGCCGGAAGGGCACTAGAGCCAGTTGTCAGTCGTCGGTCTTCAGTCGCCAGCCAACCGGCGCATCCACCTAGGATTTGCTGACGACTGAAGACCGACGACTAACAACTGCTCTACCGCATATTCTCGATGAACGTGACCTTGTTGATTTCCTTCAGCGTAGTCATTCCCAGCCGGACCTTGTCGAGGGCCGACTCGCGCAGGAAGCGCATACCCTCCTCGCGGGCGGCACGGCGGATTTCGGAAGTCGGTTTCTTGACCAGAATCATCTCGCGGATGCGGTCGCTCAAATCGAGCAGTTCGTGAATGGCGGTGCGGCCGCGGAACCCCGTGCCCGCGCACTCGATGCAGCCCTGCCCCTCGTAGAACGCCACCTGCGACCATTGAACGGGATCGAGCCCGCTGGCTTCGAGCACTTCGGAAGGGTAGTGCACTACCGTACGACAGGATTCGCAGATCAGGCGGACCAGGCGCTGCGCCAGAATGCAATTCAGGGCGGAAACGAAGTTGTAAGGTTCCACGCCCATATTCAGAAAGCGGCCAATCACGTCGACCACATTGTTGGCGTGCACGGTGGTGAACACCAGGTGGCCGGTGAGCGCCGACTGGATGGCAATCTGTGCCGTCTCGGTGTCGCGGATTTCGCCCACCATGATCTTGTCCGGATCGTGACGCAGAATCGAACGCAGTCCGCGGGCAAAAGTAAGGCCTTTCTTTTCGTTGACCGGAATCTGGGTAATGCCGCGAATCTGGTATTCGACCGGATCTTCAATGGTGATGATCTTGTCTTCTTCCGTCCGGATCTCGCTCACCGCCGCGTACAGCGTGGTGGTCTTGCCGCTGCCCGTGGGCCCCGTCACCAGCACCATCCCGTAAGGCTCGGCGATGTAGCGCCGGAATTTTTTCAGGTCGTCGGGATCGAAGCCCACCACGTCGAGCACCAGCTTGTGGAACTTCTCGCTCATCGACTCTTTGTCGAGCACGCGCAGTACAGCATCTTCGCCGTGAATCGAGGGCATGATGGATACGCGGAAGTCGATGGGACGCTCGGGATTGCCGTATTTCACCCGGAAGCGGCCGTCCTGCGGGACGCGGCGCTCGGAGATATCGAGCTCGCTCATCACCTTGATGCGCGAAATGATTGTGGAGTGGTGCTCCTTGCCGATGGGCGGCATGGCCTGGGTCAGCACGCCGTCAATGCGAAACTTGATGCACACCGAATCGTCGCGGGTCTCGATGTGGATATCACTGGCCCGGCGCTGCAGGGCCGTAAAAATCGTGGTATCGACCAGGCGGATGATGGGGCTGATATCGCCTTGCGCGGTCAGCCGATCGATGGAGATACTGTCTTCGCCGCCGGCTTCGTCCTCGGACACGACCGCCAGCGTGAAGCCTTCGCTGGCTTCTTCCAGCACGCGCTTCGACTGCTCCGTCTTCTTGAGAATTTCGCTGATCTGCGCCAGGGTGGAAACCTTGGTGAGAATGCGCTTGCCCAGCAGCAGGCTGATTTCGTCGATCATCATCAGCTGGCTGGGGTCGGCGATGGCGATGGCCAGGCGTCCGTCTTCGGTTTCGTCCAGGGGCACGAAGTTGTAGCGGAACATCAGGTCGACGGGAATCTTCTTGAACAGGTCGTGATGCAGCTGGAAGTTGTGCAGGTCCACGAATTCGCAGCGGTAGCGCCGGGCGATATCCTGCGCTTTGGCCAGATCGTCGACGTGCGGAGCGGGAGCCAGGCGGGCCCCGCCATTGCCTCCGTGGGCGACGATTGGTTTCGTTTCTGCCATCTTTGCCATACCAACTCTTCCTGCTTTACGTGGCCGCGGGTGAGTTGCCCGCGACCACACCATCCAGCCTCAGTGAATATTCGCGCCCAGGGAGAAAATCGGCAGATAGAGCGAAATCAACACTCCGCCCACGAACACTGCCATCACAATCAGGATGACCGGTTCGATCAGCGCCATGGTCGCTCCCAGCGCGGTCTGCACGTCCTCCTCGTAAAATTCAGCCACCGAATTCAGCATGGCCGGCAAAGCTCCGGTGGATTCGCCGACTTCGATCATTTCGACCGAAAGGTCGGGGAACATTTTCTGCTGCTCCAGGCTGCTCGAAAGGGTCTGCCCCTCGCGCACCCGGACGGCGGCTTCCGCAACCCCGTTCAGAATGCGCCGGCTGCTCATGGATGCCCCGGCAGTTTCGAGCGAGGGCACCAGCGGCAGCCCGCCGGCCAGCAAGGTCGAAAGCATGCGGGAGAAATTCGCCACCTGATATTTCAACCAGATGTCACCCAGCAGGGGCATCTTCAAAATCATGGCGTCAACCCGTTCCGCCCCTCGGTCCGTGCTCTTCCAACGCCAGAAAAGTACCCCTGCCACCACCAGCGCGATCGCCATGTAGGGTGCCCACTTCTGGGCGCGCGTCCCCACTGCCAGCATCAATATCGTGATTGCGGGCAGTTGCGCATTAAGATTCTCAAAGAGCGTGGCAAATTCGGGCACCACGTAGGTCACCAGAAATACCAGCATCACCAGCACCATCGTGACCAGCAGCGCGGGATACACCAGCGACACCGCCAGCTTTTTCTTGAAAGTCAGCGCCAGCCGCTGGAAGGCAATGTAGCGGCCCAGCACTTCTTCCATGTTGCCGCTTTTCTCGCCCGCCATCAGCGTGGTGGTGTAAATCCGGGGAAACACGCCCTGCGCGGCGAAAGAATCGGAAAGCAGCTCGCCGCTCTTCACCCGTTCGCGAACATTAGCCAGCAGCGACTTCAGGTTGGCGTCCTTCTGTCGCTTAATCAGCAGGTCGAGCGAGTTCAGGATCGGCAGGCCGGCCTTGATCAAGGTCAGGAACTGCTGGTTGAAGATCACGAACTGGCTTTGCCTGACCTTGCGTCCGCCAAACTGCAGCTTGCCGCCGGAAAACAGTCCTCGCGGCTTTACCCAATAGACCAGGTAACCCTGCTGCACGAAACGCTCGCGCACCTCGGATTCGGAGTAACCATGCTCCACCTGTTGCGCCAGGTGCCCGCGATCATCCGCGACCTTCACCAGAAATTGCGCCATGCTCTGGTCCTGTTACCCCTCTGCCCTCTCAAGTCTAGCATTCGGAGAGGTTAACCCGATGTGAATACGGCCTAGTGAGTACGCTCAAAGGGTACCGCTGGTAACCCCCGTCAAGGCTGCAACTGTGACTTGCAGAGAAGACTATAAGCTTATGATAATAATAACGTTGTTACTCAGTGACTCCAAAATTCTCGTCCACAATCTCCACCCCTGGGGGAGGAGTAAAGCGGAAGCGCTGGTCGGGGATTCCGGCATTCTCCCGTTGATCGCTAAAGCGGTACTCGGTTACCGATTCATCCGCCTCTTCAAATTGGATGCGGGCAATGCGGTAATCCGGCGTAATTTCCAGGACCACCTGGTTAATGCGGTCCGCCATCGCCCGGGGCACTCCCCGCAACACCGTGTTACCCGCGGTCAAGGGCGCCAAGTCAGGGGCCAGCGACAGGCCGTTCAGCTCCTTTTCCAGCCGGGTCTTGCCCAGAAGAAAGCCCAGCGGCGACCGCAGATCATCCAGTTTCTTGACTGAAGTCCGCCGCACCTGGCGATCTCCGGGAAGGTAAAACCAGGCGTCCTTGCCGTCGCTCAGGAACAGCTTGTCTTTAGGAGAACGATATTCCCAGCGCATCTTGCCCGGTTTTTTCAGCCACAGGGAGCCCGATTCCGTGCGCTCTATTCCCGCCCCGCGATAACTCTCGGTAAATTCCGTCTGCAGGGTCTGCAGATGGTTGTAGTGATTGTCCACAGCTTGAGCGATGGCCTGAACATCAGGCGCAGCGTCGGCGGCGACTGCCGGCAAAACTACCAGCAAGATCGTGACCAAACGGGAAATCAAAGAAGCTGCCTTCACCAGCTAACCATATCGCAGTTGGATGCCTGAAAAGTAGCGCCGGCGCTACTTACCCCCAAAACGAAAACGTCCCAGACTCATAGAGTCATGGGACGTCCGTCGAACAGCCCTCCCCCGAAGTCTGCTCACAAATAGCCTACCGTCTTTGAGCCAGCGCCGGAATGGCCCGAATGTGCTACTTGCAGGCAATGTGGGCGCGAGCGCCCGCGCTCGTGCGGGAGCCATCACGAACCACGTGGGGCAGCCGCCCCGGCTGTCCGGTCGAGCGCAGCTCGATCGGGTTTTATCTCGCTACCGTACAGCGGAGCTACGCTCCGCCGGACAGCCGAGGGCGGCTGTCCCCACATGGCTGGTGGTAGCTTGCGCACGAGCGCGGGCGCTCGCGCCCACATTTAGTCGGTGGGGAGAATCTTGGGCGATAGCGGCGCGACGTAACCCGGAGGCGTGCCCTTTTCGATGAAGGGAAAATCGTCCGGGGTCTGCAATTCCACGCTTCCATCGGGCATCAGCTTGTAGGGCTGGCCCAGCGGGTCGCGGGGGATGCCCTGCAACATGCCGGCTGCCTGCAGCTCGGCAAAGCTGAAGGGATAGAGGCCGGTTTGCTGGTGGTAGCGGGCGGTCAGCTCTTCCAGGTTGGTCACATCCTCGTCGACCTTCAGGGCCCGCAGGTGGGCCGCGGCATTGGCCCGGATGTTGACGTCCTTCGTGGTCTGGTAGGTGGTGCTCCACATCATCCGGGCCATTTGCAGGTCTCCGGCATGCTCTGCCATTCGGCCGGCGAGGACGGCCAGCAGGGGGTGGGCGTTGGGAACTTGCGCGCCGCGGGCAAATACGGCCGCCGCGCCCGCGTAGTCCTTCAGCTCCATGTAGTGAATGAATCCATCGTTGTAGTAGAGCTGCCAGTTGTCGGGATTGTTGCGGATGCCGAACTCCTCGAGCGCTATAGCGCGCTCGGGCATGCCGGCGCCGTTAGGCGGTTTGGACGCCAGAAAATTGGCTCCGTACTCATACGCCACCAGCAGCTGAGGGTCGAGCGTGGTCGTGATTTCAAGCAGCGGGGCCAACAGATCATAATTGCGGGCGCCCTCGTGATGCTTGTTGCCGTAATACTGCACCGCGCGGGTCCAGTAGATATCGGCCAGCAGGCCGTTGTAGCCCAGGCTCAGCCGCTTCAGCGCCTGGGGCGAGGAAATGTAGAGCACTTCTTCGAGCGTGGCGTTGGTGCGCACCTGGTCGACACGCCGCAGCAGCAGCACCGAGCCCGCCAGGGCACTCAACAGAAGCACGCTGAAAATGACGCTGATCCGCCGCGAGCCGCTCATTTGAGGTTCCGGCGTTCGAAGACCAGCACGGCCGCGCAGATGGCCATGGTGGTGTAAACCAGGGCGTAGGCGCTGTTGTACAGCACAAGCTGCCCCGACACCGGCTGCGAATGGGCCACCGCGGTGATGATATTCAGCGCCGAGAAATTCGGCACCAGGTAGGCTGCGCCCGTGGCCAGCCAGCGCGTGACGCCATGGGTCATGCCGGCAAATCCGCGCAGGTCTTCCGCGAAGCTGCCAATCACAAACAACGAGAAGGCAAATACCGCCGAAAGCAGCGGCGAAGAAAACGAAGAAAAGAACAAAGTCAGCGCGGTGATGATCAGAAATTGCAGAATGATGAAGTACAAAGCCACCAGCACCCAGGCATCCTGCTTCAGAAAATGATGGGAAACGTAGAGCAGCGCAACCAGGACACCGATGGCCATGAAAAACGTGTTGACCGCCAGCGTGCCTGCCAGGCCGAAGAACTTGCCCACAATAAATTCCCAGCGCCGCACCGGCCGCGAGAGCACGGTATAGAGCGTCCGCTTCTCGATCTCCTTCGACACCAGGCCGATTCCGATAAAGATCGCAATCACCATGCCGAACAGCGAAACCGCGGTCAGGCCCAGGTTGATCACCACCAGGCGTTCGATGTCGATCGAAATCTGGCCCACCACCACCGCCGCCCCCGACATCAGCAGGGCGAAGAAGATGAGGTTGTAGAGCACCCGGTCGCGCACCGCTTCGCGGAAGGTGTTGGACGCAATGTGGGCGATGCGCGACTTCATGCTCTCGCTCCCACGCCGGCGTTGGCCGGCTGCAGTTTCTGCAGGTAATAGTCTTCCAGGGAAGTCCGCACCGGGGTCACGGAAACCAGCCGCAGCCGCTCCCGCCGCAGGGCCTCGATGGCGGCATCCTGGTTGGCTTCGGAGAGCATGGCCCGCACCGTGTCGCGGGTGACGTGGCACTCCGCTCCCAAAGCTCGCAACGACGCCGGCACGGTCGTTCCTTGCCACACCACTTCCACCTTGCCATGCACGCTCGAGGTGAGATCGGCCACCGCGCCCACTCCCCGCAATTCGCCCTGGTGAATGATGGCGACGCGATCGCAGAGCGCTTCCGCATCCGACAAAATGTGAGTGGAAAAGAAGACCGTCTTGCCTTCGAGCTTGAGCTGCGCCATAAGGTCGCGCACTTCACGGCGGCCCATGGGATCGAGGCCCGACATCGGCTCGTCGAAGAAAACCACTTTAGGATCATGCAGGATGGCCTGCGCGATTCCTACCCGCTGCAGCATGCCTTTGGAAAACTTGCGCAACTGCACTCCGCCCACGTCCGGCAGGCCGACCCGTTGCAGAACTTCGTTGACTCTGGACGAGCGCTGTTTGGCTTCGACTCCGGAAAGCTGGCCGTAGTAGTCGAGCAATTCGCGGGCAGTGAGATAGTCGTAAAAGTAGGGCTGCTCAGGCAGGAAGCCGATCTGCGCCTTCATGCGCGGATCGTCGATTTCCATGCCGAGAATACGGGCCGAGCCGGCCGTGGGGAAGATGAGCCCCATGAGCAGCTTGAGCGTGGTGGTCTTGCCGGCGCCGTTCGGTCCCAGAAAGCCGAAGATCTCTCCCTCCTCGACCTTGAGATCGAGCGGGCGCAGGGCGTGCTTCGGCCGCTTGCGCCAGAAGCCGATGCTGTAGGTTTTTTCCAAACCTAGAATTTCGATGGCAGCCATGTATAAGACTCGGAAGCTTGCTTAGAAAAGTATAAGCAAGATGGAGGCGCTTGGGGACGGCCCGCGAGATTACGGAAGTCATTTTGTTAACCCCGAGCAGCGGGAAAAGAAAAGAGGCGGAAAAGAAAAAGGAACCGGGCGAACCCGGTTCCCAATTTGGCTGTGTACCCTCCCCCAGAGTACAACGCCAAACTTTGTTACTGCATGCTGGTGTAGGCCTGGCAGGCGGCGATGGTGGCCACCGGAATACTGCCCGCGAGGCCGGCATTGAAGCGGATGACGCCGTCTTCCGTCGAACAAAAATTCCGTACGCCGGTGATGTTGTAACTCACCGGGGAAGCGCCCGTGACGAATGCCGTAAATCCGGTGCCGGCGGGGGTGAGACCGGTGGCCGCGAACACATATCCGCTCTTGCTTCCTGTCCCGGCGCTAGCTGTGGCCAGCGTGTTGTCAATCAGGCAAGCCTGAAGAGAAGTGGGAGTGCAGGGAGCGAGCCCGCCCAGGTTGCTCAGGGCGGCGGCATAACCCACCGATGGATAGGCCGTGTTGTAGGCGAATTCCGCAGTGTTGATGTTGCGAATGGCGTTGACCGCCGAAGCTTCGTTGGCCGCGATCCTGGCCCGAAGCAGGTTTGGAATGGCGATGGCCGCGATGATCAGAATGATTGCGACCACGATCAACAGCTCAATCAGAGAAAATCCTCCGCTGGCCGTTATCCCCCCGAATCTGGCTCGATGGCAGCTCATGTCGATCTTTACGTTTGCACTTTTGTCGCCAGACAAAAGGGACGGCAGATTACTGGCGTGCGCAAAATGTGCTGATAATAAAGGCCTTACAAACCACGCCGTAGCCGCGGATCGGGCCGACGACAAGCCGCGGCGCTAACCTCGACAAAATTTGGCATCGGGTTGGTCTCAAAGTGAGGAAAAACAAAGGGAGCAACGGATTGTCCGTTGCTCCCTTTCTGGGGGATCGTCCCCCAGGAATTGCTCTGACTTGCGGTTACTGCAGGACCAGGTAAGGAGCGATGGTGCAAGCCGCCGTACCAGCAGTGGTGCGGGCGGTCGAACCGGCAGTGTTCGGATCGAAGTGCAGTACGCCGTCTTCTTCCGAGCAGAACCGGCGAACACCGGTCTGGTTGAAGACGAGAGGCGCTGAACCGATACCGTAGACCACGTTCGTGGTGGCCGCGCCCACGGTGGCGCCAATCGCGTCAACCGTGTAACCACTCTTGCCGCCGGCCACGATGTTGTTGGCCAGAGCAGAGTCGAGCAAGCAAGCCGCCAGGCTGGTCGGACCGCCGGCTGCACAAGCCTGATTGCCGGCGCCCGGTCCCAGAGCCACCAGCGTCGCCGCGTAGCCAACCGTCGGATACGCCGTCAGATAAGTTACTTCGGCAGTGTTGATGGTGCGAACCGAGCTGACCGAAGACGACTCGTTAGCCGCGATACGAGCCCGCAGCAAGTTCGGAATTGCAATCGCGGCGATGATCAGAATGATCGCGACCACGATCAGCAACTCGATTAATGAAAAACCCTTCTGTTTCCGCATTTAGTTTGTCCCTTCTCCCCGTGCTGAATGTGGTTCCGGTAGACCCACCTTGATGGTTATCATAGCAATCGAGACGCCAACCCTGCCGGCGAGCCGGCACCTGCTGCTGCCGTTTGTTTTGATGGAGTTGGGTCCGATTCCAACCATCCTCTGGGCCAGCCCGCCGGCCCGCCACCGGGTGATACTGCCATATTCTGTCACCCGGTTTCCAATCCGCGTCATCGCGGGATTATGCCAAAAAAGAAAACCGGGAGCAACGGATTGTCCGTGGCTCCCGGTCTGTACCCTCCCAGGTACTTTGCCTGCTCTTACTATTGCAGGACCAGGTAAGGAGCGATGGTGCAAGCCGCCGTACCAGCAGTGGTGAGGGCTGTAGAACCGGCAGTGTTGGGATCGAAGTGCAGTACACCGTCTTCTTCCGAGCAGAACCGGCGAACACCGGTCTGGTTGAAGACGAGCGGGGCTGCGCCGACGCCGTAAACCACGTTGGTGGTAGCCGCGCCCACGGTGGCGCCAACCGCGTCAAGCGTGTAGCCACTCTTGCCGCCGGCCACGATGTTGTTGGCCAGGGCAGAGTCGAGCAAGCAAGCCGCCAGGCTGGTCGGACCACCCGCTGCGCAAGCCTGATTGCCGGCGCCCGGTCCCAGAGCCACCAGCGTCGCCGAATAACCAACCGTCGGATACGCTGTCAGATACGTCACTTCCGCCGTGTTGATGGTGCGAACCGCGCTCACCGCAGACGACTCGTTAGCGGCGATACGCGCCCGCAGCAAGTTCGGGATAGCAATCGCGGCGATGATCAGAATGATCGCGACCACGATCAGCAACTCGATCAATGAAAAACCCTTTTGTTTCCGCATCTAATTTGTCCCTCTCCCCGTGTGAAATATGGTCTTTTACAGACCTGAATTGTGCCTGTTGTGGTGCAATCCAGCCGCCAACTCAGGCCTCGACTGCCGGGGTTGAACCCAAAGCCTATACATGCTTTAGTTTGAGAATTTTAAGCTTGGGTTGGGACTGGCGATAAACCGTCGAGGCCGGTGACGGGCAGGGTCAGAATGACAGAATTCGTCAAAAACGCGCGCACTTCGTGTCATTCGGTCAATTCTGTTTCAAAATGAGAAAACAGGAGCAACGACGGTTTCCGTCGCTCCCGTGGGGGTATCTTTCGAGGTACCTTGCTGACTGCGATTGCAGACCTGGCTATTGCAGGACCAGGTACGGCGCCGCGCTGCAAGCGGCCACGCCAGTCGTGGTCCGAGCGGTCGATCCGGCGGTGTTCGGATCGAAATGAATCACCCCGTCCTCGGACGAACAGAAACGCCGCACACCGGTCTGGTTGAAAACCAGAGGGGCTGAACCTATGCCGTAGGTCACGTTGGTGGTGGCCGCGCCAACGACGGCGCCAATCGCATCAACCGTATAACCGCTCTTACCGCCGGCAACCAGGTTGTTGGCCAGCGCGGAGTCGAGCAGACAAGCCGCCAGACTGGTCGGACCACCCGCCGCACAGGCCTGATTGCCCGCGCCCGGCCCTAAGGCAACCAGCGTGGCCGCGTAGCCAACTGTCGGATAACCGGTCGAGTAGGTAACTTCGGCGGTGTTAATGGTACGAATCGAACTGACCGCAGACGATTCGTTCGCCGCAATACGAGCCCGCAACAGGTTCGGGATCGCGATGGCCGCGATGATCAGAATGATCGCGACAACGATTAACAACTCAATCAACGAAAAACCCTTCTGTTTCCGCATCGGTTGGTTTCCTCTTCCTAATATCCTGGGATTCTTTCGCCCCCGCTGCCGCTTATAGAGGCATCTTGGACGCCATTGTGTCAGGAGCTGGCCCTTCCACCGCTGGACTCTGGTCAGGCCATTTCTATCCTCAAACGTAACCCGCTGGCGATCTGACACCGCCAACCGCCCCAGGTGATCCTGCAATGCTATTATGCCACCACTGCTTGGAGGCGAAGTTATGAAAACGATGGTTCTTGCATTCTTGCTGTGTGCCACGATTCTTGCCGCGGCGCCGGCGCCGCCGCAAAACGCGTTCAGTCCCGACCAGATCAAGTTCGGCCCGGTGCCCCCGGTGCTGGCGCCCGGAGCTCAGCTGGCGGTGCTCGAGGGAGATCCGATGGGATCTTCAGGAGATTTCACCATACGTTTGAAAATGCCCGACGGCTATCGCATCGCGCCCCACTGGCATCCCAAACGCGAGAACGTGACCGTGATTTCGGGAAGCTTCAAAGTCGGCATGGGAGATACGTTCGATACGTCCAAAATGAACGAATTCTCCGCGGGAAGCTTTGCTTACCTGGATCCCAGCATGCACCACTACGGCATGGCGGTGGGGGAAACCGTGGTCCAAGTTCACGGCGCCGCGCCGTTTCAGATCAACTACGTCAACCCGAGTGACGATCCCAGCATGAAGAAGTGACCTCGGACTTCAGACTTCGGACCTCAGACCTCGGACCTCAAAAGCCCCGGTTCCCGCCGGGGTTAAGGCTGAGGTCTGACGTCCGAGGTAGAATGGCTGGCTCCGGCATCTACGATGAGCCCGCCACCCCGACTTGAGATCGATTCCGAAATCGCCCGCGCCTGGTCCATTCCCGCCCCCTTCTATACCGACCCTGAGATTTGCGCTAAGGAAAACGAGCGGATCTTTGGCCGTACCTGGCAGGTGGCCGGACGGCGTGAGCAGCTGGCCCGGCCCGGAGATTTTTTCACCACTGAACTGCTGGGTGAACCCCTGCTGCTGGTGCGCGACGCCCAGGGCGAACTGCGCGGCTTCTATAACGTCTGCCGCCACCGCGCCGGGCCTCCGGCCGAAGGCTGCGGGTCGCGCAAGGTATTTCGCTGCGGCTATCACGGCTGGACCTACGGGCTGGATGGATCGCTGATCAGCGCGCCCGAATTCGAAGGGCAGCCGGGTTTCGATGCCAAACAATTCACCCTGGCCCCGGTGCGGGCCGAAGAATGGTCGAACCTGATTTTTGTCAATCTTGATCCCAAGGCCGAACCTCTGGAGAAAAGTCTGGGGCAGCTTCCAAAACAAGCCGAACGCTTTGGTTTTGAAGGGATGAAGCTGTTCGAGCGCCGCACCTACGACATGCAGTGCAACTGGAAGGCGTACGTAGACAACTACCTCGAAGGCTACCACTTGCCCAGCGTGCATCCCGGACTGAACCGCGAGCTGGATTACAGCGCTTACACGGTCGAGCCTTATGCCCGGCATGTGCGCCAGTTCAGTCCCATCCGCGGCGCGCAGGCGGGAGATGCTACCCCGCGCCGCTACTCGGAAGCGGCGGAAAGTCTGACCACGGACTATTTCTGGATTTTCCCCAACTGGATGCTGAACTGCTATCCCGACAATGTTTCGCTGAACATTGTGCTGCCGGTTTCAGCCGACCGGTCGCTGGCGATCTTCGAATGGTATTTGCCGGAGCAGGACCTGGGCGGTGCCGCGGCCAAAGCCTCGGTCGAATTCAGCGATCAGATTCAGATTGAAGATGTGGGCATCTGCGAGACCGTCCAGAAAAATCTGCACTCGCGAAGCTACCAGCGCGGGCGTTACAGCATCAAGCAGGAGACGGGAGTGCATGCATTCCATAGAATGTATGCGGAAGTGATGAATTCGTAGAGGGCGGTGGTTATGAAGGATTGTGTGGGACCGGGTCTCTGACCCGGTCGGGCGGTGCGAAGCACCGCAAGATTAGACCACCAGCAATGCTGCGGCCCTCCGGGCCGCCTCACCGGGTCAGAGACCCGGTCCCACACAGTCCTCGATAACACCTGGCATACTTTGACTGAGGAGTCGATTATGAGCAGTCTGACTTTGCTGCAATCATTGCACGAGAGCCTTTCCACCCGCGCCCAGGTCACCAGCGTGTTCGGAGAACCGATCCTGGCGGGCGACAAAACAATCATTCCCGTGGCCAAGATCGCCTATGGTTTTGGCGGCGGCACGGGCAGCGGCGGGCTGGAGATCAAGACCGCCCGCGGCGAGGGCGGAGGGGGCGGCGGCGGAGTCGGCGCTCTTCCGGTCGGGGTCTTCGAAGTCGGTCCCCAGGGAACGCGCTTCATCGCGGTGGGAGACAAGAAGAAGATGCTCGGCAATCTGCTGCTGGGCGCGGCCCTGGGCCTGCTGTTCGCGCGCAGAAAAAGAAGATAGGGCGAAGTTGCTGGTGGAGGACGGGCGTCCCGCCCGTCCCGCAACAAAGACGGGCGGGACGCCCGTCCTCCATTAGCTCCCAACCTTGACCAGCAGGCAGGTGATGTCATCGTGTTGCGGCGTCGGGCCTACGAAGGCGTCGACGTCGCTCATGATGCGGCGCAGCATTTCGTCGGGAGCAGTCGCCGCGCCCGCGTGCAACACATTGAGCAGGCGCTGCTCGCCGTACTCTTCGTCGCGCTGGTTCATGGCCTCGACCACGCCGTCGGTGTAGATCGCCAGCCAATCGCCCGCCCCCAGGACCAGGCTGCTCGATTCATAGCGCGCGCCCGCCATGATTCCCAGGGGCAATCCTCCGATGGTCAATCGTTCCACCGTGCCCGCCGCGCGCCGCAGAATGGGAGTGTTGTGGCCGGCGTTGATGTAGGTGAGGGTCCGGCTGACCGGATCGAACTCCGCCAGGAACGCGGTGGTAAAGCGCAGGCCGCCCTGGCTGTTGTTGCAGGCGTACTGGTTCATTCCCGCCACCAGTTCGGCCAGCGAGCAGGGAACGGCGGAGAGGGTCTTAAGGCTGGCCTGAAAAGTCGCCATCAGCAGGGCTGCGGGAATGCTCTTACCGGCAACGTCGGCCACGGCCAGCAGGAAACGGGTTTCGCCGGGAGCGGCCGCCGGACGGGCGAACACGTCATAGTAATCTCCAGCCACGGTGTTCGCCGGCCGGGTGGCGAAGGCGATCGCCAGGCCGGGCACCGACGGCGGAGTGGCGGGCAACAGCCAGCTCTGGATATCGCGCGCAATCTCCAGGTCGCGTTTCATCACCACCCGGTCCGAAATCTCGAGCATCAGCACGATGAACAGCAGAACCCCGGCATAGAAATGAAAGCTGACTTCAACAAACTCCACCTCTCCCGATTTCCCGGTGTGGCTGAAGCCCGCGCCCGGCAGAATCAGGAATACGATCCCCAATAACAGCAGGACGCGCCGGGCCGGGCTCAGCTTTTCCAGGATGGCCCAGAGAAATTCCAGCACGGTGTGGAACCAGCCGCGAGGCTGCGTCTCCTGCCGGACGAGCGCTCCATAGTCGCGCTGGTAGAGCCGATAACTGGCCCGCGCCTCGGTATGGAACTGGGTCCAGAGCTGGTTGAGTTCAAGCCCATCAGTCACACGCTGCCAGAACTGTTTGAGTTGCTTGGAGAGGCCCGGACGTGCCGGCGGCTGCCCGGCGGGCGCTGAAGGGGAGGAGGCCATGGTCGAGCAGGGATTATAGTCGAGGCCGGGCGAGGTAGGTGTGGGGCGGACACTCTTGTCCGCCTGCTGGAGAATGGCATTATGCCGGAGCGGTGTTCGGCAGCGTCCGTGGCGCTGCACAGCGCAAGGTCCCTCGACTGCGCCGAGCGATTCGCAAGCGAATCGTTCGGCTGCGCTCGGGATGACAGAGATGTGGTGTTCTCGGCGTTCTCTGCGATCTCGGCGGTGAATCCCCCAGCAGTGAATCCTTCAGAAGAGCCGCAGTTGCGACTGCGTCTGCGCCGGGGCAGGGACCGGGCGGCTTTCCCGGCCTTGGTGGCGGATTCCGTGCTTCTCGCGCAGGCGCGCCATCAGTTGCGATATTCGCTTGCCGTAGGACTGGGGCAGGAAGGCGCGGTCTTTGTAACGCTTCTGGTAATCGGCCGCAAGCTGGGGAAATTCCTTTTCCAGAAAAGGGAGGAAGACCGCGGCGGAGCAGGGTTTCAAGAATAGAGGATTGGCAAAAATATGTTTTCCGCCGGCTTCGGCGGTGGCGCGAACCAGAGCTTCCAGATTGCGTAATGAGTCCGTAATGCCGGGAATCACCGGGGCACAGCTCACGCCGGCGCGAATCCCTGCCTCATTCAACTTGCGGACGGTTTCCATGCGCAGGTCGGGCCGCGGCGCGCGGGGCTCGAGGATGCGGGCCAGCTCCACATTCAGGGTGGTGATGGTCAAATTCACCATCAGCCGGTTCTTTTCTCCGATCTGAGTCAGCAGATTGAGGTCGCGAAGAATCAGGTTCCCCTTGGTGATGAGCCCCAGGTCCAGGCCTTCATGCCGGGCCAGTTCTTCCAGGATGGCGCGGGTCACTTCGAAGCGGCGCTCGGCGGGCTGATAGGGATCGGTCGCGGTTCCGATGGCAATCTGCTCCCCGGGCTTCACCCGGCGCAGTTCCTGCCGCAGCAGGTTGGCGGCATGCTGCTTGACGTAGATCTTCTGCTCGAAATCCGCGCCGTCGCGCATTTCCATGAACTCGTGGGTGTAGCGGGCGTAGCAGTATTTGCAGGCAAACTCGCAGCCGCGGTAGGGATTGATGGTCCACTCGAAGGGCATGCGCACGCCGGTACAGCGGTTGAGCAGCGAGCGAACGGGCAGGGTGAAGTATTCGACATCGTGTCCCTGGCGAAGAGATTCGGCCTCGGCGGCCAGGCGCGCGATGCCGATCAGCTTGGATTCGGAAACGGGTAAGAGGGGGAGAGTCGCCATCGCATGTTCGCCTTTTGTTCGCCTTAGAGTAGTTTGTGGCGAGGCGATTGTCAAGGCGGGAGGTGGAGGGTGGCGGCTCGATTCGAAACCATCCCTTTCCGACGGCGTCATCCTGAGGGACTTCAGTCCCGAAGGATCTGGCGTGCAGCGGATACACTGCGTCGCCCCCGGCTTTTGGTACCGACGCGCGCTGGATCCTTCACGGCCTGAAGGCCGTTCAGGATGACGCCTTGAGACGCCTCGACAAGAGGAGAGCCGGGCCGAGGCAAGAACCACGTGGGGACAGCCGCCCTCGGCTGTCCGGCGGAGCGCAGCTCCGCGATTCGTTGGCTTTCGGCAGAACACCGTCGAGCTTCGCTCGACCGGACAGTCGAGGGCGGCTGTCCCCACGTGGCCGGTGGTGAACCCCCCGCACGAGCGGGGCGCTCGCGCCTACATCGAGACTAGGGCGCCAGCAGATGTTTGACGACGAGCCAGATTCCGGCCACGGTCAGAATCGGACCTCCCCAGATGTAGAAGGCCGACCGCAGCGCTAATTCTTCGACTACGTCTTTCTGGCTGCGCCAGGAGATGAAATAAGGCTCGCCCGCGGTGCCTTTCATTAGCACGACGGGAGGATTGAGGTCGAATGCCTCGGCTTCTACCCGCCGCGTTTGCGGCAGGGCCGGGGCCGCGCTCCCCGGAGGCAGCATGGATTCAAGCGCGGCCCGGCGCTGGAGATCGGCAGCGTCCGCGCTCAGGTATCCCTGGTCAGGCTGGCCGACGCCGCTGGCGATACAGTCGGCGGCGCTTTCGAGTCCGGGATTTTCCCGCAGCGTGCCGAGGACATACAGATGGTCGCCGGCGCGAATGCAATATTCCTCCAAGTGCGCGGGGTATTGACTCGAAATGCCGTGGCGGACGAGAAAGTGGCGGGTAAAGGCGTCGCCTGAAGCAGGAGAATACTCGTCATCCACCGAGGGCTGCAGATCGGTCTCGGCGCCGCGCGGGTCGACCATTACGCGTCCGGTGCCGTCATCGAGGAAGAAGGGCGCGTACAAGATTTCTTCCTTCGCCTTCTTCTCTTCTCTCGAGCTGCCGCGCGCGATGGCGTGGTAATAAAAGCAGTCGGTTTCGGAGAGCGGCGAGATCAGCGCGTAGGGACCCACCACGGTCCCGCTTATTTCCACCGCGCCCAGCGACGCGCCGCGGACCGTGGACGTGGGCGTGTCCTCGATCAAGTGTTTGCGTTTCAGGAAAGGGAACCCGCGAAAGAAAAGGCGGACGCCGATTCCGATCGCGAGGATTCCCCACAGGACGGGGGAACGGAGCAGGGAGAAAGGATCCGGCGCTCCGGACTTTACTACGTACATCGCGATGGCGATTTCGCCAATGAGATGCATCAGGTTCGGCTGATCCCGCCGGGTGAAGCAAAATCAAAGGCGGCGGACAGGAGTGTCCGTCCCACACTTACTGCCCCGGCGGCGGCGGAATCGTAATGTCAATGTTGGTCACGGGGCCGAGCGTCGACAGCGGCTTATCGAATTCGCTGGAATTGCCCACCACCAGCACGGCCAGCTTGTCCTTGTGCAGATACTTGGAAGCCGCCCGCGCCACGTCGGCGGGCGTCACTTTGTCCACGCCGATGCGGAACTTTTCCAGATAGTCCTGGGGATAGCCGTAGAACTCGTAGGCCATGCGTTCGCGCAGAATCTTGTCGGGTGAGTCGAGATTAAAGATAAACGAGTTGAGGATGGCATCCTTCGCCAGCTTGATTTCGGCATCGGTTATGGGATGGGTGGCGACATCGTCGATCTGCTCGTCCAGCGCCTGGATGGATTCCAGCGTGGCGGCGCTTTTCGTTCCCATGCCCAGGCGCACCATGCCGGGATGGTCGAAGGCGGTTCCGATTCCGCCGCCCACCGAATAAGCCAGTCCCTTCTCGGTCCGGATGGTGCGGAACAGGCGCGAGGAGAAACCGCCGCCAAAAGCTTCATTGAACACGCGGACGGCATAGTAGTCGGGATTGTCGCGCCGGATTCCAACTCCCACCATGCTGATGGAACTCTGGTTAACGTCGTCTTTTTCGACCAGGTAGTAGCCCGGCTTGGCGGGCGTGAACTCGATGGCTTCCGGCTTTAACGCTGGTCCCTTGGGCCAGGTGCCGTAGGTCTGGCGAAGTTTGGCCTCCATGGCGGCGGAATCGAAGTCACCGACGATCCCCAGAATAATGTTATTGGGATTGACGTGGGAGCGGTGCCAGTCGACCAGGTCCTGGCGGGTGACGGCGGCGACGGTCTTGTACTCGGCAACGCGCGCGTATGGGTTCTGGGCGCCGTACGCCAGCTTCGCCGACTCGCGGCCCACGATTTCGTCGACGTCATCGTTGCGACGGGAAATGGCATCGAAATATTGCCGCTGCACCAGTTCCAGCTTGTCGTTGCGAAATTCCGGGGTGCGCAATAGGTCGTCGAAGACTTTGAACACGTCGTCGAAGTCGGCCTTCAGGCAGGACCAGGAGATGGTCGTGGAATCGGCCGTCCCGCCGGTCTCGACTTTGGCGGCGCGGATTTCAAGATAGTCGTCCAGTTGGTCACCGGTCTGGGCCTTGGTGCCTCCGGTGCGCCAGACGTCGCTGTACATGTCGATCAGGCCGGTTTTGTCAGCGGGCTCGGAGCGCGAACCACCGCGAATCCGGGCGATGCCGTCGATGAGAGGCAGTTCGTGGTCCTCTTGCAGGAAGATGACCATGCCGTTGGGCAGCACGATACGTTTAGGTACTTGAGGATGAAACTCGGGAAGCGGAGGAATATTGACCTGCTGCCAGTCGGTGGCCTGGGCAGCGGCAGGGGAAGCCTGAACCAGCAACCCGGCCAGGAACGCGAAGCTGAGGAGCAGCGAAAACCTCTTCATTGCCCACCTCCGTTTTGACCGGCGGCCGGGGGCGGCGCCACGGTTTCGATGATCCCCACGGTGCGGTTGGTGGGAACGAAAGTCTGGTTGGCGACGCGCCGGATATCTGCCTTGCTTACCTGGTCGAGCTTGTCGACCTGGTGAAACAGTTCGCGCCAATCGTCGTACCGGGCCTGATACAGGGCGAGGTCTGCGGCCAGACCTTCGTTGTCATCCAGCCCGCGCAGGAGGTTGGCTTTGGCCCGCGTCCGAATCATCTTCAGCTCCTCGTCGCTGATGTCCTCTTTCTTCAGCCGGTCGATTTCGACATGAATCGCATCCGCCATTTCCTGGGGAGTGTGGCCGGGCAGAGGCACGGCGTAAAAGGCAAACAGGTGCGGATACTTGTGTCCGGGCAGTCCGGTGAAGCCGGCGGAGTAGGCGGCGATTTTCTTGTCTCGCACCAGGGCGCGGTAGAGACGCGAAGTGCGCCCGTTGGACATGAGGTCGGCAATGGCGTCGTAAACGTTGTCGTCTTTGTCGCGATAATCGGGCCGGTGGTAGCCCTCGAGATACAGCGGTTGCGCCCGGTCGTAGAGGACGACACGGCGTTCGGAGTTCTGCGGCGGTTCGGTGGTGGTGCGTTCATCGGGCTGCGGGCGCGAGGGGATCCGTCCGAAATACTCTTCGATAATCGGCATCGCCTCCGATGCCTTGACGTCGCCGGCCACGGCCACCACCATGTTTGACGGAATGTAGTACTTGTCGAAAAAGTGCTGCGCGTCGGTGGCGGAAAATGTATTCAAGTCAGAAATCCAGCCGATGCCCGGCCGGTGATAGGGATGCGCCTGGAAAGCCGCGGTGGTGAACTGTTCCACCAACCGCCCGACGGGGTTGCTGTCGATGCGCATGCGGCGCTCTTCAATCACCACATTGCGTTCCTTGTAAAACTCGCGCATGACGGGATGCATGAAACGTTCTGACTCGAGGTAGGCCCAGAGCTCCAGCCGGTTTTCGGTAAAGGAGTAGTGATATTCGGTTTCGTCTTCACCGGTTGAAGCATTCATATCTTCGGCGCCGTTGCTTTCGAGAATCTGCGGGAACTCGTTAGGCTTAACATACTTTTGCGCGTCGGCGATGTCGTCCTGCCAGGCTTTTTGCAGATCTTTCAGCTTCTGCTCGTCCCGGCCGACTCGCTTGTCGCGCTCCTCGATGTAGGCGGCGTAGGCGGTCTCTACCTTGGCCAGCGCAACCTTTTCCGCCTGCGTAATCGGTGGTGCCAATCTTGTCCGTGCCTTTGAACGCCATGTGCTCGAACATGTGGGCCAGGCCGGTCTGGCCCATGGGGTCCTGCACCGAGCCGGCGTCGACGTGGGTGCTGAAGGAGAAAACCGGCGCGCCCGGACGCTCGCAGATCACGACGGTCAGGCCGTTGTCCAACTTTTTGACCGTGATTCGCTTTTCGAAAGCGGCCAGATCCTGCGCCACGGCCAGGGCGGAAAGCGCCAGCAGCAGCGCCACAAACTTGAGTGCACGGTATTTCATCGGACCTCCACTGCAGGTTGGACAGAACATGACGGGAAGAACTTGAAGTTACGTGGCGGGAAGGGAAGTTGTCAAACCGGCTGGCGGCGCTCTCGGGCCGAATTTCGTGATTCACAATCCGAGGGTGTCTTGTGGTCGGGGCGAAGAATCCGGGTTCGAGGTGATTCCCGCACGAGCGTGGGCGCTCGCGCCTACATTAATTGGGGGAGTTATACTCAATATTTCGTGCAATGCGAGGCAGCGTGAGCACTTCACCGGTGGTTGAAATCCAGGGGCGGCAGTTGAAGTTGTCGAACCTGGACAAAGTTCTGTATCCCGCGACCGGGTTCACCAAGGGACAGGTCATTGACTACTACGCCCACATCGCGCCCGTGCTTGTCCCCCATCTGGCGGGACGGCCCCTGACCCTGAAGCGCTATCCCAACGGGGTGGACAGCGAGTATTTCTTTGAGAAGAACGCCACCGCGCACCGGCCCGATTGGATAAAGACCGCGCCCATCTGGAGCGAGGGCAACCGCCGCACCGTCAATTACATTCTGGCGGATGACCTGCCCACCGTCGTCTGGATGGCGAACCTGGCCGCCATCGAACTGCATCCTTCGCTTTCTCTGGCTAAAGAAATCAACTGTCCGACGATGATAGTCTTCGACCTCGATCCCGGGCCGCCCGCCAACATTGTGCAGTGCGCCCAGGTGGGCATGTGGCTGCGGAACATCTTTGAACACTTCGGCCTGCAGAGCTTTCCCAAGACTTCCGGCTCGAAAGGACTGCAGATCTACGTTCCGCTGAACACGCCCACCAGTTATGAGGGCACGAAACCCTTTGCCCACGCTCTCGCCCGGTTGCTGGAAGACCAGCATCGCGAGCTGGTGGTTTCGGACATGAAAAAAGAATTGCGCAAAGGAAAAGTGCTGGTGGACTGGAGCCAGAACGACCAGCACAAAACCACGATTGCCGTGTATTCGCTGCGGGCGCGGGAGCATCCCACGGTTTCTACGCCGGTGAAGTGGGAGGAAGTCGACCACCTGCTGAAAAAGAAAGACGCATCCCTGCTGGTGTTCGAAGCGGCCCAGGTGCTCAAGCGGGTGGAAAAAATGGGCGACCTCTTCGAGCCCGCTCTCAAACTGAAGCAGAAGCTGCCAAAGCTGACTGCCGATGTGGGCGCGAGCGCCCCCGCTCGTGCGGCGAGCGAAGCTCGCGGGTATTCTGCTGCCACCGCAACTGGATTGAAAATAGCAGCGCAAGCCGAAAGCAAGAAGAAGACGGTGAAACCGGCTGCGAAGAAGAAAGCAGCGGCGAGCAAAAAGACCCGCAAGATATAATCTGCAACGCGTTCCGGCGTTCACCTCGAACCTCAAAGGTCACACATGGCGCAACTCTTCGTGGGCACTTCGGGATGGGCGTATCCTAGTTGGAAGCCTGATTTTTATCCCGCCAAGCATCCGCAGAAGAACTTTCTCAAACACTACGCCACCCAGTTGAATACGGTGGAAGTCAATTTCACCTTCCGGCAGTTGATCAAGGAAACCACAGCCCAGAAATGGATTGCCGAGACCCCGTCCGGCTTTCGCTTCGGGGTGAAAGCGCACCAGGTCATCACACACATCAAGCGGCTCAAGGCGACGGCTGATTTTGTGCCCCGCTTTCTCAGCACGATCGAGCCCCTGGCCCAGGCCGGAAAACTGGGGCCGGTCCTGTTTCAGCTGCCGCCGAATCTGAAAGCCGATGTGAAGCTGTTGGAAGACTTTCTGCCCGCGCTGCCGCGGGCAGTGCAGGCCGCGTTCGAATTTCGCCATCCCTCGTGGTTCTCAGATGAAGTTTTCGACCTACTAAGGAGCAGTGACAGGGCGCTATGCGTCGCCGAAACCGAAGAGCGAGTCACGCCCGACGTGGTGACCGCCGATTTCTGCTACTACCGTTACCGCAAGCCTTCCTATACCCCCGAGGAGCGGCGCGCCATGGTGGATCGAATCCGCGAACACCTGGGCCAGGGGCGTAACGTGTTCGCCTACTTCAAACATGAAGAGACGCCTGAGGGCGCTCTGTACGCGGTGGAACTCTTGAAAGAAATTCAATAACCACGGAGGACACGGAGGACACAAAGAATTTAGCTTTTCTCTGTGTTTTCTGTGTCCTCTGTGTCCTGCGTGGTTAACCTCGATTGATACTTCTTTCAGCGTCCGATAACGCGCATACTTAAAGTGTGTCTTCGCCAATCAACGCCCGAGTTATTGAAGGGTTCCTCGACTACCTGAAAATCGAAAAGGGTCTGGCGCCGCTTTCCATCGCGGCCTACAAGACCGACATAGGGCAATTCGCAGCCTTCCTGGCAAGGCGCAAGCGCACGCTGCTCAATGCCCGGCGCAATCATGTTCGGGAATTCATCCAGCAGCTGTTTGGCAATTCGGTCGACGGCCGGTCGGTGGGGCGGAAGCTTTCGGCCCTGCGTCATCTATATCGTTATCTGTTGCTCGACAAGATGGTGGAGCACGACCCCACGCTGAACATCGACTCGCCGAAACAGTGGAAGGTGCTGCCCAAGGCGTTGGCGCGCGACGAAATGGAGAGCATGCTCGGTCGTCCGCGGACGGCCTCGCAGAGCCGCACGGAGGCAGCAATTGCGGAGCGCGATCGCGCCATGCTGGAAGTTTTCTATGCCGCGGCACTGCGCGTCTCCGAGATCGTTGGCGTGAAACTCGAAGACCTCAAACTCGACATGGGCTACCTGTTGGTGCGAGGCAAGGGCGACAAGGAACGGATCGTTCCCCTGGGGAAAGGCGCGCAGGATGCCCTGGCTGGCTACATGCGCGACGCCCGCCTGACTCTCGCCAAAGGGAAGAGTTCGCCGCTTCTGTTCCTGGGACGCGGCGGCAGAAAACTGACCCGGCAACGGGTCTGGCAGATGGTTCGAGGGGCTTCGGCGGGCGCCGGACGCGATGCCAGTCCGCACATGCTGCGGCATAGTTGCGCCACCCACATGGTAGAGAACGGCGCCGACCTGCGGACGGTGCAGACGATCCTCGGGCATGCCGATATTTCGACCACGCAGGTTTACACGCACCTGGCCCTGGATCGGCTGAAGACGGTGTACCAGAAGCACCATCCCCGAGCCAAGGCGAGAGGCTGACGCGATTTTCGTAGCGCCGGCAAGATGCCGGCGCTACAAGGCGAGAGTTGATATGAAATCTACCGTCGTCGAAAAGGCAATCCGCGACTTTCTGCAGGCGCTCGGCCAGCGCAATGCCTCTCGGCATACCATCAAGGCCTACCGTGGCGATCTTGATGAATTCGCCGCTTACGCGGGCGCGCGGGGCTGGAAGCAGATCGACCATGTCACAATCCGCGGATTTCTTTCTCATCTTTACGAAAAAGGATTGGGCAAGACTTCCGTGGCGCGCGCCTTGGCGGCGGTGCGGTCGCTCTACCGCTGGCTCGCCCAGGAAGGAGTGGTCGAGCAGAATCCGGCGGCCCTGGTTTCGACTCCGAAGCTTCCCAAAAAACTGCCGCGCGTGCCCACCATCGAGGAAATGAATGGTGTGCTGGATGGGCAAATGCCCGAAGTGGCAGCTTTCCCCGAACGGGACCGCATGATGTTCGAGTTGCTGTATGGGTGCGGCATACGGAACTCCGAGCTGATCGGAATCAATCTCGAGGACATCCGTTTGAGCAACGAGGCCATCCTCATCCGCGGCAAGGGGAAAAAAGAACGTCACGTGCCCTTCGGCGACACGGTCAAGGTGGCGCTTGCGGCCTATCTGCCGGCCCGCCAGCGGTCGTTGGCCGAAAAGAAGAAGCATGCTTCGGCGTTGCTGATCAACCGCCGCGGCGGCCGGCTGACCACCCGCAGCGTGGGACGGATCATCAAGAAGATTGCAGTCGCCAAAGGCCTGTCTCCGGACGTTCATCCTCACACTTTGCGGCATGCCTTCGGCACCCACATGCTGGAGGAAGGCGCGGACCTGCGCGCCATCCAGGAGATGCTCGGCCACGAGCGTCTCTCCACCACGCAACGCTACACCCAGCTCTCGGTGAAGCAGGTGCTTCAGGTCTACGATCAGACCCATCCCCGGGCCAAGTAGCGGCCTTTCATAGCGTTCGATTACCTGGGTAACTTGGAGTGTCCCCCTATTTGTTCGAACATAACTAGGCTGCGCGAGTTCTCCGCCTTAGAGGCGACTGTCAGAATCAGAAGGCGAAACAGACTGCGCTCGGCGATTGGATGGCCGTGCGAAAAATAAACAAAGAACTCTGGTTGCTGCTGTCCCTGGTACTGATCACTGCCATGATCCACTTCCTGGTGGCGGCTCAGGTCGTGGCGTTGGTCTTCTTCTTTCTTCCCACTCTCTATTCGGCGTACTACTTCGGGAGGCGTCACGCCACGCTGACTGCCTGCGCCAGCGTGTGTGTGGTAGTTCTGCTTACTTACATGAACCCCGCCCTGTTCAGCCGGCGGACGGAAGCCCTGCCGCTCGACAGCCGCTGGCTTGACATCACCGTCTGGGGCGGCGTGTTGGTGGTTACGGCCTATGCCATGGGCACGCTGTATGAGCGAAACCAGAAAAGCCTGAAAGAACTGAAAGACGGTTACGAGGGAATGCTGGTGATCCTGCAGCAGTTTCTCTGCAACCAGAAAAACAGCGAGGCCGATTCGTTCCGGGTTTCTTCCTACGCCAGCAAAATCGCCGAAGCCCTGGGGCTGGATCCGGCGAGCTCGGAAGACCTTCGCACCGCCGCGCTGTTACGGAACGTGAACGAGATTGGCATCAGCAACGAGATTCTTTACAAGGCGGCCAATCTCTCGCAGGAAGAACTGGAAAAGGGCATGCGCAAGGGCGAGAGCGGCGACGCCACCCAGGCCCAGGTCATGGGCGGATCGCTGCGCCGCGCCATTCCCATTCTGGTGGCGGCCCAGCAGTTGCGCCTGAGCGGCGCCAGTCCGGCCGACTCGCTGGTCGAAGTGCAGATCCTGAATCTGGCGGAGAAGTTTGATGCGCGGGTCAACGCATCGGGCGCGGGAAAAGCCACCGCAGCTCAGGCGGTCGAGAAGATCGCGCACGACTCCAATGCCGATTATGACTCGATGATAGTGGACGCTTTCGTGAAAGCTTTCGGGCAGAAGGCCCAGGCCGCCGGGAAATAGATCTTACGGGTGCGGCGCTCGCGTCGATGCCGCCGCCTGCTCTCGCAATCTCTTCCACATTCCCACCACGCGGGATTTCAGCTCTGCGGTGAGCTTTTCGTAGACCGCTTCCGAAGCTTCCGCTTCGGGCGGCGGGTAAATCGGATCGCCGAATTCAATCTGCAGGGGCGCGAACTTCTGGAACCGCTTGCCCCGAGGCCAGGCATCGTAAAAGCCCTCAATCGCCACCGGGACAATCGGTACCTGCAGATGAGCGGAAAGGATGGCGGCGCCCTTCTTGAAGATCCGGGGCGTGCCATCAATGCTGCGCTCGCCTTCGGGATAGAGAATCAGGACGCGGCCGTGCCGCAAGCCGAAAGCGCCGGCCCGCATGGCCGAGACCAGGTTGGCGTCGGGATCGACCACAATCACTCTCATCCAGCGGGCCAACCGGCGCATAAAGCCGGAACCGAAAATCTCGCTGGTGCCCACGGCAAAGAGGTTGCGAAACACCGGCCACGGCAGGACCGATCCCAGAATCACGGGATCCAGGTAACTCTGATGGTTGGAAGAAATGATGAAGGAGCCCTGCCTGGGGAGCTTTTCCAGTCCGCGTACGCGCAGGCGGAACCGGTCATTGGCAAAAATATGAAGCGGCTGGAAGAGGGTATAGAGGACGTGTTCGCCCATCCGTCCGGGCCAGGCCAGCCGCAGAACTTCCGGGTCGGTTGGTTCCTCTTGCAGAACCGATTTCCAGCCCGTGGGCTGCTGTGCTGAAGTGGTGCGGGTTTTTCCCGCGGCCGCGCTCTCGCGGATGGCGTCCACCAGCTGGCGGACGGCATAGATTTCCGCCAGGGCCGATTCTTCCACGTCTCCGCCCAATTCTTTTTCGACGGCAACCAGCAATTCAACCCGCTGCATGGAGTCGAGTCCCAGGTCGAGCTCAAGGTTGTCATTGGGGCGGATGACTTCGGGCGCGGTTTTGCTCGATTCGCGAATTACTTTTATTGCCTGTTGCACCTCGGGCTGGTCCAGCCATTGAGTATCGTCGGCGCTCAGCGGGGCGGAGGCGCCTGATGGGGCATTCGATGGTCCCTTTTTCTGGTTGGCGCGCACCCGCTTCTCCAACTCGAATCGTTTGAGTTTGCGGGTGGTGGTGCGGGGCAGCGGGTCCTGCCAGATTTCGTAGCTGCCGATCCGCTTGGTCGATGGAATCTTGGCCGAAATGCCCTCGATATCAAAGCGAATCACTTCTTTCGCATTCACGATCCTGCGCTCTTTCAGGACATCGAAGTCGGGCACGACCACGCCGTACAGTCGATCGGAAGCGGGGTTGCCGGGTTCGCTCTCGAGCGCCATCACCCCGATTTCCTTGATGTAGGGAGATTTCAAATAATAGGATTCGATCTCTTCGGGATAAACGTTCTTGCCATTGCTGAGCACGATAACATCCTTCTCGCGCCCGGTGATAAACAGGTTGCCGCCCGAATCGAAATAGCCCAGATCGCCGGTATGCAGCCAGCCATCTTTAATGACGGCGGCAGTGGCGTCCGGCCGGTTCCAGTAGCCCTTCATCACGATCGCGCCCTTGATGGCAATTTCGCCGACTGCGGGGCCGCCATCTTCCCTGGGTTTGGGATCGACAATCTTTCCTTCCACGCCGGGCAGGGGCGGTCCGACCGAACCGATCACGTTGCGGTGGGGCAGCGCTACGAAGGCGGCGCCGGTCGTTTCGGTCAGACCATAAGCTTGCAGGACGTCGATGCCGAGGGCGTAGAAGTCGTAACCGATCTGCGGATCGAAGCGCGAGCCGCCGGTGATCAGGTAGCGCATGCGGTCGCCGAAGGTGCGGTGCAGCTTGCCGAAGAAGATGCGGCCGGCGTTGAATCCCATGGCCCGCAGACCGCGATTAAGTGACATAAGGGCCTTCAGCGCCCAGCCCGCAACCTTTCCTCGCTTGGCCACCTCTTTAAAGATGCGCTCGTGGATGAGGTAGAAAAATTGCGGCACCACGGCAAAGATGGTGATTTCACGCTGGTCGAGCGCCCGCAACAGTTCGGTGGTGTTCAAAGTCTCGAGATAGACGACCTTCGCGCCCTTCACCAGGGGCAGGAGGAGATTCGCCATCTGGGAGAGGACATGGAACAGCGGCAACACGCCGAGCACGGCATCGTCCGGGCCCACGTGCAACAGTTTGAATACCGATTCCACTTCGCCCAGCAGGTTGGCGTGGGTCAGCATCACGCCCTTGGGATCGGAAGTTGTGCCGGAGGTGTAGAGCAGGGAAGCGACCACATCCGCGTCGACCGCAGCCGCGACAAAGCCGGCCGGTCCCGCGGCAAAAATGCGCTCGAGATCGCCCACCACTGCGGGCTCCGCTGGATCCGGCTTATCGCTCTTCCGTTCGCCCGGATTGATGAGCGCGATCTTGATCGACAAGGCGCCGACTGCTTCTCCCGCGGTCGCCAGGTGCTTCACGTCACAAAACAGCAGGACACTGCCGCTGTCCTTGAGCAAGGTCGTGATCTGGTCGGCGTGCAGGGCGGTGTCCAGCGGGACGGCAGTGCATCCCGAGGCGACCACGCCCAGGAACACGGCGACCCAGCGGGGATGGTTGTCGGCCAGGATGGCAACCCGCGCGCCCGAATTGAATCCGCTCCCGGCCAGCCACGCCCCGACGGATTCGGCCATGTGCCGCAGTTCGGCGTAGGTGCAACTCTCCACTCGTTCGCGGCGCTGGATTTCCAGGGCGACGTTTTTGGGCCAGTGCTCGACGCACTCCACAAAACGATCGTAGAAAGTGGGCATGGGTTCGCCGAAATATTACATGAAACGAAGGATTAAAAGCCTATGAACGAAACCTTCGGCGGTGCGCACCGGGAAGATATCGATAGGTTTAGTCATTCCGAAGCGCGGAGTTTTCGCGCGAGGAATCCGCTGTTTCGCTGCCGGCGGCAAGCAGATTCCTCGCCGATAAGGCTGGCTTCGGAATGACAATGAGATGGCTCGTTTTCTACGCGGCAACGCTTTGGTCTTTGATTTAAGGTTCCTCCCAGCGACTTACGGCTTCGACTCGCATCTAATATGCTAGGCTTCTATTCAAGGGCCGTGCTGCCTCCAATGGGTACTTTGATTTGATTAACACTTTATTAGGTAAGGTTTTCGGGACCAAGAACGAACGCGAACTGAAGCGGCTGATGCCTCAGGTCGAAGCCATCAGTGCGCTTGAGCCGCAGATGCAGCAGCTTTCGGACGAACAGCTGCGCGCCAAGACGGATGAATTCCGGCTACGCGTCCAACAGTGCCTGGCCTCCCTGCCCGACGAACCGGATGCCGATCCCGACCGGCTCAAACAACTCGAAGACGAGCGCACCAAGGCCATCAACGAATCCCTGGACGAGATTCTGGTGGAAGCCTTCGCCGTGGTCCGCGAAGCCGGCCGGCGGGTGCTCCAGATGCGGCATTTTGATGTGCAGTTGATCGGCGGCATGGTGTTGCACCAGGGCAAGATCGCTGAAATGAAAACCGGTGAAGGCAAGACGCTGGTCGCGACCCTGCCGGTGTACCTGAACGCGCTCAGTGGGCGCGGGGTGCATGTGGTCACGGTCAACGACTACCTGGCCAAACGCGACTCCGAGTGGATGGGCAAACTTTATCGCTTCCTGGGCCTGACCGTGGGCGTCATTGTGCACGATCTGGACGACGAAGAGCGCCGCGACGCTTATGCCTCCGACGTCACCTACGGCACCAACAACGAGTTCGGCTTCGACTATCTGCGCGACAACATGAAGTTTGATGTCCATGATTGCGTGCAGCGCAAGCACAACTTCGCCATCGTCGACGAAGTTGATTCCATCCTGATCGACGAAGCCCGCACCCCGCTGATTATTTCCGGCGCCAGCGAAGAGTCCACCGACAAGTACGCCCGGGTGAATCGCATCATTCCGAAACTGGAAAAAGGCGAGGAGATCGACACCGCGCCCGGAGAACCCAAAGAACTTACCGGCGACTACGTGGTGGACGAGAAGCACAAAAGCATTACCGTCACCGACATCGGCTGGGAAAAAGTCGAACAGCTTCTGGGCATCGGGAACATTGCCGATCCCGAAAATTGGGACCTGAAGCACCACGTCGACACCGCGGTCAAAGCCCATGCCCTGTACAAGCGTGATGTTGAGTACGTCGTGAAAGACGGCGAAGTCATCATCGTGGACGAGTTTACCGGCCGCCTGATGCCGGGCCGCCGCTGGTCCGACGGACTGCACCAGGCGGTCGAAGCCAAGGAAAACGTCAAGATCGAGCGCGAGAACCAGACCCTGGCAACCATCACCTTCCAGAACTATTTCCGCATGTACAAGAAGCTGGCCGGCATGACCGGCACGGCGGAAACCGAGGCTTCTGAATTCGAGAGCATCTACCGCCTGGAAGTGATGGTGATTCCGACCAACAAGGTGATGCTGCGGTTAGAGAACCCCGATGTGGTTTATCGGACGGAAAAAGAGAAGTACTTCGCAGCCTCCGACGAAATCCAGAATCTATACGCCACCGGGCGGCCGGTGCTGGTGGGGACCACTTCCATCGAGAAGTCGGAGCGGCTTTCCGAGCTGCTGAAGAAAAAAGGCATCAAGCACGTCGTGCTGAACGCCAAGTATCACGAGCGCGAAGCCGAGATCGTCGCCCAGGCCGGACGCAAGGGCATGGTGACCATTGCCACCAACATGGCCGGCCGCGGCACCGACATTCTGCTCGGCGGCAACCCCGAGTTCATGGCCAAGCAGGAGTGCGTGAAGAAGGGAATTGCGCAACCCCTGCGCGCCGCCCAGGGCAAGATCCAGATCGACGTCGATGAGACCAAGAGCACGGTCTGGTACTACGCGGGAAATGAATACGTCGTCCCCACCGACCAGTGGACCGAGATCTTCAACCGCCATAAGGTTCAAACCGATAAAGAACACGACGAAGTCACGGCCGTGGGCGGGCTGCACATATTCGGAACCGAACGGCACGAAGCGCGGCGAATCGATAACCAGCTGCGCGGCCGCGCCGGCCGCCAGGGCGATCCCGGGTCCTCGCGCTTCTATCTGTCGCTCGAAGATGACCTGATGCGCATCTTCGCCAAAGAGTGGGTCTCCAACCTGCTGCAGAGGTTGGGCATGGAAGAAGGAATTCCGATAGAGTCGCGACTCATCACACGCCGCATCGCCACCGCGCAGGAAGCTGTGGAAGCCCAGAACTTCGAGGCCCGCAAACATCTTCTCGAATACGACGACGTGATGAACAAGCAGCGCGAGGCGGTGTACGGCTTGCGCCGCCAGTTGCTCGAAGGCGTGGAGCAGAAGGAGCTCATCCTGGAGGATTACGTCTCGGGAATCCTCAGCGATGCCATGGACCAGTTTTGCGGCGTCAAGGTCCATCCCGACAACTGGGACATAAAAGGGCTGAAAGAAGCGATTTTTACCCGCTTCGGCGTGGACATTCTCGCGGAAGGGATCAAGCCTGAATCGCTGAGCCGGCAGGAGCTGGGCGATGCCATCTTCGCCAAGTTGAAGGAGCGGTACGACGCGAAAGAAAAGCTGATCGGCCCCGACGCCATGCGCTACCACGAACGCATGATCATGTTGAGCGTCCTCGATTCCCAGTGGAAAGACCACCTGCGGGACATGGACCACCTGAAGGAGGGCATCGGCCTTCGCGGCTACGGGCAGCACGATCCGCTGGTCGAGTACAAGCGCGAATCTTTCGACATGTTCGAAGCCATGATGACGCGCTTCCAGGAAGAGACCGCCAGGTATCTCTACCTGATGCAGATCCTGGAGCGGCCGGCAGCGACACCGGAATCTCAGCCGCATGGCGGCGGAGCCGATGGCAACGGCAGCCGTCCCCCGCGAAACGTCTCGACCTCGGTCGACGACCTCGAAGAGTCTTTCCAGCGCAAGAAGCGGCGCGAGCTGGAGCAGGCCCGCATGGCTGGATCGGGCGAGGCCCAGACCGTCCAGCAGGTAGTCCGTGGCACCGCCAAAGTTGGCCGCAACGATCCCTGCCCCTGCGGTTCCGGCAAGAAATACAAGAAGTGCTGCGGCGCCCAGGGATAGTTGTCACCCTGAGCGCGCTTCGCGAAGCGAACCAGCTGCGCAGCGTGTAGCGCCGGCGTCTCGCCGGCTGTCGCGAGGGCATTTTGCCCTCGCCGGTGGAGGCGGGGAAATAGACCTCCTGCAGCAGCTGCGCTTATAGGGGTCCTTCGACTCCGTCTGGCCATATTCGCACGCGAATCGCCAGACTGCGCTCAGGATGACACGATGAAGTGAGAGTCGACCTGCGGAAATCGCGACCGGGTTCGATCGGCCGGAGCCAGGCGATCACCCGAAGAACAGGTCGGTGGATACGTGGAAGCGTTGGGACAACTTCCTGATGTGCTGAATGGTCAGGTTGCGCTTGCCGCTGAGGACTTCGCTGACGATGCTGGGGGTTCCGAACACGTCCGTCATGTCCTTCTGCTTCAGGCCGTTGGCTTCCATCAATTCCTCGAGGACCTCCCGAGGCGTTGCTTTCCTTGATACGGGATAGTGCTCGTCCTCAAAGGCTTCGACCAGTACCGTGAGCAGGTCTGCCAACTTTCTTTCGGCAGCGCCGCCCTTTTCCAATTCCTCGATCTTGCGAATGGCAGCGTCGTTCTCCGCTTCCGTGCGGATCGCTTGTGGTGCGGTTTCTGCAAGCAGCATCTTGTAAGCGGCGCTCGTGGTCATCGGTTCCAAGCTCCTTTGTCGTACTCGGCGTGAGTCTGGATTGCCCTTATATAAACCCGACCCTTGGCATATTCGATTTTCGCAATCAGCCGGTACGAATTTCCTTTGATGTTAAATACGGTGTACCGTCCCACCGGATCGGCGAAGGGGTAGGTCTTCCTCACGTCCGCGATATTTTTCCATCGTGCGCCCTTTGCCACTTTGAACCAAACCGCCAGGGCGACCACCAGATCACCGTGCTTTTTCTCGGCTTCTCGCAGCGTTTTGCGGCTGATGACATGCATCGAGAACTTCGCAATCTGCGAACTACCATTATGTTCGCAATCTGCGAAGTTGTCAAGTCCCGAAATGCCTCCTTCTCAGATGGCGATGCGGTGCAGGATGGGCGGAACAAGCACGGCAGTTTGCCAGCTTCTAGGGGTCCCCCTCGACTTCGCTCGGGACAGGCTCTTCAGACGGCGCTCAGGATGACAATGGGGATAAATCCGTGAAGATCCGCGTAAATCCGTGGGAGCGTTTTTGATCTACTGAACCGGCCTCGCTACCACGAACGACTTCACCACGATGTTATTGGGCTGCACCCCGACTGGGATCATGGTGAGCAGGGAATACTCGGTGGGTTCGAGCCGGGTGGGAGTTCGTTTTTGAATGACCGTCACGTCGCCCGATTCCGAGTCCAGCACCAGCAGATAATTTTCGCTGCGGGAAAGGGCCAGGCCGTCGGGATGGCTGCCCACCGGCAGGGTCGCGATCAGCTTGCCGATGTCGATGTCATAAACCGCGATGGTGTTGGAGCCGAAGTTGCTTACGTACAGCCGTGAGCTGTCGCTGGTCACCAGGCCGCGCGCCGGGTGGGTGCCGATCAGGTAGCTGCCGCCAACTTCGTTGGTGGAAGTCTCGATGATCGAGATATTGTCGGAATCGAAGTTCGCGACCACTAGCTCGCCGCCATCCGGCTTCAGCTCGAGATCTGCCGGGGTCTTGCCTACGTCCAGCAGGGCCAGCAGCTTGTCCGTTTTTAAATCGATGGATGCCACCTGCGCCGAGCCGGCGCAGGCCACGAAGGCTTTACTGCTGTCGGGAACGATGGCGATGTCTTCCGGTTCCTCGCAGATGGAGATGGTGCTGCGGACTTTGAGTTGCGCCGCGTCAATCAGCGATACCGTGTGATCGCCCCGGTTGCTGACCACCACGGTCGAGCCATCCGGCGAAACCCTCGCCAATCCCGGCGCGGCGCCAACCCGGATGTTGCCCAGGACGACCCGCTTGTCCAAATCGAGCACGGAAACGTTGGCGGACTTGGAATTCGCGACATACCCTCGTTTGCCGTCCGCCGATACATCGATGAAATAGGGGCCGGCATGGACGCCGATGGTGGCCACCACTTCGTTGCGTTCCGCATCAATGACACTGACGCTGTTGGACTGGGTGTTGACGACGTAGATTTCGTTTTTCTTGCCATTGGCGGCAATGCCCGTCGGTTCGTCGCCCACTCGAATGGTCCTGGCCGGCTCGAAGGTACGCAGGTCAATCACCGAAACGGTATTGCTCTTGCCGTTGGTGACGTAGGCATACTCGCGATAGGCGGGGCCGTAGGCGGGGAGCTGGCGTTCTCGCAGGTACCACCATCCCAGACCGCCGATAATCGGGAGCGCGACAACGAGGAGAAGGAATTTTCTCAAGCTAATGGACTGATAGCCGATCGCAACCCGGATGGCGCCGACAACGCCTCGGCGGCCCGGGGATGGTTTCCGATCGCCGGCACCATCCTCCCCACCACCGGCGCGATCTGCCGCACCTGCTTCATCAGTTCGTCAAACTGTTCGGGGTAGAGCGACTGGATGCCATCGGACATGGCCCGATCAGGGTCGTGGTGGACTTCGACGATCAATCCATCCGCGCCCACCGCAATGGCCGCGCGCGAAAGGGGAGTGACCTTGTTGCGTTTTCCGGTGCCGTGACTGGGATCGACCACGATGGGCAGGTGGCTGAGCCGTTGCACGGCAGGCACGATGCTGAGATCAAGCGTGTTGCGGGTGTGATCGGCAAAGGTCCGCACCCCGCGCTCACACAGGACCACTTTGTAATTGCCCTCGCTCATCACGTACTCGGCCGCCATCAGGAATTCCTCGAGAGTGGCCGACATGCCACGCTTGAGGAGCACCGGGATGCGGGCGCGCCCGGCCCGTTTCAGAAGGGAGTAGTTCTGCATGTTGCGGGCGCCGATCTGGATCACGTCGGCGTATTTTTCCACCAGGTCCATGGACTCGTTGTCGATGGCTTCGGTGACTATCTTCATGCCGAACCGGTCCCGAACCTCGGCCATGATCTGCAGGCCCTGCTCACCCAGGCCCTGGAAGGAATAGGGCGAAGTGCGAGGCTTGTAGGCGCCGCCGCGGAAGAATTGCGCCCCCGCGCGGAAGACCAGCTCGGCCACCGCCATGGCCTGCTCGCGATTTTCGATGGCGCAGGGGCCGGCGATGACGGCCAGTCCGGGCCCGCCGAAGGTGGCGTCGGTGCCGGCAAACGTGACGACCGTGTTTTCCGGTTTGACGTCGCGGCTGACCAGCTTGTAGGGCTTGCTGACCCGAATGAGTTCCTGCACCCCGGCATCTCATCCAGCGTGCCGGGCTCGACTTCGCCGCGATTCCCGGTGATGCCGATGGCGGTGCGCTGCGCCCCGGGCATGGAATGGGCCCGGTAGCCCAACTCCTCGATCTTCTGACAAACCGAGCGTATCTGCTCTTCCGTGGCCTGCGCCTTCATCACCACTAACATGACCCACCTCGAAACCATTAAGTCTATCGTTTGAGGACTGGGCGCGGCAAACCGGGATTCCGGGCGGTAGTGGCTCAATTCGAGACCATCCCTTTACCATGGCGTCATCCTGAAGGATCTGGCGCGCATCGCTACCAAAGCCGCTTAGCGGTGGACTTGCTTCACGCCAGATCCTTCACCGCCTGAAGGCGGTTCAGGATGACGCCTTGGGGAAGAGGAGGAATTTCAAACCGAGCACTGCCTGCCGGGCGTGTGCGAGGGGCAACGATCCGCGCCGCTGGTTATACTTTTAGGTCCACGCGCGACCGGAGTGCAGGAGGTCTGTAATGACTTGGGCCAAAAGGTTTTCCAAGCCCTACCGGGTAGAGCACGGCAAGAAATTCCGACTCAAGGACCACGATCCTGCTGACACCGGAAAGCTGCACTCGCAGGAGCATGCCGAGGAACTGCTGGCCAAGGGCATCGCGCGCATGGCCGAGTTGCAGGACAAGCTTTATGCGCAGGACCGCTGGGGCCTGCTTCTGATTTTTCAGGCCATGGATGCCGCCGGAAAAGACGGGGCCATCAAGCACGTGATGTCCGGCGTGAATCCGCAAGGGTGCCAGGTCTATTCGTTCAAAACTCCCTCCCCGGAGGAATTGGACCACGACTATCTGTGGCGCAACATGAAATGCCTGCCGGAGCGCGGCCGCATCGGCATCTTTAACCGGTCTTATTACGAAGAGGTGTTGATTGTCCGGGTGCATCCGGAGATTCTTTCCAACGAACGACTGCCGGCGTCGCTGGTCACCAAAAATATCTGGGAAGAACGGTTTCAGGATATTCGCGCCTTCGAGCGCTATCTTTCCCGGAACGGCCTGGTGATCCGCAAGTTCTTTCTAAACCTGTCCAGGGCGGAGCAGAAGAAAAGGTTTCTGGACCGCCTGCAGCAACCGGAGAAGAACTGGAAATTTTCTGCCACCGATCTGCAGGAGCGCGAACGCTGGGACCACTACATGAACGCCTACGAAGAGATGATCGCCCACACCTCGACGCCGCAGGCGCCCTGGTTCGTCATCCCGGCGGACAACAAATGGTTCACTCGCCTGGCGGTGGCTGCGGCCATCGTGGATACGCTCGACAGTCTGGAACTGTCCTATCCCAAGGTGGACGCTCGGAAGCGGAAAGAGCTGCAGGCGGCACGAAAGTTACTACTGGACGACAAACACGCTTGATTGGCGGGTCGCGGGCCTCCTTCGATGCTAGAATCGACCAGATTCTTCAGGGTAGAAGGCCGCTAAACGGCCCGCGGTTGCATCCAAGTCCGGAGTGGCATCGAGCACGGTGAACATCCGATACCGATCAACGAACGGATGGAAATACTTTGCACGTAGTGTGTTTGTTGTCGGTTCTGCTGTCGACGACCGTCCAGACTACGCATTTCTGCGGCCTGGGCGCGCCCGATGCCCGAGCCACGGTAGAGTTGGATCAGGCTTCGTCCGGCAGCCCGGTCTGCCTTATCTGTCTGATGGCGCGGTCCAGCACGGCGATCGTTCTCCTGATTGCGTTCGTCGTCATCACCGGCAGCACGGTGTTCGTTGGCCGCCGGCAACTGCGGCCTGACCCGGTCCTCTATTCCTTCCGGCTATACATTCGCCCTCCTCCGCTCGACCTGGCCTAGAATCGGCTCTCCCTTATATTTGCATTCCCTTGGTGGATCACACTTTCTGCATGGAAGGAGCATGATACGGACGCCAGAGCCTGGTGGGGTGCTCGAGAATCTTGAGTATCAGCGGCAAGCCCGCCGTGCCAGGGTCAGCGTGCTTCGATCTTACGGTTATGCGTTCACGATGCTTTCGAATCCTCGCCGCAGCCGGGACCTTTTTCCTGCTGCTGAATGGCGTAGGCGTTGCGCAAAATACGACTCGGATCAGTCTCGATCAGGCCATTGATCTGGCGCTGGCGCACAATCATTCCATCAAGGCCACGCGCACGCTGATTCTGCAGAACCAGGCACAGGAAATCACCGCGAACTTGCGTCCCAATCCCAGCTTTGGGGCCGATTCGCAATTCATCCCCATTTTCAGCCCGGGTGATTTTTCCGCCGACGATCTGAACCTGACCCAGCAGTTCGATGTGGGGATCTCATATCTTTTTGAGCGCGGACACAAACGGCAACGGCGCCTGCAGGCCGCCCGCGACCAGACCGCCGTTACCCGCGCCCAGGTCACGGATGCCGAGCGCACGCTGGCTTTCAATGTGGGACAGCAGTTTGTCAGCGTGCTGCTGGCGGAATCGACCCTGCAGTTCGCCCAGCAGGACTTGAAAGATTTCCAGACCACGGTCGATATTGCCGACGCCCAATTTAAAGCGGGCGCCATCAGCGAAGCCGACTACCTGAAGATCAAGCTTCAGCTGCTGCAGTTTCAGACCGACCTGTCTTCGGCCCGCCTGGCTCGGGCGCAGGCGCTGGTCGGCCTGCGCGAGTTGCTGGGTTACGACGCGGTGCCGGCCAACTACGACGTGATCGGCGATCTGGCCTACCAGCCGCTGAAAGCGAACCTGGAAGACTTGCAGGCCCGGGCCCTGCGCGAGCGGCCCGACTTCCAGGCCGCCTTGCTGGGCGTGACCGCGGCCCAGAGCCAGATCCAGCTGGCCAAAGCCAATTCCAAGGTGGATGTGACCGGCACCTACGACTTCACTCACACGGCTGGCCAGAATTCGGCTTCGATCTTCGCCGGTTTCGATCTGCCCATCTTCAACCGCAATCAGGGCGAAATCGCGCGCACCCGCTACGCCCTGACCCAGGCGCAGGAAACACAGTTGTCGGCCAGCGATGCGGTGCTGTCCGACGTGGCCAATGCCTACGAGGCGCTGCGCAGCAACGACGAAATCGTGCAGCTGTATACGTCCGAATATCTGAAACAGGCGCAGGACTCGCGTGATATCAGCGAGTATGCCTACAAGGCCGGCGCGGCCAGCCTGCTGGATTTTCTGGATGCTGAGCGCAGCTACCGGGCGGCCCAACTGGCCTATCGCCAGGCTCTGGCTTCTTATATGACGGCGCTCGAACAAATGAAGCAAGCGGTGGGAGCGAGGAACCTGCCATGAAAATGTGGAATGACAAGGCTCGCCGCAGGGCTTTCCGGCGGCCGCACGGCTTACGCTTGGGCCTATCCGTGATGGTGCCGGCCATGATCATGCTGGCGCTTGCGGGTTGCGAGGGATCAAAATCAGCATGCTCCCGCCGACCACAACGGCGCCCAGGACCCCAACCATCCCGAACTATTTACCCTCCGGCCGGAGCAGATGTCGCACGTGCAGGTGGTGACGGTCCAACCCACAACCCTGACGCGCACGCTGCGCCTCACCGGAGCCGTAGCCTACAACGGATTTCGCACCACGCCGGTGATCACCCAGGTCAGCGGTCCGGTGAGCCGCGTCGTGGTGGTTCCGGGGCAGAAAGTCCACCAGGGCCAGCCCATGTTGTACGTGGCCAGTCCCGACTATTCTCAACTGCGCACCAACTATCTGAAAGCCAAAGACGCCTACGCCCTGGCGCAAAAGACCTACGTCCGGTCGCAGGACCTCTACCAACATCACGCCATCGCGGTGAAAGATCTGGAGCAGGCGGAATCGGCTGAAGTGCAGGCGGGAGGCGACCTGGCGTCGGCTGAGGCCGCGCTGAAAGTCATGGGGGTCACCGATCCCGACGCGGTGGAGAAGGGACCTTCGTCGTACGAAGTACCGGTCGGGCGCCCATCGGCGGGGAAGTGGTTGAACAGCTGGTTTCCGCCGGGCAACTTCTCCAGCCCGGCAACACCCAATGCTTCACCATTTCGGATACCAGCACGGTGTGGGTGCTGGTGAACGCGTATCAGAAAGATTTGCCCTACGTGCGAGTGGGGGACGCGGTCACGATTCAGACCGACGCTTATCCCGATTCTTTCCGGGGACGCATTTCCTATATTGCCGCTTCCCTCGATCCCAATACCCGCACCTTGCCGGCGCGGATTGAGACTTTGAATCCCGGGCGAGAAGCTGAAAAAGGACATGTACGTGACGGCCACGGTGCAGGCGGGGAAGATTCAGAATGCCATCGCCGTGCCCGATTCCGCGGTCTTGCGCGATAGCGAGAATGAGCCTTTCGTTTACGCCGAGGTATCGGCCAATCAGTTTGGGAGACGTTCGGTCACCCTCGGGGAAAGCCTGCAAGGGCAAACGCAGATCACCGCGGGTTTGCAGCCCGGCGACCATGTAATTGGGGACGGCAGTCTGTTTCTGCAGTTCGCAAACTCGCTGCAGCGCTGAAAAATAAACAAGAATGGAGGACGGGCGTCCCGCCCGTCTTTGCAGGGACTCGGCCAAGACGGGCGACTGGACGGGCGAGACGCGCGTCCTCCACGTAAATGCAGTATCGAATGAGCTTAGGCAGATGATCTCAATCAGATGATCCATCGAATCGTCCAAGCCGCGCTGCGCCAGCGGTTTCTGGTGCTGATGCTGACCGCGTTTCATCACCATCGGCGGAATCCTGTCGTTCCAGCGCATGCCGGTGGATGCCTATCCCGACCTCTCCCCGCCGCAAGTCGAAATCATCACGCAGTGGCCCGATCACGCCGCCGAGGAAGTGGAACGCCTGGTCACGCTGCCTCTCGAACTCGAGATGAACGGCGTGCCCCGCATGATTACCATGCGGTCCATCTCGTTGTATGGTCTCTCCGATTTGCGCCTGACTTTCGAAGAAAGCACCGACGACTATCTGGCCCGGCAGATGGTGTTTGAACGGCTGGCGCAAGCCACGCTTCCGAGCGGCGTGGTCCCGTCGCTGGCGCCGCTGTTCAGCCCGAGCGGGCTGGTGTATCGCTACGTGCTGGTGAGTCCCGATCGCACTCCGCAGGAGTTGAAGACGATTGAGGACTGGGTGGTCGAGCGCGCCTACCGGTCGGTCCCCGGCGTGGCTGACGATTCGGGCTTTGGCGGCACGGAGATGCAATATCAGGTGTTGCTCGATCCCGCCCGCATCTATGGATATCACCTGACGGTGCCGCAGGTCACCACTGCCCTGGCCGCGAATAATGCCAACGCCGGCGGCGGCTTTTATTCCCAGGGAGGCCAGTTCTATTACGTCCGCGGCATCGGCCTGGTGCGCAACACCGACGACATTGGGAACATCGTCGTCGGCAGCAACAAGGGCGTACCCATCCGGGTGCGCGATGTCGGCGACGTGACCATCGGGCACGCGCCCCGCCTCGGTGAATTCGGGTTTCAGAAAAATGACGACGCGGTCGAGGGCGTGATCCTCATGCGCCGCGGCGAGCAGACGCAGACGGTCTTGAAAGGAGTCGAGGCCAAGACCGAACAACTGAACCGGCTGATCCTTCCGCCCGACGTCAAAGTCCAACCTTTTTACGATCGCAGCGAGTTGGTGAGACTCACCACCGACACGGTGGAAGCGAACCTGCTCCGCGGCATGGTGCTGGTACTGATCGTGCTGATCTTCTTCCTGGTCAGCTTCCGCGCCGCCGTGATCGTGGCGCTCACCATTCCCCTGTCTCTGCTGTTCGCCTTCATCGTGCTGCACGCCCATGACGTGGCGGCGAACCTGCTCTCCATCGGCGCCATCGATTTCGGCATTGTCATCGACGGCGCGGTGGTCATGATCGAGAACATCTATCGCGAACTCGCCCTGCGCGAAGGGCAGGAATACAGCCTGAACGAAGTCATTCTGATCGCGGCCAAGGATGTTGACCGCCCCATCTTTTATTCGGTGGCGGTGATTCTGGCCGGTTACCTGCCGATCTACGCGCTGACCGGGCCGTCGGGAAAGCTCTTCCACCCCATGGCGGAAACCATGTCGTTCGCGCTGGTGGGCGCGCTGATCCTGACCCTCACGCTGATCCCGGTGCTGGCCTCGTATTGGTTCAAGAAGGGCATTCGCGAAAAGCCCAACCGCGCCTTTGAGTGGATGAAGGGCAAGTATGCGACTCAGTTGGATTGGGCCCTGGCCCGCCCCAAGGCCACGCTGGCCATCGCGACCCTGATATTCGGCGCATCGTTGCTGCTGGTTCCTTTCATCGGCGGAGAATTCATGCCTCACCTGGATGAAGGCGCGCTCTGGGTGCGGGCCACCATGCCGTACACCATCTCCTTCGAAGAGGCCGAGCAAGATTGCCCCGCAGCTGCGCGCCATTCTGATGTCGTATCCCCAGGTCACGGTGGTGGGCTCGGAGTTGGGACGTCCGGACGACGGCACCGACCCCACCGGCTTCTTCAATTGCGAGTTCTACGTTGGACTGAAGCCCTACAAAGATTCAGCCTGGAGCGGCGAGGTCAGCACTAAAGAAGAGCTGATCGAGTCCCTCAACAAGAAATTCAGCGCCTTTCCCGGCATCATCTTCAACTTTACCCAACCCGCGGAAGATGCGGTCGACGAGGCGCTTACCGGCCTGAAGAGTTCTCTCGCCGTCAAAATCTATGGGCCCGACCTGGCCGTGCTGCAGGACAAAGCGGTGCAGATGAAGAACGTGTTGGCCGGGATTCCGGGCTTCACCGAATTGACGGTGGTCCGTGAACTTGGCCAGCCCAGCCTCCTGCTGGACGTGGACCGCGACAAGATCGCGCGTTACGGGATCAACGTCGCCGACGTCGAAGCCGTGATCTCGGCCGCCGTCGGCGGCCAGGCGGTCACCCAGGTCATCCAGGGGGAAAAGCTTTTTGACCTGGTGGTGCGCATGCAGCCGCAGTTTCGCAGCAACGCCCACGATATCGGGAATTTGTTGGTGGGCACGCCGGACGGGCAGCAGATTCCGTTGAGCCAGCTAGCCACCATCACGCAGGGCAACGGCGCGTCTTTCATCTATCGCGAAGATAATTCCCGCTACATCGGGGTGCAGTACAGCATCGAAGGCCGTGACCTGGAGCGGGCGGTGCGCGACGGCCAGGCCGCGGTCAACAAAGCCGTGACTCTTCCGCAGGGATACTGGATGACGTGGGGCGGCGAATACAGCCAGTTCCTCGAAGCCAGGTCGCAGATGTATTTCATCGTCCCTCTGGCGCTGGGTCTGATTTTCATGATCCTGTTTGCGCTCTATGGGAATTTCAAGTTTCCCGCCTCGATCGCCCTGGGCGTGATCATGACGGAACCGGTGGGCGCGCTGGTGGCGCTCAAGCTCACGCATACTCCGTTCAGCGTCTCTTCCGTCCTGGGACTGCTGGCGCTGCTGGGCGTGTCGGTCGAGACCGCGGTCATTCTGGTTTCGTATATCAACAAGCTGAGGCAGGAGGGCATGGATATCCCGACGGCCACCCGGACCGCCTCGCTGCTGCGGCTGCGTCCGATCATGATGACCGCCCTGGTGGCCTGCCTGGGATTGCTGCCGGCGGCCCTTTCGACCGGCATCGGCTCGGACACCCAGAAGCCGTTTGCCATCGTGATCGTGGCCGGTCTGATTTCCCGGCTGTTTATCGGCTTCTTTGTGAATCCGGTGCTGTACGAACTGGTGGCGCGGGAAGGCGACGTTCTGCAAGTCTAGGCCGCCCGCCGGCTCGTTCTGTTTCCTCTGCGTCCTTTGCGGTCTAAGATTTTGTGCGGATCTGCAGCAAGATCAGATACTTAACCGCAGAGGACGCAAAGAAAGCCGCAAAGGTCGCAAAGGGGTGCTGGGCGCAGGTTCGCGCGGGCGAGTCGCCCGCGACCACGCCTCACTGCCACACTCGCACCACACCGCGCTTTGGGCTGGTTACGCCCTGTTACTTTCGTGCCATACGCATGGCACCAGTGGTTCATTGACCTAATGGTGCCTGCTTGTTAGTTTTGTCTCGTATGGTGCGGCTTGTCGCACTCCCCCCAAGGCGAATAAGCATCTAACCATTTGGGGTGAGCCATGAAGCTGGTCTATGTTTGCTATGCAGCCCTGGGCTATGCGGTGGCCCGCTGGATTTTCCAGCGCGAGGCTGTTCCGGTCATGGATCCGGTTACGCGCTTTCGTTCCTCTGGCCTGCTGTAAGAGCGTGTAGCCTCGGGCGTGCGGCGCCCTGTTGCGTGCTTGTTTCGTCCTGGCGAACCAGTCCCGCACGCCTAGTCTTACGCGCCTCCCTCCTGTGGTGAATTCCTGGTGCTCCAAAGGTTCTACGACCATCGTTCGTACCCGCCTGGTCATTTCCGCTCCGCCTGCTGAGTACAATTTTGTCAGGATCGGTTCTCCGCTAGTTATCAATTGAATGCTGGCCGCTGCGACCATGAGCACGACTGGGTGGCGTGCGGCACAATGTCAGGGGAACGGTTCCGTGACGCTTTCATGACTCGTAAATCATTTCTGCCGATTGCCCTCGCTCTGCTGGTGGGAGTCTGTCTTCCGGTGGGCGCGGTGGCGCAGTCCGATAGCGGGGAACCGTCGCTGGGCGATCTGGCTCGCCAGTATCGAAAAGGCAAAGCCGCCCTGGAACACGCCGTCATCGACAACGACAATCTTCATCAGGTCATGGATGAAGTGCAGACCCGCAAGCTGAATGGCGGCCTGCTGTTCAGCATTGATGGCGCCGGCAAGAAGTTCCAGGTCTCTTCGCCGGATGTAACCTGCGACCTCTCCTTCAGCGCCTCCGCCACTTCGTTGCTGTCAGACCCTTACGCTCCGCAGGACCTGCCGGAGGGCGAATTAGCGAAGCTCGATGGCCCGGCCACCATCAATGGAGACACCCTGCAAGTCACGGTGCATAACGGCACCACCTGGAACATAAAGGAAATTACGGTTGGAGTGACGTTGCTGCGGGGCGCGGAGGCCAACACGGCCCGGCGGGGTTCCGCGCGATTGATACCGGCGGCGGAAACGACGACGTTGCTTTCGGAAAAACAGCCGGATTCGACTGTTCTCTACCACCTCAAAGGCTCGGCGGCGCCCTCCAGCACAACCGTTTTCCACGAAACTCTGGGTACGAAGCTGGGCCAGGACCAGGAATGGCACTGGGCGATCGTGCAGGCGAAAGGGGTTCCTTCGCAGCCTGCCCAGTCAACCCAGACGCAAGCTCCCTAAGTATTCATGATCGGTTATCGACTTACCTGAAAAACATCTTCCGTTTTGCCGGTCTGCACACTTCGATAGGCCGCATCCAGAATTTCCTGATTTTGCCAGCCTTCTTCGCCGGGTACCGGAAATTTCGCTTTGCCTTCGAGCGCGTCCGCGAAGGCGTCGACTTGCTTCGCGTAGGCCAGGCGATTTGAAACCTCGTCGCTCTCAACCACGGAACCGGCGCGCCGCAGTTCCAGCCTGATCGGACGTTCCACGTTCAACGCGTCGTCGGCCCGGAGGACGCCGGTTTCCCCGACGAGTTCGAGTGGCGTGCGGTATTCGGCGCGGAATGAAACCGCCACCGTGCCCAGCGTGCCGCGGGAAAACTCCAGGGTGAGCACGGCCGCCGATTCCACCGTTCCGGAACCCGCGTCCTGCGCAGCCCGAGCGCTCACGCGGACGGCTTCATCCTGCAGGATGTAGCGCAGGGCATCGACGCAGTGCACGCCGACATCGGCAATGGGGCCGCCACCGGCCAGCGCGGAATCGTGAAGCCAGGCGCGCGCGTGTCCTACCCCGCCGGGAAAGGAGAATTCCGACCGCGCGAAAATAATCCTACCAATCTGTCCCGTCGCCACGCGCTCGCGCAAGCGCGCCGTACTCTCCTCGAATCGGAAAACCTGGGCTACGCCCAGCAGCAAGCCGGCGCTGCGAGCCGACTCGACCATCTGGCGACACTCGCTCGCGTTTACACCCATGGGCTTTTCGCACAAGACCGGCTTGCCGCATCGCAGGGCCAGCAGCACGTCAGCCCGGTGGCAGGCATTAGGTGTGGTGACCAGTACGGCGTCAACTTCCAGCGAACGGCACAGGTCCTCGGCCGAATCAAATGCCAGCGGGATATTGTGGTGCCGGGCGGACGCTTGCGCCTTCTCCAGGTTGCGTCGTGAGAGCGCCGTGACCCGACAGTTCCGCGCCAGCGCGAAGCCCGGCATCAGGCGCTTTACGGCGTGCAATCCAAACCCGAGAATCCCAAAGCGAATCAAAAACACCCATGTGGCACGGGCGCCCTCGCCCGCGGCTTTTGAATTTGTTTGATGTTGCTTCTCTCCCAGCCTGATGCCACCAGGACGTCCGTGGCACTCCCTCTCGCGGGCGAGTCGCCCGCGGCCACACCGGCCACGCCTGCTTACTTGGCAAATACCAGCGCTGCCGGCGCCACTTTGCTGGTGGCAGTAATCGTACTGCTGGGAAGCCCGCCGGTCGACTGGTTGATCTGGAATTTGGTGATGTTGTTGGAAGACTGATTACACACGTAGAGAAACGCGCCCGCGGGATCGATTGTCGCCGACACTGGCCGGGTCCCGGCCGCGAAAGGCGATGCGACCTCGGTGGTCGCGCCCGTGCTGGTATCGATGGTGTAAACCCAGACGTTATTCGAGCTGATGTTGGTGACGTACAGAGTTTTTCCACCAGGGCCGACCGTGACCGAGACCGGACCGGTGCCGGTCACGAAGGGCGAATCCAGCGCGGTGGTGAGGGCGCCGCTGGTAGAGTCGATGGTCAGGCCGGAGACCGTGTTATCGATGAAATTCGTTACGTAGACAAAATGTTCGGAAGGATCGACCACCAGCGCGCTCGGTCCGTTGCCGACCGGAAATGGCGATCCCGGAATCGCCAGCAGATTGCCAGTGCCGGAAGCGACGGAATAGCCAAATACGTTGGGCAAACTGGAACTGGCCACATAGAGAAATTTTCCGGATGGCGACAAGGCCAGCGCTACCGGCCGTGAAACGGTGGCGAATGGCGATCCCGCGCCCTCCGTCAAGCTGCCATCGCTCGAACTGATGGTGAAAACGGAAATCGTATTCGACGTCTGATTGGCGACGAACAGCAGATCGCCGCCCGAGTCCATTACTAACGAGGTTGGATTCAACCCCGCCGGGGTGCGCGGCAGGACTTCGGTGAGCTCTCCCGTATTGTTGTTGACTGAATAGAGAGAAATGTCATTTCCGCCCTGGTTGGCGGTATAAACAAATTTGCCGGAAGGATGGACGGCCAGCGCGATCGGAGACGTCCCTCCCTTGAAGGGCGAACCCAGCACCGCCTTCAGGTTGCCGGACCCGCTGCTCACGCGATAGGAAGCGACAGCGTTGGCTTCCGGTATGGCGACATAGGCGTTGCCGCCGGTGGAACCGTTTCCCCCGCTGCTGCCGCCTCCGCCACAGCCGGCTAACCAGGCCAGCGCAAAAGTTGCCGCCAGCCAGCCCGTCCGTTTGTTCAGTCTCATCAAATCCCTTCCCAACTCTCTGGCGATCGCTACGGATTTGGCGCGAGTGTCCTATGAGTCTTCTTGATCGAGCCCCAGCGATACACCAGGCCGGTCGAAAACCGCAAATTCTTCTGGGTCGTGCTAAACAGGGTGGTGTGCACATAGTCCACCTGGAATGCGCGCAAAGCGAAACGCGGGGAGAGATCGTAGTCCATGCCTCCGCCCACGATAACGGCTCGAGCGGTGTCTTCCTGCGGGCCTCCCGCCTGCACCAGCGAGCGGGCGTCCCCGATCAGAAGATGTCCGATGAACATCATCTTGCCTCTGGGGTAAAGAAATTGCGGTCCCACCGCGATATCGCGCAGATTGAGGTGGTTGGTGTATTGTCCGCTCAGTTCCGCCACCACGCCGAATCCGCGAATGATGTTGTAGGCGGGTGAAAAGGTGTAGCCGTTGAGGCCGGAGGTGTTGGCGAAGCCAAATGACGGACTGTCGTAACGGGTATAGGAGTAGCCTCCGAATACCTGCACTCTGGGCATCTCCTGCGCCGCTGCAGGCCAGGCCGCGCCCATGGTCAACAGCAGAAGGACGATTGCCGCCATCCCGGGGATTCTCTCCCGTGGGACCGGAGGCTGCAATTGGACCGGAGGCGGAGCCACAGGCGGGAAGGCTTTCATGAGATGTTTCTGGAGTCTCCTCGATCGAAAGCTCGGTCGAAACCAAGGTCGAAATCTAGACAGACGCACCCGCGCCGGTTCCGCGCCGCACGAACTCTCGAATGGATTGGATGCAGGCAAAGCCCCCAAAAGCCGCGTCAGACCGCTTATTTTACCGCCATGGCCCCGACCATGGACTCGAAGATCTTGAATCCCTCGGTGCCGCCCAACTCGGGCTCGCTGGAGCGTTCGGGATGAGGCATCATGCCCAGCACGTTCCGGCCCGGACTGCAGATGCCGGCGATGTTATCCAGAGATCCGTTGGGATTGGCTTCCGGCGTAATCTCCCCGGCCGGCGAACAATAGCGAAACACTATCTGTTGGTTGCGCTTCAACTCGGCGAAAGTTGCTTGGTCGCAGAAATAGTTGCCTTCCATGTGTCCGATGGGAATGGTCAGCACTTCGCCCTTATGGCAGGCCCCGGTGAAGGGAGTTTCCGCGTTTTCCACCCGTACCTGGACCGGCTTGCAGACATATTTCAAGCCCACATTCCGCATCAGCGCCCCGGGCAGTAGTCCGGACTCGCACAGGATCTGGAAGCCGTTGCAAATGCCCAGCACCAGTCCGCCCCCGTCCGCGAACTTCCGCACCGCCTCCATCACCGGCGAGAACTTGGCAATGGCTCCGGTGCGCAAGTAGTCGCCATAGGCAAATCCGCCGGGCACGATGATGGCATCGCAGTTCTCGAGATCGTGCGATTCGTGCCACAGGAAAGTGACCGGCTGCCGGGCCACATTCTGGATCGTCCAGTACGCGTCATGGTCACAGTTGGACCCGGGGAAAATGAGGACCCCAAATTTCATCGCCGTTTTCCTTGGAAATGAGGTTCGTTTGAAAGTCTAACACGAAGAAAACGCCGCCTGTATTGCCGAGACGCATTACACCGGCGGCGGCAGAGGCTATCATCGTCTCCGGGGGCGCATCACACCAGCGTGGAATTCGGAGAACACTTTCGCATCACCGGCGGCGCGCTGAAGAACTGGTTCATCGCGCAGTTGGAAGATTCCCTGGCGGTCGGCCTGCTCTGGCTGGTCGGGCTGTATATCATTCACGTACCGGGGGCCCCGTTATGGGCCTTGCTGGGCGCGGTCTTTCAGTTCGTGCCGCAAATCGGAGCCGTGCTCGGCGTCATCGGCCCGGCGCTCACCGCCATGTTCAAGTGGGGAGACTGGGAGCATCCGCTCTACGTTCTGATGCTGTATGCGGTGATTGCCGTGGTGGATGGTTTTCTGCTGCAGCCCTACATCATGAAGCGCACCGCCAAAGTGCCGGTCTGGGCGTCCATTCTGGCGCCGATCGTGCTGGGAATGATTATTCCGTTCTGGGGCGTGCTGCTGGCCCCGCCCTTGCTGGCAGTGCTCTATGCCTACAAAGCCCGGCAGGCTCGAAACCTGTCCTGATTTCCAGAGTTCGTAAAGGACGGAAAGACTGAAGTCCGGTGGTCGTGGCGCAGTTTGCGCAAGAACAACCCCTACGGGACTGAAGTCCCTCAGGATGACGCCGTTTAAAGGAATGAGTTTCAGATTGCGCCACCATCGTCCGGTGCGCCGAGTGCCTCTGCTGTGAGTCCCATGCTATAATTTTTGTTCGCCGGCATTCATTTGAGGCAATCCGTTGATCTCCTCGACGGGCCAGTTCCGCGCCATAAAAGACTATTAAATACGAGGTATTTCCATGTCCGGCCATTCAAAATGGGCCACCATCAAGCACAAAAAAGGCGCCCTGGACGCCAAGCGGGGCAAGATTTTTACCCGCCTGATCAAGGAAATTTCGATTGCCGCCAAAAACGGCGGAGACCCCGATACCAACCCCCGCCTGCGCGGCGCCATCCTGGCGGCCAAGGCCGAGAACATGCCGGCCGACAACATCAAGCGCGCCATCCTGCGCGGCACGGGAGAGCTTCCCGGCGCCACGTATGAAGAGTTCTCGCTCGAAGGCTATGGCCCGGGTGGGGTGGCGATCCTGCTCGATATCAATACCGACAATCGCAATCGCACGGTCAGCGAAATCCGCCACGCTTTCGGGAAAAATGGCGGCAACATGGCCTCAGCCGGTGCGGTCGCATATATGTTCCACAAGAAGGGCGACATCGTCATCCCCAAGTCGGCGGCCACAGTAGACGATCTGATGAACATCATCATCGAGGCGGGCGGCGAAGATGAACCGATTGACGATGGCGAAAACTGGGAAATCCTGACTGCTCCTTCCGCCTATGAAGGCATGCTCGAAGCGGTTAAGAAGGCCGGCATTACGCCCGTTTCGTCCAGCGTGACCATGGTCCCTGACACCTACACCAAGCTGGAAGGCCCGGCCGCGACCCAGATGATCCGCTTGATGGAAGCGCTCGAAGAGCACGACGACGTGCAGAACGTCCACTCCAATTTCGACATCGACCAGAAGTTGCTGGAAGAAGTTGCGGGGTAGAGACCGGACGTCGGGCGTCGGACCTCGGACCTCGGACCCGGCGTTTGACCCCCGGCGTCGGGCGCTGCTTCCACCTTGCCTTGCGCAAGTTGCGAGGCAGAAGTCCGTTGTTCCATTCCCACCGTAAGTCATCTGTCATCCTGAGCGGAGCCGGTCGATTCGCTTGCGAATCGACTGGCGGAGTCGAAGGACCCCGACCGATTGCAATAACGATTGCGCCCGGGAGAGTTTCCGCCCGGATTGTCGAGTAAGCCCGAGGCGTCCGTTTTCGCTATAGGGGTCCCCTCGACTTCGCTCGGGGCGGGCTCTTCGACTGCGCAGCCGCTTCGCTTCGCGAAGCATCCACTCCTCTCAGGATGACAACGGAGAAGTGAGCGCAGATCATCCTGGCTCCCCATACTTTTCAACACTGCTGTGGAAAATTCTGTGGGAAACCGGTAAATAACCCTGATAAGTTGTTTGCCGCGAATGGTTTCTGCACTCTGCACTGCTTGCGGAGCTAGTCTTGAAAATGCGTCTCGACAAACTGCTGCTGGAACGGGGCATCACACCCTCGCGGGAGCGCGCCCAGGCGCTGATCCTCGCCGGCAAAGTGCTGGTCGACGGACAAAAAGTCGAGAAGGCAGGCGCAAGTATAGAGACCTCGGCGGAGATTCGGCTGCTGGGAGAAGATCTCAAATACGTCAGCCGCGGCGGTCTCAAGCTGGAGGCAGCTCTCGCGCACTGGCCGATCGAGGTCACCGGCAAAATCTGTCTCGACGTGGGAACCTCGACTGGAGGATTTACCGATTGTCTTTTGCAGCGCGGGGCAGCGCGCGTCATTGCGGTCGATACCGGCCACGGTCAGATCGATTTCCGTCTCCGCCAGGATGCTCGCGTCCGCCTGCTGGAAAAGACCAACGCCCGCTATCTCACGGCGGAGCAGGTCGGCGAGACGGTGGATCTGATCGTGATGGATGTCTCTTTCATTTCCGCGACGCTGGTTCTGCCGGCGGCAATCGCCGCTGCCTTCCCTCCACCCCTGGAGCGTCGCGGCCGGCAGCTCGTGGTGCTGGTAAAGCCGCAGTTCGAAGCCGGCCGGGAACAAGTAGGGAAGGGCGGCATCGTACGCGATCCGGCGGTGCAACTGGCTGCGGTCGAGAAAGTCCGCCAGGCATTGCTGAACTCAGGATGCACTCAGACCGAAGTAATCGATTCTCCCATCCTGGGCGGTGAAGGGAATCGCGAGTTTCTGTTATATGGCCGATTCTGAAGCATGCACTTGAATTTCTCTGCGTTCTTTGCGGCGTTTCTTTGCGATCTTTGCGGTTAAAGGCTCTTGACCGCACAAGAACGCAAAGAAAACACCGGCGCCGATCGCGTCCGCGCGGATGGGGCTTTTCCCTGGAATTTCTGTACAATTCGATTTCACCATGGCTAACGGAGCACCCACCCGCAAGTTCGCCGGCATCATTTCCAAGCCCGGAAAGGCTGAACTGGCAGATGTTGTCCCGCCGCTACTGGCGTGGTTTCGCGAGCATCAATACCAGGTCGTGGTCGATCGGGAGACCGCGCTTTTTGCCTCGGGCGTGGAAGTCCTGGCGCGCGACGACATGGCTTCCCGTCCGCTGAACTTCGTGGTGGTGCTGGGAGGAGATGGCACGCTGCTGTCGGCGGCCCGGGCCGTATCCAAGGCGGGAATTCCGGTGCTGGGCATCAACCTGGGGTCGCTCGGCTTCCTGACTGAAGTGCCCCTGGAGAACCTCTACGCCACTCTGCAGAGCATCGAGCAAAGCTGCTGCAACCTGGACACGCGTTCCATGGTGCACTGCGAGGTATATCGCAAAGACGCTTGCGTGGGCAGCTACGACGCGCTCAACGATGTGGTGGTCGGCAAGGGCACCATCGCCCGCCTGAACCATTGCGACGTTTACATCGACCATGTATTCGTTTCGAGTTACCAGGCCGACAGTCTGATCGTATCCACGGCCACAGGTTCGACGGCATATTCGCTGGCGGCCGGCGGCCCCATCCTGATGCCTTCGGTCGATGCCTTCGTGGTGACGCCGGTTTCGGCCCACTCGCTCACCCACCGTCCGCTGGTGGTTCGCGATTCCTCGGAAATCGAGATTGTGGTCAAGACCGGCGAGGATGAGGCCTACCTCAGCATTGACGGCCAAATCGGCATGCCCATGCTGGACGGAGATCGCGTGCTGTGCCGGAAATCACAGTACCAGGTCACGCTGCTCCATACCCAGGGAACATTCTTCGACGTGCTTCGCACCAAGCTGAAATGGGGCCAGCGCTAACTGTGGGCGCAAGCGCCCCGCTCTGCGGCAGCGTCACGAACAACGCCGCACGAGCGAGGGCGCTCGCGCCCACATTGGAAAGGTCCTAGCTCAGAGCAGATGCCGCTTGAGCGAAGCCCATCGCCGGACGTGTCTTGCGTTGTGGCGCGGCGTTCTCCTGCATCGCGTCCTGCGCTGCGGCCGTTGCCGCGTAGGTCCCGGGCTCGGCCAGAAACTCACGGATGCGCAACTTGGCTTTGTGCAGCTGCGACTTGGAATTTCCCACTGAGCAATCCAGTATTTTCGCAATCTCCTGGTGTTCGTAACCTTCGACTTCATGCAGCAGGAAAATGGTCCGGTAGCCGGGAGGCAGTTCCTCGATGGCGCGAGTCAGAGTGATGCGGTCCACCGATCCCGCCAGGCGCCCGTCGCGGCCGCCGTATTCACGGCGCACCCGGGTCGCGTCGTGGCTTGAAGGTTCGTCGAGTGAGATCTGCTTCAACGCCTTTTTCCGGAAATGCATCAGCACCGTGTTGACCGCGATGCGATAGAGCCAGGTGGACAAGGCCGAGTTTCCCTTGAAGGTAGATATTTTTCGGAACACCTGCAGGAATGCGTCCTGGGTGAGGTCCTCGGCTTGCGCCGTGTTGTTGGTCATGCGCAGACAAATGGAATAGATCCTCGCCTTGTGAGCATGGAACAAATCGGCGAACGCTTCGGATTCGCCTCGCTGGGCGCGCTTCACCAGTTCAATGTCCGTCCGATGGGGGTGGCTCGCGTCGTCGGTCACGTCCATGTCTTTCGCCATGATGTTTTGGCTCATTAGCATTGTTCCTTCCCGGGTCGGCATTGACCCACGCTGCATATTTGTAATGACGAGAAACAGAGTAGGGGAAGCGGCGGTCAAGGTCTATCAGGTGCAAGCTGTAGACGTTTCTAAAAGCAGCTGTACCAGCCAAACTTGGATTTGAATTGCATTGCAACGGACCACGTGAGGACAGCCGCCCTCGGCTGTCCGGCGGAGGCTGTGGCCCCGCGGTGATTAAAGGTTGATTCAGGTTTCACGCCGAGTATCCGGCGAGCAAGCTCGCCAGACAGCCGAGGGCGGCTGTTCCCGCGTGGTCTGTCTCAATCGCTGGTGCTTACTCGATTGTCGATTGGACTACCTGGACAATATTGTTGCGGACGGCGTAGAGCACCAGGTCGCTCACCGAGTGCAACTGCAGCTTGCGCATGATATTCGAGCGATGGGTTTCCGCGGTCTTCACACTCAGTCCCAGCGCGACCGCGACTTCCTTCGTGCTCTTGCCTTCGGCGAGCAACTGCACGACTTCGCGCTCGCGCGGGGTGAGCCGGTCGCGACCCAGTGAAATCGCAGCCGCTTTGGTTCCGCCCTTCAGATATCCCTCCAGCACCATGGCCGCGACTTTGGAAGTGAAATAGGTCTTGTCGCGCCGCAGAGCTTCGATCGCGACCACCAGGTCGCGGGCAGCGTCGGACTTGAGCAGAAATCCTCGGGCTCCGGCATTCAGCACATCCCGCACCACCTGATCGGAGTCATGGAAGGTGAGAATGAGGACTCTGGCGCGGGGATCGTCCTTGATGATCTGCCGCGTGGCTTCGAGACCGTTCAGTCCGGGCATGCCGATATCCAGAATAATCGCGTCCGGCTTCAACTCACGGACTCTTTCCACAGCTTCGCGCCCGTCGGCGGCCTCGCCGCAAATCTGCAAGGTCGGATCCGCCTGTAACAGGGCGCACAGCCCCCGGCGCACGACCTCGTGATCATCCGCTATGAATATTCGGAACGCAGCCATGATTTACCTCCTCGGTTTTCTGGTCCAGCGTGCCGATCAGCTTCCGGAACGTCGCAACCCACACCTGTCAGTCGCCCGTGGTGTAAGCATCATAGTGGCCAAACCTGGATATCCCATGAATTCCAACGCTTTACCTTCTTTTTCAAGACCTGACGCCGTGTAATTCTTACTGACGTAAGGCCCCTGACGCGACCATATGCACAGGCGCGAGCATGACCAATACAGTCTTTCCTGTATTTTACGATTTGGGTCCTGATTCGCCAGGCTCCTGCCGCAGGGAGCGCAGGTCGATGCCCAACTGCTCAGCCTTCTTGTAGAGATGGCTGCGCTCGAGGCCCAGCGTCCTGGCGGCGTTGGTGACGTGGAAATGACTGCGCTTCAATTCGGCCAGGATGACCTCACGCTCGAAGCTCTGTGTCCGTTCGGCCAGCGTGCCCGTGCCCGCGAATGAAGGTTGGGACGCAGTCGCCAAGGGCAGGGCCATTTCGACGGTGTCCACCGTGACCTCGGCGCCGGTCGCCAGCAGGATCAGCCGTTCCACCACGTTGCGCAGTTCGCGCACGTTGCCCGGCCAGGGATGCGTCTGCAGCGCCTGCACGGCCTCCGGAGTAAAGGGAATCGGCTTCCAATTATTCTGGGCGCAGACCTGTTCAGCGAAATGCTGCACCAGCGCCGGAATGTCTTCTTTTCGTTCGCGCAGCGGCGGCAGCATGATGGGGAAAACGTAAATGCGGTGAAAGAGATCCTGCCGGAACTTGCCCTCGCGCACCAGCGACTCCAGATTGCGATGCGTGGCCACCACCACCCGCACGTCAACCCGAGTCGGCTTGTCGCCGCCGATGCGCTCGACTTCGCCTTCTTCCAGCACGCGCAGAAGCTTGGCCTGCATGGGCAGCGGCATGTCGCCGATTTCGTCGAGGAAGATTGTCCCGCGCTCCGCCTGCTCGAATTTGCCGATGTGGCGACCGGCCGCGCCGGTGAAAGAGCCCTTCTCGTGACCAAACAGCTCGGACTCGATCAGCTCGGCTGGAACGGCGGCGCAGTTCAAGGTGACGAACGGGCCGGAAGCGCGCGGGCTGCGCTCATGCAGCGTGCGCGCGACCAGTTCTTTGCCGGTCCCGGTTTCTCCCAGAATGCAGACCCGGGTCTCGCTCGCGGCCACGCGCTCGATCTGGGCCATCAGCTTCTTCATGGTGTCGCCGGTCCAGACGATTTCGTGTTTCCCCAGACGCTGGCGGAGCTGCCGGTTCTCCGACTCCAGCCGCTGCAGCTTGAGCGCGTTCTCCACCGTGAGCAGCAGCTTTTCGGTGGAGATCGGCTTTTCCAGGAAATCGAGGGCACCCAGGCGCGTGGCCCGCACCGCCATATCGATGTGCGCCTGTCCTGACATCATGACCACGGGGTCGCGACCCCCTGCGCTTTCAAATCTTCCAGCAACGAGAGCCCATCTTTGCCCGGCATCACCACATCGGAGAGGATCAAGTCGAACGACTGCGAGCGAGCCAGCTCGAGCGCCTTGGCGGCGTTGTCGCAGACCGTGGCTTCGTGGCCGGCGAGACGAAATGCGCGCGAGAGCGAAGCCAGCGTATTGGCCTCGTCGTCAACGATCAGCAGATGTGCTTTTTGAGGCACCGGCCGCTCCTCTTAATATCTGACCCGAATCTCTATCCCTGGCTCGCCGCGGACAGTTTGTCGAAATTCCCCGGCAGTTCGATCATAAACGTTGTGCCCTGTCCCGGCTGGCTGCGCACGCTGATCCTGCCGCCATGGTCGCTGATGATCGACTGCACGATGGCGAGTCCGAGTCCGGTACCGTGGGCTTTGCTGGTGTAGTAGGGCGTGAACAGCCGTTCGCATTCTTCCGCGGTCAGGCCGGCGCCGGTGTCGGCAATTTCCACCATCACCCGGTCGCCATGCTGGCGCGTACGCAAGGTGAGGGTCCCGCCTTGCGGCATGGCATCCATGGCGTTCAGCGCCAGGTTGGAAAAGGCCCGATGAAGCAGTTCGGGATCCGCCGCGATTGGTCGAAGCGCCTCCGCCAAATCCAGCCGGCATTCGATCGCGGGATGCTCCGGCGACTGCAGTTGCCCTTGCAGGAGTCGCGCCACCTTCTGCACGATCTCGTTGATCTGCACTCGCTGAAATTGCGGCTGCGGCATCCGGGAAAATTCACTGAAGCGCGAGATGATGGTTTTCAGATTGGCAATCTCCGCCAGCAGCGTGGAAGAGCTCTCGCGAAACACCTCGTCGAACTGTTCCGGACTCTGCTGCCGCGCCCGCACCAGGTTCTCCACGGTCAATTGCAGGGGAAACAGAGGATTCTTGAGCTCATGCGCCAGGCGGCGGGCCAGTTCCCGCCAGGCCGCCACCCGCTCAGCCTGCACCAGGCGCTCCCTCTGTTCGAGCAGTTCACCGGTCATGCGATTGAAGGATTCGGCCAGCGCGCCCAGTTCGTCGGACGAGTCCACCGGAACTCGCGCGTTCCAATTTCCGGCGGCCACTTCGCGCGCCGCCTCCGCCAGTTGCTCCACCGGTCGCGTGACCCGGGACGAAGCCCACCCGCTGAACAGAATGGCGAGAATGATGCCGGCGGTTCCCGCCAGCAGAGCGGCCGAACGAATGCGATTGCGCAGCTCGACGTAAGGACGCCGCGTGTTGCCCACCAGCAGAATGCCCGAGCAGCTGCTGGTCGCGGCCGCTTAGCGGGATGGCGTGGACGCTCTCATCATCGGCCGCGTCGTCCGACCAGTGAATCAGGGCCGTGGTTTCCTGCGGTTGCTGCTGGACGCGCTCGATCAGGGGCGCCAGCAGTTGCGGCTGGGGCACGCTCCCCGAAGCCGCGATCAACAGATCGGGAGAAAAGGCCTTTGCCAGGTTGCGATAAAGGATGGCCCGCATTCCGGATGGCAGTCCCAAACTGCTGATGAAGTCTTTGTCCAGGCGGCGGCCGCCGATGACATAGATGGGCTTGTCACCCACCTGCACCGGGCGAATCGCGGAGAGGCTGAGGGCCACGCCGTCGGGAAGGTCTTCCTGCCGGAGAAAAGCGTCCTGCGGCAGCGACTCCAGGGGAAGGGAGTTGTCCTTGTATCCGAATTTCGCGGGCCACTGCGCGGACGACAGAATCGTGCCGCCGCTGTCGGCGAACTCTAAAAAATCCAGCTGCTGGTTATCGGCCAGAGCTTTGGCCTGGTTCACGAACCCACTGTAGTCGGCGGAACCGCGGCTTACCGCCAGCGCCATGCGGGTCGCGGCTTCGCTGGCGGCAACGGTTTCCACCTGGTGCGCAACCTCGTCGCCGCGACGGCTGAACTCCCGGCGAAATTGCGCCACCAGAGCGGTGGTCTGGTCCTCGTTGGCGCGCTCGAAGGCTCCACGGGTCAGGGCGGAAACGACCCAGGTCACGGCGCCCACGCAGAGCACCACGGTCAGCCCGAATACCAGCAAAAGTTTGCGCCGAAAGCTCAAGGTTTTCCTGCTTCCAGCCAGACGTCCGGCAAATGCCAGGCGCCATCAGGATCTTCGCGCCATCCCATCACATTTGCGCTTAAGGCGGTGGCGTTTCGCAAATGCAACAAGGGAATCACCCGCCGGGATTGCAGCAGCGCGCTCTCGGCAGCGTACAGGCTGTATGCTGGATCGCCTTCGAACCTGGGCGAGGGCAGTCCGAGGATGGCCGCCACTTCGCTCAGCGCAACCTGCGCGTCGAGCGAGGGCAGAGGCATGCGCACCAGGCGTATGTCCGGAATCTTCGAGTTCGTGGGCAGACTGAACGGCTCCAGAAGAACCAGTCCGGCATCGCGGGCATTCAATCCGATTCTCGCGGCGATGACCTTCGACAGCGGGTCCGACGCATCGGTGGCCAGGCTCCAGCCCGGCCCCACGCGGGTTTCGCTTCGGATCTGGCGGGCGCGTTGCAGGTCAACGACCGTGGGGAAGAGGAACGCATAGCCGGTCAGCCAGTTAGGAAGGACGGTGCCGGCCGGTTCGCCTCCGCCTTGCAGCAGAACATTGTTTATCGCTGCCCGATCGATGCTGAGGGCGAGAGCATCGCGCTGCTTTCCCTCTTCCGTTGACTGGATATCGTGACTGAATACGAGCGCCATCCATTCCGCCGGAGCGGAATTCTCGATGTGGCGGCCTTCGAGCATGGCGTGCCGCGCCTGATCGGGGGCGACCTCTACGATGTCCGCCAGGCCCAGATCGAGAGCAATCATCTGGTCGTGGAAGCTCTTGCCGAATTCGATTTCGATCGCGTCGACGTAGGCGCGGCTGCCCCAGTAATCGTCGCGGGCGATGAGGGTGAGCTTCTTGCCCGGTTCCCAGCGGTTGATGGCAAACGGTCCGCTGCCGGCAAGGTTTCCGCCGCCGCGTTTGGCGATGGCATAGCGCGGCAGGGCCAGCACGGCGGGAAGGTTGGAGGTCGGCGCGTCGCATTCGACCACCACCGCTTCTCCGGCGGCGAAGATTTTCCAGTTGGGATTGGCGACGCGGAGCGAAGCGGCCACCGCATCCGACGTCACCGCGGTTCCGCCCTGAAACGTAACTCCGCGCCGGAGTTTGAACTGCCAGCGTTGATTGCCGGGATCGGCTTGCCATGAAGTGGACAAGGCGGGTTGCGTCTGTCCCCGTCCGTCCAGCGTGACCAGCGTGTCGAAGATCAGCCGCGAAAGACCGGGCGATGCCGATATGCCGGCTGGGCTGGAGTCGATGGGATCAAGAGATGCAGGCGCTTCCCGGATAGAAATGCGCAGCGTCCCGCCATAGTGCGGGCGGGTGCTGGCGCTTGCCGCAGACGCCAGACACAGGCTAACGGCTGCAAGCGATAATAAGCCGCAAAGCTTCATATCTCCCCGTTGCGGAATTGTGAGTCACAGCGACGGCGCTGGCTCCGCCCGATTCCGTCCACAAAGCGGTGATCGCGCCGCTTACCTCGAGCGGCGCGCTCACCGCCGCCGGCTCACGCCCGGCCATCTCAAAAGCCCGCACCGTATCATTATCGTTGCGGCCGTCGCTTCTTCCGCTTGCCAGAACCTGCCAGCCCGACCCGCAGCCGCTGTGCACGCCGGCGATATCACTGCCCCATCCCAGTTTTTCCATAACCTGGTCGGTGCTCCCGTCGAGAAGATGGACTGTTCCATCCACGGTAGCGAACAGCCATGAGGTACTTTGGGCGCGAGGCACAGCGGCGGCCGAATAAAAAGCCGGAGCCGTCGTTTGTTTGCCCACCGCGGGCGATAACGCCCCGCCGAAGAAGTTACGGGTGGATGTGAAAGACGCGTTCAGGACGGCCAGGTCCGATCCCACCGGCCAGGGATCGTCGCCGTCGTAACAGGTCATCGCCGGAGGCGCATTCGCCAGACTGCGACAGTGGACGCCGGGCAGGTAGGCCTCAAATACCGGGTCTTTGCTATTGGCGATAACCAGCCTTCCCCGCAGATCGCGCGGCCAGGGATGGGAGTGGACAATGGGAAGCGATTGCTCCAACTGCCAGCGGTTGTCCTGGAGCCGGTACGATTTCACCCCATTTCCATCCAACACCAGCAGCCGCGCCGGGCTGCTGCCTGTGACCGCAACATCCAAAATACGCTCGGTCTGGGACCACAATGGAATTTTGCGCAGCACCACGGCCGCGGCTTCGGGTTCGACCGGGAGCGGGGCCGATCGCGGCAGGGAAACCATCACGATCGAAGCCGCATTCGCACCCTGCCGAATTTCCGCCACCCAGACATAGCTTTGCAGGTCTTCCGAGAGCGAGACCCGCACGGTCACGGCGCCCTGTTCACCGGGGACGAAATGCGCTCCGAGAGCCGCCAGCTGGGTGAACAGATTGCGCCGGATGTCATCCGCGGCCGCCGAACTAAGCGACGAGCGGTTCAGGACTTCCACTGTCAGGTTCTTCGGGCCCGCTGCCGACACAATCTTTGCCGCCAGTTGGGATTCGGCGGCGGTCCAGTCCTGGGCACCCGCCGATGGGGCCAGGAGGAGCATCAGAACCAACCCGAGCCAGCGGACAAACCGTGTGGGTAGAGTGTGCACGCCCGGGCCGCGCGCAGGGCTGCGAAAAATGCCGCGAGAATCGGTGCGAAAATTGATGCGCGAATTATAAGCCGCACATTGCATGGCTCTTTGCTTCGCTCCCGGTACTGTCTGGGTTCGTCTGCCGCCAGTTTCCGATGGCACCAAACCAGGATGCTGACCGTACCATTTCGTCGATCCCCTGATTACATTGACCTGCGCCCGAGGGCAAAAGTTCCCCTCTCTGGCCGCTGCCTGATGGCTTAACGCTGGACTGCCGGTTTGGCCTGGGGCGCTCGAGGAGTAAAAAACGCTCCCAGCACTTTGCCGAAGATAAGCTCTTCCACCAGGATTGCGATGGCCAGCGAAAAGGTCATGCCCCCGATGACTGCGACGGTCGTGAATACGAGTTCCATAAATGCCTCCGTGACGGACACCTCCCATGTAGCGCACGAACGACCAATTGTAAGCAATTGATTAATAGACACGTACGAAGATCCTGGATTGGTTAATTGTGGGTCCTGGGCAACGTCGTGTCAGGGCTGACACGCATCTTGTTGTGTCGTGTGGGGCGGGCGCCCTCGCCCGCCGCTTTTGACTTGGCACCGGGGGTTAGTAGGCTGGCGAATGGCCTCAAGGGAGACAATTAGACCCGAAAATCAAAAGCGGCGGGCGAGGGCGCCCGCCCCACACAACCAGAGTTTGCCTGCGGCTCTAGAATTCCGGCTCGGGCGAAACCGCGCACAACTCGCTTTCTTCCATTGAGACTGCGTCACGCAGGGTGAGCGGATCGGTCTCTATCTCTCCCTCTTGACGGAGGGCATCGAGCAACGCATCGAGAACTACCTGCAAGGACCGTGGATTCTCCATCAACAATCGTTCCAGGCTCTCCCGGTGCACGGCGAGCTCTCCGATCGTCCGCGCCCCTCGGATGTCCACTCGGCCCGAGGCTGGGATCTGCCGCCAGCCCGCCGCGCCCAACGCGCTTCGCGCAAACGGATAATCGAGCCGGCCAGTGGTCATCCAGTGAATGACCAGCTCCTCGACGTGCTCGATGCTGCAGGCGAGCTGAATGCCCGGACGAGAGGCCAGGCGCTCATTCCATTGCATGATCGTGAGCTTGTCCTCCCAGGTATTTTCCGCGATCAGGAAACGGGGCTGTCCGGCCGACCGTTCTTGCCGGCAGATGGCACACAGCGGGGTACTGACAAGGCGATTCACAAGGCACCTTTCCATTCTGTCCCGTACGGTTTCACCGCCGGCTGTAGCAGGCTCAGATGCAAGGCAGGGCCTGCGGTGTTCCCGGCAGGAAGCGGAACGGTAACCATTCCCCGCCCGCGTTCGAAGGTCAGGGTGAGCAGCCGCGAACAGCCATCGCACAACCAGAAACGCTCGAACTGGGCTGCCGGACGCTCTCTTCGATGAGCGGACGGATTCGCCGCCTCGATCCGGGATGGCGCTGCCGCACCAGAATCCATGTGAAGGAGAAAGAGTTTGCCGCGGCGGAGACTGCGGAACAAATTGGGACAGGAAGGATTGGCACACTTGTGAAGCATCGAGGGTCTCCTGGAAGCCTAAGCCGTCAACCTGGGATTGCGCTGGATGGAAAGAGGTGCAGCACGCAGGGGGCCGTAAGTTAAAGGTGAGGGAAGTTACGTAACTCGCTGAAGCCTTGATGGTCCGATCTCTCCTGCCCGCGGTGGTATGCCGACCTGAGGTCACATCTGCCGATCCTCCGTCAGGTCTGTGCAACGCTGGTCCCGTGGTCGCCAGCATGATTGCCCGTCCGGGGGGCCAGGAGTAAGATTGCGCAACGGCAGGGCCCGACAGTGCACGCCCCAGGGCTCGGGAGCCTGCTCTCCAATTCCAACGGCGCATACGCTCCATGGCAGAAGTGCAGCCCATTCCGGCGAGTTCGACTCCGCCTCGTGATTCGCAGGCGCAGGATTCCCTGAGCGGCACGGTGGTGGGACGTTTCCGCATCGCGGAGCGGCTTGGCCAGGGCGGTATGGGCGAGGTCTATCGCGCCGAGGATACCAAGCTCAAACGCACCGTCGCGCTCAAGCGGCTCGCGCCTTCATTGCGCGCCGATTCGCTCTACCGGCGCCGCTTCCTGGAGGAGGCGGAACGCGCGTCCCGCTTCGGCGATGCCCAGGTAGCGGCGGTCTACGATGTTCTCGAAGAGCACGGCGAGATATTCCTGATCCTGGAGTACGTCGAAGGCCAGAACCTGCGGCAACGCCTGCGCCAGCCGCTTTCGCTGGAGGAGTTCTTTACCATTGCCATGCAGTGCGCGGAAGCGCTGGTGTCTGCGCACCGCCACGGCATCGTGCACTGTGATATCAAGCCGGAAAACATCATGCTGACCAGCGCCGGCAAGATCAAGATATTGGACTTTGGCGTGGCCAAGCACTTGCCGCGATCCGACCAGAGTTCGACCGTGGATCGCGCCGGAACTTTTGCCGGCACCCCCGCCTATATGTCGCCGGAAGTCCTTCTGGAGCGGGTTCCGGACGGGCGCGCCGATATTTTCTCTTTAGGCGTGGTCTTCTACGAAGTTTTGACCGGGCAGCATCCATTTCTGGCGAACAGTTTCGTGGCCACTTCGGACCGCATTCGCGCCGAGACGCCGGCTTCCATCCGCATCTTCAATCGCTCCGTGTCCCGCGACCTGGATGCCCTGGTCAACAAGGCGATGGCCAAAGATCCGGCGCAGCGTTATGCCGGCGCTCAGGAATTACTGGACGCTCTGCGCCAGGTGCATGACGAGGCCAGCGAGGCCGGACTCGCTCGCGTGGTTCCGCCGCGGGTCGAAACCCCGCCGAAGAAAAACAGGACATGGCTCTGGGCGCCGGTTTTGCTGCTGGGCGTGTTGCTGTTCGCCCTTTTCTACTGGCAGGCAAGGTCGAGTCGCGGGATCCGTCTGGGCAGTTCGCCGGCGCCGATTCAGCTGGCGGTGCTGCCCTTTGCTCCCACCGCAGACGATGCCGGCAGCCGGGCATTCTGTGACGGACTGACTGAGACTCTTACCGCGAAGCTCACGCAACTGACCGACAACTATCCGCTTCAGGTCGTCCCCAGCAGCGAGATACGCGCCGAGGGAGTGACCAGTGTGGAGCAGGCCAGAAGGAATTTTGGGGTTGGCCTGGTGCTCGAAGGCAGCTTGCACAGTTCGGGCAACCAGGTGCGAGTGAACTACATTCTGGTGGACGCGAAAACCAATCGCCAGCTGCATGCCGAAACGGTGGACGCCGACGTCGGCGATGCCTTTGCGGTCGAAGACCGGGTCGTGGATGGCACCCTCCACATGCTGGGCTTGACCGTCAAGAATGACGACCGCGTGGTGCTGGCGGCGCACGGGACGGGCGATCCCTCGGCCTACGATCAGTATCTCCGCGGCCGCGGGTATCTGCTCGATTATCACAAGCACGAGAACATCGATAGCGCGATTTCCGCTTTCAACCGGGCCCTGACGCTCGATCCCAAATATGCCGAGGCCTACGCCGCTCTCGGCAAGGCTTACGGGCTGCAATATGAAGAAGGCCAGGGTGGCCGCGAATTGATGGAGAAGGCCAGATCAGCCTGCGACCACGCGGTGGCCAGCACCCCCAGCCTGGCGGAAGGTCACACCTGCCTGGGCAACGTCTTTCGCGCCACCGGCGAATACGACCAAGCCGTGGCTCAATTTCGGGAAGCGACGACTCTTGATCCCACCAGCGATGACGCCTTTCGCGGCCTGGCAGACGCCTACGAAAAGCTGAACAAGCCGAATGAAGCCGAGGCCACTTTCCGGAAAGCCATCAGCCTGCGGCCGCAATACTGGGGGGGATACAACTGGCTGGGTTTCTTCTACTGGCAGCAAGGGCGATATGACGACGCGGCCCGGATGTTCAAGGAAGTGGTGTCGCTGATGCCGGACAACTTCCGGGGATACTCGAACCTCGGAGCCATGTACGTCGTTCAGGGACGATATGCGCAAGCCATCGATGCTTTGCAGAAGTCCCTCGCGCTACGTCCGACGGTGGAGGTTTACGACAATTTAGGCAACGCCTATTTCTCCATGCGACGGTTCGATGAAGCCGCGCGCAACTTCGAAGAGGGTTTGAAGTTTGACAAGACCAGCTGGCTCAGCTGGGGAAATCTCGGAGACGCCTACTACCAGGTGCCGGGCAAACGGCCGGAAGCGGAAAATGCGTACCGCCAGGCGATCGCTCTGGCCGATGAGAAGCTTCGAGTGAATCCGAAAGATGCGCGCGTATTGGCCTTTCGCGCCACTTATCTGGCCATGCTCGACCGGAAAGAGGAAGCTCTCGCTTCTCTGCAAAAGGCCGTGAAGATTTCACCGAAAGATCCTGACGTGCAGTGCCGGGCGGCGCTGGTATACAACCGTTTCGGAGACAAGAACCACATGCTGGATGCGCTCGAGAAAGCGTTGAGCGCCGGGGTTCCGGCCGCCTGGGTTCGGGACACTCCGGATTTCGACCATTTGAGCAACGACCCCAAGTTGGAGGCTATTTTGCGCGGGCATTAGTCATACCCGAGTATTTTTTATCTACGCCATGGAGGCCGGGCGTCCCCGCCCGGCAGGACGGGCGAGACGCCCGTCCTCCATCGCTTGCTGAATAAGTCTCGCTGATGGCCAGGGAGAGAGCTCGAGTAAGAGAACGATCGGGACCTGTCAAAGGGCGTTTGCGTGCAACTTTGAGCGAACAGGAGAACATATGAAAGATATGAAAAGTGAAGTTTTAAAAGTGAGAATTCGCACCGACCTGACTATGGATTATGACGTGGTCAACGTCAGGCTGAGTGTCGGAGACGAAGTGGAATGGGTGACCGAGGGTGGGCCGGTCACTATCTCCTTTGAAGGCGAGAGCCCATTCGCCGAGTGTTCGTTTGTCACCATGGCAGGGAAGCCGGCGCGCTCCGGCAAGCCGGTGGGGAACCCCGGTCCCTACGAGTACTGCATCCACAGCGACTTGCTGTCCAAGAGCGCCGATCCCGGGGTGAACGTAAAGCCCTGAACTCTCGGAAATTCCGCTAATACGCTGGCTTCGGCCGCCCTGGGGATGGGTGTGCCCGCCCTGCCGCAGGCGTCGCTCCCGCTTCGCCACTCTTCATCTTCTACCTTATTATCGAATTATCGAAGGCCATTTGTTCCACTCAATCCTGAGCCGCGGCGCGGGATTACATCACTCGCCCATCACTTTCACGATCACCCGCTTGTCCCGCTGGCCGTCAAACTCCGCGTAGAAAATCCGCTGCCAGGTCCCCAAATCCAGTTTGCCGGCGGTGATGGGGACGATGACCTCATGGTGAATGAGCAGCGCCTTCAAGTGCGAGTCGCCGTTGTCCTCGCCGGTGTCGTGGTGTTTGTAGTCCTTGCGGAAGGGCGCCAGGGTTTCCAGCCATTGATCGATGTCTTCGATCAATCCGCTCTCGTTGTCATTTACATAGACGCCGGCCGTGATGTGCATGGCGGACACCAGCGCCATGCCTTCCTTGACGCCGCTCTTGCCCACGATTTGCTCCACCTGGGGCGTGATGTGGACATAGGCGCGGTGGGAGCGGGTGTGGAATTTCAGGTACTCGGTAAGACACTTCATGGTTCGTCCCCTTGAATAGTTCGTGAAAGCCAGACCAGTTTCGCAGATAATGCTCCGGAAATCAGTTTCCCGGAGGTGTGGTGGACACTTCTGAAAGCGAACTGCAGGAACTGCGGCGGCTGTTGGGAGAACTCACGGCGCGGGTGTTTCGCATCGAGCAGGGTCTGAACCTGCAGCCCGGCCTGTCGCGCCCGGTGTCTCCGGTCGAGACGCCGCCTCCGAGTCCGCCGCCGTCGCCGCCGTACCAGATTCGGACCGACCTTCCGCCCACGCCGCAGCGGGTTTCGCCGGCAAGGACCAGCTAGCCCGGACCTCGAATCCCGCATCGGTTCGCACTGGCTGAACCGGATCGGCATCGCCGCCGTGCTGATCGGCGTTTCCTACTTCCTGAAATTTGCTTTTGACAACAACTGGATCGGACCGGCCGGTCGCGTCTCCATCGGTCTGCTGGCCGGTATCGCCGTCGTGATCTGGAGCGAAAATTTCCGGCATCGCGGCTACCGCATTTTTTCCTATTCGTTGAAGGCCGTCGGCATCGGCGTGCTTTATCTCTCGCTCTACGCCGCGTTTCAGGTGTACAGCCTGGTGCCGGGCGGTGTGGCCTTCATCATGATGTTCGCGGTGACGGCCGCCACCGCGCTGATGGCCTGGAGCCAGGATGCGGAAATCCTCGCCGCCTTCGCCCTGATCGGCGGCTTCGCCACGCCTCTGCTGCTCTCCACCGGGCAGAACCGTGAAGTGGCGCTGTTCGCCTACGTCACCCTGCTCGACCTGGGCGCGCTGGCCCTGGTGATTCTTAAGCCGTGGCGCCGCTTGCTGCTGTTGAGTTACGCCGGAACCCTGCTGCTCTATGTCGGCTGGTACTCCACTTTCTATGACCTCACCCAGGTGCGAATGACGGTGGGCTTCGCCACGCTGTTCTTCGCCGTCTTTGCAGTGGCGCCCTTGCTGGCGCGCCCGGCGCAGAAGGGATGGCTTTCTGACTCCGTCCCTCCCCTGGTTGCGGTGGTGAATGCCGCCGGATATTTTCTGCAAATCTACGTCATGTTCGAGGAGATCGGCACCCGGGACACGGCCTGGTTTGCCCTGGCGCTCGCGGCCTTGTACATCTTCCTCAGCCGCCAGGCCCGCGGACGAGCGGGCAGTCCTGAAGCGGCGAGAACCGTGGACCTGCTCCACCTTGCCCTAGCCATCGGATTCATCACGGTCGCGATTCCCATACGCCTCGACGCCCACTGGATCACCATGGGATGGTTTGTGGAGGTGGCGGTGCTGTTGTGGGTCGCGGACCGGGTTCACTCGGAGTTGCTCAACGCCTTCGCCATCGGCGCCCTGCTGCTGGGCGTAGGCCGGCTCCTGCTGGTCGACAATTTCTACGTCACGCGTCCGATCTTCAATGCGCGGATGGCAACCTATGCGGTGGCGATCACGGTGCTCGGCGCAGTGGCCTGGTACGGCAGCCGCCGGACCGATGAGACCGGACGCGCCGCCGCCGCGATCTGCGTGGTCGCCCTGAACCTGCTGGCGTTGAGAGGGTTGAGCCTCGAAGTGTCCAGTTACTATGCGCAAGAGATGACGACGGTTCGGGCCCGGACGCCGGCCTGGAATGAGGATGACCTGATCGACGTCTCTAACTGGCATCACGTGAAGATCGCGCGCGACTTCACTTACTCGGCCCTATGGATGGCTTATGGCGCCATGCTGATGGCGGTGGGCTTCTGGCGGCGTTCGGCATTTGTGCGCTGGCAGGCGTTGGCCCTGATCGCTTTCACCATCGGCAAAGTATTTTTGTACGACGTGTCGGAACTGGATCGCGGTTACCGTATTTTAAGTTTCATCGTGCTGGGAGTGCTGCTTCTGGCCATTTCGTTTGTCTACCAGCGCGACTGGCTGAAGCTGTCGAGCCGCGATCACTCCAAAGAAAGCCCGGCCGGCACATGAAGACTCCTGTCTTCCCCTTCGCCTTGCTTGCGGCTCTTGGCGCGGCTTTGACCGTGGGGCCATCGATCCCCTATTTCACCAACGTGCGCGACGTCCGCATCTCTCAGCCCGAGCAGCAGAATTACTTTGTGGTGGACGAAGAAATATGGGCCCGGGCGCGCCCCGATCTGACCGACCTGCGCATCTACGATGGCGAATCCCAGGTGCAATATGCGCTCCGCGAACAGCGCGGAGGCACTTCGAGCCAAGAGGCGGCGGCCCGGATCCTCAACCTGGGAAGCGTGGGTGGGCGCACTGAGTTTGACTTGGATATGGGGCAAATCGCTGAGTACGACCGCATCCGTCTGCAACTGGACGCCAGGGACTTCGTGGTGACTGCGGCGCTCGCCGGCAGTAATCAACTGGGCGCGAAGCCCGTGACCCGGTTGCCGCCGGCGACCCTTTACGACTTCAGCCGCGAGGAACTGGGATCGAATCCAGTGCTGAAGTTGCCGCCGTCAAGTTTCCGCTATCTGCACGTGCGGCTTTCTCCCGGCATCCTGCCGGCGCAGGTCAAGGGCGCATCGGTCTACAACTTGCAGGAAACCAAAGCGGTCTGGACCCGCGTGGGCTCCTGCAGCGCGCCATCGCAAGTGGGACGAACGACCGTGATCGTTTGCGATCCTCCCGCGCGAGTTCCGGTGGATCGGGTCCGCTTTCAGATCGATCCCCGGCAGGTAAACTTCCGGCGGGCGGTCGCCCTCTCGGATGCGGGCGACCGTCATTACGGAATCGGTGGCGAGATCACGCGGGTAAAAATGAATCGCGGCGGAACCACGGTGGTTTCGGAAGACCTAGACGTGCGAATCGGAGGACAAGGTTCCGGCCAGCTCAACGTCACCGTGGACAACGGGGACAATCCGCCGTTGTCGATACTCGGAGTTGAGTTGCTGTCGGTGGAACGGCGTGTGTACTTTGATCCGCAGGGCAAATCGATGCTCCGGCTCTACTACGGCGACGACAAACTGGAAGCGCCGGTCTACGATTACGCCCGGTTCTTCAAGGCTGATCCGGCTGCGGCCAAAGCCGAGTTGGACCCAGGCGCGCACAATGCAGCGTATAGCGGCCGCCCGGATGGGCGTCCCTGGTCAGAACGCCACAAGGCTGTGCTGTGGGTGGCGATGCTGTTGGCAGTGGTAGTGCTGGCGTCGCTGGCCATTCGCGGATTGAAAGGCGTGTCATCCTGAGCGAAGCCAGAATTTCGCTTCGCGAAATTCTGGCGCTGCCGAAGAGCCTGCCCCGAGCGAAGTCGAGGGGACCCCTATAGCTCCGATGCAGTGCCGGGAATAGGGGTCCTTCGACTCTCCGCTCAGGATGACAAGGTTTTCAGCCGGATAACACCAGGATTTACCGCATCGACTCTTCGACTTCGGAAAGCCAGTTGGGCCGCTTCAGCACTTCGCGCGGTTTGGGACCGTCGGCCGCGCCCACGATGCCGTCGCGTTCCATCAGATCGATCAGGTGGGCGGCGCGGCCGTAGCCGATGCGCAGGCGGCGTTGCAGCAGGGAAGTGGAAGCTTTGCCGAACTCGACCACCAGCCGCACGGCATCGTTGTAGAGCGGATCGTTTTCTTCGTCTCCGCCTTCGCCCGCGGCGCCGCCTTCACCGGGGGCATGCTCGTCTTTCGGAGCTTGCAGGAATTTCTCTTCGTACTCCGCCGAGCCTTGCGACTTCCAGAACTCGACCACGGCGGCGATTTCTTTCTCGGTCACGAACGGCGCGTGCAGGCGATGCACGCGGGCCGAGCCCGAAGGCAGGTACAGCATGTCGCCGCGTCCCAGCAGCGCTTCGGCGCCGTTGGCGTCGAGAATGGTGCGCGAGTCCACCTTGGTGGCCACCCGGAAGGAAATGCGGGCGGGGAAGTTGGCCTTGATAAGCCCGGTAATCACGTCGACCGACGGCCGCTGCGTGGCCAGCACCAGGTGAATGCCGACGGCCCGCGCCATCTGGGCCAGGCGCGTGACCGATTCTTCGACGTTGCCTGAGTCCAGCATCATCAGGTCAGCCAACTCGTCAATGATGATGACGATGTAGGGCAATGGCCGGTCTTCCGAATCCTCGCCAAACAGGCTGCGCGTGCCTTCGTCGTCAAACAGCTTGTTGTACTGCTCCATGTTGCGCACGCCTTTTTCCGCCAGCAGTTTCAGGCGGCGTTCCATCTCGCGCACGGCATTGCGCAGGGCATTCGCGGCCAGCTTGGGTTCGGTGATGATCGGCGTGAACAGGTGCGGCACGCCTTCGTAGTTGCCCAACTCCAGTCGCTTCGGGTCCACCAGGATCAGCCGCACCTGGTCAGGCGTGGCCTTGTACAGGATGGACATGATCATGGCGTTGATGGCCACGCTCTTGCCCGCGCCGGTCGAGCCTGCGATCAGCAGGTGGGGCATGCCCGCGAGATCGGCGGTGACGATGCGTCCGTTGATGTCTTTGCCCAGCGCCAGCGTGAGTTTCGATTTGGTGCCGATGAACTCCGACGATTCGATGTTCTCGCGCAGCCAGATGATTTCGCGGTCGCGGTTCGGCACCTGAATCCCCACTGTGGACTTGCCCGCCATGCGCTCGATCAGAATGCTCTCGGCTTTGAGCGCCAGGCACAGGTCATCGGTGAGATTGGTGATGCGGCTGTACTTGATGCCCGCCTCGGGCTTGTATTCGAAAGTCGTGACCACCGGCCCGGGATTGATCTGCGTCACCTGCCCGTGGACGTCGAACTCGGAATACTTTTCCGTGAGCACCTGGGCCAGCAGCTTCAATTCGTCGGCATCAATGGCCTGTTGCTCGTCGGGACGATGCAGCAGGCTGCTGGGCGGCAGCTTGAAGCCGCCGGCCGCGATGCGGGGCAAGGTCGTCTTCGGCTTGGCTCCGGTGTCGGCGCGTTCGGTGACTTCGACATCGGGAATGATGGCTTCGGGAACCGCACGGGACGGCTGCGGCTCGAGCTCGTGTTCCTCCGCGCGGGCGGAGATGGCCATGCGATCGATGCCAGTGGCCCGGACCGGCTCAGCCGCGTAGCCCGGAGCGGGAGAACGCGCGGGAATCAGTTGAGCTGTGACCGTCGGCCGGGTGGCGCGCCGCTTCTCCAGCTCTTTCTGCATCTTCTTTTTCGCGCGGTTTTCCTGCCAGTCTTTGTAGCGGTTCCAGAGCGCGACCACGAAAGCGAAACGAGTCGGAGCCCACACCCGCAAGGAAGCAAAAGAGAAAGCAGTGGTGAGATAAAGCGCGATGGCCAGAACCGTGGCGCAGACAATATAGGCGCCGGCCGGATTCAGGTAATGGATGAGCACGTCGCCCACGATGCGTCCGGCCAGACCCTCCATGGGGATCACGCCCATCCAGCGCACGTGTCCGGGCATGAGCGCCAGCAGCGCGGGCACAAAGATGAGCAGCCAGATGGCGCCCAGGGACTTGGCAACCGGCGAGGTGATCTTGCGCGAGCGGAACCAGCGCGAGCCCAACGCTCCCAGAAACACCGGGACCAGAAACGCTCCGATGCCCAGACCCTGCAGGAGCAGGTCGGAGACAATCGCGCCCACCAGTCCCACCCAGTTGCGCGCCGATTGCGAACCGGTCAGCACCGACGCGCTGTTGAATGAAGGATCAAGCGGAGAATACGAGGCCAGGGCCAGGAACAAGAGCAGTCCCGAGACGCAAAGCACGAACCCGATCAGCTCATTGAGCCGCCGGTTATTGGTGGGAGCGAAGATCTGTGAGAAATACTTCATGGGTATAAGCGGCGGCCCGCAGCGAATTCAGACGCTTCAGGCATGCCCGAAGTTGACCAGGACTAGCGATTATGACAAGAACCCCTCGGCTGGACAATGAGGGAAAATGGCAGACAGTATCGAGTTAGTTTCGGGGTAGCGCCGGCGTCCCGCCGGCCCGATAGGCGGGCAGCATGCCCAGATTGCCAGAGGCCACGGGGCACCCCGGCGGGTTTGATCTGGAGTGCTCAGCCTGCCAACTTGGCAGCGTACACCAGCACCAGAACTCCCACCACTATCCGGTACACGGCGAACGGCACAAACCCGCGTTTCCGCACCCAGGCCATGAAAAACGCCACCGACGCATAGGCGACGAAGTAGGAAACCACAAAACCAATCGCCACGAGCGCCCACTGATTCGAAGTGATCTGCGAAACCCCGATCGGATTCTCGCCTTTCCCCATAACCGACTTCAATAAGGTGTAACCGGTGGCCGCCGCCATGGTGGGAATGGAAAGGAAAAAGGAAAACTCAAGCGCCGAGGCTCGCGACATCCCGGCGAGTTGGCCGCCGGCAATGGTGGACATGGAGCGCGACGTTCCAGGGAATAAGGCCGAAAAGATCTGGCAGAAGCCGATCCACACCGCTTGTCCCATGCTCATCGCGTCCATTTTCCAGGTATGAATGCTGCTGGAGGGTGCGTCCGGTCCGGCCGCTTCCGCTTTCGCCTTGGCCGCGTCCACGATCCACATCACGATTCCACCCACCAGCAGCGACCAGCCGATGATGGGCATGCTTTCCAGGTGCTTGCCGATCACTTTGGTGAGCAAGAAAGAAGGAATCGCGGTCACCACAAACGCGATCATGACCAGGCTGAGCGGATGGTTCGCCACGGTGCGATCCCCGTTCTCGCCCCGGGGAAATGTGGACAGCAGCTTTGCAATCCGGTCGCGGAAGTACACCGGCAGGCAAAGAATGGCGCCCAGTTGAATCACGATGGTGTACATCTTCCAATAGCCGTCGGACAGGCTGAGGTGCAACAGCGATTCCGCAATGCGCAGATGCGCGGTGGAACTTACCGGCAGATATTCCGTGAGACCCTCGATGATTCCCAGCACAACGGACAGCAGGTAGTCGTTCAATTTTCCTCCGAAGGTTGAAGGAAAGTATTACAGAAATTTTGCGGAGATGGGTCGAAACTTGGTGAATGTGCTTACTGGGTTACGTTTCCGTAGGTCGGGACGCCCTGTTCCATCAGGTAGAGCAGCCGCTGGGCGCGCGCCGCCCAGTCTTCGGACGTGGTTTGCGACGCCGCTTTCTGGGCCAGCGCCACGGCCTTGGCGCGCGCTTCCTCCGACTTTTTCGGGTCTTCTTCTGTTTTGTAGATCTCGATCAGGGCTGACCAGCGCCAGGCGGCGTCGTACAGCGCCTCCGGTGCTGCCGGAGACTGGGGATGCTCGGTGGCGTACTTCTCGTAAATCTCGGATTCCTTGACCGGACATTTCGAACTGCCCTGCCAATCGCCGCACAGTTTGTTGTCGATCAGGTGGAAAGCCGCGAGGTCGGCCCACTTGGTGCCGGGAAATTTCTTGATGACCTCTTTCATGTATTTCTCTTCCATGCCTTCGCGCATGTAAGACTCGCGCTCCCGCGCCGAGGGACGCGATGAGACATCCGCTTTCTCCAGTTGCCAGCGGATGTCGGCGGAGCGATACATGGCCTCGCCCGCCAGGGGCGAGGTGGGAAAGTAGTCAGCCACGCAGTAGTAGAGGCGCATGGCATCCTGGGCCGCCCCGCTGCGCCCGTGCCGGCGGCTGGCCTGGTCTTCGGAATCGACCGCCTCGCCAAACAATATCTTGTCGCCATTCGGGGTGGAGGCCCGCACCACTCCCTTGTCGAGCACCCAGCCGGTGACGGTACGTTCGTCGGTGAGGTTGGCTTCGACGTGCGCCCATTCGCGGCTGGTTTCAAGAACGATGATTTCCCGTCCCCGGTCCATTTCCGCCAATTTTGCCGAATTGGCATCGGGAGAGAGGTAGATCTGGGCCACCCGCACCACGGCGCCGCGCTGGAAATCGGCGGCGGTGGCGGGAAGGCCGGAGAGTAACGCAAGCAAGCCGGCCATCAGCATTGCTCGACGCAAAGTAGCGCCGCCGTCTCGGCGGCTGTCCGGGGGGCGTCCCGCCCGCCGGTTGCGAGGGCGAGACGCCCTCGCGACAGCCGGCGGGACGCCGGCGCTACTGGGTTGGGTCACGATCACTCCTTGCTTAGGGTCTGGAGCATTTCTGCTTCAATGTTTCCGCCGCTGATCACGGCCACGTTGATGGTTGTTCGCGGCAGCTGGTCCCGGTGGAACAGGAACGCCGCCACGGCCACCGCTCCGCTCGGCTCCGCCAGAGTTCGGGGGTCGGCAGCCAGGCGTTGCGTGGCCTTTCGGATGTCATCCTCGGTGACGGTCACGATGTCATCCACGTAGCGGCGAATGTGTTCAAAGTTGATGGCGCCAATGCTCTGGGTGCGCAGCCCATCCGCCAGCGTCCGGGTGGCCTGCTCGGCCGAAGACTGCACGATCTTGCCGGATCGCAAACTGGCCTGGGCATCCGCCGCAAGTTCCGGCTCCGCGCCAATTACTTTCACCGATGGCCGGCTGAGCTTGATCGCGGTCGCGATTCCGCTGAGCATTCCTCCTCCGCCGACGGGAACAATGACGGTTTCCACGTTCGGCAGGTCTTCCAGAATCTCGAGCCCCATGGTGCCTTGTCCGGCGATAATCATCTCGTCGTTGTAGGGCGGCACGATCACGTATCCATGCTGCGCGGCCAGTTCTTCGGCTTTGGCCTGGCGCTCCGAACTTGCCGGACCCACCAGTATGATCTCCGCGCCCAGGGCAAGGGTTGCCTGGCGTTTGACCGCAGGCGCATTTCGGGGCATCACGATGACCGCTTTGACCCCCAGCGCCCGCGCCGCATAGGCCACGCCCTGGGCATGATTGCCGCTGGAATAGGTGATCACGCCGCGGCGGCGGTCTTCTTCGGAAAGCGCTGCTACCTTGTTGTAGGCACCCCGCAATTTGAACGATCCGATAGGCTGCAGGTTTTCCGGCTTGAGATAAAGCTGCCGGTTGTCCTTGTGCTGATTCGATTCGTGGAGATGCGATGGGATCAGCTGGGTGCGCACGGCCACGCCGCGCAGCCGAGATTGCGCTTCGCGAATGTCGCTGAGAGTGACGATGGAATTATCTCCATTGTCATCCTGAGCGGAGTAGCTGCTTCGCTCCGCGAAGCAGCTGCGCAGTCGAAGGACCCCTGCTTCCGGCAATGTACTTAGCGGTAGGGGAGTCCTTCGACTCCGCCCAAACTTCGCAAAGCGAAGTTTGGGCTCCACTCAGGATGACATGAACGCTTAAATCTCCAATATCACCGGCATGATCAGCGGTCGTTTCTGCGTCTGCTTGGAAACATATCGCTTCAGATCGGCCCGGATCTTCTCTTTAATCACGCCATAATCGGCTTTTTCCTCGGCGCTCGAGGAATCCAGAGTCTGCATCACGATCTGCCGGGCGCCATCGACGAAGCCGTCTTCTCCCGGGGAGAATCCGCGAGTCACAATCTCGGGCGAAGTTTCCACCTTGCCGGTAAGTTTGTTGATGGCGATGATCGGCAGCACAATGCCGTCTTCGCTCAAATGCCGGCGGTCTTTGACAATCAGGTCTTCCACCACGTCGGTGCGCGACCCGGAATCAATGCAGACCCTGCCGACATTCACCCGGCCGGCTTTGCGCGCCCCCAGTTCGTCGAACTCAAGGACATCGCCACTCTCGATCAGCATCACATTCCCGACTGATCCTTTCATCGCACCGGCCATCTCGGCATGCAGTTTCAGTTGCCGGTACTCGCCGTGGATGGGGATGAAATACTTGGGCTTGACCAGGTTGATGATGAGCTTCAATTCTTCCTGGCTGGCGTGTCCGCTGACGTGAACCGGCGGCGACGAGCCGTCGTCGTAGATCACGTGCGCTTCGCGCCGGAACAGGTGATCGATCATGCGATAGATGGCTTTCTCGTTGCCCGGAATGATCCGCGACGAGAGCATGACGGTGTCGCCCTTTTCGATCTTGGCGTGCTTGTGATTATCCACCGCGGCGCGGGAGAGCGCCGACATGGGCTCGCCCTGCGTCCCGCTGATCAGCACGCAGACTTTGTCCGGCGGAAAGTTCTTCATTTCGCCGGGATGGATCAGCAGGCCCTCGGGAATCTCGATGTACCCCAGATCCTCGGCGATCTCCGCGGAATTGTTCATCGAGCGCCCGGCAAACGCCACCTTGCGCCCATGCTGCCACGCCATCTCAACCGCCAGCTTGATGCGGTGAATCGAGGATGAAAAACACGAGATGAACAGCCGGCGCTTGGTGTGGGCAAATACTTCGTCAAATTTCCGCCGCACCGCGCGCTCGCTCGGCGTGTAACCCTTGCGTTCGACGTTGGTCGAGTCCTGGAACAGCGCCAGCACTCCGGTCTTGCCGTATTCTGCGAAAGCGTGCAGATCGAATAGCCGGTTGTCGGTGGGCGTGGGATCGACTTTGAAATCGCCGGTATGAATGATCACTCCCAGGGGGGTGTGGACGGCCAGCGCCACGCAATCCACCAGGCTATGCGTGACCTGGATGGGGCTGATGGTAAAAGGCCCAATCTTGAAACTCTCACCCGCGCGGATCTCGCGCAGATCGGCGTCGTCGAGCAATCCGTGCTCTTCGAGCTTGTCTTCGACGTACGCCAGGGTGAACTCGGTGCCCCAGACCGGCACGTTCAGCTCGCTCAGGATCCAGGGCAGCGCGCCGATATGGTCTTCGTGGCCGTGAGTGAGGATGATGCCCTTCACCCGCTGGCGATTTTCAGTGAGGTAGGAGATATCGGGAACCACAATATCGACGCCCAGCAGTTCGGCTTCGGGAAACATCAGTCCGCCGTCGATGACGATGATATCGTCACCCCAGCGTACGGCCATGCAGTTCATCCCGAACTCGCCCAGGCCGCCGAGAGGTACGATGTGCAATTTTCCAGTTGGCATGCGGTGTATTGATCGTAGCACAAGGAATGTAGACGCGAGCATTGTGTGGGGCGGGCGCCCTCGCCCGCCTGAACGCCGGCAGAGCTGCATTCGTGGAAGATTTGAGCAATGTCGTTTTCAGTGTGATTCGAAGCAGGGCGCGCCGTCGGGATAATTCGACAGTTTTCGCGGGCGAGGGCGCTCGCGCCACACGCCCACAGTAATCTTCCCACCAGCTCCCATCTGCGATAAGGTTGAAGTGCATGATTGAGCACGAGCCCAAGACGTGGTTGAGGCGGCGGGTGGAAGACGGCATGCGCCGCGGCTTCCAGCGCGCCTATGAAACCGTCAAGGTCGATCCCGCCAAGTTTCTGCTGCAGGTGCGGGCCGCGTACGGCTTGCCCATCAGCAATTTCCAGGGCGTCTATTCGTTGGAGGTCGGCCAGTTGGACGCGCTGGCGCATCGCGTGATTCGCAGCGGAATGAAAGTTGCGGCGGCCGAAGGGGCCGGATTTGGCCTGGGCGGCCTCATCACGATTATTCCGGATCTGGGAATCCTTTCGGGCGTGACCTTGCGAACCATTCAGAAACTCAGCCTGCTCTACGGCTTCGAGTTCAATACCGAGGAAGAGACGGCAGAATTATGGATCGCGGCCGCCAGCGCCGCCGGCGTCGACATCAGCCGCGAACTGCTGGAGAAAGAAGTGGTCAGCCGCTTCGTGCCCCGCGTCATCCAGCGCATTGCCGCGCAGGCCAGCCGGGAAGTGGTGGAGAAGTGGTCGGGACGGATCATTCCGCTCGCCAGCTCCGTGATCGGCGCTGGCCTGAATTATTATTTCGTGCGCGCCTGGGGAGAACGTGCCCGCTCGCACTTCCGCAAACGCCACATGGAGATTCGCAGCCGCATGGCGGACGGGAAACTGATCGTGGTGTCCGATCCACAGCTGTCATCCTGAGCGGAGTAGCTGCTTCTCTCGCGAAGCAGGTGCGCAGTCGACGAACGAACACCCTGCGCTCAGGAGGACATGAGAATTGAGGCTCGCTAAGAGAGCCCAAACCAAAGAACTCTTTAATGAAAACGTTCGACTGTGCTGCCATCCTCTTTGACCTCGATGGAGTCCTCGTGGACTCTACCCGTTCGGTTACTCGCCAGTGGAGCCGGTGGGCGCAGGAGAACAACATCGATCCACAGAAAGTGGTGGAAATCGCGCACGGCGTTCGCACCATCGAGATCGTGCGTCAGCTGGCCCCAAACCTTGACGCCGCCGCCGAAGTAATCAGAATTGAGAAACGCGAAGCCGACGACCAGGAAGGCGTTGCCGTCATGCCCGGGGCCGCGGAGTTGCTCCAGGCCATTCCCGAAGGCCGTTGGTGTGTCGTGACTTCCGGGACCCGCTATCTGGCCACGGCCCGGCTGAAGCTGGCAAACTTGCCCACTCCGAAGGTTCTGGTTTCAGCCAACGATGTGTCGAAAGGCAAGCCTGATCCCGAACCCTATCTGATGGGAGCTGAACTGCTCGGCATGAATCCCACCGACTGCCTGGTAATCGAGGACGCTCCGGCAGGCATCCGCGCCGCCCACGCCGGAGGAATGAAGGCAATCGGAATCACCAGCACCTATCCGGCGACGGATATGCAGTCGGCCGATGCGGTCGTACAGAAACTGGCGCAGATAAAAGTCAAAGCCCCTGATGGTCGCGGTCGACTAACGGTAAGCGTCGAATAGAATCGCGGCTCGAATCACGGATTACTCAACGTCCAGCTGAACTCTCGATGGAGAGCCGTGAAGCGGCGCAGAATGCAACCCCGGGCGCAATCCCGGGGTCGACGAGCGGAGAGCGACAGAACCCCCGAGAAGGCGAAAGGGCCGCCGCGACAGGATTGCGGTCAGCGCAACCACTCCTCCAACTCAATCCTCTGATCCGTCTTCTCATCGCGATACTTCACGATCACCGGAGTGTAGAGCGAAAGGTTCCACTCCGCCGCATGGCCTTTTTTCACGGCACGCGATCCCGCCACGACCACGGCGTTCTCCGGAACTTCCAGCGGTTTTTCTTCCGACGCCTTGTAGACCTGTCCGCGCACGAGGTCGTAAAGCGGCGTGGAGCGGGTCAGGATTGTCCCCGCCCCCAGCACGGCGCGCGCCCGCACCAGCGTGCCTTCATAGACCCCGCAATTGCCGCCCACCAGCACGTCGTCTTCGATGATCACGGGCGCGGCGTTGACCGGTTCGAGCACACCGCCAATCTGGGCCGCCGCGCTCAAGTGAACGCGCTTGCCCACCTGCGCGCAGGACCCGACCAGGGCGTGCGAATCGACCATGGTGCCTTCATCCACGTAGGCGCCGACATTGATGAACATGGGCGGCATGCAGATCACCGAAGGCGCGACATACGCTCCCTCCCGCACCGACGATCCGCCGGGAACCACGCGCACCTTGTCGGCCACTCCAAACTGGCGCGCCGGGAAAGTGTCCTTATCGACGAATGACAGCGAGGCGTCGCCCATCTTCACCAGTTCGCCCAGACGAAAGCCCAGCAGGATGCCCTGTTTTACCCAGGCATTCACCTTCCAATCCTCCTTGATCTTTTCCGCGGCACGAATCTTGCCCTGGGTGAGCTGATCGCGAAATTCCAGAAATGTTTTTCGCGCGTCCGGATTTCGTTCCACCTCGCCCAGCGTGGCCAGGCGCTCGATGGCAGATTGCAGGGAGGACATGAGAAGGGAAGTATAGAAGAAAGAATTTCGGATTGCAGATTTTAGATTGCAGATTGCAACCTTATGGCGGGGCAGGTAGTGGCCCAGTTTGAAATCCCTCCTCTTACGGAGGCGTCATCCTGAACGGCCTTCAGGCCGTGAAGGATCTGGCGCGAAGCGGGAACACCGCCTCGACCCCGCTTTGGTGCCGATGCGCGCCAGATCCTTCGGGACTGAAGTCCCTCAGGATGACGCACTGGTTTCAAACTGAGCTACTACCGCGGGTCCGTCCGATGGCGGGAAGCGGAGGTTTTCAATCTGCAATCTAAAATCTGCAATCTAAAATCAAATACATTTGCATTCGCTCCGAATCAGCACGCCGGCCATGTGGTGCGAAGCCTCGCGGGCCTCGGAGAGCGTCGGGTACGGGCCATGCCAGCGGGCGTGGTTGGCATCGTGCCCCGCCGGGCGGCCCTTGCCGTGATTGCACTGGCCGCAACTGGAGCGATGCAGCACGCTCTTGTGCGGCCCCGCCAGCCAGTTTTCGTAAACGTAAAAATCCGCCGCTTCCGCCACCGGAGCGGCTGGTTTGCTGATCAACCCCGCTTCGGCAGCGACCTTTTGCAGCCTGGACCGGGTATCGCGGCGCATGGGCAGCATGGGCAGCCGATACACTTCTTCGATTTTGCCCATCATGGCCAGCACGGCCTTCACCGGCAGCGGGTTGGACTCGATAAAGTTTGCCATCATCAAGGGCAGATATTTTCGGTGAATGCGGCGGGCGGTGTCCCAGTCGTTGCCCAGCGCGGCGCGAGTCATGTCCGCCATTTCACGCGGAATTTCGTTGGATGCCACCGAGATAATTCCCACGCCGCCGAGGGCGATCAGGGGCAAAGTCACAGCGTCATCGCCCGACAAAACCGCAAAAGTTTCGGGAACGGCGTTGCACACCTCGGCCATCTGATTGATATTGCCGCTGGCCTCCTTGACGCCGGCGATGTTTGGAACTTCGGCCAGCCGCGCCAGCGTGCCCGGTTCGATGTTCGCTCCGGTTCGGCCCGGGACGTTATAAAGAATGATGGGCTTGTCGACGGCTTCCGCGATGGCGCGGAAGTGCCGGTACTGTCCTTCCTGCGTCGGCTTGTTGTAATAAGGCGAAGCCGTGAGGATGCCGGTTACGCCCGGCAGGGCAGTCAGCTCCTTCGCCTTATTGACGGCGTCCTGGGTCGAATTGGAAGTGGCGCCGGCCACAATCGGCACTCGCCCGGCAGTCACTTCGATGGTGATATCGATGACCCGCAACCACTCGTCGTGGGAAAGTGTGGGCGTCTCGCCGGTGGTGCCGCAAGGGACCAGAAAGTCGATCCCCGATTCCACCTGCCACGCGACCAGGTTGCGCAAAGCAGTTTCGTCAACCGAGCCGTCCTGGCGAAAGGGAGTGACTAAAGCCGTACCGCAGCCACGAAATTGCATGACATAAAGATAACGCTAATCGGGGTGTGTGCAAAACTGCAGATGATCTCAGGAGTGGCACGACCCACGTAGGGGCGGGCGTCCCCGCCCGCCCAGCCGAGCGAAGCGCGGCTCTTCAGGTCTCTCTCCAAATATCCTTAAAATCGAAAAACCCTTTTTTCCCGGCCAGCCATTCCGCGGCTCGCACCGCCCCCTCGGCAAATCCCCGGCGGGACTTGGAATCATGGCAAAGGTAGATGGTGTCGTTGGGCGAATCCAGCACGATCTCATGCATGCCCACCACGTCCCCCTCGCGGAACGATGTGATTTCCAATTCCTTGCCAGAGGCGTCACGAATGATCTTCTGCAGCGTCACAGCCGTCCCCGAAGGCGCGTCTTTTTTCTGGGCGTGGTGCCGCTCAAAAAGTTGTCCTGAATAATGATGCTGCAAAATTCCCGCTGCGGTGCGCGCGGCCTCGAAGAGCAGGTTGATGCCGATAGAGAAGTTCGCGCCATACAGGAAACCCGACCCATTCTTTTCGACCAGCTGTCGGACCTTGTCCAGATCGCCATACCAGCCGGTCGTCCCAACAACCATGTTCTTGCCGGCGGCGACGCATGCCTCGATGTTTCCCAGGACGGCCTGCGGAACGGTGAAATCAATCACCATGTCGATATTGCGCAATTTATCCGGCGTCAGGGCTGAGGCTTTGGGATTATCCGCGGCGCACAGCAGCGTAACGTCATGGCCCCGCTCGCGCGCTACCTCCGCGACCAGTGAGCCAGTCTTACCGCGTCCCAGGATAAGCAATTTCACAACGAGTTCCTCATGTTCTTTGCCGCTTAGCGCGTAACTACGGCCCTAAGACTCGGGCTTTCAGCAAGCCGCGCAATTCCTCAATCTGCTCTAAAGACATTATCCTTTTCGGGATCGACGTGTATCGGTGCTGCGAGAAGAACAGTAGAAACATAGTCTCTGTTTCCTGGTACTTGGTATACGCTCGCCACTCGAATCGGGAGTTTCCCGTAGGGAAGGTTACAACTGTGCCTTTGTCATCGAGGACAAAAACAACGTCTCCTTGTGCCGACGGGTTTTTCTTGAGACTTCGCCGGACCTGAATTCGGGGGACTTCATAAACCGCAACTCCAAGTGCTGTCGATAGCGCCAACCAAATCCAGCCAGCCACCAAAAAACCGTGGTTTATCAGATATATGCCAACAAGAAAGAGCAGAGCAAGCAACAAAACGAATAGGAACATGATCCATCCCGGCATCGACGAAGCGCGCATGGCGTTCAAGGCGTCTTCTTCGGTGGGTTTGAAACGAATTTCCATTGTCCGGAATTGTAGCAATTGGCGCACACGAAAGCCGGGAATGCCTGCCTCCGGTCTTACGAAACTCATGCTCTTTGGCAGCGTTACGCAAACACTTCGGGATCCAAATCCGAAAAGAAAGTCTTGTGCAGGCGCTGTACTACGTCGGAGACCACATCTTCCTCGACGACAAACGTCAGATTGATCTCCGAAGCTCCCTGGGAAATCATGCGGATTTTGACGTCCGCCAATTCACCGAAGACCCGCGCCGCGATGCCGGGAGTGTCCCGCAAATTCTCGCCCACCAGGCAAACGATGGCCTTGCGTCCCTCATATTTTACGTCGGCCAGCTTAGCCAGGTCGGCGGCGAGCGGTGGAATCGACTCATTCGAGTCGACCGTCAGCGAAACGCTGACCTCGGAAGTGGAGACCACATCCACGGCCACGCGATGCCGGTCGAAGGCGGTGAAAATCGCACTGAGAAAGCCATGCGCCAGCTGCATGCGGGGAGCGGCCACGTCCACAATCGTGATGCGCTTTTTCACCGCGATGGCTTTGAAAAAGTTCCGGCAATGGGGCGCGCGAGCGGTGATGCGCGTGCCTTCGCACGTCGGATTCCCCGAGTTCAGAATATAAACCGGAATGTTCTTCTGCACCGCGGGCAGCACCGTGGCCGGATGCAGGACTTTGGCTCCGAAGTAGGCCAGCTCCGCCGCCTCGTCGAAGCTGATCACCTTGATGCGCCGGGCGTCGGCACTCATGCGCGGGTCGGTGGTCATCATGCCGTCCACGTCCGTCCATATCTCGATACGTTCCGCTCCCAGGCCGGCGCCCGCGATGGCGGCGGAATAGTCGGAACCGCCGCGGCCGATGGTGGTGGTAATTCCTGCCTTCGATGCTCCGATGAAGCCCCCCATGACCGGGACTTTCCCCGCCGCCACCAGGGGCGCGACCCTGGACTGCAATCTCTGGTTGGTTTCCTCGAACTGGGGAGCGGCGCGCATGTGAGCGCTGTCGGTCACCAGCCACTCGCGGGAATCCACCAGCGCCGAGGGCATGCCCAGCGCGGAGAACGCCGCCGCCACAATTTTGCTGGACAGGATTTCTCCGAATGCCGAGACATAGTCCGTAGTGCGCGGAGTGAGTTCGCCGACGGCGGAGATGCCGCGCAGCAATTCTTCCAGAGTTTCGAAGTCAGCCCCAAGATCGCCGTGAAACTGCGTGAACAGGGCTGTCCCGAGCAGTTCTCCGGCGGTGTTGTAGTGGCGCTCCTGCAGCGCGCGGCAAAGCTTCAGCGCGGTCTTGCGGTCGCCGGCGCCGGCGGCGCGGGCCATGGCCAGCAACTGGTCAGTCACCTTGGCCATGGCGCTGACCACGACCACCGGCTTATGTTCCAGCCGGCCTTTGACGATGGCGCCGGCGCGCTCGATGGCCTTGGCGTCCTGCACCGAGGTGCCGCCGAACTTCATGACGATCATCGGGGTAAGTTCCTCGGGGAGGCAAAGGCAGGCGGATTCTTAAGAGCGTAAACCACGAAGGACACGAAGTTACACGAAGAAAACCCCGGCTCACGCATTAAAGATGCGCAACTCAATCAAGATATCCCTGCACCTTCAGCAACTCGGCATTGAGCAGCGCCGCCCCAGCCGCCCCGCGAATCGTATTGTGGGAGAGCACGGTGAACTTCCAGTCCAGCACGCCGCACGGACGCAACCGGCCCACCGTGGTCGTCATTCCATTTCCTGAGTCGACATCGAGCCGCGGCTGCGGACGATCGCTCGGCGTCAAGTACCGCACTGGCTGTTCGGGTGCGCTGGGCAGCTTCATCTCCTGCGGCAAGCTGCGGAACTTGCTCCAGACCTCGATGATCTCTTCCGGCTTCGCCATTTTCGTGAGCTTCACCGAAACCGATTCCGTATGGCCGTCCTCAACCGCGACCCGGTTGCATTGGGCGCTCATGCCGAACGAGGCCATCACGATGCCGGAACCATTCAGCTTGCCCAGCAACTTGCGCGTTTCCTCCTCCATCTTTTCTTCTTCTTTCGAGATGTAGGGAATCACGTTGCCCAGAATGTCGAGCGAAGCCACACCGGGATATCCCGCGCCGCTGACGGCTTGCATGGTGACTGCCATCACCGTGTCCAGTCCAAACGCGTGTTGAAGCGGGGCCAGGGCAATGACCAGGCCAATCGCCGAGCAATTTGGATTCGTGACCACGAACCCGCCCGACTTCTTGCGCCACGCCTGGCATTCGAGCAGCTTGACGTGATCGTGATTTACCTCCGGAATGACCAGGGGCACATCTTTTTGCATGCGCAGCGCGCTGGAGTTGGTAATGACGGCGCATCCCGCGTCGGCGAAGCGAGGTTCCATCTCGGCCGCGATGGAGGCATCGAGGGCGGCAAAAATAACCTTGGGCGCGCCTTGCGGAGTCGCGGGCGCAACTCGCATTTCCGCTACTTGCTTGGGGATTGCCGTCTTCAGTTTCCAGCGCGCGGCCTCGGCATACGAACGGCCCTCGGAGCGGTCCGAAGCCGCCAACCACGCCACCTCGAACCAGGGATGATGCTCCAGTATCTGCACGAAGCGCTGCCCGACAATTCCAGTAGCGCCCAGGATTCCTACAGGGATTTTCGCAGTCATAGGGTTTCTTGGGATTTTACAACACGGCCGCCTTGCACCTCTGCGATCGAACCGGAAACAGTTGTCTCAGTAGTGTCAATGTCAAGCGCCAGTTCACTGTGGTTCGTAGTTAGGTCCTGGGAGTGATCTCGGACCCGAAGGAATACTCATTCAGCGGCCCAAAACGCTTTTTCTCGGCGTAAAGGCGCCAGCGCCGCCACACGATGCGCAGGCTGGCCATGATGGGGATGGAAAGATAGATGCCGAGCACGCCTGCGATCTCGCCACCGGCCAAGACGCCGAAGATGGCTGCCAGCGGGTGCAGTTCCATGCTTTTTCCCATGATGCGGGGTGAAATCACATAGTCCTGCACCATGCGCCAGGTAGCCAGAAACATCAGCAGAACCAGCCAGTGGGGATAGCTCATCAACAACGCGACGCCGAAGATAACCGCGGCCGCCACCAGGGGCCCGACCACCGGGATGAATTCCAGAAGTCCGCCGGCCGTGCCCAGCACCAGAGAGTAGGGAACACGCGTCAGTCCCAGGAACGTGATGTAGACCACGAAGGAAAATGCCGCCAGGGTCAATTGCGCGCGGATGAACTGGGCCAGCATCTGGTTCAGATCGCCCAGCACTCCTTCGAGGAATTCGCGCTGCGGGCGGGAATGCACGAACGAGAGCAGGACCTCGCCGAAAGCGCGTCCATCCTTGAGAAAAAATGCCGCCAGAATCGGCACGACGATGAGCAGCCAGGCTTGCTGCGCCACGTCGGCCACGCGCACTCCAATGCGTTGGGCCAACCCCAGGAGCTCACTGCGGTGGTTGGCCAGAAGGCTCGATAACTGCAGCCGGGTGGTAACACTCCATCCCTGTTCTTTTCCAATCTGTTCGGCAATCTGGCCCGAACTTACCGTTTCCAGGAGCTTGGGCAGAGATTCGCTCAAACGCTGGGCCTGGCGCCCGATCTGCGGCCCCACGAAAAAGAAGAAGGTGATGAGGAGGGCGACCAGCAGCACATAAATGACGGCGATGGCCCGTCCCCGCCCCCGCACCCATCGGTCGACGCGGGAAACCGCGGGGTCCACCAGGTAGGCGAAGAAAACCGCGAACAGGAACGCAATCAGGGTGCGGCGGGCAATGTACAGGAAGCCGAGGGCCAGCGCAAACAGCAGCACCGTGAACAGCACCCGCGACGTGCGTGCGTCAATCAGCGACATGGAAACCTTTACCCACTTAATCCCGCACGACTTCCGTGTTGTCGGCGGCTACCAGAATCCGCACCAGCTTGAATTGATCGTCGAGCCACAGCGACCAGTCCCCGGCATCGCTTTTCAGCACAAAATGATTAAGCTCCTGTTCCACGCCGCGCACCGGAACCTTCTCTTTTCCGGTGAACGCCAGGCTCACCAGCAGGGACGAACGCTGATGCGGATTGATGACGCCGAACTTCACCTGCTGGTTCTGCGGGCAGGCGACCACTCCCTTGTCCTGGTGACAGCCGCTGGCCAGATATTTCCACACCAGAATCTCCCGGTGGACAAAGAAGTAGTCGTCCAGGACGCTGGTGGAAATCGGTAGCAGGAAGGGATGCTCTTCCTCTTTGTCCTGCGGAGTGTTGGTGGAGCGTTCGACCAGGAGGTTGTCGTTGGGCAAAAGCACGGCCTGCGCTTTTCCCGGGCTGACTTCTTTCCACTGGTATTTTTTCAGATCGCCGTTGGGCGCAAGTTGCAATTCCGAAGACTGCGCGGCGGCTCAACGCCGGGCTCGGTCTTGAACTCGGAAGTGGCAACGCTGCCCTCGGCATTCTGCTGAATCGAAAATGTTTCGGTGGCCACCCTCCGTCCGTTCATGAAGACGCCAAAGGAGCCGGCGTCCACCACCTGGCCCGAGCTTCCCTTGTCTTTATCCTTGTCTTTGCCGGGCTCTGCCAGGGCAGCCGAGGCCAGCAGAAGCCAGGAGATTCCGACCACCAGAGCCGTTCTGAACTTCACGTTTCGCACTCCTTAAAAAATTCGGTTCGAAATTCCACCGGCTGCGCTGGCAAAAGTCGCGCGCTTATCGCAGGCCCAGGCGGGTGATCGCTTCCACCGCCACTTCTTCCACGTCTTTACCGGAGGTTTCGATGCGCAACCCAGCCTTCAGGTAGCACGGCCTCCGGTCCTCGTACAGCCGGTGAAACTCGTTTACGTCGCCGCGCAACGGGCGCTCTAACGTCTGCAGCTGGCAACGGCGGAACAACTCTTCCGCGGGAGCGTCCAGAAAGACGGTGGACAACCCGGCCGCTTCGAGCAGGGCGGCATTCTCGGCCTGGGCGAAAGCGCCGCCTCCCAGGGCCACGATCTTGGCGGAAGGGCCCAGTTCGTCGACCAGCGAACGCAGCGCCGCGTGCTCCATCCGGCGGAATTCAGCTTCGCCGGACAGCCGGAAAATCTGCTCGACCGAGCGTTGCGCCCGAGCCTGGATGCGCTCGTCCAGATCCTCGAAAGGCCAGCCCAGATGGCGGCTCAAGGCCGCGCCCACGCTGCTCTTTCCGGCGCCCATGAAGCCCACCAGGACTACGGCCCGCACCCCGGAGACAGACGAGGACTTCGCGGTGTCAGACGGCCCACCCGGTCGAGTGCTCATGATTGGCGGCAATCCGCGAGGCCATCTCGCGGCCCCGCCAGCCTTCTCAATTTCGCTTGGTTTTAGCGCGTCTTGTTTAGCGCTTCTTGAGGTGGATTTTACCACTGAAGGAAAACAACCGGACCGAAGATGCTGCCTTGTTCATCGTACCTGCGAAGGCACTCCCTGCCCGGACCACGAAGGGGGTGTGCTTGGGTTCGAGCAGAAAATCGTTTTCCACTTTACCCCGCACCGAGCGCGCGGTCACATCGATGGAGGCGTCGGTGGGAGCGCTGGCCTCGATGTCTCCGCTGTGACTGGTCAGCATGTACTCGCCGCTGTTGCCGAAGTCGCCTTCATAGCGGATCTTGCCGCTGGTCGAGTTTACCTGCACCAGGGGGCCGTTGACCGCGTTCAATACCACGTCGCCGCCGACCGAGGTGACTTCCACATGTCCGTTACGGATATTGGTCAGGGCCACCGAACCGTTCAAGGTCCGCACGTGCACGTGGGCATCGCTGACGTCGCGCACTTCCACATTGGCCTGGCTGCCTTCGAGCGTTACATCCCCGTGCAGGCCTTCGGCGCGCAGCAGGCCGGTGAAGGATCGCAGGGTCACGCTGGCGTCGGCGGGCACGGATACTTCGTAGTCCACACGTCCCGCCTCGGCATCGGCGGCTGAAAGAAGGTGGCTGAGAATGTCCACTCGGTTTCCGCTCTGCGTCTGGTCAACCTCAACCTGCTCGGAATGCAGGATGGCAACCACGATGACCTGGCCCGCGGCGCCCGGCTTCACGGCAATCGGTCCATACTGATTCGTGATCGAGATCACCGAGCCCGGCCCTACCGTAAAGCGGAGTTCTTTCCGGACCTCGGCGGAGGCGCAAATCGCGGTTGCCAGAAGCACCACCGAAACCAGTTGTACGCGCTGCGTTCTCGCCATACTTTCCTCTCTCATAGTGTCTAGAGACGACCGCTGCGACTATGAGCTTGCTTTTTCGCTGCTGAACCCACCATCCGGCCGCCGCGCCTTGCCCGCTAGGGCAGGGAGCGGTCCAGCGCCATCTCGTAGACGGCGGCGCGTTGCTCGTAAGCGTCCATCACGATCTGCTGCGCTTCCTCATCGTTAGGGTCAGCCTGAGCGGATTCCTCGGCGTCCCTGATGTAGGCATTCACATTCTGCAGGTTGGAAGCGTATTGCGCTTTCATGGCGGGAGAGCGCGAAGCCACAGCCGCCAGCAACTGGTCGTCCTCGTTCTTATTTGCGGTGGATTCCTGGATCGCTTGCGGAGTAACGACGCGCGGCGGGAATCGCCGTCTCTACACGGGCCGAAAGCGTGGGGCTCGGTCCTCTCTGGTAGACCATAATCCCAAATCCGACCAGGACGAGCGCCGCAACCGGCGCCAGCCAGGCCAGGCTCCAGGGCCGAGGCCGCGAGGGCACCAGCGACGGTCCCACCTGGGGATCGCGAATGATGCCTTCCTGCCGCAGCGTAATTTCGATTGAGTTCCACACTCGCGGGCTGGGTTCGGCTACCTCTTGCAACTGCCGCGCCTCGCGGGCTATCACTTCAAGGTCCGCCACCAGACCCGAACACAGAGGACAGGATTTCAGATGCGATTCCTGCTCCGGGGTCCTGCCGCCCTCAAGCACTTCCGGTAGACTTTCCTGAAATTCGGTGCAATTCATACTTCCTCTCCCCCAAGTTAACGGCTTACATCGCTCCCTACGGCTTGACGGCCTTTTCGGCTCTGCTCGTCTTGAGCGACTCGCGCAGTTTCATGCGCGCTTTGTGCAGTTGAGATTTGCTGTTGCCGATGGAACATCCCACCATGGCAGCGATCTCGTTGTGTTCGTATCCTTCTACATCATGCAACACGAAAATCCTGCGATATCCCGGCGGCAGCGCGTCCACCGCGCGTTGTAGCCGCAAGCGGTCAATCGAGCCCGACAAGATTGGGTCTTGAGCGCCCAGTTCTTTCTTGGGGGCTTCTTCCTCGTTCTCCAGCGTTTCCTCGAGCGGGACCACGGGAAGACTCTTCTTGCGCAACTGCATCAGGACAACGTTTACCGCCATCCGGTGCAGCCACGTGGAAAAAGCGGATTCGCCTCGAAAAGTGGCAATCTTGCGAAATAACTGCAAAAAAGCTTCCTGAGTGAGGTCCTCAGCTTCGGCCGTGTTGGCCGTCATGCGGAGACACAACGAATAAACGCGCCGTTTGTGCAGTCCATACAAAAGCTGAAAAGCTTCTGCGTCGCCTTGCTTGGCTCGTTCGATCGCCTCAGCTTCGGAAACTTTGTCGCCCTGTAGTTTTCTCGCGTCCGTCAAGTCGCCTTTTCCGGCCGCACTAATTCAGATGCGGCGTAACTATCTTTTCGTTGTACTGCTTGCAGGCTGGTGGTTGGCCCGGACCCGATTCTCCCCGGAACCCTCGTCCGGGAGTGATCCCTTGCGTTCTCCTGTGACCTTCGTAACTATCAGCAGCCTATCGGGGTCGGGTAAAGCGCGTCAACTATGGTTCTTTGTAGCATGGTTCCCGGTCGCTATGATTCTTGGTAGCTTTTCCCCCTTTGAGAATGACCCCTGAGAATTCAGCGCTAGGCCTCGGATTCCCGTATGCCCCCTGATTACGACAGGCTTAACCCCGGCGTGATATTTCGCCCGCTGGAAAGCTACGTCAGAATCAGATCGAGCGCAGATGAGCAGCCCCATCAGCCCTGCGCCGGGAGAAAGAAATGAAAACCAGGATCCTGATGATTGCGCTCGTATTGGCGTCCGTTGCCCAGGCCAAGGAGCCCAAAGTCCATCAATCCGGCACTTTGCTGCAGATGGACTCGGCGGAGTGCGGAGTGGATGAAAACAGCGGCAAGAGCTTTGTCGGCGAGATGGTCGGCACCGATTCGGCGCACAAGAAAACTCACGCCTTGCTCTGCCAGGAGTACCTCTTGCAGAGCGACACCGTGATTTATCGCATCCGCCCGGTAGACGAAAAGCATCCAGTTCTCCTGCCGGTGGGTCAGACGGCCCAGTTCCGCATTCACAAGGACAAGATGTTGCTGCAAGTGGAAGATATCGACGCCAAGGAACGCGAATATAGCGTGGTGTCGATGACACCTCGAGGCTCGCGTAAGTCTTCCGACAGCGATAGTTCTTCCAAGTAAGTAGTCGCTCGATCACGGCCCCGGCGCGGATGGACCCAGATCCGCGCCGTCCGCCGGTTCCTTCCTCCGGGCGCCCCGCCGCCGGGCAGTCGCCAGGCCTGATTCGCGCCAACCCCAGCCCAGGCCCGCCGCATCCTAACCAACTGCTTACCCGCCTGCACCGCTCCTGCAGCATTTCTTTCCCTGCTCATCGACTCCAGGGGAAGAGTGTGTGTAGGCAAGACCGAGCCCAGGAGGAAACACAACGGATGAAACGCCTTATTTTTCTGCTCGTATTAAGTTGCGGTTTGGCTTTGCCGTCGGCTCTCATGGCCCAAAGCTCTGATCATGTTGAAGTGGGCGCCTTCGCGGACTATTTGAATCTCGGCGCCACCGACCCTCATATCAACTTCGTCGGCGTCGGGGGACGAGCCGCGTTCAATGTGCGTCCTACCGTGCAGCTGGAAGCCGAAATGTCCTACGACTTCAAGCGTAACTTTACCAGTGTCTTCTCGAACGGCATCAACACGCAGTTTGTGAACACCAACCTGCGCCCGCTGACCGCGCTGTTTGGACCCAAATTCCAGACCAGCTCGGGACCGTTCCGGGCCTACTTGACCGGCAAACTCGGCTTCGTGAACTTCAGCGTTTCCGACCAGAACGCGCCCGCAGGCTTCGTGGGAGCCCTGGGCGGGATTCAGACCGGGGACACTCGTTTCGCAATGTATCCCGGCGCCGGGGTAGAAGGATTCTGGGGCCCGATCGGACTGCGGCTGGAGGCAGGCGACGAAATCTACTTCGATAACGGTACCCGCAACAACCTGAAAGTGACGTTCGGCCCCACGTTCCGCTTCTAGGATCGCGCTTTTCGAGGGATAACCGCGGCAGCCTTCCGCAAGGCTGCCTTTTTTCTGCACGAACCACGTAGGGACAGCTGTCCTCAGCTGTCCGGCGGAGCGCAGCTCCGCTACGCTTTCCGGGAAAGCCTAGTCGAGCTCGGCTCGACTGGACAGCTGAGGACAGCTGTCCCTACGTGGTTCGTGCCGGAGGAATCGGTTCGTGCAGGCATCATGGAACGATCGGGCCCTCGGCCACGCCGATGTATTTATCAGCGGCGCCGTAATAGAAGAGGTAACGGCCGCGCTGCCTCACCATCCCCTCGACAAAAACCACGTTCGGAACCTGTCCCGCCTTTTCCCAATCCCGTTCCGGAAGAAAAACTGGCTGCTCTGATCGCCAGATCAGTTTGCCGGGATCGTTCCGGTCAAATACGGCAATGGCAGTGCGATAGACCAGATTGTCGTCGGCTGCGTTGTAAATCAGCACGATTCCAGTCTTTCGTCACTATCGGCGGCGGCCCGGGTTCGACCACGCGGGAATCGAAGCGGCCGGCGCGGCGCGGCAGTACGGGAACGCTGGTGGCCTCGGTCCATCGGATGAGGTCCATGGAATAAGCCAGCCCCATCTGATCGGTCTTGTCGGCGCTGGTGCCCAGGAAATACATCCAGTATTTGCCATTGATCTTTTCCGGTACGATGGCGCCGGACTTTGTCCAGCCGATATTCCAGTTGCCTTTGTAAGCCGGAAGAATGACGCCCCGGCGCTGCCAGTGGACCAGATCGCTGGAAGTCGCCAGGCACAACTGGGCGTCCTTCTTGTTGTAGCCGGTATAAGTCAGATAGTAGGTGCCGCCGAACCTCACCAGCCGCGGATCTTCCACGCCGCCATCTTTTTCATAGTCCGCCTGGGGCGAGAGCACGGGCTGGGAGCGGCGAGCGAAGTGGAGACCATCGGCACTCTCCGCGTATCCCAGACGCGACGTGCCGTTCTTGTCCTGGGCGCGGTAAAGCATCACGAACTTGCCGTGGTGAAGGATGACCGCAGGGTTGAAGGTTCCGGCTGCTTCCCATCCATCGCCTCGGGGAGAAATGATGGGATGGTTCGAAGCTCGCGACCAGGGCCCAAGCGTCCAGTTCTGCGCCGACAAAAGCAGTCCCGAGCACAGCAGGACAACCAGGCTGAGCCAACGGGTCAAGAGACGTTTCATGTTTTGCGACCTTACAGGAAAAGAGGCGCGAAAGAGCCTCGCCTTGAGGAACGCCAACTAGGGTATCCTAGTGACTATGTATACCGCCGATGTTCTGAGAAACGTTGTGGCCCTGCGAAGCGAGATCGCCAGCCTTCGAGACCTGAATGACCGTTACGCCAGCCAGCAGGATCCCGCGCCCATGGCATCCCGGGCGAATGAAGAGCGGCGGACCCGCCTTCAGGAAATCGTCCGCGAGCTGGCGGCGATCGCCAAAGACCAGCGGCCCTAGAAGTTCAGCCCCGATCCCCGGCCAGTCGTTCCCCTGGAAGGTTCCCAGCTGGGACGTCATCCTGAGGGACGCCGGTAGTGGCGCAGTGTGCAGCAAAACAATCCCGACCTTGAAGAGGAAGATCTCAATGCTGCAGCGCCTCGATCTCATCCGTCTTGCCCAGGTATTCGTAGCGCAGCAGCGCGATCGGCACGTTGCCGTTCTTCCACACAAAGTCATGGAACTCGCGCAGGTTGAATTTATCGCCCTGCGCCAGCCGGGCTTCGGCCAGTAACTTCATGATCTGCAATTTCCCTGTCTGATAAGAAATCCCCACGCCCGGCACCGACGCGTAAAAAGTAGCGTCCTCCATGGCGGTGGCGCGGTCGAGAGGGACCGTCTTCATGAAGTAATCGGCCGCCTGCTCGATGGTGAACTCGCCGGTGGACAACTTCACTTCGACCTCGACCCGCAGGGCGCGAAAACGCATGAAGTTGTAAATGATCTCGCGGGTGCGCGGGCTGTCTTCGAACAGGCCGGCCTGCAGCATCATTTCTTCGGCGTAGAAGCCGATGCCTTCGTTGGCGCTGGAGTCGTAGTAGTGGCGGCGGATGGGATCTTCGTTCGTCCACGACATCACCTTCTGGAAATAGTGTCCCGGCACGCCTTCGTGCACGATGATCCCTCGTGGGTCCCGCGCCGTGGACAAATCGAAATATCCCCGGTCCGGCGACGGCGTCTTGATGTAGCTGGTGGCGTCCTGGTTCAGCCGGGAAGGGCCGGTGAGATCGTCCGCCACTCCGAAAGCCGCGAGCGGAGCCAGGTAAGCCGGGAAGGGAAGGTTGCGATAGTGCTTCACCCAGGCGGGAACGGTGAGGATGTTCTTCTCCTCGAGGAAATCGCGAATCTCCTGTTCCTGCCTCTGTTCGCGCGCCATCTGTGCCGCCTGGTCTTTGGCCAGAGGGCAGTTGCGGCAGTTTGGCATTGCGTTCTTTCTCGTAGGCTTCAAACGCGACCGCGCGTTCCCATTCCTGGCGACCCATGCTCAGCAGTTGCTCCGGGGTGTACGGGATCAAGGCCACATGCTTCAGGAAGAAAATATAGTTGTCACGTCCGACGGCCACATTGCTGGACATGCCCGGCAGCCGCTGCTCCAGCCAGCCCCGATAGCCTTCCAATGCCCGGATCGCATTCTGAACCGCGGCATCAAGTCGGGCGGCGCTTCCAGGTGTAAGAAGAGGTTTCAGCTCACGCGCCATTTCCTCCAGCCGCGGACGAATGTCATCCAGTTGATGGATGGATAACCGCGCCAGCGGCCCGGCCGGGTCTCTGAGGTTGGCTTCTCCATCCGCAATGATCTGCGGAATCGCCTGCAGGCGGCGAACGATCTCCGCGCTGCGGGCCTCATCGAAGGGTGGCGGCGGCGTCAGACTGACGAACACCGAAGCCAAAGTCTGGTCCAGATAAAACCAGGGATTGCGCTGCCAGCCGCGCACATAATCCAATTCCCAGCGTGCCCGCGCGATGGCGGAGCCGACCAGCAGATAGTCGACGGTTTCGGCGCGGGAGCGGTCGTGAACATCCGCGCCCAGGGCCTTCCAGCGATTTTCGAAGAGCGACAATTCTTCCCGGCGTTTAGCGATGGTAGATGGCGACCAGTCTGCCGCCCACCCCGCCGGACGATCAAGCCGGGGAATATCGTCAAAGGAAAACGGCTGTTCGGAGGACCGCCAATCCCAAAACTCAGCTGAAAGCCGCTGTAATGCACCCGTTTGCGGGGTCGAAGGCGGCGTTGGCTGCCCAAGAACTGATGGAGTCAACAGCAGCAGGCCGAGCAACGAAATCATCGTGATCGCAAATCGATTCAATTCTCTCCCCCTGTCATCCTGAGCGGAGCTGAACGTTTCGCTCGCGAAACGTCCAGCGCAGTCGAAGGACCCCTATAAGCGACAGCCCGCGGCCCTCGCGATGACACTTCGTAAGAGCTGCATTCCTACCCGCGTTTAACCGCCGCCGTGGCAGGGAATTGCTGGGTGCGCACAATGCCTTCGCCTTCCTTCACGAAAATCAACTGGTTGGGCTTGATGTCTTTCAGCGTATCCACTTGCCCGCTGGGCCAGCGGATTTCGAGCAATTGCACTTTGTCGGCTTTACCCAGTCCAAAATGAACTCGCAGATCGTTCTGCGAGAAATAGCCGCCGCCGCTGCGCACTTCATCAATCTGCGAATGTGGATTGGTTTCACCCGCCGCCTGGGTCACGCAGCGCAGGCGGGCGCCAATCCCGCTGCGGTTTGATTTGGTCCCAATGGTTCGCACCTTGATCCAGTTGTTGCCGGGAGCGAGATCGCAGCGCAGCAGCTGCGGAAAGTCATTCACGGTATTCACCACCACATCGAGATCGCCGTCGTTGTCGAAATCTCCGAAGGCGCATCCCCGCGATGCCACGGGCACGGAGATGCCCGGTCCGGCCTGCAGGGAAACATCCTCGAACCTTCCTGTCCGCAGGTTGCGATAGAGCAGCTTGCGTTGCGCGTAGCCCGCCTCGGTCTTAAGCTGCTCGACTTCAGGATAGACATGGCCGTTGCAGATCAGAATGTCGGGCCAGCCATCGTTGTCCATGTCAAAAAATCCGCAACCCCATCCCAGATATTGGGTGTGCGCGCCCAGTCCCGCGATGAAAGTCGTGTCCTCAAAATTGCTGTCGCCCAGGTTGTGATAAAGCGAAGGCGTGTCGCCGGCGAAGTTGGTCTTGACGATGTCGAGCTTGCCGTCCATATCGTAATCCGCCGCCGAGACTCCCATGCCCGCCTGCGGCTTGCCGTCCGGACTGAGGGCGCAACCGGCTTCCAGGGCGATGTCCACAAACTTTCCATTCTTCTTGTTCTGGTAGAGCGCGCTGGCCGTGGAGTCGTTGGCGACGTAGATATCGGGCCAGCCGTCGTTGTCGAAATCGGCGGTCAAGACTCCCAGGCCGAAAGTTCCGTTGGCCTGCAGAATCCCCGAGCTTTCAGAGACGTCGGTAAACGTGCCGTCTCCATTATTGTGGTAGAGAATGTTCTTTCCGCCCTTGAGGCCGGGCGGACCGCACGCCACCATCACGCTCTTGTAGAGGCACGGCCCGGATTCCGGCACGGGCGCCGTCGCCAGGTCGAGGTCGATGTAGTTGGCAACGAACAGGTCGAGTTTGCCGTCGCGGTCGTAATCCACAAAGGCGCAGCCGGTGTTCCAGCGCTTGCCAGTTCCCGCGACGCCGGCCTTTTCGCTGACGTCGGAAAAAGTGCCGTTCGCCGTTGTTGTGAAAGAGAACATTCTTTCCGAAATAGGTGACAAACAAATCTTCGAAGCCATCGTTGTCGTAGTCGCCGACGCAAACGCCCTGTCCCCAACCCGAGTGCGCCACGCCGGCCTTGGCGGTGACGTCGGTGAAGGTGCCGTCGCGATTATTCTTGAACAGATGCGTCGTGGGTTCCTGGCCCGGAAGGGAAGCCTTCCAGGCGCCAGCCGTTGACCAGGAAAATATCCAGCCAGCCGTCGTTGTCATAGTCGTAGAACGCGACGCCGCAGCCGGTGGTCTCGAGCAGATATTTGTTCTTGTGTTCGCCGCCGTAGATCGTCTTGGCATTCAGGCCAGACTCGCGGGCCACGTTGATAAAACTCAGGCCCAGTCCAACCGTGGGCTTTTCCGGATCTTCACCCGGGAAAAATGCGCGCGAATGCAGCGGGCGGGCCAGGGCCAGAACGCTATCCAGGGACAGCACCATCGCCGACTTGCTGAGGGACCGAAGAAACGTACGGCGTGAGGCAGACAAAAGGGCGGTACCTTCCCGGAGTTGGCGTGCGCGAGAATTCGCCCCTACTTTATTCAGTGCGTCGCGACTTTGCAAGGTTGACACGCTCTGACGAACTCCGACGCCTGGTGTATCCGAAGCCAAAGCCTTTGCCGCAAAGGTCGCTAAGCTCCTGCTTTGTCAGGCCGGCGGGACTTGTCACGAACCACATGGGGACAGCCGCCCCCGGCTATCCGGCGGAGCAAAGCTCCGCTAGTTTCGCTTTCGGCAAGCAGTCGAACTGCGCTCGACCGGACAGCTGAGGTCACCTGTCCCCACGTGGTTCGTTGCGGTGCAGGTCAAACAAACTCTTTCGCCTATGTTAAATTGGAAGAAAGTGGGCGCGTAGCTCAGTTGGCAGAGCAATGCCCTTTTAAGGCATGGGTCGATGGTTCGAGTCCATCCGCGCTCACCACGTTGCAATCTTCTGGCATTCGAGTAGCTCCGCGCCTTTCGTCCCATCGGCCATTTTTGTACCCGAAATCGAGCCCACCTTTACCGACGACGGGCATCAAAGACGGAGGCACTGTAACTCTTGGCAGCTTCCGCCTGTGCGAAACGTCGTGAAATGGTATGCGAAACTGATAGAGGGCGTCTCGGCGCACGTCTACCTTTAGCCATGGAATGCCCGCTGCCATGAAAACTTTATTTTTCAGAGAAGGGATGAATTTATGCCCCTGCTTAAACATGGTGCCACCGGGTTAGCTATTCTGTCATTTACCCTTGCCATCGCCGGTTGCGGCGGCACTGGCAAAAAAACTTCGCCGGCACCTACGCTGTCCGCGCGCTACAGCTTCACCCTTTTGCCGCCTGTACCCGGCGGATCAGACTCCCAGGCCCTGGTCATCAACAGCAAGGGCGTGACTGCCGGATTTTCAACGGTGAACGGACTGCCCGAAGCCACCGAATGGATGAATGCGACCCCGGTCGACCTGGGTCCGGGATACGTTTTGGCGATCAATGACTCGGGAGCGTTGGCCGGGTTGGTCGTCGGTCCCGATGGCCACAATGAGGCGATCCATTGGGACAGCGGCTCCCAGGTGTCTGCCGTCATTCCCACTCCTGCCGGCTTCGACTCAAGCCTGGCCACCGGCATCGACGCGGATGGCACCATCACGGGCACGGCTTTCAACAGTTTCGACGTCTCGCAGATGGAAGGGTTCGTGTGGACCGCCGCGGGCGGCCTGGTTCCCGTGCCGCAACTCTTGGAATCGTTCGCCATTCGCGGCGGAGTGCTGGCCGGGATCGGGACCAACTTCAATGCCGCGACCGTGAGCGTCGCTTCCATGGCGCCTACCGACCTTGGGGTTAGGGGAGATGCCCTCGCCCTGAACAGTCAGGGAGATGTGGTTGGCTTTACCAATGGCGATACTACCCAGGTGTTCGTGTGGCAGAAGGGGCAGCTGACCTTGCTCGGGACCGGGAATACCGCCCTCAGCACCGCTCTCGGGATCAATAGCTCGGAAGTGATTGTCGGATATCTGGAGCAGCCTGAGGGGAACGTGAGGGCCCGCGCCAAAGACACGAAGACGGGAATGCAGCGCATACTAAACCCGACGGTCGGGGGAAATGTATTCGCCATGGGTTGGACGAAGCAGGAGGGATTTGTTCAGCTCGCCAATCGCGTGTCCTCTGCCGGCAACTGGGCGCTCAACTACGCCGACGGGATCAATGACACCGGCCAGATTGTAGGCACAGCCAGCAAGACATTGAGCGACGGAACCGTGACCACGACAGGGTTTTTGCTGGAGCCGCAGTGAGGCCGGGACCTAACCCGGCCGGTTGTGACCTGCGATCGTAGCCTGCGATCCCAACCTGCGATCCTAACCTGATAAGATCGACGGCGAAATTGGACGGGAGAACCCCATCGCATATGCTGAATCGCCGCAGCTTCCTCATCGCCACCGGACTGACCGCACTCGCCTCCACCCGCGCGCTCGGCGCCAACGACACGCTTCGCGTCGGAGTCATCGGGGCGGGCGGCCGAATGCGCAACCTGCTCGACGCGGCCGACAAGGTCGCTCCGTACCAGATCGTGGCCGTAAGCGACGTGTATGCGCCGCACCGCGATGCCGTCAGGGAGCGATCGAACGGCGTCGCCACCACCCACCTGGATTATCGTGAAGTGCTCGCCGCAGGACATTGATGCCGTGTTCATCGCCTCTCCCGACCATTGGCACGTTCGCATGGCGGTCGATGCCCTGGCGGCCGGCAAAGACGTTTACCTGGAAAAGCCGGTCACCCACACCCTCGAGGAAGGCGCCACGCTGACCCGCGCGGTCCGCTCCAGCAAACAGATTCTGCAGTGCGGCATGCAGCAGCGCAGCTGGACCCACTTTCGCGATGCCGTCGATCTGATCCAGGGAGGCAGTCTCGGGCGCATCACCCAGGTGAGAACTTATTGGTGGCAAAACTATCAGCGCAACTGGGTACCCAAGCCCATTGATGCGCCAGGCGCTCGATTGGAAGCTTTGGCTCGGGATCCGCTCCGGACCAGCCCTTCAGCGAGGAAAAATATAACCACTGGCGTTGGTTCTGGAATTTCGGCGGCGGCGCCATGACCGATCTATTCACGCACTGGATTGACGTGGTGCACTGGGCCATGAAATCCGACCAGGCCCGCGAGGCCCAGATGCTGGGAGACAAATATGTTTTCGATCAGTGGGACTGTCCTGACACCATTCAGGCGGCCTTTCGCTATCCCGGGTTTGATGTGGTGTATGAAGGCATGATGAGTTCCTCCATCGACGATGGCGGACTGGAGTTCCGCGGGACCGAGGCCACCCTGAAGCTCGATCGCGAAGGCTTCGCGGTTTATCGCGAAGGCGTGCAAAAAGGGCAGAATCCGGTGCTCGACGAACACAGCGTCCGCGACGGCACCATCTCCCACATGGAAAACTTCTTCGAGTGCGTGAAGTCTCGCAAAGAACCGACCGCGCCCGTGGAGACCGGGGTCGCCGCCGCCCGTGCCGGCCACTTCGGCAACCTGGCCTACCACCACGGCGGCCAGAGTGCGTGGCCGCCCAAGACCTAGATCTGGGCGACGTCGTTCGCTGCTACTGGCCCTCGCCCAGTTCGCGAATCCAGATATTGCGGTAGCGCACCGGGTTGCCGTGGTCCTGCAGACTGAGCGGCAGTTTCTCCGGCGTCGGTTTATAGGGAGGCCGCTGGTGGTGTTCGGTGGGACCCGACAACTCCACGTTGTCCTGCACCAGCACGCCGTTGTGCAGCACGGTCACCCGCGCCGGGCGCAATACCTTGCCGTCCTTGGTCAAAGCGCGGACCGTGAAAAATGATGTCATAGGTCTGCCACTCTCCCGGCGCCCGTGAGGCATTCACCTGCGGCGGAAATTGTCCGTACACCGCCGAGGCCTGGCCGTCGGCGTAGGTTTTGCTGTGATACGAATCCAGCACCTGGATCTCGTAAAGGCCCATCAAAAACACGCCACTGTTGCCGCGTCCCTGGTCTTCGCCCACCGGAGGCACGGGCTCCGCGAACTCCACGTGCAATTGGCAGTCGCCGAACGGCTGGCGGGTATGGATGAGGCCGCTATGGGGCACCACTTCCATGTAGCCATCCGCCACCTTCCATTTTGCCGGCTGGCCGTCCTGGGCCAACCACTGCGAAAGATCCTTGCCGTCGAACAGCACCACGGCATCGGAGGGAGGACGCCCCGGCGTATCCTGCGTGCTCGCCGTCCCGGCTTCGATCACCGGGGGCAGCGGACGGCCGGGATCGTTCGGCTTCCAGCGCGGGTCCACCTGCGCAATCGCAAATTGCGCCACGCAGACCGCGAATGCCAGCACACGGAGAATCGAGTCTCATCGGCAGATACCTCGCTGCCCAAGATACACGAAAAGCGCAGCCCTGCGATGGACGACTGTTTGCGATAGCCGCCCGTGTCAACCCTCGGGAACCGGGGGTCGTGCCGCAGTTTGCGCAGAAACCATCCCACTTCTTGTCATTCCGAAGCCGGGTTTATCGGCGAGGAATCTGCTTGGTGTCAGCAGCAATACAGCAGATTCCTCGCGCGACAAACCGCGCTTCGGAATGACCATCCTTTATGGGGCAAACTGCACCACTGCCGAACCAGGGTTGTCGATCTACCTCGAGCTCCCCCGCGCAGTGAAACCGGGTCAGACTGCGCGTCCGAGCCGGTGGGGCGAAGTTTGTTATCATTGCGGCTCACCCGGCTATAAGGCCCCTGCTGGATACATAAATTCGAGATCAATAGATTTTTGAGTGAGGAAAGAACATGAGGAAAACAATTTTAGGTTTTGGTTTGTTGGCCATCCTGGCATTGCCGGCAATGAGTCAACAGAAGGAAGCGGAGCGGGTAGCGAATGCGGGAACGGTCATGAAGGAGATCATGGATATTCCGGATGACATCCCGCAGGATGTAATCGACAAAGCGGATTGTGTGGTGGTTTTACCCTCGGTCCTGAAACTTGCCTTCGGGATTGGAGGCAGCTACGGCCGGGGAGTGATGACCTGCAGCAGCGGCAAGACTTTCCATGGCACATGGAGCGCCCCTACTATGATGGCGCTCGAAGGCGCCAGCTTTGGATTGCAGCTGGGCGGGCAGGCGACCGACTTCGTGCTGCTGCTGATGAGTCCGAAATCGGCTTCCAGCATCCTGGAAAGCAAGGTCAAGCTGGGAGGCGATGTTTCGGCGGCCGCCGGACCGGTGGGCCGGAATGCCTCGGCGGAGACCGATGTTACGCTGCGGGCGGAAATCCTCTCTTACTCTCGCGCCCGAGGATTGTTCGCTGGAATATCGCTGTCAGGGTCGACCCTTCGTCCTGACAACGACGCCAACAAGAAGCTCTACGGAAAAGAGGTAAGCGCGAAGGACATCGTATTTAACCGGGCCGTCCCCGCTCCCAAGTCGGCACGACTCCTGCTGGCCACTTTGACCAGGAGGTCTCCCAAGAACCTGGCAAAAAACTAACGCCGGCGGTTTGACCGCGTGACCCTGATCGAGAAACACCTGGCCTGGGACCTGAAAACACAATTTCTTGTGATTCAGTAGACCCAGGCCAGGCGTTCCTGACCAGGTGAAGTTCCACGCAATTTGTCCGGCTGACGGGAACCGGTTTAGTTCAATCCGTACAAGCTGACCTTGGGGCGCCCCTCCCACCTGTCCTTGCCGTACCAAAGATCGAGGCTCCGGATGATCCGCCGCCGTCCTGGCAGATCGATGACCCGGGTTTGACCGCCGTCGGGAATGCGCGCCCGGATGGGAATTTCTTCCTTCTCACCATTGCCGTAGCGGACAATCACGCGCTCAAAATTAATGGCGCCGCCGCTGATTCGCAATTGAATGGCACGGAAGCCTCCGGCCGACCTTGCCCACTTTAATGCTGTCGTGGTCTTGTCCGCCGTCCACGTGGGCTTCTCCGAGAAACTCCCAGCGCCCCATCTGGGCACTCAGGCCGGTGCAGAGGGCAAGGACAAACACACAGCCAATCGCCCATTTAACACGGTTGGTTAGCATCTTCTTTCCTTTCTAAAGCTGCAGAACTCTTCGCCGAAGTCGTGACGATCCGGGATCCGATCGTCGTGAAATCCTCAAAATCTTATTCCGGCTTCCTCGGCGAACTCAAGACAATTCAATCCGCCCAGACCGCTGCTGATCCCGCTTTGGCAATAACGTCAAAACACCCGGCCGAGCTGGAAAAACCACTTGCGATGCCCGCTGTCGCCCACGCTTCCTCCGAAGACCAGAGGGCCCACGGCGGTCTCGGCCAGGACCCCGAACGCGAGATCGTTGGGAAATTTGCTGGCGTTCGGAAAGCCGTACATCTTGCCGAACTCGTAGGAGGCGATGGCATAGACTTTTTTCCCGGCGAGCGGCGGCAGGGTCAGCAGATCGTGCAGATATCCCGTCCGGAAAAAGTAGTACTGGTCGCCAAAAAGTTCGTTGGTGCCATATGCGCTGAGCCGGTTCGAACCGCCCAGAAAGAATTGCGGATAGCCGTTGCTGGTCGAACCGAACGTAGTCCCACCTTCGGCGACCACGAACAGCGATGCGGGTTGGGTAATGGGCTTGAAGAACCCGACGCGCGTATCCGCGACCGGAAACCGGTTGGTCTGGCCGGGACTGGTGTCATACCAGCGGAAGTTCGACTCCGCGTTCACTCCGCTGTCGCGGAATCACGGGGTCGTCGGTATGGTCGAAGAGCCAGCGCAAGTGGGTCGCCCCGGTGCGTCCGTTCAGCGATGAAAATTCCGCCGTGCCCAGGCGTAGCCTGGCTTCCAGGAAACCCACTTCGTAGCCCAGGCGGAGTTCACTGAAGCGGTTGAATCCATAACCGATATCGCCGCCGATCTGGGCGCCGTTGAGCCGGTACTCGGCCAGCGGATCGCTCTTGCGGTAGATTTTGAAGGCCGAGCTGCTGGCGTCGGCGTGGGGCGAAAAGAACCATCGGCTGGCAGGCGAAAATGGCCGATAGAGCTCGCTTTGTATCCCGTAAGTGTTGCCAAAAATAAAGTCGGTGCGCCATTCCGAGCGGTATCCGGCCACATCGAGAAAGGTCAGGCGTGTGGCCAGAGTGAAATCCACGTCGTTGCTTTCCGATCCATCGACTTCGAAACCCAATTGCAGAGTGGGCGGAGCGTACTGCTTTTCGTGCAAGGTCACCAGCAACCCGTCCTGTCCGTTCTGTTGCGTGATCTGGTAGCCCGCGGTATCGTAGCGCCCAATGCCAGTCAGCCGGGTGAGCAGGCTTTCCAGCCGGTTCGAGTCAATCGGTTTTCCGGCCTGGGACTGCAGGAATCGCTCTATGTTTTCCTCCGCTACCGGATTCGCACCCTGTACTTTCACAAACTGCGGAATCGGGATGGCGCTCTTCTCCAGCGCCCTCTCGCCGTTCCATGTATTGCGCCCAGGCCGCATCGTCCAGGGCATAAGGTTCCAGCAGGCGCTCTTTCTGGGCCGCCGCTGTCGTTCCTCGATCGATGATCTCTTTCGATTTCTCATACTCCAGCGAATTGAAATCCTGCAGATCGACGTTCACCACCAGGTCCGCCCCTGCCAGCCCGCGGATTTCATTGCCTGCAACCACCACGTCGATGGAGCGTCCCAGAATGGCAAAAAGCGACTGGATCTTGTTGGCCTCGGCGGGCGAGGTCTGCAGATGCACGCCGATCACAACGTCCGCGCCCATGTCGCGCACCACATCCGTCGGCAGGTTTCCCACCAGTCCGCCGTCAACATAGACATGTTCACCTTCGCGGATGGGGAGAAAAGGCCGGGAATCGCCATGGTGGCGCGCATCGCTTGCGAGAGTGATCCATCCTTGAACACCGCTTGCTTGCCGGTGACCAGGTCGGTGGCCACGCAGCGGAAGGGAGTGGGCAGATCGTCAAACGATTGCACGCCGGAGTAAGCCAGGGTTTCGCGGTCGATGAGCAGGCTGATCTGTTGGCCTGCGTTCAATCCTCCGGGCAGGACCAGGCCTTTGCGCAGACCCAGCACAATCGAATTGGGAAATGCGACCTGGTCTTCCTTTCGTCGGAATGACAGGTCTTCGATAGGGAATCGTTCCGCCCAGGATCACATCCCAATTCTGCTTTTCCACCAGCTCGCGCAGCTGTTGCGGACTTTTTCCGGTGGCGTACAGGCCTCCCACCAGGCCGCCCATGCTGGTCCCGGCGAGGTAGTCAATCGGGATATGGTGATCTTCGAACCACTGCAGGACTCCAATGTGCGCCAGTCCGAGGGCGCCGCCGCCTTCGAGCGCGACCCCGACCTTCAGCCGGCGCTTGGCGGACGCTGGGGCGTCATTCGCTGGAGCAGCCGGAGAATCCTGCGCTGGGCAAAAAGACAGGAAGAATAGGAAGCAGATGAGTACGGATAAGCTGCCGCGCATGAAGAGCTCCTTCGAACCGGTGGCGTGAGCGTGAGACAAGTCTCGCCCAGCCCGTGGATTCGCACAAGGCTGACCCGCCCATGCAGGCGCTCGCGCCTACATTTAGCGTCTGAGCTTCCGGCTGGTGTAAATTAGCTGGCGAAATATTTAAGAGCTCTCCCCATGACCATGAAAACTATCCAGGGCCCCGCGATATTTCTGGCCCAGTTTGCCGCGGACACGGCTCCCTTCAACAATCTGCGCAATATCGCGCATTGGGCGAGCACGCTCGGCTACAAGGGCGTGCAGATACCATCCTGGGACGGCCGCCTCTTTGATCTGCAGCAGGCCGCGGAGAGCAAAGCCTATTGCGACGACGTGCTCGATACGCTGACCACCCACGGCTTGCACTTGACCGAGCTCTCCACCCATCTGCAGGGCCAGTTGGTTGCCGTGCATCCCGCCTACGATTTGATGTTCGATGGCTTTGCCCCTCAGCAGGTTCACGGAAACCGGCAGGCCCGGCAGGAGTGGGCGGTCGAACAATTGCGGTTCGCGGCAAAGGCCTCCGCGAACCTGGGATTGAAAGCCCACGCCACTTTTTCCGGGGCGCTGGCCTGGCCTTACGTTTATCCCTGGCCACAACGCCCCGCCGGACTCATCGAGACCGCTTTCGACGAGCTGTCCGCGCGCTGGCTTCCCATCCTGAATGCCTTTGAGGAAGCCGGAGTGGATTTATGTTTCGAGATTCATCCCGGGGAAGACCTGCACGATGGCGTCACCTTCGAGATGTTCCTGGAGCGGGTCAAGGGCCATCCCCGCTGCAATGTGTTGTTTGATCCCAGCCATTTTGTGTTGCAGCAGCTCGACTACCTGCAGTTCATCGATCTCTATCACGATCGCATCCGGATGTTCCATGTGAAGGACGCGGAGTTTCATCCTTCCGGCCGGCAGGGAGTCTACGGCGGCTACCAGCCCTGGATCGAACGGGCGGGACGTTTCCGTTCGCTGGGCGACGGGCAGGTCGATTTCGCCGGCATTTTCTCCAAGCTCACGCAATACGGCTTCGCAGGCTGGGCGGTGATGGAATGGGAATGCTGTATAAAAAGTGGCGAGCAGGGAGCCGCCGAGGGCGCGCCTTTCATCGCCCGGCATATCATTCAGGCGGCCCAACAGTCGTTCGACGACTTCGCCGGTTCCGGCGCTGATCAGGCGGCGAATCGCCGAATGCTGGGCTTAGCCTAAACCTGCGTCTCGCTGAGAACTGAGAACTCAGAACTGAAAACCGAATTTGATAACAGATTTTGATCACAAAGTTTGAAAACTGAATTTGACCACTGAATCGAAAACTGAATTTGACCACTGAATCAAGGATCGCCTGTGAGCCTCGAAATAAAACAAGACGATAAAAAAGGACGCCGCCTGCGTCTCGGCATGGTGGGTGGTGGTCCGGGCGGCTTCATCGGCGCGGTGCATCGCATCGCCGCCCGATTAGATGACCGTTTCGAACTGGTAGCGGCAGCGTTATCTTCCGATCCTGCGCGCGCCAGGACGGCGGCCCTCGATCTCCACATCGTCCCCGAGCGGGCTTACGGCAGCCTTGCGGAAATGGCGGCCGCGGAGGCGAAGAGAAAAGACCGCATCGATGCGGTTGCGATCGTAACTCCCAACCATCTGCACTACGCCCCGGCGAAGGCATTTCTTGAAGCCGGCATCCACGTCATTTGCGACAAGCCGCTCACCACCACTTTGGAAGACGCGGAGGACCTGGCCCGAACCGTGCGCCGCACCGGCCTGCTCTTCGCCGTGACCCACAACTACACCGGCTATCCCCTGGTGCGGCAGGCCCGCCAGATGGTCGCTGAGGGCGGACTGGGGCCGATTCGCGTGGTGCACGTGGAGTACGCGCAAGACTGGCTGGCCACGCCACTGGAGAAGACCGGCCAGAAGCAGGCTGCCTGGCGGACCGATCCGGCGCAGAGCGGGCCTGCCGGTTCTCTGGGAGACATTGGAACTCACGCCTACAATCTCGCTGGCTTTGTCACCGGTCTCAATTGCCAGGAACTGGCCGCCGAACTGCACACGTTTGTTCCCGGCCGCCGGCTCGACGACAACGTGCAAATCATGCTGCGCTTCACGCAGGGCGCCCGCGGCCTGCTCTGGGCCAGCCAGGTGGCCACGGGAAACCAGAACAACCTGCGCTTGCGGGTCTACGGAGAAAAAGCCGGCATCGAATGGCGGCAGGAAAATCCGAATTGCCTCTGGTTTGCCCCGCTGGGCAAGGCCCCCACTCTCATTTACCGCGCCGGACCGGGCGCAACACCGGTGGCCGCGCACGCCAGCCGCATTCCGGCAGGCCATCCTGAGGGATATCTCGAAGCCTTCGCGCAACTCTATGCCGACATGGCGGAGCAGATCAGCGCCCGCCTGGAGAGTCGCTCCCCGGCTGCATCTTCCTTGCTGGTACCGACGGTCGACGATGGGGTTAACGGCATGCGCTTCATTTCTGCCGTCATTGAATCGTCAAAACACAATTCCGCCTGGACCCCGCTCGCACGCGGGGACTGATCCTCGAGTGCATGTCGCAGCTTGGGTTGCGTGGACTCTCCTCTAGTAAACATCCCGGTTAGCGCGTACTGTTAATGCAGTCTCTTTAACCGCATCTTCCCGCCGCGCCCTACGGTGACGGTTCCCTGCGAAATCAGACGTTGTTTCCCTTGCGCAAGGAGCCACTATGGCGGAAAAGCCCACTGGTCTGCGTGTGAAGCCTGATGGTTCTCGACCCACTGTCGATGGGCAGTCGGTTGAGAATGAGATCCTGCTCGGGTTACCGGCGAAGGAGCGTGACGCAATACTTCCGCTGCTGACTCTGGTTGAGCTGAAAACGCACGAAGTCCTGCACGAACCCGGCGAGCCCATCAAGTTTGGCTACTTCCTGAACAACGGCATGACTTCCATTCTGACCGTGCTGGCCGAGGGCAAAAGCGTGGAAGTCGGGCTGACCGGCAAGGACGGTTTTGTCGGCTTGCCTCTTTCGGTGGGCTTTAAGAGCGGCCCCACCCAGGCCGTGGTCCAGATCGCGGGCAACGCTTTCCGGATCGGCGCCCGCGGAATCGCGCAAGCCGTGCTGCAGAGCCCGGTCCTGGCCAACCGGCTGCAACGTTATGTGCAGATTCTGGCCATGCAGGGGACCCAGGTTGCGGCCTGCAACCGCCTGCATGAAGTGGATGAACGCCTGGCCCGCTGGCTGCTGATGTGCCAGGACCGGATTGGCTCCAACTTTGTGCCGTTGACCCAGGAATTTCTGGCCCACATGCTGGGCACGCGCCGGGCCAGCGTGACCGTTGCCGCCGGCATACTGCAAAAGGCAGGACTGATCACGTATTCGCGAGGGCACGTCAACATCGTCGACCGGCCCCGTTTGGAAAACGCCACCTGCGAATGCTACGCCATCATGCAGCAACAGGATAAAAGATGGCGGACCGAGCGCTCCGGCGATTGAGAAATCAAGACAAGTCCACGTAGGGGCGGGTGTCCTCACCCGCCCGGCCGAGCAAAGCTCGGCAGGGTTTCTGTTTTGCACTCGGTCCGGCTCTGGCCGAGCTGCGCTAGGCGACACAGCCAAGGGCGGCCCTCCCACGCGGACATCGGTGGCGTCCCGCCCTGCAGTTTCCCTCAGCATCATCCAAGAATTTTTGTCTGACCGGCCAGCCCACGCGACCGGATGCTCGCTTACAATAGCGGGAATGCAGACCAGCGGACAAGGAACCGTGATGACCCGGGACTGGAAGCAGTGGGAGGGCCAGATGGTGAATGGCACCTTCCCGCTCCGCCAATATCTGGGCGGTTCCGGCCACAGCGCGGTGTTCCTTACCGAAAGGCGTGGCCGGGAGCCGCAGCGTGCAGCCATCAAGCTCATTCCCGCCGATCCGGCGAACACCGCCGTCCAGCTGGCGCGCTGGGAAGCGACCGCCAAGCTGTCCCATCCCCATCTGCTTCGGCTTTTCGAGACCGGTAGCTGCCAGCTGGATAAATCGGTCTTTCTCTATGTCGTGATGGAGTACGCCGAAGACAACCTGGCGCAGATTCTTCCGCACCGGGCGCTTACGCCGGAAGAAGTGCGCGACCTGCTGGAGCCGGCGCTCGATGCTCTCACGTTTGTCCATGGCAAGTCGCTGATTCATGGCCGGCTGAAGCCGTCGAATGTGATGGCAGCGCAGGACCAGCTGAAACTGTCGAGCGACAGCCTGTTTCGCACCGGCGATCCGGCGGGCGGTCTGGCGCCGTCGAGCCGCTACGATGCGCCCGAAGTCGCGAACGGGAGCATCCTGCCGGCATCGGACTCCTGGTCTCTGGGCATGACGTTGATGGAGGCCCTCACCCAGCGCCTGCCCGCGGTGGAAGGCATGACGGAACCGTTGCCCGAGACCGTGCCGGCGCCGTTCATGGGGATCGCGCACTGCTGCTTGCGTCGTGATCCGCAGCGCCGCTGCACGGTAGCCGATATCGCAAGCCCGGTTGCAATCAAGCTCGCCATCGCAACAACCCTCTACGGTCAAAATACCGGCGGGGTCCGCGAAGTGGTGGTACGTTCTTCTTGTTGCCGCCGTCGGACTGGTGGTGGCCGCGCTCTGGGTCGGTCCCAAGCTGCTCAATTCCCACCCCGACGCTGCAAGTTCGGTTTCGGCTCCGCCGCCGGCTTCGCCTGAAGCCCAAAGCGTTGCGCCCAAGCAGGAGCCGGCGCCGGCGGCGCCAACCGCCGAGTCCAAGCCTTCCGCCACGAGGCCGCGCACAGAAAAAGAGAACAAGATTCCGAAAGCCGCCGCGCCTTCAGCCGCACCTGCGGTGGCGGCAACCATCGCACAATCTGCTGTTGGCTCGGATCACGGCAAGGTGCTCCAGCAAGTGGAGCCGGTTGTGTCCAGGTCGGCGCGGAACACAATTTCCGGCACCATCAGGATCAGCCTGAAGCTGGCGGTCGATGCCGGGGGCAACGTGCAGCAGGCGACGTTTCTAACCGAAGGGCCGAGCAAGTATTTCGCCCGCCAGGCCATGCAAGCCGCGCAACAGTGGAAGTTCGCCCCGCCGCAAGTGAACGGACAGGCGGTCGCCAGCGCGTGGGTGGTGCGATTCGGCTTCAGGAAGTCAGGGACCGAAGTCGCCTCCGAGCCGGCCAAACCCTGATCTCGATTTTCTGACCTCTAGGCTTTTGCGGTACGCAGGAGCCTCTTCGGCGCTTTTCTCTCGCCACGCCATTCGCAACGCGGCTTCCAGGATGTCGGGCGCCACCTTGGCCAGCAGCACACGCGTAGAGCCGTTTCGTCCCCATCCCCCCGGGACCGGCGAGAAAATCCCGGGCTCGTCTTCGACCATTCCCGCCTGCTGTTCCGGCGTAAGCAGCAGCACGCCGTAACCTTCCGACTGGAGCGAGAGCGTGGCGAAGATTTTTCCGCCCACCCGGAAGTCGGCGTTCCCGAAGTGCGAGCCTTCCACGGCCTCGGGCAGGCTAAGGGCGACACGTCGAAATCCTGCGGCAGTCACGCGGCCCACCTCATCTAAGTATCTGAAATGACAATGTCCAGGCTGTCCTGATGGCATACGAGCATACAACGGAACGGGTGCAACCGACGACCTGCAAAGAGCGCCGCCGGCGGCTATCGCTCATTCGGTCAATGCAAATTTATTGATGCGTCCCATTCAAAGTTTTAATCCAATGTACCCAGAAGCCAATTGACAGGCTTCGCAGGTCTCTCTACGATGAATGTGTTCATGTCAGCTTCACCCCTAATGCGCGGCCAGTGTTGTACTTGTTGTTGTACCGGTGTATCCACTGGCGCCAGGGGGCCGCTGACCTAAGACTCATTTAGCTATCGGCAATCATACCCACCGCCAGTGCATTCCACTGGCGGTGGGTTTTTTTGTGGCCCAAAACTCCTATGGCAAACGCAGTGACAGCAACGACGGTGACCGAAACCAAGGCCCAGCGGGTGGAGCGGCTGAAGCGGGAGAAGAATCCCTGGGAAGGCCTGGATGACATCCGCAAGTTCGCCCGCGAAGGCTTCGATTCCATCACCCCGGAATGGCTGGGCACATATTTCCGCTGGTGGGGCGTTTACACCCAGGGCGACGGCGCCGGCGTGATCGGCGGGAAAAACGGGGAAGGGAAGGCGCTGCCGTTCTTCATGGTGCGTATTCGCATTCCCAACGGCCTGCTCCATTCTCACCAGCTGCGAACCATCGCCGACGTCACCGAGAAATATGCCCGCGGAACCGCCGACCTGACGGTGCGCCAGAATATCCAGCTGCACTGGGTCACCATCCAGGACCTGCCCGAGCTGCTCGATGGATTGTGGCGCGCCGGTCTCACCACCAAGGGTTCCTGCGGAGACGATGCCCGCAACATCACCGGCTGCCCCCTGGCCGGGGTGGATGCCGACGAAATCTGCGACGCCTCGTCGCTGGCGCTCGAAGCCAACAACTTCTTCGTGGGCAATGCCGATTTCTACAATCTGCCGCGCAAGTTCAAAGTCTGCATCACCGGATGCCGCGTGTGGTGCGCCTATCCCGAAATCAACGATGTCGGCTTCACCGCGGTTCGCCGCGCAGGCGGAGATTCCGAAGTTGGTTTCTCCCTGCGGGTGGGCGGAGGCCTGTCGGCCGATCCTCATCTGGCCGTCCGGCTGAACGCCTTCGTGCCGCGCCACCAGGTGATCCCGGTCCTCAAGGGCGTCGCCGAGATTTTCCGCGAGAGCGAAATGCTGCGCGAGAACCGGGAGCGCGCCCGGCTCAAGTTCCTGTTCCTCAAACATGGCTGGACTGCGGACAGCTTTCAGGAAGAGCTGGAGCGGCGCATCGGCTTTCATCTCGATCCGGCGGTCGAAGAAACGCGCCCCAACGATATTTATCGCGATCACGTCGGCATCCATCCCCAGAAGCAGGATGGCTATTCCTACGTCGGGGCCGCCGTGTTGCGGGGACGCATTTCGTCCCAGCAGATGCGCGCTGCCGCCGACGCCGCGGATCGTTACGCCGCGGGCGAACTGCGCACCACCAACATGCAGAACCTGCTGATCGTGAACGTGCCCAATCACAATGCGCAAGCCCTGGCGAACGAGCTCGAAGCCAGCAAGATGCCGGTGGGCGGCTCGCCCTTCTGGCGCGGCGTGGTGGCCTGCAGCGGCTCGGAATTCTGCAAGATCGCGATTACCGAGACCAAAAGTTTTTCCCGCTGGCTGGTCGAAGAACTGGAAGAGCGGCTGCCGGGCTTCGAGCAGCACCTGAAACTGCACGTCACCGGATGCCCCAACAGCTGCGGCCAGCATTGGATCGCCGACATCGGCATTGAGGGCAAGAAGATCAAGGTGGATGGCCGCCAGCAGGATGCCTACTACTTCTGCGTGGGCGGCGCCGTGGGACTGCACCAGTCGGTGGCGCGCCCCATCGGGTATCGCTGCCTGGCCAGCGAAGTGCCGGACGCGATCGAGCGCCTTTTGCGCCGCTACCTGTACGAGAGGTCGCCTGAGGAAAACCTGCGGCACTATTTCGCGCGCCGCAGCGATGAAGAATTGCGCGAGTGCCTGGCCGGAAAATTCCTGGCGGCAGTCGAGCGCGATCCATCGCCGGGAAAGGTACCCCATGCGGTCGAAGGCTAGTAGAAACAGCAGCGCTGTCATCCTGAGCGCAGCCAGTCCATTCGCTGGCGAATGGGCTGGCGGAGTCGAAGGACCCCTGGCAGCGTCGCGACAGTTGGACAGCGAAGGAATTGTTTTATGAAGTTCGAGGGCGAGAGCGTGAAGCGGGTAGGGGTCCTTCGACTGCGCGGCTGCTTCGCTCTGCGAGGCGGCCACTCCGCTCAGGATGACCACGTTTGGTACTGGATGCCATGACTCTGTTTCCGATGTTCATGAAACTCGAAGGCCGCTCCTGCCTGGTGGTCGGCGCCGGCACCATCGGCGAGCCCAAGATCGGCAGCCTGATCGCGGCCGGCGCATCGGTCCGGGTAGTTGCCCTTCGCGCCACGGATGCGGTTGCCAGCTGGGCGAATGCCGGAACCATTACCTGGGAAGATCGAGCGTTCAAGCTTGCCGATCTCGAAGGCGCTTTCCTGGTCATTGCCGCCACCAACTCTCGTGAGACGAATGCCATGATTTTCCAAGAAGCCCGGCAGCGCAACATTCTGTGCAACGTGGTCGACGATCCGGAGTATTGCGATTTTTACTATCCCGCGGTGGTGCAGCGCGGAGATTTTCAGGTTGCCATTTCGACCAACGGCCAAAGCCCGGCGCTGGCCCAGAGAGTCCGGCGCGAGCTCGAAATTCAGTTTGGTCCGGAGTACGGCGAATGGCTGCAGGAATTGGGACGGGTCAGGCAGCACCTATTTGCCAGCGGGATCGACCCGGAAGCCCGGCGTCGTGTGCTGCATGAACTAGCCAGCCGCGCCGGGTTCGAAGCGGCGCGCTCCGCGGGATTCAATATCGAGTTAACCAGTCTGGAGAAAATATCATGACCGGTAAGGTGTATCTGGTGGGGGCTGGTCCGGGCGATCCCGAACTGCTGACGCTCAAAGCGCTCAAACTTCTGAAATCGGCCGACGTCGTGCTGCACGACGATCTGATCGGGCCGGAGATTCTCGCGTTCATTCCATCCTCGACCGAAATCCAGAACGTCGGCAAACGTTTTGGACGCAAGAAAATCAGCCAGGCCGAGATCAATGCGCTTCTGGTGCAGAACGCGCTGCTGGGCTTGCAGGTGGTCCGCCTGAAGAGCGGCGATCCGCTGATTTTCGGCCGCGCCGGCGAAGAGATGGAAGCCTTGCGCCAGGCCGGCATCGAGTTCGAAATCGTTCCCGGCGTGACCTCTGCATTCGGCGCCGCCGCCAACGCGGGCATTCCACTCACTCACCGCCAGGTTTCATCGGCGCTGGTGCTGGTGACCGGCCACCACGCCGCCAGCGACCAATTCGCCGACTGGCCCGCCAGGATACCCACGGACGCGACAGTCGTGGTCTACATGCCCGGATACGACTACCACAGCACGGCGCAACAGCTTCTGCGGGCCGGCGTGCTGGGAAAGACTCCCTGCGCGATTGTCTCCCAAGCTACCTTGCCCAATGAGCAAGTGCATATAACCACCGTGGACGAGCTACACGCCTCACCACGGCTGCCCTCGCCCACGCTGCTGGTAGTTGGCGAAGTGGTACGGATGGCGAAGCCAGCCTCGTTGCATCAGCAGTTCGCGTGGCCGAACGAAGGCGCAGATTTCGCGTCGCATGTCCCGGTCTTGTCAGCCAGTCAGGAGCGTGCGGAGTGAGAGACCACGCCGAGTTAATTCCCGCCGACGCGGAAAAATGGCGGCCGGAAGAAGTATTGAGTTGGGCTTTTGCCACCTACGGAAAAGATGTGGCGATCGCCTCCGGCTTCGGGGTTGAGGGCATGGTGCTGCTCGACCTGGCCTCGCGGGTGCGTCCAGACTTTCGAGTCTTCACGCTGGACACGGAATTCCTGTTTCCCGAAACCTACGATCTGATGGATCGTGTCGAAAAACGCTATGGCATCAAAGTCGAGAGAGTCTACAGCACGCTCACCCCGGAAGAGCAGGAGCGCGAACACGGCGCCGCGCTGTGGAAGAGCGATCCCGACAAGTGCTGCGGCCTGCGCAAGGTCGAGCCGCTGCGAACGAAACTGACCGAGTTGCGCGCCTGGATCACGGCCATCCGTCGCGATCAGACCTCGGCGCGCGCCTCCGCCTGCAAGGTGGAGTGGGATGCGAAGTTCCAGCTGCTGAAGATCAACCCCATCGCCGACTGGACTTCGGCCATGGTCTGGAGCCACGCCCTCAAGCACAACGTTCCCTACAATCCGCTGCACGACAAGAACTATCCCAGCATCGGATGCACCCACTGCACCCGGGCCGTCCGCCCGGGAGAAAACGCTCGCGCCGGACGCTGGTCCGGGTCCGACAAGACTGAGTGCGGCCTGCACGTCGCCGCCCCCGCGGTCGCGCCCCTGGTAGGGATCAAGAGCCTGCTGGCCAAAAGCTCATTCGGAGTCGAAGAGAGCTGAAAGCCAAATGCGTAAACCACCAAGGACACGAAGGCCCACGAAGGAAATCCAGTGCTTAAGCCCAATGTTTTCCTTCGTGTACCTTTGTGTCCTTGGTGGTTAAAGCTTTTTCCCTCCACCCTCGTGCTGCCCAAAAAATCCATCCGCCCCATCGAAATTCTCGATTGTACTTCCGTCCTGCATTGACGATACACAGTGTAAAGATGAGTCCGAGTCACTTAACCACAGACCACGACGCCTGCGGTATCGGCCTGGTCGCCCAAATCGGCGGAGCCGCGTCGCGCGAGATCGTCGACCGCGCGCTCGAAGCTCTGGTCCGCCTGGCGCATCGCGGCGGTGTGGACGCCGATGGCAGGAGCGGTGACGGCGCCGGCCTGCTGACTCGCATCCCGGACAAATTGATTCGGAAGCAGACGCACCAGGCCGGCATCAAGCTGCCTGCGGTGTTCGGACTCGGAATGGTTTTTCTGCCGCCCGGCGAGAAGGAGGCAGCGCGCAGCGCCATCGAAGCCCAGGCAAAGAAGAGTGGCCTGAACTGCCTGGGTTGGCGCACCGTCCCGACCAATCCCGAAGTCACCGGCCCGCGGGCCCATGACGCACTGCCGGCCATCGAGCAATGCTTCTTCGCTCCCCAATCGGAAACTCCGAATCTCGAATTCCTCCTCTTTCATTTTCGCAAGGAAGCCGAAGCCGTCGCTCCCGCCGGAACTTACTTCTGTTCGCTGTCCTGCCGGACGGTGGTCTACAAAGGATTGCTGACTCCTTTTCAGTTGCCGGCGTTTTATGCCGACTTGCGCGACCCGGATTTTGAAACTCCATTCGCCATCTTCCATCAGCGCTATTCCACCAACACCCAACCCAGCTGGTCGATGGCGCAACCCTTCCGCTTTGTGGCCCACAACGGGGAGATCAACACCATCAGCGGAAACCGGCGCTGGCTGCGGGCCAAGGCGCCGGCGTTGCGCCGCGAACTCGACTTTTCGGACCAGGTCCGGCTCCTCGAGGACCGGGTAAGCGACTCTGCCAGTTTCGATAATGGACTTGAATTATTTCTGCGCCGCGGTTACAACCCGGCCGAGGCCATGCTCTCCATGGTTCCTCCGGCATGGGAGCGTTCACCCGAAGCCGCGCCCGAGTTACGCAATTTTCTCGAAGAGCAGGCCCGCCTGCAGGAAGCGTGGGATGGCCCGGCCGCGCTGGTATTCACCGACGGTTGCACCATCGGCGCCAAGCTCGACCGCAACGGACTGCGTCCGCTGCGTTACACCCTGACCTCGGACGGTCTGCTGGTGGTCGGCTCCGAGGTGGGAATCGCCGATCTCCACGGCAAGGAAATCGCCGAGAGGCAACGACTGGGCCCGGGAGAAGTGCTGTTGGTTAATCCCGAGAGCGGCGATTTCGTCCGTCCCAAAGACTCGCTTCGGCTGCGTGAAGGGATCCGCGCCGTCTCGTCGGTTCCGGCTGTGCTGGTCGAGCCCACCGATAAGCCGTTTCTGGAGCGGACACCCGATGCCCAGCAGTCGATGGCGGCCATGGGATGGAGTGAAGATCAGTTCCGCCTGCTGTTCCAGCCGCTGGTGGAGCACGGACAGGAGGCGGTCTGGAGCATGGGCGACGACGCCCCGCCGGCTTCCATGTCCAGCTTCAAGCGTCCGCTGTGGGATTACTGCAAGCAGCGTTTCGCGCAGGTCACGAATCCGCCGATTGATTCTCTGCGCGAGACCCACGTGATGTCGCTGCGGGTTTTTCTCGGCCGGGCCATGGTCAACTCGCCGCTGCTCGATGGCGGTCAATTGCAGTTGCTGCGAAAAGAATTGGGCACTACAGAAAAAATCCCGTTCACTTTTTTGGCCGAGGACGGCGTGGAGGCAGCCAAGGCCACGCTGGCGCGGCTGCAGGAAAACGTCAAGGCAGCTGCGGCAAAAGCCCCGGGACTCATCCTGCTGACCGATCGCGGCGTCGACAAAAAACGGGCGGCGCTGCCGGCGCTGCTGGCCCTGGCCGCGGCCTGGAAGTCGATGGTCGAGGCGGGCGCGCACAACATTCCGCTGGTCATTGAAAGCGGACAAGTCATCGACACTCATCACGTGGCCCTGCTGGTGGCGGCCGGCGCGAGCGCTGTGTTCCCCTACCTGGCCCTGGAACAGGCCGCACACATGAAGCCGGGCGGCGCTGAAGCCTACCGCGGCGCAGTGGAAAAGGGGCTGCGCAAAGTCATTGCGCGAATGGGGATTTCGACCATTGCCAGCTATCGCAACAGCCATCTGTTCGAAATTATCGGTATCGACTCCGAAGTGTGCAGCCGATTTTTCGAGGATGCCAGCCGTTCGCTCGCGGGCAAAGGCCTGACCGAGCTCCTGCAGGATTGTCTCGATCGTCACGATTCGGTTTTCTCCATCGCTTTCCCCGAGATGACGATGACCGCGAAATTGCAGGACCACGGTCTTTATCGCTTCCGCCACCAGGGAGAGCAGCATGCCAGCTCGCCTGAGCTGGTGCGGCGCATGCATCGCTACCTCAAGTTCCCCACCGATGAAAATCATCGTGCGTTCATGGAGCTCGGCGATAAGCGGGAACCCGTCGCAGTCCGCGACCTGTTGGAGATTGTCCCGCGCGAAGCCCTGCCGCTCGACCAGGTGGAAAGCGAAGCTTCGATCCTGGGCCGCTTCAGCACGCAGGCCATGTCCCTGGGAGCCATTTCACAGGAGACCCACGCCACTCTCGCCATCGCCATGAACCGCCTGGGCGGACGCAGCAATACCGGCGAGGGCGGAGAAGATCCCGGCGCCTACGGCCCCGGCCGCGAGGACAATAATCGGGTCAAGCAGGTGGCGTCGGCGCGATTCGGAGTGACCGCGGAATATCTGGTCCATGCCGATGAGCTCGAAATCAAGATTGCGCAAGGCGCGAAACCGGGCGAGGGCGGGCAGCTTCCGGCCAGCAAGGTTTCCGTGTACATCGCCCGCTTGCGGCACGCCGTGCCCGGCATGATGCTGATTTCTCCGCCGCCGCATCATGACATCTACAGCATCGAAGACCTGGCCCAGCTGATTTACGACCTGCGCGCCATCAATCCGCGGGCGCGCATCGGGGTAAAACTGGTGGCCAGCGCGGGGGTGGGAATTATCGCCACCGGCGTGGCCAAGGCCGGCGCCGACGTGATAACCATCGCCGGCCACGATGGCGGCACCGGCGCGTCGCCCATTACTTCCATCAAGAATACCGGCCTGCCCTGGGAAGTTGGCTTGCGCGATGCTCACGCCATGCTGGTGAAAACCGGGCTGCGCGGCCGGGTCCGCCTGCGGGTGGATGGCGGATTCAAGTTCGCCCGCGACGTCATTATCGGCGCGCTGCTGGGCGCGGATGAATTTGGTTTCGGCACCGCCGCCCTGCTGGCCCTGGGATGCGTGATGGCGCGGCAATGCCATCTCAATACCTGCCCCGTCGGCATCGCCACCCAGGACGAAAAGCTGCGCACCCGCTTCACCGGAAAACCGGAGATGGTCGAGACCTACTTCCGGGCGGTGGCTGCCGACGTCCGCGAATTGCTGGCGTCGCTCGGCGCCCGCTCGATCGATGACATTGTGGGCCAGGCGGAACGCTTGCGGCCTCGCACTCCGCCGGCTGCGCGCGCCCTGGCCGGACTGCTCGACCCCATCGTTTCTTCCTCCCACCCGGCTTCGATCGCCGAAGACCGCAGCAGTCTCTATCGCGAGTTGAACCGCACTGTCACTTCCGCGGTCGACGACACGGACACTCGCGCCGCCCGCCGCCGCCGCTTCCGCATCACCAACTCCGATCGCTCCATCGGCGCGCATTTGAGTGGCGAGATGTTGCGCCAGGCGGAAGCGCCGGCCGATGCTCCCGCTAAATATGAATTTGTCGGAAGCGCGGGCCAGACCTTCGGCGGATTCCTGGTCAAGGGATTGAATTTCCGGCTGGTCGGCGAAGCCAACGATTACGTGGGCAAGTGTTTGTCCGGTGGAACGATTGCCATCACCGGCGGAGAAGAAGCCTCGCTGCGCGGCGACGTGCTCGCGGGCAACACCCTGCTATACGGCGCCACCAGCGGAGAACTGTACGTCGCGGGCCGGGTGGGGGAACGCTTCGCGGTGCGCAACAGCGGCGCGCTCGCGGTGGTCGAAGGCGTGGGCCAGCACGGTTGCGAGTATATGACGGCGGGCGTGGCCGTGATCCTCGGTCCAGCGGGAATGAACTTTGGCGCGGGCATGACCGGCGGTCTCGCCTATGTCCTGCGCGATTCCATTGGCGGATACGGCTACAACCAGCATTCCGTCCGGCTGGCTCCGGTCGAAGTCCGCGAAGAACTGTGGTTGCGCCGGGTGTTGCGCAAACATTTGCGTCTCACCGGCAGTCCGCGCGCGGCGGAACTCCTGAACGCCGCCGAGCCTCTGCCGTTTTTGCGGGTGGAGCCTCTGGTCCTGCCCTGCCCGGTGGCGGAAACCTGGGCCCCCATTCTCGCCAGATTCAAACGGCAACCGGCCTCGGTGCACAAGCCGGCCGCGGTGTACGTTCCACATTCGGCGGATCCCCGCGCCATTGCCGTTGTGTAAAGAGAATTTCTCAGCGATGCTTATGGCCGCGGAAGCAGTGCGTCTTCTGATCTCCAAACCTCTGGTATCGTCCGAACTTCGGAAGACTTTGCTTTCTTTACGGCCTTAGCGAACTTTGCGGTCAAAGACTTTGATCTCTGTAGCCATCTAGAAAGAACAAAATCTCAAACCGCAAAGGCCGCAAAGGAACCCAGCAGTGAAATTCGAACCACTAAACCTCCGCAAGATTTCTAATCCGTTACATTGTCCGCTATAATCTCCCACTACTCATGGACTTTGATCAGCTAGTGACATTCCTGGAAGTGGCCAAGCTGGGGAGTTTTTCCCGGGCCGGGCAAAAGGTTTTCCGCTCCCAGTCCGCGGTCAGCGCCCAGATCCGTCAACTGGAGCAGGAGTACGGAGACCGCCTGCTCGATCGTTCCGGCAAGGATGTCACGCTCACCCCCGCCGGCCGGGTGCTGTTCGCCTACGCCGAGCGCCTGCTGCAGATGCGGGACGAGTCGCTGCTCGCTGTCGCCGATCAGGGCACCAGCCCGCGCGGCACCCTGGTGATCGGCGCCAACGAAGCCACCTGTCTCTACGTGCTGCCCGACGTCTTCGCCAAATACTGTCATTTGTATCCCGGCGTGCAGATCAGCATTTATCGCAACTTCAGCTACAAGATTGTCGAGAAGCTGGAGAACGGCACCATCGACGTGGGCATCGTGACCCTGCCGGTAAAGTCAGCCAGCCTTAAAACTCACTCCATTTTTCGCGATCAGCTCATGCTGATGGTGAGTCCGCAAAATGCGCTGGCCAAGCTCGACGTGGTGCCGGTGAGCGAGATTGCCAAACAGCCGTTGCTGCTGCCCAAGACCGGCTACAGCCGCCGCGTCATGGACAAGCTGTTCCGTCCCTATGCCTCGCATCTTCAGGTTCGTATGGAACTGCCCAGCGTGGGCATGATCAAGAGCTTCGTGGCCGCCGGGCTGGGAGTTTCCCTGATCAGCTCCAGTTTCGCCAAGGACCAGGTCCTGGCCGGACGCGTCAAGCTGATCCCCATTCGCGACCAGGAGCTGTGGCGCGAGCTGGGCATTGCCTACCGCCGCGACCGCACCCACACCCGCGCCACCACGACCTTCATCAGCACCGTCCGGCAGCTGGCCACCGCCTCCAAGTGACCCTTTTGGATGCGAACATTCACTATCCATTTCTGTCATCCTGAGCGCAGCTGGCACTTCGCAAAGCAAAGTGCCCGCGGAGTCGAAGGACCCCTATAAGCGGACAGAGCGGAATGCTTTGTGTTCCGGTGGCAGCGCAAAACCCCGGCGCTTGCGGAAAAAGCAAGGGTGCTTCGACTGCGCCTCTGCTTCGCGGAAGCGAAGCCGAGGCTCCGCTCAGGATGACAACTGAAATCTCCAGGAAATGGGCTCCGGAGCCTGATCGAATTTGTCGATGCAGGCCATCACAATTTCAAATTTCCTTTTTGCCGCGGAATATTGCTAATCTTCAGCAGAAGCCTCAGAAGCTTTGATCGCGGTCACACGCGGTTGCCAAGCCGGTGGAAACCGGTAACTTGAACCCAGCTGAGGGGGTGCGGTATGAGAGAACTGGAAAGTGGATTGAACAAAATCCTGGAAGAGCATCAGCACGAGAGCGGTCTCCATGTCATCGGAGGCAGGCGCAGACTGGTTGACCGGCTGATGCAATTCTTTGAAGAATTCAAACCCGAGACTCCTTCGGACCCAAGATTGGGCCGGGAGCAACACAACTAGATCAGGTTTACGCAAACAGCAACCATGAAAGCAACTTCCCAGAAGGCTAAGCGAATTACAACGACAGGCACAGGCATGTCGAAGCGAATTCGCATGTCTTCTGGGGGAGGGCGTCTGGTGAGCTGAGAAACAAAAAGTTTTAACGGCTTAAAAAGACCCACCGCCAGAAGCAACTGGCCGGTGGGTTTTTTATTTGCCCAATTTCAATGTCCACAACCAGGACCAGATAAGGGAGAACACAATGAACGACTCGTCGGAAGCCAGCAACGAAGCAGAGCAGCGGCGTTTGGCCTGCGTAGTGATGAAATTCGGCGGTACCTCGGTGGAGGACGCCGCCGCCATTCGCCGCTTGTGTCGAATTGGTGGCGCGACCGTCGTCCCGGCGCCCGGTGGTGGTGGTCAGCGCCCTGGCGAAAGTCACCGACCAGTTGATGAACGCCGGCTGGGCCGCGGCAGCGGGCCAGCTGGATTCCGCCCGCGAGATTCTTCAGGTTCTGCGCCAGCGGCATGACACCGTCGCCCGCGGACTGGCAAACGGGGATGAGCGTAAGCGTCTGTCTAAAGAGCTCGTGAAAGAATTCAGAGTCCCTCGACAAGTTGCTGGTCGCCATTGCGTCGGAGAAGGCCCTGACTCCGCGCGCGCAGGACAGCCTTTTGGGAGCGGGCGAATCGCTTTCGTCCCGGCTGGTCGACTCCGCGCTGCGGTCTGCCGGGGTGAATGCCGTCCTGGTCGATGCCCGCGAGTGCATCGTCACCGACGCCGCTCACACCCGAGCCACGCCCTTGTGGGACGAAACCAATGAGCGGCTGCGGGCGGTCGTGCTGCCGCTGCTCGCATCAGGCCAGGTTCCGGTGATGGGCGGATTCGTCGGCGCCACCCGCGACGGTATCCCCACCACGCTGGGTCGCGGCGGATCCGACTTCAGCGCCTCGATTGTCGGCGCCGGCCTCCACGCCGAGCGGATCGAAATCTGGACCGACGTCGACGGCATCATGACCACCGATCCCAATCTGTGCCCGGACGCCCGCCGCGTTCCTCGCATGAGCTTTGATGAAGCCGCCGATCTGGCCTATTTCGGCGCCAAGGTGTTGCACCCGGCGACGCTGGTGCCCGCCATGCGCGGCAATATTCCGGTGTGGGTGCTCAACTCGCGCCATCCGGATTGTCCGGGAACGGAAATCGTGGCGCGCTGCGACGGCGACGGGGTCAAGGCCGTCACCTCCAAGCGAGGCGTTGCCATCGTGGACGTCGAACCGGTGCGCTGGTTTGCGCCCGAACTGTTGCGCGAGGTCTTCGACGTGTTCGAGCGCCATCAGCATAATCTCGACCTGCTTTCCGCCTCCCGCGGCAGCCTGGCCCTGCTGGTGAGCTCGGTGTCCGGCCTGCCGGCGATCGCGGAAGAGCTGAAAGGGATGGCCAACGTGCGCTGGGAAAACCACAAGGCGCTGGTCTGCCTGGTGGGAGAGCAGGTGCGGCGCCGTCCGGAAATCGCCGGCCAGGCATTTCGCGCCCTCGGCGACATCGACGTGCGCATGATCTGCCAGGGCGCTTCGGAGCGAAACATCAGCTTCCTGGTAGACGAATCGCGCGCTGTCGAGGCCGTCGAACGCCTGCACCGGGCATTCTTCTCCCGACCGGAACTGGCAGGGGCGGAGAGTGCCTCAAGGGCCATGTGTCAGGCTGAAATTGGATGGCACGGAGCCGACTAGTGTGTGTGGGGCGGACACTCTTCCGCCGCCTTTGACTTTGGTGTTGGGTCGAGTGAAGTCAAAGTCAAGAGCGGGGGCCAAGAGTGTCCGCCCCACACAAACCGGGGGGAGGGCTGCCCCACGCAGCCTGCGGGCGATTCCACAACTGCACGAGCGGGACACTCGCGCCCGCATTTTCGATTGCCCGTATCGAAATTTCTACTTGACACCTGCCGCACACCCGTTACCATAGATGAATAATTATTCAGGCAGATGAATAGTCATTCATGAGCAAGCCGCTGCGACAGAAGGTCATCCTGGAACTGCTGGACCGCGGCTCGGTGAGCAGCCAGGAGGATCTGCAGCGGGCCCTGGGCAAGCGCGGTTTGAAGGTAGGGCAGGCGACGCTCTCGCGCGATATTCATGAGCTTGGCCTGGTCAAGACCGGAGCGGGCTACGTGCTGCCGGGCGAAGCGGTGTCGGAACCGGCCTTGCCGCCGGTTTCGCGGCTGGTAAGGGAGTTTGTGCTGGAAGTGAAAGCGGCGCAGAACCTGCTGGTGATCAAGACTACGGTAGGCAGCGCGCAGCCCGTGGCCGCGGCGCTCGACGGACAGGATTGGGAGGAAGCCATCGGAACCATCGCAGGTGACGACACAATATTGATGGTCTGTTCCGACAATCGGGGCGCCAGAGTGCTGGCCGCCCGCATTCGAGGAGATGCTCGCCTGATGGCATCCAGACTCAAGACCGCGATCCTGGGAGCGACCGGATACTCCGGTTTCGAACTGGCCCGCATTCTCCTGCGCCATCCCGGCGTGGAAACTCCGGTGATGCTTCAGCGTTCCGGCGAAGCGTGCCGCCCAGGTCAATCTCGCCGACATGTATCCCGCCATTTCCGGTAATGGCGGATATCCGCTGCAGCCCTGGTCGTGGGCCGAACTGAAGCGACGCCAGATCGAACTGCTCTTCCTGGCCACGCCGCATGACGTATCGCGCGCGCTGGTGCCGGAAGCGATTGCCCACGGCATGCGCGTGGTTGACCTGAGCGGGGCGTGGCGATTGCAACAGGCGCAAAACCGCGCCGTCTACGGCTTCCATGACGAGAATGCCGTCACCGCAGCCGACCTCATGTAGAAGGCGGTGTACGGGCTTCCGGAGTTGAACGGGGACAAGCTTCCCGGCGCCGCGCTGGTGGCCAATCCCGGCTGCTACGCCACTTCGGTGATTCTCGCGCTGGCTCCGCTGGTGGCTGCGGATATTGTCGATCGCGAAAAGGGAATCATCTCCGACTCCAAGTCTGGCGTTTCGGGCGCGGGCAAGGAGGCGACCGCGCGCACCCATTTCGTTTCCGTGGCCGACAACCTTTCCGCCTACTCGGTGTTCGGGCATCGCCACGTGGGAGAAATTCTGGAGCAGCTGAAACTGGATTCCGGCGAGCTGATTTTTACCCCGCACCTGCTGCCCATTCCACGAGGAATCCTTTCCACCATTTACGTTCATCTGAAGCAGGAAATGAAAGCGGCGGAAGTGCAGTCCTGCTTCAACGATTTTTATGCGGGCAAGCCCTGGGTTCGGGTTTTCGCGACGCCGAAGCTGCCGGAAATCCAGTTTTCGCTGCACACCAACTACTGCGACCTGGGCTTCTGCCTGGCGAAGGACGGACGTCGCCTGGTGCTGGTTTCGTGCGTGGACAACCTGCTCAAGGGAGCAGCCGGACAGGCAGTTCAAAACATGAACCTCATGTACGGGTTTAAGGAACAGGAAGGTCTGCTGTGAAGATTGTGATCAAACTGGGCGGCGCGGCTCTCGAAGACAAGAACACGCTGCAGAAATGTGCCCACGCCATCGTCGAGTTGGCGGAAGACGGCCACAAAGTCACCGTGGTGCACGGCGGCGGCGCGGCGCTCACTCGCACCCTCAAACTTCTGGGCAAGGAAAGCGATTTCGTAAACGGGTTGCGCATCACCGACGCCGAGACCCGCGATGTCGCCCTGATGGTCCTGGCCGGCATCGTGAACAAGAGCCTGGTCGCGGCCATCGTGGCCGCGGGACGCCCGGCCATCGGCCTGTGCGGCGGAGACGGCATGGCATTCCGAGCCCGCAAAAAACAGACCCAGGGCTACGACCTGGGATTCGTGGGTGAAATCTGCTCGGTCGAACCGCGCTGGCTGGAAGCCATCTGGGGACTGGGCGGAATACCGGTTCTGTCCTCGGTGGCGCTGGGTTCGGACGGCGAATACTACAACGTGAATGCGGACCAGATGGCCTCGGCCTGCGCCGTGGCCTGCCACGCCGACACGCTCATCTTCCTCACCGACGTTGCCGGGGTGAAGGACGCCGCAGGCGCGGTCATGCCTTGGCTGAACACCAAGCAGATTCCCGGGCATGGTGGAGAACGCAGTGATTGCCGGAGGCATGCTGCCCAAACTTGAAGCCTGCGGACAGGCGCTGCGCAAGGGCGTTGGCCGGGTGCGCATCCTGCCCGGCGGCGCAGGCCGACACGCTGCCGCAGTTCTATCTCACCAAGCTCGATGGCGGCACGGAGGTGATCGTCGCATGAGCCTCGCCACCGTCGTCCGTGTCCGAATCCAAGCTGCTGCTTCCCACCTACGATCGCCAGCGCGTGCTGTTCGAGCGCGGCCGCGGCGTGTATTTGTGGGATTCAAAGGGCAAGCGCTATCTCGACTTCCTGAGCGGGATCGGGGTCAACGCGCTGGGACACGCGCATCCCGTGATTCAGTCGACGTTGAAGCGGCAGGCTGGCCGGCTGATTCACGTCTCGAATCTGTTTTTTCACGAGTTCCAGGCGGATCTGGCGAAACGCCTGACGAAAATCTCCGGCTTGGACAAAGCGTTTTTCTGCAACAGCGGCACCGAAGCCTGGGAAGGCGCGCTCAAACTGGCTCGCGCCTTCGCCCGCACTCAGAACAGCAATGGCCACAAAGCCAAGTGGCGTCTGCTGGCGCTGGAGAATTCCTTTCATGGCCGAACCTTCGGTTCGTTGGCCACCACGGGGCAGGAAAAATATCGTCATCCTTTTGCGCCGCTCGTGCCCGGAGTCGGCTTTGTCGCTTTCAACGACGTTGAAGACCTCAAGCGGCAATTTGATGGCAGCGTCTGCGCCATATGCCTGGAGACGATTCAGGGTGAAGGCGGCATCCGTCCGCTCAGTCCTGAATTTCTGCAGACCGCGCGGCAACTGTGCGACCGCACCGGAGCGCTGCTGATCCTCGACGAAATCCAATGTGGGCTGGGCCGCACCGGAAAGTACTTCGCCTACCAGCACTACGGGATTCAGCCCGACATCGTCACCGTGGCGAAACCATTGGCTGCCGGCCTTCCGCTGGGAGCGTTGCTGACCACCGATCGCGTGGCCAGCGGCATGCATCCCGGAATGCACGGCACCACCTTCGGCGGCGGTCCGCTGGCCTGTGCCGTGGCCATCGAATTCTTGCGCGTCCTCGACGGCATGCTGGGACACATACGCCAGACCGGCGACTACTTCCACGCGAAACTGGAAGGCCTCAAAGCCAGGCACGCCGGCGTCCGGGAAATTCGCGGCATGGGCCTGATGCTGGGCATGAATCTCGATTCGGCCGACCGCGCGAAAGCGGTCGTCGCCCAGTTGCTCGATCGCGGCATTCTCATCAATCGCACGCAGGACACGGTGCTGCGTTTCCTGCCGCCCTACATCATTCAGAAAGCCCACGTGGACCTGGTGGTCCGCGCCCTCGACGCGGCGCTCACCTCCACCCAACCGAAAAAGCATTTGACCAGCAAGAGCGAAGCTCAAGCAAGAAGGAGCCACTCACGGTGAGCAGCCAGCCCTTTCAAACTACGCAGGTCGCAACTCCCCCGGCAACCACGAACTTTCCGGGGCGCGATCTTATCTCGATCCGCGATCTCAGCCCGATTGAGATTGAAACCATTTTCCATCTCGCCGGACTGTTGAAGGCGCGGCCGTCCAATTTCCGCAGCGCGCTTGCCGGCAAGCAGATGGTGATGTTTTTCGAAAAGCAATCGTTGCGCACCCGGCTCACCTTCGAGGCGGGCATGGCCAGCATGGGCGGCAACGCGTTTTTCATGGACCAGACCGCCGGCCGTCTCGACGCGCGCGAAAAGCTGAGTGATATCGCCCACAACGTCGAACGCTGGGTGGATGCCATCGTGCTGCGTACCTACTCCCACGCTACGGTCGAAGGAATGGCCGAGCACGCCTGCATCCCGGTGATCAACGCGCTCAGCGACCTGGAGCATCCCTGCCAGGCCCTGGCCGATTACTTCACCTTGCTGGAGCGCTTCGGCGACCTGAAGAAAATCTGCCTGGCCTACGTGGGCGACGGCAACAACGTGGCCCATTCTCTGCTGCTGACCGCCGCCACTCTGGGCTCGCGGATTCGCATCGCCACGCCCGAGGGCTACGCCTGCGACCCGCAAATCGTGGCCGACGCCCGCGACCTGGCGCGACAGACCGGCGCGGTCATCGAAATCCTCAACGATCCCAAACAGGCCGTGGACGGCGCAGACGCGGTCTATACTGATGCCTGGACCAGCATGGGTCACGAGCACGAAGAGCAGGAACGGAACCGGATTTTTCCGCCCTACCAGGTAAACGAAAAGCTCGTGGCCGGCGCGGCGCCTCACGCCGTCTTCATGCACTGCTTGCCCGCGCACCGCGGGATGGAAATCACCGACGCCATCATGGATTGCGATCGCTCCGTGGTTTTCGACCAGGCCGAAAGCCGCCTGCACGTGCAGAAGGCCATTCTGCTCTTACTGCTGGGCGGCAAGGTGGGCCGCTCGAATTCGAGGAATTCCAATGGCTGAAAAAGTTGTGCTGGCATACTCCGGAGGTCTGGACACCTCCATCATCATTCCCTGGCTGAAGGAAAACTACGCCTACGACGTGATTGCCATGGTCGGAGACGTAGGCCAGGGAGACGACATCGAAGCTGTCGTCGAAAAAGCGTACAAGACCGGCGCCAGCAAGGTGGTCGTCGAAGACATGCGTGAGGAATTTCTCACCGGATACGTGTTCCCCGCGTTGCGGGCAGGCGCGGTGTACGAACACAAGTATCTGCTGGGCACTTCGCTGGCGCGTCCGGTGATCGCCAAACATCAGGTGGAAGTGGCGCTCCGCGAGGGGGCGACGGCGGTCGCGCACGGTTGCACCGGCAAAGGCAACGATCAGGTCCGCTTCGAACTGGCGTACCAGGCGCTGGCTCCGGAACTCAAAGTGATCGCTCCGTGGCGGGAATGGACTTTGAAATCGAGAGAAGATTGTCTCGACTACGCCGAGAAGCGGGGCATCTCAGTCACCGCCAGCCGGGAGAAGATTCACAGCCGTGATCGCAATCTGTGGCACATCAGCCACGAGGGCGGGGAACTGGAAGACGCCGGCAACGCGCCTCTCACCAGCACCTGGCAGTTGACCCGTTCGCCGCAGGAAGCGCCGGACCGCGAGGAGCAGGTCGTCATTGGTTTTGAAAAAGGAACTCCGGTTTCCGTGAACGGCATGAAGCTCGATCCGGTTTCGCTGGTCGAGTTGCTGAACGAAATCGGCGGGCGCAACGCCATCGGCCGCATTGACCTGGTGGAGAACCGCTTCGTCGGCATCAAGTCGCGCGGCTGTTACGAGACCCCGGGCGGAACTCTGCTGATTGCCGCTCATCGCGAGCTCGAAGCCCTGTGCCTGGAGCGCGATCTCATGCACTTCAAGCAGCACATTGGGCTGAAGTATGCTGAGCTGGCCTATTTCGGCCTCTGGTTCACCCCGCTGCGCGAGGCGCTCGACGCATTCGTCGACAACACCCAGCAGGACATTACCGGCACGACCACACTCGCCTTATACAAAGGCAACGTGTCGGTGGTCAGTCGTCACTCCGAGAATTCGCTCTACCGTACCGATCTGTCGTCCTTCACCATGGGTGACAGCTACGACCAGAAAGATGCGGAAGGATTCATCCGCATCCTGGGGCTGCCGTCGCGCTCGCGCGCCCGCCTGCGTGCGGACGCCGCCAAGCCCGAGGTAGCCCGATGAAGATGTGGTCAGGACGATTCCGCCAGCCGCTCGATCCGGATTTCGAGCGCTGGCAGCGGTCGTTCGACTTCGACCGGCGCTTGCTGCGGGAGGAACTGGCCGCCAGCAGCGCCCACGCCTCCGCGCTTGAAGAACGCCGGAATCCTGTCTTCAAGCGAACTGATCGCCATCCTTCAAGGCCTGAAGCAGATCGGCGAGAAGGCCGCCGCATCTCCTGCCTTTCTCGACGACAACGACGCCGAAGATGTGCATCACTTCGTCGAAAAGCAACTGGTCGCGCTCATTGGCGACACCGGATACAAGCTGCACAGCGGCCGCAGCCGCAACGAACAGATCGCCACCGACCTGCGTCTCTACGTTCGGGCTTCCATAGATCAGCTGCGCTCCGACCTGGCGGAGTGGCTGAGCATCGCGCTCGATCGCGCCGAACAGGCGGGAAACGCGGCCATGCCCGCCTACACGCACCTGCAACGCGCCGAGCCGGTCCTGGTTGCGCACTGGATGCTCGCCTACGTAGAAATGTTTCTGCGTGACGCCGACCGCTTGGCTGACTGCCGCAAGCGGCTGAATCTTTCCCCGCTGGGTTCGGGCGCCGTCGCTGGCGCGACACTTCCGCTCGACCGCCGTGCCATGGCCGAAGAGCTGGGCTTCGATGCTCCGACCGCCAACAGCATCGACGCTACCAGCGATCGCGATTTCATCCTGGAGTTCGTCGGAGCGCTTTCCCTCCTGGCCGTGCACCTGAGCCGCTGGGCGGAGGAGATGATCCTATTTTCGTCGCAGGAATTCGGCTTCATCCGTCTGCCCGAAGCCTATTCGACGGGAAGCAGCGCCATGCCGCAGAAGATGAATCCGGACCTGCTCGAACTCACCCGCGGCAAGGCCGCCCGCATCATCGGCGACGCCACGGCCCTGCTGGTCACCGTGAAAGGCCTGCCCCTGGCCTACAACAAAGATTTGCAGGAAACCCAGCAGCCGCTCTTCGATGCCGCTGCCACCGTGCTCTCGCTCCTGCCCCTGGCCTCCGGCTGGATGAAAGCGGTCGAATTCAATCACGAGCGCATGCAGGCTGCCGCCGACTCTGGATTCATGAACGCCTGGGCCGGCGCCACTTACCTGGTGCGGCGCGGAGTTCCTTTTCGCTTGGCTCACGAAATAGTTGGCAAAGCGGTGCAAACCTGCATCGAAAGAAAGTGTGAGCTGGCAGATTTGCCGTTGGAGGAACTACGCCAGTTGAATCCAGCCTTTGATCAGGATTTCTATTCCTCGTTGACTTTGCCGGCGGTGCTTGCCATCCACGACGTTCCCGGCGGCACCGCACCGGCACGAGTTCGCCAGGCCATCGCCGACGCCCGGCAAAAAGTGGAAGCCATGCGGGAGGACATCCATGCGCACGCGTGAAGCCCTGCTGCCTGACGCCGAGCAGATCCACGAACTGATCGCTACTTACTCTCACGACGGGACCCTGTTGCCCCGCACCTTCGCGGAAGTCTGCGAAAACGTCCGCGATTTCGTCGTGCTCGAAGATCACGGCCACATTATCGGCTGCGGCGCGCTTCATCTTTACGGCCCGCACCTGGCGGAGATTCGCTCCATCACCGTCGATCCCGCGCGCCAGGGCTCGGGCGGCGGCGAGCGCCTGGTCAAGGCCTTGCTGGCCCAGGCCAAAAAACACAATGTCAGTTCCATTTGCCTGTTCACGCGCATTCCGGAATTCTTCGCTCGCATGGGATTTGCCATGGCCCAGCGCGAAGACCTGCCCGACAAGATCCACAAAGACTGCTGCGTCTGTCCGCGCTTCGATCATTGCGATGAAGTCGCCATGGTGCGGGGCGAATTGCCCAAGTTCGCCATGCTTCCTCAGCCCGCCAACTGGCTGGTGAAGATCGAGGTATGAAAGTTCGCGGTCTTCCCCAGAACGCAGGTCGCCACAAAAAGATATGTCTGCCCGCCGGTTTCAGTTTTTCGGCTGCCTGCGCCGGAATCAAGGCCAGCGGCCGGCCTGATCTGGCGCTGGTCGAAGCTTGTCCGGGCACAACTGCGGCGGCAGTATTCACCAGGAATCGTGTCGTAGCCGCGCCCCTCGAGGTAGGACGCGCGTCCCTGGCCGCCAGCCGGGGCCGGTTGCGGGCTGTCATCGTGAACTCGGGCAATGCCAACTGCGCGACCGGCGAGGCTGGAATCCGGGCCTGCCAGGAAGTTTGCCTGAACCTGGCCCGTTTGCTGGGAGTGCGCGCCCGCGAGATTTTCCCATCGTCCACCGGCATCATCGGCGTCCCCTTGCCTGTGGATAAGATCGTTGCAAAGCTTTCCGAATTGACCGCACGCGCGCCAGGCGACGCAGCAGGGAATCGCCGACTTCGCCCGCGCCATCATGACCACCGACACCCGGCCCAAGTTGGCCTGCGCAACGGTTCATTCGGGAAAAACTGCCGTGAACTTCCTCGGCATCGCCAAGGGCGCCGGCATGATTCATCCGCAACTGGCCACCATGCTGGTCTATCTCTTCACCGACGCGGCCGCCAGCTCCGCCGAGCTAAAGCGTTTGTTGCGAGAGTCCTGCGAGCAAACCTTCAACTGCATCTCGATCGACGGAGACACCTCGACCAACGACACCGTCCTGCTGCTGGCCAGCGGACGCAGCGGAGTTCGTTTGCACCAGCCGTCGGTGCGGGAAAAGTGTTCGGAAGCGCTCCTGCAGGTGTGCCAGTCTCTAGCCGAACAGATTGTGTCCGACGGCGAAGGGGTGAAACATGTGATTCATCTCTCCGTCGAGCAGGCCAGAAATCGCGGGGAAGCCAGGCAGGTGGCCCAAACCGTGGCCCATTCGTTGTTGGTAAAGACCGCCTGGGCGGGTGCCGATCCGAATTGGGGGCGCATCCTTGCCGCCGTGGGACGATCGGGGATCGCCCTGGATCCGGCGAAAGTCAGCGTCCAGATCGGCGATCAAACCGTGTGCCGGCGCGGTGTGGGTTGCGCCTTTGACGAGAAGCGGGCCCATCGAGCTCTTGCCCAGCCGCGCTGCGAGATCCGCATTTCCCTGGGGCGGGGCCCGGCTTCCATCCGGTTCCTGACCACCGACCTGACCCAGGACTACGTACGCATCAATGCCGACTATTCCACCTGAATTCCGTCGCCTCGGGGTTGGCTTCCGGGCGATTGCCCAGTTCGTAACTACAGTATCTTCCCGATGGTTTTGGCCGGCGGGTGCGCGTTATTAATGGAATTACCCCAACGCGAAGGAGCGAACGGCAGACGCTGGTAACTCCCCATAACCGGCCGGCGTCTGCCCCTCCTGTAAGCCTTCCCCATCATCCCATAGTTAATTTGGACCGCTCCCCTGGCCGGGGAAAAAGGTTCCGCCCGCCAACACCGTCTCCACCGCCAGAACCAGATCGCGGGCAGCGTCGCCTTTAGCCACCGCGCCGCGAATTCCATCCGTCTTCAAATGGCGATACAGGTCGTCCGAAAGGTGCAGGGAAAACAGGATCACGGGAATCTTCGGTTCTCGCTTGGTAATCTGACTGGCGGCGTCCAGGCCGTTCATCACCGGCATGGTGATGTCCATGATGATCACGTCAGGACGAAACTGAAGCGTCTTTTCCACCGCTTCCTTTCCGTTACTGGCTTCCGCGCAAACGCTCCAGCCCGGCCGGAGCTCAAGCAGGTTGCGTATTCCCAGCCGCATCACCTCGTGATCGTCGGCCACCAGCACCCTCACCCGCGGTTGCGGAGAACCATACACCGTCGTGGTCGCCATAATCATGTTTCGAGTCTGCCAGCCTCGTGAGCCCGCCAGCGCACTGGCTTAGAGCGCGCTCTGATTTGTGCGGCTCAACGCCGCGTCATCCTGGCCAGATAAATTTGGTTGCGATGGCCTGAGCGTATCTGTGTTCCTTCCCCCGGACAATGGCCCTGACGTGCGAGGTGTGGCACAAAAGTGTTAAGGAAAACTCTTAGAACAGAAGTCAGCAACCAGGAATGGTTCTCCCAGGCGGGTCGTGAAGCTTTGATCCTATGCGGCTGTCCTGTATCTTTACCAGTCGGATGGCATTACATTCAGTCCGCGGGCGGTAGACTCAGGATTGCAAACATGAAGACCTTATTGCTTCGCATTGCGTCTCTGGTCACTCTGTTCGGACTTTTCACTCCGCTGGCGCTTCCCGCCGCGCAGCCGCAGCCCGCCGCCGATCTCATCATCCGCAACGCCAAGATCTGGACCGTGGACAAAAGCCATCCCACGGCTCAAGCAGTCGCGGTGCTGGACGACCGCATCGTTGCCGTCGGTTCCAACGACCAGGTCGAAGCCTGGCGTGGCCCGCACACCCGCGTGGTGGATGCTTCCGGCAAACTACTGCTGCCCGGCTTCAATGACTCTCACGTGCATTTTGTGGATGGCGGCCTGTCGCTCGACAGCGTGCAGCTGAACGACGCCACCAGCGCCGCCGAATTTGCCCGTCGGATTGGCGAGCAGGCGAAGAAAACGCCCCGGGGCGAATGGGTGACCAGTGGCGATTGGGATGAGACCAAATGGACTCCGGCAGCCATGCCCACCAAAGAGTTGATCGATCCGCTCACGCCGGACACTCCCGTATTCGTCAGCCGCTACGACGGCCACATGGCCCTGGCCAATTCGGTCACCCTGAAATTGGCCGGCATCACCGCCCAGACGCCTGACCCTCCCGGCGGAGTCATCGTGCACGATGCCCAGGGCAACCCCACCGGCGCGCTCAAAGATGCCGCCATGGATTACGTCTATAAAGTTGCGCCGCCTCTGTCGCATGACGCGCGCATGCGCGCCGTCAAGCGCGCCCTGGCGCATGCCGCTTCCCTCGGCGTCACCAGCGTGCAACACATGAACCCCGAGTATGCCGACATCGCGGTCTACTCTGAGTTGCTGGAGCGCGGCGAACTGACCGCGCGCATCTATGCCGCGCCGCTTATTACCGGGGTGGATGATCAGGTAAAAATTGGAATTCGGCATGCCTTCGGCGGCCCGTTTCTGCGCATTGGAGCGCTCAAGGCCTATGCCGACGGCTCGCTCGGATCCTCGACCGCCTATTTCTTCGATCCGTTCAGCAATCAGCCTAATAACCACGGCCTGCTCTCCGACGAAATGCATCCGATATCGCTGATGCAGGACCGCATGATGAGAGCCGATGCCGCCGGACTGCAGATTTGCACTCACGCCATTGGCGACCAGGGCATTTCGATCATCCTCGACCTGTATAGCGAGATTGTGAAAGCCCACGGCGAAAGCGACCGCCGCTTCCGCATCGAGCACGCGCAGCACATGGCGGCAAAAGACTTCGACCGCTTCGCCCAACTGCACGTCATCGCCTCCGTCCAGCCCTACCATGCCATCGATGACGGACGCTGGGCCGAGGAGCGCATCGGCCACGACCGCGCCAGCCGGACCTACGCTTTCCGCACTTTCCTGAATCACGGTGTGCGTCTCGCCTTCGGCACCGACTGGAACGTGGCTCCCCTCAACCCTATGCTGGGGCTGTATGCCGCGGTCACGCGCGCGACGCTGGACGGCAAGAATCCCAACGGATGGTTTCCCGAGCAGAAACTCACGGTTGCTGAAGCCGTCGAAGCCTACACCATGGGTTCCGCCTATGCTGAGTTTCAGGAAAAGGACAAAGGCTCGATCGGGCCCGGCAAGCTGGCCGACATGGTCTTGCTCAGCGACGACCTCTTCAGCATCGATCCCGTGAAAATCCGTGACGTCAAGGTTTTGACCACCTGGGTGGGCGGCAAAATCGTGTGGGACACCACGCACAAATCCGGCGAATGATCGTTTTGTTGCGGCACCGGCCGTGCCAATTCGCACATTTGCCCAGAGTGGATTCCCCAGAGTCCGCGGGAATTTTGCACAGCCCAGGATGTACTAACGGCCATCTTGACACCCTCCCAACCGAAGCGTAACTTTCATTAAGTTTTTTTAATGCTGGAAGCGGGCAGGTTGAAAAGCCGCGCCCATAGCCACTTTCAGGCCGTAACGACGGCAAGCAGCGCCACCAAACCCTTTGGTGGGAGTCGAAAACGGCATAAGCAACAATCGCGCCTCTCCCAAGTAACGAACGAACCTGGCTTGCGCCAGGAGTGTGTTTTCGCGTGCACGGAGGTGCAGCTTGAAACAAGCCAATTTGCTGGCAGTGACTGGTCTGGCTTTGACCGTGATCTTGAACACGGGAACCATTGCGGCTCAGAAAGATCCCGGGCCGCGTGCGGGGGATGCAGGAGTGGGGAAGCCCTTGTCCGGGCTAAGCTCCGATATGCAATCCTTCTTTAACGACGCCATGGTGGACTTCATGGAAGTCGACTCGGTAAGCGGAACCATATCCGGAGAAGATGGAACAGGCCTGGGCCCCACGTTCAATGGCAACAGCTGCGCCCAATGTCACGCGTTTCCGGCGATCGGCGGCAGCAGCCCAGCCTCGAATCCGCAGGTCGGACTCGCCACCCTGGACGGCGCCCAGAACACCGTTCCCTCATTTATTACTGCGGAGGGCCCGGTGCGGGAAGCTCGATTCGTGCGCAACCCCGACGGCTCGGCGGATGGTGGGGTGCACGGCTTGTACACCATCGCGGGCCGGACGGACGCGAATGGCTGCAGCCTCAGGCAGCCCAATTTCGCCCAGCAATTGGCCAACAACAACGTGATCTTCCGGATACCTACTCCGACCTTCGGCCTCGGTCTGGTGGAAGCGACCCCAGACTCGACCCTGCAGGCCAACCTGGCGGCGAATCGGCAAATCAAGTCTCAGCTGGGTATCAACGGCGCTCTCAATACCAGCGGCAACGACGGCACCGTCACTCGCTTCGGCTGGAAGGCGCAGAACAAGTCGTTGATGGTTTTCGCCGGCGAAGCTTATAACGTCGAGCAGGGAGTGTCGAATGAGGCCTTCGCCAATGAGCGCGCCGCCGTCGCCGGCTGCGTGTACAACGGAACCCCGGAAGACTCCACCAAGATGGACGGCACTACAGGGACAGCGGCGCAGACGTCATCGGACCTGGTGAACTTCGCCGCGTTTATGCGCCTCTCCGCGCCCCCCAACCCTGGCCCCATGTCGGCCTCCGCCACCAACGGCGCCAGCCTGTTTACCAGCGTGGGTTGCGCGCTTTGTCACTACCGCTACGCTGACCACCGGAATGTCGAAGTTTACCGGCATGTCGAACGTTACCTATCATCCTTATTCCGACTTCGCCCTGCACCACATGGGATCGCGCTTGTCGGATGGCGTCAGTCAGGGGGCGGCCGGTCCGGACCAGTTCCGCACCGCTCCCCTCTGGGGCGTCGGGCAGCGCCTGTTTTTCCTGCATGATGGACGAACCTCCGACCTGCTGCAGGCCATACAGGCCCATGCTTCGGATTGCGGCAGCAGTCGCTTCCGCTTTTCGGGGTCTACCAGCAGCAGCTGCGGCTCGGAAGCCAATGATGTGATCCGCAGATTCAATTCGCTCAACCGCTCACAGATGCAGGATGTGTTGAACTTCCTGCGTTCGCTGTAACGTGAGCGCTCGCGTTGCCCCGGGGTCGCGGAGGGAGTTGGCAAATCTCTCCGCGATCCTCTCCCCATTTCGCATGACTCTTGTCCAGACCAGCTTTGTGCTGTGGCTTTTCCTCTTCTCAGCGTGGGCCCAGGCCGCCTCCTGTGGCCCCTCGCCCGAGATCCGCGCCCAGCTCGAAAAGATCACCGTGACGTTCTCCGGTCCCTCCGGCTTCGATCGCGCCCTGGCTCCGCTCGTCGCCCTTCGCCAGCGCTATCCCGATGACCTGTGGGTCAACCAGCGTTATCAGGACGCGGTCCAACGGTACGGAATTGAGGGTCATTTGAGAAAGCTGACCGAGGAATATCAGGTCCTCTCCATGCAGCACTCCGATGAGGTCATCTTCAGCTATCTTTATGCTCGCAGCCTGATGGGACGCAATACTTCCGCCGCGGCTCAGCAGATGACGGAAATTGTCGCCGGCCATCCCGACTTCGCCCCGGGGCACGCTGCGCTGGCGGAAATCTACGCCTCTTCGCTGTTCCACGACGCGGCGAAAGCGCAAGCCGAGCGCGAGCGTTTTCTCGCCCAGTGTCCGGGATCGGCACTGCAGCAGCGGCCGGCAGGGTTACCCGATCCGAGTTCCCTGATCGACCAGGCCGAAAGCCTGCTGGCGCAGAATGCCGACCCGGAACGCATATCCGCCATGGCCGAGCAGGGCATTCGGGACGACGAATGGCGGCTGCAGCGCATCCGTCCTTTCGACTGGTACACCGTCGACTACAAACGCCAGGCCCAGCGCGAGCTCCAGGCGAAGTATTGGAGGCTATGGAGCATCGAAGTCCGTTGTTACCGGCGGGCCGGCCAGCCGAAAAAAGCCGCCGACTTGCTCGCCCTGATGGATCAGCGCGCCGCGTCCTGCATAGCACTTCAGACCCGCTCTATTGGGACGCTCTCGCCACTCTCGTCCGTCTGTACGAAGAGGGCAACCGAAAAGATCTGGCAACCCAGAAGCTGCACTCGATGCAGGATTTTCTGGCCGCGCATCCCGACCCGCGCCTTTCCGCCCAACTGGAGAACTTGCAAAAGTTGGTGAACACGCCGTAAGCGTTCTCGACGCCCTGTCATCCGAGAAGCCGCTGATTCGCTGGCGAATCAGCTGAGCGGAGTCGAAGGACCCCTACCGGCTGCACTGACGATTGCGTCTGGGGATGGTTTCGTGGAGTACTGCCGGCGTCCGCGTAGCTATAGGGGTCCTTCGACTGCGCAGCCGCTTCGCTTCGCGAAGCGGCCACTCCGCTCAGGATGACAAGCGTTACCGGGAGCTCTCCGGCCGCAGCAAATCATCCATCGTTTCCCGCCGCCGGATGAGCTTCACCGACTTGCCGTCGACCAGCACTTCCGCCGGCCGCGGCCGGGTATTGTAGTTGGACGCGAGCGCCATCCCATAAGCTCCGGCATCGAGAATGGCCAGCAGATCCCCTTCGTCAACCACCGGCAACTCGCGGCCGCGGGCAAAAAAATCTCCACTCTCGCAGATGGGGCCGACCACATCCACCGTCTCGTGACGCGCCGAGTTCGTATCCAATCGAGCCGGGACGATCTCGTGATACGCGTTGTAAAGTGAAGGCCGGATCAGATCGTTCATGGCCGCATCGACCACCAGAAACTGTTTGGGACCGTTCGTTTTCCGGTATAGCACGCGCGTGAGCAGGGCGCCTGCTGGTCCGACAATCGAACGGCCCGGCTCGAGCAGGAGATGCACTTTCAGCCCCCGCAGCGGACGCAGCACCGCGGCCGCATATTCGGCTGCCTGTCCGGCAAATCCCTGCGGCGCCGGGTCCTCATAGTCGATGCCCAGGCCGCCGCCGGCGTCCACGTATGCGATGCGATGGCCGTCGTCCTGCAGCACGCGCACCAGTTCGGCCACGCGTTCCATGGTGAGTGAGAACGGCTGCACGTCCGTGATCTGCGACCCAATGTGCACGCTTACGCCCGCGATCCGGAGATACTTTGTCCCCGAAGCCTGGGCATATAACTTCCGGGCCTTGCCGATCGGGATCCCAAACTTGTGCTGTTGCAGCCCGGTCGAAATGTAGGGATGCGTGTTGGCGGGAACGTCAGGGTTCACCCGCAACGCGATGCGCGCCTTCTCCCGGCTGCGCGCCGCGCATTCGGCCAGGCGCCACAGCTCGGCCTCGCTTTCCACGTTGAACAACATCACGCCGGCTTGGAGCGCGGCGTGCATCTCCTCGGCCGTCTTGCCTACGCCGGAGAACACAACGCGCTTCGCGGCCCGGCGGTCGACGCGCAAGACTCGTTCCAGCTCTCCGCCCGAAACCACATCGAAGCCGCATCCCATTCCCGCCAGCAGGCGGAGGATCCCCAGGCTTGAATTGGCTTTCACGGAATAGCAGACGGTGTGGGGGGCCTTGCGGAAGGCATGCTCGAACTCTGCCATGCGTTCGCGAATCGCCGATGCGGAATAGACGTAAAGCGGCGTTCCGTAACGCTCGGCCAGGCGCTCCAGCGGGACCTCGTCGCACTCCAGCACGGACGCCACCGGATGGCGGCGAAGAAATCCCTTTCTTACTTCGCGATAAGAAAAGGCGGGAGGACGGCCTTCGCTCCGGTTGGCGGTGCGAGTCACTTGGGCTTGGGTTCGCCTTTCACCCTGATGGCAACCACGGTTTCATCGTCGAAGGCTTCCTCGCCCGCGGCATGCTCCGTCACCGCCTTGAACAGAGACTTCACCACGCAATCGGCGGAAATCTCGGCGCAACCCGCGATAATGGCCTCGGTCCGATGGCGTCCGAACATATCGCCGGCCTTATTGCGGGCGTCCAGAATGCCGTCGCTGAAAAACACAAACATATCGCCGGGCTTGGCTTTGAAGGTAAATTCGTCGTACTCGGCATCGTCAAACAGGCCGAGCGGCAGGCCGGTGGCTTCGATGACGTCGATTTTTCCATCGTGGCAATACAAAGGGCGCGGCAACCCTGAATTGGCAATCTTCAAGGAACGGTTGCGATCGTCCCAGACCGCATAGATCAGCGAGACGAACTGGCCTTCGATGCGGCGCTCCCCCAGGGAAAAGTTGACCGCACGCAGCATCTCCGCCGGCCCGGGTTCGATGGGAGCGTGTGAACGCAGGATGCCGCTGACCAGCGCCGCATAAATCGCGGCCGGGGCCCCTTTGCCGCTGACGTCCCCGATGACCATTCCCAGGTGGTCGAGCGAGTAATTGACGAAATCGTACAGGTCGCCGCCGATGGCGCGCGCCGGCCTGAACTTGGCCGCAACTTCCAGGTTCGCCAGCTTGGGCAAGGCGTGCGGCAACAGGCGAAATTGCAATTCGCGCGCCAGCGCCAGGTCGCGTTCCAGGCGCTTCTCCTGCCGGGCGATCTCCTCGTACAGCCGGGCATTCTCGATCGCGATCGCGACCTGCGCCGCCAGGGTCGTCACCGTGCGGTTGTGGTCGTCGGTAAAAAATCCCCGCTTGGTGTGCTCCAGGTCCAGCACTCCAATGACCTTGTCTTTGTAAATCAGCGGCACCGCCAGCTCCGAGCGGGTTTCCGGATTCAGCGCGATGTAGCGCGGGTCCTTGCTCACGTCGGGGACCAGCACCGCCTGCCGGTGACGCGCGGCATAACCCACCAGGCCATCCCCCACCGGAACATCGTGCTTGATCTGTATATTTTCCTGAAAGCGCAGGGAAAACCGGTGCTGCAATTTTTCTCCCGCCGCGTCCACCAGCAGGATGCTGAACATCTGGTAGTCGATCAGCCGGCTGAGCAGTTCGGCAATGCGCTTGAGCAGTTCATCCACATTCAGAATGGAACTCAGCTCGCGCGCGATCTCGTTCAGCAGAATCAGGGTCCGGGCCTGCTTCGTGGTGCGCGTGTGCAGCCGCGCGTTCTCGATTCCCACCGCCATGCGCGACCCGATCAGCGTCAGCAGCCGTTTGTGTTCCTCGGTGAAGCGGCCCGCTTCCTGGGTTTCGAGATTCAGCACGCCGATGACCCGGTTTTTTACGATCAGCGGAATGGCCAGCTCGGAGCGCACGTCGGGAGCGCCCGAGATGTATTCGGGATGCTTCGGTGACGTCATCGACCAGAATGGCCTCGCGCCGTTGCGCCGCCTGTCCGGTTACGCCCTGGCCAATCTTGATCTTGATCCGCTCGGCCACCTCGCGCGCATATCCCACCTGAAAACGAATACGCAGGTCTTGTGTCTTCTCGTTCAACAGCAGGATGGCAAAGATTTCGTAGTCGATGACTTTGCGCACCAGTTCCGCCACGCGGCGCAGCGTGGTATCGAGGTCGAGCGTAGTGTTGACCACGTCCGCCACCTCGAGCAGCAAAGGCTCGACCTTCAAATGATCGGATTGGGTCAAAGTGGTTTCCACGAGTCCAGTTTATTCAGAGCCTCAATGATAACAGCCAGTCTGCGACGGGCTTGCATGTAGGCGCGAGCGCCCACGCTCGTGCGGCAGCGATACCTGGCCCGGCCCGGTTGTGAACGCCGCACCAGCGAGACGCTCGCGCCCACATCTACGTTTCCCGCGGCACGATGCAAATGTCCGGGAGATTGCGGTACTTCTCGGCGTAGTCCAGGCCGTAACCGACCACGAACTCGTCGGGAATGCTGAAACCCACGTAGTCGGCCGTGATCGGCTGCTTCCGTCGCGACGGCTTGTCCAGCAGCGCGGCGATCTTGAGAGACTTGGGCTGGCGCGCCATCAGCATCTTCTTCAGATAATTCAATGTGAGTCCGGTATCGAGAATATCTTCCACCAGGATTACGTTCTTTCCGATCATGGACTGGTCCATGTCCTTGGTCAGGCGCACTTCACCGGTCGAATCCCATCCCGACTTCAGTTCCTGCGCCGGACTCGGCCGATTGCCGTAACTGGAGACGCCGATGAAATCAAAGGTGGCGTCAACCGTCAACTGGCGGGACAAATCGCTGAGAAAAATGGCCGCGCCCTTCAGCACGCCCAGAAGCACGACCGACTGCCCGGCATAATCCCGGTTGATTTCGGCGCCCATTTCAGCCACCCGCTGGGCGATCTGTTCCCGCGTAATAAGGACCTTCAAGTCAGCCATGGCGATTCATATTAAACTAAAGCAATTAGCAATTGGCACTTGGCATTAGGCCAGCACCTTCGCTGCATGGGCTTAAGGCCAAATGCCAATGGCTAATTGACGACAGCGAGCCTTAAACCATGAACCTGAACGGCGTCAAACTCACCTGGCTGGGCCACGCTACCTTTCGCATCGAGACTCCCGCCGGCAAGACCATCATCGTCGACCCCTGGGTGATGGGCAATCCCAAGTGTCCGGAGGCGGAGAAGAACGTCAAGAAAGTGGATGTCCTGCTCTGCACCCACGGCCACTTCGACCACATCGGCGATGCGGTTGAGATTGCGACCAAGCATAAACCGGCCGTGGTTGCCATCCCCGAACTGGCTCACTGGCTGGAAAAGAAGGGCGTCAAGCAAGTCTCCAGCATGAACAAGGGCGGCACTCAAACCGTGGGCGACATCAAGGTCACCATGGTGCACGCCGACCACTCCTGCGGCATCACCGACGGCGACCAGATCGTGTACGGCGGCGAGGCCTGTGGCTACGTGATCGAGTTTTCCAACGGCCTTAAGATTTACCACGCCGGCGACACCAACGTGTTCGGCGACATGGCGATCATTCGAGATCTCTACGCGCCGCAAATCGCCCTGATTCCGATCGGCGACCACTACACCATGTCGCCGCGCGAAGCCGCCTACGCCTGCAATCTGCTGCAGCCGAAAACCGTCATCCCCATGCACTTCGGGACCTTCCCGGTGCTGACCGGCAGGCCCGGTGACTTGCACAAGCTGGCGCCCGACCTCGAGATCGTCGAGATGACACCGGGTGTAACACTTTCCTAAAGGAGAAACACTTGCCCGAGAAAAACGACAACGCTGCCTGGCGCATGGGTGGAATCACCGTGGGCGCCGTCGAAGACTACCTCTATTCCATGCTTCCGCCCCGCGACGAGGTATTGACGGAGATCGAAGCCGAAGCGGCTAAACGAAAGATTCCCATCGTCGGGCCCGCTGTGGGCCGCGTCCTTCATCAACTCGCCCTGATGACGAATGCCAAGTCCGTATTCGAACTGGGTTCCGCGATCGGCTACTCCACCATCTGGTGGGCCCGCGCCGTGGGCGAAGGCGGCCGCGTGATCTACACCGACGGCGACCGCAAGAAGGCGGACGAAGCTCGCCGCTATTTCGCCCGCGCCGGCGTTACCCAGCAGATCACCGTCAAGACCGGCGACGCCCTCGAACTGCTCTCCGAAGAGAAGCAGCCGTTCGACATCATCTTCAATGACGTCGATAAAGAAGACTATCCGCGGGTCTTCAAACTGGCCGTGCCGCGCCTGCGCAAGGGCGGCCTCTTTGTGACCGACAATGTCTTATGGAGTGGAAAAGTAGCGCAGAACAAACCGTCCGAGCCTTCAACCAAAGCAATCCAGGAATTTAATCAACTGCTCTATCACTCACCAGACCTGTTCACCACCATCCTGCCCATCCGGGATGGCGTGGCGGTAGCCATCAAAAACTGAGAACCGGGAACTAGCAACTAAAAACTGTTTTTTTGATCCGCCATGGTTTTGCCAGGAAACCATCGAACACCGGCTAAATCGACTTCACCGGAATCAAGGTCAAGTCTTCCACCAATCCCACTTCCTTCTGGAGAAATGGTTCGGCGTAAGTCACTCCGCCCATCATCCCGTAGAAGCGGGCCATGGCTTCAATCCGCGAACGAATCTCGGCCCGGGCAGGAAAGATTCCTTTGCCCGCCTCCTGATCGCTGAACTGCGACTGGTAAGCCATCAGCGCCTCAAAGCGGGCGTCAAATTGTTCTGTGATGTCGACCACAAACGTAGGCCGCACATCGTGGTAGAGCGTAGCGTAGATAATCTTGAACGGCCGGTGAGGAGGAAGTTCCGTAGCGCCGGCGTCCCGCCGGCTGTCCTGAGGGCGTCCAGCCGTCAGCGCGGACGGGGCGAGTTCCGGGTTAGACGTAGCCCTCGCGGGCGAGTCGCCGGCAGCCACACCCGGCACAGCATCATCGATCTCGAGCTTGGCCAGGCCCGCCAGGAAGCAGGCTTCATAGCCCAGAACAGACGCTGTGTAGTGGTCGGGATGCCGTCCCTTCCAGTAGGGAAGGATCACCACTCGCGGCCTCTGCCGGCGCAGCACGCGCACGACTTTCAGACGGTTTTCCCAGGTGTTCTCCACCCGTCCGTCAGGAATGTCGAGCGCCTGCCGCCACGCCACGCTCAGGATTCTCGCCGCCTCCGCCGCTTCGCGGGCGCGATCTTCCGCGCTGCCCCGCGTGCCCATCTCTCCCCGGGTGAGATCGAGAATTCCGGTGCGATATCCGCGTTGCGCCATCTTCAGCAGAGTGCCACCGCAAGTCTGCTCTACGTCGTCACGGTGGGCGGCAAGGGCAAGAATATCGAGCGGCGCGGTGGACATCAGTCGAGGTTCCCCTCCTCCAGCACAACGTTCTCCCGCATGATCACGCGATGGCCATTTCTTTCAAGTGGGCGATGACTGGCCAGCCCTGACTAGAGTAATCCAAAATATCCATGTGGTCGCGGGCGACTCGCCCGCGCCGGACGTAAGCGGACGCGCCTCATTTCTTCCGCTCCACCAGGAATCGCGCCAGGTCCTTGAGCACATCGGCCCGCGATCCGAATCCGTCCACTGAGGCCAGCGCGGATTCAACCAGCGCGCCCGCTCTCTTCACCGACTCGTCCACTCCAAACAGCGCCGGATAAGTCGCCTTCTCGGCAGCAGTGTCTTTTCCCGCGGTCTTGCCTAACTGCTCCGAAGTCTGGGTCACGTCCAGTACGTCGTCCACGATCTGAAACGCCAGCCCGATGGACTGGCCAAACGATCGCAGCTTGCCGACGGCCTGGTCATCGGCTCCGGCATAAATTCCGCCGCTGACCACGCTGGCTCCAATCAGGGCCGCGGTCTTGGAGCGGTGGATGTACTCCAGCGTCGCCAGGTCGGGCTGGGTGCGTTCCGCCTCAAGGTCCACGACCTGGCCTCCAATCATGCCCTCGATGGTGCCCGTCCCGTGCGCGATTTCCTCAATAATGCGCACCCGGGATTCCGCCGAACAGCGCAGCCGTGAGAGCACCTCGTAGGCCTGGGTCTGCAGCGCATCGCCCGCCAGGATGGCAATCGCTTCCCCAAAAACCTTGTGGCAGGTGGGACGGCCCCGGCGCAGATCGTCATTGTCGAGCGCCGGCAGATCGTCGTGGATCAGGGAATAGGTATGCAGCATTTCGAGCGCCGCGCCCAGCTCCTCAATGCCCGCGGGCAGTGACCCGGCGATCATGCGTCCGGCTTCCATGCAGAGAATTGGGCGCAGGCGTTTCCCCCCGGCGAACACGCTGTGCCGCATGGCCTTGTGGATCGAGACCGGGCGCTGCGTGGCCGCCGGCAGCAGCCGCTCCAACGCGGCGTCAGTCAGTGCCTGGCCTTGCTCCAGAGTCTGCTTGAGCATGCGGGTGAGTATAACAATCCCGGTGTGGGGCGGACACTCTTGTCCGCCGCCGTTGATTTTGATCTGATTCTGGTGGTTGATGGTGCTGATTGTTCGACCGCCGGAGGCAACGAGCGCCTACGCAGAATCGAAATCAAAGGCGGCGGACAAGAGTGTCCGCCCCACACCAGTCAACCTCATCACTTCTTCTGTTTCGGCGGCTTCTCCGCAAAATAACCGCGCCGCGCCTGCAACTTCAGGCCCTCCTGATCGACGGTCACTTTCAGCCGATGGTAGCTGCCATTCTTCTTTACGTTTTTTATGGAGAATTCCAGCAGGTACAGGTATTCCGGCGCGGTTGTCAGCCGTTTGAATCCGCCTTCCAGATCATTGCTGTTGTGAAAATAACTTCCGCCGGTTCCATACGCGAGTTCCGCCATGACATCCTCGTTCGACAACATCGAGCTGCGACGATACTCAGACTTAAGCTCGGCCGTTTGCGCCGAACCCGTGACCCTCTCGCTGGCGTCTATTTCACTTGTGTACAGGCCGCGCGCGTCCAGCGCGCTCACCGTCACGTTGGCCTGGGCCGCCATGTCGATGATCTGCGATTCCAAAGCCCTGGCCTCAGGCCTGAGCAAGAGGAAGCCCGGCGACACCATGATCAGCAGCCGCTGGCCGGGTAGGGCGGCCATCCGGCGGACAAATTCGCGAAGCGTGGCCAGCGATACCTGGATGTCCTGATCGCCAATCGCCAGCACCCGCATGGCAGCCGATTCCGCCAGCCGCTCGGCCACATCGCGCATCCGCAGCCCGGGCGAACAACTGAGGGTTTCATCGATCGCGGCTTCGAGCGCTGCGCTGTTGTGTTTATCTTCGATCAGGTCGGCATGATAGTAATCGAGGTTGGGGCATTCCTGCCCCGCCGCCCGGTACAGGCCGACGGGTTGCAGTTTCATGATCGCTTTCTCTAATTCCGTACGATCGCGTGTCAGGCCGCTGTTGATCCGCCCCGACACCGAAACCACCGCGGCCATATCCGATTCCGACCAGGACTGATCCAGCATTTTAATGACTGCTTTTTGCGTCTGGGCCAGATCGCCCACGCTCGCATGCATGTCGTCGAACAGAAAAACGATGAAACGATCGGGCACATTCAACGACTGCGGGTTGTTGCCGGCGGGCACTGCCGTGTGAACTGGGCCAGGGTCGGCCTGAGTGGCCGCACGCCGCTGAATGCTGAATCCGGTAATGGCTTGCGGCTTGTCGTTATCAAAGATCTGGAAGTCTTCTTTCTTAAGATTCCCCACGGCATTGGCCTGCCGGTCGCGGACGAGCACCGGCACCAACACCACGTCTACTTTGCTTTGAATTGTGAAGGTGCCATTCGAAGCAGGCATTTCCTTCTGCTGCGCCGCCAGGGGCAGGCAGAGGATAAAAGCCAGGCACGTTTCGGCAATCGCCGGGAAATGACTTGCACGGATATGAATGGAAGAATTCTACTCCCCGCGGATTGGGGAACCATCCCCGAAAGACGTTGGAGCGCGGGTTTCCGCCCGGCGTGAATTACATTTTGCGCGGCGCCTTGTCGGTCAGAGGTTCAAAGGCTTCAGCCTGGAGCTTTCCGCCCTGTTTCAGCAGGATTTCCACCTTACCCTCGGCTTCTTCCAGCTCCTTGCGGCAGGCGGCGGAAAGCTGCATCCCTTCCTCGAACAGGGTCAGGGATTTTTCCAGCGGCACTTCGCCCTTTTCCAGCTCTTGCACGATTTTTTCCAGACGTTCGAGGCAATCTTCGAATTTAGCCACCGAGGCGCTCCTGTCGCGATTCTACTATCAGGCCGTGCGCGGGGACGTCCCCAGCGCTTCCAGCACATCCGCCGCCGCCGAATATCTTCCTGAAGGCGCGCTGATCTGCGCCCCTTGCACCATTTCCCGGACCGCGATCAGCATTTCGCGGGCGATGGCGACGCCTTCCTCGCGCGCCGCCTCCGGGGTCTTGGCCCCGGCCATGCGTTCCAGAATCGAGTCCGGCACCGAGACCCGCAGCTCGTTCTTCATGAATTCGGCGTTGCGCACGCTGACCAGCGGCCAGATTCCCGCGATCACCGGAATCTTGCAATGCTCGATGCGGCGCAGGAAAGCTTCCAGCAGTTTGAGGTCGAACACCGGCTGCGTGACCGCGCACTCGGCCCCCGCCTCCACTTTGTATTCGAAGCGCTTGATCTCTTCGTCGATATTCGGCAGGCCCGGGTTGGCGCCCACGCCGATCACAAACGACGTGCCCGTGCCCAGCGGGTTGCCGCCAATATCCAGGCCGCGGTTCAGGTTGTGCACGATGTTCACCAGGCCGATCGCATCCACGTCAAACACCGCCGTCGCGTCCGGATAGTTGCCCATCTTCGGCGGGTCGCCGGTAATGCAGATCAGGTTGTGAATGCCCAGCGCCGCCGCGCCCAGCAGGTCCGACTGCATGCTCAGCACATTGCGGTCGCGGCAGGTGTAGTGCAGGATCGCTTCAATGCCCACTTCCTGCTGCACCAGCAGCGATAGCGCCTGGTTGCTCATCCGCGCCGAAGCCCGCGGGCTGTCCGGAATATTGATGGCGTCCACGCCCACCGACTTGAGAAAGCGTGCGCCTTCGATTTCCTTGCGGATGTCCGTTCCCTTGGGCGGAACAATTTCCACCATGGTCACAAATTCGCGGGCCGCGATCTTGGCCCCCAGCTTGGATCGCTTGGCCAGAGGGACGGCCGGCTCGGCATTGACCACGGCCGCGCTCTGGGTCCTTGACGGATTGGCTTTGGCCCTCGCCTCGCCCACCCGCAAAGCCGATTTCATCACCCGGATATGTTCCGGCGTGGTGCCGCAGCATCCCCCCACCAGTCGCACTCCCGCCGCCACGAACTTGCGCGCATAGCTCGCCATGTACTCCGGCGAGCACAGGTAGATATTTCGGCCCTCGACCGATCGCGGCATGCCTGCATTAGGCTGGGCCGCCAGGGGCAGGGAAGTCAGCGCCCGGACGCGTTCGATCACATCCAGCATGGCTACCGGACCCACGCTGCAATTGCACCCGATGACGTCGGCACCCCAGCTTTCAATCCGCGGCGTAAAGCTCTCCGGCGTCGAGCCGTCAAGACAGTTGCCGTCTTCGTCGATGGTGACGTGGGCCACCACGGGAATTTTGGGATTTACGTCGCGGGCGGCCAGAATCGCCTGGTGAAGTTCCTCGACGTAGCCGAAGGTTTCCAGCATCAGCACGTCGACTCCACCCTCAACCAGGGCCGCAATCTGCTCGCGGAAGGCAGCGCGAGCCTCCTCAAATGAGGTCTTGCCCAGGGGTTCAATGCGTACCCCAAGCGGGCCCACCGAGCCGGCCACCCATACGTCGAAGCTCTTGGCCGCTTCCTTCGCCAGGCGGACTCCGGCGAGGTTGATTTCGCGCACCCGGTTCTCCATGCTATGCCGCGCCAGGCGAAACGAGTTTCCGCCAAAAGTATTGGTTTCAATAATTTCCGCACCCGCCTGCAGGTACTCATGATGCAGATCGCGAATCAGCTCGGGTTGCGAGACATTCAGCTCGTCATAACAGCGATTGATAAAGATTCCCTTGGCGTAGAGCAGGGTTCCGGTCGCCCCGTCGCAAAGGACGGGAGACTGTTTCAAGCGCGCTAACAGGTCGGAGGCCATCTACTTGAGAATACAAGATGAAGAGCAGTTTTGCATCAGGCCCGGAAGGCTCGTCCCGCGCCGCTCTGGGCAACGTTCGGCCCACACTGCCGGAAAGGCTCTGCTATAATCCCGTTTCTTGCATCTAACTCTCCATTCCTCATGTCCTTGGGAGCCCCGCGTTTGAGGCAATCCGTACTCGCCATTCTGATTCTTGCCGCGACCAGTGGATTGCTGGTGTCTTGCGGAAGCAACAACAACAACTTCGTCACCCCCGGGTTGCCCACGGAGGCCAACCCGGCGACGATCCGGGTGCATGTCTTCGTCTCCAATCCCTTGTTCACTCTCTCCACCGCGACCTCTCCAGTGCTGAACGTGGTGGATGGGCAGCGCGATCTGCTCTCTCCCAACGTAGTCTCCGTGGGCACGATCAGTCCCTCGCCGGGTCCCATGGTGCTGTTTCCCAACAAGAAATTTACCCTGGTTTTAGGCGCCTCCGGCAACACCCTGGGCGTGGTCAATAATGTTTCCCAGAGCATCGCGCAGAATTCCAGCGGAACCACCGAGACCATTACGCTCCCCGGGTTCAGCGAAAGTGTGGTGGTAGCGCCGGACAATGTCACCGGCTTTGCCGCCGTTGCCGGTGCGCCCGTGGCCGGCCAATCTCCGGGAGTAGTCGACGTGCTGAACCTGTCGTCAAACACCATTTCTGCCGTGGTCCCGATTCCGGGAGCTCGTTATCTCGTCCAGAGCCACAACGGCAACCGCATTCTGGTTCTGGGCAGCAATCCGAATACGGTCACGGTACTGACCCCGAGCTCGGTCGGCACCAGCACCGACCCGCGTCTGGAGGTTCAAAGCTCTCTCTTCGATCACCCGGTCTGGGGAGCCTTCAGCAGCGATGATTCGACCGCCTACATCCTGAATTGCGGTCCGGAATGCGGCGGAACCGCCGCCAGCATCACGCTCCTCGATGTGAACAGCAATCTTCCCGGACCCAGCATTCCCGTCGACGCTGGCACCGTGGCCCTGCTTTTGAACAACACCCTCTACGTCGCCGGCACCAAGCCGGGGACTACTTGCGCCGGTTCCGCCACGCCGACCTTGGCCACCACTTGTGGAGAGGTTTCCACCGTCGATCTGGGCACGATGGCGGTTACGGCAACGGCCACCATTACGGACGGCTACCACAATCAGTTGCAAATGGGAGCCAATAACCAGCTCTTCATCGGAGCCCGCACTTGCACCAAGCTCAATGTGCCGGCCAGCGGCAACAGTCCAGGTGAGGTGCGGGGCTGCCTGTCCATCCTGGACACCGGCAAGGCGAGCGTAGTGATTCCACCCGCCCGGGGTGACGTTACAGGGATTCAACCCATCAACCGCCGCAACGTCGTCTACGTAGTCCAAAACGGCGAACTGCAAATCTACGACACCACCACCGACAAACTTCAGAAAACCCAGGTCAACATAGTAGGCCAGGCCATAGGCGTGCTAGAGGTCGACTGAAGGCAGCTCTTGGCTGCTAGCTCCTAGCTGCTAGCTCTTAAGCTATTAGCTCTTAGCTTTCACCCAGCACCCCGCACTCGACCAACTGCCCAAGCCGCGAAGCGGCGCAAGCATAAAGCCCAAGGCGCAAGCCAAGGGTAAAAGCGGACAAACGGAAAAAAGCCCCAGAGAAGGGCAAGAGCCGCCCGCGTAAATGGCGTTGCGCCCAGAGGGTTGCGGTTGGGTCAAATTTTCAATTGACAGTGGTCAAAGGCTAGAAGCTAAGAGCTAGAAGCTAAGAGCTAAAAGCTAAGAGCTAAAAGCTAAAAGCCAGAAGCTATCTCCCCATCACCAACTCATGCTGCTTCGCCGCCGCAACCGCCCGGCCCGAATACGGCAGCTTGAACGTGTAGCCCTCATACCAGGCCTTCCACTGGTCCATGTAATACGGACTGAGAAAATTCCCCGCCTCTCCGGTCACCAGGTTCAAGGTACTCTGGTCCAAATCCGACAGGTCCACCGTGAGCCGCTCCGAAGGCCCATGGGTGCGCGAGACCGCCTTCACGGTGTAACTGCTGCCAGACTGCGGCTGCACCCCGGGTCCTGCCCAGCGCTGCAGCACCGGAACTCGGCCCAGGATCGGATGCCGGATCTCCACCGGACTAAACTTTCCCCACTTCCATGAAGCCAGCTCCCGAGCCGCGCCCGGGCCGCTGACCGCAGCCTCCACCGCCGCCGTCAGCAAATCGTCGTAGCTGGCATAGCCTTCGGGGAGCCAGCGCGGCGGCTGGTGCTGGACCACATTTTCCAGCCACACCGACTGCATTCCCCAGGAATAAGTTTTCCAGTTCAAGGTGCCGTCAATCTGCTTCGGATCGGCGGGCGTCGCCCCCAGCTTGGGCTCGAGCAGCAGGCGCGTAAGCTCGACCCGGGCGCGATACTCGGTCGTCGGCGCCGCCGAATCTGCCGTCATCCGGCCATCCCAGCCGCGCAGAATTTCCGCCGCCTGCTGGGCTCGCGCCGAAGCCTTCCGGACATGGTCCACGCCGTACACGAAATGTTCCGCAAAGAAACGATCGGCGTCGGAGTAAATGTCGGTCTGCAACGCCAGCATGTCAGCCGGAGTAAATTTCTTGCCCGATTCCAGCACCCGGTAAATTCGGGCGGTGCGCCAGGGCGCTTCCCAACCACTGCTGATCGAGTACGGATAACCGTCCGGCGTGATGCGGCCATTGGCGGTGGCGATAATGCCCGAGGGCGGATTGTAAACGCTGGGCAGCTTGTCGAAGGCAATGTATCCCGTCCATTCATGCGCGTTGTCGCTGCCGTTTTCCGGAAGGCTGCCGTCGCCGGTGGCGCGAATCGGAATCTTTCCCGTGGCCTGGTATCCGATATTGCCGTCCACATCCGCGAACACCACATTCTGTCCGGGCGCGTCAAACCTCGAGAAGGCGCTGCGAAACTGTTCCCAGTTCTGTGCCGAATCCACATCGAAAAAAGGATTGTGCGTGCCGTCATAGAGGGTCCAGCGCAACGCCAGCTGGCGAGTTTCGCCCGGTACTAGCTCGGTGATGATCGGCCCATGCCGGGTGAGCGCCACATCCACCACCACATCCGGCTCGCCCTTCACGTGGATCACCTCGCTGCGGTGCTCCGGCGTCTTCCACCCGTCGGGCGTCAGGTATTGACCGGCCGGGTTGAAGGTCTCGATGTAAATATCTTCTGCCGTCGGGCCGACATTGGTGAAGCCCCAGGCGATGCGCTGATTGTGCCCCACAATCACGTAAGGCATGCCCGGCAAAGTGACGCCGGCGGCGTCGAAGTTGCCGCAGCCGGAATTCTCGCAACGCAAATGCGCTTCGTACCACAGGTTTGGCATCTGGTGCCCCAGGTGCATATCGTTCGAGAGCAGCGGCTTGCCCGAAACCGTGTGCGCCCCCGAGACCACCCAGTTGTTCGACCCCACTACCAGGCGCGTGTCTGAATCCGTTGCCATCGCCCTCGCCAGGTCCTGCAATGCCTTTCCTGCAGCCATCCCTGCTACCGAGCTGTCCACAGGGGGCCGGGGCGCGTCTTCGTCGTCAATATCCTGATCGGGTTTCGGCTCCAGGCTGGGACGCATCACGGTCGGCGGCCGGTCATGCCACGAGCTGTTCACATACAGATCGGCGGTCAGCTCCGGCCCCAGCCTGGCCAGGATCTTTTCGCGATCCAGCGCGTCGCGATAGGGATAGTGGTTCAGGTCCTTCACCATCTGGGCCGCGATCAAAGTCGAGTCTTCCGGAGTCCAGGGACGCGGAGCATACTTCAAGATGCGAAACTCGATCGGCAACCGGTTGCGCTGCGATTCGATATAAGCGTTCACGCCCCGCGCATAGGCCTCGAAGTGAGAGCGGGTCTGCGCCGAGGAAACTTCCAGCGCCTTCCGCGCCGCCACCCTGATCCCAAGAATCCGCTGCTCCCGGTCGTGCGGCAGAAACTCGTCGCCCAGAATCTCCGAAATCTCGCCGGCCGCGAAGCGCCGCATCATGTCCATCTGCCACATGCGGTCTTGCGCAGTCACAAATCCCTGGGCGAAGAACAGATCGTCCAGGCCGGCGGCTTCGATCGTGGGCACACCGTGCCCGTCGCGAATCACCCTGACCGGCGCCGAAAGACCGGAGACCTTCAAAGTGCCGTCCAGTTGCGGCAGGGCAGAGCGCGCCATGAAGTACACCCACCCGAACGCCCCCAGCACCACCACCAAAATCGCAGCCGAAAGAAACGCAAGCACTCGCCCGATGCCGAAGCGGGTGCGCGGGGAGGAAATCGGGGTGGTCGTCGTGGCCATGCTAAAAATCTGTTGCTCCCGGGATGAAAGTCGTAGCCAGGCGTCTGATTCTATGGCGTGCCGCCGCCCAAAAACAAATCCCGTAGAATGTGGGCGCGAGCGCCCCCGCTCGTGCCACCCCAAGCCCCGGCAGCGCACTCCGGCGCCCGCGGCCCCCGTTCCCTCGCTCCGGCCGGAATCCGCCAACCAGCGGGATCGTATTGATAGTGAAGGCCCTGCGGGCTCGATCGCAAGATGGCGAAGGGCTTAGGCCCGCGCGTTTGTGATTCTGTTTGCCTTGCAAGGCTGATTCTGATAACTTTCGCGAGATTCAACTAGGGCCGGACGGAACTGTGTCCGGGGGCTGAGTTGCACAATCTCGGGAGGGAAAGTCAATGGCTTTTTGTAGCGGGTGTGGAACGCAGATCGCGGACGGCACGACCATGTGTCCGGCCTGTAGCAGTCGCACCGCAGCACCGCCGGCAGCCGCTGCCCAGGGTACCACCGGTGGTATGCAGGACAACGTCATCGGCATGCTGGCCTACATCACGATCATTCCGGCGATCATTTTTCTCGTGATGGAGCCCTATAACAAGAATCGCTTCGTGCGCTTCCATGCTTTCCAGAATATTTTCCTGCACGTCGGCCTGATTGCCATCTGGATCGGCCTGACCATCATCGGCTTCGTTCCGGGGTTGATCTTCATCACCTTCCCGCTCCACATGCTGATATGGCTGGGAGCGTTCATCGTGTGGATCATCCTCTTGATCAAGGCCAATCAGGGTCAGATGTACAAGCTGCCCATCATCGGCGACCTGGCCGAGAAGCAGGCCAACGCCATCTAGTTTGCGGAGCAGGCGAAACTGCCTTCGCTGCCGCCCTTCGTGATTACCGGTCTCCGCGCTGCTCCGCGGAGACCGGTTCAGTTCTTGCCTTGACAGATCTTCTTCAAGATGGCATTCCTATTAGCTTTTGGTTCGCATCCTCGCATCGCCCAGGCCAGCGGGGAAGTCTGGACCGTTGAAGGAGACGATTGAAAGTTCGGGTCTTCTATCACGACAAATGCTTCGACGGGGCGTCGTCCGCCGCCCTGTTCTCCCGCTTTTACCGCGAGCGCATCCGAAACGATGTCAGCTTCGTTTTCTCCGGCCTGCTGCATCGCGCCGGGTCGCTGTTCGACGAAAAGCAGTTTGACGGCGACGAAAACGCCATCGTCGATTTCAAGTACTGCAGTTCCCCCCGCATCACCTGGTGGTTCGACCATCATCAGAGCGCCTTCCTCACCCCCGACGATGCCGCCCACTTCGAGCAGGACCAGAGCAATCGCAAATTCTACGATCCCGATTTCAAGTCCTGCACCAGTTTCATCGCCACCATAGCCGAGCAGCGCTTCGGTTTTGATCCCGCCCCGGTAGCCGATCTCATCCACTGGACCGACGTGGTCGATGGCGCGATGTATCAGGACGCCAAAACCGCGGTCGAAATGAAGGCGCCCGCCATGAAGCTGACCCTGGTCATAGAGTCGGCGCAGGACTATACCTTCATCCCACGCCTCATCCCGCTGCTGGCCACCAGGCCGCTGGCCGAAATCCTCGAGGAGCCTTTCGTGGCTCCCCTCCTGCCGCCGCTGCTCGAACGCCACCAGCGTTCCATTGCCGTGCTGAAAGAGCGCATCGAGTCGAAAGATCAAACCCTCTTTTTCGATATCACCGACCATGATCTCGAGGGCTACAACAAATTCGTGCCCTACTATCTACATCCGGAATCGATCTACAGCGTCGGCCTCAGCAAAAGCAGCTTCCGGGTAAAAGTCTCCGTAGGCTCGAATCCCTGGGCGCCTTCGGAGCCGACGGTAAATCTGGCCAAGGTTTGCGAACGCTACGGCGGCGGCGGCCACGCCCGGGTCGGCGCGATCTCTTTTGGCGTCACCGAAGAAGAAGCGGCCCGAAAAGCGGCCCGCGAAATTGCAAACGAACTCCGCGCCAGCGTGCGCGCAACTAAATAATTCTGTCATCCTGAGCGGAGAAAACCGCTTCGCTGGCGAAGCGGTTTCTCGGAGTCGAAGGACCCCTACCCTCTTAACTGCGATCAGCAATCGTAGGAATTGCGAGCCGTCTGAAAGCAAAGTCGGCGGAGCTCTTGAGTTTGGGCAAAGCGCAAAGCTAGATGCGCATGGGATGGCGATAGGGGTCCTTCGACTTCGCCCGTCCATTCGCCAGCGAATGGACCGGCTCGCTCAGGATGACAAAGCTCAGGATGACAACGCATAGGATGACAAATACGTGAGCCCTGTCACTAACCCGTTCGTCCTGCGAGCCGAGCACCTGGGCCGGACCATCGCTGACAAGATTCTGATTCGAGGATGCGAACTTCGAATTGCAAAGAGGAGAAGTGCTTGCCATCACCGGCCCCAGCGGCTCGGGCAAGACTTCGCTGCTGCGCTTGCTGAACCGTCTCGACGAACCTACGTCGGGCACGGTGTACGTCGAGGGCGCCGACTATCGCCGCCTCGAACCGCGCGAGTTGCGCCGCAAGCTTGGCATGGTGACGCAACGGCCGTATCTGTTCCCCGGAACGGTGGCCGACAATCTCCGTTTCGGCCCGGCCCAGCGCGGCCAGACCTTGCCGCCCGCAGCCGTCGCCGAGCTGCTGGCACAGGTTGGCCTGGAAGATTTCGCCGGGCGCGACGTCGCCCATCTCTCCGGAGGCGAAGCCCAGCGGGTTTCGGTGGCCCGCACCCTGGCCAATGCGCCGCTCGCGCTTCTGCTCGACGAACCCACGTCGGCATTGGACGAAGCGGCCAAACTCGAAGTCGAATCTGCCATCCAGAAGGTCGTACGCGACCAGGGCCTGACCTGCGTAATCGTCACTCACGAAGTTGCCCAGGCGGTGCGGCTGGCCAGCCGGGCGCTCGTGCTCGAACACGGCCGGGTAGCGCGCACCGGTCCGGTAGGGGAGGTACTTTCGTGCTTAGACTGTTTTTCCACTCGCAACTACAATTGGGTTTCGCGCAAGCTTTGGTGGCGGCGCTGGCGGCCTTGGTCGTCATCCTGCTGGCTCGACGGCGGGGGGTTCATCTGGAAAGCGAGACCATCATCGCCATGGTGCGTGGCCTGGTGCAGATCATCGCGGTCGGCTCCATTCTCGTCATCCTGCTGCGGGCTCCGCGCTGGACCAGCGGCTTCCTGCTGGCCGGAATGATCGTGGCGGCGGGAGCAACTTCGGCGCGCCGCGCCAGGGGCATGCCGGACGCGTTTCGCGTCTCCGCCTGGGCCATCGCCTGCGGCGCGGGTTCCATCATCGCGCTGATGACCTCGCTGGGCGTGATCGATACCGCCATCACTTCGCTGGTGCCGGTCGGAAGCATGCTGATCGCCAATGCCATGAACACCAACAGTCTGGCCCTGAACCGCTTTCGCTCCGACGTGCTGGCGCATGGAGGCGAGATCGAGACTGCGCTGGCCCTGGGGGCAGACGCGCGCAACAGCGTCTCACCCTACGTCCAGGCGGCTTTCGAAGCCAGCCTCATTCCCGCCATCGATTCGTTGCGCTCGCTCGGCATCGTATGGATTCCCGGGCTGATGGCTGGCATGCTGCTTTCGGGCGCCCGCCCGGTGTACGCGGCCATCTATCAGTTCGTGGTGCTGGCCATGATTTTTGCGGCGTCGGGCTTGACTTCGCTGATCAGCACCCTGCTGATCCGCGGCCGGGTGTTCTCGCCCGCGGAACAACTCTTGTTGCAGGCAGGAAGGTAATCGCGCACTTCTCATGGACCACGTAGCCGCAGCCATCGTAAGCCACGCTATCGCCGCCGAGCGGCATCGCCGCCGCGCCGCCCTGCGCGCCGTGGCGTCGCTCGAGCTGACCAAGGGCCTGGTCGTGCTTCTACTGGGCTTTGGCGCGGTCTCGATGGTCCATAAGGACGCCTGGGACACCGCCGAAGCCCTGCTGCGGTTCCTGCACGTAAATCCCGACCACCATCACTACGCCCAGGTCTTCCTCAACCTGGCGGACAATGTCACCGACAAAAAACTGTGGGCGCTGGCCGCCGGCGCCGCCGCCTATTCCATCGTCCGCTTCGTCGAGGCCTACGGACTGTGGCTGGAACGCACCTGGGCGGAATGGTTCGCGCTCATCTCGGGAGCGCTCTATGTGCCCGTCGAAGTCTACGAACTGGTGCGGCGGACCACTCCCATTCACGTGGCCGTCCTGCTCATCAACCTCATAATCGTCTTCTACATGCTCTATCTGAGATTGTCCGCCCCCGAAAAACCACCGGTGTCATCCTGAGCGCAGCGCAACCCATTCGCTCGCGAATGGGGTTGGCGGAGTCGAAGGACCCCTATAAGCTTAACGACGGCTGCCGTGCCGCGACCGGAAGTCGTTCCATTCGAGATTGGGCGCCGGCGCCGTGGCGCAGTTGAGGATGGCATCCTGGAAGCCAGCTAGGTTAGACCCCGCGTTGTCCCGTCTTTCATGGGCCAACCCGGGGTCTTGGGGGGGAAGAGCATGCATTTTGCCAGCAACAAAAGTCCGGTCGGCCAAGAAAGCAATTGGGTCGGTTTTCCGACGCAGAACTCCAGGCTCGCTCCAGTCGCCGTCAGGGGCTGGCGCCCGAAACAATTCACTAAAAAAATCCGCGGAAGCTGTGTGCCAGCGATGATGATTCCCCTGCTTGCCGTGCTCCTGATCGCGCCCCTGCAGGCGCAACAGCTCTCGCTGCAAGCCCTCGTCACCCCCTCCACCACGATTTCAAAAGATGGCCACCCCGTCACCTTCGCCCTTCACGGCTTCATCGAATTCAAAACCCTGGCCGAATTATTTCCCTACATCGATTCCCAGGCCCGGCGCTGGAACACCCTGGACGATGCCGGGCGCCAGCGCATGTCCCGCGAACTGCTGCGCCGCGGAATCGAGAGCCGCGTCGTCTCCATGCTCGACGAGCGTCCGCTGGAGACCCTGGTCACCCACACCAGCGCGGAACTCCGGCAAGCCCTGGCGCACGTGACCGAACCCCTGCCGCCGGGATACGCCGAGGCCTTCCTCGCGGTGCAGGAAAAGTGGAAACACTCCCTGAACTGCTGGAGCGCCGCGCCTTCCATTCCCGCCCGTGTGCTTTCGAATTGGTATCCCATTGAGGAAGGCATCCCGCTCTACAGCTCCACTTACGATTCCACGGAGCACTTCTGGCAGGCGGTGAAATATCACCCCGACGTCACCGTCGCTCAGCTGGTTGAGCTGCTGGCTGTGCTCGAACGCAAAGACTGGCGTCCCTGGCTCGGCCGCCTGGATGCCGATCCTGATCTCTATCTACCCAACGCCTACGCCGTGGAGTTCCTGCGCCACAACCTGGCGGCGGACCGCATCGCCTGGTTTCGCGCCGAACTGGCGGACCACGGCCTCCATCCCGGCGACCACGCCCGCCTGGTGCAACAGCGCGGCACCACCGCATTCCGCTTCAGCGCCTTCGAAGAAAAAGTCCTCTGGGGCGACCTGGCCGATCTGTTGCACCTGGTCTACACCTTCTCGACACCCGACGATCCCATTCGCCAGACCCTGGCCGATCGCCACTTCGATGCCATTTACCTGGGCGAGCGCAGAATGGGTTTCATCAGCGAAGATTTCCGCTCCCTGATGCTCGAAATCTGGCGGGTAAAGTATCTGCAGATGCCGCGCTTCCGCGAGGTCATCAGCTCGATCCCCATGGAGATCCATCTTTCCCACTTCCTTAACGACGGCGACTCGCCCGACATCCCCATCCCGGTCTACATCGATTACCTGAACCAGATCCGCGACCTGGCCCGCCGCCCCATGTAGGCGCGAGCGCCCTCGCTCGTGCAAACCAGAAAGCCAACCGAAATCGGAAAGTGTTACCCATCAACTATGGTTGGTGGATGCCACCGCCACGAACCACGTGGGGACAGCCGCCCCGGCTGTCCGGCGGAGCAACGCTCCGCTCAGGTTTGCTGCGAAACACCGAGTGCGAGCTGTTGCTCGACCGGACAGCCTGGGCTCAGCTGTAAAATCATCGTTCAGTAGAAAGGTAAACGAATCCAACTCATGCTCACGTTAGTTTTCTTCCTGATCGCTCTCTGTTCCGCCCCGACTACGGTGCTCGCCCAGTCGCTGCCCGCCGCCATCTTTACCGACCCGCCGGTTGACGCGGCGCATCCGGCGAAAATGACGGTGCTGCACATCCCCAGCCACGGATTGCTCATCAACGGCGTGGTCTACCAGCCCGCCGGCGCCGGGCTTCATCCCACGCTGGTCATCTTCCACGGCTTGCCGGGGAACGAAAAGAACCTCGACCTCGCCCAGGCCGTCCGCCGCGCCGGATGGAACGCCGTCACCTTCAACTATCGCGGCTCGTGGGGAAGCCCGGGCGTCTACCGCTTCACCCAGAATCTGGAGGATGCCGACGCTGTCCTCGCCTATTTGCGCGATCCCAAAACCGCCGCCGGTCTCGGCATCGACACGCAACGGATCGCCCTCGCCGGCCACAGCATGGGAGGCTGGGTAGTCGCGCACACCGCGGCCCACGATCACGCATTGATCGGCGCGATCCTGATTTCCGCCGGAGACATGGGCCGTCTCGGCCAGGAACCCCACGACCGCCTGGTGGCCGACATGGCCGACAACATGGAAGGCCTGTCCGGCGTCACTGCCCAGAGCATGGCCGACGAAGACCAGGCCAACGCCAAAGCCTTTCGCCTGGAAAACGCCGCCGCCGGCCTGACCCAGACGCCTCTCCTGGTGCTGACCGCCGCCGACGGGCTCGCCCCTGACAGCGACGCGCTGGTACACGCCATCGAAGCCAAAGGCGGCCACCAGGTGACAGCCATCCACGTTGCCACCGACCACAGCTGGTCCGACCATCGCATCGCCCTCGAGAGCACGATCCTCACCTGGCTGGCCGGACTTCACTGATCAGGCGAAAGGTTGGACTGGACGGGTCGTTCACGCTCTTGGGGTTCGATTTCAGCCGACATCACCCAACCGGGGGTGCCGGGGGTGCCCCATCCTTCGCGTTTTTTGCGAAGGGTGGGAGGCAGGTCGTCGCAACTCCGGGTATTTATATACTTGGCACAATTGCGCAACATAGTTGGCGGATGGAAAAGCTTTCCAGGCACTTGACCGGTGAGCGCTCCGCCCGGCGCGAGGGAGGTCTTTATGCGATGCACCATCTTTCTTTTCCTTCTGATCCTGTCTCTGTTCACTCCACCCGCGCTACCCCAGCTCGGAACACCACTGGGCCGTTGTGGAGCGCAGCCCCGCGATGCCGCGGCTCCACAGAATCAACCGCCGACCGAACAAGTCTCGCTCGGGGATCGCAAGACCCTCCCCGTAGACAAGGCGCGGCTTCAGAAAGATGCCGAGGAACTGGCTGACCTCGCCGCTTCCATCCGTACTGACATCGAACACGCAAATCAGGGCTTGCTGTCCAAGGATGCGGTAGAAAAACTCAAGCGGGTAGAAAAGCTTTCCAGGCACTTACGCAGCGAATTGATGCGGTAGCGGGCAGGGCCGCACCCGATGAAAAACTTTCAAAGCCCTTCAGGCGGCCGCTAGATACAAAACCCGATCACTCAATCGGCGGTAACCCACCCGACGCTGAACTCACCGGCTTCGACTCGAGCAAAATAGATGACGCACTCAAACCGTCGGCATTCGCCGTCAATTTGATCTGGCCGGTCTGGCGGGTGGTCCGCACGACCACCAGCGCCCGACCATGGAAGAGGCTGCACTTGTCCCCTGAATATGGATCCATGGACCGTCCATCCCCGTTTCCCACCGCGGCCATCGTCCCTGCCCCGCTGACCGTGAAGCGCACTTTCGAGTCGCTATTGATCTGCAGGCGGCCCTTTTCATCCACCGCCTCAACCGTGACAAACGCCAGGTCCTGTCCATCGGCGTCGAGGACGGTTCGATCGGCTGTGAGCTTCAGCGCGACCGCATCTCCCGTCGTCTGCAGAATGCTTTCGGCCACCACCCGCTCTCCGCGGACTCCTTCCGCCTTCAGCGTTCCCGGTGTATACGGAATTTCGAATTCAGCCTTGAATGCCTGATCGCGCCCAGTGGGTTTTTCGCCGATCGGCTTGTCGTTGAGAAACAGGCGGACGCGTTCCGCGCCGGAATAGACCTCAACCGTGAGCGGCTTTCCCTCCTCGCCCGGCCACGTCCAACTCGGCAGTGTCGGATAGACGCTCCATCCCATCGCGATGATCTTCTTGCCCTCGGGCTCCGGCAACCGCACCGTGGCGAAAACTCGATCTCCGCCGTTCCAAAGAATGTCGCGATAGTACGACGACGGCTTGCGGAAGCCGGTCAGGTCCAGGTCGCCCGAGTAGGCGGCATGCCAGGGGTAACCGGCAAAGAGAAACTTCGCGACAGGATTCGGTTTCGCGTTCTGCTCCGCCATGGCTTCGAATGGGTTCTTGCCGTCGGCTCCCATGTTGGCCATGAACTGCCTCAGCCCGGCCGCGACCTGGGCAGCCTGCGCCGCCTCTTCCGGAGTTCCATAGCTCCACGAGCCAATGCCCGACTCGCCCAGGTAATCCATCGCCGTCCACACGAACTCGCCCAGGATGTAGTCGTGGTCCTTCACCAGCTGCCACTGTTCGAATGCATTTGCCGGCAGCGACTCGGTCGTCATCATGATGCGGCCGGGCACCCGGCGGTGGTCCTCGGCCTGGTTCTGTGCCAGGTTGTAGTTGTAGCCGCCGACATCGAGCACGGAAAACACCGCGTCCGGGTTCGGCCCGTAGGTCGCGCCGGGAAAGGCCTCGGTCAGCGGTCGCGTGGAATCGAGCGAGCGCACCCGGGCTGCAAGCCGCTGCGCGATGGGCGCGCCTTCTTTCGTCCACGCCTCGGGAATCTCGTTGCCGATGCCCCAGAAGACGATGGAAGGATGATTGCGATCGCGCAGCACCATCGCGTCGATGTCCCGCTGCCACCACTCGTTGAAGAAGCGCGCATAGTCATACTTGGCTTTGCTCTTGGTCCATACGTCGAACGGCTCATCGAGAACCAGCAGACCCAGCCGGTCGCATGCGTCCAGAAATGCCGGCGAAGGAGGATTGTGCGCGGTGCGGACGGCGTTGAACCCTGCGGCCTTCAGCAGTTCGACTCTCCGGACTTCGGCGCGATCGAATGCCGCCGCTCCCAGCGGCCCGTTGTCGTGGTGTACGCTGCCGCCGGCCAGCTTGATGGACGCGCCGTTCAGCAGCAATCCTTTTTCGACCGACCAGGCCAGCGACCGCACCCCGAACGTAGTCTCAACCTGGTCAACCGTTTTTCCCTTCTTCACAATCCGCGTGATGGCGCGATACAGGCGCGGGACTCTGCGGCGACCACAGGGCCGGTTGATCAAGCGTCATCTCCTGCGCGGTGTCGGCCGCCTGTCCCGCCGGCAGTTTCACCACCGTCTCGTGTTCGCGAGACGTTGCTGCCCGACGGATCCACCAGCACAGTCGCCACCGTGACTTCGCCGGCCTCCGCTGTATCGTTCTGCACCAGGGTTTTTATCAGCACTTTCGCCGCCGCTGCGGAAACTTCGGGCGTGCTCACAAACACGCCCCAGGGAGCAACGTGAATCGGCTCCGTAACCACCACGCGAACATGCCGATAGATGCCCGACCCGCTGTACCAGCGGCTGTTAGGCTGCATGGAGTTGTCCACGCGCACCGCCAGAACGTTTTTCGCGGAAAGATTCAGCTGCGACGTCACGTCGAAGTGAAAGCTGGTATAGGCGTAAGGATGATTGCCCACCTTATGGCCGTTCAGATAGACGTTTGCATCCATCGCAACCCCATCAAACTCAACGCTCACCCGCTTGCCCTTCCAGCTTGCGGGAGCAGTAAATACCTTTCTGTACCAACCCACGCCGGCCGGGTAAAACCCTCCCCCGGATCCGGTTGGGTTCTTCTCGTCGACCGTTCCCTCGATGCTCCAGTCGTGCGGAACCGTTACCGTGCGCCACGAATCATCGTTGAACCCGGGTGCCTCGGCTCCCGCAGGATCTCCCAGAAAGAACTTCCAGTCCGCATCCGCCGAGAATACGGTTCGGGGCTGCGTCGCCGCTCTTGCCGAAAGGTGCAGTGCTGCCATCAAAAAAATTGCCGACGCCAATGCTGGTAAGGCCCTGCAATATCCATTTCTGAACGCGACCATGGTTCACTCCGCTTTGATGGGGTGACGGCGAGTTCGCCCGAGACGCCCCGGCGATTGCCTCAAGACGGCTGCCGATGATAACAGACAGCACCCCACTCCGGCATCGGTAAATCGCCATGTCATAATGAGGCTACGTCGCACTGGCCCCGTAGCTCAGATGGATAGAGCAGCGGTTTCCTAAACCGAAGGTCGCGTGTTCGACTCACGCCGGGGCCACCATTTTGCGACCTCATACTTCGCCTCCTCGAAACCCCCGGTTACGGATACACTGTTTCGCGTGCATCCTTGTTCCCCAGGCGGCGAAACCATGACGTGGCTCATGATCAGTTCCTTTGTGCTCTTCAATCTTTTCCTCGGAGTCAGCCAGGCGCAGACGGGCGCGGGCAGCACCGCCAAACCTCGCAACCTGCTGCTGGTGGTGAACCAGGGCGACCAGAGCATGAGCGTGGTCGACCCCGCGGCCGGCATCCAGATTGGCAAAGTAAAAACCAACGAAGTGCGGGCCCACGAGGTGACCGCTTCTCCCGACGGACGCCTCGCCTATTTGCCCATCTACGGCGATTCCGGAGTGGGCAAGCCCGGTACCAACGGCGGCTCCGTCGAAATTGTCGATCTGGACAAGCAGGCCATCGTGGGCAACATCCAGGTCGGCGCCGTGCGCCCTCATTGGGTTAAATTCGGGCCGGACGGCATGCTGTATGTCTCCGCCGAACTCGACCAGGCCGTGGACGTGCTCGATCCGCATCAGCAGAAAAAAGTCGGCTCCATCCCCACCGGGCAGCCCGAGTCTCACATGGTGGTCATGTCGGCGGACGGGCGTCGCGCCTACACCGCCAACGTAGATGCCGGCACGGTTTCGGTGCTCGACCTCGAAGCTCGCAAAACCATCAAAGTGATTCCCGTCGCCGAAGTGGTGCAGCGCATCTCCATGTCGCAGGATGGACGCTGGGTCTTCACCTCCGACCAGAAGCGCCCCCGCCTGGCGGTGATCGATACCGCGACCAATGAAATTTCCCGCTGGATCGATTTGCCCGCCGTGGGATACGGCACCGCATCCACCCTCGATGGCAAATGGTTGCTGGTGACCTTGCAGACCGCCAATCAGGTGGCCGTGATCGACTTGTCCCAGATGAAGGTAGTGCGCACCGTTCCCGTGGCCGCCGATCCGGTCCAGATTCTGGCCCGCCCCGGGGTGGCCTACATCTCCTGCACGAAAGACGGAAAAGTTGCGGTACTGAACCTGGAAGACTGGAAGGTGGAAAAGCTGATTGCCACCGGCCCCGGAGCCGACGGCCTGGCCTGGGTCGAACGAAACCCTTAAGCGCAAAGCAAGCAAACGAGGGGCTTTCTTCTCCCAACATGATGTCCGCCCAGCGCAGCGGTAGACACTGTCTATGGTCTTCTAGTCGGAAGTTGCCATGCTCCGGTATTTCCCGCGGGACCAGTAGTAGAGCACCGAGCTTTTTTCGAGCCACTCAACATTCACACTGTCGAGCGTCAGGTGCAGCGATTTCGCATCGCCGAACTCCGAGTATGCGCCGGGTGCCGCTCTGGAGATGATTAGACCGGAATCGTCCCCCTTTGCTTGATCCAGCAGTCTGATGACGTATTCGTCCGACGGTTTGCTCAGCACGATGATTTTGTATCCGGTGGTTTGGCCTGACTTCGGCACCAGCAATATCGCATATGCACTAAGATCCGGCTGCTCGAAGTGGCCGACGGCAATTCCGGGGCACTCTTTCCGATGCGTTTCAAGCCAGAGCTTGTGGTCATCCCGATCTAGGTCCGATAGCTGTTTTGGCCGCCAGGCAGGGAAGTGCAGCTGCAGTAGCGCTTTCACGTCGGAAGGCAGAGCGCCGCAAACATTAGACTGGGCCAACGATATTGGCACGAGTACTAGAAGAATCACAAGGAACTGAGCTCGAAAATCCATAGCGAGAGCATCCTAGGCTGATGGAATCCGACGGTCTACATTACGTCCAGCCGCCTCTTGGCAGCCCATTTTTCAACCCCATCGCCGTTCTGAAGTAATATCGAGATTACACTCATTGCCACGCCGGATGGCTGTCGAGTGGCATCATAGGACGTCATCCGAAGCATCCACCAGACAAGGAATATCGCGACGATGCCCCCCCCCCGCGATATGAACTAGCCAGTCGCGACCTGTTTTCGGCTTCCCAAAATTGAACATGCTGCAATGGTAGCAGGCCTACGCCAGGTGGCAGAAAACCGCTATTGGCCCCGTGCAAGCTCCGTTGGAAGGAGAAGTTTCCCAGGCACTTCTTTGCGCCCTTTGCGGTCAAGCTTTTGAAGTTTGCGCGGCAGGCAAAAACAGAGGCGGCTTGCGCGCCTTGGTAGCCTGTTCGAACCCATAAGCGATCTTCAACAGAACCGCTTCGCTCCAGGCCCGCCCGAAGAACGACACCCCAACCGGCAAACCCGAGATGAACCCCGCCGGCACCGTGATATCCGGATACCCCGCCACCGCCGCCGCATTCGAACTCCCTCCACCCGAGTGATCTCCGTTGATCAGATCGGTGAGCCACGCCGGCCCCCCGGTCGGCGCCATGATCGCGTCGAGTTGAAACTTGTCCATGACCGCGTCGATGCCCTGGGCCCGCGAAAGCCGGTGATTGGCCTCGAGCGCATCCAGATATTCCTTACTGGTCAGCGGACCCTTGCCTTCGGCCTGGATGAAAAGGTCCTGCAGAAAGTAAGGCATTTCTTTTTCTTTATTCTTCTCATTGAACTCTATGATGTCTTTCAAGGAATGGACCGCGGCGTCCGGACGGCCCGCCAGGTACGCATTGAGGTCAGCTTTCAGCTCGTAGAGCAGCACCAGCAGCTCGCTGTCATCGAACTTGCCATGGGATTCGAGGTCAGCTGGATCGACCAGCACCGCGCCCTGCCGCTTCATTTCTTCCATCACCTCGCCCATGAGACGATCCACGCTGTCACTGAACCCGAAATATTTGCGCGCCACGCCAATGCGGGCGCCGCGCAGTCCCTTGGGATCGAGAAAGCGCGTGTAGTCCGCGGCTCTCTTTTCATCGCTCGCAGCGGTCGCACCGTCTCGCGGATCGGAACCCGCCAGCGCGCTCAGCAGAATCGCCGCGTCGCGCACCGTCCGCGCCATGGGTCCAGCCGTGTCCTGGCTGTGCGCAATGGGAATGACGCCGGACCGGCTGATCAAACCCAGCGTCGGCTTGATCCCCACCAGTCCATTGGCGTTCGACGGACACACCACCGAGCCGTCGGTTTCGGTGCCCACCGCCAGCGCGCACAGATTGGACGCGGTCGCCGCTCCCGAGCCTGAACTCGAGCCACATGGATTGCGATCGAGCGCGTACGGATTCCGGGTAAGCCCGCCGCGGCCGCTCCATCCGCTCACCGAATGGCTGGAACGAATATTCGCCCATTCACTCAGGTTCGTCTTGCCCAGGATGACCGCGCCGGCCTCGCGTAATTTCTGCGCCACGAAAGCATCCCGCGCCGGATGCGACCCCAGCAGCGCCAGCGACCCCGCGGTAGTCTGCATGCGGTCGGCGGTATCGATATTGTCTTTGATCAGCACCGGAATTCCGTGCAGCGGGCCGCGCGCGCCTTTGGCTTTGCGTTCCTTGTCCAGGCCGTCGGCCATGGCCAGAGCGTCCGGATTAAGTTCAATCACGCTGTTGACCGCGGGCCCGCGCCGGTCGACCGCTTCAATCCGATCGATATATTTCTGGGTCAGAGAGCGGCCAGTAAACTTTCCCGACGTCATCGCCGCCTGCAGGTCCGCGATGGTCAGCTCGTCGAGTTCGAAGCGAGCCACCTCGTGGGCGGCAGGCGCGCAGGCGACGGTCTCGCGGGCCCCCGCCAGCGCCGGCAAAATCGCCGAGCCCGCAGCGCCGAGCACGGCAGTCTGCAGGAAGCGCCGCCGCCGCGTCGTGCCATCGACAGAAACGACCTTCTCCGGTTTAGGCAAAGCGGACTCCTGGGGTTGGCAGTGAAGCAGCGGAATTATAGGCCATCCCCCGAATGATTGTGTCCATTGTCCCGGGGCGCCCGCCAGATCGTTTCTCTTTGCGCCCTTCGCGGTTAAGAGTTTTGCCGTCCTGCTTTCCTTTCGCCCCCAGCCCCGTCCAAAACACCGAAACAATGCGCTGTAGAGGCTGATACAATTTCCGTTCGCTGCTTGATGAAAGACCAATCCAGCTTCCCGCCCGCTGCACGCTCTCCAAGAGGAGTCCTAATGTTCTATCTCAAAAGATTGCTGTTGCTGTTGGTGCTCGCCTTCGCCATCTCCGGCTCAACCCAGGAAACTCCGGAAGGCCGCATGATGCGCTTTCCTGACATCTATAAAGACAAAATTGTCTTCATGTACGGCGGCGACCTCTGGCTGGCGTCCAGCGCGGGGGGAGATGCCCGGCGCATCACCTCCGATGCCGGACGCGAACTGTTCCCCAAGTTTTCGCCCGACGGCAAATGGATTGCCTTCACCGGGCAATACGACGGCAATTTCAATGTCTACGTGATGCCCGCCCAGGGCGGCCAGCCGAAGCAGTTGACCTTCTATCAAGGCGCGGCCGCGCCCCTCAGCGATCGCATGGGCATTCACAATGAGGTGGTCACCTGGTTTCCCGACAGCAAGCGCATCCTGTTTCTCTCGCGTCGCGACTCCTCGAATGGCTGGACCAAGCGCCCCTTCAGCGTGAGCATCGACGGCGGTTTGCCCGAACCTCTGCCGCTCGCCGAGGGCGGTCTAGGGTCCTTTTCTCCCGACGGCACGAAAATCGCCTATAACCCCATCTTCCGCAACTTCCGCACCTGGAAGCGCTACACCGGCGGCCTGGCCCAGGCCATCGCCATTTACGATCTGAAAAACAACACCGTCGAAGACCTGCCCCACACCGAATGGACCGATACCTTTCCCATGTGGCACGGCAACGCCATCTACTTCACTTCCGATCGCGGCCCCGACCATCACCTCAATCTCTATAGCTACGATTTGACCGGCAAACAGGTCGAGCAGCTCACCCATTTCACCGACTTCGACGTGATGTGGCCCAGCCTGGGCCCCGATTCCATCATCTTTGAGAACGGCGGCTATCTTTACACCTTCGATCTGGAATCGAAACAGGCGAAGAAGCTGACGATCGATCTGCCCGGCGACCACGACCAGAGCATGAAGCGCTGGACCAGCGTCACCAAAAACATTACCGACTTCGATATTTCACCGGAAGGGAAGCGCGCCGTGTTCGGCGCCCGCGGTGACGTGTTCACCGTCCCTGCAAAAGAAGGCAGCGTTCGCAACCTCACGCGCACTCCCGGCATTCGCGAGAAGTCGGTCGCCTGGTCGCCCGACGGCCGCTGGATCGTCTACGTCTCCGACCGCAGCGGAGAAGACGAACTCTACATCACCCCCCAGGACGGAATGGGCAAGGAGCAGCAGATCACCAGCGGTTACAAGGGCTTCAAATACGCTCCCGTCTGGTCGCCCGACAGCAAAAAGCTGGCCTGGTCCGACAAGGATTGCCGCCTCTGGTATGTCGACATCAACGACAAGAAACAGGTTGCGATCGATCAGGGCAAGTACGGCGAAATCCTCAATTATTCCTGGTCCCCGGACAGCAAGTGGGTGGCCTATGACAAGAACGACGAGAACGGGTACTCGGTGGTGCATCTCTATTCGTTGGTGGACAATAAAATCACGCCCGTCACCACCGCGATGACCAACAGTTTTTCGCCGGTCTTTGATCCTGAAGGAAAATACCTGTACTTCCTCTCCGATCGCGACTTCAACGAAATTCTCGGCAACGTCGACTTCGAATTCGCCAACCCGAAGACCACCCGAATCTATTTGGTCACCCTGCGCGCCGACGAGCCTTCGCCCTTTCAACCCTTGAGCGACGAGACCCAGATCAAGAAAGAAGAAAATAAAGACGAGCTGCTGACCCCGCCGGCCCCGGAACAAGGCAAGACGGCGGGCAAACCAGAGTCCAAAGGTAAAAAGAAGAACCCGGAACCCAAGGAAGCGAAGGCAAGCAGTAAGAGCGACAAAGAAAAAGACAAAGAAAAAGAAAAAGAAAAAGACAAGAAGGATGAAAAAGAAAAGCCCTTTCGCATCGATCTCGACGGCCTCGCCGGCCGCGTCGTAGCCCTGCCCATCGAACCCGCCGTCATCGGAAACTATCTGGCTTCGAAGGGCTTCATCTTCTATTCCACCACACCCATTCAGGGCTTGTCCGGTCCGATCCCCGGCGAAGCTCCCGCCATCCACGTTTACGATCTGAAAGAGCGCAAGGACAAAGTTCTCATCGATGGAGTGCAGCGTTTCGCCCTCTCCTTCGACGGCTCCAAGCTTCTCTACGAGGCCGATGGCGGGCGCGACGGCCACACCTACGGCATCATCGATGCCAAGCCAGACGGCCCCAAGAAAGTAGGCGAGGGCGCGCTCAACCTCGGCGGCATGAAAGTCCAGGTCGATCCCGCCGCCGAATGGAAGCAGATGTTCAACGAAGTCTGGCGCCAGGAGCGCGACTACTTCTACGAAGCCGCCATGAACGGCGTGGACTGGGAAAAAGTCCGCGACAAGTACGCCCAGTTGCTGCCGTCGGTGGCCGATCGCTATACCTTGACCTATATCCTGGGTGAAATGATCGGCGAACTTTCAAACTCCCACACCTACGTGGGCGGAGGAGACTATCCCGACCTGCATCCGGTGAACGTCGGCCTGCTCGGAGTGGACTTCGAAGCCGACCCCGCCTCCGGCATGTACCGCTTCAAGAAAATCTACGCCGGCGAGAACTGGGACCCGCAGACGCGCTCACCCCTCACCGAGCCGGGCGTGACCGTGAAAGAAGGCGACTACCTGGTCGCCGTGAACGGCCGCCCCCTGCGCACGCCGCAGAATCCCTACGAACTCCTCGTGAACACGGTCAACGAAAATGTCACCCTGACCGTCAATGCCAAACCCTCGGCGGACGGCGCCCGCACCGTGCAGGTCAAGCCCATCGCCGACGAAAACGGCTTGCGCGAGTTGGCCTGGATCGAGAGCAATCGCAAGAAAGTCGACGCCGCCAGCAACGGCCGCATCGGCTACGTCTACCTCCCGGACATGGGCGGCCCGGGGCTGAACGAATTCGTCAAACAGTATTTCCCGCAGATTCGCAAGCAGGGCATGATCATCGATGTCCGCTACAACGGCGGCGGCTTCGTCGACCAGCTCATCTTCGAGCGCCTGCGCCGCGTCCTCGCCGGGATGGGCTCGATTCGCAACTGGGAGAGCAACACCGTTCCCCCGGTCGTCTTCAACGGCGCCATGGCGTGCATAACCAACCATTACGCCGCCTCTGACGGCGACATATTCAGCTACTACTTTAAGTATTACAAACTTGGTCCGCTCATCGGCGAGCGCACCTGGGGCGGGGTCCGCGGCATTCGCGGCCAGATTCCCCTGCTCGACGGAGGCTATATCACGCGCCCCGAAGCGGCCCGCTACGACCTCAACAGCCACTGGGTCGTCGAGAACCGCGGCGTACAACCCGACATCGTGGTGGAAAATCGCCCCGACCTGGTGGTCAAGGGACAGGACCCGCAACTGGAGAAGGCCATCGAAGTGGTGATGAAAGAAATCCAGGCCAATCCGAAAAAGCTGCCACCGCGTCCCCCGGATCTGCCGGCCTATCCCGAAGGCCCAGGTTTGTAGGCGCCGTCACGGCCCACGTAGGGGCAGGTGTCCTCACCTGCCCAGCCGGGCGAAGCCCGGCATCCGCTATTTCCCAAACGCTTCCTTATTCACGACGTAGGGCATCTTGGTCACATCGCCGCCGTAGTTCGCCTCGAGCACATCGATCAGCCCCTGCACCGCCCGTCCCGCCATGCCTTTCTCTGGATCGGACGAGAGCCGCGTGATCCGTCCCGCGCTGGCAAAATGCGGATACAGGCGGCAGCGGTCTGCAATCGCCGGATCGCGCAACGGCGAATCCGCCGGCAGGGGCTCCTTCTCGTAAACGTCCAGCGCCGCGCCCGCAATCCAGTTCTCCCGCAGCGCCCTGGCCAGCGCCGCCTCATCGATCACCGGTCCGCGCGAAGTATTCACCAGAAACGCAGTCGGTTTCATCCGCCGCAGCGTGCGTTCGTTGAACAGATGGTAAGTCGGCGCGGTACTTTCCCCTTCGCGCAGCAACGGCACGTGCACGCTCACAAAATCAGCCTCACTCAACGCCGCGTCTACACCCACGTACTTGATCCAGGTCTTCGCCTTCGAAATCCCGCGCGCATGCCGCAAATCCATAGTCTCCTGGATCGCGTTGATGTAGTCGTGATTCTGATAGGCCGGGTCGTAGCACAGGATATTCATATCGAACCCGGCGCATTTCTTGATCATGGCCAGGCCAATCCGTCCCGTGCCGATAATGGCAATAGTCTTCCCGGTGACTTCATCGCCCAGAAACGGCAGGTACGGATGCCAATAGCTCCACTTCTTCTCCCGGGTCAGATGTTCTGCTGTCCATAGTTTTCGCGCCAGCGCGCCCAGCATGAAAAAGGCAAATTCCGCCGTGGCCTCGGTGAGGACGTCGGCGGTGTTGGTGAAAGGAATCCTGTAGCGGTTGGCATCGGCGCGATTGATGTTGTCGAAGCCCACGGCATACTGGGCCACAACTCTCAGCGTCCCCTTGCCGGCCTCAAATACCTCGGCGTCAATCGGGTCCCGCAGGGTAGTGATCAGTCCATCGATGCCCGATTTCACCTTTTCGATGATCAGGCTCTTCGGCGGCGCTTCCGGCTTCGGATAGACTTCCACGTCATATCCTCGTTGCCGCAGCACTTCCATCGCATCGCCGATGTCGCAGGTTGCAAAAATACGAAATGTCTTGGCCATGGTCCTCTCTGCTGGGAACTCTAAAACAAAGAATCAATCGGCGGCGCTGTGAACGTGGGCCTTTTCCGCCTGCAATTCATCCCATCCCGGCAGATGCCTGTCTCCGGTAATCAATCTTGCGCCGCGTTCATAAGTGAAATAAGACCAGGCCCACTGCACCAGCACAATGATGCGATTGCGGAACCCGATCAGGAAAAACACGTGAACGAATAACCAAGCCAGCCATGCCACAAAGCCCGAAATGTGGATCTTCCCAAACTCAGCCACCGCTGCCGCCCGCCCGATCGTGGCCAGGTTGCCCTTATTAAAGTAGTGGAAGTTTTTGCGCGGTTCGCCTCGCAGTTCGGCGCCGATGTTATGCGCCGCGGTTTTGCCCTCCTGCATGGCCACCGGCGCGATGCCCGGCAACGGTTTTCCGTGTTTGTCCGCGAGCGTCGCCAGGTCTCCAATCACGAACACTTCCGGATGCCCCGGCAAGCTCAGGTCGGGATTCACCGCCACCCGTCCCGCGCGGTCGACCGGAGCTCCCAGCTTTTTTCCCAGCGGCGACGCCGCCACGCCCGCCGCCCACAAAATTACCGCCGCCGAGAGTTGCGTCTCACCCATGTGCACCGCTCCCGGCGTCACATTGGTTACCATCGCCGAGGTATGCACCTCTACCCCCAGGCGCTTTAACTGCTCTTCGGCGCTGCGCGAAAGGTCGTCCGGATAAGCCGGCAGAATCCGCGGCCCCCCCTCCACCAGCACGATCCTGGTCTTCCGCGGATCGATGGTGCGAAACTCGTTGGTCAGCGCCCGTCGCGCAATCTCGGCCAGAGTCCCAGCCAGTTCCACGCCCGTCGGACCGCCGCCCACCACCACGAAATTGAGCTGCACCTGCTCCTTCTCGGCATTGGCCTGCCGTTCCGCCAGTTCAAACGCCAGCAGCACGCGCCGCCTGATTTCGAGCGCATCCTCGATCGTCTTCAGCCCAGGCGCAAACGGCTCCCACTCGTCGTGGCCAAAGTAGGCATGGCTCGCCCCCGAGGCTACTACCAGGTAGTCGTAGGAAATTTCGCTGTCGGGCAGCTTCACCACCTTGCGCGCCAGGTCGAAATCCTGCACCTCGGCCATCAGCACTTCAATGTTCCGCCGGTTGCGTAGAATCCAGCGAATGGGCGCGGCAATTTCTCCCGGCGACAATCCCGCGGTAGCCACCTGGTAAAGCAGGGGCTGAAAAGTATGAAAGTTCTGCCGGTCAATCAGCGTAATCCGGACCGGATACCGCGCCAGCGCCCGCGCCGCCACCAGCCCGCCAAACCCGGCCCCAACAATCACCACCCGCGGATTGTTTGTCTGCTCCATAACGCTACTTTATTAGATTGCGACCACCACCTAGGGGATCGAACTGCGAACTGAGAACCGAGAACTGACCACTATCAACTGGGCTTCATGCCAGCCCGTCCGGCCATCATCCCGTAATAAGCTAAAAACGAAACCACAAACCCCACGAACCAGGAATAGTCATACGCAAAACGAACCCCTGGAACCACCAACCCGACCAGAGCCACCGCCGCCCCAAGGAATAAGGCGCCCACCGCCTTCCAGTTAAATCCGCGGGAATATTCATAGGCTCCGCCCCGCAGATAAAGGTCATCCAGCAGCAGCACCCGTTTCCGGATCAGCCAGTAATCGCAAATCATGATGCCCGCCACCGGCCCCAGAAACGCCGCATACCCTCCCAGCCAGCCGAAGATGAAGGTCTTGTAGTTGTCCAGCAACTTCCAGGGCATGATGGCGATCCCCATGAAGCAAGTGATCACGCCCCCGATTTTGAAACTGATCTTGCGCGGCCACAGGTTGGAAAAATCGTTGGCCGGAGAAACCACGTTGGCGCCGATGTTCACATTCAAAGTCGCCAGCAGGATCGCCAGCAGCGAAACCACCACCGCCAGCCGCGAATGAAACCGGCTCAACAGCTGCACCGGGTCCCAGATCGCCGATCCGTAAATCACCACCGTCGCCGAAGTCACCAGCACTCCCACCAGCGAATACAGAGTCATGGTGGTCGGCAAAGCCAGCGCCTGACCGATGATCTGCGCCCGCTGGCTGCGCGCAAAGCGCGAGAAATCCGGAATATTCAGCGACACCGTCGCCCAGAAGCCCACGGTCGCGTTCAGCGCCGGAATCAGGAACTTCAGAAATTCCGAAAAACTGGCAAAGCGCGACGGCGCCGAAAGCATCGGCCCAAATCCTCCCGCCTGCACATAAGCCCACCCCAGCAAAAGCAAACCCACACCCAGCAGGACGGGCGCGCTGATGCCCTGCAGAAACCGTATGTACTCGATGCCCTTCAGGATCACCGCCAGGTTGATCGCCCAGAACGCCAGAAAACAGATACCCGCGCCATGGGGAACCGATCTCCAGGCGGGCCACACCGTAGCCAGCAAAACGTTGATGGCTTCGCCCCCAATCCAGGTCTGGATGCCAAACCATCCGCAGGCCACCAGCGCCCGCAACACCGCCGCCACGTTCGCCCCCAGAACCCCGAACGAGGCCCGCGCCAGCACCGGGAAGGGAATCCCGTACTTCGCCCCGGGATGCGAATTCAGCAGCATCGGCCCTAGCACGATGCAGTTCCCCAGAAACACCGTAAACACCGCCTGCTTCCAGTTCATCCCACCCTGGATCAGGCTGGCCGCCAGCATGTAGGTCAGGATGTTGACCGACATCGAGACCCAGAGCGCGGCGTAGTTGTAGGTGCCCCAGGTGCGCGCCCCGCGATGGCCCGAGGCGGCTTCGCCGGGCAAAACCGTGGGCGCAAGATCAGGGTTATAGAGAGGGCTGGATTCGATGGCTGCGGCACGCGGACTGGGCATGGGCATCGCTGAAACTTATCTCAGAAACTCGCCGCCGCCGCTGCCGTCGTAGGATGTATTCCGACAATCTGATGTACGTTGGTCATCTTTAATACTTGTTCCACATGCCCGCTAGCGCCCGCCACGCGCAACTCTCCTCCCGCTTCCTTCAGTTGACCAGCGGACATCATGATGATCCCAATGCCCGTGCTGTCGATGTGCGTCACCGCCGCCAGGTCGAAAATGACCTTCTTCTGTTTCTCGCGCACCAGGCTCTCCGTCGCCCATTCCAGGTGCTGGCAATCCCGGCCGATAGTGATTCTCCCCGCGATCTCCAGCACGACAATGTCGGGCGTAAATTGTTTGGTCTGAATCTCCAGCATAAGCCGGGCTCCTTTTCGATCTTTCGACTGCTCCAGCCGAACCGCTGACGTTACTCAGAGCGATGGGCTCGCCGGGCAATCAATGACTGCGATCGCCCGCAACGCTAAGTTTGATACGGTATATGCTCGTGCTGCCGCAGATGTAGAGGGTCTTGCCGTCCGCGTCCCCCCAGGCCACATTGCTTACCACTTCCGGAACTTTGATGGTTCCAAGGTGCTTGCCTTCGGGAGAAATGATCCACACGCCGGCTGCGCCCGCCGCGTAGATGTTTCCTTTCGCGTCCACCCGCAAACCGTCCGGCACACCTTTCGCCGGATCGGCCGAAGCGTCGACGAGGATGGTCCCGTCGGTCAGCGATCCGTCGGGCTGCACCCGGTAGCGCATCCAGAACTTCTTGACCGATTCCGCGACATATAGGAACTTCTCGTCCGGAGAAAAGGCCAAGCCATTAGGCCTGCCCAGATCCGAAACCAGAAGCTGCAGCTTGTCCCGGTCCGGTGGCGCGCCCGGTTTTTGCTGCCGCGCTCCCGGTATGCGGTAAATCCCGTTGACCTTCAATTCTTTCGCGGGATCGTTATCGCTCTGGGTGGGCAGCCCGTAAGGCGGGTCGGTGAAGTACAGCGAGCCATCGGATTTGTACACCAGGTCATTCGGACTGTTCAGCTTCTTGCCTTGATACGAGTCGGCCAGCACGGTGATTTGCGCGTGCGGGTCCAAAGACTCCAGTCGCCAGACGTTGCGCCGCGCATGCCCCGCCACCGTCACCCGGCCGTCGGCATCGAGCGTCATTCCGTTCGAGCCCGGCTCCGGTCCAGCGAACGGCGCCGACCCGGTATATCCGCTGGGATGTATGAAGACGCTGGCCGACTGCCCGGGAGTCCATTGATCAATATTGTTCGCCGGAATTTCGGCAAACAGCAGCGTGCCTTTGCGCGTCCAAACCGGCCCTTCCGTCCACTTATCAAACCCGGTCGCGACTTTCTCCAGCGCCGCGTTTGCCGGCACCAGCTGATCGACAGAAGGATCGAGTCTCTGGACCTCTTGCGAAAAAGCTGTGGACACAGCCGCGGTGAACATCAGCGTTATTACAGCCAGGCTTTGAAGGATCGACATGCCGGGGATTGTACTCGTTCAAGGAGCGAGATAGCCACTCTTCCTCAGGGTTGGCCAACCACCAACGCCCCCTCAATCCCCCGATCCACCCTTGCCGCTCTGCGTGGTCAGGATGCCGTAAGTCTCCGGCCGCCGGTCGCGGAAGAATTGCCACACCTTGCGGACTTCCAGAATCACATCCAGGTCGAGATCGGCCACCAGCACTTCGTCTTGGTCTCGGCTGGCCTGGGCGATGATCTTGCCGCGCGGATCGCAAAAATAGCTCTTGCCGTAAAACTCGCCAATGCTCCAGGGCTTCTCTTCGCCCACCCGGTTGATGGCCCCGACAAAGTAGCCGTTGGCCACGGCATGCGCCGGCTGCTCCAATTCCCACAGGTACTCGGAAAGCCCGGCCACGGTGGCCGAAGGATTGAAAACAATTTCCGCTCCGTTCAGTCCCAGCGCCCGCGCTCCCTCGGGAAAATGCCGGTCGTAACAGATGTACACTCCGATCTTGGCGAACTTGGTGGCAAACACCGGGTAGCCGAGGTCCCCGGGCGTGAAGTAGAACTTTTCCCAGAACCCGGGATGGCAGTGCGGGATGTGATGCTTGCGGTATTTGCCCAGGTAGCTTCCGTCCGCATCGATCACCGCCGCCGTGTTGAAATACAGTCCGGGAAGCTCCTGCTCGTACACCGGGACGATGATCACCATGTGGTGCTTCGCCGCCAGTTCCTGCATCAACCGCACGGTAGGCCCGTCCGGGACCGGCTCCGCCAGTTCATACCAGCGCGGGTCCTGTTCGGCGCAGAAATACGGTCCATAAAACAATTCCTGCAGGCACAGAAGCTGCACCTGCTGCCCGGCCGCATGTTCGATCAGCTGCACATGCTTTTGCACCATGGCGTCCCGGATCTCGCCCAGCGAGTGCTCCGCACCCAGCACGTTGCGCGCCTGAATCAGCCCACAGCGAACCATTCGTGACATGGAAAGACCTCGGGTGCGAAAAAGCTTAGTGCGAAAAACTATAGCAGACAGAAATGCCGCCATCCCAACGATCGGCCGGCCTCCCGTTTGATCAAAATTCTGCCACTGCCAGGCCTTGCAGAAAATAACCTTGCGCTCCCGGCCCCGGTCCCGACGTATAATTCTGCCAATCTGTCACGGGGGCATGCTATGAACCACCATCCGACTTGCTGTCTGTTTCTCACCCTGACCTTAAGCCTGGTTGCTTCTGCCCAGGGCGGCAGGCCCACCGGCGGTCAAGGCGGTCCATCTTCCACTCCGACCCGCACTCCGAGCATGACGTCGGCGCCACCCAGCCTGAACTCACCAGACTCCACCATGGGACAACGGGCGTTTATTTCCGGCAAAGTGGTGCTGGACGACGGCACCCAGCTCACCGAGTCCGCCAATATTCAGACCATTTGCCGCGGCCGTAGACAGACCGTGGCCCACACCGATCTCCATGGCGGCTTCAGTTTCGAATTCGGCGACTAGACGACTATTGCCGCTGCTGGCATCAGCGAAGCCGATATCGATTCGATCGCTGACCCGACTGGCGGGAACAGCAGCCGGCGTGACTGGCGCGAGTGTAGCTGCAGGCGGACCTTCCCCGGCTTCATCTCGCAGCCCATCGATCTTGCCAGTCGCCTGACCAACTTCGAAAGCACCGACATCGGCCGGCTGGTGCTGCATCGCATGGGCCAGGTCGAGGGCCTCGACCATCAGCGCCACCAGCGCCATGGCCCCCAAAGCACGCCCGGAAAGCCTACGAAAAGGGGCGCGAAAAGGCGAGCAAGGAAAAATGGGATGAGGCCCAGCAGCTGCTCAACAAGGCGGTCGAGATTTATCCCAGGTACGCCGCCGCCTGGTTTGATCTGGGCCGGGTCCAGATGCGCACCAGCCAGGACGTTCCCGCCCGCCATTCTTTCGAGCAGGCGATCGCGGCCGATCCCAAGTACGTCAGTCCGTACCGCGGCCTGGCGGAGTTAGACGCCCGGCAACAGCGATGGCCCGAACTGGTTACGGTCACCGGCCAACTGCTGGCGCTGAACCCGGTGAATTTTCCCGACGCCTGGCTGCTCAACTCGGTGGGAAATTACTACATTCATAATCTTCCCGAAGCCGAGAAGAGCGCCCGCCAGGGTATGAAAGGTCGACGACCAGCACCAGGTCCCCGAGCTCGAATACCTGCTGGGCATGGTTCTCGCGCAAGAGCACGAATACCCCGAAGCCTCTCTTCACATCAGGAACTATCTCAAGCTCGCCACCCAGCCCGCCGAGGTAGCGGACGCCCAGAAACAACTGGACGAGATCACCCGGCTCTCAGCGTCGGTCACCGACCCCGCCGCCCCCGAGAAAAAATAAGCGGAGAAAGGGCAAGCAGAGAAAGAGTACACAGGCCGCGCCGCAGTTCCCGTGTCATCCTGAGCGGAGCAAGGTCGCTCGCTGGCGAGCGGGCTTGCGGAGTCGAAGGACCCCTATAGCTGGCAATAGCGGTCGGGTCGAGGGCTGTTCGACATTGCGCATGCACCAAACGTCGGCATCGCGACTACAGGCGGCTTCGCGACACGAGGCTGCTTCTCCGCTCCAGGATTAGACCCATTTCGAACCTGTCCCAAAACCGTCCCCCGTCCCAGGATCATTACTCAGAAGGGCCAAAGTCACCGCCGGCCCTCTCCCCTGACTGCTAAAATCAAACTTGAGAGTGCCCATGCGCTGCGTTTTCCATATAGCGTCGGTGTACCTGCTGACCTGCGTCCTTATGACCGCCGGGGCCTCGGCCGCGCCCGCCGCCAAATCGCTGGCGACGGTTCAAAGCGTGAAGGTCACCAGCACCGCCGGCGGCGTCAGCGTGGAAATCGCCACCAGCCAGCCCTTACCCCTGCGCAGCCAGGTCATCACCGATCCCGATCGCCTGATCCTCGATTTCCCCAACTCCCGGCCGGCCGGCGATCTGCGCACCCGGCTGCTCAACCAGGGCGAGATAAAGGGCTATCGCGTGGCCCGCTTCAGTGAGAACCCGCCCACCACCCGCGTGGTCATCGATCTGAAGAGCCCGCAGCACTACCAGATTTTTCCCGATGGCACGACGATCATCGTCAAGCTGATGTCCGACGAGCAGCAGGCCGCGCTCAAGGCCCGCCTCGATAACATTTCCTACACTCCCCCGCCGCCCGCCCAGCCGGTTTCGAGGATGGACGTCCATTTCGCCAATGGGCGCCTGAGCATTTCCGCCGAACGCGCCAGCCTGGACCAGATATTGAGAGAGATCCAGCGCCAGACCGGCACCGAAATCACCGTCCCGCCCGGCGCCGCCCAGGAACAGATCGTCACCAACATCGGCCCGCTGCCCATCCGCGAAGCCCTGGTTTCGCTGCTCAACGGCTCCCGCTTCAACTTCATCATGGTCGATTCCGAGCGCGAGCCGGGAAAACTGAAGAGCGTAATCCTCAGCTACCGCGGCAACGGAGGAGTATCCCAACCCGCCATCGCCACTCCCCCACCGCCCGTTGCCCCCAGCGAACCCGACCCGCAAACCGTCCAGGAAGCGCCCCCCGAGATGCAGCCCCAGCCGGAAGGCCCAGGCCAGCAGGAAACCAACCCGCCCTCGCAGGAAGCCCCCGCCCCAGTAACAACAATGTGGGCGCGAGCGCCCGCGCTCGTGCGGCAGTGCTCCTGCAGCAGTGCGTAAGCGCCCTCGCTCGTGCGGCAGCGCCCAAGTCCTGGCTAGTCGCCTCTATTGATGAATAAGCCGTACAGGAACGGGAGAAACACCGCCGCCAACAACCGGAGTCGCCGCGAGGGCGCCCGGGTTGCAGCCAGAGACGTTCATGATTACACCCTCGATCTTCCCGTCGGTTCCAGGCGATGGCGGTGAGCCAGGCAGGATATTCTGAGTAATTCCCAGTTGCAAGAAGCCGATGATCGTTGCAGTTCCTGTGTTGAGGTTGGGACTTCCAGCCGGAAGTCCTTGATAAATCGGCACCGTGACAATCGAATCGCTGCGGCTGATACTTGTCTGACCCTGCAGAGCAGGGTTCGGATTATTGTCGCCACCCTCGATTCTGACTGGAGGGGTGGTGTTCGGAAAAGTCCCGGTCGGCACCAGTTGATCCTGGCCCATCCCGGGGGCGGGGCCTTGCCCGCTCGCATGGATCAGGCACTGCGTTCCTGCATCGGTGAGGGCGTCAGATCCCACCCCTACTGTGACCGTCTGGCCCAATCCAACCGTCTGGCCACAACTGAATTGAGATGCCGAAGAACAGGCAATGTTGTCATGATACGGGTCGCTTCCCACCTGCGAGCACGAGACCGAACTTGTCGAGGGACAGGCCGGAACGGGCGGGTTCATTGGAATGTTCGCTCTATAATATTGAATCGTAGGCTCCAACACTGCGGGTGGCACTGGCGTCGCAGTGGGTGGATTACCAAGAACGGGGATGTCGACGAGAGCGATCGTTCTGCCGGCAAACGAACCGTTATTCTCGATCGAGCCATCCACTGGATTGATGAAATAGGCTCCCGCCGTACAGTCTGGATTCAGAGGCCCCGGATTCGTCGGGTTGCAATTCGGTATCAGCCAGGGCTTCACCCCCTGCACCCGAATCGGCGCCGTCGAGCCCGAAGGGTTGTATGCCTCCGCCATGGCGGTTGCAGTCACGCTATTCGCCACGCCTCCCCAGATGCGTCCGAAGAAGGTCGGCAATCCGGTGCGCTGGATGGTCACGGTGATCTGCGGATTCGCCGCCGTAGTGTTGCAGGTGATGGATTGCACCGCCGCCGGCTGCCCGGCCACCAGGTTTTGCGCGGCCACGGCTTCCGCCTGCCGGTTGGCAGCCGCATCCGCGCCCGGAGCCGCCGACGTCTGACAAACGTCGGCCGCCGCGGGGGTTGACGGAGAAGGGGTAGAAACCGAGGTGTACCCGGAAAACGCGAACATCCGGGCGCCCGCCAGCGCCGCCGCATCCGCGGCGCGCTGCGCTTCGCCGTGAGCCACGTACAGCGTCGAGACGTCAATCGCCAGCGCAGCCATGCCCAGCAACGCCAATAGCGAAAACGCCACCAGGATGATGGTGATGCCGCGTTCGTTCTTCCGGTGAGCCGTATTGACGCGAGTCACGTAGCCATCCTTCAATTCAGATTCTGCATGATCGCAATCGAGTTGATTTGCGAAGTCGCCGGATAATTCGCCGTCGGCGCGATAAACGGAACCACCCGATTGAACTGCCACCGGTAGGGATAACTTACCGTCACCCGCGTGGCCTCAATCGTGTAATTCGCCTGAAAAGGCGGCGCCGGCAGAGTCGCGGTGTAGACGTAACCGCGCTCGATGATCAGCGTCAGCGTTCCACCGCAGCCGGCATTGGCGGTAAATGTCCAGGAGAGAGGACCGCTGCCGGTGCCGTTCACCGTTCCCAGTCCGCAGTCGTTAAGCCGGCTGGCGACCAGGTTGCTCTCCACCACGTCGCGCACCGAGCAGATCGACGCTGGAGCCCGCAGGCCCCGGCCAGCGACAGGTCATTCGCAGGCTGGTTCGAAGCAAAGCGGGCGCCTTGCAAAGCCACGTTGCCCACTTTCTGCTTTACCGTGAATGCCGAACCAAAATCGAACACGCCCACCGCCACCACCAGCAGCAAGGGCAGGGAAATGGCAAATTCCAGAATTTCAGCGCCTTCGTCCCCCGTGAGCGCCGCCACCATCGCGGAGATAGGTCGCCCGATCCATCGTGGCATCGAGAACCGCCGCAGCCGGAATATTCCCGCCGCTGACACCGCTAATCCTCCTGCCGAGCCTGCGCTTGCGCCGTCATGACAATGCCGGTAGTGATCGGAGTGAGCGTGGGCGGGCAGCACGAGACCCCGTTGAGCTTGAAGTTGTACGGGTATTGCAGGCTCACCACCGTGCCCAGCTCGACCTGGGGCGAGCCGGGATTCAGGATCACATTTGTGGTTACGGTAAAGTTCTGAACCTGGCCCGGATCCAGGTGGGATGCGCTCAAAATCGGGTTCACGACGTTGGTTTGAATGTAAGTCTGATCCGGGAGATTGTTGTTTCGCAACTCCCGCAATTGTTCGCCGCAGCCGCGAGCACTCCCTGGCGGGCAGCCCGGTTGATCGTCGTATAGATATTGAACGCCCGCGCGAACCACATGATTCCAAAAAGCAGCATGAATAACAATGGCAGCACGACCGCCGCCTCGGCGATTTCCGCCCCTGAGGTTTTTTTTATCCGGGCGGACCTTTCTCCACCGGTGACAGAGTCTTCCGCCAGGTTGTGCGCTTCATTCTAAATTGCCCCACGCCTGACCCACAGTATAAAGAACCACCGTCACCGCCATCGCCACCCCAAACGGTACCTTCGAAGATTCCGGATTATCCAGCGAAACCTCCGGTCCCGGCAGGTGCAGCGTAAACAGTGCAGCCAACATGTGTGCGAGATTGCGCAGCGTCTGCCCGACCCGTTTCTTCCAGATGATCAGCACCACCGCCATCAAACCCGCCACCAGGATCGTCCCCAGTAACACGGTAACCATCCGCGACGGCCCTAAAAACGCGCCCAGCGCGCCCGCCAGCTTCCAATCCCCGGCGCCCAGGCTTCGGATCAGAACGAAGGGCAGCAACAGCCCCAGGCCCAGTCCGGCTCCCAGCAAAGATTCTTTCGCTCCCGGCCATCCCGTCGCCCAGGCGTTTACTCCTATTCCGACCAGCAACGCCGGCACCGTCAGCCAGTTCGGAATCCGCCGCCATCGCCAGTCAGTAATCCCCGCCACCAGCGCCGGAATGGCAGCCAACATCCATACCCCCTGCTTCAGCATCGGCTCAACCACGCCGTGAGGGATTGGGCGCGGGCAAAACCAGCCGGAATGTGGCTACAGGGGATGGCCATCCGATGTCCGGAACTGGCGGCTGGCGCGGGTCAAAACCAGCCTCAACTGCGGATTATGCTAGGTAACTGCCGCCAAGTCAACGAGAAGAAAGGCCAGTAACCGGGAACGTCCCGCCGGAAGTGGAGGCCGGAAATGGAGGCGGTCCCCGCCCGTCCTCCATCAAAAGCCCCCAAAAAGAAAAGAGGCCCGAAAATTCGGGCCTCTCTCAAAGCTGAAAACTCCGTTACTGGTTCAGCGGATGCCCGCCCGTCCGTTCCGCCACAATCTTACGGGCATTTTCCGCCAGCGACTTGGCCTGCGGCAAAAGCTCCAGCGCCCTGGTCACCTGCGGATCGGTTTCCGCCCGCACCTTCAAGCCTTCCTCCTGCCCAAACACATCCACGAAAATTTCGCTCTTGATGTTGGACCTCACCCACGCGTCATTGTCCATCAACTCCGCCTCGGTATACGGGACCTTTTCGTCATCCAGGAACTTGCGGAAGTCCTGCAGGACCACATCATCCACTTCAAAACTCTTGGCGGGATGATGAGTGATCGCGTAGTGCTTGGCGAAATTGAAGAACGCGTAGTGCTGCAGCAGCGAGTCCTGAAAGTGGTTGCTTTTCACCGCAGAGATCGGGACGTCGGGTGTAATCCCGCCGCCACCATAGACGGTGCGCCCGCTGTCCGTGAGCTTCACTTCGCGGCTGGCATTGTGCGCGTTCTCTTCGCTCTCGCGATTGAAGTAGTAGTCATACAGCGAGACGTTGGAGTAATCGCGCTGAATCAGCCGCATGCTCGGGGTGTAGTACTTGGCGGTGGTCAGCGCCAGTCCAGTGTTCTCCGACAGCGGATACACCGTCTGCACCAGACCTTTGCCGAACGTGGTTTCTCCGACAATCAGTCCCCGGTCGTGGTCCTGAATCGCGCCCGCTACAATCTCCGCCGCCGACGCCGTCCCACGGTTCACCAGCACTACCAGCGGATAGTCCTTGCCGCCATTGCCGTGCGCCGCCGTGTACCGCTTTTCGGGAGACGACCGTCCATGGTGGGAAACGATCAGCTGTCCCTTGTGCAGGAACTTGTCCGCCACGCCCACGCCTTCGTTCAGCAACCCGCCGGGATTCTGCCGCAGATCGAGAATTAATCCCTTCAGGTCGCCCATCTGGTCGAGCGCATCCGCGACTTCGTGTTCCGTGGTCTCGTTGAATCCGGACACGTGCATGTAACCGATTCCCGGCTTGATCAGGAAATGCAGGTCCACGCTGTAGCGCGGAATCTCATCGCGCACTACAGCGAACTCGAGCGGCTTGTCCGCGCCTTCGCGCAGAATCGTGATGTGGACGGTGGTCCCCTTGGGCCCCTTGAGCAGGTCGGCCACATCGCCCGTGCTCATGTTGTCGGTAGGCTTGCCGTCCACCGCGGCGATAATGTCGCCCGGCCGAATTCCGGCGCGATACGCCGGCGTGCCCACAAACGGCGCGATCACGATCACCTTGTTGTTGCGCGGCCCGACCGTCATGCCCACGCCGTAGTACTTCCCGCGCTGATCTTCGCGCAGCAGGGAGTAGGCCTTGGGATCGAAAAAATTCGAGTGCGGATCGAGCACGTGCAGCATGCCCGGAATCGCCCCGTTGTAGATCGCTTTGTCCGGGTTCACCGGCTCGGCATAGTTCTGTTCGACCAGGTCATAGACCGTGGTGAACTGCCGCAGGCTGTCGCGGACGTCGGAGTCTCCGCCGGGAGCGGCCGAAGGATTGATCTTCTGCCCGAATACGATCCCGAGAAATCCGCAGGTTACGAGAACGAAAACAACCAGGAAGAGTGCGCGACGAGAACTGCCTACCATCATTATTTTCCTTCGCCGGGGAGGTAAAAAACACCCCGGCCAGCGCGTCTGAGCGAAGTATAGCGCTCCCCGACCCAGTTAGCCACTCTTTCGGCTACCCGGAAGTAACCCCTGGGTCAGGAAATCGCCCGCTCGAAGCGTCCCTAGTTGGATGCGGCAAAAGAGGTTGCGGTTCCTCAGGCACCCCAGGACGGGAAACGTCAAAGCTTCACCCCGATAACAAGTTTTGTACCCCCCGCGTCCTCCGTGTCCTCCGTGGTTAATGGATTTGCCGCCACCATCGGATTGCCGCCAATTCCCTCCGGCAGTATCATGGACACATGAACCTGGGCTTCCCAGAGATGATCTTCCTCTTCCTTTTTGCCCTGATCATGTTCGGGCCCAAGAAGTTGCCCGAGATCGGACGCCAGATCGGAAGGGCTCTGAATGAATTCAAGCGGGCCTCGAACGAATTCAAGGCGCAAATCGAGTCCGAGATCTCGCAGCTGGATCTCGAACAGAATCGCCAGACCATCCTGCCGCCCGTCCAGGCGCCGCCAGGTTCCGTAGCTTCGGCAGCCTGCCCCCCGCCGAGATTTCTGTCCCGGAAACGAATTCGCTCGCCAAGGCTCCCGATGCCTGAGATGGCCGCCGAGCTTCCCCCCGCCGAAGACTCCCGCGACGGCCTTACCGCCATGAGCTTCCTCGATCACCTGGAGGAGCTGCGACGCCGGCTCATTTATTCCATCATTGCGGTCACGGTGGGGTTTTTTGCCTGCTGGAACTACCACGAATTCATCTTCGGCTTCGTGCAGCGCCCCATCATGGAGGCGCTGCAGCGCAATGGGATGGCCGAGAAGCTGGTCTATCTCAACCCCACCGAGCCCTTCAATCTTTACTTGAAGGTCGCGGCCCTGGCCGGGCTGTTCGTGACTTCGCCCTTCGTGCTCTATCAGGTCTGGATGTTCATTTCTCCCGGGCTTCTATCGCCATGAGAAGCGCTACGTATTTCCCTTCATGTTCTCGACCGTGCTGCTGTTCTTGTCCGGCGGACTGTTCGCCTACAAGATGGTCTACCCCGCGGCCCTGAGCTTCCTGATCGACTACGGCAAACAGTTCCAGCCGATGATCACCATCGGCGAGTACACCGATCTGTTTCTGACCATCATGATCGGCATGGGCGTGATTTTTGAATTGCCCATCCTGGTTTTCTTCCTGGCGCTGATGGGCATCGTCAACGCCGGCTGGATGTGGCGCAACCTGCGCTATTCGATCCTCGTCATTTTCATCATTGCCGCCATCATTACTCCGACCACCGACATCCTGAACATGTGCATCTTTGCCGCGCCCATGGTCGCGCTGTACGTCGTAAGCATCGGCATCGCCTGGCTGGTGCATCCGAAGCAGCGCAAAGCCCGCCAGTCCAGAAAAGATCGATGACAACCACCCGTATCCACGTAGGGGCGGGCGCCCTCGCCCGCCCAGCCCAGCGCAGTTCGGCATTTGAAGGATGCGAGCCCTCGCGACAGCCGGCGGGGCGCCGGCCCTACAGCTATGGTTGCCGTACTCCTGGTCCTGGCCGTGAGCGCGCCCGCGCAATCCTTCAACGCTGCGCGCGCCATGCAATACACCCGCGAGGTCGTGGCCTTCGGCCCCCGTCCCATCGGCAGCGCAAACCACAAGAAGCTCGAAAGCTACATCCTGGCCCACCTCAAAAACGATCAGGTGGAAGACGACGCCTTCACCGCCGATACTCCCGAAGGCAAGTTTCCGGTGCGCAACATCATCGCCAGGTTCCCCGGCACCCGCCCGGGCGTGATCGTCATCGCCGGCCACTACGACACCAACTATCCCTTGCGCAATACCGGCTACGTGGGCGCCAACGACGGCGGCTCCTCTACCGCCATCCTGCTCGAACTGGCCAACCAGTTGCGCGGCAAAAAGCGCGAAGGCTACAGCGTGTGGCTCTTGTGGACCGACGGCGAAGAAGCAGTCAAAACCTGGACCGCCACCGACAGCCTGTACGGTAGTCCGCCACCTCGGCGACAAATGGCAGAAGGACGGCACGCTCAAGAACCTCAAAGCGTTTCTGCTCGCCGATATGATCGGCGACGCCGACCTCAACGTCGACCGCGACACTAACTCGACTCCATGGCTCGAAGACATGGTCCACCAGGCCGCTACCCAGCTGGGCTACCAGTCCCACTTCTTCGCCCGGACAATCACCGTGGAAGACGACCACTTGCCCTTCGTCGAACGTGGTGTGCCCTGCGCCGACCTGATCGACCTTGACTACGGCTACGACAACGTCTTCCACCACACGCCGCAAGACACCCTCGACAAGCTCAGCCCCAAGAGCATCGAGATCGTAGGCAGCGTGATCCTGGAAACCATCCGCCTGCTGGACAAGAAATAACCCGGCGATCAAATCTGAGAACTGAGATCTAAAAACTAAGAACTGAATTTCATAAAATCTCTTTTCGTGGCCGTCGAAGCCGCACCGTCCCATCATCTCTTTGCTCTTTTACCAATTTCATTTCTAATTCCGCCTTATGCCAAGAGCCCTGTTGTGCGCTTTTCTTCTCCCCGTCGTGCTGGGCGCCGCCTTCGCCCAGGACGCAACCGATCGGGTGATCGCCGAAGCCCTTAAGCCCTCGGCCCTCGACACCAACCTGCAGCAGCTGACCGACCAGATCGGCGGCCGCGTTCCCGGCACGCCGGCCATGCAGAAGGCGGTCCAGTGGGGTATAGAGGCATTCAAGGCTGCGGGCGCGGACAGCGTTCATACGGAAGACTTCTCCATCCAGGCAAGTTGGGCGGAAGGCGCCACTCGGATGAGCGTGGTCTCGCCCGGAGCCGTTCCTGCTGCGTGTCGTCTCCATCGCCTGGGCGCCCGCGCTCGCGCCTCATAGTCGCGTTCCCGTCGTGGACGTCGGGCAAGGCACCGCCGAGGACTTTGCCAAAGCCGGCGATATCGCCGGCGCGATCCTCCTGGTCCACTCCGAGGAGATGCGCAACTGGGACGACCTCTTCGCCGAATATCTGAAGGCTCCTGGCAGTGATCGATCGCGCGGTCAAGGCCAGAGCGCTGGCGGTCGCATTCCAGTCCACTCGTCCGCACGACCTGCTCTACCGCCACACCAACGCCGGCGACGGCGAAATCGACCGCATGCCAATGGTGCTGGTCGCGCGCGAAGACGCCGGACGCATGGCGCGCCTGCTGGCCTCCGGGCAAAAGCTGTACGCCGACCTCTCCATTCCCAACACTGTCGGTGGCCCCATCACCGCCGCCAACGTGGTTGCCGAACTTCGCGGCAGCGAGAAGCCGGACGAGTTCGTCATCCTCGGCGCCCACCTCGATTCCTGGGAACTGGGCACCGGCGCGCTCGACAACGGCTGTAACGCCGCCCTGGTCGTGGATGCTCTGCGCGCCATCAAGGCTTCCGGCGTGCGTCCCCGGCGCAGCATCCGCTTCATTCTCTTCTCCGGCGAAGAAGAAGGCATGGTGGGCTCGCACTCCTACACTGTCACCCATCGCGCGGAGCTGGATAAGGTCGCGGGCGTCGTGATCTTCGATTCCGGCATCGGCCGGGTCACCGGATTTTCGCTGGGCGGGACGCCGCGACGTCGCGCCTGCCGCCACCACCCTGGTCGCTCCCTTAAAATCGCTTGACGCTGCAACCCTCACCACCGACGCCGACTGGGGCACCGACAACTTCGACTTCCTGCTGGAAGGCGTTCCAACCTTCGTCGCCAATCAGGAAGAGGCCAACTACCTGCTCAACTATCACGCCATGTCCGACACCTTCGACAAAGTCGACCTGGCCGAACTAAGCAAACATGTGGTCGAAGCCAGCGCCTTGACCTTCGGCCTCGCGAACGCTCCTGAGCGTCCCGGCCCGCGCCTCCATCACGCCCAGATCGAACAGACCCTGCGCGAGACTCATCTCGACGACCAGTTAAAGACCTTCGGCATGTGGAGCGACTGGGAGACGGGCAAGCGCGGCAGAAAAGATTAGAAATGTGGGAGCGCTGATTGCTACTGTTCTGGATCTTATTTAATCTCTTCGTCCTCTCCATGCTGGTGCTCGACCTGGGTGTGTTCCACCGCCGCGCCCACACCGTAAAGTTTCGCGAAGCCCTGGCCTGGAGCGCGGTCTGGATGGCGCTGGCCGCCGTCTTCGCAGTCATCGTCTTCTTCTGGCACGGCCGCACCCCCGCCCTGGAGTTCGTCACCGGATACGTCATCGAACTCTCGCTCAGCGTCGACAATCTTTTCGTCTTTCTCCTGATCTTCCGTTTCTTTCAGGTGCCCTCCATTCACCAGCACAAGGTGCTGTTCTGGGGAATCCTGGGCGCGCTCATCATGCGCGCCATCTTCATCGTGGCCGGAGTCGGCCTCATCCGGAGATTCCACTGGATCATCTACGTCTTCGGCGCGTTTCTGGTGTACAGCGGCATCAAGCTGATGTTTCAGAACGAAGCCGAGATCCATCCCGAGAAGAATCCTGTGCTGCGCCTGTTCCGCCGCTGGGTGCCGGTCACCAAGGATTACGAGGGCAACAAGTTCTTCGTTCGCAGCCCGGGGCTTTATGCCACGCCGTTGTTCGTCGTCCTGCTGGTGGTCGAAACCACCGACCTGCTGTTCGCCGTGGATTCCATTCCCGCTGTCCTGGCCATTACCCGGGACGCCTTCATCGTGTACACCTCAAACGTTTTTGCCATCCTCGGTCTGCGCTCCATGTACTTTGCCCTGGCCGGCATGATGGAAATGTTCCGCTACCTGCACTACGGCCTCTCCCTGGTGCTGATCTTCGTCGGCGCCAAAATGCTCCTGTCCCACTATGTCGAGATCCCGACACACTTGGCGTTGGCAGCCGTTGCAGGCGTCCTATCCATCTCGGTAATCGCGTCCCTGGCAAACCCCAAGAAGAAGTTGTGAATGTAGGCGCGAGCGCCCCGCTCGTGCGGCAGCGTAAAAAGTCCCAGTCGTCGAAGGATTTCCTTCGTGCACCGCAGCGCCGTCCAATCGACTGCCACCTCGATAAGTTATGATGACAACAATGACCCGCATCACCATCGCGCTTCCTCCGCGACCCTACGACGCCGTCATCGCCAACGGCCTCCTCGAGCGTTCCGGCGAAGCCCTGCGCGATCTCTTCCGCGTAATCTTCAATGGGAATACAGCCACGTCCGACTCGTCGGCGAAGCACCAGCGTCTGTTCCTGGTCACGGTCCCGCCCGTACGCCGCAAGTGGGGGAAAAAACTGCTGGCGTCTCTCTCGGCCGCCGGATTCACCGCCACGATCGTGGAGATGCCCAATGGCGAGCGCCACAAGCGCCTGGCCACGCTGGAAAAGTTGGCCGGGCAATTGAGCCGCCTGGGCGCCGACCGGAATTCCGTCCTTGCCGCCTTCGGAGGCGGCGTGGTCGGCGACGTCACCGGACTGCTGGCATCGCTCTACATGCGCGGCGTCGACCTGATTCAAATTCCCACCACGGTCCTGGCGCAAGTCGACGCCTCGATCGGCGGCAAGACCGCCGTCAACCTGCGCTCCGGCAAGAATCTGCTCGGCACGTTCCACCACCCCCGCGTGGTCCTGATCGACCCAGCGGTGCTCAGCACATTGCCCGCTCGTGAATTCCGCGCCGGCCTCTACGAAGCTCTCAAGTGCGGCGTGATCGGCAAGCCCGAATTATTTCGCGCCCTGGAAAATGTCGATCCCGGCCAATTGCGTCGCGACCCCGCCCGGCTGGAATGGATCATCGCGGAATCTGTCAGGCTGAAAGCCGAAGTGGTCTCCGCCGACGAACGCGAGAACGGACTGCGCCGGGTGTTGAACCTCGGCCATACCATCGGCCACGCCCTCGAGGCCCAGACCGGATACCGCCATTTCCTGCACGGCGAAGCGGTCGCCTGGGGCATGATCGCGTCCGCAAAAATCTCCACTGCAGTGGACCGCATCGACCCGGCCAGTGCCGCGCGCATCACTGAGGCGGTGCGCGCCCTCGGTCCACTCCCCAAAGTTCAGTCCCGCAGCCGCGACATTCTGCGCCTGCTCAAGTCGGACAAAAAGACCCGCAACGGCGTCGTGCACTTTGTCTTGCCTCGAGAAATTGGCAAAGTGGAAATCGCCAACGACGTCCCCGAGCAAGTCGTGATCGAAGCCGTGGACGAATTACGCCGTCTGTCGCGGTAGCCAGAATGAGATCAGGCGTGTCATCCTGAGCGGAGCAAGCATTTCGCCTCGCGAAATGCTTGCGGAGTCGAAGGACCCCTATCATCTTGAAATAGCCGGAGGGAGAAGGAATTGTTTCAGGGTTACGCAGCGAAAATGTGCTATCGGTAGGGGCCTCTCGACTTCGCGACCACTGCGCGCGGCCGAGTCGCCACTCGCTCAGGTTGACAACTTACAAGTTCTAAGCTCGCACAGAATTGACTGACTCATCCAAATCCGCAGTCCTCGGCGCTACCCCTGAAGGCGCCACCGACCCGCAGTCGGCCGCGCGCGCCGTGCGCGAGATGTTCACTTCGATCGCGCCGCGCTACGACCTGCTGAATCACGTTCTCTCCTGCAACGTGGACCGCCTCTGGTGGCGCAGAACGGCTCGGACCTTCTCCGGTATTCTGTCCCGCCCGGAAGCGCAGGTTCTCGACCTGTGTTGTGGCACGGGGGATATGACGCTGGCGTTGCGCCGCCAAGCAGGGAAGTCGTCCGCCAGAATTCTGGGCGCGGACTTTTCTCACGCCATGTTGCAAAGGGCCAGCCGCAAGGCCGCAGCCACGCCGCTGCGCTGGATTGAGGCCGACGCGCTCCGCCTGCCCTTTCCCGACAATCATTTCGACCTGATCACTTCCGCTTTCGGATTTCGCAACCTGGCCGACTACGACGCCGGACTGCGCGAGATCATGCGCATCCTCCGCCCGGACGGAGAATTTGGCATTCTGGATTTCGGGGAACCCAAGGGCCTGGCGGGAAGTTGTTACCGGATTTATTTCAAACGAGTCCTGCCCGCGATCGGCACGCTCATCTCCGGGGTAAAAGGGCCCTACGCCTATCTGCCCACGTCAGTTGCCCGCTTTCCCGCCCCGCATGAAATGCAGCAGCGCATCCGCCAGGCGGGTTTCCGCGACGTTTCGCGCACTCCCTACACCCTGGGCATCGCCGTCCTGTACCGCGGAATAAAATAAGGCCTAAGGGTTCTCACTGAGAACTGCCAACGAAAGACTGAAAACTGAAGTTAGAGTGGTTCTGAAAAAGACTGTAAAGCAAATCAATCATTCGGCGAGACGCGCATCTCCGCCTTCTCCGCCTCCGCCTTAAAGCAATCCGCAAACGCGTCCGCCACCGTGTAACGAATCACGTCCTCGTAATTCTCGCCCAGAAACTTCCGCAGCCGGTCTGTATTCATGATGTACTCGCCGGTCATGTAAGGCGCCGCCTCGGGTGGGATGGCCACAATCCCCAGCCGCCATAACATTTTCAAAGCCATCCGGAAAGCTGTCTTGCCCGGCAGTCGAAGCAATTTCGCATGGGCGATTTCGATGCAGCGTTCGAAGGTCAACGGATCGCCGCGCCCCGCCACATTCAGCACCGTCAATCTTTGTGATTCAGGTTCCGTCTTCTGGAGAATGCGCCGGATCAACCTCGCCATGTCATCTACGTGAACAAACTGGATCCGGTTCTCCAGATAACGCCGCCCGCTGGGCAGCAGGCAGGGCAACCGCTTGCCCCGGCTCCGCATGCGGGCCGCGCGGTCGCTGCGTCCGCCGGGCGTGCCTCGAAAAGCGCCCACCATGTAATTCTCCACGCTGGCCCCGGCAAAAATATGCGGCCGCAGCATATACGCGCTACAGCCTCGCAGCGCTGGGGCCCGCTGCTGCACCACCTTGTCGCATTCCATTTTGTGCATCGCGTAGGGCAGGGTGTGCGCGCCCAGAGGATGCTCCTCCGTCGCCGGCGACGTCAGGTCTGATCCATAAACCGAAACGCTGCTGGGAAAGATGAATTTCCGGACAATGGTCTCTTCGTGATTGGCCTCGGTGATCGCTTCCATCACTCGCGCCGTTCCCGCCACATTGATATGCCACATGCGGTCGAGATCAAGCACTCCCGACCGCACCGGGTCCAGGATAAAGGCCAGATGGATGACCGCCTCGGCCTGGGATTCGCGCAGCAAAACAAAAAGCTGGCGGCAGGACGCTTCCTCGCCCAGGTCGATGCGTTCAAACTGCAGCGGAAGATCGGTCACCGGCGGGTTTACGTCCAGGCCAATCACGTTGAACTCGCCCAGCTGCGCCAGCAGGCGGGTTCCCAGATTGCCGGAAATTCCCGTGACCACTACGGTTGGTTTTGCATCGCCCATTTATTTGGGACCGGCTTCAGGGGCCTTGGGCGCGGGTTTCGCAGGACCACCGCTCGGCGCATGCCCCCCGGGCGCGTCCGCCGTCGCATCCCCAAAATACTTCTCGTTCAGTTGCGGCGTGGCCGACTGCTGAATCGCCTGCATCGCATCCTGCATGCGCTGCGACTGCAGCGCCGCCACGATTTCATCGCGCACGTGGTCCAGTGGCAGCGTGTCTTTTTCTCCGACTTTGTAGACCAGGTATCCGGGGGCGCTGCTGATCAGCGGCGATGTTTCTCCCACCTTCAGGTTGAAAATGTCGCCTGGTCCGGTGGCAGGCTGGTCCGGCGCACCTTGCCCAGCCGGGTCGGAGGCTTTCCCTTGAATCCCGACGCCGCCACCGCTTCATCCTGCAGTTTCCCAAAGTCTTCGCCGGCCGCCGCCCGTGCCCGCAACCCTTCCGCCAGCTTCTTCATGGCGTCTTCGGATTCCTGCTGCTCTTTCTTCGCGGCCGCCTTGCTGGCTTCGTCGTCGGGCTTGTCTTTTTTTTCGCTTTCCGGAAGCTGCTTGCTGCGCGGTATGAAGACCCGTTGCAGGTCGACCTCTTCGAACATGCCCTGGTTGTTGTGGTAGTAAGTCTCGACTTCCGTGTCCGAAACGTTTTCCGCTTCCTGCTGCAGCTTCTGCCCCAGTTCTTTGGTGATCACGCCGATCCTGGCCACGCGCAGGAGTTCCTGAAACCTGGGCCCCCGGTCCAGCCCCATCTCGTGCGCCTTATGGACCATGACCAGCGCCGTTCCGTACTGGGTGGCCAGTTGTTTTCGGGACGCCGGGTCGATGGCGGGCGCAACCGCATTGACCAGTTGCTCGAACTCGGCGCGGGTTACAACGGTCTTGCAAGCGGCAGCCTTGGACTTCTCCGCCGCTGGCTTGTCGCACATCCCCGGAATCGTGATCACCGGCGTATTCGGACCAATCGTCGCCGCAGCGGGGCTCGCGGTCACAGCCTTGGCTGGCGCCGAATGGGCCGCCGGTTTCGCCGCCTGCCCCCATGCCGCCGCCGCCAAAATCAACCCACCTGCCCATCGTAAATAAATTCTCAAACCAGAATTCCTCCCAGGCTGAAAGCCCAAGTGCATCGAGAATCCTAGCATAGAGCCATCAGACCGGCATGAACCCCACGCAATGTGGGCGCGAGCGCCCCGCTCGTGCGGCAGCGCCACCGCAGCCGCAGCGCCAGCGAGGCGCCCCATCGAAAGTCTGGTCGACGGGACTTCCGCAGCGCATGCTCACTCGCCGCTAGGGTTTGGGATTGGGATCCAGCGGCTTCAGGCTGCCGCAATCGGCCCCCTGCCATTTGGCCGTGATCAGCGTGCTCGTCTTCCGCTCCGTCTCGCCCATCTTGGACACCGAGGTGGACTTCACCGTGTAGTTCTCGGGATCGTTGAAAATGGCCTCGCCGTCGGCCTCATACCCGGATTTTGGACAGGAAGTGTGCCACTTCCAGTTTGATGAGGTGCGGGTAGTGAAAGTGGGCTTGCAATCCGTCTCTGCCTCGGCCCAGGGCGAATGCTCGAGCGCCTCGCGGGTGTAGCAGATCTGATTGCCCGCGCCGCCCATGGCCACCCCATGCTGCTTCGTCATGGCTTCAATTTGCGCCCGCTTTTCCGGGCTCATGTTCTTCATGCGGTCGCTCATGTCGGGCGCCTTCTGGCCGTTCACTTCACGCTCGATGTGGACCTGCCACAGCCCAGGTTTGATCGGCGGAACCGGCGGTTTGCTCTGCGCCTGCGCGCCCAACCACGCGCCAGCGATCGCGAGAGTTGCCATCAAACTACACAGATTGCCACGATGCATGAGAGTTTTCCTCGGGCGAAACCTGACGCCGGGTGTAAATGACGAAGGGTTGACCGGCACGGCCGGGCGCCGGCTAGATGTAGATTTGGGCTGATTGACAAGAGAAACTCTATCTTAACTCACGTCAGATCCATAGCAAATAAGGCAGGTGCAAGCCGAGGTCCGGCGCCCCAGGCCCGCTGCCCGCCGACAGCTATAATGCCGCTATGTCCGGTTCGCCCGCGGTCTACAGTTCGGAGTCGATGCGCGCGGAGAAGCGCGCCGTCGCGGGGAACTCCGTTCTGGCCGCCCTCGCCATCACCGCGCTGAAAATTGTGGTGGGCGTAACCACCGGCAGCCTGGGCATACTTTCCGAAGCCGCTGCATTCCGTGCTCGACCTGATCGCCGCCATCATCACTCTCATGTCGGTCCGCGTCTCCGACAAGCCGGCCGACGCCGACCACCAGTACGGCCACGGCAAGGTGGAAAACTTTTCCGCTTTCATCGAAACCGGCCTGCTGCTGCTGACCTGCGTCTGGATCATCTACGAAGCCGTCAAACGGCTGTTCTTCCACCACGTCGAGATCGAGCCCAGCATCGCCGCCTTTGCCGTGATGTTCATCTCCATGGCGGTGGACTTCTGGCGCTCGCGCGCCCTGGGCAGAATTGCCGCCAAGTACGACAGCCAGGCGCTCGAAGCCGATGCACTCATTTCTCCACCGACATCTGGTCGAGCGGGATCGTGATTATCGGCCTGCTGCTGGTGTTGATTGGGCGGTCGTACGGCATGGGCTGGCTGCGCGATGCCGATCCCGTAGCCGCGCTTTTCGTGGCCGGCGTGGTGGTCTATGTAAGCTGGCGTCTGGCCCGTAAGACGATCGACGCCCTGCTCGATGCCGCTCCCGCCGGAGTGCGCGGCAAGATTGTTGCTGCGGTTTCGACCGTGGACGGCCTGCTCGAGGTAGACCGCGTGCGCATTCGCCGCGCCGGCAACCGCTACTTCGCCGACCTCTCCGTCGGCGTGGCCCGCAACGTCACGTTCCAGCGCTCGGAGCAGATGACGGAAGCCGTAACCAGCGCCGTCCACGAAGTGCTGCCCGATGCCGACGTCATCGTGCACTCCGTGCCCCGCGCCCTGCGTACGGAAAATATTTTCGATCGCGTCCGCGCCGTCGCCACCCGTCACAATTTCAACCTGCACGACGTCAGCGTGCAGGATTTCCAGGGCCATCTCCACGTCGAACAGCATCTCGAACTCGACGAACGCCTGAGCCTGAAAGAAGCCCACGACCGCGTGACCATGCTCGAGGCCGAGATTCGCCAGGACGTCCCGGAAATTTCCTCGATCCTCACCCACATCGAAAGCGAGCCGGCCACCATCGAGACCGGCGACGAACTGTTGCATGACGCCAAACTGGAAAGGCGTCTGAAGGCCGTCGCCTCCAAGTTCCCCGAGATCCTCGATATGCACGAAATCCTCATCAAACGGGTGCGCGGCCGCATCTACGTCTCCTGCCCACTGCACCATGGCGGACGACCTCCCCCTGTCCAGCGTGCACGATGTCTCCACCGAACTGGAAATCCGCTTCAAGCAGGAATTTCCAGAACTGTTCCGCGTCCTGATCCACCCCGAACCCAGAACCGACAACCGGAGGTAGTTGGCACGGACCACGTAGGGGCGGGCGCCACCGCCCGGCCGAGCCAAGCTCGGCAAAGGTTTTTTGTTGTAACCTGCAACCTTGCACCGACATACCCGCCAACCCGTTCGCGGCTACGCCTACATCGCCACAGCCACTTTCTTCTGGGGAGTCTCCGCCACCCTCGGCCGCGCCGCCTTCACCGGCCGCCTTCCCGGCCTTCAGGCCGTCACTTCCATCGATCCCCTGATCCTTTCCCAGGGCCGCGCCTCGTTCTCCTTTCTCGTGCTGCTCGCCATTCTGGGCTTGTCTCGGAGGCGTGCCGGCTTGCGGCTTCCCGCCCGCGACCTCGGCCAACTCTTCCTCATCGGCATTCTGGGCGTGGCCGCGTCCAACTATTTCTATTACCTGGCCATTCAAAGGACCAACGTTGCCACCGCGATCACCGTGCAATACACCGCTCCCATCTGGGTGTTGATCTACACCGTCGCTCGCGGACTGCAGAAACTCACGTCGCAGCGAGTGGCGGCGGTCGGGTTGGCAGTGACCGGGATTGCCCTGGTCATCGGCATGTTCAGCCGCGGCGCATTCCGTCTGGACACCATTGGCGTGTTCGCCGCCCTGCTCGCCGCTTTTTCGTTCGCCTTTTACAACATTGGGGGACACGACATCCTGGCCCGGCGCGATCGCTGGATCGTGCTGCTTTACACCACCGGCAGCGCGTCCCTGTTCTGGCTTCTGGTCAATCCCCCCTGGAAGCTCGTGGCCGCCCACTATTCTTCCTCCCAGTGGCTCTTCCTGCTCCTGTTCTCCCTCGTGTCGGTCCTGGCCCCATTCGCTTTTTATTTTGCCGGATTGCAGCACCTTGAGCCCACCCGCGCCATCGTCGTCAGTTGCCTCGAACCCGTATTCTCTATCGTCATTGCCGCCATCGCGCTGGGCGAGCTGATGGGCCCGCTGCAGGTCGTCGGGATCGTGTTCGTCCTGGCCGCCATCACCGTCGCGCAATTACCGGACCGCCTGGTCGAACCCATCGAGTAGCCACGTTGCCCCACTGTTCCCCGCAGTGGTACCCTGATCCAGTTCCCAAGCGGGAGTAGCTCAAAGGTAGAGTAGCGGCTTCCCAAGCCGTTGGTTGCGGGTTCGATTCCCGTCTCCCGCTCCAGATTCTCCGAGGTAATTTCAATGCCTGAACCGACATATGAAGAGCTCAAAGCCCGCCTGTCCGAACTCGAAAAGCAAGGTGCGAGACGCAGCGGCAGCCTGGAATTCCGGGTCAGCGAAAAAGGCGGCGTCAGCGTCTACGGCCTGGGCCGATTTCCGGTCACGCTCTATTACGAACAATGGACCCGCTTGCTCGAAGCTTCCGAAAAACTTCGGGAATTTCTCGAAGAAAACAAATCCAAACTAAAACTCAAAGGCCAGTAGTCCGAGAACCGGGAACTGAAGACTAAGAACTGATTTTTTAATCGCAGACCACGCCTCGGCAAGAAGCTGCCAGTCGATGCCCGCAGACGATATCTTCACCATCCCGCCGCCCCCCGCCGATGCGCAGCTCGCCTACGGCCGCGACCCCAATCAATTCGGCGACCTCCGCATACCAAAGTCGCAGGGGCCATTCCCGGTGGTGATGAATATCCACGGCGGCTACTGGCGCGCGAAATACGATCTCAAGCACGCCGGACACCTTTGCGCCGCCCTGACCGCCCGGGGACTGGCCACATGGAATGTGGAGTATCGCCGGGTAGGCAACCCGGGAGGAGGATGGCCCGGCACCTTCGAAGACCTGCGCAGCGCCTACCGCTACGTTTCACAGATTGCCCAACGCTACAATCTGGACCTGACAAAAATGGTCGTGATGGGCCACTCCGCGGGAGGGCAGTTGGCGTTGTGCCTGGCCGGTCATGAACCGAGCGTCAAGCGGGTCATGTCTCTGGCCGGAGTGGTGGATTTGCAGCAGGCCTGGGAACTTCATCTCAGCGACAACGCGGTGGTGGATTTTCTCGGCGGCAATCCAATCGCAGGTTCCCGAGCACTACCATGAAGCCGATCCCATGAAGCTCAAAATCTCCTCGGCGGTGCAATGGCTGATTCACGGCGCCGCCGACGACACGGTGCCGCCATTTCTAAGCCGCAACTACACCGAGCAGAAGAAAAGCCGTGGCGAGAACGTGCACTATCTGGAAATCTCCACCGCCGGACACTTCGACCTGATCGATCCCCGCTCCAACGCCTGGCCCAAGGTGGAGGGCACGGTACTGCACCTGGTGGCATCGTAAAGCAGTCGTCAGTCGTCAGTCATCAGTCGTCGGCCAACCCTTCGCTGACGACTGACGACTGACGACCGACGACTGCCTCAAGCGCAGTTCCTCAGCACCAGAGCGGAATTCTTCGATCCGAAAGCGATGCAGTTGCATACCGCGTGCTCGATCGTCTGGTTCCGTCCGGCATCGGGCACGTAGTCGAGATCGCATTCCGGATCGCGTTGTCCAGATTCATGGTCGGCGGAATCTGGCCGTTCTGCATGGCGACGATCGTGGCCGCCACTCCGGCAGCGCCGCAGGCGCCCTGGGGGTGCCCGATCTGCGATTTCAGAGCGGACATGGGCACCTGCGGCGGCGTGTTCTCCCAGCACCAGCTTCAGCGCCCGGGTTTCGATGCGATCGTTCAGCTGAGTGGATGTTCCGTGCAGATTCACGTAATCCACGTTATGCGCGGCGCGATGCCAGCTTCTTTCATCGCCAGTCTAATGGCGCGAGCCGGCTCCTCGCCGCATTCCTGCAATCGTACGCCGATGAAACGCCTCGCAGGTCGAGCCATAGCCACGAACTTCGGCCAGGATGCTCGCTCCGCGCGCGCGCGCATGCTCATATTCTTCGAGCACAAACATCCATGCGCCCTCGGCCACCACGAAGCCATCGCGATTGACCGAAAATGGCCGCGAACCGCGCTCCGGCGCCTCATTCCAGGAGTCGGTGAGGATCTTCATCAGAATGAAGCCTTTCACGATGCCGAGCGCGATCGGCGCGTCCGCTCCTCCGCTCAGCACCATGTCGAGCCGTCCGGATTGAATCTGCCGCAGCGAATATCCGAAGGCATCGGTGGATGAGGTACATCCGGTAGTGACCACGTGGCTGGGCCCGCGCAGCCCAAAACGCACGCTGAGCTCGCTGGAAAGAGTGCCCATCACGCCGGTGGGCACGCAGAACAGGCTCATGATTTGTATTGCTGATGGAAGAATAGCCGGTACTGCTCTTCGGTAAATTCCTGCGAGCCACCGCCTGAGCCCAGAATCACTCCAAAGCGACGCTTCTCTTCCACGGGCAGGGAAGCAGTGTCGAGTCCGGCTCGTGTGCAGGGCTTCGGTCGCTGCGGCCAGCGCAAGCGGCAGTACCCGGGAAACGTGTTTACGCTCGCGCTTGTCGACCCAGGCCAGTTCGTCGAAATCCGCGACTTCGCCGGCGATCTGCACCGGAATTTCGGAGGGATCGAAGCGCGAGATACGCCGAATCCCGCTTTTCCCCGCCAATGCCGCCTTGGAGAATGCGGCGTTCCCAATGCCATTCGGGCTCACCGTGCCCATTCCCGTAATCACCACGCGTCGCTTCACGCAGTCACCCCGATCTGGATCGTATTCCAGAACTATATCGAAGCTATCGCTCGAAGCCAATCATGTGAGAACCGAGAACTGGAAGCTAAAAACTGAGGG
>CAVTHC010000008.1:0-352476 GCA_963734455.1 Terriglobia bacterium
CCGGCCATGGCATTTACGGAGTCCGTTAGGTCTTTCCATGTGCCTGCCACACCCGGAACCACGGCCTGACCGCCCAACTTGCCGTCCGTGCCCACTTCGCGCGCCACGCGCGTCACTTCAGAGGCAAACGAACGAAGCTGATCCACCATGGTGTTAATGGCTTCTTTGAGCTGCAGAATTTCGCCGCGTACATCGACCGTAATTTTGCGGGAAAGATCGCCGCTGGCGACCGCGGTAGCGACTTCGGCAATATTGCGGACCTGGCCGGTCAGGTTGCTGGCCATCGAGTTGACCGAGTCCGTCAAATCCTTCCAGGTACCGGCCACGCCCGGCACCTGTGCCTGGCCGCCCAGTTTCCCGTCGGTGCCAACCTCTCGGGCCACACGTGTGACTTCAGCGGTAAAAACGCCGAGCTGCTGAATCATGGTGTTGACGATATTGGCTGAACGCAGGAATTCCCCCTCCAGCGGTCGACCGTCCACGTCGAGCCGGACAGTCTGCGTCAGATTGCCTTGCGCAACGCCGGCGATCGCCCGGGTAACTTCCGCAGTGGGGCGGAGCAGGTCCTCAATCAGAGTATTGATCGAGACTTCCATCTCTCCCCACGCCCCTTTCGACTCATGAAAGCGCGTGCGCTCACGCGTTTTTCCTTCCTTACCGACAACATGACCAACCCGGTTCAACTCCTGCGCCATTTGCTGGTTGACCGCGACGATGTCGTTAAAGGTGTCTGCAATTTTCCCTGCCAGTCCGGTCCACGAACCTGGGAGCCGCACCGAAAAGTCACCGGCGCGCATGGTCTGCAGGCATGCGAGGATTACGCCCAGATCAGGCGAGACAGTCTCTGCAACCAATCTGGAGTGTCCGTTATTCTTGGTTGCAGATGAAGGTGCGGAATTCGCGGTCATCGTTGCGGAACGGTCGCTCCGTTTCACGGTCGCCTCCTGGCGTGCAGAAAACATTCCCAACTGTTGGCTTCGACTCAGACTCTCCGCAGCACGCCGGCCAATGCGTTCCCGGGGACTTTGCCACAAGATCCTAATTACACGCCATCCTCTAGAAGGAACGGCTGGAGGCCAACCCGCAGATACATTTGTTGTCCTAAGGGGCCAAAACCAACGCGAAACTTCGTCATTGTAAACAAGGAAATTCCCGCCTGACTGTACAGTATTTCCTGTAGAGATTAGAGAGCAAGGATCGTTTGTCCAGACCCCGCGGGTCGGTTCGCGCGTCGCCGTTTGTTCGAAATGTCCTCTGGCGTACAAAGAAGAAAGGGCCCATTTCCGGCCCTTTCTTGTGGCAGAAGTCGAGCTGAGGTTACTTCACGTGGATGGTCCTGCCGTCAGGATCGAGAATTCCCTTTAGGCAAACTTTTCCCTGTGGCCGGCGTTGCGCCATGGTCTTCCACGAAAGACTCGGGCATTTACTGTATTGCAATCCATCGCCCCATCAGGAAAACTCGTCGCACTCCAATCTGAGAGTGCACCATGGCCCATCTGACGTTGCAGGAGTTCCTCGATCTCATCCACCGCAACCGCTCTTACCCTTTGACCAGGGAACTGCGCGGCGCCCGCAAACGCGTTGAGAGGCCGCACCATCCCGAATATTACGGTCCCCGCATAACCAGATTGTTTGCCGGTTTATTGTTTGGCACGGTGTGCGCGGGAGGAGAGGACATCTCGGGGTCGAATAGTCCGCATTCGGCTTAACGAAGGTGCTTTCGCGACGCTGGTGCGAACCTTTCGCCGGTCATCCTCGCCGAAGGCAACCGCCCCTATCTTGGTTGCCATCTGATGCAGGTCGTTGTCGACTTAACATCCAGCGCGGAGGACGTTATGAGCATTTGGACGATATTGTTCGTGATTCTGCTGATTGCTTGGATCGGCGGTTTCGCCGTATTCCATGTAGCCGGTGGCCTGATTCACCTGTTGTTGCTTTTGGCTGTCATCTCCTTAATCATGCATTTTGTGCTAGGAGCGCGGACGGCCTGAGGATGGAGGACGCCCGTCCTCCATCAGGGCATTGCGTGATCAGCGGTGTTCTCCAGGTTATTCCCCCAGCCATGCGCCCAGTCCGCGCAGCGGATCGATGTAGTCACAGATGATCTTGGTGGCCCCGACAATCGGCACGGCAAGAATTAGACCCATCGCACCCCAGATCCACGCCCAGAAGAGTAACGACAAAGTTACAGCCAGCGGATTCAGTCGCAATCGCTTTCCCACGATCTTGGGGTAAAGAATGTTCAAAGTCACCACGTGCAGACCCACGACGGTCAGCAGGATTATCAACACGCCAGTTCTATCCACTATTCCCAATCCAGCTGCCAGGGGAGGCAGCAGGGCAAGGAATATTCCGAGGTAGGGGACCAGGCTGGCAAATCCGCTGATCACTCCCAGGAAATAAAAATAAGGAATGCCCAGCTGCCAGAACACGATCGTGCTGACCAGAGCATTAATGAGCCCAATCAGGACATTACCGGCAATAAAACCGCGGATCATGGTTGAGATCCTGCCCACGGTCCGGTGTGCAATCAGCCGGTGCTCCTTGGGGAAGAGGCGCACAGTGGCGGAATGCGCGTGGTCCTTCCATGTGAGCATGAAATACACAAGAAAGGGGGCGAACGTCGTCGCGAGGAGTACTTCCCCCAGGGTCCCGCCGCCCGCAGAGATCAGTCTCGATAGACCGGGCGCCTCTTGAACTTCAACCGGGAGGGGCGTCTTGCCAACGCTCGGTGAAGCGATCACCGAACGAGTGCTCTCTTCTATCTGACTGGTCTGCTCTCGCAGTACGGCAAGCGTGGATCGTATCTTGCCGGAGTATTTCGGCAACTGGATGGCAAAGTCTACCGCGCGGCCGTAGAAGAAGAAGGTGAGCCCTACCCCCAAACCTACCACCAGGAGTACAGCGAGCAACGCTCCGAACGCCCGTGGGATGCGGATCCGCGTGAGTCCGCTGACCAACGGCTCCAGAACGAACGCCAGTAACAATGAGGCAAGGGTGGTGACCAATACCAGTTTGAGCAGGTAGATCAGCCCAATGACGGCGATCACCGCCACAACAATCTGCGCCACCGACCCGGCTCGAATTGACGCCTGCAAGACCTCAGCGTCCTGGGTCGGATCTGCATCAACTTCGGGTGGAGCGACGGCCGAGACCCGATTCGCGGTCGCAGCGTTCTGGGGCACATCGGGAATCGCGGGTACCAATGGTGGTGTCGACACAGAAATCTCCTGGCGCGCACGGTATGAGGACGATTGAGTCGGAACTGTTGCCCGCAGGTTTGGGGCTCGCCGTTATGGCCGGTCCCTATAGGCTCGGAAAAAGGCGAGAGGCAGGTGCCTTCATTCTCCTGGAAAGAAATTGGGCGCCTGCCTGGCGTTTGGACTAAAAGGGGGAACTAGAAGCATGAGCAGAGAATATGCAGCCCGGGATGGGGGCACAATCCGGTGCCGCGGGTACTCTGCATCATGAAATCCTGTAGTCGCGCACATTAGGTTTTCCCTGCACGGGTTACGCCGCACCGCTCAGGGACCGCATACTGCGGCGGTACAGCACTCGGTGTATTGCGCAATTCGAGTGGTTCGGTAAGCTTGCACCTGGAGGCGGCTGTGACTGCCAGAATTCTCGTCGTGGACGACGTGCAGGCCATTCGTCGCTCCATGGGCTTGTTGCTGGAGCAAGAAGGCGATTGGACAATCTGCGGAGAGGCCGAGAATGGCCAGGTGGCCATCGATCGAGTTCGAGAACTGCGGCCCGACGTAGTGATTCTCGATCTCTCAATGCCGGTGATGAACGGCCTTGAAGCTGCCCGTGCGATCAAAACCATTGCGCCGGGCACTCGCATCCTTATGTTTACCCTGCACACCTACCCATATTTGTCGGATGAGGCCCGGAAAGCTGGTATCGATCAGGTGCTTTCCAAGACGGAATCAACGGGCGGCGAACTACTCCAGGCGGTCCGCACCCTGGTCCACTAGCTCGCGTCTTTTTCCCTTGTATTTAGCCACGCAGCTACTTCGGTCTTGAGAACCTCGAGGCTGCGTACCGCATCTATGATGGCCCGGTTCTCGTCCGGGCTGCCACCATGGTTCAGGTCAAACTCGCGCTTTCTCTCCTGGATCGCTGCCTCTGCCGCCTGAATCCGCTCCTCCATTTTCGACCAATCGGTCTCAAGTAATGCGACCTTGTAGACGTCATACCATTTGGATGTCGTAGTCATGTGAACCTCGAGAATTTGCCTCGATCGATGAGCCCTTTTTTCAAAAAGAATTATGGCTGGGATTTGTCTGTCTTCCACACGTAAAGGTTCTTTTCGTCAGCGAGAGTCTCGATCGTCCATCCTTCAGCGATACAGACGCGATGGACCGCGGAACGAAGGTTCGGGAGTCCGATCCCGCCGACCGCGGCTAGCGGAATTTCCAATGCGGATCCAACCGATAACATTTTCATTTCTCGCACAATTCCCTGGACCAGTTCGTGGTGTTTTCCGCGTCTGACTTTCTTAATTGCGGCAATCTCCACCCGGCGATACTTCAGGCCGGAAGGCGGGACTTTGTTTTTTTGCTCATTGGCCATTACGGACCACCAGTCCTTTGTAGTTTATAAGAGTTTAAACTGTACTACAACTATACGTATAGTATGCGTATATTCTAATGTCAAGCGAAGATTTCGGCGGGTTCCGGTCGGCTTCGGATCGGCTCTCCGTGGCTACCAGGCCGCCGGGTCGAACCCCGTATTTCCACCTTTTTTTAGTGGAAGGCCTATGCTTTTATATGAAGGATTCGCCTCGATGAGCAAGCCAGATCGCTTCCGGAGTGAGAACCGACGCGCCCCAGGAACAGGTCTGGACCGGCCGTGTCGCTCTCGGCTTTCGGGCCGCGTTTCCCGAACCCTGAAGGAACTTTTTCTCCACGTGAGAATTGTGACTGACCCGAACAAGTTGACGCAGTTGAAGGCTGAGGCTGCCCGGCGAAAACAAATTGCAGGGCGCAGTTGCAAAGCCGTGGGCTACAGGTCCATGCCTGAAGTTCGTCTGCGTGCTCGGCTCAAGAGCTAAGACTCCCACCAAATATCTTCGACGGCCGAGCCACAACCCTTAAGGGGTGACTGCATCCAAGGTGTGGGCTCAAATTCAAAGTACTGGAGCAGTCATGTCGGACCAAGGATTGAACGAACTATATGTCGAAGAACTAAGGGATATTTACAACGCGGAAAATCAGCTGGTGAAAGCCCTTCCTAAGCTTGCCAGGGCCGCTGCCTCGGACGAATTGCGGCAGGGTTTCGAGAAGCACCTGGAACAGACCAAAGGACACGTGGCACGGATCGAACAGATCTTCGAGACGCTCGATGAGAGTCCAAAAGGCAAGAAGTGCGCAGGCATGGAAGGGCTGGTGGAGGAAGGTTCCGAAGTCATGAAGGAAGGTCTCGAAGGCGCGGTGCTCGATGCAGCGCTCATTGGGGCAGCCCAACGCGTTGAGCACTATGAAATCGCGGCCTATGGCACGGTGATCGCCTTTGCTCAGACTCTAGGTGAAACCGACCACATTTCTCTGCTCGAAGAGACCCTTTCCGAAGAAAAGAAAACTGACGAACAACTGACCGAACTCGCAAAGCAGATCAATGAGCAGGCCGCCGGTAGAGGACGCATCCAACCGGCCATAAATGAAGCATCAGGCAGGAAGCGTACGAAACGCATAGCCTAGTCACGCGGCTAGCCTTTAGACCGGTCCGCGGCCAGAATTGACACGAGACGCGGGCCGGCTTTCCCTTCGTTACTCTACCCGGAAGTTTGCTTGGGATGGGTCGCATCCAAGTCCGCTTCAATGGTGACGTCGACCTTAGCACCCGGTTTCAAGGCCACTGGCTTGCCATTTTCGTCCTGCAGGGTGTTTTCGACCCGTAATTCCCGGTACAGGTCGTCGGCACCCTCAACTCCAATCTGCGCCTTCTCGGGTTGACTGGGATGGGTTGGCGGAATGATCTTCTCAACCGTTCCGGGGAGGGTCACGGATGGCTTCCCGGCGTCATCCTGGTCTAGCTGTGTCTTGTTCGTCAAGGGCTCTCCATTCTCAATGGTCGCCTGGCGCAAAGTCTGGCCACTCTGATTCAGCCGGTTGATTTGCGAAGTCTCAGACGTCACTTTTAATTCTCAAGCTGCCTGAAGTGCTGTCGCAATCTTCCACTGCCCCACAACATACTGTGATTTTATAAGAATGCCGGAGCTGACTGCTTCGCAGATTTTGTCGCCGGCATTTTGTGTACGCCAGCGCACATCCTTACTGTGTGTCTCCGCAGACTCGGTAAAGGAGGTTCACCGCGAAAGCGGACAGCCGGACCCTCTCGAAGGAAGGCGTTGGCAAAGCGGTGCGCTTCCCAAGACACAGGATTCGATGAGTGTTTCCCGCCGGGGCGATAATGGGATGAGGAAGGGTCACGATCCACGGTCATTCCCTCCGCTGGTCTGGCTTCGGAACGAAGTTTTCGACGGAAGCCATCAGTTTCGCTGGTCCGTCCAACTTTGATACCACGTCCTTGATGCCGGCACGTTGTGCGTCCTGAGCAAGATACTCGCTGGCGTGCATGGTGAACAGGACCATAGCTGTTTTTGGGGCAATGGTGGAGATTTTCTGCGCCGCCTGCAGTCCATTCATGACAGGCATCGACAAGTCCATGATCACGATATCCGGATTCAGAGCTTTCACCTGTTCGACGGCCATCGCCCCATTTTCCGCCTCGCCGCAGACCTCCCAACCTTCGCGTCGCTCGAACAATGATCGCAGCGAACGACGAATCGGAGGGCTATCATCGACGATTAGGACTGTAGTGGACATTCCTTAATGGCCCCATATCATGCCTGGTGCAAACCCGGCCCGGCCAAGGCGCCGAGTGGTGATCGGCCCTGTAGAAACCCTTACCTGATTCCTTATAGTTTTCAGTGCTGGCCCGTTCAATCGGGTACACACTGTACGCTACCGCTCACATAGATGTACGACATCAATAGCCCCACCACTTTCCTCGCGCGGAACGACATACGTTTCTGGGTGGCTTCACCTCAGGACGCCAGTCCGTGTTGTTCCACACGCTAAGTTCAACCCGCTAATAATGTCCGCTCCGCCGACGATGTGTCCTTACCGTAGGCGTTGCTGCTTCGATTCGGGTATTCCAATTTGGGTGGTACGGGAAGTTATGCATGCGGTACAGGATCGACTGTATTGACGCTCGTGCGCTTGGTGCGTGATAAGAAGCACGGTGTGTTTGGCCGGTTGCGCGCTGTGGCATTACATTCTGCGAGTGTCTCAGTTCAGTCCAGAGAGGAGCTACTATATGAATCGCCTGCGCATTCTGGTTGCTGACGATCACGAGATCGTACGCCGTGGACTCATCTCACTGATCAGGTCACATCCTGACTGGGAGGTCTGCGCGGAAGCTGACAATGGACGTCAAGCGGTGGAGAAGGCGAAGCAATCGAAACCCGACATTGTGATTCTCGACATTGGCATGCCGGTGCTTAACGGTCTCGAAGCAACTCGTCAAATTCTAAGAGAGCACGCCGGGATCAGAGTATTGATTCTGACAATTACGGATACCGATCAAATCGTGCAGGCCGTGCTGGATGCAGGTGCCCGGGGTTTCCTTCTAAAGTCGGATGCGGCTCGAGACCTGGTGACGGCAGTGGAGGCCCTGGCTCGCAACCAGACTTTCTTCACCGCCCGGGTGGCTGATCTCGTATTGTCTGGTTATCTCAACAAGACTCCGCGCTCCCCCAGGAGCCATCTCCGCGTGCCGACTCTAACCTCTCGCGAGCGCGAGGTTGTGCAGCTGCTGGCTGAGGGACAATCGACGAAGGAAGTAGCCTGCCATCTCAATTTAAGCGTCAAGACAGCGGAGACGCATCGCAGCAACCTCATGCGAAAACTTGGGCTCCACTCTGTCAGCGAGTTAGTCTTATATGCCGTGCACAATAACATCGTACAAGTGACCGTCGGTGAACCTTATTCCTAGAGGAAGGCTGGCTGATATCTAAACCTGGCCAAATTTCCTCTACAGACCTGTTCAGCGGGGATGAGGTCTGGAGCAGGGGACGGCGTTTGAGTCCCTTGCTCCAGCTCGAGCGATCGCCCAGGTCCAATCCGATCGTCAGCTTCGGTTCAGAAATATTCCTGATCTGCTTCGCCGCCACGGTGCTAATCTTCTTCATTGCCGGTCTCCTTTTTATCTGTGCTTCGAGCACGTCGATAACTTGGGAGCGTACAGCATCCCGTCCGGAGACCGGCCTTCTCATCCCATCTGTTCACAACAATGATCGCCTTTCACTATCAGATCCTCTCCGTCGCCCCTTCCGGCGGCGTCTCTTGATATTGAAGGCAGAGGAGAATACATTCTTGAACTTGGCGCAGACTACTACAGAGCGGTTTGGCAAGCTGCGGCAAAATATCCATCATCCCTAGCCAAATGACCGACCCTGCTGCAGTCGAGAATGCGGTTTATGACTTCGTCCTGGATCAGATCGAGACAGTGCCCCATCTCGAGGCGCTTTTGCTTCTCTGGAATAGCCGACCTCAACCCTGGACTGTAGAGAACCTAGCTAAGCGTCTATACGTATCCACGAAGATCGTCAACTCACTGCTCCAGGACTTGAAGCTTCGTGGCTTGATCGTATGCGTCCCGGGTTCCCCAGACGGATTTCGCTATGAATCCACGTCGACAGACCAGGATCAGTTACTTTCTGCTCTCGATCTGACCTATCGCCGCGAGACCGTTCGTATTTCGACAATGATCCATTCAAAGCCATCTTCTTCGGTGCGCGACTTCGCTCGAGCTTTCCGTTTTACGAAGGAGCCGCAGTGAAGTTCGGAGCGATTGTTTACATTATCGGCGCCCTTACAAGTGCAGCGTGCGCTGTACTATTGATGCGCGGCTACGTCCGGGGGCGAAAGAAGCTCCTTCTTTGGAGCGGTCTTTGTTTTACGATATTGTCCATCTCAAATCTGCTCATTTTTGTCGACTTGGTGTTGTTCCCGAATGTTGACCTCTATCGTTACAGGCTCGGTAGCGCTAGCGTTGCTATGTTGCTCCTTCTGTATGGACTGATTTGGGAAAGCGAGTGATCATGGTCGAGGGATTTCTACTAGGCGTGATCGGGACTGCCTCCCTGACAGCCGCACTATTCTTCCTGAGGTTCTGGAAACAAACACACGACCGACTGTTTCTTGCATTTGCTGCGTTCTTCGCGATCGAAGCCATTAACCGAGTCGTTCTGTTGTATTTGGAACATCCCAATGAAGGTAGCCCTTGGATCTATCTCTTTCGCCTCTTCGGTCTCTTGGTTTTGCTGGGAGCCATCCTGGAGAAGAACTACAAGAGAAGTGCCTGAAGGCTCTGGGGACACTGGATGAGGAGTTGAATCGAGCGTAAAAGCTCCCCTTTCGACACGGAAGGCGGGAGCGCTCCTTTCAGAGAGAGCGACTTGAAAGCCTCGTAACCTGCTTATGCTAGCCGTACCATAACTGTTGTAATATCGCGATTACACTCAGAACTCCCAATTAGGCAGCTTGGGGCCGCGGTTGGTGCTAACGCCTGATTTCGACAATCATCCTAGACATGATGGCGTGAGCGAATCAGAATAGCCGCTGTGACTCTACACAACTGGCTTCCTGCGATCACCGTGGTGGCGCTGCTTCTTGGGGCTGTCACCATTCTCTTCGTGTTTCGCACATGTTCTATGCGCGCTTTTGCCGCCAGACGGGGTTTCAAGTACGTCGGTCCCCGCGCTCCGAGTTTTTGGGGTTTCCGCGATTTCCGCAAGGTCTAGCCTCCTATTCCGCTTCCCCACGCTTGTCATCTGGCGGGCGAAATCAGCCAGGCCTGGAATGCAATCGTGGGACAACAAAACGCCCTGGCCACCCTGGCTGTGCAGAATCGCAAAACCTCGCGCTACCTGTTGTTCGATGAGGAACTCCGGCTCTGCGGCCGCCGCTCGGGGCCCGATGGCAAGACTGAAATGGTTCGCCCTTCATCCCGGACCGAGGCGCTGGCCTTCGCCGGTATCCACGTGATTTCGCCTCGCCTGATACGGAGGCTGGTGGAAGAGGGGGCATTCTCGATCATCGACTCTTATCTGCGGCTGGCATCCGAGGACGAAAAAATCATGGCCTTTCGGGCCGATGAATATTATTGGCGGGATCTGGGAAGGCCGGAATATCTGCAGCAGGCTGGTCTAGACCTGGAGCGAGGATTGATTTCCAGTTCCTAGTTTCTGGTTCTCTATTGTGAGTTCGCCGGACTGGAAACCAGAAACTGGAAACAGCTTTTATTGGTGGACCTGGTCGGGATCGAACCGACGACCTCTTCCATGCCATTTCCCTCTGCCGTCAAGCCCTGAGTGGCAGCAAGTGGTAACGATTCGCATGGAACCCCAGTCAATTCTGGGTTCCGGCGGATCGGGGTTAGCACTAAGTTGCAGGCAGTGGGATGTGATCGTCTCGGCTTGGATGACCGGGTTATGACACATCCCATGACACAAGGAACAGACCTCGTGCGGACGCTGTCCTCCCATCGGGAAGCACCGACAATTCGCTATGGAACCGACCACCCCCACGCCGGTTTGGATCGGAAAGGATCGATCTCCGGGGCCCCCCAGAAGCCCAGACTATTTTGCCGAAATTTAAAGTCGATTATTTGATATGACGAAGGCTCCGCTGGGCGGTCTATTGGCCAACGCCTATTTAAACGCTCGCTGGCTTGTCTAAACACCCGTTTCGGGCCGCTCAAACGCGGGTTGGGGTAGGTCGGGACCGTCCTGCCCTTCCGGAAGGCTCTTTTGGCACCGTCAGGGGGTCAATGAGTGCTAACGCCTGATTACAACAGTTACGTCCGAGTACCCCGTGATCCGCACGCAAGCGCCAAGGCGACACATCGTCGCTCAACCGACCGAATCTTCCAGGCGCCGAGCAGATCCTAATGTCTCAGTACGCCACCAAGCACTCCGCTCAGTGAATCCTGCCACGCGTGGGCGATCATTCCAGGGCGAACGGTTCCGCGCCAATAGGCAAGAATCCCGAACATTGCTCCGTACAGGCCGATCAGAATTACCATCCGGAGTCCTTGGTATGCGTGAGCCGCGCCGAATGCCGCAGCAGAAAGGAGAATACCGGCTGGGGCACTCTTAGTCAGTGCCATGAATTGCCGCTGCAAGTAGCCGCGAAAGATCATCTCCTCGCAAATACCTGCGGTAACCGAGAGCGCTAGCCAAAGCGTTATTTCGGCGCCACCATGTGGGAATAAGAAATCCATATTTCGACCCAGAGCGGCGATGCGCAAAAGCCGGCCCAAGACCCAGAGGAGGCCCGACGAGACTAACCAGAATGCCGCGGCGATTCCAATATCCCGGAACACTTGGCGGACAGAATGCCATCGATCTCCCAGAACGACGAGAATAGGAGCGCCACTATGCCGCACGCCCGCCAACACAATGCCGAACAACAACCATTCAAACAAAAGGGTGAGCAAATAAAAGCGCACTCGGTTCGGATTCGCCGCCGCCCTCAGTTGATCTGCAAGAATCTTTCCCCAGAACGTCGAACCACCCAATATGGCGAGCACGAAAATCGTGTGGATTGGGCCTGCGGCCTGGGGGTAACGGTCTGACGCGGACTGAGCCAGAGCAGAGGTATCCATGATTACTCCTCTAAATAGAATGCCATCTTTGCACAGGTATTCGTCCCTAAACGCGTAGACCCGTCCACTCGGCAGTGAGGGGGTGCAAGAGTTCGCCACATTGAGAGTCCCAAGCACATTCCGGCTGTATTACATCAATCGGGAACCATCCTAACGGATTGTTGCTGAAACATCGCGATTTCACTCATTGACCGGGAGTCGGGCGAACAAACGGCGCAAGCTGGTGAGAACGCCTGTTTACAGCAGCAGCGCCGCTACTCAGTTCACGGTCAGGACGCGCACCCCACTGGTTCCGCCGCTCGCGCACCCCAGGCTGCCGCTATTGCCTTCTGGCGTCTGCACTGCGACGTTGAAGCTTCCGGGAGCGGGGATCATGGAGGAGTTAATCGTGACCGTGGCCTGGGAACTGCTGTCCACCGAGGTGGCGAGAGTGGCGCCGTTGAAGACCACGAGCGAGGAGGCAACGAACTGGCTGCCGGTCGCGGTCAAGACAAAGCTGGGAGGCAGCTGTGCAAAGACCACGGTTGCGGGAGAAATCGAATTGAGGACTGGTACGGGTCGAGAGCTCCCGCAGAGGGGATTCAGTGCATTACACCCAGGTAGGAGCCAGAGCACTACCAGCAGTAGGCTGAGGTGGCCGAACCGATTGGAAGGAGACATGAATTGATGATACTGATTTTCGGTGGCTTTAAGCAGGCTTAGCAGGGTTGTGAGTGTAATCGCCTGATTTCGTCAACTCTGGCTAAGGCTCATCTTTTCTCGAACATTTTGCCTCAGCAATCCTTGAAGCTCAAGCAATCCCTCTGGAGTCAATGCGCGCTTCGGAATGATGTTGAAGCATGCGGGAGATGTATAGAGAAGAAATTGGTTCTTCCCCTCCAACGCTCGGACATAATTCTTCCACGTAATATCGCTTGCCCCTCCGTTCCAGCGCCAGTGGACGCCAGTGGCGTCAACCAGCGCGGAGCGCGGTCCCTGGGCTCCCGGTTGTTTCAGGAATTGTTTTCGAGCGTTCCACCGTGGGAGCGCCCAGAGTACTCCGATCCATAGACAAATCAGCCCGAAAAACGGGGCGAGATTTTTCGCGTCCTGAGCATTGGGCTTAATGATGAGTCCAAGAGCTATGAAAGCGGCAAACAAAAGGAACAACGACATGAACAGCCGCGTTAGCCATTTACTGATCCTGTTGCGGTGCCGATGCGCAGCAAATGACTCGACGAAATCCCTCTGAGTCAATTCGTAGTCGATCTGCATAGATGCGGAACCCTTTAGACATGGCAGGATAGCCGGTTTCTCTACTGGGCGTCTATGACAACTGCTTTTTCCCAAATGTCAGTTGTCGTAATATTGCCATTACACTCATTGAGGGGGGCCTGTCGAGGTCAATGAGTGTAATCGCCTTCCATGAGAAGGCCGGTCGGAGTCAAGGGATTCGTTTTGGTATTTGTTGGTCATGCTGTTTCTTCCCCGCCGAGTCGCCACCCTTCCATCCGCACTCTAGATGAGCGATTTTGGTTCGCTCGGTGCAAGTTGGGTGTTCTCGTTTCAGCCGGTGCTGCCACCTGTTTATCGACCTCGGTTCCATCTCGCAGATGAAAGCTGGGCCAGGCGATTAACGCAGTCACCGGAACTCGGCTTTAGGCTTTGGCTTTTCCTTTCGCAGATCGTTTTTGGTTTTATGCCGCCGCCGGCATCGTTCTCTGCTTGCTAGGGCGTAAGGGTTCGTACACTTCTCCGCTTACCCACAGATGATGCAGCAAGACGGCCAGCTTTCGCGCCACGGCAATAATGGCTCGTTTCTTTCCACTCTTGCCGCCGCGCTCGGCCAGTTTTAACCCCCAGCGCCGCAGATCGCTGTCCGCTCCAAACGGCCCCAGGATGTGGTGCGCTCCCTGCACCAGCAGCGTGCGCAGATAGGGGTCGCCTTCCTTGCTGATGTGCATCTGCGGCTCGCTCTGGCCCGAGTTTCTTCGTCCCGGCTGGAGCCCCAGGTAGCAGCCCACGTCCCGGCTCTTGCGAAAGCGATGCGCATCTTCCAGTGTCAGTAAGAAGGTCAGCGCGATCAGCGTGCCCACCCCCTTCACCTGCTTCAGTTGCGCCACTTGCGGATAACTCTGCTGCCCCAGCGTCTCGATGCGCTCGTTGTACTCCCGGATCTGTTCACTCAGCGACTCGATTCCCGCCAGCAACGGCTCCAGTGCAGTTTGCAGTTCCGGACTCAGCCCTTCTGCTTTCTCCGGATTCATGTTGCGCACGTTGCACCCGCGCAGCCGCTCGCCATAGGACTTGGCCAGTCCGCGGGCCGTGTTCACCAGCGCCGTTCGTGCCCGCACCAGGCCGGCCCGCGCCCGGATCACGGTCAGATCCGCCTGCGCTTTCGCGCTGCGATGTTTCACCGGACACAACAACTGGGGATCGATCCTGGCCAACCGCGCCAGTGTCTGCGCATCCAGCCGATCGTCCTTCTTTCGGCTCTCTCCGATCAAGCGCACATTGCGGGCATGGGCCACGATCACTTCGTGTCCCAACTCGCTCAATGCCCGGCTTACCCAAGGCGAGTGCATGCCCGTCTCCAGGGCGATCCGGCTGCGCGCTATCGCCCCGAACACTTCCTTCATCGCTTTCGGGGTCGTACCCAGTTTCTGCTCCAGCACAATCGCGCCGGCCTCATCCAGCACGCAATACCAGCTCCAGCGATCGCCCAGGTCCAATCCGATCGTCAGCTTCGGTTGAAAAAAATTCCTGCTCTGCATTGCTGCTACAGTGCTAACCTTCTTCATTGCCGGTCTCCTTTTTATCTGTGCTTCGAGCACGTCGATAACTTGGGAGCGTACAGCATCCCGTCCGGAGACCGGCCTTCTCATCCCATCTGATTACAACAGCTATGAATTTCGGCGCTCAGGGCGACTCGACGGATAGTCGGTTGGACTAGCCGATCCTAATTACAACTTCGTGCACTCTGCCTTGGCCTCTTTCAGGATGGGGATGCCGGGATTGGCATTTATCTCGAGGGCGAAGAAGTCTTGGCGGGTGGCTTTCGCTTTGTCCATTTCTCCTACGAACGCCCCTCGGAGGGCGGCCCCGACGGCGAAAATCGAAGGAAACCGCAAAAACTACTGCTGTCGCTAGCATTCGCGGGACGGTCTTCGCGTGTGCACCGAATGACACCGCCTTCATCGGTATAAAGATTTAAAGATCCAGTCTTCCCATAGACAAGCGGTCGGGCGGTAGCGGTGTAGCTCTTTGCACCTCCGCAAGGTCCAGCGATAGTGGTCGACGGAGGTCCGCTGCGATATTCAATGTGGTAGCCGCCACTGGTTTCGAGCCGTCTCTGGAACAGACCGGCTGCGCGGCAATTCGTCTTTTGGCCGGACGGGGGCAAACCCAATGCGCCCAGGCTTTCCGGAAAGACTCCCCCGAAGAGCTGTGCATACTCGGATGCTGCCGTGTGGATGTCTTCCAGGCGACGCTCTGCCATTTTTTCGTGGATGGTCTCCTTATCCTCAAACGGTAACGTCCCCACTAATAAGCAAAACAGAACAAATCCGTAGGCCAAACTCCACAGAAGTTTGTGCAGGTCGCGAGGTTCCTTTGGGAGGGAGTAGTAGGTTCGAATGGCCGCGCCTGCCAAGATCAACTGCGAAAGCGCCGCCAGAACCAAACTGCCCTGAATCCACCAGGCGCTTTCCCAATCCCGTTCAATCGAAAACCATGAGTAAAAGGCAACAAAAAGAGTGAATCCCATCGCTACGGAAAGAGCTAGGCCCTTCTTCAGGGTTTTGCTCTGAAGGTAACGCACGATCAACAGAAGAGGAAGCCAGACGGGTGTCCACCAGAAAATCCCCAAGATCTTCTGATCCAAAAAGGCAATCCCGAGAACTAGATAGAACGAGATCAGAGTGGCCACGCTGACTCGGTAGATCCACCGGGCGCTTTGGACTGACAAAAGGGGAGTTTCGAAGACTTCTATCTTTGGGACAAAGTACAGAAGCAGCAGTGTCCCCAAACTGCTCGACACAATGATGAACAAAATTTCCGCCAGCAGTACGTGCCAGCCCGCTTCGGACCACTTCTGCGGTTCCAAAAGAAATGCAGGGAGGAGAAACAGCAGAACGACCGTACCGTAAGCGACGATACGGAAAAGACGCTTCCCTCCCAGGCTGGAAACACGCGCTCGAACTCGGTTAAGCATCATGGCGCCAAATTGTACGCTCGAACTCTCGAAAAACGGTTCCGCTTACAAGTACGGCCAGGGCTCTGCGTAGCTTTGCGGGAACTGCGAGAATCGCGTAACCCGCCTGCACCATACCAAGAATTGTGCCGAGCCGCCGGTACGCCCGCTATGGCTTCGTCGTAACTGTTGAAATATCGCCATCTCTAACAATGTCGGCGGTGTCAAGCACGATGTGCGCACACGACTGCCTGCACTCGTTGAAGAGCGCCATTTCGCTCTCGTAGATGGTTTGCGCTTTCCAACCTGGGCTCGCTTCTAATCGTTGGGGTCAGGAACTCAGTCCGACCCATCCATCTCTTCGATCCCAACTGCGATCATGATTACTACTTCGAACTCCCCTGCGAAGGGGAGCGGGATGCCCAATCATTACGCCGGTGATTTACTGCACACCATGGCGATTTCCGGGCTCTCCCGCGTGCGAACCGAGCTTTTCGAACTGACCGTAATCCCAGCCCTGGCGCCACATCCAGTACAGATGCACCGCCAGCTTGCGCGCCATCGCTACCTTCGCGATCTTCCGTCCTCGCCGCATGGCCAGGTGAAAGAACTTACTGCGCCACTGCGGTTGACTGCGCACCGTGACCTGGGCCGCTTCCACCAGCGAGAAACCGCAGCAGCGCGTTGCCTTGCTTGCTGATGTGTCCCAGCCGTCGCCGATCGCCACTGGACTCTTCCGAAGGAACCAGCCCCACATAGCTGGCGATTTGCTTGCCGCAGTGAAAGCGTTCTGGAGTTCCAATCACCAACTCGAAGGCCAACGCCGTCAGCACCCCGACTCCGGGATGAGTCATCAGTCGCCGTGCGATTGGCCGCTTCTCCACTTCCTCCTCGAGCGCTCGCGTCAAGTCGTGGATCTTCGGAGTCAGTTGGTCGAACAAGTCGAGCAGGTCTCGGCGACGTCGGAGTGCCCATGGAGCGAGCACTAACGATTCCAGCTCACTGCGACCAGCCGGCCGCCACAGCGCTTTCTTGCGCCGGACTCCCTCGTTCAGAGCCACCACATGCAACTGATTCATGATGCGCGTGCGCATCTGCACCAGCCGATGCCGATGCCACAGCAGTTGCCGCAGGTCCCGATTCTCTGCATCCGGGACCCATATCCTCGGAAAACGATCTTCCATCAGAAGCTTCAACAACAACTGCGCATCCTGGCGATCGGTCTTCTGCTTTCGCACTCGCTTCGTGCGAATCTCCGCTGCATCCCCGATCCACAACTCGAACTGCAACTCGTTCAGCAAACGCTCAAACCAGCGGGCGTGTCCGCTGGCTTCCATCCCTATACGCACCCTTCGTGCCTGCAGCGTCCTGTAAAACTGCTCGGCTTCCTCGCGGTGAGTCAGTCGCCGTTCGGCGGCCTCGCCGGTGTCTGTGTCCACAAATGCAATTTGCTGAAAGCCCGGATGATAGTCACAACCTATAATCAGCATGTTCGGCTCCTTTCCTCCGAGCCCTTTGGTTGGTTTGCGCCTCCAAAGTCTACTCGGGCCTGGGAGCCGACATTGTTATGGAATCATTACACTCATCATCCGACCGGGAGCTTGCCACGAGGGGACTTCAGTGCCTCGGCAGGTCAATGAGTGTAATCGCCTTCCATGAGAAGGCCGGTCGGAGTCAAGGGATTCGTTTTGGTATTTGTTGGTCACGCTGTTTCTTCCCCGCCGAGTCGCCACCCTTCCATCCGCACTCTAGATGAGCGATTTTGGTTCGCTCGGTGCAAGTTGGGTGTTCTCGTTTCAGCCGGTGCTGCCACCTGTTTATCGACCTCGGTTCCATCTCGCAGATGAAAGCTGGGCCAGGCGATTAACGCAGTCACCGGAACTCGGCTTTAGGCTTTGGCTTTTCCTTTCGCAGATCGTTTTTGGTTTTATGCCGCCGCCGGCATCGTTCTCTGCTTGCTAGGGCGTAAGGGTTCGTACACTTCTCCGCTTACCCACAGATGATGCAGCAAGACGGCCAGCTTTCGCGCCACGGCAATAATGGCTCGTTTCTTTCCACTCTTGCCGCCGCGCTCGGCCAGTTTTAACCCCCAGCGCCGCAGATCGCTGTCCGCTCCAAACGGCCCCAGGATGTGGTGCGCTCCCTGCACCAGCAGCGTGCGCAGATAGGGGTCGCCTTCCTTGCTGATGTGCATCTGCGGCTCGCTCTGGCCCGAGTTTCTTCGTCCCGGCTGCAGCCCCAGGTAGCAGCCCACGTCCCGGCTCTTGCGAAAGCGATGCGCATCTTCCAGTGTCAGTAAGAAGGTCAGCGCGATCAGCGTGCCCACCCCCTTCACCTGCTTCAGTTGCGCCACTTGCGGATAACTCTGCTGCCCCAGCGTCTCGATGCGCTCGTTGTACTCCCGGATCTGTTCACTCAGCGACTCGATTCCCGCCAGCAACGGCAGCAGTGCGGTTTGCAGTTCCGGACTCAGCCCTTCGGCTTTCTCCGGATTCATGTTGCGCACGTTGCACCCGCGCAGCCGCTCGCCGTAGCTCTTGGCCAGTCCGCGGGCCGTGTTCACCAGCGCCGTTCGTGCCCGCACCAACCCGGCCCGCGCCCGGATCACGGTCAGATCCGCCTGCGCTTTCGCGCTGCGATGCTTCACCGGACACAACAACTGGGGATCGATCCTGGCCAACCGCGCCAGTGTCTGCGCATCCAGCCGATCGTCCTTCTTTCGGCTCTCTCCGATCAAGCGCACATTGCGGGCATGGGCCACGATCACTTCGTGTCCCAACTCGCTCAATGCCCGGCTTACCCAAGGCGAGTGCATGCCCGTCTCCAGGGCGATCCGGCTGCGCGCTATCGCCCCGAACACTTCCTTCATCGCTTTCGGGGTCGTACCCAGTTTCTGCTCCAGCACAATCGCGCCGGCCTCATCCAGCACGCAATACCAGCTCCAGCGATCGCCCAGGTCCAATCCGATCGTCAGCTTCGGTTGAAAAAAATTCCTGCTCTGCATTGCTGCTACAGTGCTAACCTTCTTCATTGCCGGTCTCCTTTTTATCTGTGCTTCGAGCACGTCGATAACTTGGGAGCGTACAGCATCCCGTCCGGAGACCGGCCTTCTCATCCCATCTGATTACATCAATCATAGCCTTTCGCGAGACCCTGTTAGCTACTTGGGTACACACGAGCGTCCCTAGCTGCGTTACTAGCGCGTTCCCCAGCTCCGTTAAGGTCTAGCAGCTAAAGTAAGCAGAATTTGCGGAATGCTAAACCGCGGAATGCTAAACCCGCCGCAATGTTCGCGAAACTTCCTCGCCCTTTCGCGTGTAACATCCCGGAAGCGAGGAGGCAGCCATGACACCGCTCAAGAAGACCGCGCGCATCGCGGGCCTTTGGTATCTGATGTTGGCTCTCGGGCCATTCTATCTGCTGTACGTTCCTTCGCAGACCATTGTGCGCAATGACGCGGCCGCCACCTCAGCCCTGATCATTTCCCACGAGAAGCTGTTCCGCTTCGGGTTACTCGCCGAGACCCTAGGCGCAGTGGTGTTCATCGGCCTGGCCCTGGCGCTCTATCGTCTGTTCGAGGGCGTGGACCGCCACCGCGCGCGCCAGATGGTTGGGCTGGTTCTGGTCTCGGCCGCGCTCATCCTCGTCGGCGTCGTCTTCAATGCGGCCGCGCTCATCGTGTTTCGCGGCGTAGATGCCTTGGCGGCGTTCGATCAGCACACCCGCGAAGCGATCGGCATGCTCCTGATCCGGTTGCATGGGCAGTCGAACGGGGTCAACGAGATGTTCTGGGGACTTTGGCTACTCCCGTTCGGCTGGTTAGTCGCGCGCTCGCGGTTCCTGCCACGCTGGCTCGGGTACTGGCTGCTGCTCGACGGCATCTGCTGGGTCGTGTTGGCCGTGACCGGCTTCCTCGCGCCCGCGTATAACGACGTCCTGTTCCGCGCGTTTCAGCCAGCGTTCCTGGCCGAGCTTGCCATCATGCTGTGGCTGCTGATCGTCGGCGCGAAGGAAAACGCGCTGGCAGCCGACGTAGGTGCAAGCTAGCCCGAATAGATCCTTGGGTAGTTGACGTAACATCGCGATTTCACTCCGCCGGGTCAATGAGTGTAATCGCCTGTTTTCGGCAGTTAGCGTAGAGGTGCATAATCTGCACGTGAGTACTTCATATCGGATCGGCGAAACAGTATTTCTTATTGTGGGTCTGTGCTGCTTTCTTTATGCTTGGTTTTTTCTCTTGAGACGATCAACCGAAACCTCCGTTACATGGCGAGAACGCATTAGCCTTGCAGCGATGATCGTCGCTTCGATAGCGTTGTGCCTGCGATTTGTCATGCCAGCATTCATGCCAGCAGCCGATTGGCAAACTGGCGTCGGAGTTGGTGCTCAGGTTCATTCGGCGGCGATCTGGACGAAAGTTGGCGCGCGATCAGCAACGGTTGCATTGTTGTTGGGGCTAATCGGTAGACCACGACTCATTGCGCCGATTGCCATAGCGTGTCTGAGCGTTGTCCTCTTCTGGGTAATGAGTACGGTTCCGTAGTTGTCGCAAAATCGCTATTGCACTCATTGACCCGCAATTGGAGCAAACGCCTGTTGCCTCGCTCAGTGACCGCCCTCATGCGGTCGAACTTCTGCAATCTCATGACTACCCATGAACCGAAGCATTAGAACTTACCTCACCGTTCACTCCGAATAGCCGTCGTCATTGCCTTCCTCGTCGTCGCTGTCATCTTCACCATCATTGTGATCTTCCTCCTCTTCTTCATCGGGCTCTTGTCGAACGAGAACAGGGACAGGCACCGAGCGGTCAGGAGAGTCGGAGTCACGACAAGCGCGTTGTACAGCAGCCGGAAGCAGATATTCGGTCACGCCTTGACTCCCACGTGCTGGGAGCGAATACGCTGAAACTGAGCACAGATTGTTTCAACGTTCGTGAGCAAGGAGTCGCCCGCAAATTCGAGGCTGGCGATTGAGCGTGCTGCCGCATCGCCGTTGCCGAAACCACAAGCGTCCTTAACAATCACTGGAATGTACCCAAGATCAGCACCGTGCCGCGCTGTGGGTTCAATACCGATTTCCATGGCAATGCCCACAATGGCGAACGCGTCAATCCCGCAATCACGTAACGCGATGTCCAGCGGAGTGCCTTCAAAAGCTGACATCATGATCTTGTCGAATACCGCCTCGCTGGGTAGCGGCTTCATTTCGGGAATCAAGGGAAAACCGGGCGCGTCCCGCAGGAACCACGGCTTGACCTCGCTGACCGAAGTCACGTGTTGCCAGGCCATAGCAGTTCGCAACTGCGAAACTCCCATCAGTTCCTTCGGCAGAGACATGTGCCTGGTAAAGAAAACCCGAATTCCTGCTCCCCGTGCCGCTTCCAGGACCTGGAGAACTCGGTTAGTTATCTCCTGACCATTTTTGATTTGGTTCACGATTCCGACTTGCATGTCATATACGAGCAGTGCCAAGCGCGTCGGATCACAAACATCTTCCAAGCTTTGCGGAATATCCAGTCCGAATGCCCGATGCACGATAATTCCCCTTAAAGAGGTACCGCCGCCATTTTACCGAAAGGAGGCACCATTCCGGTTCAGGAGAAGCGCGGTCTGAGCGTGGCATGGTTGCCGTGGCATCGCGATTTCACCAAAAAATTACACTTGGGCCCAGAGTCTGTATTCGCCTTGTGTTCGCTAGAATGTTAGCATCTCCCGATGGTCCGGCGCCCCACGCCTGCGGACGAAGTTCTCAGCCGGAAAGATCTGGCCGAATTACAACGCCGCCTCTCGATGATGAGCGTAACTGCGGTGCAGGATTTCTACCAAAGCGCACACATGGTCTGTCGAATTGGACCGGGCTATTTCCCGAGCGCCAGGGCAATCCAGGAACTGGAGCAGGCATGGAAACAGATGAGGAAGTGGCGCTGAGCCCGGACGATTCTGAACCTGGGCGAGCTCGACGGATGAGAATGAACTGGGCGGGCTCACTTCGTCGTGAACTGAGCCGCCGAGCCGAGCAATACGCCCGAACTCACGCGCTACCGCACTGTCTGAGCTATGGGCAGCCTTCGACGGTCTGTTTCGAACAATATTGCAACGACTCGCGACACGGGAATTTCCTGTCCTCCACCTACACAACGATCCTCCGCAACCCGAACTGGCGTCGCCGTTTGCAGAAGGTCCATTCGCAAGGGCGCAAGTCACTGCCGCGACAAGAGTGCGGAGTCTGGCGGGAGCTCGACGCCTGTACGAGTTCCGATGCTCTTTTGGATGAATGTATTTTGCTATCCAGGCGTGTTCAGAGATGGAGGGGTCGGCTCGATGCTTGATGTGACACCTGGAGCAACTCCCGATTTCGGTTGGCGGGCACGTGTCCCGCTGGCGAATGGGAAATTCGACCGCACAGAAATTGATATGCGTTTAGATGACCTGCTGATCGAGGCGAAGCTGACTGAGAGCGATTTTCAGAAGGCACCTAAAACGGCTGTTCTTTCTTACCGTGACTCCAGCGAAGTCTTCGACCAAGAAGCCTTGCCTCAGACAGAGCGCGAGTTTCTCTCGTATCAGCTCATAAGGAACGTCCTGGCCGCTCATGCCTCCGGTTGCGCCTTCTGTGTGTTGGCTGACGCCCGAAGGCCAGAACTGATCGAGACTTGGTATGCGGTGATCAGGTGCGTGCGCCCGGTTGATCTGCGGCTACGCTGCAAGGTGCTGACCTGGCAAGAGCTGGCGAAGGTATTGCCACGAGCTTTGCGAGAATTTCTCAGTGAAAAGTATGGTATCGATGATGCGCCGCTGTAGCGGATCATGCCGAAGGTTGATAACGAATTCCTAGACGAGCGATGCCTAAAGTGAAGCCGACGTCGAAAGCCCGAGTCTTGAAGGGCTGGGGAGAAATCGCGAAATTTCTCGGCCAGACCGTCTCAGTCGCTCAACGTTGGCAGAACGAGGGGATGCCGGTCACACGCGAGGGCCGGTTCGTCTATGCCTCGCCCGAAGAACTGACCGCTTGGGTTGGCACGGAGCGTGGCCAAAAAGAGCCTGTTCACATTGCAAGCGAGGGCGAGGATTTGCTCGCGGACTTGAAGCAGGGCCTTTCTTTTGTCCGTCAGCAACAGGAGAAGAGGAAGCCTTAATTTTCGGGGAATGCCAGAACACAAAACACGACAATTTCCCAAGCAGCGGAGGGCAACCGATCTGCCAAGGTAGCATTCCAAATAGCGCTGTGTCTTTCCCTCGGCGAAACTCTCGTCCCGACCGATCCCCTCTTCATATTGTGCCCACTAGTCCTAAAGTAGTCTCTTACCCATGCCTTCAACGGCGGAACAGAGCGTGGCTTTGGGCAGTGCTCTTGGGAGTCTTGTTGGGGGGTATTATTCTCTTTTTCACCGACTGGCTGTCGAGATAACGCGGTCTCGGGAGTCAAGTAGGCTCGGCCCCAGGGTGGTGTCTGAATAGGGTGTTGCTGAGGGACTATGAAAAACGGGCATCCAGTTTGGCAGCTCTCTCTACACTAGGCGCTAAGACACTACCGGCCCCAGCGAGTGCTCAAAACAGTCGCGGTTGAGTCGTTGAGGAATGCTCAACCGGCCTCGCGCAATCTGCATCATCATTCTGAACCTGGTTGACCCTTGTACTCACCGGGTAACGCCTCATCAGCCCTGCGTCGAACTGTGGCGCAGCGCCAAAAGTGCGTTGTGCACTCGGCACTGGCCAGCCTCGCACGGAGACACATCGTGACCGCCGATTGATTGCAACCGAGAAATCAGGCCTGTAATGCGCCCAGTACATACCCTTCTTTTTGCTGGCGAGCAATAGCTGGACCTCGTATTTTGGCTCCGCGCTCGTCTTCATTTCCAGCTCTCCGTTCGTTGCCAATGTGGAGAAGGCCTTATCTGCAGTCGCTTGGGAACGACGGCTCCAAGTGAGCGCTTTTTCAGTTGAGCTTCGGGAACGGCCATGCGGAAACTATCAGGCACGTTGTGATCGTGCAACTATTACAATTTCATGACAGTCTGAGGACTGCAGACAATCTCGGTTCCACGGCGACCGGGATCTCAAGAGCCGACGAAGAGTGCCTCGCTCACAACTACAGAGTATCAACGTCCAGCAGTCGAGCGCGCCACGCTTTTTTTTCTGGTTTGTCTGGAGGTTTGACGGTTAGACTCAATGAAAATGCCAACCCTGTTCGCCGGCATGGGCTCCGCAAACAAGTATCCCTGGGCTGATCCACAGCCAGCCGATGCCAACAGTCGCTGTTGGTCAGTCGTTTCCACCCCTTCAGCGACCACTTTAAGATCTAGACTACGCGCCAGCCCGATGATTGTCTTAATGATGGCATAGTTTTCCGCATCCATCGTCTTCACGAACGACTGATCGATTTTCAGTGTGTCAACCGGAAAACGACGAAGATAGCTCAGAGAGGAATATCCGGTGCCAAAATCGTCAATGCTCAGCTTCACCCCTAACGCCCGCAGCTGCGACATTGTTTGGGCGGTCGCGGCAACGTCGTTCATGGCCAAACTCTCGGTGAGCTCGATGGTTATGCACTGGGGATCAACCGCACTCTCTTCAAGTGCATCTTTGACGTGCCCAATAAAATCGCCGTGCGAGAAGTGCTTTGAACTGATGTTGATGCTGACATATAGCGGTGGGTCAGCAAGATCGCGCTGTCGCCAACTCGCCGCCTCCAAACACGCCTTCCTTAAGACCCAAACACTGATCGGAACGATCAGGCCGCACTGTTCTGCTACCGGGACAAAGGTGCTTGGTGGTACTGAATCCGATTCCGAGGGTTGCCACCGCAGGAGTGCCTCGAAGCCCTGCACTGCCCCCGTATCTACCGAGACGATTGGTTGGTAGTGAAGCGTCAGTTCTTCACTCTCGAGAGCAGATCTCAGCTTGGCTTCTAGAAGAAGTCGACTCATGACTTGCTCGTGCATGGTGCGGTCAAAAAGCTCGATGCAAGCTTTGCCTTGGTCTTTCGCACGATACATTGCGATATCGGCATTCTGAAGCACTGCCTCCGCCGACGTTTTTGGTTGTGTCAGCGCGATGCCAATTGATGCGCTCTTGAAGATCTCAAGGCCCCCAAGCAGGAACGGCCGTGTAAATGAAGACTGGATTCTCTCGGCTACACGAATGGCATCGCTAGGGTCAGTGACTTCTTCGACTAGAATCGTAAACTCATCTCCACCCATTCTGGCTATGGTGCCGTCGCTGCGCATGCATGCCCGTAGCCTGCTGCTCACTTCTTTGATTAGAAGGTCGCCGGTTGCGTGGCCATAGCAGTCGTTGACGACCTTGAAGTCGTCCATATCAATGAAAAGGACGGCAGCGGCCTCGTGTGAGTGCCTTTTCATCCGATCCACGACGCTTTGCAAACGTCCTAGAAACAAGGTCCGGTTGGGAAGGCCGGTGAGCGCATCGTGGGTGGCGTTAAAAAGTAATTGTTCCTGAGCATGTTTTCGGTCTGTTATATCTCGGGCATTGTAGACAATGCCGCCGATGTTCTTGTGCTGAATTAAGTTTCGAACAACACACTCGAAATGGAGCCACCTTCCGTCTGCATGTCGTAGCCGGAACTCAACGATCGGATTCTGTCCGTATTCTGCCGATCGCGGCCCGGTGCTCAGGGTCTTCGCGAAATCGTCCGGATGTACTAAGTCGACCATGTTCGTGCCCACGAGACGATCTCCAAGTACCTCGAGAACTGTATGAACGGAAGGACTGGCGTACTTGAGTTGGCCGGAGGGATCGGCGATAAGAATGATGTCGGTTGACTGTTCGGTGAGAGCGCGAAAGCGCTCTTCGCTCTCGCGGAGGGCATTGCGTTCGGTTGTTTCCAACTGCCCGATATGCTCTTGTCTCTGGAGCCGGAGAAAAAGTATCAGGATGGCGATCGCTGCCAATGTTGCGGCCGCCAGCAATTCGTTTCTAGCTCTCAGCGCAATACCTTGGGCCCAGTCGTCCTCGGCCTCAATGGCAATCTGCACTCGATGCTGCATCAAGTCGAACTGGGGACTGACCTCTTGAAAATCAACCTGCTTCGCCTCGTCAAAATTCCCGATTTGCATCAGGATCCATTGCCGGTCGGCCGAAATGATGTACTTGTCTAACTCGGGCCAGACTTTCTCTAGGGCATACGTGTGATAAGTATGAAGGCGTGCCGTCAGCACGGCCTTAGACAGTGCCTGTCTTGCCGCCCGCATCTCGGTGTCCGCTTCGGGAGTCAGGTTCTGTCCCTGCAAGGCTGTCCAGGTAAGATTGTTGATCTCTCGCGTAAGAGCTGCAATTTGATTGAGAATTACTTGGGCAGAGCGCGCTTCGTCGATCTGAATCCTCTGAAACCAAGAGACAGCAGCCAAGACAGCGATGGCGGTCGCGAGAACGCCAAATATAAGGGCCAATTTCGGGCGTGCCACTAGACTTCCACATCGCAGGGTGAGGGTTCTATGCGTCTGCTGGACCATTTTGATTGTGAAGAACCGAACGGATCTCCTCAAGCAGGCTCTGTGCAAACATGGGGGAGGGGCGGCTCATCTGTGCTTCCATCAACTGCCAGCGCCACCATTATCGAGTATCACGTGCGGTTTTGGCGGGTCCAAATGAGCACACCACATTACGAAAGTGCGATCTCGTGCTATCTGACGGGTCTTAAGGATTAGAAAACTTCCCATTCCTAACACACATGCATGGAACCACGAAATCCAGTCTTTACGCGGTTTACCCGGGAGCGACTGCGGGTAGGTTTCCTAACGCTGGCCGTAGCGGTTGGGTTGGTGGAACACCTCTCTGTTCGGTCCGATCATCCTCAAGCCGTCGCGACTCACCGTCGGGACGGCAGCAGAAGGCCAGTGCCAACTCCGGAGTGGTCGGCTATTCGGGTCAATCCCGCTGACGTCGGCGATCACTTGATGAGGGGCGGCTTTCCTTTCTCACACCTTACCGCGGGACTTGCCCGGCGGAGTTCAGGCTTGCACCGGTTAAAAACCTCACGTTCATACGCCGACTTCTGGTATTGGAAACCCAGTACTTCGGACCGGATTCAGAACGGGTAAAAAACTGATGTTTATGGGTCGTCTTCTTGTCTGAAATACCGTGGAGACTGCCAACGCACTGACCCAAAACCCAAAAACTGACACAGCGGAGATTAGAGGTAAGCTGGGGCAGAAGTCCGGGAGAGGAGACGAGGACGATGCCCAAGAAGGCTCATACGGAAGAGCAGATCGTGGCGGTACCGCGGCAGGTGCAAGCGGGAGCGAGAGTGGACGACGTCTGCCGCAAGGTGGGGATCAGCCAGGCGACGTACTATCTGTGGAAACGGAAGTATACCGGGGTAGGAGTGAGCGAGTTGCGCGAGCTGCGGCAGTTGCGGGAGGAGGTGGGGCGGCTGAAGCGGCTGGTGGCGGACCTGAGCCTGGATCGGCAGATGCTGCAGGAGATTGTCTCAAAAAAGCTGTAAGGCCTCGTGCGCGTCGGAAGTTGGCGCGCTGGGCGCAGGAGGCCTACCGGATCAGCGAGCGGCATGCGGCGAGGCTGGTGCAGCTGGCGATCGGGACGCTGCGCTACCGGAGCCGGAAAGTGTTTGATGAAGTGTTGCGCCATCGTCTGCGGGAGATGGCGGGAACGCACGTGCGCTACGGCTATCGCCGGTTGACGGTGTTGCTGCGGCGCGAAGGCTGGCATGTGAATGCCAAGCGCATCTACCGACTGTACCGGGAGGAAGGCTTGATTGTACGAACGAAACAGCGACGGAAGATGGCGCGACGACGGCCCGTGCCAACCGGCGTAGCTGTGCGACCGAACCACTGCTGGAGCATGGATTTTGTGAGCGATAAGTTGGCGGACGGGCGATCGTTCCGCATTCTGACGGTGGTGGATCAGTTCACGCGGGAGTGCGTTAAGTTGGAAGCCGATCGCTCGATGACGGGGATGAAGGTAGTCCAGGCACTCGAACGTGCTCAGCAGGAACGAGGCAGCCTGCCGAAAAGCATCACGGTGGACAGCGGCAGCGAGTTCTGCAGTCGCGCGATGGAAGCCTGGGCCATGAGCCACGAAGTGCAGTTGTGCTTCATTCGGCTAGGCCGTCCGGTGGAGAACGGATTCATCGAGAGTTTCAACGGCGGGTTGCGCGACGAGTGTTTGAACGTGGAATGGTTCACGTCGCTGGACGACGCGCGGCAGAAGCTGGCGAAGTTTCGCGAGCATTACAATCAGCAGCGTCCGCATAGCGCGTTGGCGGATCGGACGCCCGCAGCATTCGCGGCGCTACACCGAGGAAAAGCTAGTACATCGATGGGGCGCGCACTCCAGAGTCTCTTGATTGAGCCTCTGGAGTGCGCGAAACCCGCGTCAATCGAGGAGAAAAGGACTTACACTGTCCCAAACCTCTAATCTCGTTTGTGACAGAAAAGGGGAGCGGTCCAACTGCCCCAAACCTCTAATCTCGTTTGTGACAGAAAATGGGAGCGGTCCACTAAATGGGAGAAGTCACATTTCCAATGGACTAAATTCTGGGGGGCAGGTCAGAGGCTATCCGGTACAACTCTTCAATGAGTTTGTCCTGTAGCTGGGGGTTTAAGACGAACCAACCATGTTTGTTCAGAAGCAAGTGATTCGGGCTTGCCTGGTACGATTCTGAAAGAACGATACCAGCTGCCACTGAAAAGCCTCCAATAATGTCTTCAGGATTCACGGCGTCACGAGGAGTAGGCGCACGACCGTCGATTACGAAGACCGAGCCATCGCCTATCCGCTGCGCCTCGTCTTGCAACGCTTGCAATGTAGGTGCGTACGTCGCGATCACCCGATGCAGCAACTCCACGAAACGCCGATTGGGCTTGAAAGAATCCTGCTTGATCTCAGTTCCCGGCAGCAGCCAACCCATAATTGCTTCTGTTTTCAAGCCTTTTGCGAGAACATGTTCATGAGGCAAGAACGATACGGCATTGACATGGCCAGCCGGAGATGAAACCACGTAAATATAAAATTCAGCTGGCAATCATTCAACTCTATGTTGAGAAAGTGGTCGGCTTCACGCCCATGCACATCGAGCCGGGTCGAAAGATGCCAAGATGGTACCCCCCCATCACCCTCGTTGACGAGGTTCTTACTGTAAACCTGTTGTACCAGCCTTTTCGGCAAGCAATCACAACAAGGCGTGACGCAAGTCTTTCCAGAGGGTATCCGGCATCTCGAGGAATAACTTTACGATCCGAGGATCAAACTGGCGTCCCGACCCAACTTCGATTTCCCTCCGGGCCGCGTCAAACGTTTGTGCAGCTCTGACGGATAGATCGGATGTGAGTGAATCCAAGGTGTTGGCTACGGTAACAATCCTTGCGCCGAGTGGTATCTCGTCGCCTTTCAGTCCACGAGGATAGCCACTGCCGTCGTAACGTTCGTGGTGTGAATAAACGATCTCTGCAGCCTCCTGGAGGAACGGAATGCTCTTTAGGAGTTTGTAGCCGTACAGGACTTGCTCTCGTATGACGCTGACTTCTTCCGGCGTTAATTTGCCGGGTTTAAGCAAGATGCGGTCCGGGACCGCCATTTTGCCGATGTCGTGCAAAAACGCGCCCTGAGCGATGGTGCGTATCTCGTCGTTGGGCAAACTCATTAGCCGCGCTATGGCGATGGTGAAAGCTGTGACGCGCTTTGAGTGTTTGAGGTCAAGCGCATTGGCCAAAGTTTCCAAAGTAATGTCGTCGGACTTCTCCAGTCCAGAAAGCGTTGCTCTCAGTCTGTGATTTTCGATTGCGAGTTCGCGCCTGCGTCTTAACCGCCTGCGTCTTAACAAAGAACGGATCATCTTGAAACACCATCGCATGGCATCCCATTACACCACGAAAACCGGATGTTTCAGGGCAAGGACGGTTTCCAATCGGGTTTTTTGTTCCTTGGCTGCGTGAGGAGGTCAGGTTCGATGTCGGAATGGCAGCATGGATCAAGGAAGATGCAGATCGAGAGCATAAATTTCCTGGTTGCCCACGTCGCGCAGAACCAGAGGGGAATCATCCGGGGCCAATCCGCACCAGGTTCCGAATTCTCCGATGGTTGTCCGAATTCCTTTCAGACTCACAACTTTCTCCACTTTGTGGTCGCTGATCCGCACGCGATAAAGGGCTGCATCGCCACCATTCGAGTGGAAATAAATGTACCTCCCATCCCGTGACCAATTCGGGTAAGCGGTGGAGATATTTTCCAGCTCCCCCCACTTTCGGGTCTCTAAATCAAGGAGCATTAACGCTTGGGGACCGGAACGAAGCGCGGCAATGTAGCGGCCGTCGGGCGACCAATGAGGCGAGTAGAGTCCTTCTGAGCCAGGCACAATCGACACGGTGTGAGTTCGCAAGTCAACGATATTAATGGTCAGATCTCTGCCAGGTGGCCAGGAAGAAGATGACCAGTAAACCAGCGAGTTACCATCAGAGGACCAGTCTGCGTCCCCCTCGTTGCGGCCATCAGCGGTAAGTTGTAGAGGAGCACCCCCCGCCACCGAGACCAAATAGGTCTTCAGGCCTTGGCCAGGAAGCTCCGCGGTGAACACTATCTGTTTCCCGTCAGGAGACCAGCGAGGCAAGCCGGCCCGCTTGGGAGGAAAAGTGAGTTGGAGTCGCTCGCTACCATCCGCTCTGCTACGCCACAGACTTCCTTCGGGATAAGTCGTGTAAGTCACCCATTGGCCGTCCCTGGAAAACTCCACTCCATCCGCTGATATACCGAAAAAGTAAGCCTCGAACTGTTGGGTTTTTTGGTTGAAACGTGCGAGTTCTCCGCGGGGCTGAGAACCGATGGCAAAAAGTCTCTTTCCGTCGGCGCTGGCAACAGGAGTGAAATAGCTAAGCGGTCCCGTGGTCAGCTCGGTCGGTTCCCTTTTTGCATTACGAAGCAGCCCAGGCTTTTCGGGCAAGGCCCAAATCTGAGCCTTGCTGTTGTGAGTGGATTGAAAGATAAAGTACTGCCCGTCCGGTGTCCAACTACCACAGCATTCCTGGGAGGGACTGTTCCAGCCTTGGAGCAAGGCATGAGGATTACTTCCGTCGGGCTGAAGTTCCCACAACGAGTCAATCCCGTTCTCCTGGTCGAGCACAGAGACCCGTAACCGTGAACCGTCGGGCGACCATCGTGGCCACCAAACATATCCGGGTAGTGATGCCACCTTTTTGGAGTCCATCCCATCAGCCTTGGCGATGAATAGATCATGGCCATCCGCAAAGAGTATTCGCTGCCCATCGGGAGACCAGGTTGCGTCATCGCCGTGCAGTCCTCCCAGGCGGTAAGGGGTGCCCGCGGGAAGCGGCACGGCCCATAGTACGATCTGATTCTCTTGAGGACTAACTGACGGCATTAAGAGCGTGGAGCGGTCTGGTGAAATATCTCCAATTTGTCTAATTGGAAAAGGTACCGCAATGGCCGACGCTTCACCACCTTGGGTAGAGACCTGCATGAGACTAGACGAAACATACGGCCCCTCCACAAAGTAAACCCGTGAGCCATCGGTGACCAACGGCGTTTCCCAACCGAATTGCGGCCAAAGTTTTACTTGGGCATCATTCGTAATCTGCGTGTAGCCCGAGATCTTGGGTGGTGCCAGGTGAATGTTCAGCCGGAATGCAAGAATTGCGATGGCGAGGACCGCGATGGCTGTCAGCATTAGGCGCCAACTCCACCACCCTCTTACATCAGGTTCAGTCACTTTCGCTGAAACCGACATGAAACCCGCCGCGGTCTGACGGGTCGTGTCTCGAGACGTGAAGATTTCCGCTGCGGCCACCCGCCCGGATTCCGTGTCCCGTTTCAGGCGCTGCAAATCAGCGCGCATTTCCGCAGCACCTTGGTAGCGCAGGTCCCGATCCTTCTCAAGCGCCTTATTTATGATGTCTTCCAGCTTGGGTGGAAGGTGAGGATTCACACGCAACGCTGGGACAGGGTCACGTTCCAGAATAGCGCTGAAGATCACTCCAGAGTTTTCCCCACGAAAGGGCATGGCGCCAGTCGCCATCTCGTAAAGAATCGCTCCGAACGAGAAGAGATCCGTGCGAGTGTCCAACTCCTTTTCCCGTAGTTGCTCCGGGGACATGTAGGGCAAGGTGCCAAGAATGACCCCGTGACGGGTGAAGGTGACGGACTCAGTTTTCTGCGCGTCTACTTGACTGACGGAATTGGATGAAACCGTAACCTTTGCCAATCCAAAGTCCAGAATTTTGCCGTGGCCACTCTTGTTGACGAAGACATTCCCAGGCTTAATATCGCGATGAATGATGCCCTTAGCGTGGACCGCAGTGAGTGCATCGGCGATCTCGATCGCCAGTGATAATAGGGTCCCCACTTCCATAGGGCTGCCGCCAATCCGATCCTTCAGGGTTGTCCCTTCTAGATACTCCATGGCGATGAAAGTCTGGCCCCTCCACTCGTCAATCTCGTAGATGGTGCAGACGTTCGGATGGTTGAGGACGGATGACGCGTGCGCTTCTCGTTGGAACCGATCTAGCGCTTGCGAGTCCTTAGACACTGCGCCAGACAGAAACTTCAAGGCGGCGAAACGGGGAAGCTTAATATCTTCGGCCTTGTACACCACCCCCATACCGCCATACCCAAGCAGTTCGATGATGCGGTAGTGCGAAACGGTCTCGCCGATCATGCGCAAGAATGCTATGGCGGAAACGTAGTCAAGTCAATGAAGGGCGTGGAGTTGGCCGTTATCTCAAGGCGTGGTTGTCGTAATATGTATGGTCCGCCGCCCGAATGCAAGAAGAATTGGGTTGGACGAGAAGCAGTCTGCGAAAATGTATCCGGCCTCTAGTGGAGAATGGTCTCCGGGCGCATGATGATGATCCGCACGTGCCTGTCCTTAATAATCGCCACGGTCACGAAAGACCTTGTTACGACCCAGGTTCTCAGGCACATCGTTTGACTGTGTTTTCGTCCTACCTTTCTTTTGCAGACTTCCGAGAAGCGAATTTTTGAGGTCACTTCGTCTAGCTGGAACAGCGAAGGGCTCTGTGCATCGGGCGATAGTCGTTTCCACTCGACAGCACAGCCCAACTGATCCTGGCCAGTTTGTTGGCGGTGGCTACGATCACGACGTTGCGAGCTGCTCTGGTTTCCAGGCCGTTCATCCATTGTCCCAGGCACGAGCCTTCGCGTTTGATTCGCAGCACCGCCGCCCGAGCGCCGTGGATGAACATCTTGCGGAGGTACGGGTTTCCTCTCTTACTGATGCCTAGCAGTTTCGGCTTGCCTCCGGTAGACCATTGCCGCGGTACCAGCCCGAGCCAGGCGGCAAACTGTCGTCCCTTGTGAAAGGCAGACCCGTTGCCAATAGCGGCTACCACGGCTGTGGCCACCAGCGGCCCGACTCCTGGAATCTGCTGCAGCCAAACGCAAGCCGCGTCGCTGTTCGCGATCTTCTCCAGATCTTCACTTAAACTCTCGATCTGCAGCTGCAGATGTTTCCATTCCTGCCAAAGAAAATCCAACAGGCGGCGCATGCGAGCCGTCAGTCTCTCGTCGGCGTTCTCCAGAATCTCCGGCATCTGGCGTCGTAGGCTGGCCGGCCCTTTCCGAAAGCTGATCCCGCGCTCCAACAGGAAAGCTCGAATCTGATTGATGACACTAGTGCGTCGCGAAACCAGGCGCTCCCGTACCCGATGCAGAGCTTGCAGGTCGAGTTGGTCCTCCGTCTTGATGTATAGGGAAAACAAAAATCCATTCCGCCAGAATTCTGATTCCCTCAACTGTTCATCTCGGCAAAGGGGTGTACGCGAGCCCCGAGAGGGACCCGCACTTATCAGGGGATTTCGGGTAAGAGTGTTGAGGGGGAGAGGATCGTCGGGCCTACGCTCAACCGCTGCCAACCAGGTAATCGTCTACATCTGCCATCGTCAGATCCATGCCTTCTTCAACGATCGTGCTCGTGGTCCTAATCCACTGGGCGAGATCAAAGTTGACATCAACAAGCGTCTTCAGTTGTTCGAGCGCGTGTCGGAATTTGATGTTCAGGTTGACAGCGTTGGTCAGCTCGGGGAGCAGCCACTCGCGATTTGGGAAATTCCAACTCTCAGAAACGATGTGAATCAGGCCTGTGGCGAGGTAATCGTCTACATGGGCCAGGCAGAGATCGCTGCTGCTCGTGACAAGGGTGCTTGCCCTGTCAACCCAGAGCTGAGGATCAGCGTCCGTATCGACGAGTGCCTCAAGGCGATTGATGCAATCCCACAATTCGATTTGTCGACAAACGACTTTCCTTAGCGTCCTCAGCAGCAAAACGCGCTCCCGGTATTGCGGGCCTCTGCCGTCAATACTGATTAGCATGGACTATCTCCTATTTATTTTCTTCACTCTTTACACTCCCGTCCGTAGAGGTGTTCAGCCTATCTGGTAAGCGCCTTGCCACGGCGAACCCAATACATCTGTTGACCATGGCTATCAATCATTGGGTCGTGACCGAAGTACTTCAGGATTGAGCTTCGCCAACTCAATAGCTGTGGACGGGGCCGCCTTGTTTCTCCCAGTAGTAAAAGTAACGCATCGTGGGTCTGGCCCTTTGTTCTGGGGGCCCACAGGCCAAAATAGCGAACCGCCTTTCTGTGATTATCTGGCACGTGCTGTGCCAGCAGGCGCACGAAGTCCGTGAGTTCGCATCGTGTCCGGACTAGCCGGTTCGCCTTGGTGTCCTTTGCTACGAACTCAACCTCTTGATTCGTGACCTTCAAGAGGCGCCAGCTAGCAATTGGGGGACGACGTATATATCGGGCCGCGTATCGCAAGAAGTGTGACTTCGATACGATCTTGGCGATATAGATGATCCACACTGGGTGTCGCTCATAGGCGGTCGTAATCAGTGTTTCAAGATCATGTTTGTTCAAATCGGAGTTGAGGACATCCGCTTTGAGCGCAGCTCGGAGATGAGTTATCACTGCGTAGCGCCACATCTGCATTAGCGCGTGCTTGTTGAATTGAAGACGTGGCACCCAGCGGTTCTCAGACTCTAGCAGCCCTCCAGCTGAGACCAATACGTGAAGGTGAGCATTGAATTTCAAGTCGCCTCCGAAGGTATGTGGAACAACCATGATGCCTACGCCGACGCCATATCTAATTTTTATCCATTGCTGAATCACGCTGGCGCCGAGGACCGGCAGATCGTGCAGAAGATGGCGGTTTCTCTTGAAAATCGTCCGGAGCTCACGCGGCATTGTAAGCACAATGCCTGCATAAGGAGTGTCGGGCAGCGCCGCCTCCTGCTCTTCCAGCCACAGAAGCGTGGCGCGATACCCGCAACTGGGACAAAATCGCGATTTGCATCTGTGGTAACAACGCTTTTGTTCAGTGTCTGAGGCATACACTTCCCAGCCCAGAGCCGGAGTACCACAATCGAGAACTGCGGCAAAATTCTTGCTGACCGCCTGGCGAGTCCCGGGCCGATCCCAAACCTCTCGAGTAGTTCTCAGGATTTGCTTTAATACGCTCTCATCTCGCATTTCTATTCCTCCAATGTTCTCAGCTTGCGCAGGGCGCTTCTGGTCAAGTAGGCGATGCTTCCCGGAGCATCGATCTCAGATATAACGATTGAATCAAGCACTGCTACTCCTCCGGGAGTGAAAGGCTTGAGAAGATCGCCCAAGGTCGGGGGACTCAATCGAGGTGGCGACAGTCTCGCTATATGTTTCTGAATCAGTCGCCGGCTCGTCTGATTCGTACCTCTGCAGACCCGATGTTCTTCTAGCTTTTCTAGCTGTTGTTGGGCCGGCAGCTTTCTCCACTGCCACGCGAGGTGGATACTGATTTCGTCGGCCTTTAGGGCCTGTTTGATCATGGGGTGGGCAGACTCAACCAGTTGTTTTACCTTCCCGACGTTCCCTGGGGAGACACCGGCAGCCGCGGCTAGTTCCGAACGAGAGTGCACCTTTTGAGCTTCTGTCAAATTTGACGAACCCTTGTGCTGACCGCCAATACGTTGGTTCACGCGAGCTCTTTCTTGAAGGAAAGGCTCAAGATCTAGAACCAGCAGTACTCGACTGAAGGCATTCAGACACCACGACGGACGATGACTTTGAATCAACCAGCGAAGGGCCTCTTCTTCCGCCAGATCGTATTCGAGACAAGACAGCGTCTTCACTTCCTGCCGTTGAGCTAATTGAAATCGGGCATAGCCGTCAATAATCGTGAGGCTACGGGTCACCACGATAGGCTCCCGGAACGCCAGACCGCCCAAGGCAGCGAGTGCGGACAATTGGGAGACAGAGACCGAGAGCTGGTGTCGGACAAAGCTAGGATGCGAATGAAGTTCATCTACGCGATGCCTCACGAGCTGGCATTGGAGGCCACTTGCCCGCGCTTCTTTCGTGCTCCGTTCCTGGTGTTCGTGAGGTTGCAATTGTTTCCTGGATATTCCGTGTTTCCGATTCTTAGACTCAGGGTGGGATACGAACAAGGGCACGAGTGACTTCGAATGCCCGTGAATATCACAAAAAGCGGAAGGGGAATGGTTCTGAACCGAGTCCAACAACTGAGCGAGGCTAAGGCATACTTAGCTGAGCTAGGGCACATAACGGTCGCCCTCCCCAATGTGACCTTTCATCAACATTTAACGATTTATGACGATAAAGATACCCTCGAGGTGCTGTTTGTGGGTAGGGGTCATTCCGATGGTGATGCCTTCGTGTATGACCCAAAAAGGAAGGTGATTGCAACCGGTGATGCGCTGCAGGGTTGGGTCCCCACAATGGGCGACGCCTCAATCTATGACTGGATTCAGCAGCTCAAAACAATCGAAGATCTCGACTTCAAATATGTAATTGGCGGGCATGGAGATGTTCTGCTGGGGAAGGATAGATTTGTGTTGTGGAGAGCGTATTTCACCGATTTGTTGACAGAGACCGCCGGCGCTGCTGCACAGGGCGCTAGCCTCGAGGACGTTAAGAGTCGGGTCATACCAACTCTCTTGCACGAGTATGGCGCCCAGTTCTCGCCCGATTTTTCCAAGACCATTGTGGGTAACGTAGAAACGGCCTATCGGGTCATCACTACTCAGAGCAAGTGATGGGCTCCTGGTCGCAGGCGTTGCTACTCACTGCGACCATGCACTTTTGTTTATAGATGCGGCTATCCGGGCTGCCAACATCCTACCGGCCGCCCTGGGCGATGTGCATTCTCGGCGCTCCGCTATCGAACGCATCCGCGTTGTGCTCCAGAGGGGACCGCTATGCTGCGGAGGACAAGAGCGGGGCCGTCCGCTGCGCTTATTTTAGTAAGGTAGGGGTGTACCGATATACTGGCTGGCGAACCACGATGTGAGTATGCGCTGTAGTGATCGGCGGAGTCCTGGTGAAAAATATGCACCCAGCCCTCGCGCGTGGACACAAAGATTAGCCCCGTTTTCGGATCGAGGCGGGGAAGGTGAAGACGGAGTTCGGCGCGAAGACCATGGCGTACGATCCAAAGACAGAACGCATCTTTGTAGACACGGCCAGGTTCGGAAAAGCGCCAGAGCCAACCCAGGAAAGCCCCCATACGCGCCCGGTGCCTGTACCCGGCACGTTCCTTCTCCTGGTCTATGCGCGATAATCCGGCTACGGACAAACCCTGATACCGAGAGGGAGGACAACAATCCTTGGGCCTGGATCGAAAGGCGCCCTTTTTGCGGATTGCCACACTCAGGATTGGCACCCATGAGCGCCGCTTTTCGATCCAACAAACACAACCCTGCACGTCGCAGGTTGCCCCGACGATTCTAACGGCCCTGGGCCTCGATCAGGACACTTTGAGGTCGGTTCGGGAATGGCTTTGCGGACTGCTAGTCTTGTTCGCGGGAGATTCCTAGCCTCCGCATCAAGGACTGTAGAGTTGTCCTCTTCATGGCTAACCGCGCCGCGGCTCCATGCGGGCCGCCTATTACTCCGCCGGTTTCGCGCAGCATGCGAAGAATAGTTTCCGCTGCACGCTTGTTATGTTGTCCTCATCCAACTCTTCGGGGCCTGGTGCCAGCTCCTCCACGGGAGCGTTGAGTATTTGGCCCGTCGGACAGGTCCCCGCGCCAACTCCGTAAGCACATGGAGGGCGCGGCTCGGCATCTCTAAGCCTATGCCCTGCAATGCTTTGCAGATGGTTTCGGGTACCCCGCAAAGCGGCATCATCGAATGCCAGACGTACTTGATACGCTTGGCAGATCAGCGGGACGTAGCGCATGTCCCCACCTAATGTCCCCGTGATCGCGCGCGGTCGCCACCCAAAAGTGCCAGAGTTCGAGCACGGCGGTGCCATTGCTGAATGACTGAATCGGAATTATCGTGCGCCTAAGAAGTGCTCGGCGTCCGCGCACGAATCCCGATCAGAAAGCTATCGTTCTTGTAGCCATGCACGCAAGAATTCAGGCAGAGCTGCGAATAGTTCGATGCGGCCGCACTCCGAGCAGATGAGAAGGTTGATAGGTGTTGAATGCGCCCGTTTGGATTCGGACGGGCGCATAAGATCCAGATCCATTCTGGCAGGAATTGGGTTCGCGTGGGTGCACTGTTCAGCAGGCATAGTCTCCCTCTCGCTGAGATGACGTTGGTTATATCTCGACGGCTGTGGCTGACTTGCCTAGCAGCGCGGTTACCCAAACCTACACCGCAAGTGATTTTTGTCAAGATGCTGTCGGGGCATAGAGAGGCGCGAGGAGTATGAAATTAGGCGCCACTCGGAAAAGTTGCAGAATGGTTCGCGTTGATGTTGTTTAGGGAGAAGTCCAACATGCAGAGTGAGAGCCCAGCTGAGTTTGAAATCTATGAAATCGTCGGCGAAAGTTCGACGCTCAAAAGCGTATTGCGGCAGGCAATTGACGCTGCAAAGACCGAGGTTCCTGTCCTTATAGTCGGCGAGGAGGGGAGCGGCAAAGAACTGATCGCAAGGGCGATACACCGCTTGAGCAGCAGGCGGAGGGAGAGCTTCATCAAGGTTGACTGCGCTATCGTTGGCTCCGCCCAATTAAAAGCCTTGCTATTCGAAACCGATAGAGGGCGAATTGAAGCCGCAAACCACGGAACCTTTCTACTCAAACGTGCGGAAAATGTCTCGCCGAGGTTGCAGGCGCAGCTCCTCCAGGTCTTCGAGCAGAAGGAACCTCAGCGTTTACAGGGTTATGCAACCTCACTGATTGATACACGGCTCATTGCCACCGTGACCGAAACGGGGCAGAAAATCGAAGACCTCTGGCTTTACAGGGGTCTAGTCCTTCACAACCGTCCGTCAATTATCCGAATTCCCCCGCTGCGAGAACGATCAGGAGACATTCCGCTACTGGCTGAGTTTTTCTTGAGGAAATGGAGACGGAGGTTGAACAAATCGGTTAACACCATTCCAGCCGGAACTATGACAGCACTCGTAAATTACAGTTGGCCCGACAACATTCTAGAACTGGAGAAGATCATCGAGCGATCCGTAGTGTCGGCTGAAGGGCACGAGGTACACCTTGAAATTCCAGCAAAGAAAAAACGAGCCTAGACTTGCATGCGCCGCGATGGAAATTGTTTACTCGTCACTTCGCCGTGTGCCATTCGTCACAGACTCCGACAATGACAATAGTTCACACTAACGGCAGTGGCGTCTCTCCCAGCGAGGGACAACAACTCGACTTCCCCATTTCTCCGAATGGGCAGGGTGCATGACCCCGTAGGTTACTTCTTCCACCTGTGGGGGTTGCCTTCGTAACTGCTCTCCCCCACGACCGGGCCATTCTGATTAAGCCGTCAATCTTGGATGATGCGAGTACCGGACATGACTGCTTACGCAGACCCTTCCAGCGTTTCTGGGGTATAGGGAGAAAGCTCGAAGGACTCATGTCCGGCATCATCATCTTATTCGGATTTCGACTGTGGAAGAATGAGAATTCAGGACATTGGACGGAAGGCCACTGCCCGTTACATCGGTGACCGCGCCGCGGTTACGCTCGGGATGTTGACGAAGTGGAGATCCCTTCAGCTGGGGTTGGGCCTACGATCACAAGGATGGTGAGACTGGCGGGAGCCCTCGCGATTGGTGTCGGGACGACTTCGAGGGGCAGGTGGACAGTGGATGTGACCAGAGTTCTTCTACTGGTGTCTCGTAGGCTCTTGCTATTTGAACGGCATGATCCACTCGGGGCATCACTCCCTGTTCGGCGTTAAAAAGAACCGTCATGCTGACACCCATGTGTTGGGCGGCGTTGCGTAAAGTCCAACGCTTTTCTGCCCCGAGTTCTCGCAGCTTGAAATTCCGGCCGGTCATAGCCCCGCCTCTCCTCGGAGAGCACCCAGCGCTGAAGGCTTCATGGGGACGAAAATCTGCACCCTGACCGCCCTTCGTCGCGAAAACGGTAGGACCGTATCCGCAGCGATAATACCAGCACCGTGACCCATGGTCATTAGGCTGCTCATTGCCGAACTTGCTCCCTGGGTTCCGCCATTTTTGGCGTAATCAATTACACCGACTACGCCGCCCTCAACCTCCTGACGAAAGTCCTCGCTCGCCGTCCCACATTGGGAATGCGAGCTCGTTTTGGTCCTTTACGGACCGATTTGCGTGGCTTTGTGCTATGGCCAGTGCGCTAAATCGGCAGAATGTTCCCGCTAAATCCTTTAGGATGTGTTCGTTTCAGATGCCGTTGTGTGTATCCGGGTTCGGTCATCGGTGTGCACTGGGAAGGCGACATGAGAGTCCTGAGGTCGCGCATATCAATGATGAGAACGGCCATTATAGCTATTTGGTTCATGGCTTCTTGGGCCATGCGAATCGACTGCCTCGGTCAGGAGACAATTGTCCCTCATATCATTAGGTTCAGCGGAACCCTGGAAACGAGTGAACAGGAACCCGATTCCAGCGTGGTCGGTGTAACGTTCGCCCTTTTCAAAGATGAGGAGGGAGGTGTGCCGCTTTGGCTTGAAACGCAGAACCTCAGGCTGGATAAAGGCGGACATTACACAGTGCGACTTGGAGCGATGCATGTCGATGGAGTTCCGCTGGACATTTTCTCGTCCGCCGAGGCGCGTTGGCTCGGGATCTTCTTCGATGGACATTGGCTTGCATCTCGGATTCTCCTTGCAAGCGTACCTTATGCGCTCAAGTCTGCTGATGCTGAAATGTTGGCCGGAAGACCGGCAAAAGATTTCGTGCTTGCAACTGACCTTAGCGCATATCTCGCTCCCGTCAGCCTGCCTTCGACCTCGTGTCCAACGTGCTCGACCGCGACCCCTGGGCAAACGCGCGCGTTAAGTTTCGAGAGCCTTACTCCAGTTGGTCCCTCGTTCATTTCTGACGCGATGTCTGGACCACCTATTCAGGTACGGTCATCAGAACTGGTGAGCAACCTCAACGTCGATCTGCTGCAGGGATTTGCGGCGTCGGCTTTTGCTCAAGTAAAGACGGGCAATCAGTTTGGGCCCGTGCAGGTGTTCAATGCCGGAATATCGTTAGCGGGAGCGCTTCCGACCACTACAGCCAGCCAAACATCACCCCCGTTGGATTTCAAAGCTAGAGTCTACGACCGGTCGGCTCGGTCCTTTAGCGATCAAGTATTCCGCTGGCAGGCGGAACCGATGATTGATGGTAAAGGAGGCCCGGCGGCGCGGCTCAACCTCTTGTTCGGAGGCAACGGCAAGAACCCGTCAGAGACGGGCTTAAGCTTTAACTCCGACGGAACACTCAATTTTGCCGCGAATCAAAACTTCCCGGCCACCCCCGTCCCGGCCAATGCCGTCCTCGACATTCTAAACTCCTCTACTAAGTTGCCCGGTGTTCCCGCGCTGCCCGTCATTTACTCGACCGCATATCAGTGGCAGCAGAACGAGGGGGGATCGATTCGTCCAGGCCCAAATACCATCACGATGCAGAAGTGCCCGGCCGGCGTTGTGGCGGGCGAGGGAGCGTTCTTTGTCTACATCACTGGGACGGCTGCGCCAGAAGCTGTTGAAGTCACAGGAGGCACATGCCATGGAGACGGGAAACCCGGCACTTTGGAATTTACGGCCGTTAACGCACATCCAGGAGGCTATGTCATTTCAAGCGCATCCTCGGGCGTGCAGGAAGCGTTGATTGCGGCGCGCTTTACACCTACAAATCCCACTGGAACATCTCAGTCCGGTAGCGTGGTCGTGCCTCCAGGTGAATACCAGGCTTATGCGCCGATTGCGATACGGGGATCGAACATGACGGTAGATTTTTCTGGTTCAATCATCGAGTGCTATACCGCTGCCAGCTGCATTTTCGTTGGCGACCCGAGTAATTCGAACGAGTTTGAGGACATTACACTGGTGAATCCACGGGGAAGGCCAATGGTCCCTAATGGAACCAAACCGTTCATCGAGGTGAACGCGCAGAAGACTCGCATCACGAACATTGCCACACGCGTGTCTCCGCGCCCAAATAGCTTCGGCACATACGTACAGGTTGACAATGATCAGGCGTTTCTACTGGACGGCTTGGATGCGGGCCTAGGAGGCGGCGGCGTGCGATGCGACTCAGTATTCTGCGGGGCGTATGTCACGGCCCCTGGGCCATTCGCTACCTGGGCCGCCGTAGGATGGCTAAAAAACCTGAATCTCGGGTTGCAGTGTACCGGTAACGGAGTGGACTGGCAGAGTGGGAATACGCTCAAAATCTCTGATAGCGTAATCGAAGGATACGCCCAGTTCGGGGTTCGCGCCGGCACTCGGCGTGGTGGATATGGTGGGTTCGAATTGGACAATGTGTACGAAGAAGTGGGCGGATGCACGAATCCCTCCGGCCAGATCGGCGAGGCGGGTGTGATTTCACAAGGAAGTGCGGTGAAGATAACGGGGGGAGAAGGTCCCACAGGATTGATTCCAATGTTTGCCAATACCGGTGCGACGGAGTATCACTACTATATCGTGGCTAAGAGCGCTCTATTTGGCGCATCGAATCCCTTACTGGCCGGTACCGCGCTAACCAATGGAGTAGGGAATATCGCGGTAACGTGGCCCGACATTACCGGTGCAAGTGGTTTTGATCTCCTGCGGGTGACCACAGTTCCCGACATGCGGGAACAAGCGCCGTACGGCTCGGGCCCCTACTTGGTCGTCACGAATGTTCCCAGATCTTCTGCGTGCGCGAAGAGTGTATGCAGTTTTGTTGATGCTCAAGCGGTGTTGCAAACATACACCGTGGCGAGTCCCACGTATTTCCCGTTATTGGATTTCTGGCCTGGGAACCTAGTGTTGGGGACCAACCAGGACTCAGGCAGCGTGCTGGATGGGGCCACCGCCACGATGGACAGTGCAACGTCGGACATAGTCGCGGTCCAAGGGGCCGCTGCACCTGCCGTGACCGCGAATACTTGCAACGCGACGGGCGACTGGACCCCAATTTGGGTCAGTGGTTGCCTTTCGACAATGGCGCCTTCTACTTTTTACGCGCAAGGAGCTTTAGTTTTGGCGGTGAAGCCCAATACTGACGGTGGGCAATTGACAAACCTGAAGGGCCGCCTGAATTTCTCCACCCTGGGTACGGCACCGGGACACATTATCACGCTCTCCGATTCCAACTTCCAGAAAACCGTCGCAACCGCGAACAACCGACCCACGAACGATCCCAACGACGCATTTATTGGATACGACCAAGGTGACGGAAATCCGGCGCACATAGGGATCAGTTTCGGAGCTCCCCAATCTATATCCGAATACGTTGGGAACGTCGGCGATGGATTGAATTGGTTGGAACGGTTAACCGCCACTGGGAAAGAGTTTAAGACCGACGTGAAGATCAACGGCAACTTGATCGTGACGGGGAGTTGCACCGGTTGTGCAGCCTTGAGTCAGTCTACCGCTACGTCTCAATCGTCAGTAGAGGTGGGCCCTGTCGCGAATAGACCGTCCTGGACGGACGGACCTGCCGCTCCGACCGGGCGATGCCGCCCTGGCGGCCTGTATTCCCGGACGGGTGCTGAATTGGGCAATACCCTTTACGTCTGTGAGCAAGGAAACTGGGTGGGCAAGTAGGTAGCGAGCGGTTAGGCCTGGAGCTCGCTCGTGGCAATTGTGGTGTTTCCGGTTCTGCGACCCTTCGCACATGTAGTCGGGATGAAAAATGATGGCGGGCCGATTGCGAATGAAACTCGAATGTGCAAAGGCAATGAGCAATGTGGCTTTATACGGAGAGATGCACTCCATTCATCACGCTAACGTACTTTATTGGAGAAACGGGCAATCGCAATGTCGTGAGGCCCGAGGGAAATACCAGGATAGGCAAAATAGGTTGGAAGCCATCCGGAGAGAACTGGCCACACGAACATCCTTTTAGTTTGGATATCACAGACAGGGCCACACACACGCTGCTAGGCTGATGGTTCCCCACCAGAGTCTGGACTCGAAACATCTATTTCGAGGTCAGAATGCGATCACTCTCGTTCGCAACAAGCCAATTACTTCCGGAGCGACAAGCCCCTGATATTCAGACTGTAACGGCGGTTCAACACGTGCGAAGGATGAGAGGTGGCTCTCAATCGCACCTTCTTCGCTGTTCTGACGGGAAACTCTACGTGGTCAAGTTCCTCAACAACCCACAGCACCCACGAGTACTGGCCAATGAAATCCTTGCCGCAGGATTAGCAGAAATATTGAGGTTACCTTTTGCCCGAACGGCTCTGGTGCGGGTGGACGACTTGCTAATCCAAAACACGCCCGCACTCACACTGAACCTCCCTGACCGAACCGTCCCTTGTAGGGCGGGACTCCAGTTTGGTTCGGAATATGCTATTAATCCGATCGAGGGACGGATATTCGATGACTTTCCCACCAAATTGCTCGATCGGGTGAGAAACTTGGCTGATTTCGCTGGGGTATTGGCTTTCGACAAGTGGACTGGTAATGTTGACAATCGTCAGGTTGTGTTTTGGCGAAAAGGACGCGAGAAGAAATACAGTGCTACCTTTGTGGACCAAGGACACTGTTTCAATGCCGGACAGTGGACTTTCCCAGACAGAACGCTCCGGGGCTGCTATCGAAAGAACGAAGTGTACTCAGGCGTGCGGGGGTGGCAATCGTTTGAACCCTGGCTTTCACGTATTGAGCATATGGACAACCTTAGAGTGCGGATGCTGGGCAGCCTGATTCCTACCGAATGGGCTCTCGGCACAAACGAGATATCTTGTTTGCTCGAAACTCTCAGCAATCGACGCTTTATTGTACGGGACTTGATTCACGCGTTTAGATTCTCTTGCGTGAAGCCATTTCCGAATTGGTCGTGATTTTCTCAACTGAGTGTAAGCAGTCCTATCGTGGTTGGAGACTGACCGGGTGGCCGGTAAACAGCGACAATTCGACGTATTCGTATTGCGGTACATACCCAACGTGCTGGAAGAAGGATTCGTCAACATTGGCGTGCTAGTGACCGAGCTTGACCACGCCGGTTCTTCTGACTGCCGATTTCTTAGCGACTTTGAACGAGTGCGATCCTTTGATCCCTACGCGGATGTCGACATGTTGCGCTCGCTGGCCCAGGAGATCGAAGCTGGATGGAAACAACCTTTAGAACGAGCTGCGCTCATTCGACGAATGCTAACAGAGTATTCTGGTGCTATACAGCTTTCCTTAACAGGGACGATAGTGACTGACGATCCGGCACTTGAACTGGAGCGTCTAGCCTCGACCCTTCCCTGAGCGAACCTGGGAAAACGCCCCCTAGAGAACCTCATGCGAACCAGAGCTACGGAGAGTCGGGCGCAGACTTATTCCGGCCGCGCAGTATGTCAGGATGTCCGACGAGGGTCAGCAGTTCTCGATCGAGAACCAGAAGGCTGCAATTCAGGTCTACGCAAATCTTCATGGGTTCGAGGTGGTACGGACGTATGCCGATGCCGGAAAGAGTGGCATCGTTATCAAACACCGAGAGGCACTTCGTGAACTGTTGCAAGATGTCCTCGGTGGCAACGCGGGCTACAAGGCGATTCTCGTGTACGACGTGAGCCGATGGGGTCGATTCCCGAATAACGACGAGGGAGCTCACTACGAATTTGTGTGTACTCAAGCTGGCGTACCTCTCCACTATTGTGCCGAGCCATTTGACAACGACGGCACCCCCTCCAGTTCACTCCTCAAGGCGTTGAAACGCAGTATGGCTGCGGAATTTAGCCGGGAATTGAGTGACAAAGTCTTCCGGGAAAGATTCGATTGGTGCAAAAGGGTTACTGGGTTGGCGGGCAGGCAGGATATGGCTATCGACGAATGATGATCTCAGCAGACGGAAAGCCAAAACAGAAGATGAAGTTCGGGGAGGCCAAAAGTCTCATAACCGATCGAGTCATCCTGGTTCCTGGTCCGCGGGAGGAGATCGAATGCGTCCGCCACATGTTTTCGATGGTAATCAACGGACGGCATGGTGCTGCGGCAATTGCTCGCGATTTAAACCAAAAAGGATTCACGATGAATGGGAGACCATGGCAGGATGTGACGGTCAGGAATATATTGACGAACCCCAAATATGCTGGCCTTAACGTTTGGCATCGGCATTCTCAGCGTCTTCGCACTAAAACGCGCCTTGTGGAACCGGAACAATGGATAATTGGGCCAAAGACATTCTTCCCGATCATAGATAAGGCCACCTTCGACAAAGTTCAGACTATGCTGCCGCGACAATCTGACCGATCCTGGTCGGACCACGAAATGTTGAATAGGCTACGGTCCCTGCTGGCCTCTAAAGGCCGCCTTAGCGAAACGCTCATCAGGAAAGCACGCGGCATGCCTGCTTCGAGCACCTTGCATAATCATTTCGGGTCTTACAGGCAGATGTACGAGATGATTGGCTACCGCCCTCCACACGCAGACATCTTCAAGGGGGCGGAGGCGGAGTGTACATTACGATTGCGTCGCGACATCGTACAGAGAATCACCGAGATGTTCCCGGATAAGGTGTCGGCTTCTCGGTTGCCAGGCGGATCCAGATCAATTCTTCAATTGGCTGGCGGGCCCTTGGTATCAATTCTGATGTGCCGAATGGTGCGCAAGCAAAAGACTGGGGGGCGATTACATTGGCTTGTGATGCCTAATCCGGCAGAACGCAACTGCATCACGCTGCTGTGTAGGGTAAACCAGGCACGAGACCGAGTTTGCGGTTATTATCTATTTCCTGAAATGGAAGTGAAGTTCCGCAGATCGTATGAGCACGATCCTTGGCTCGGTGGAGCGATAAGGATTAAAGAACTGTCCGAGTTCTACCGCGCGGTCGAGGCGATCCGCAATTCGAGCTCTGGATCGTCGCGACATCATTCACCTCTCTAGAAGCGCGGAACTAAGACAGAACCGGGTGTGAAGTTGAAAAAAATTTAACGCGTCAATGAGCGCTAACGCCTCAACTGACCCTGGGTCACAAGCGTCGTACTATGGTCGTGGATACAATCCTACAGGTTTCGTGAAGGTGGAAAAGCGCCAGGTTTCGTCCTGGTGAGGTTCAGCGCTCGCTGCTCTCTTCTGAGAACGAGAGGCGCGATGACTGGCCGGAATTTCAAGTTGCGGCAACTCAGGGCCGAAAAGCATTGGACCCGGATGCGAGTACTCCTCGATCTCGCGTCGGTCATATTGGACTCCGCACGCCCACAACAGGCTCCCGCGGCGGAAAATTCGACCGTAGCCTCCACCGCCCGATCCTAACTGAAAAGCGTACACTGTTGCCATCGTAAGCTGCGTGGCTCGGGCAGTGTTCTCGGTGCGCAATGTGATCCGACACCGCAAACCCTGCCTCGCGCTGTGAAGTTTGGGGACTCATCCAAACCAGCAAAAGGCTATCGTTCGTGATGATCTCCGCAAACACAACCATGGCTGCCTCCTACGACTACCTTCAGGTGGCACTCTCCGCGTTAATCGCAGTGTCCGCGTCCTACGCTGCCCTCGATCTTGCGGGGCGGGTGACAGCCGCAAGCGGTTGGCCTCGATTTACCTGGTTCACGGGAGGGGCTACCGCAATGGGCATTGGCATCTGGGCGATGCACTTTACTGCGATGCTTGCGTTTCGCCTGCCTGTCCCGGTGGGCTACCACTGGCCGACCGTTATGCTGTCACTTCTGGCAGGCATTTTGTCATCTGCCTTCGCACTTCATGTGGCGAGTCGCCAGAAAATGGGCTGGGTCCAGGCATTCACCAGCAGCGTAATCATGGGAGTGGGAATCGCAGCCATGCATTACATGGGCATGGCCGCCATGCGTTTGGCTGCAGTAATGCGGTTTAACCCTCTTATCGTGGTCTCCTCCGTTGTGCTTGCGATGGTGTTTTCATTGGTCGCCCTGTTACTCGCATTTGACCTTCGAGAGGAGACAAGGGGGACGCCGTCACGAAAGGTTGTCAGTTCGCTAGTGATGGGAACTGCCATCTCCGCGATGCATTACAGTGGTATGGCTTCTGCCAGTTTCATACCCTCCGGCACTCCAGTCGATTTGTCCCACACTGCCAGTATCTCCTCGCTCGACACCCTGGGAATTTCCATGGTTACCTTGCTGGTCCTGGCGGTGGCGGTATTGACATCCGCTGTGGATCGGCGATTCTACGCTCAACGTCGGCAACTCGCTTTGGCAGAATCGAAGGTAGCGCTGGACCATGTCGCCCGAATTGCGAACATGGGTGAATTGACGGTATCCATCGCACATGAGATCAACCAACCCCTCACTGCAGTCGTCACGGATATAAGTGCTTCTCTGCGCTGGCTTGCTCAACAACCACCCAATCTGGATGAGGCGCGGGGAGCACTGACCATGGCCATTCGGGAGGCGAATCGAGCAAGTGACGTAATCGGGAGAATTCGCGCGCTGCTGAGAAAGACGCCACCGCCGATGCTGCGACTTGACGTAAGTGAAGTGGTGCGCGAAGTATTGGCTCTGGCCCGCAACGAGCTACTAGCATCGGGCATCACGGTGAAGACCGAACTGCCGACGAACGTTCACCCGGTGCTCGGCGATCGGATTCAACTTCAGCAGTTAATGCTGAACTTGATCATGAATGGAATCGACGCGATGAGTGCGATCGATGATCGGCCGCGTGAACTGGTCATCAAGTCGGCAGAGCTGCCGGAGGGTGTGCTCATCCAAGTTCAAGATTCCGGAAAGGGACTCGATCCCGGGCAAGCAGATCGAATCTTCGAACCGTTCTTCACCACCAAGCCCAATGGTATCGGAATGGGACTATCGATTAGCCGTTCGATTGTTGAAGCTCACGGCGGCCGTTTATGGGCTACTCCTGGTTCACCCTACGGAGCGGTTTTTCAATTCACCCTGCAAAGGGCAGAGAGTCAACATGACTGAACTGCATGACGTTGTGTTTATTGTCGATGATGATGCATCAGTCCGCGATGCACTCAAGAGACTGATCCGGTCGGTTGGTCTACGCGTGGAGCTTTTCGGCTCGGCACGGGAATTCCTGCAACGTGGGCGGCCGGATGTGCCGAGTTGCCTGGTCCTCGATGTCAGGTTGCCCGGGATAGGCGGCCTCGATTTGCAGCGGCAGTTGGCTGACGCGAACGTTCAGACTCCCATCATCTTCATTACAGCCCACGGGGACATTCCCATGTCGGTCCGAGCTATGAAGGCGGGAGCGGTTGAGTTCTTAACCAAGCCATTCCGGGATCAGGACCTGCTTGACGCAATTCAGATCGCGTTGGAACGCGACCGTGCCAGACTCCAGCGAGAGGCGGAAATTGCAGTGCTGCGGGAGCGCTTTGAATCGCTGACACTACGGGAACGCGAGGTCGTTGCCATGGGTCGTTTCCGGTCTCCTGAACAAACAAATAGCCGACGCTATCGGAACTAGCGAGGCAACGGTCAAGGTCCATCGCAGCCAACTCATGCGAAAGATGGGTGCGAAGTCCTTAGCTGACTTGGTCAGGATGGCTGACAAAATGGGTGTTCCGGTCCCAAAGCAGTAGCCCTGAACCTTAAAGTCCATCTTCCAATCCCTGTTGTCGGTCATTGATATCGACGCAGCACAGCTGGGCCGCGCAGCCCTGCCTGCACTGTGAAAGAGTGATCCGCGGATAGTCCATAAAACCATAAACCATGCGATTGTCATAAACCTTGGCGGTAATGGTATCCACCTGGTTCATGCTGTGATGTTGGTCTCGGAGATCGGCTGGACGTGGGCCTCGTATAGCGGTTTCTTAGAGCGCCGCGATTGACCCCGGTGTCTTTGGTGAAGCCGCCCTAAACGAAGGTGGAGTCGAGATATGCGAACGTCCAATAGACACCGTCGGCGACGTGGTGCTATTTTTCACTGGTCGCTAGTCAATGAAGAATAAGCTGCTTCGGTTTCCGTTTACCTCCATCGCAGTCGTTTTCGCTGTGATTGTTGTATCGGCTGCATTGATTGGCGACATCAATCTGATTGAAATGCCTGTTTCGATGCTCAACCGCATCGAGCATTACGAGGTCGCTGACATTGTCACTGTATTCGTTCTGGTAATTGTGGCAGTGGCAGTAGATGACATTCGCGCCGTGCGTCGAGAAGAGGCTAAGCGACAGGCCGAGCAGCTGAGAGTGGTCCACGTTACGATGCGCACGGTGCAAGACATTGTTAATAATTGCCTCAATCAAATACAGCTACTCCGGCTAGACGCAGAAGGTCTCGTCCCTGAGGAATCGCTGGTGCTGTTTGATGAGGCAATCCAAGAGACTTCTGCAAAACTAAAGGCACTTGGAGACCTAAAAAGTTTCGCCGAGAAGCAAATCGCAGCTGGTAGCGGCGTAGATATCAGCGGCTCCGCGCACTCGCTGTAACATCCGTCCCACAAAGTGAGGAGTATTAAGCGGCATGGTAATGGCCGAGTACGCACGTTGCGGCACTTCTCCTCGATTCGTAAAGAGGTGAGGTGGCAAATTGAGTACAGACGGGCACTTCCAGCCTGAAGGGGACCTTCGCCGTTACGAAGCTCTGCTTGCGATGGCAGACATAATGGTCCGGCATCACGATCTTCCAGAGCTCTTTCTGGCGATGGCCGAGCGCCTGCGCCAAGTCGTTGTTGCCGATGCTGCACACTTTTCTCTGTACGAGCCCGTCCAAAACGTAATGCGTTTGTACCTGTGGCAAGGAAGTGAGATGGATCCCCTCCCGCAGGAAATTGCGGTAGACGCTTCACCTTCCGGGTGGGTCTGGCAGAATCAAGAACCGCTGGTGGTGAACGATTTGCAGTTGGACTCGCGCTTTCCTATTGTTCTGAATCGGCTGCGCGAGCAAGGGCTGAAATCCTATTGCTGGCTGCCATTGACCACTGCCGAAAAGCGTCTTGGAGCGTTCGGCCTCGGTAGCTTACGGCTCGACGCCTACACTGATAGAGACATGCGGCTTCTGCCGCGAGTGGCGCAACTCATCGCTCTGGCGGTAGACAATGCCCTCACTAGGGAGGCGCTGGTCCGAGAGAAGGACAGACTGCACGCCCTCCTGGAGATCAACAACACACTGGTAACGACCCGTGACTTGCAGCAGCTCTTTCCGGCGATTTCCAGCTTCCTGCGACGGGTAATCCGACATGACCTCGCCAGTGTGGCGGTTTACGACGAGACGGCTCACGCCCTCTCGTTCTACCCCCTAGATTCTCCTTTGACAGCAGGCTTGGCGGACGCAGACTCAACCGTTCCCGTCAAGGACGCACCTGCTGGCCGTGCTCTGCTTGAGCGCCAGACCAAGATTTTTACTCGCGAAAACCTGTTGGGAATTCAATCCAGTTTCGTAACCCAGATGCTGGAACGCGGAATCCAGTCGCTGTGCTGTATTCCTTTGACCACGCGCAAGGGAGAACTCGGGACTCTGAACCTCGCCAGCCAGGATGCAAACGCCTTCGCCGCGAAGGATATCGGTTTTCTGGAGCAGGTGGCGGCGCAGGTGGCGGTGGCGCTGGATAACGCCCGTGCCTACCACGAAATCGCGGACCTCACCAACCGACTGGCCAATGAGAAAGTGTATTTGGAGGAAGAAATTCGTACCGAACTAAATTTCGAAGAGATCGTGGGAGAGAGTCCTGCGCTGAAGAAGGTCTTGTCCCAGGCAAGAACGGTTGCGTCCAGCGATGCCACTGTGCTGATCCTTGGTGAAACCGGAACCGGCAAGGAGCTTATCGCGCGCGCGATTCACCGCATGAGCCCGCGGAAAGACCGCGTCTTCGTCAAGTTAAACTGCGCCGCGATTCCCACTGGCCTGCTGGAGAGTGAACTCTTTGGTCATGAACGCGGCGCTTTCACTGGCGCCATCGACCAAAAAATCGGGCGTCTGGAACTGGCGGACAAGGGAAGCCTGTTTCTGGATGAGGTGGGAGACATTCCGATGGAGTTGCAGCCCAAGTTGTTGCGTGTGTTGCAAGATCAAGAATTCGAGCGGTTGGGAAGCACTCGTACGATCAAAGTAGACATACGATTGATCGCGGCCACCAATCGGGACCTGGCCGAGATGATGTCGAACAAAAAGTTCCGCAGCGATTTGTACTACCGCCTGAATGTGTTTCCCATCCACATGCCGTCGCTGACTGATCGCAGGACGGATATTCCGACGTTAGTACGGCACTTCGTGCAAAAGTTTGCCCGCAAGATGAACAAACAGATTGAGACCATCCCTACAGCTACCATGACGGCGCTTGTTAACTGGGACTGGCCCGGTAATGTGCGAGAACTGGAAAACTTGATGGAGCGATCCGTCATCCTATCGGATGGACGAGTACTCAACGTTCCCGTGGCAGAAATTACCAGAGGTCGCCTCATTGCCGACAGTAATCAGACGCTGGAGAGTATGGAACGAGAGTACATCATTCGCGTATTGCGGGAATCCAATGGACAGATCGCCGGTCCTCAGGGCGCTGCGGCACGGCTCGGGATGAAACGTACCACTTTACAGTCACGAATTCTGAAACTGGGAATCTCTCGCGAAGAGTATTGAAGCGCGGTTAGGTGCTACGGGGCCACCGAGAACAACGCCTCATCGGGACCGGCGAGTAAATCCAAGGATTCACAGCAGCGATAGCGCTTGAATCACTGCAAATCGGCGATCCGTTATTGCCTGATTTCATTCTCGTCGATCGGACGCAGGTCGATCCCAGCGAGAGCCTGTGGCGTCCAATGTACTGAAATTCCACTTCTTCCACAGTCAAAATCCGACTAAGATAACGATGCCGGACATGAGTCCTTCGAGCTTTCTCCCAATACCCCAGAAACGCTGGAAGGGTCTGCATAAGCAGTCATGTCCGGTACTCGCCATCATGCAAGACTGACGGTTTAATCAGAATGGCCCGGTCGTGGGGGGTGAGTAGTTACGAAGGCAACCCTCGCAGGTGAGAGAAGTAACCTCCGAGAACCTGTATACGCCAACAACAAGTCCGTTGTTCTTGAAGAACGCACTCTGATGGCAATTACGCAGGATTGTGAGCGGAGTCACGGACGTTTGCGGCGAATGGGGAAGATAATTCTTACTGGGATGCGGGCCAGGCGTTGAGGGGTAGACCTTGGTTAGCGCGGGCCGCCCCCAACCACCGGGCGGGCGCAGCGCAATCCCAGCCGCTTTCAGGTACTGGCTGGCGGTTTCACGACGGATGCGGGTGGCCCTCTGGATCTACCGCAGCGGCCACCCCAGCCGTCCCAGAGCCAAGACTTGCTGTTTCTTCTCTTCGTTCAAGACATTGGCCATGCCAACGGAGGCTACAAGCTCCCGCGGGCGTCAATATCCTGGACGCCATTCTCGTTGGCCGGTTTTCAGGTGATCGCTGAGGCTCGATCACGGCGCTCCTGGATTTCTCCCCTGACTCGTAGTCCCGCATGTCCCGCTAATCTGCCTCTTGGCCGGAACTCTCATTGTTTGAAAGACATCACCTGCTTGGCCTCGTTCCGCAATTCTTCGAGTCTCTCAAGTATGGCTGCGATCTTGGCCGGCTCGCGGTCGATCAATGCGTCTTGTCGGAGTCTCGCCCACTCCTGCGCCAATGAAAATAGTCTAGGATCTTGCTTCTTCATTTCTTTCTCTCCTTTCGTCGCTCAAAGTAGATGGATTGTCCCCTCGCCCCACTGTCTTGTGCCAAGATAGATATTGGACGAGAGGCGTGTCTGTGATGCCTAACCCGAACAGTGTGACAGTCATCACATTCAGATCGATCGACGACACACTACGATTTTGTAAAAAAATGCTTCTGAGGGGGAGCCAACCAAGCGTAAGTGAGAACTGCCTTATCCATTGACGCTGTATGCTGCACGTGCTTGCATTCGTCCCACCATAGGTGGTCCTGGGCAATTCATCGGAGCACAAAGCGGAGCACAATAACTGCCGAATGAGAAGCATCTGAGTCCGACTCAGAGGCCGTGCATCCGACTGTAAGTGCTTGAAAACGAGTGAGGGCGGCGAGAACGATTCATTTGCTAAACCGTTGTACTGGCTAATACCGGTACCCAGGGTTCGAATCCCTGCCTCTCCGCCATGTTCTTAGCGATCCCCATCGCTTAGGCGCCACTGAACGCTGCGCGATTGAAGATACGGGAACACCCATCATCTTGAGAGCATACGATGCCTGCGGGATATAGCCAGAGCGTCGTTCGGTCTGGTCTCGGCAGCGATGGTTCGAGTTGTCCCTCTGTGCAACAACCTTCGTAATCTGGTCGCTGCACCACGGTAATACCTACACTGAAACCACGCAGGAACCGCCCATTCAATAAGCCAGGAAGGCTCGATGAGTTCCCCCACCAGGCTCACGTGCAGAGCAAACCCCCAGCCGGGCGCGGCGTTCTGGTTGTGCCTGATTTTGTCAGTGGCGCTGCTGGGTGCGGGTTGCGGTGGTGGCACCACTGCCAGCGCCAACAATGCGGCGCCAAATCATCCGGCCCCAAGCGTTTCCGTCAGCTCGCCCGTCTCGGGTGCAACCGTCTCTGGAACGATTACCGTCACGATCCGTGCATCGGCCAATACTGCCAGAGTGCAGTTCTTCGTGGATGGCGCCAGCGCCGGGCCTGCGGTAACAACTGCGCCGTTCAGCTTTTTGCTGAACACGGCAACTCTTCCTAATGGCAGCCACTTGCTGACTGCCGTGTCCACCGCTGCGGGCGGGCAGATGGCCACGAGTGCAGGCGTCTCCGTCAGAGTCAATAATGCGGCAACTACGGCGCCGCCCCCGCCACCACCACCGCCTCCACCACCGCCGCCTCCGCCACCGCCACCGCCGTCACCACCACCACCGCCGTCACCACCACCACCGCCGCCCCCTGCAACTCGGGGCGCGACGCTGCCCTACATTGAATATGAAGCCGAAAGCGCCTCCTACACGGGAACCCTCATCGGCCCGAATAGGGCTCTCAACGACATGGCCACCGAAGCTTCAGGACGTGAAGCGGTAAAGCTCATGGCAACCGGTCAGCGCGTGACGTTCACCGCCCTGCAGCCTGCAAACTCTCTCGTCGTCCGCTATGCCATCCCGGACAGCGCAAACGGTACGGGCATCAACGCGACCCTGAGCATCTACGTGAACGGCGCCTTCGAGCAGAAGCTGGCGGTGACCTCGAGGTACTCGTGGGCCTATGACCGCCTGGCATACCAGACTCCGAAGGTCCCGAACGCCGCCACCGCCCATCATTTCTACGACGAGGCCCACACCCTGCTGCAACAAATTCCCGCCGGCGCAACGGTCACGCTCCAGCAGGACGCAGATGATACGGCGCCCTACTACGTGATCGACCTCATCGATCTGGAGCAGGTCGGCGCGCCCATCCCGCAGCCCGCCGGATCGCTCTCCATCACCGATTGCGGAGCGGACCCGAGCGGCGCGAACGATTCTTCCGCCGACATCCAGAACTGCATCAACATGGCCGAATCCCAGGGCAAAGTTCTCTACATCCCGCAAGGCACTTTCAAGACCCTGGGCGGACGACTGCGCGCGAATAATGTCACCGTCCAGGGCGCCGGCATGTGGTACTCCTCGCTCTCGGGCATCGGCGCCGGATTCCTCTGCGGGGGCGGCAATTGCACTTTCCACGACTTCGCGCTGCTGGGCGATGCGACCTTCAGGTCAGACACCAACAAAACTGGGGGATTTGACGGCACCTCAGGGCCCGGATCGGTGATCGACGGCGTCTGGGTCGAACACGCGAACAATGGCTACTGGGTCGGACACAACACCAGCGGGCTCACCATACGGAACAGCAGGATCAGAGATACATTCGCGGACGGCGTGAACTTCAACTGCGGCACGGTCACCTCGATCGTGGAGAACACGGAGCTGCGCTACACGGGTGATAACGCACTGGGGGTTTCGTCGAGGGCGAGTTGCGGGAACGGCCCGACCACAAATAACAAGTTCCAGTTCAACACCGTCCAGTTGCCCTGGAACGCTTCATGCTTTGTGGTGTTTGGAGGGGGGGACAACACGCACGAGGACAATGTCTGCTATGACACAATTACCGAAGCTGGGGTCCTCGTAGCGCAGGCGTTCACCACAACTCCCTTTACCGGCACGACGAGCATTTTGCGCACCACGCTCATCCGGGCAGGCGGTCCATTCGGGAACCAGAATGGGGCACTGTCGATCGAGCCCAGGGATGGACCGCTCGCTGTCGGCAACATTCTCTTTCAAGACATCGATATCGAGGACGCGACATTCTCGGGCATTGAATTCCGGGGGCCCAATGCGCTGGGCAATGTCGCCTTAAGCGGCATCACTGTTTCCGGGGCCGGCACCTGGGGCGTCCGGGTGGACGGGAACGCGAATGGCACAGTGACGATGAGCGGAGTCGTGGTAAATGATCCTGCCTCGGGTGGGCTTAACAACGCAGCTGGCGGCGCCTTCGACATTGTCCGCGGAAGCGGCAATGTGGGTTGGTGAGAGACCCTCCACAGATATCCCACGAAAAAACGTCGCCGCCTCGATGGCATCCTCAATCGGCGGGAAATCTACTTTCCACGGCGGCCCGGTGGAGCGAGGTGGAACGAAGCAGCAGAAATGCACTCAGGAGGAGATAGGCCAGGGCGGGGAAGGAACGTCCCTCGCTCCAGTACAGGTATCGGGGAATTTCGGTAAGCGCCAGGTAGATGACGGGATAGATACACATGCCCAGCGGATGCTTGCGCAGATACAGGTTGTATAGATAGCCGGTCACCAGCCCGATGACTGCCCAGTAAGCCAGGCCTCCCAGCACGCCGAAGTCGACCACCGGCGCGAGCAATCCTCCCCAGTTATTGAACTCAGGGTTGGCGCCGAACTCGAGCAGACCCATAAAACGGTCGTAATCGAGGGGCACCCAACTGAACAGGGCCTTGATGTAGACATTCAGTCCGGGAAACTCCCACAGGAAACGCAGGGTAAAGTAAGGCGCCCCCAGGGCGTGATGCCAGCGCGACAGTAAAAATGACGTATTGTTGAGCGAGGTAACGTAGTATCCGACCAGGCGCCAGAAGCCGAACAGGAACAGGCTCGATTCCCGGGCGCTGTAGTAAATCGACCAGGAGCGGACGTACTCGAAACCGGTAAATATGATGTAGATGGCCACGGGCCCCAGCAAGGGCGCAAAGCGAATCAGGGAGCGAAGGGAGCGCTTGCCGGTCCAGGATGAGGGGTCGGCCAGGCGCAAGACCATGAAGGGAACGGCCAGCTCGAGGAATGCGAGCCGCTCGCTGTAGATGAGGGCGCGCAGTAGCGCCAGTAATAATAAGACCGCCAGTTTTCGGCGAACCAGGTCCCACCTGCCGCCGGCGCCGATCAGGCAGCCCAACACTACCGCTGCGATGCCGAACTGAGTGCAAGTGGTAATGCCGGGGACCGTCTCCAGGAACGTCCGGAACGAATACACTTCCTCTCCGCCGATGAAAACCGACTTCAGCGTGGATATTCCCATACCGCGCGAAATCCCGAGGCCGGCCCAAAAGACGTAGGCCAGGACACAAATCCAAAAACTGACGTTAAAGAGCAGCCAGGCCTGAGAAAAGGAAACTGTTCCGCCCCACTCAGATTCCGGGGAGTGGTCCGATTGTCTGGCCAGGGCCAGCCACACACCTGCCGAGAACACGATAATGACCGCTGCCGTGAGCAGTACAGGCAGGCCATTGAAATACTTTGGGGTTCGCCACATCTTGACATAGACGTCGGGGTCAGCCAGAAAAGCGGCGATGCCGGTCAGGCCATTGAGCCCGACAAAGATCGCGACCGGGTGCAGCCACCAAACCCGTTCGTCTTGCGTCAGACGGCCTTTGGCTTCATTCATTGTCCAGGACCTCGACGCTCAGAGACGGAGGCCGGGCGTCCACGCCCGGCCGGACGGGCGAGACGCCCGTCCTCCATAGATTCGTCGATCGCCAAACCACCCAGACCATGTTGGTGCAGACATACAGTTCCGACAGCAATACGGAGGTCGCCATGCCCATGGCGCCGAGACGGGGAGCAAACAGGCACGACAGAGCCAGGTTCAGCAGCCCTCCTCCGACGATGATGCGGTTCACCGCGGCATCGCGGCCGAGGGGAATCAGCCATTGCAGGCCGACCGAGTACGTGATCGAAAGGATCAGCGGCAAAATCGAATACAGGCGCAGCACGGGAACGGCGGGCGCGAAGTCGGGGCCCGCCAGGATCTTGATGAACCACGGCGCCATGGCGAACAGGACCGTCGTCAGGAAAAGCCCGCCAGAGACCATCAGCGCAATCGCGGGGCGGGCCAGCCTGGCCGCCGCCTGCTCCGACGAAGCTGCCAGATAGCTCAAGCGGGGATAGAGCGAATCGCGAATAGGATTGAGCAGGCCAAACATCGCTTTAGTAATTTTCTCGGCGGTGGCGAAATACCCTACTACGGCCGCGGGCGCAAACAATCCCAGAAGGAATACGTTGCCGATTCCATACAGGCTTTCGGCACTGCGGAACACGAACATGGGCCAGCCCCGCTGCAATGCATCTTTCACCAGCTGGTAGTTCGGGAACCGGAAGCCGAAGGAACGGACAGCCAGGCCAATTCCGGCGGTGGTCGAGACTCCGGCGGCCATGGCCTGAAGCACTACGACTTTCCATCCGTCCTGCGGGGACCTTACCAGCAGGAACACCCCGCACAGGGCGGCGAACTTGGCGCCGATTTCCAGGCCGGCGGCCAGTCGCAAACGCTCCAGCCCCTGGAAGAACCACAACGGCGTGCAGCCCTGCGCCACGGCATAGATGAGCCCTGCGATCACCATTTTTGGCTGGTTTCGCAGCAGCGTGATGTGGGGCGAAACGACCGCGGCCAGGCTGATTCCGGCCATTGCAAGCAGGGCCTGCGCGCCCAGCACGCCGCCCATGACATCGCGACAATTCTCGGGATGATGCCGCTGGCGGGAGATTTCGCGGGTAGCGGAAAGATTGAAACCAAACTCAATGATCAGCGCCACGATCTCCGCCATGGACAAAACAAAGGCCACCGTGCCCCATCCGGCGGGATTCAGCATCCGGGTCAGATACGGCACGGTGAACAGCGGGAACAATTTTCGGCAGAATTGCACGCCGTAGAGCGCGGCGGAGTTCTTGGCCACGGGATCATGGCGCAACTTTCCGACGCGTCTGCGAAGATGGTTCAGGCGTTCAATCACAATAGCGCTTTCTCAGGGCATCCTCGGATGGTCAGACCGCACCGGTGCCTTTGACCACGGCGCGGACCGTTCTTGCCAGGATCTGAAAGTCCAGGGTGAGCGACCAGCGGTCGATGTAGTCGAAATCCATCTGGATCCATTTTTCGAAAGCCAGCGTGCTGCGGCCGCTCACCTGCCACAGTCCGGTGATGCCGGGCTTGACCGTGAACCTGCGCATCAGCATGGCTTCGCTGAAGCGCGAGACGTCCCGCACGCTCATGGGTCGGGGCCCGACCAGCGACATATTGCCAATCAGGACATTCCACAGTTGCGGAAGTTCGTCGAGTGAGGAGGCGCGGAGAAATCGCCCCAGCGGGGTAATGCGGGGATCGTGGCGTATCTTGAAGATCGGGCCACTGGCCTCATTTTGCGCTTCGAGCTGCGCCATGAGTTCCGGCGCGTTGCTCACCATGCTCCTGAACTTGTACATGCGGAAAAGACGGCGCCGGTGACCGAAGCGCTCTTGGGCAAAGAGCACCGGCCCCCTGCTGGTTGCTTTCACGGCCAGGGCCACCGCCAGGAACACCGGCGAGAGCAGGCAGAGGCCGGCCAGCGAGCCCACGATATCCACGAGCCGCTTCACGACTTGCGCCGCCACGTAGTGTTCATGGATGGGCACCAGTTCGCTGAAGAGTTCCGCGCTGCTGGAGGAGTTCTGTTTCAGGGTGGTGATGTACATGTCCTGCATGTGAACCACGCGCACGCCCACCCGTTCGGCAATTTCAATGGCGCGCTGGGCCATGTCATAGCAGGACTTCATGGGCACCGCGACCAGAAGTTCGTCAACCACGTTCCGGAGGAGAAGGTCGTTCAGGTCGTTCAACGTACCCAGATAGTGGTCCGCGACGCCCGGCGCCATCTCTCGGGTTGGCCGATTGTCGACGAAGCCCACGACTTTTACCGTTCCCTGATGGCGAATGCGGATCGCTTGCCACGCCTTGGCAGCGCGCTTTCCGCTTCCGAGAATCACCACCAGCTGGGGGTCGTGCGCCGCGACCCAGCGACTGCCAAAAACACGTACGCCCTCATAAATGACAGAGCACGAGAAGAAGAGCAGAGTAATCCGGGCCGTGGGTCCCGTGGTGCGAGCGCTGATCAGGTAGAAAACCAGAATGGCGGTCATGAAAGAGCATCCGACGGCGATCCGCGCCAGCTCGCTGAGGATGCCGCGGTGTTCCGAGCGATACAGGCCCAGGGCCTCGAAGCAATAGGCCCACATCAATATGAAAAGGCCGGCGAACGCCGCGTTCAGGACGGTAATGCGCATTTCCAGGAAGTGACGCAATTCTCCGACGGGTATGCGCGCGCTGTTGCCATAGACCACGGAGGCCAGCGCCATGGCAAACGCAAACGAGCCGTCAGCCCGCGCCAGCCGCCTCGGATTGCCCAATCGACTTCTCATGAACGGTCTGCTTCCAAAGCGGCGATACCCACAGTTCTTCGACTGCCGCCGGTTTCCTGACCGGCAGAGAGCAGCTCGCGATAAACCTGTTCCACGTCGCGGATCATTCTTCGGAGGTCGTAATGCTTCCCGGCGCGCGCGCGTCCGGCTTCTCCCAGGCGCTGGCGCAATTTGCCGTCGGCGGCCAGGTCCACGAACGCCGCCGCCAGGCCCTGGGCATCGGCCACATCCGCCAGATAGCCGGTCACGCCGTGCTGTACCAGTTCGTTACTGCCTGAAACATTGGTTGCCACCACGGGCTTTCCCATCGCCATGGCCTCGCAGGTGACATACCCAAAGGATTCGTAGCGCGAAGTAAGCGCGAAAATGTCGAGGGCATCCAGAAAGGGCCGCAGGTCCGGGCAATATCCCAGGAAGGTCACGTTCTTTTCGATTCCCAGACTTCTGGCCAAGTTTTGCGAAGCGGACTGCAGGTCGCCAGTACCGGCCCAGGCAAAGTGCGCGCTCACACGGCTCTCCAGCGTTTTGGCGGCGGCGTTGAGAAAGGTAGCCGGATCTTTCTGGGAAGTGACGCGTCCCGCCGAACCGATGAGGATAGTTCCGTCGGGCACCCCGATCTGCCGTCGCAGATCACGGCCGCCGAACGGACCGACATAGGCTTCGACATCGATGCCCGCGGTGGCATAGCGAAGCTTGGAGCGCGGCACCAGCCGATAAGTTTCCAGTTCGTCACGTTCTGACCGGCTCACTCCAAGGACCGCGTTGGTCAGCAGCCCAGCGAAACGCTCCAGATACCAGTACTTCGGATGAGCCGGGATCGAGATGGCATGCGGAGAATAGACGGTGACGATTCCAGGATCCGCCAGCTTGGCCGCCAAACGGGCCAGGAAGCCAGCCTTCGAACTGTGGCCATGAACGATATCGAATTCCTGCTCCTTAATCAGACGATAGAGATCAAACAGCGCCTTCGCATCCTGGATGGGGTGGATGTTTCGCTGCATCGGTATTTCATGCAGGCGAACTCCGCGGGTTGCGATGTGCTGAAGGTCCCTTAGAAAACGTGGATCGGAGCGGACCGGCGAATACGCGAAGGAAAGATCAAAAGCCGAGGTATCGATATTCAACAGCAGGTCCGCAACATAGCAGGCCGTTCCCGCGCCCGTGGCCTCGAGAACCTGCAGCACTTTCGGCCGCACCGCTGCCGCCGAAACCGCCGGTTGAAGTTGCGCGCTCACGCCTGTCGGCATAATTTCTGGATACTCCTTACGGGCGTAAAGTCATGCTCGCCACGGCCAACGGCAGTGCCCAGAGATCGCGAGCCGCGATCTCCCACCGAAACCGGTGGACCTGTGAATTTACGGGTTCCATCGATGGTCACAGCAGAGCAATATGCGGGGGACATATGCTCCATATCACTGAACGTTCCTACAAGGTCACGGCAACACTCCGCTCGCCTGAGTCACAAACCGTTCTCCGGCGTTCGAATTCTGGTCACTGATGCGGACATGGTCGGGGCTCATGCGTTTTATAGCCTGCGGTAAAGTTTCTCCGGGATCGGGAAGGTTCGATTGTTCAGCACCGTTCCCAGCAGAGGAACGTTGGCGGCCTCCAGGGTCTCCTTGGCCCTCCGTGCGGTGGCCCGGCGCGTAGCATGGGCTTCGAGGACCAGCACGACTCCGTCCGTGACCTGGCCCAGCACCGAGGCAATAATGTCGACGCCGAGAGGCGGGGCGTCGACCAGCAAATAGCCAAATTCCTTCCTCAAATCCAGAAGGCGGGAACACATCTGCTCCGCGCCGCCATTCGAAACCCCCACCGAGCTCAGCTGTTTGGCCGAAACCAGCCACAGGTTGCGGTCGATTTGCCGGGCCACCGAATTGTGCTGCACCAGGGAAGTCGAAGACGCCGGGGCGGATTCATCCGGGTGCAACGAGCGCTGCAGCGACGGCCCGAGGCCCTTGGCATCCACCAGGCAGACGCGGCTCGACACCTCGCTGGCCAGCGCCCGGGCGGCAGACGCGCAGACCAGCCCGCTGCCTTCCTCGGTGTCGACGCCGCAGAACATGACGTGGTGCGGCGCGTTCGCGGAGGAGAGGAAAAGCACGTGAACCAGCTTCAGAATTTCCGCGTGCGGGGGGCTGCTGAACTTGGGTCCCGGGAAGTGAAGACGATTGTTGTCCAGAAGCGTGGGGACAGAAAGCGGAACCGGGATCGGGACCGTGGCCTCGACCTCGACCGGAGCCGGGGTTTCGGCCACCAGGGCGCGCATTCTGTATAACGCCTCGACGTTCTTGCTCATGCTCAGCTCCTTAATAACGAATTCCTAGGAATGGCAGCCAAAACCGGAGCGCCCAGGTAAGCCATCACTTCATCGGGCGTACGGAATGACCGGCTGAAGAAGTCTGTAACCATCGCCAGGCCCAGGCTCCCCGCACCCGCCAGGAAAAGGCTCAGCAGGCCGTAAAGCACCGAGGAATGCGCGGGAAGAGCGGGCACGGTCGGCTGTTCGGCAATGGCGACGTTGAGAAATCCGCGTTGGTCCAGCGCATCACTGATGCGGGCTTGCTCCGACTTGTGGAGATAGAGCAGATAATTGTCTTCCTGGGTTTTTTTCGCGCGCAGCAAATCCTGTTGGGCAATGGAGGCGTCGCGGAGCCTGCCCGCGTTGGCGCGATACTGGATCAACGAGGCGTCGTTGGCGGCGGCCTTGGCCTTCAGACCCACCAGTTCGGTTTGTGCTTTCGCCAGCTCCACCGCCACCCACTCGTGGGCTGGATTCTCCGCGCTGGTCTCCTCCCGGATCGGAGTACTCTCCTCTTTCGCGATCGCGGCCTGCGTGTCCGCGATCTGCTTATCGACCTCCTGCACCGGGCGGTAGGAGGGATCGTACTTACTCATAAGTTCGGTGCGCTTGAGGTCGAGCGTCAGGAGCGTGGATTTCAGCTGCTGCATCAGCTGGGGGTTATCGGAGGTCCGCACCTGCGAAAGCTGGCGCGGCGGCAGCGAGGTATCCTGTGACTGAAGCATTTGAATGCGCTGCTCGGTTTCGGCAATCTGCGCCTGCGTCTGCTCGTAATTCGCCTTGAACTCGGACATCTTCTCCACCGCCAGATCACGCTCCTGGTCCGGGGCCACGATTCCGCGTTGCTTAGCGAACGACTCCAGGCGTGTTTCCGCGTCCATGAGGCCGGCGCGATACCGTTCTGTCTGCTGATCGAAGAACTTGAACTCGCCCGTGGGGCGATGTACCTCGAGATGTTTCTCCACGTAGAGGCCGGCCAGGGTTTTCAGCACGCGCGCGGCTAATTCGGGATCGGACGCATCAAACGCGACCGAGATGATATTGGTCTTGTGTAGAGGCTCGACGCTGAGGCGGGAACGCAAGCGCTCGGTGGCTCTCGCGATATCCACCTCGCTGGGGGCGCTGCGGGATCCGGCGCCCGCGGATTGCGTGTTCTGCAGCCCAGTCGCCAGAACCACTTTTCGCAGCAGCTCCTGGCTGTTCAGCAGCTCGACCTCGGAGTTCAGTTCTTCCTCGCTCATCTCCTCCGGCTTGTTTTGGGTGACGCTGGCCTCGGATGACACCACGGGATCCAGGCGTTCGCGGCGGACAAGGATCTTCATGTGCGCCCGATATCGCGGCGTGAGCAACCATGAAAGGCTCATTCCCAGCAGGACCACGATGAACGAGACGAGGACGACCCGCTGCTGCCGAAAGATGACGGCAAACAGGTCGCGCGGTGTGGGCGCTATCAGTGGCCGGTCCAGACTGGTGTCAAATCGCATGGCAGTTACCTCTTACCTCTTACGGCGTTAGTGGATTGGCATACAGGCCCATGCTGCTGGTGGGCAGGTACTTGCGAATCTTGGAGATATAGTTCTGCGGGACAAAGAGCATGTCGCCCGGCATCAGGCGCGGATCTTCCGCTAAATTGCGCGAGGCCAGCATTTTCTTGACGTCGAAGATCTGCGCCTGCACCTTGTTGTCTCCCACATGCCGGAACAACAAGACCTGGGAATGTTTGGAAGACTCGGTGAAGCCGCCGGCGATATTGACTGCCTCGGTCAAGGAGACATCACCGCGAAGGTCGTATTTACCGGGTTTCGCGACTTGTCCGGCCGCAATGAAGTAGGGCTTTTCAAAGTCCCTGAGCGACACGGTCACCAAGGGATCGTGGAGAATACCTGCGTAGGCTTTTTTGATGGTCTCCGTGAGTTCAGGGAGGGTCTGACCTGCGACGTGCGCGCTGCCGGCGCCGCGAAAGGTCACAAAGCCATCGGGCTCAACCACCACGGTCTGGTTAAACTCGGGAGAGAAGGTAAAGGTGATGTCAAAGCTGTCGCTGGTCCGCAAGATATAGCGGGGATTTCTCTGATGAAACTCGGGGCGTTCCGGCGAGTCGGCCTTTGCGGTGCTTGAGGGAGGATCTTCCGGAGGGGTCTGAGCCTGCAAGGGCAGGCACGCCAGCATGGCGAATGCGGTTAAGGTGACAACGTAAAGCCTGCGGAGCATAGATCGACTCCTTATCCAAAATCCAAAAAAACTCTTACTGAATTGCGCCCCCGTACTCGAACACGGGACTGTCAAGGCCTTCGGTTTGAAACAGGACCTCGGCGGCAAAACCCGATTCCGAACCCTGGTTGATGGTGCGCACGACTTTGCCTTCGCCGTGAAAACGGACCAGCCTGGAGTCTCGACCAGTTGGCCGCAAGTCGATTTCGAGCTCCAGGCGGCCTCCGGCTCGCGGCAGCACGTCACTGATTACGAAGACTCCGCAGCTGCTGATGTCGAGAGTTGTGCCTCGGCCCTCTTGCAAGACCCCGTCCCCCGGGTCCCAGCAGAAAGTCACGGCGGCGTTCATCGGATAACGCTTGGCTTTCCTCAGGCTTGCTTTTTGTGCACTCGCAATCGGCATAGCCACGTCCGTTGACATTGATGGTCCACACTACGACCGAAGTGTGAAAAGTACGCATGATGCGGGCCCGGCACAAGAGATAGAAAGTGAGCCCTACTTTTGTAAGCGGAAAGGATTGAACATCAGGCCGGTCAAACTCCGCCGGGGACTGCGCCCGGCAGAGAAGAACGTGAGCGTCTCGAGCTTCCCTCCGGCGAGATCAGCAGAGAAGGCGGTTAGGAGGAGTTATCTCTCTCTTGACGATATGTTTCGCGATAGGCATGATTAGGCGCCAAAGAGCGAGACCGACATCTTCGCCTCATTGGGGAGCAATTCAGGACCATGGCCACTCAAAGTCAGGTTGCCCGAAGAGCGGCGGTACGACTTCCCGGCGAACCGCACGTGGCGCCGCTCGAAGTTGTGCATCGCGGGGAAGAGACTTCGCCTGCACCGCTCCGCGTCCTGTTTTTCGACCATACCGCGGCCCAGAGCGGGGCCGAAATTGCGATGTTGAATCTGGTGCGCAACCTGGATACCCGCAAGGTCACGCCGGTTGTTGTCTTCGGCGCTTACGGCCCGGTGGTCGAACAGATGAATCCCTTCGCGGACACCCACGTCTTGCCTATGCCGGTGGCGGTGGCCGGCGCGAAGAAAGATTCCCTGGGCATAGGTTCACTGTTTCGTCTTCGCGCGACGCTCGGCGGGGTGGCGTATATCTGGAGGCTGTCCCGGTTTATTCGTCGAAGCGATGTGGATGTGGTCCACACGAATTCCCTGAAGGCGGACATCATCGGTGGAATCGCGGGGCGGCTGGCGCGGCGTCCGGTCATATGGCACGTCCGCGATCGAATTGACGAAGACTATCTTCCCCCGTCCGTGGTGCGGATGTTCCGCCTGCTGTCGCGCTGGGTCCCTCAGTTCGTGATCACCAATTCCGCGGCGACTCTGCGGTCTTTGTACCCCGACGCGCCGCGGGGCAGTTCCGGCCCAGCTTCCAGCGGCCGCAAAGAACGGATCGCCGTGGTGCATGACGGGACGCCGTGGCCATTTCCAGCCAGCCGGACCGCAGCCCGCAATGACCAGGTTCGCATCGGCCTGATCGGCCGGATCTCGCCCTGGAAGGGCCAGCACATTTTTCTGCATGCGGCGGCCCGGGTATGCCAGAAGTTTCCCGAGGCGCGCTTTTTCATCGTAGGGTCGGCATTGTTTGGCGAAGCGGAATACGACCGGAAGGTGCGGTCGTTAACGGAAAGTCTTGGAATATCGGACCTGGTTACGTTTACCGGCTTCCGCAAAGACGTCCAGAACATGATCGCCGACATGGACCTGATTGTGCACGCGTCCACCACCGGGGAACCGTTCGGGCAGGTGATTATCGAGGGCATGGCGGCGGGAAAGCCGGTCGTCGCAACCGACGGCGGCGGTGTCCCCGAAATTGTCGAGGACGGCAAGACAGGAATTCTTGTGCCCATGGGAGATGTTCAGGCCATGGCTGACGCGATCGGTCGAATGCTCGCCGATCCCGCCCTGGCCGCCGATATGGGAGCTCGCGGCCGGGAGAGAGCGCGTGACTATTTCACCATCGAGCGGAAAGCCCGCAACGTGGAAGCGGTTTATCAAGGGATGTTCCCGCGGCGGCAATGAACATCGGACGACCTTCCTCGGGTCGCGACTGCCTTTGGCTCCCGCCTGGTCCAAATGGAAAAAACGGGCGGCGGGCAGCACTCTCTGTGCCGCCCTGCCGGATAGCAGCGTAGATCGGCGATGATCGCAGCGGCCTAGGCTATTTTGCTGCGATTTCCCGAGCCGACGGCCACGGCATCTGCTTTGGAGGGAGATAGAGCCTCCAGCTTTTTAGCGATGGTGGTGGCGTACAGCACCAGCTCAACCCGGTTCGAGACTCCGAGCTTATCAAAGATGTGAAACAAATAGTTCTTGACGGTGTGCTGGCTGAGGTTAAGTTGTTGCGCGATTTCGCGATTTCCCAGACCTTCGGCGACCAGGCGCATCACATCCTGTTCGCGATTGGTGAGCAGGTTCACGCCTCCCGCGTCCAGCACCTGCAAGCAACGGGGCTGGCCCAGGGCGTCCACCAGATGTTTCACGTCTTTGCTCTTGAGCCAAATCTGGCCCTCGTACACCCGGCGGACACACTTGCACAGCGCCGCGGATTCAAACTCTGAACGGAAAAAGACTCCCCGGGCGCCGGCGCGCATGGCCTCGACGATGAGTTGGGGGCTGCTTTCATCCAGCAACAGCACGATGGCGCAATCCGGATTGGCCTCGCGCATTCTTTGCGACATAGTCAATCCCGTCAGGCGGCCATCGCCCCACTCCGCCGCAATCAGGGCCACGTCTACCGGAGCTTGCCGCGCCGACCGCAGCAGGGATTCCTGATCGGAGGTGCACGCCACCACTTCAAAATCGCGCTGGCGTTCGAGCAGGCCCGCGAGTAAGCGACACGCCATCAGGTTGGCGTCGGCCACAAGCACAGTTATTCGTTGAGAGGTTGCTACGTTCACACAATAACTCCCCAAAGCGATCTTGCGAAATCATGCTTAATCCAGCGGGGGGGGAAAGGGCGGCTGGCCCTCTGCTAGAGTGGTTGGCACATTCTGTACATCATCCTCATCGATGTCAAATCAATTTGTTGAATATCACGATCCTGCTTTTCCCTTGCCCAGCGCGGCATTTGAGCGATTACGTAATGTATGACATAAACTCTTTTATGAACAGAGAATAAACTACTTATTCAGTTTCCGTGCGCTAAGCCGCTTGTCTCCGGGAGGTCCGCCCGGGGTTTTCGAGATGCGGGGAGCCGGAAGTTACAAGCACTGCCGGACACTCTTTTTCGGAGTGATCCCAGGAGACCATCCCGCCGATCCCGGCTCTGGGAGCCGCTTCTCGGAAGTGACTGATTCGATTATAGAATCGTGAAGACGCTCACCCGGTTGCGGACTCGGGTCTGGGGTCCAGGATGTCAAATCCCTCTTTTGGGGATGTCGGATCGCTTGGGTGACCAATGTTTGAAGGCATTGTCTCGTCCCGGCGCGACCTCCGCCAACCGCTCAATTCATCAGATATTCATGGTTTTGTAACCCTCTCGTAACACTGCGGAAGTAGAAGAGACGGTACTCAAGAAGTGCAGGCCAGCCTCAGCCGAGGCTTCGCCTCCACCTTGGTGAGTCGCGGCGTAGCCGAAAACACCCGTAGTCACTGCGGTACACACTCGATTTTGTTGGCCCTCTGCTCAGATCAGAGGCAAAGGAGAGATGATGATGTCGGTACTCAGGTGGTGCGTAGTTCCGCTGTTGGCCGGTACGCTGGTGGCGCAAACTGCGGCTAAGCCCAAATCCAGGAAAACATCCAAGCCGGCGCAACCCGCTGTGACCCTGCAGGATCTGCAATCCCTGAAAGATGCTATGGCTGCCCAACAGCAAGAGATTGAGCAGCTCAAGCAGGAAGTGCAACAGAAAGATCAGGCTTGGCAGCAAGCCGAGCAGCAGTTGCAACAGACCCAGTCCGCTGCTACCGAAGCCCAACAAAAGGCAGCTGACGCTGAGAGCGCGAGTAGCGAACAGAAGGCAACGGTCAGCAAGCTCTCGTCGGACATGACCGATGTGCAAACCACTTTGACGAACACTGCCGTCAATACCCAGGAACAGCAGAAGTCATTTGCGGCTCTTGAGGGCGCGATGAACCACATCAAATTCAGTGGCGATCTGCGTCTGCGCTTTGAGCCTTTCTTTGGCGGCGGAGCAGCCAATGCGACCACGCCTGAGGCCCGCTTTCGGGAACGCTACCGTCTGCGTTTCAATGTAGCCAGCAAGATCACCAATGATTTTGCCGTGGGCTTCTCCATCGCCTCCGGCGATCTGGGGGATCCTATTTCCACGAATTCCACTGAGACCGGCTTTTTCACTCGCAAGCCCCTCGCCATCGACAAGGCCTTCGGAGTTTACAATCCTCACTACTTCAAGCCCTTCACGTTGACCGTCGGCAAGTTCGGATACACCTGGCAACGCACCGAATTGACCTGGGACAATGACTTGAACCCGGAAGGCGGGAGCGCGGCAGTGGCCTGGGACTGGAAGAGTGGCTTTGTGAACCACTTTGCGGTGATCGCCATCGGGTCTCCCATGTTTGAAGTGGGTGGCGGCCCCGATACTTATATGGAAGGTGGCCAGGTCCAGGCGGGCTTTACGCTCCTGCCCAGAGTGAAGTTCGGGGCCAACCTTGCGTACTACGATTTTCATAACGCCGATACCATCGCTCAGAACCAGTTTGGTGGTAACGGATTCGCAACCAACGGTACGGCGACCCCGGGCGGTGGCACTTTTAGCTTCGGCGGCTCCAGCGACACCAACAATTTCGGAGTCATCGGCGGCAAGCGCGTCTTCGCCTCGCAGTATGGGATCGTGGACGCGATCGCGCGCCTGGACTTCGATACCGGCATCAAACGCTGGCCCGTTTACGCCCTGTTTGACTTCGTGCAGAACACCAAAGCCTGCGGCAATCTCTCAGCCTTCGAAGCCGCGGCAGTGCCCCTTCCCACCTGCGATTCACGCCAGCGCCATGGTTACTGGGGAGAGTTTAAGGTCGGCCAGACTAAGAACAAGGGCGACCTCATGCTCGGCTATACGTTCGCTCGCATCGAGCGGGATGCGGTCCTCTCCGCGTTCAACTTCAGCGACTTGAGGCAGCCCACCAACGTGATTGAGCACCGCGTGGAGGCCCTCTATCAGGCCTATCCGCACGTGCAACTGGGCGTCACTGGTCTGATCGGTCGCCAAATCGTGACCGCCCAGAGTCCGACCGAGGAGCGCTGGCTCAAACGTTGGCAGTTCGATACTATTTTTAGTTTCTAACCCGGCCAACTCTTTCCCGTGTTCGCTTCCGGCGGCGCTCCACGCGCCGCCGGGAGCGCGCGGCCCGAGACTCGATTGCTAGTCTCGCTCACGCCGCCGCGGTGCATCATCTCCCTGGCGTCCTGATCCGTCCTCCCATTCCCTGCAGCGACCGGGCTGGAACGTACCACACTCGAGAGGTTAAGATCACCTTTGGACTCATGGCAGTGAACCACCTGTACGGTAGCCATTCCAACTTTGCACACGAGAGGACATGGAACTTTACCAACAGCTGCCTCCGGAGGTCCTGAAGATCGTTCTCGTCTTATTCTTGTCTTTTCTGATCGGGCTGGAGCGGGAAGAGCACAAGGTGGTGATGGGTTCGTACTCCTTCGGAGGAGTGCGCACCTTCCCGCTTATTGGACTGATCGGCTATTCGCTGGCCCTTCTCTCGGGCGCGCAGCAGCTGCCGCTCACGGTCGGCTTTCTGGTCATCGCGGGATTCCTGCTTCTGTCGTACTGGCACAAGCTTTCCACGGTGGAGGCGGCCGGTATTACTTCAGAAATGTCCGCGCTCACAACGTTTCTTGTGGGCGCGTTGGTCTACAACGGACATCTCTGGATTGCCACCACCTTGAGCGTTGCCAGCCTGTTATTGCTCGATCTCAAAGCCGCACTGGAAAAACTTGCGGTTCGCATTGCCCCGCAAGAGATTCTTACCTTTGCCAAGTTTTTGCTTTTGACTGGCGTCATACTTCCCGTACTGCCGAACCAGGAATTCAGCCGGTTCCACATCAATCCTTTCAAGACCTGGCTGGTCGTGGTCGCAGTCAGCACCATTTCGTACGGCAGTTACGTTTTGCAGAAATTGACCAAGAAGGCGGGCGGAGTGGAGCTGGCGGCGTTGCTGGGTGGAGCCTATTCATCCACCGTGACCACGCTGGTGTTGGCCCGCCGGGCCGCTCGTGAAAAGCATCCCCACCTTTTCGCCGGCAGCATCCTGATTGCTTCCGGCGTGATGTACCTGCGGTTGATCGCGCTTCTCGCCCTCTTCAACCGGCCGCTGATGTCGCTGCTTGTGCTTCCATTTCTGGCGCTGGCTGGCCTGGGGGCAGGGATCGGTTGGCTCTGGACGCGCCGGGCGGATGCCGCGGCTCAGCCCATCGCAAGGGAGTTCGAACCCAATAATCCGCTCGAACTGCTGGCGGCGTTTCTCTTCGCGGCGTTGTTTCTGGCCATGCTCATCGCCACCCAGTTGGCGGTCACCTATCTGGGGACAGTGGGAGTCAACAGCCTGGCCGCCATCATGGGCGTTACCGATGTCGATCCGTTCATCCTGGGGATGACCCAGGCCGCAGGCACACTCACACCGCTGAAAGTTGCGGCGGCCGCAGTGCTGATCGCCGCCGCCAGCAACAACCTGATCAAGGGAATCTATGCCTACAGCGTGGCTGACCGGAAGACGGGCGTGCAAGCGCTCTCGTTCCTGACGGCTCTGGCCCTGGCTGGTCTTGTTCCTTTATTTTGGCTGGGATCGTGAGCGTTGCGGAGCGTGGCTCCGCCCAGCGGCCGAACTAGGATCATGCGGGAAATGTGGGTTAAGATGCTAGAGTTCCGAGGCCGTGCTGCGCCATGGAGAACCCCGTTTCACCGAAAAAACTGGCAGGCCGCTACGAGGTCAGGCAGGTCCTCGGCCAGGGCGGCATGGGCCTGGTTTACCGCGCCTACGATACTGTGGTGCGCCGGGAAGTAGCAGTCAAGACCATCCTCGACATTCCCGACCCGGCCTCGCTGCAGTTGTTCTACAAGGAGTGCGACGTGCTCGCCTCCATGAGCCATCCCAACATCGTCGAGATTTTCGACATCGGAGAATTTGAGGAAGACGGGAAGAAGAAGCCCTACTTCGTGATGCCGCTGCTGCCTGGCACCACGCTGGAGCATTTCATCCGCAACGCCAGCCATCGGCTGACGGTGGAGCGGACCATCGACATTATGGGCCAGGCCTGCCGCGGCCTGCAGGCCGCCCACGAACACGGCCTGGTGCATCGCGATCTGAAGCCGAGCAACATCTTCGTGATGGAAGACGACTCGGTAAAGATCATCGACTTTGGCGTGGCGCACATGAGCGATGCCCACACCACGCGGGCGCAAAAAGGGACGCTGCTCTATATGTCTCCCGAGCAGATTGAGTTGAAGGCGCTGTCTCCCGCGTCCGACATTTTTTCGCTCAGCGTGGTCTGCTATGAGGCCATGACCGGCCGGAACCCGTTCCAGCGCGCCCGGGCGGATGAAGTGGTCGACGCCATACTCCACCAGATTCCGCCGCTGGCGGCGGAATTGAATTCCAGCGTCAGCCAGCCGGTGAGCCGCGTATTGCACAAGGCGATGGCCAAGCAGTCCTGGCACCGTTTCGCCAGCGCCCGCGATTTTGGGGAAACCCTCAACAAAGCGCTGCGCAACGAGCCCATCGAGTTTTTCGATCCCGAGCGCACCCGCCCGCGGCTGCAACGGGCCACCAAAGCGCTGGAAGAGGGCGACTTCCAGTTTGCCGGAGAGATTCTCGGCGAACTTGAAGCCGAGGGTCACATGGACAATGCCATCGGCTCCCTGCGCCGGCAGCTGGATGGCGCCGTCCGGCGAAAAACGCTTTCTCAATTGCTCGAGGCGGCGCGGGCACGGTTTGACGAAGAGGAAGATCCGCTGGCTCTGCAGAAGCTGCAGGAAGCGCTGCAAATAGAACCTGACAACGCGACGGCGTTGGCGCTGAAGAGCAGGATCGAAAACCGGCGCAGTGAACGCCAGATCGACAACTGGTACCGCCTGGCCCGGCAGCACATCGACAATCTGGCGTACCCATACGCCCGCGAAGCCTTGCAGAATGTTCTCCAGCTGCGGCCCAATGAGGCCCGCGCGCTGCAGTTGCTGGCCGAGGTCGACCGCCAGGAGCAGGAATACAAGAAACTTCGCCAGGAGAAAGAGCAGTTGCACAGCGCCGCCATGTTTGCCTGGCAGAAGGGCGACGTGAGCAGCGCTCTCGCCAAGCTGGGAGTGGTGCTGGAACTGGACCGGCGCGCGCCCGATTCCATCAATCGCGAAAGCGGGGCTAATTATCAGAGCTTCTACAACGAGGTGCGCTCCGAGCACGACGCCATGAATGCCGCCTACGCGGAGGCGCGGCGAAATCTCACTGAGCACAACTTCGGCAGGGCCATGGCCGCCTGCCAGGCCTACCTGGTCAAGTACCCGAACAATGCCATCTTCCAGGCTTTGAAATACGACATCGAGGAGCACCAGCGCCAGGAACTCTCGGCCTTCATCGCGTCGGTGGATCGCCAGGTAGAGGCCGAGCCTGACCTGGACAAGCGCGTGAACATTCTTCGGGAGGCGCTGGATCTGCATCCCGGAGAGCCGCATTTTGAAGGCGCGTTGCGCCTGGTGCAGGACAAGCGCGATCTGGTCAACTCGATCGTTGCCCGGGCGCACCTTCACGAAGAGCAGGCATCGTTCAGCGATGCCCTGAACGATTGGGAAATCCTGCGCACGATTTACAGCCAGTACCCGGGATTGACCTTCGAAGTGGAGCGCCTGCAGAAGAGACGCGACCAGCAGGTCCGCATCGAATCCAAGACCCGCCTGGTCGAACAGATTGACACCTGTCTGCATTCCAGCGATTACGCGCGCGCTCTCGATCTGTTGCAAAAAGCGGCCTCGGAATTTCCCAACGATGCGGAATTAACCGAGCTGGAGAAGCTTGCCCAGGACGGCTTGAAGCGAAAGGCCGAGGCCCACCGCCTGATGACCGAGGGCCAGGAGTTGTGCGCCCAGCAGAAGCCTGTAGAAGGGATCAAGTTGCTGCGGCAGGCTTATGAACTGGACGAAAACAATCCGCTGTCGCGCGCGGTGCTGGCCAATGCCCTGGTCGAGCAGGCTCGCTCCACCGTGGAAAATGATTGGCGGGAAGCCGAAAAGCTGGCCGGGGACGCGCTCGATTTGAATCCCGGGCACCCCATGGCCAAGACCATTCGGACCGAGATTCTCCATCAGAAGCGGGAAGCCTTCATCGACGAATGTGTTTCCCAGGCGCGCAAGTTGCAGGCGGCCGCCGATCTGGCTGGCGCCCTCTCGCGGATCGAGGAGGGCCTGTCGGTTTATCCGCGCGAGCCCCGGCTGGTCCAGCTGCAGGACGTGGTGCAGGGCGATCTGCAGATCCAGCGCCGCCAATCGCGCCGCCGCGACCTGGAAGAGTTGCGCAGCATGGAAAGCGAAATCGATGCGGCCGCGGATGCCGCTGCGAAACAGTCCCTGGGGCAACGGGTGCGAACCTTGGCGGACAAGTATTCGAATGACAGTGAAGTCCAAACCATTGCGAATGGGCTTCTGCGCCGCCTGGGGCTGGACGAATTGAGCACGAAAACTTCGCTGGAGTCGCTCGCGAGTGAAACCGCGACCTTGACCTACCGCCCTCGGCCAGTAAGCCCGACCGAACCTTCGCCAACATTGCGGAACACGGTTTCGCTTCCTCCGCCCACTGCGGACGTGGTTGCGGCCCCGTCGGCTCCGCCGGTGGCGGTTCCGCCGACACCGCCGCCTGCAGCGCGGACACAAGTTGCTGCTCCCGCGGCCAAGCGTCCTGCGCCCGCGCCTAAACGCACAGCTCCACCTTCCCCTCTCAAACCACCGGCACTACTGCAGAAGCATTACATGACGGCCATCCTCGCCTCGGCCGCCGCGATTTTCCTGGTGGCCTCGTTCTTTCTATTCGGGCGAAAGCACCAGGCGCCGGCCGTGGTCCCGGCCCCGGTGACTGCTCCGAGCGCGTCGGCTCCAGCCCCAGCCCCCCCGCCGTTGCCACCCGAGCCGCCGCCGCCGGCGCTGAAACTGTCTTCTGACACCGGCAACGGCAAAGTGACGTTTGACGATCAGCCGCCGGCGCAATTTGAGGATGGGCAGTGGACCCTGGAGAAACTGACTGCAGGGGAACACAAGCTGAGAGTTGTTGGTCCGCAGGGAGAAGCATCCTTCGCTTTCTCTAACCCGGACGGAGCGCCTCCCGCCCTCAAGGGGCCCATCGTTTCCCAGGGCTTGCTGGCGGTGGTGGTCAGCGGCATGGCCGACAAGCTGAAGGTGTATTCGAGCGATGTTTCCATCAAGGTGAGCCTCGACGGGCAGGCTCCACTCGATGTGCCTCCGGACGGGGTTGACCTTTCCTCCATCTCCGCCGGTTCGCACGAATTAGCGGTGACCCGCGGCAGCGATCATTCCCAGTACAAACTCGACATTAACGCCGGACCCGAACCCACGCTGAGCGCCTTCCTCGAATCGGGACAGAACCTGGGCACGCTGGTGGTAGTGACCGGTCAGGACAAGGCCAGAGTTTTCCTCAACGGGGTTCTCCAACAGCGGCTCACCCAGGGCGGCCAACTGCGAATTCCGAATCTCGAACTCAAAGATTACGTGGTGCGAGTATCCAAAAGCGGATTCCAGGAAGTTCCTGATCAAAGAATCCGGATTCGCAAAGGCGAGCAAGGCAAACTGATTTTCAATCTGCAGGCCATCCCGCACTTCGCTTCGCTGACGATCCAGGGTGGAGTTCCAGGGGCCACGGTCCTGGTCGACCAGGCCGCGGTAGGAACGATTCAGCCCGACGGCACGCTTACCGTCGCTACCGTGAACCCGGGAGACCACGTGATCGAGTTGCGCAAGGACGGGTTCAAGCCCAAGCAGAGCAAGAGGTCCTTCGTCGCCGGAGCCGCGGTGTCCCTTGCGAATGCGGATGCGACCTTGGACGCCGCGCCGGCCGAATTAAAAATTACGTTCACGCCCGCGGATGCTCAAGTGACCGTGGGAAAAACCGGCGAGACTCCGATCAAGGTAAGCAGTGGGAGCACTCTGGGCCTGTCAGCCGGTTCCTACACGCTTACCGCGAAAATTGCCGATTTCACCCGATCGTCAACCGTGGAGGTCACGGCCGGCCAATCACGGAGTCTGGATTTGCCGCTCGGGCCCAGCGGCATGTCCAGGTGGAACGATCCCGCGGGGTGGAAGCCGGAGAACGGATCGTTCGTTCATAAGGGCGGCGACTTCGTGATGTACAACCTGTCCCCCTCGTCCGGTACGTTTGTTTTTTCCGCCATGCTCAGCAAGGGCCGCCGCCTGCAGTGGATGCTGGACTGCGTCGACGCCAACAACTACATCTTGTTCCAGATGGACGAAAATAACTTTTACCGCACGGTGGTCCGGAACGGGGTGAAGGGGGACGAGATCAAAATTCCCCACAAGGGCGACAAGAAGAGTTTCCGGACTCTGCAGATCCACGTGGGAGCGAATGAAATCACGCACCAGATCAAGCAAGGAGAGAACTGGGTGCTGCTGGATCGCTGGACTCAGCCGGGGAGCAATTTAGGTCTCGGCCGATTTGGTTTCTACATTCCCGGCAACGACCAGGTCGCGCTCTCCAGCTTCGGTCACTACGTTGATCTGAACACGCGCTAGCGACGGGTCCATCGCACCGGGAATTTCGAAACACGCTCCGGACGCAATCCCTTACCGGACCAGGGCTCCGGCCTGCCGCACCGCCAGGCCGCTCTCGATTTCGTATACCTCGTCGGCATGCCGGACCACTTCGCGATCGTGACTGACCAGCAGCAACGCCAGTTGACTCTCCAGCTTTCGCAGGTTTTCCATCAGGCGGCTCACGGCCTGAATGTCCAAATGATTGGTGGGCTCGTCAAGCACCAGGAGCTTGGGTTCCCGCAGAAGAGCGCGTGCAATCGCGATGCGCTGCCGCTGTCCGCCCGATAAGCGGACTCCGTCATCTCCCATCCGGGTTTCGTAGCCCTCGGGAAGCCTGGCGATAAATTCGTCGGCCAGGGCGAGATCGGCGGCGCGCCGTATCTGTTCGAGACTGGCGTCAGGCGCCCCGTAGGCGATGTTCTCCCGGATGGTTCCGTTGAAGAACACCGGATTCTGCGCGACGAATCCGATGGCGCGGCGCACGCAGGAGAGGTCCACCTCGTCATAGGGGCGCCCGTCGCAGTACAAAACCCCCGCGTGGGGACGGTAGAATCCGAGAATCAGGTGCAGCATCGTGCTCTTGCCGCACCCGTTGGGACCGATGAGCGCCACCGTCCGCTGCGGCCGAAGCGACAGGTTGACTCCGTTCAGCACATCCGGCTTTCCGTAACCGAAGCGCACTTCCTCGAACCTGATCTCCCCCTGAAAATCAAGCGGAGCGGTTCCCGTGTACGGTTCGACCGCCTCGGTGGACAACAACTGATAGAGCGCCAGCAGGGATTGGTGCCCCAGGACGATGGTGGGCGCAATTTCGAGGACCTGCGATCCGTATTGGCTGAGCATTCGCAGGGTCACGAAGAACGAGAGCAGGGCGCCGATCGTCATGGAGTGGTGGGCCACAGCCACTCCGCCGGCCATGAGAACCAGCACGCCCGCCAGCATGGCCAGATTGGCCTGGATCTGACTGTAGGCGGTATCAAACCAGGCAAACCGGCCACTGGTTTCACGCAGCTCTTCAATGTGCTTCCGCTGGCGTTTAAGTTCGAACTGCTTCCGCGGTCTGGCTGCGGGTAAGATCGATCGACTGGGTGACAAACAGCACGCCCTTGCTGAAGCCTTCGAAGGAGCGCCGAAACCCGCGGGAAGCTGCCTTCAACCTTTTCCCCAAAATGTGGTTCACCCCAAAAAGGAAGGGGGTGATGAACAGGGTCACGATAAACAGTTTCCAGTTGAGCCAGATCAGCACCACGGACAGGGAAACGCCGGCCAACAATGACGGCAGCAGGCGCGAGACAATGGCATTGCTCATCATGTCGACGCGTTCGGTGTCCTGCACGATGGTGTTATGCAGGCCTCCTCGTTCGATGCCGCTGTAAAAGCTCCGCGAAAACGCGTACAGGCGGGAAACCAGATCGTAACGGATGCTGCTTACGGCAATCTTGGTGGTGCGCAGAGTTATGCGGCGGACCCAGAGTACAAAAAGGGTATAGAGAGACTGGCAAACTGCGATGGTGACGCCGTCCCAGAACACTCCCCGCAAATCACCGCGGGGAATCACGACGTCGAACACGTGCCGCACCAGGTAGATGGTGGGTAGAACGAAAACAAACTGCATCGCGCACAACAGGACGGTGATGATCAGCGACTGGTTCTGCTGCCTGTAACAACGAGCGTAGTAGATCCAGGCCGCGCGATTCTGCGACTTCGAGTTGTCCGGAGCGCTCATACGGCTGGGTTCCCTGAAGGATTGTTTGCCGGGCGAACCCGGGTTCGTCCGGTCTCATCGTAAGCAGACCAGGGTTTCAGCTGGACCGGACGGCCAGATCCGCGGCTGCGGCGACGCTCGAGGGAACGCCGCATTACGATGCCCAGGCTCGATCGTTCGGCGCTCATCTGGCGCGTCATGTTGCCGGCATGCAGCTGATAGAGCAGCGTTACCTCCCCCAGAATGACCATCGAGATATCTTCTTCCCGCGCCCGCATGAACCAGTCTACGTCTTCACTGTAGCGCAGGCTCTCCTCAAAAAGGCCGATCCGGTCAAAAACCGGTTTGCGGTAAACCCCGCTGCCCAGGTGAACGTGGGTGAGAGTGCGGTCCTCGGTCTCGAACGGGAGGTCCAGGTCTTGAGCGCCCGGCAGCGAAATGTACTGGATTCGCCCCAGCACTACATCGAGATGCGGCTCGGCCCGGAGCCGGCCGAGTTGAAGATCGAGCTTGCCCGCGGGCCACTCGTCGTCAGCATCCAGAAAAGCGATGAACTCGCCCCTGGCATGCTTGAGACCGAGGTTGCGGGCCGCCGCCGGCCCCTGGTTTTCCTGCTGCAAATAGTGGCTGACGCTGGGCAGGTGGCGCACTACCTCGGCCGTGTTGTCGGTTGAGCCGTCGTCGATCACGATGATCTCGAGCGGATGATAGTGCTGGCGCTCGATGCTCTTAATCGCCTGGGGAAGAAAATGCGCCGCGTTATAGGCCGGCACAATTACACTGACGAGATTTTCCACCCCCGTCATCGCGCGCCGCCTTCCAAAAACTCTGCGATGATTTGGGGGATCTGGGGCAGGTCGGTGCCGGCTTCGAGCCAGTAAACCGGGAGCGAGCGGCAGAGAGCGCTGATCTTGCGGGCGGCTTCATCGGTTGCGCGGGTCAAGTGCAGGAGAGTCGTCGGCGCAATGGCGCGAAAAGCATCCATGGCGCCGGCCTTGACCAGCTTCGTGTTGGTCAGGCCGGTCACCCGGGGCAGCAGAATGGCCCGCAACGGAAAGCCGCGGACAACGCTGGCGGGAAGGTGTTGGCGCAAATAGATCAGGGCTTTCTGCTGGTCCAGCTTGTCGGGATTTGAAACCAGGTGTATAAGCTGAGGAAAGCGATCGCAATTGTCGGGCACCAGCTTGGCGGTCGAATAAAGACTGTGAACGTAGGGTTGGGCCGCGATCTCCGCGAGCACGTAGTCGTCGCCCGCATAGAGCAGGCCGGAGGTCAGGCACGCCAGGGTGGTGGTGGATTTACCCGAACCGCTTTTGCCCGCGATCAGCACGCCGCCGGAAGCGTTACCCACGGCCCCGGCATGAACCGCCTGCAGCGGGTCATGACGGAAGCGCCAGTGCAGGATGGATCGCATGGGAAAGCTGTTTTCCCAGTAGGGGATCCATTCGTAGTCGCGCACCCAGTAAATGCCCACGTTCCGCTGGGCATCAAACATCTGCAGAATGTCGATGCCGATTTCATAGGTGGTAAAAAAGCGCTCGTCGTTGTAACCCTGAATGACGCCACGCTGGCCATGACATTCGGGGGCCCAGGGAGCGGGAGGCATCCGGACGCCGGTCGAGCGATCATCGAAGAAGTGCACGGTAAGGTCGGGCGGATCGAGCGACCTCTCGGAAAGATGTTCAATCGCAGGGGAAAAACGCTCGGCAATGGCGGGGCCGGCAAAGCGCATGAGCACGGCCCTGCCGCCGATCCGGTAGCAACGTTCGATGAGCTGTCCGGCGGAGGCCTGCTGAAATACTTTGAGGACAGCGTCGAAAAATCCAGCCGGGTCGGGGAGAGAACCACCAGCAGAATCAGGCTGCCGTTCCACCGACACTGTAAGGTCCATTCTTAGCCTTGACCCTCGACTTTGCGATGCGGCCAGCCCGATTCGTCCACATCGTGGATGGGATCGAGAAACAGCAGTTCCTGCATGTCGGTGTAGCGCTCGAGCACGGGAAGCACAAAGGGCGTGCCCGGGTCTTCGGAGACGGGGGTCTCGGCGGACGCTTTTGGGGGCCTGCCGGTCACCGGCACAATCAGGCTCTCGGCCGCCAACTCTTCCACCAGGTTGCGCACCGATTGTCTGACTTCTTCCTCATCGCCGCTGTGGCGGGCGAGCAGGAAGTCCACGGCCTCCTCGACCGAGGAACCGCGTTCGATCAGTTCCCAGATGAGCGGGGCAGACCCCTGCAAACTATAGTAGTTGCCGCTCTTCATCTGGACCAGGACCACTTCGCCGCCAAACGATTCCATCACGACGTCGGGCCGATTTACCTGATAAAACCCCATAGTATCTTATCTTATCATCTGAGCAGAAGTGATGCAAGGCGTGGGTAGTGGCTCAGTTGGACAATTCTGGTGGTGTGGCAGGGCGATTTTGGGTGGAGCAGCGCTTTAGCGCTGCAAGCGGGACGGCGCAGAGCATGCGGCTTCAGCCGCTGAGGTACCTCTAGGGCTGAAGCCCAGCTCTCGACCGGAAACCTTATGCAGGCCTGAAGGCCTGCTCCACCCTGGGACCGCCGTGCGTTCAAATGTCCTCCGCCGTCTGCGCGCTACACCAGCGTTTTCGCGCCGGTGGTCGCGGTGCAGCTTTTGCAACCTGGGTACTGCCCCCGACTGTTGTCCGTCACGACTGCGGCGAGGCTGTAGAATCCAACTTGCTTGAAGCGATAACAGGGGGTGAATTGGAGCCACTGGTTAGCAGCAGAAATCGTGATTGCCTCGACCCGGCCGCTGCCGAAGCGCTGGCCTGCGAACTTGAGGATGCGTTGCAGGACCTCCTTCAGGCCTGGTTTCCGCGGTGCCTCGATCTGGAGCACGGCGGTTTCCTTTGCGACTTCGACTACAAATGGAGGCCGCGGGGGCCTCAACTCAAGATGCTGGAGTATCAGACGCGCATGTTGCGGCTGCTGTCGCGCGTGGCGGCTCATCCCCGTTTCGGCCACTATCGCGAATTTGCCACCCACGGCTTTCACTACCTCCGCGATGTCATGTGGGACCATGAATACGGGGGCTGGTTTCGGATGCTCGATCCCGCAGGCAATCCCCTTGAAGCCGCCACCAAGCATGGACACGGCGCCAGCTACGGTATAGCCGCCTACCTCGCCTATTACGAACTAACCTCCGATCCACGAGCCCTGAACCTCGCTCTGGAGTCTTTCCAGTGGTTGGAGAAAGTGGGCCACGATCCCGAGTATGGCGGCTATTTCGCCCTGTATCAGCGGGATGGAACCGTCATCCATTCGAGCGAGCAGTGTCCGATTCCGAACCTGGTGCGTGATTGCATTGGAACTCCCTTGGGGTTCAAGGACGCGAACACAAACGGCGATATGCTGGAGACCCTGGTCGATCTGTACCGCGTCTCCCCGGACGCGCTGGTTAAAGAGCGATTGCTGGAGATGCTGCACGTGGTGCGCGATGTAATGATTGTGGCGCCCGGCGCGGTGCACATGTATTTTCAGCCCAACTGGACTCCGGTGCCCGATTTAGCTCGCTATTCCTACGGTATCAATACTTCCAATATCCTGGCGAAAGCGTCACGATCTCCGTGTCTTGAAGCGGACCCGAAAACGCTCGATGTCATCAAATCTGTAGTGGACACGGTATTGAAATACGGCTGGGACCCGTCGACAGGAGGGTTCTTCTACGGGGGTTCCACGTTCGGTCCCACTCACCTGGAAGACATTGTCGTTTTCATCGATACTAAATTCTGGTGGCCTCAAGCTGAAGGAATGAGGGCGCTGCTCAGGGCCGCGCTGCTGTATCCGGACGACGAACGGGACTACTTACAGCGCTTCCGTCAGCTATGGTCTTACATCAAGACCTACGTCATTGACGCGAAGCGGGGCGGATGGCTGTGGGTGGGAAAGGATTCACGGCCGCGGCGGTGGAGATCGGCGAAGGCCACGCCGTGGAAAGAACCATCGCATGAAGTTCATTCCTTGCTGGAATGCATTCGCTTGTTGCGTTCGTGATTTTCAATCTTCATGGTTCGCTGGGACCGCCCGGGTGAAATAGATGACGGAATCACCACTGATCAGTGCAATCATCCCGGTATTCAATGGCGAAAAGTACCTGGGTGCGGCCATTGAAAGCATCCTGGCACAGAATTACCAGCCGATGCAGATCATCGTTGTCGACGACGGATCGACCGACAACAGCGCGGCCGTGGCCCGGAGTTTTGCCCAGGTCGAATATCACTTCCAGGAGAACGCCGGGGTGGCGACGGCTCTCAACCGGGGACTTTCAGAGGCCAAAGGCGAGTTTATCGCCTTCCTCGATGCCGACGACCTGTGGGTGGAAGGCAAGATGCGACGGCAACTCGCGGCGTTTGCCGATGATCCCGAGCTGGCGATGGTGATGGGAAGTGTCGAACAATTCCGGGAAGCGGGCCCGGACGGTGGTCCGGCGTCACTGGGGATTTTCAAGGGCTACCTCAAGATTGCCATGCTCATCCGGCGCAACGCGATGTTTCAGGTGGGCCTCTTCGACCCGCAGTGGAAGACCGGGGATTTTATCGACTGGTATATCCGGGCGACCGAACTGAAGTTGAAGTCCCTCATGCTTCCCGAGGTGGTGGCCCGGCGGCGAATTCACGATACCAACATGGGGATACGCCAGCGCGACGTCCAGAGCGACTACGCCCGCATCATGCGGCAGGCTCTGGAACGGCGTCGAAAAGCTAAAGGCTAGAGACTTCGGGTTTAAGGCGTCGCGCGGACCATATTTGCCGCATGCGTTTGATGGCGTAATTGAACGCTCTTGGAATGGCCTGCCAGGGCCGGTCCAGGTTCCAGTAATGCTGGAGAAAAAGCGGAATTCCAAGAGCGCGATTGAGCCAGCCTTTCCCTTCCATCGCGCGTCGATACTGGGGATAGAGCGCCTTCACCGTCTGGCGCATTCCCGGTGTCCCCAGCTGTTTCAAGTGAAATTGATACTCGAGCTGCTGGTTCGGTGAAACCGGCATGGATTCCAACTTCTGCAGCACGTCTTCGGGAACCGGAGCCGCGACGGTATTGACCAGGTAGCGCAAGGCATCGCGCAGCGCGGGAACCACCTGGCATGTGGCGGCAACCTGGAGCAGGCGCTGCCAGTCAATGGTGGATGAATCCAGCACGCAACAGGCGTCGGCGACCCAGCGCAGAGGTGGAATGTCGTTCCACGCCACTCCGTGCGCGCAGGCGTGCAGTAATTGATCGGTGGGGCACAAGGCGCGAGTGGCATGGCCCTCGAACTCCACTGGAACCGAGGCCTCCCAAAACAGCTGGTCGGCTTCGCGATGGCACGCCTGGGCCAGGACATGCCAATGAAGATCAAGGCGTTCCTGCGGCGGCCGCCTGAACTCCGCCGACTGGCGGTAGGAGAGGAAGAATTTTCCGAACCTGACCGCGGGCAAAGTGCTCCGTGACCAGCCTTGTGCCTCCAGCAGCGAAACCGCATCGAGCGCCCGTTCCTGCGGAACCATGACGTCAAGGTCCTGCATGGGCCGAAGTCCAAAATCGCGATAATGCAGCAAGGTCAAGGCCGCGCCCTTCAGCAGCAGGGTGGAAATGCCGGCACGGTGGAAGCCGGCCAGAGCCGGCGCCATGCGCCGAAACACCAGGTGGTTCTCGCACCAGGCCCGCCGGTTGACGCCCTTGAGCTTCATCAGAACCGGGTCCTGATAGTCCAGGCTTTGCAGGTTGCGATAGGTCAGGGGCAGCAGACGGTAGGAACCGCTATCCAGCCGATCGAGCCCGTCTTGCTCAAACCATTCCTGCCAGGCCTGCAATGCGGCATCGGACTTGAGCAGGGTCGCTTTCAGGAGCAACTCCTGAAAGGGAGTGGGCCAGCAACCGCCGCTCGAATCGGTAATGCGCATGGCAGACCCTAATATAAGTGGCCGTGGGATAAACGTACAGCCCAAATCCCGCGCCTGAAGCGCTCTTTCAGCCCATCCGCCAGGGATGGCCTCGGCCTGAAAACGCGAGCTCGCCAGCCCGCCGGGAGCCAGATCAAACGCCCGCGCGGGTTGACCTTCTGGGTACGACCCAGTATCCGAATGACTCTAAGACGTAGTTACTCACACCGTGGACGACTCCAGCGAGTAACTTCCAGGATGCCTGGATGCCATGGACGCGCTGCATTTGGGTTTTGAGAGGGAAGCCTGGGCCCGATCGCTGGCGGGAATCCTACCCTCGGATGATCTCGACTGAGCAGGCGGCATGAAGCGCGACCGACTCGGAGACGCTCCCCAGCACGACGCGATCGAATCCATGCCGGCCGTGCGATCCGAGAATGATCAAATGCGCGCCCCAGGTACTGGCTTCATCTAATAGGATCGCGCGCGGGTCGCCTACCGGCGCACTCGGCCCGGTAGCGACTTTTAGTCCCTTCGGACTTAGAATGCTGCGCGCCTGGGCCACGGCTTCTTCCGCGCGCTCGCGGGCGTCTTCCAAAATCTCAGCGAGCAGGCTGGGAGGATAAACCGGGCAAGGGGAAGCCACGGTATTGGCATTCTCCAGCACCAGAAGTTCACGAACACAAATAATCCTGATTTCACTTCCCGCCGGCCAGGGGCGGTTGGCCACGGAACGCGCGGCGATTTCGGAACACTGCGGACCCATCCGTCGCAAGCAGGAGCTTCATGGCATGAGCGGAAGCCGGCGAATCGAGCGAGGTGGGGCGAACGATCTCCACCGAGCAGGGTGCGGAGCGGAGCACTGCCTGCGCCACGCTGCCGAGGAAGAATCGCGAAATGGCGCCCTGCCCGTGGGAACCGACCATGACCAGGTCGGCCTTCCATTCCCGGGCAAAATCCGGGATCGCCTTCTTGGGATAACCCAGCTGAACCGAAGAAACAACCTCATGGCCGTTGAGCTTCTTGGTGGCGGTCTGCACCAGAGTGTGCGCCGCGCGCTTCACATCTTCAATGAGCGTCGGCAGTCGATCCCATTCGCCCATGTCGACAATGCTCAGGACGCAGATGGTTGTGCCTGCCGGCCAGGGGCGGGCCGCTGCCTCGCTCACGACGTGCTGTGACCCGGATGACGGGTCAATTGCCAATAGGACTCGCATATAGTTCCGGGCTTTCCTGACCCTGATCGTTCATTCGTACTTATTGAACTGCTCTTCTACTCTGGCATCAACTCCGGTCAGGCAAGGTGACGACGCTCATGCTTACTTGTGATGTGGATCACTGCGGCTTGGGGCCCTCTGCTTCACTGTAGGAGTCGAGAGGTGAGAATCATGGAGTGCCTCGAGACCGCCAACGAAATCGGCCTGAAGAACATCCTCTATCTCACAGATTTCTCCGAGCCTGCCGATGCCGCCCTTCCGTTTGCCATGGCCATCGCCCGCGAGTATGGGTCCAGGATTCATGCTTTTCACATCATCTTCCCCGACATTTATACCTGCATGGCGCCCGAATTCGGCGATATGGTGGCCTCCGGATTGGAGGAGGCAGCCGGGGCAAAAATGCAGAGAGTCGAATCCCAGCTGGCCGGCGTGCCGCATGACACCGGCATGGAGTGGGGGGCGAATGTCTGGGACGCCCTGCAGCGGGTGGTCGAGAAAAATAGCATCGACCTCGTGGTACTGGGCACACGCGGCCGAACGGGTATGCGAAAGTTTCTGCTGGGCTCGGTGGCCGAAGAGGTTTGGAGACGCTCGCCTGTGCCCGTCCTCACCATTGGCCCGCAAGTCGGCCGCATCCGGCCCAGCGAACGATTCAATTCCGTGCTCTTCGCCACGGATTTCACAACCCAGTCGCTAGCGGGGCTGCCCTATGCGGTCTCCATGGCCCGAGAATATCGGGCTCACCTCGTCCTGCTCCATGTCATCCGTCAATTCAAGAAGGAAGAAATATTGGGCGAAGCATCCGCCGCCGAGGCGATCCGCCAGATGAGCCAACTGTTACCGAAGGACGCGAAACTCGGGAGCCGCCCGGAATTCATGGTGAAATACGGCGAGCCTGCAGACCATATCATCGAGACGGCCGGGCAGTGCGGCGCGGATTTGATCGTGCTCGGCATCCACCGGGGTGATCGCCTCGGTATAGCGACCCATGTTGAGGGGACAATCGCACACGAAGTGGTGGTCAAGGCTTCCTGTCCGGTCCTGACCGTCCGGGGCTGAACATCCCGACTCTGCAAGTCTCATCCCCAAAGACTTTAGTTGGCGCTGTCACGCCAGGCGCAGCATGCGTTTGCCAAGTTCGACCAGCGCCAGGTAGGTAAGGGTTGAGATGGCGAGAAAGACGAAGAACGGCGCAGGTAGCGTAACGAAGCCGAGCAATCGTGCAAACGGCGAATAGGGAAGGAATATCCCGGCCGCCACGATCAGTATGGTGGTGATCGCCAAAGGCAGGCTGGGCCGGCTCTTCAGCGGATTCCCCATGGTGCGGATCACAAAGATCACCAGCGTCTGCGTCGCCAGCGACTCGACAAACCAGCCGGTGTGAAATTCCGGCTGGCTGGCATGGAAAAAATGCAAAAGCACATAAAAAGTCAGAAAATCATAAATCGAGCTGATGGGCCCGATGACGAGCATGAAATTTCGGACCATCTTCATGTCCCAGGGGCGGGGCCGGCGCATGTATTCGCTATCAACATTGTCGGAAGGGATCGTAAGCTGCGACGCGTCGTAGAGAAAATTGTTCAGCAGGATTTGCGTGGGAAGCATGGGAAGAAACGGCAGAAACACTGAGGCCGCGGCCATGCTGAACATGTTGCCAAAATTAGAACTGGTCCCCATGAAGAGATACTTGAGCACGTTGGCGGACGCCCGGCGGCCTTCGATGATGCCGCTGTGCAAGACGTCCAGGCCCGGCTTCAGCAGGATGATGTCCGCTGCGTCACGCGCTACGTCGACCGCGGACGCGACGGAAATGCCGACATCGGCGGCATGAAGGGACGGAGCGTCATTGATTCCGTCGCCCATGTAACCCACCACGTGCCCGCGGCGCTTGAGCGCATGAATGATGCGATGTTTCTGCATGGGAGTTACACGGGCAAATATGGTCGTTTCTTCCGCCCGGTGCTCGAGCGCCGTGTCGCTGGTCGAGTCCAGATCATCGCCCAGCATGACCACGGGATTTTCGATGCCGACCTCCCGGCAAACGTGCCGCGCCACCAGTTCGTTGTCGCCGGTCAGGATTTTGACGTCCACGCCATCGCGCTTCATGGCCGCGACCGAGGCCCCTGCATCCGGACTTGGCGGGTCCGCAAATGCCAGGTAGCCGGCCAGGACGAGGTTGTGTTCATCCGCGGCGGAAAATCTGCCGCGCGAGTCTACCTCCCGATAGGCGACGGCCAACAGCCGGAAGCCATGACCACTCAGGTCATCAAAAGTTTGCCGGCAGCGGCTTCTGAGATTCGAGTCGAGGGGAGCGACCCTGCCCTCACTCTCGTAAGAGCTGGAGAGTTCGAGAATTCCCTCCGGCGCGCCCTTCACGATCAGCAGCCCCGGGGCCCCTTCGGATGCGTTCTTACCCTTAACCACGATCGAGAGCCGGCGGCGTTCGAAATCGAATGGAACCTCGTCGCATTTCAAGTAAGCGTCGGCATCCGGCCGGTCGTTTTTCAGAATCGCGAGTTCGAGGGGACTGCGGATGCCAGTCTCGAACCTGCTGTTGATGTAGGCCAGGGCCAGGGCGCGGTCAGAGGGGTGGCCCAGGTAGTCCACTGAGGAGTCCAGGACCATTTCGCCGGTTGTCAGGGTGCCGGTCTTGTCGCTGCAGAAGACATCGATGGTGCCGAAATTCTGGATGGCGGGCAGATGCTTAACGATCACATGGTTCCGTGCCATCCGAATGGCGCCGCGGCCCAGGGTCACGGAAGTGATCATGGGAAGAAACTCCGGCGTCAGGCCCACAGCCAGAGCTACGGCGAAAACGAAGGACTCGAATGCATCCTTGTGCATGGCGATGCGCACGACGAGGATGAACAGCACGAGGAAGAAAACGGTACGGGTAATCAGTAAACCAAAACGCCGCAGGCCGCGCTGGAATTCAGTTTCCTCCGGGCGGTCGGCGAGCCTCTCCGCGATGGCTCCAAATGCGGTGTGCGGGCCGGTGGCGAGCATGCGAGCCACGCCGGTTCCACTCACGACCGAAGTTCCCAGAAAGACCAAGTCGGGCGCTTGCGGAGTTTTCTCTCCCGTTTTTCCGGCAGTCCCCACTTCTTTTTCCGCGGGCATGGATTCGCCCGTGAGGGCGGCCTGCTGGACATAAAGATCGCGCGCCTCGAGGAGTTGGCCGTCGGCGGGAACCAGGTCGCCGGCCGACAGCCGCACGATGTCCCCCGGCACAATTTCCCGCCGCTTGATTTCCTGCCAGGCGCCGTCGCGCAATGCGGTGGCGGTCAGGCTCACATGTTCCTGCAGCCTTTGAATCGCCCTTTGCGATCGATAAGTTTGAACGAAGTCGATGGCGACGCTGAATACGACAATGACAAAGATGAGCTCCGCCTCAATCTTCTGGCCGAGAATCGCGGAAATCACGCTGGCCACAAGAAGAATAATGACCAGAGGATTCACGAACAGGTGCAACAATTCAAAGGCGAGGGCGCCACGGCGGGTGGAGGCGGGATCGTTGGGGCCGTACTGGGAGAGGCGAGCCTCCGCCTCTTGCGAGGTCAGGCCAACCCAGGTGGGCGAAGGACCAGGAGCGTCCGGGCCGGACGCTGAGGGTGTGGAACTCATCGAGCTCTTGCCTCAGAAACTACTTTTGCTGGATCGTGCTCAAATATTCCGTCACATTCTGGAGCCGGACGTAGCCAAGATCCTGATCATTATCGATCTGGTGGAAGATCGGCCCCCACACTGGCATCTCCCGCGAACCATGGGCGGCAGGAACCTTGTCTCCTGCGATGATGCTGCGCACCCGGTCAGTCGGAAAGGTGCCGCCGTTTCTTTTTGCGATGGTGGTAAGTTGCGGCAGCGCGGTCTTCAATGCGGGCGCGGCTGGACCATCTCCCTTGCCGCTGACGCCGTGGCACGCTGCACAGTAACTTTTGAAAATCTTTTCTCCATCCAGCGGGATCACTGCGCTCTGGGGTTGAGCCGGAAGGGCATTCTGGGATATTGCGGTTCCTGACTTACATGCGAGCCACACGAATGTGATGCAGCAGAGCGCAAGACTGAGAACAGACAATCGGGCTGACGGCATAAGTGCCTTTCCGTGGAGAGTGCGCATTGAGCTTCGCGCCACAGACTTTCTCTCCCTGGTACTCAATTGTATAGGTCCGATGCGAACGCAGCCTATGAGGAAGGTTCCCTCAGGATGTAATCGGCGTCACAGGCCCGCGCTGAGGCCTCACAAATCGAGGACCGCTCGAATTGAGCTTGGGTCATTCGGCGTTCGCATGCGGAAGCCGAGTTTCCTGGCGATCTTCTTCATAGGCAGGTTATCGGGCAGGATTTCCGCATCCACGCGGGCCAATTTCTCGTCGCGCGCGATCTGTATGACGCGACGGAATAGTTCTGTTCCCAGGCCTTGGTGCTGGCACTGGTCCGATACCAGTACGGCAACTTCTCCTTCGTTCTTGGCATGCGACTTGACCAACCTGCCCACGCCGAGAATCCGATGAGTCCCGGCTGCGTCGCGGCGCTCCGCGACGATCGCCATCTCGCGGTCGTAGTCCACAAAGCAGATACGCACCAGACGATCGTGCGCGACCCGCGAACTAAGGCTGAGAGAGTAGAAATAACGCAGGTACACGCTGCGGTCGGAAAGCGTTTCGTGAAATGCGACCATTAACGGTTCATCTTCCGGCCGAATCGGCCGCAGGGCGACAACTTCGCCGTTCTTCATTGCCCACGAGGAAAGGTACTGCGAAGGATAGGGCCGGATGGCGGGCCGGGGAAGATGATCAGGATCGGTGCTGGGCGCGTGCAGTACCACGCGGGCGTCAAGCGCCAGCAATCGTTCCGGCGAAGCCAACAGGGGATTGATGTCGATTTCCGAGATCCACGGCTGTTCGACCACCAGTTGACTGAAGCGGACGAGCAGGCCTTCCAGGGCCGGCAAGTCTATCGGTTTGCGGCCACGCACGCCTTTGAGGGCTATGAAAATGCGGGTTTGCTCCATCAAGCGATGGGCGAGTGTGCTATTCAGAGGTGGCAGCGCCAGGGCGCGATCGCGATAGACTTCGACCAGCGGGCCGCCGGAACCAAACAGGATGACCGGGCCAAACTGGGGATCAATGCTGCTGCCGAGAATCAACTCGTAGCCTTCCAGCCGCACCATAGGTTGTACGGTGACGCCGGAGAAATGATCCAGCCCCACCGTCTTGTCCACCGAGATTTTGATCGCCTGAAACGCGGAGCGGACCGAGGGCTCATCTTCCAGGTTAAGTTTTACCCCGCCCACGTCAGTCTTGTGCGTAATCGTCCGGGAGAAGATCTTCAGCACGACGGGGTATCCGAGAGCGTGGGCGCAGGACACCGCTTCGTCTTCGCTGCGGGCGATCCGGGTCTCAACCGTGGGAATGCCGTAGTGCGACAGGACTTGTTTCGATTCGAATTCGTCCAGCAAAACGCGGCCCTGGCCGCGGGCTGTCGCGATGATATTTTCGGCCTGATGCCGCGAGGCGGAATCGAGCTCGTCGCCTTCCGCCAGCGTTGGAGTCTCGTAGAGCCCGCGCAGGTCGTAGCTATAGCGCCACATGTAGGTGAATGCCCGCGCTGCGGTGTCGGGAAAGGGGAATGTGGGAATACCGGCGGCATTAAGGATCGCTTCGCCTGCGGCGATGCTGGCGCCACCCATCCAGCTGGTAAGCACGGGTTTCCCCGACGACCTGGCGTAGGGCTTCAAACGTTCTGCCACCGCGGCCGGATCGGTCATGCCTTGCGGAGCGAGAATGACCAGCAAGCCGTCGCTGGTGGGATCGTGGGAGGCGATTTCCAGAGCTCTGGCATACCGCTCCGAGTCGGCGTCCCCGAGAATGTCGATGGGATTATTGTGGCTCCAGTGCCGCGGCAGAAATGCATCCAGCGCCTGCAGCGTTGTTTCCGAAAGAAGCGACAGTTGTCCGCCGCTTGCCACCAGGGCGTCGGTGGCTAGAACAGCGGGTCCGCCGGCATTGGTAAGAATTGTAAGCCGCGGTCCTTTGGGGCGCGGTTGCTTGCCCAGAACTTCCGCCATATAAAACAAATCTGCGATGGCGCTGACCCGCAACACGCCGGAGCGGCGGAACGCCGCGTCCAGGACCTCATCACTGCCGGTTAAAGCGCCGGTATGCGAAGCGGCGGCCCGCGACGCGGCTTCGGAGCGGCCCGCCTTGATCACAATGACAGGCTTTCGCATGGCCACTTCGCGCGCGGCGGAGAGGAAAGACCTCGCGTCCCCGACCGACTCCATATAAAGGAGAATGCTTTGGGTGTTCGGGTCATCGCCAAAGTGGTAAATCAGATCGCCCCAGCCCACATCCAGCATGGAACCGGTCGAAACGATGGCGCTGAAGCCAACCTGCTCCAGCTGACCCCAATCCAGAATCGCTGTCAACAAGGCTCCGCTCTGGCTTAAGAAGGCCACGTTGCCGGGGCGCGCCGCGTCCTTGGCGAAGGTAGCGTTCAGGCCGACGGTGGGATTCATAATCCCCAGGCAATTGGGCCCAATCATCCGCATCGTTCCCCGGCGCAAGTGTTCCTGAATCTGGCGCTCCAATTCGACGCCTTCCGCTCCTCTTTCGCGAAATCCCGCCGAGATAACCACCGCCGCCTTGACCTCGGCGTCCACACATTCCCCGATGATGCCCGGGACCGTGGCGGCCGGCGTGGCAATCACCGCCAAATCCACTTTTTCCGGAACCTCGCCGATCCTGGCGTAGGCCTTGAGCCCGCAAATTTCCGAGTGCCGCGAATTGACCGCATACACCTTGCCGTGAAACGAAGGATGGCGCAGGTTCTCGAGCACGGTCCGTCCCACCGTGCCCGGACGCTCGGTGGCTCCGATCACGGCCACGGAATCGGGCAGAAATAATGCATCGAGGCCGACTCTGACGGCTTCACTTGCGACAGTCACCAGGTTCTCCTCTGCGCACCAGCGGCGCGCTACTCTCAGGCTATCAGTCATCACAGCGAAATCCGACTTATAAGCGACTCCACTCTTGCGGGCTGGTGATTCTGATCACTGAGGTGAGTGAGGGACGCCGCTGCAACCAAAGTCCTGCCTTGGGCAGAATCACTAGCGCGTTCAAGGGATAGTTACAGTTCGCATCGATGACACAGTCAACACTCGATAACGCTAGCCATTCTTCGAAACCGGTCCGTTTTGACCAGATTTTGCTGCTACCCGAACGCGACAATCTCACCGGGTTCTGTCTTAAACACCTCTGTGCAGGAGGCAGTAAGATGCTCAAACGCCGTCAAGTAACGGTACTTCTCTTCTCAATCGGGTTGTTGGCCTTATTCGCCAGCGTTCCAGCCCCGGTGGCCGGGGGAGCAAACCTTGGCCACCAAATCTATGCCATTCCCGCGTTCTCGCGCCAGTACGGCACATCCTGCAGCACCTGCCACGTGGACTTCCCCAAGCTCAACGATTTCGGAAAAGCGTTCAAGGATGCCGGATTTAAATTTCCTAAAGATGACGAAACGTTCATCAAGGTCCCGCCGGTGATGTTGGGATCTCCGGCGCAAAAAGAATTGTGGCCTCATACGATTTGGCCGGGAACCATTCCGGGATTGCCCCCGATCGGGCTGCGCTTCAATACGTTCTTCCAGGTGGTTGGCAGAAACCGGAACAACTTCAATCTGCAGGCTCCCGGGGATCCAACCGCTCCTTTCATTCCTCGCACCGATTTTCAGTCGGGACTATTCAGTATCTTCATGGCGGGAAATTTTGGGGATGACATCGCTTTCTGGGTGGATGACGACCTCAGCGTCGGTGGCTCCGGCGCCGCCGGCGGTCTAGGGGATGGCTATCTGAAGTTCGTGAACATTGGGCGGCACCTGAAACTGCCCACCGATTCTTTCAGCGTGCGGATCGGGCAGTTCGAGTTGGATCTTCCCTTTAGTCCGGCGCGCAGCTGGAACCTGAGCGGTTGGGACATCTACGATCAGGCGAATATCGGCACGGTGAATTCGATCCTGGGCCTACCCACGGTCGCCAACTCTTTCGCCATGTCGAATGCAGCTCAGGGTGTGGAGTTCAGCGGAGGACACGCCTACCGCGGCTATCACTATTCGCTGGCTATCGTGAACCAGAACACGACCGGAGGGGCGGCCGCCGGAAACAACGTTCCCCCGGAAGTGGCCTATACGTCAGACTCCAACTTCAAAGACATTTACGCCCGTCTCTCCTATCGTTTTAACCTGGAACGCGACCCCGCCAGCCGAAACGAGATTCAGGCGGCGGGAGCATCCGGCCCTCGCGACCATACCTATCTCAATCTGGGGACGCTCTACTTCTATGGACGTTCCGTGCAGCGGTTTCAAGGCCAGGACACCACGGGAGTTGCAACCGTCCTGACGGCGCGCGAGCCGTTCTATCGCGTGGGGGGAGACTTCAGCTTCAACTACCACGCCTTCAACCTGTTTGGACAATACATGTACGGTCGCGACCAGAACCTGTTGCCGCTGCTGCCCGCCGGGCTCCCTTTGCCCACCGGCTTTCTCCGGGGAAGCCCGGCCAGCTTCAGCGGCGGCTTCCTCGAAGCAGACTACCTGGCCCTGCCCTGGTTGATGACCATTATGCGATGGGACGCGGTTCACTCCACTGCCGATCTAATCAACGGCATCGGAGCCACGCCGGACAGCGATATCGGATCGTTCGTGTCGCCCTTCCGCGCCACCCGAAACCGCTTTACCCCCGGTGTGCAGTTTCTGGTTCACGCCAACATAAAAGCGTCCTTTGAGTACCAGATACGGCCGCAGCAGATCGTCTACGATCCGACGACCGGCAAGCCTCTCACCAATCCGTTCCGGACCAACTCGGCGATTGCGGGCCTGGAATTCGTTTATTAAATCGGGGAGGCCACGCCTCCCTCACTTGAATTGAAAGAGGAGAAATCATGAAATGCAATGTTCTGGTTCTGATCGCAGTCGTACTAGGAGTCACTCTGACGACCAGCGCCGGCACCATCAGCGGACAGGTCTCTGGAGTTGCAGGACAATCGGTGGTTTACGTGGACGCAATTTCGGGGAAGACGTTTCCCCCGCCCACAGCACATCCGGTGATCGATCAGAGAGGCCTGGTCTTCCAGCCGCATCTCACAGCGGTACTGGTGGGCACGACCGTCGACTTTCTCAACAGCGACAGCGTGGCTCACAACGTCTTCTGGACCTCCATCGGCGGTAACAAGAAGCTGGGCCACAATCTCGGCACCTGGCCGAAGGGGGACCGGAAGTCGTTCAAGTTCGACACGCCAGGCGCGGTGCCCATCCTTTGCAATGTGCATCCTGAGATGTCGGCTTACCTTGTGGTCGCTCCGACTCCTTACTTTGCCGTCTCAGATCAGACCGGAACCTACAAAATTGAAAACGTTCCGGACGGCAGCTATACCGTGACCGCCTGGCACGAAGGGGCAAAAAGCCAGTCCAAGCCGGTAGCAGTGTCCGGCGACGCGAAGGCGGATTTCACTCTGAGCAAGTAATTGAAAAACAGGAGTGCGGAAAGCGGAGGCTCGCTGGGCCTCCGCTCCCGCAAAAAGACGGAATGAAAAGCTGGTCAATCATGTCCTCGCAAAACATGTCGATGAAAAGCCTGGCGGTGATTTTCGTACTCCTCTCACCGTTATTCGCTCAAACCAGCGGGAGTAAGGAAATTCCGGTCACGCCGGTAAAAGGCGAAAGCTGGATCAGCCATCTCCATAAGAAGTTCAGCGACACCAGTATGGGGAAGACTTACCATTCGGGACCGGTTGCGCCCATGCCAGGAGAGAAGGCCGCGAGCGGGCAAGAAAAACTATCGCTCGATTTTGCCGCGCGAACCATGGCATACCACGGTTCCGACGGGTACCGCCTGAACTGCCGGGGATGCCACGAAGCGTCTGGCCAGGGTATGCCTCCGGAAATCAATTCCGTCATTGATCCGGTTCGGGCAACGTCTGTCAAAGTCATTATGGAAAGAATGAAAAAGGCCGGCATGAATATGAGCCGGGCGAACGCGGCGCTGCTGGCGAAGCAGTCCAATGCGGCGTTGCTGGATCGCTTTCACAAAGGCGGCACGGACATGCCACCCTTCCCTCAACTAAGCGAACCGGAGATCCGCGCCTTGATCGCGTACCTGAGACAGCTTGCCGGCGTCCCCGGGGCAGAGAAAGAACAAGTCGCGATCAACGAGTCGCCCGCCCATGTAGGCGAGCAAATCGTGAAATCTACCTGCCACATCTGCCACAACGCGGTAGGGCCGAACCCCAGTCCCCAGCAAATTCTGGAAGGGGTCATACCGCCGCTCAGTACTCTCACCACGCGGACGAGCCTGCCGGATTTTGTCCGAAAGGTCACTGCCGGCTCGCCCATCAGCATGGGTGCCTCGCCGATGCCATTCCGTGGAAGGATGCCGGTATTTGACTACTTGAGTGAAGACGAGGTGGCGAATGCGTACTTGTACCTCACGCTTTACCCCCCGCAGGAATAGGTGAGCGAATGAAGAATATCTGCTACTGCTTCTTTCGTGAGCTATGGTCCGCGCGCAAGACGGGGCTTCTCGCGTTAATCACCATCATGGCCGCCACCAGCGGCGCTTTTGCGCAGGTCCTCACTCCGGCTGAGATCAAAGATCCAGATCTGCGGTCTCTGCAACAACAGTACATCAACGATTTGAAGGTTGTGGGCCAGGACATTCAGGCACTCCCGCTCCAGTACCGTTTCTATCTGAGCCGCAAATTGGATCTCGACCAATCCGAACAAGAGCACGCAGATCAGCGCTCGATTCGATTTGATCGCTACAACGGCCACACTGTGCTGGCAATCACGGGCAACTATTACGCCGCCTACCCCGAAAAGATTGCGGCGGAGCAGCGGGCACGCAGCACCTTTCTGAATGTCGTCATGCCGATTTTGAAGTCGGAAGTCCCACGCTTTCAGACCAATCCTCAGGTGCAGGGTTATGCCCTCGAGATTTCTCATCACGTCGTCGGGAACGTTATGGGAGTAACGGTGGAGAGGCCGGAGAATCTCATGGTGTATCTGCCGCAAAGCGGCGCTCTCCAACTTCTGGGTTCCCGGGATGAGAATGTCCAACAAGCGGGTTTGTTGCAGGGCCAGATCTTTCTCAACGCCCAGCCGGTCAATATCTGGCTGAATGGAGAAGGGCCCCAGCCGGCGCCGGGTGCCGATCAGAACCTGAGTTCCACCGAAGGTACGGAGGCGCCTGCTGAACCTCAAATGGCGCACAGCGGCGACCTGGGCACCAAACCAGCGGCGCCGAGCATCGCGGCCCCTCCAGCAGCAAAACCGGACGTCGCTGCAGCAGCGCCGATGCGGGACGCGTCACCGCAGGCGCTGGCGATGCTGCAAGCTTCCAACCAGGAAGCGCTGGCCAGACTGGTGAAGGACTTGGAGCCCCAGGCGCACTTTGTCGCCTACGCGGCGCAGAGCTTTGTGGCTTTCCGCCAGGGCATTTACCTTGAGCTTTCTTTCAACACGACCCTGCCGGAGTCAGCTGTGGGGTCGCGATACAAACTTGCCGCAATGGCATTTGATGACCACGTGGCGCACCTGATCCGTCCGACGCTTGCCTATTTTCAGGAACAGTCGAAGTTCGATGGGATCAGTTTCAGCACCACGGTACACCTGGCAGGCCGATCGCCCGCGGCCGGAAAAACCGAAGCCGTTGAATTCTTCTTTCCTTTCGCGGCACTGCGCTGCTATGAGAAATACGATTGCACGGGCCAGCAACTCATCGACACCGGGGTAGTGCTCATCAACGGAGAACGCGTTGCCCTGGACCTGCAGGTGGCTGAAGCCGGCCTCGGCCGCTGATGCCGATGGCCTTCAGGCAGAGATGCAGTCGCCGATCCGAACCGGCCTTCCTAAGCCGCTGCCGCTCGCCGCTTCTCGGGCAAGATCTCGGCCTCGGCTTGCGCCCAGTGTTCCAGGGCATGGCCATCGACCCGTCCTTGCTGCTCGTAGAGTTCAAACGCGCGCCGCCGGACCTCAGCCGCCAGTTCGGCCTGTGTGTATCCTGCATTTCTGGCCTGATTCTGGTTTGAAGCTTTTAGTTGTTTCATGGCACCACCTCGCCAAACTCGTAGAATCCATCTCGTTCTTCTTTCGGTTGGAGGACCGCCGCGAATGGCGCGGTCAGCACCGGGCAATGGGCGTTGGCAATGACCTTGTGAGCGGTTGTCCATGGCAGATGCGTGGCGCCGCCGAGGTGGCCGGCTGCCGCCCGCACTCCGAGCACGATGAGATCGGCCCTGGAGGTCAAAGCTTCCTGGAGTATGAACTCCGCGGGCGGGCCGAATTGGACCGAGGGCCTGGGTGAGCACCACAGCCGAGCTTCCTCCGGCACCAGTTTTTCCAGCCTTTGCAGCATGAGCTCGAGCGGTTTCGGCCGGCGATCTTTGTCCGTGAACTTCTCGATCACGTGAAGCAAAGTCAGCTTGGCCTGGAATTCCTGGGCGAGGGAAGCCGCAAATGGCGCGGCGGCGAGGGATTCGGGGCTGAAATCGGTGGCGTACACGATCTGACGCACTGCAATCTCAACCGGTGCGATTTCCTTCGCTTCAGCTGCGAGCGCCGGCAACTTGGCCCGTCCGGAGACTTTCGGACCCACCGTGAGAACTGGACAAGGCGCCTGGCGCAAAATCTCTTCTGCCTTGGACCCGAGCAGCAGTTTTCCCACGCCGGTGCGCCCGCGGGTTCCGACGATCACCAAGTCGATTTCCTGGGTCCGGATAATTTCGGAGAGACCGTCCCAAACTTCCCCTTCACCTACGTAAGTATGGTGGGCCAGATTCTTCAGGGACGCGGCCAGGGCGTCCATCTGCTGCTGGGCATCCGCGCGGGCGGCTTCGTGAATGGGGTCAGGGGTCACCGGGCTGTCAGGCACGGAAGGAATGATGTAGCCGGCAGGCGACAGCATATGGACCACGTGCAGTTGGCTGCCATAACGTCGGCTGATAGCCGCGGCGTAGGGCAAAGCCGCCGCCGAGGCCTCGGAGAAATCGGTGGCCAACAGAATGTTCTTCAGAGAGATACCGCTGTGACTTGATACCTCCAACAGCTTCATAAGGCACCTCCAGGGACGCATCTACTTTTTAAATTTCTCACCCTTCTTCCCCCGGGCCGATGCCGCCGCTCACGGCGAATTGTGACTTCGCTCACTAATCTGTCCTGCTACGAGCATTGGCATGAATGCAAGAAGTGCAAGCATCACCACATACACCGTCCCGGCAACCGGATCCCGGCCCGCCAGGTAGTCAGCAACCGTTAGCCCCCTGATCCGAAGCACGACGGTGAATTCGGTAAGGAGCAGAAGTCCAAGGGCGAAAAGTCCGACCGCAAGGCGCTCGAAGCTTGAAAGTTGCAGGCCAGGGCGCCGGCCCACCCAACGCGCCGCGAGAACAATCACCACGAACATGATGGGCGCCTCCATCAGTTCTGCCTTCCTTGTGCCGAAGCCCGGGACAATCCACAGGGTGCGGATGGTTCCCAGCACGAAACCGGCGCCAAATACGAGCGAGTAATAGAGGGCTCCACCTTTCAGAATCTGCAGACTGGAATCACGCGGATCCGGCTGCCGAGCGCTCATGGCTGTGCTTTGTCATCCGCTGGCGGGGTCTTTTTGGCGAGGAACCGAACATAGTTGACCAGATCCCAGAGGCCATCGGATTTCAGACGAGTACCCTCGGCCGGCATGTCGCCCTTGCCTTGCTTGATGATGTAAAAGAGCTCTCCGTCAGTTCTGTCTTTCAGGGTCGCTGGATTGGTAAAGTCGCTGACCTTCAGCTTCATATCCGCCCCGACATCGCCCTTGCCGTCGCCGTCCTTGCCATGGCACATGGCGCAATCGTAGCCGTACCACTTCTTGCCTTGAGCGATTGACTCGGGAGTGGGTTTAACCGGGTTGACCTGATGCGCGGCTTCGACAGGGATCACGTACGGCGCGACCGGCGCTGCCTTGGGATTTTGGTCTTGCTCTCCGACCGCAACCAGCCCAAGCATGGAGAACAAGCAGACAGTCAGTAGAGTCTTCACGATGCTACCTCCCTCAACTATTGGCCCGGGATTTCCAGTTCCTCTTCCACCTGCGAAGCGTGTTCCACATCTGACTTTCCCGTCTCTATCAAGTTCTGCATGGCCTGCTGATCCTTCCGGATTCGTTCGACCAGGGCGCGGCCTGCGCCACAGCTCTCAGCCACTTTTTCCGCGGCGGCAAGGGCATGGCCGAAGAGTGCGTTGGCCACATCGAAGTGTTCGTACTCGCGATGGAGGTTGGCGAGGACATTCAGATCTCGCGCAAAGGCCAACCACTGTTGCTGGCGCAGCAGGTCGACGCCGCCCGACGGCCTGGTGGAAGGCTCAACTTCGCTTTGTTCACCGGCCTGTTCCTCGATCTGGCTGATTTGTTTGCGCAACCAGACTGAGAGCGCCTCTTCCAGCTCCAGCTGGGTTCCACAGCGATAAAAGTAGTCGATGGTCTCGCCTTTGTCGGTGAGAGGAATGAGCCGGCATGGCGAAGCCTGGTCCTTGAGTTCGCTGGGAACAAACTGCATCAGCAGACACTCGCTGCAGGGATGCGGTTTCGCGGGATCCCCAAAGTTAGGACACGTAAGCGAGTCCTCGAAAGCCAACTGGCGACGCCATGGAGTATGAGGAGAGCGGCCATAGCCTCCATCCTCAAGAAACTTCAGCTCGAATTTGAGGAGATCCAACAGTTCGTTCTGGTCATGTGCCATATGCCACCTCGCCTGACGACATCAGAATCGCAGAGACCGCCTGGGGACGCCGTGGCTCTCCTCACTCGCCATTGTGATTTCGATCACACTCCTCAGCTTGAGGTTAATTGTCGTTCCGATTCCAGTTGTTTCAATCGCTGGAATTCAGCCTCACCCTGTTCCCGCATCGCCAGGCGCGCGCGCCGTTCCGCCTCTGCTTTGACCAGCCGGAGCGATAGCCAGCGAATCAGCTCGACGCCAGGGGAGACCAGCGACCAGTAGCGCCGGAAGGCAGCCCGGGCAGCCTGGTCCGTGGTGGCGACCCGGGTCTCGGTGCGGGCCACCGACGCGCCGGCGCTGATCGGATCGGCACGCAATGTCCATGCGATCTTGGTATAGCCAGGCTCGTGAAACGCGGCAAATTCCGCCGGCGGCAGTGGTCGAAAGACAGGATTGGCAACCCACGGACGGGTCACCGCGCCGAGGGCGATCTCGCGGCCCGGCACCTCGCCCAGCACCACCCATCCCAACTCTTGCATTTGCGCCAACAACGTCCGTGGATGGCGCAAGTTGTCGGGATGGCCGCCCAGGATCAGCTCGCGGCCTTTGAAAATGCAGCGGACGAACGGCGATTGCAGCAGGTCCATTTCGCAGGCCGCAGCCAGCGCGATCTCGGACGGCGCGGCGACCCGCACCGAATGGCGCTCCACGACTTCATACGCGGGAATAAACTGATCGAGCAAAGGATCAATCTCCGCGCTCGATGGGCGTGGCGGATGCCCATACCGCAACCAGGTGAATGCGGCGTGGGTGGCGTAAAGAGCGGCGGCGAATCCCGCGCCGGCCGCCAGGCACTCGAGGGCTGGCCGGCTATGTCTGGCTGCCGAGTTCATGAGCTTTCCTTTCGAGAAGAGGATCCGCCGCCGTAAGTGACAGGCTCGCGACTCATGCTAGCCGCGGACCGTCAGCACTGGGCATGGCGCTTTCGCGACCACTTGTGAAGCAATGGGCCACGGCGTGTACTCCGATATCGCGCCCTTGGCCGGCTGCCGCACTCCCATCACGATCAGGTCCGCTTTGCGTTCCTCGGCGAGGCGCAGAATTCCGTCTTCCGGGAACTCAAAGCGCACTACGAACTCAGGTTTGCACCAATTTTCCGCGTCCGCCGGCACCAGGGCGCGCAGCATCTCACGCGCACTCGCCTCTTCCGACTCCCGGTACTGGTAAGGAGTGAGAGAGATCAGCTGCAGGAAAATCAAATTAGCCTGATTCTCCTCGGCCAGCGACAGGGCATAGGGCAGGGCCTTCACGGAGGCCTCGGAGCCGTCGGTGGGGAAGAGAATGGTCTTGAGTCTCCATTTGGCGGCGCCCAGGCGAGGCACTTGCGGGCCGACGGTCAGCACCGGACAAGTCGCTCTCCGGTAAATCTTCTCCGCCTCCGATCCCAGCACCAGCCTCTTCAGTCCTTGTCTCCCATGAGTTCCCGTGACCACGAGATCGATCTTTTCCTTCTGAACAATGTCTGCAATCACCTTCCAGACTTCGCCGCGCTCTAACAGCACTTTGGCGGGCCTGGTCCGCAGCGAGTTGTCGCCGAGAACAAACTCCACCAGCTTCGCCTCAGCTTCCAGGCGAGCGGGATCGGCTTCAGCCGGAAGCGGGTCCAGAGGGACACTGAGCATGGGTTCGGGGCTAAGAGCATGTGCGACAACGATCTTGGCCTCGTATTGGCCGGCTAGAGCGGCTGCATACTCCAGGGCAGTCTTCGAAACCTGCGAGAAGTCGGTTGTGACCAGGATTTTGCTCAACGAGATGCGGGTATTAGTGCCAAGGGCTTCCATAATGTCGCCTCCTCGAAAGATGACTTCCGGGTCAACTTATAGGTGACTACGGAAAATCTTGCGGTGACCTCGATCACTCCACTCGGTGATGCCCACCACGGCCATTCCGGGGCCCACCGGGTAAAAAGGATATTCAACGCGATCGGGAGAATAGAAATGACGCAAAACAAAGCCGTTATGGACGGGAATGAAGCTGCCGCCTCGGTGGCGTACCGGCTCAATGAGGTGATTGCCATCTACCCCATCACTCCCGCGTCGCCGATGGGGGAATGGGCCGACCAGTGGAAAGAGGAGGGAGGCAAGAACATATGGGGGACGGTCCCCAGCGTCATTGAAATGCAAAGCGAAGGTGGCGCTGCCGGGGCCCTGCATGGCGCGCTGCAGGCCGGGGCGCTCGGCACAACCTTCACTGCTTCACAAGGGCTGCTCCTGATGATCCCCAATATGTACAAGATCGCGGGCGAGCTGACGCCGACCGTGATCCATGTAGCGGCCCGTGCCATAGCCACCCATGCGCTCTCGATTTTCGGCGACCATAGCGACGTCATGGCCGCGCGCGCCACCGGCTTTGCCATGCTGTGCTCGAATTCCGTGCAGGAAGCGGGCGATTTTGCCCTGGTCGCGCAGGCGGCCGCGCTCGAATCACGCATCCCCTTCCTCCACTTCTTCGATGGCTTTCGCACTTCCCATGAAGTAAGCAAGATCGTGCCCCTGAGCGATGACGATCTGCGGGGACTGATCGATGACACGCTCGTTCGCCAGCATCGGCAGCGGGCCTTGTCACCCGATCACCCGCTGCTGCGCGGGACGGCGCAGAATCCCGACGTATTCTTCCAGGCCCGCGAGGCCATCAATCCTTTTTACCGGGCGTGTCCAACCATCGTGCAGGACGTAATGGACCGCTTCGCCCAGCGCACCGGGCGGTGCTACCACTTGTTCGACTACGTCGGCGCTCCCGACGCGGAACGGGTGATTGTGATGATGGGCTCCGGCGCCGGAGCGGTAGAGGAAGCCGTAGAACATTTGCTGCAGCAGGGCGAGAAGATCGGTGTCCTTAAGGTCCGGCTTTACCGACCTTTTGCAGCCGAAGCTTTTATTTCAGCTCTTCCGAAAACCGTGCGCAGCATCGCGGTCCTGGACCGCACCAAAGAGCCGGGCAGCCTCGGCGAACCGCTCTACCTGGACGTGGTTACTGCATGGAGCGAGTCGCGTGTGGCGAACGGTGCGGACTCTCGCGTCGTTCCCCTCGTGATCGGCGGCCGCTATGGCCTGGCCTCGAAGGAGTTCACGCCGGCGATGGCAAAAGCCACGTTCGATGAACTGAAGAACTCAACTCCGAAGAACCACTTCACGGTCGGGATCCACGACGACGTCACGCACACCAGCCTGGCCTATGATCCCGAATTTTCCACCGAGGATCCTGGGACGGTTCGCGCCCTGTTCTATGGACTCGGATCTGACGGAACCGTAGGCGCCAACAAGAACTCGATCAAGATTATTGGAAAGAATACGGACAACTACGCGCAAGGATATTTCGTCTACGACTCCAAGAAGGCGGGGTCGGTGACGGTTTCACACTTGCGTTTTGGACCGCGCCCGATCCGGTCTTCCTATCTGATCACCAGGGCCAGCTTTGTTGCCTGCCACCAGTTCCAATTCATCGAGCGCATGGACGTGTTGAGCTGTGCCGAACCGGGCGCCACGTTTCTTCTGAATGCGCCGTTTGAAACGGACGAAATCTGGGACCACCTGCCCCAGTCGGTGCAGGAAATCATCATTCGGAAGAAACTCAAGTTTTATCTGATCGATGCTTACAAGGTCGCGCGTGAAACTGAAATGGGCAACCGCATCAACACCATCATGCAGACCTGCTTCTTCGCCATCAGCGGGGTCCTGCCGCGCGAGCAGGCGATCGAGGCCATCAAGAACGCGATTCGCGATACTTACGGAAAACGCGGCGAGGCCGTCGTAGCCAAGAACTTTGTTGCCGTGGACCACACGCTAAGTCATCTCTTCCAGGTCACGGTTCCCTCGGCAGCGACCAGCCGGCTAAGAGTTCTGCCCCCCGTCCCCGCGCGCGCGCCGGAGTTCGTGCGCGACGTGATTGGGCCCATGATCGCGGGTCGCGGAGATGATCTGCCGGTGAGCGCGATGCCGGTCGACGGCACTTTTCCGACCGGCACGGCCATGTGGGAAAAGCGGAATATCGCGCAACAGATTCCGGTCTGGGATGAACCGCTTTGCATTCAGTGCGGGAAATGCGTTTTGGTTTGTCCGCACGCGGTCATCCGGGCCAAGGTCTACGATGCTTCGCTGCTGGGCAATGCGCCGCCAGGATTCAAGGCGGAAAAGCCACGCTGGCGCGAATTCGAGAGCCTGCGGTATACGCTGCAGGTCTCGCCGGAAGACTGTACGGGATGCGAACTTTGCGTCGAGGCCTGCCCGGTAAAGAGCAAGAGCGAGGCCAAACACAAAGCCATTAACATGCAGCCCCAAGCGCCGCTTCGCCAGGCGGAAAGCGCGAATTGGGATTTCTTCACCAAACTTCCAGACGCGGACCGGAACCAGCTGGCGCACGGCCAGGTCAAGGACGTCCAGCTTCTGGAACCGCTCTTCGAGTTTTCCGGGGCGTGCGCGGGATGCGGTGAAACGCCCTACATAAAGTTGCTCACCCAGCTCTTTGGCGATCGCTTGCTGATTGCCAATGCCACCGGCTGCTCATCGATCTACGGTGGCAATCTTCCTACCACTCCGTACACCATCAACTCTCTGGGTCGTGGCCCGGCCTGGTCCAATTCGCTGTTCGAAGACAACGCCGAGTTCGGCCTGGGCATGAGGCTGGCGGTGGACAAACAGGCAGACTATGCCCGCGACCTGGTGACGCGACTGGCCTCGCACCTGGGAGACGCGCTCGCAAACGGACTGTTGAATGCGGAGCAATTGAATGAGGCCGGAATCGAAGCGCAGCGGGAACGCGTGGCTGAACTCAAGAAGAAGATAATTTCTCTGGATTCGCCGGCAGCGCGGGACCTGCTGATGGTGGCCGACGCGCTGGTGCGCAAGAGCGTGTGGCTGGTGGGTGGTGACGGCTGGGCATATGACATCGGCGCCGGCGGACTCGACCACGTTCTGGGTTCCGGGATGAACGTCAACGTTTTGGTGCTCGATACCGAGGTTTACTCGAACACGGGCGGACAGATGTCCAAGGCCACGCCGCGCGCCGCGGTGGCGAAATTTGCCAGCGGAGGCAAGCATGCCGGCAAGAAGGATCTTGCCATGGAAGCCATCAGTTACGGATCCGTCTACGTGGCCCGGGTGGCCATGGGGGGCAACGATACCCACACGGTGAAGGCGTTTCTCGAAGCCGAAGCCTACAACGGGCCCTCGCTCATCATCGCGTACAGCCACTGCATTGCTCACGGTTATGACATGAGCCAGGGGATGGCACAGCAGAAGGCCGCCGTGCTCTCCGGTTACTGGCCACTGGTGCGCTACAACCCCGAGCTCCGGCTGGAAGGGAAGAATCCGTTCCAGCTGGATTCCCGGGCGCCCAGTATTCCATTCAAACAATACGCATACCAGGAAGCTCGATACACCATGCTGGCGCGGAGCAATCCTGAGGTGGCTCGCGAACTGCTGCATCTCGCTCAGGAGGACGTCCAGCGGCAATGGAGTGTTTACTCCAACCGCGCTGCCATGCCGGGGAATGCAGAAACACCCGGGCATGTTACTTCCGGCCCGGACGCGTCCACTCCGCAACCCGTCACCGCAGGGGAGAAGAAATGATCGACATCACAACCACCTATCTTGGTTTGCCCATGAAATCTCCGATCGTCGCCTCGGCGTCTCCGCTTTGCGAGTCGCTGGAAAACATACGGCATCTTGAAGACGCCGGCGTGGGCGCTGTTGTGCTGCCCTCTCTATTTGAGGAACAGCTCGATCGGGAGAGCTATGCGGTTGATTCCGATCTTTCACGCGGCAGCGAGAGCTTCGCGGAATCGCTCAATTACTTGCCGGATCTGCTTACCTACAATCTCGGCGCGGATGGCTATCTCGAGCTGATTCGCAAGGCCAGGGAACGAGTCTCCATTCCGGTGATCGCCAGCCTGAACGGCGTTTCCCCCGGCGGTTGGGCCCGCTACGCCGGCATGATGGAGCAGGCCGGGGCGGACGCGATCGAGTTGAACATCTACGCCATCATTACCGACCCCAACATTTCCGGCGCTGATGTCGAGCAGAACTACTGCGACCTGGTGCGCCAGGTCAAAGCCAATGTCAGCATCCCGGTCGCGGTTAAGTGTTCGCACTTCTTCAGCGCGTTCGCACACATGGGAAAACAGTTGGACGCTGCCGGCGCCAACGGACTGGTTCTCTTTAACCGCTTTTACCAGCCGGATTTCGACATCGAATCGCTTGAAGTCGTGCCCAGCCTGACGCTGAGCCGTCCCCAGGAGTTGCTGCTGCGGCTGCACTGGGTGGCGATTCTATACGGATGGGTCCGCGCCGATCTCGCGATCACGGGCGGCGTGCACAGCGCGGCGGACGTCCTGAAGTCCATGATGGCCGGAGCGCATGTCGCGATGATGACGTCCGCACTATTACAGAACGGTATTGGCCACGCGGCCACCGTTCTCAAAGACCTAGTGCGCTGGATGGAAGAGCACGAATACGAATCGGTCCGCCAGATGCGTGGCAGCATGAGCCAGCGTTCCGTATCGGATCCAGCGGCTTTCGAGCGGGGCAATTACATGCGCGTGCTTAGTTCCTACGTGGCACAAAAAGCGCATTAGTTAGGCGTAGGTTGCGCCCTTTCAGGAACCGATATCGCTTTCGCTAGCGGGGCTTTGACGTTCCAGGCCGCTTGGCTTCGCGGCGGCGTTCTTCGTCCAAATTGCCGGATCGGATGTGACATATCTCACCAGTCGCGGTAATCGTGGTCACAAGGGACCAGCGAAAACTCTTCATATACTCCGGAGGTCCGCTGATCACAGCGGTTGGTGACCGGCCTCACCGCCTTCGCAAGCACAGTGTCCGTATTCTGATTATTCAGGGGGATTTGTTTATGACAGAATCGCGTAACAAGAGAGTGCTTATCGTTGACAACGATGAGAAAGAAGCACGAACACTGGGTGTCATGTTAGACGACGCAGGGTACGCTTCGAGTATGACCTGGAGCGGGCTCGAAGCGCTTGAGCTTTTGCGGTCCGGGGAGTACGACATAGTGCTGGTCAGCAGCTACCTCCCCGATCTTTACGTGGGAGATTTCTTTGACCGTTTAAGTCAGCTGCCGGTGCAACCCTGCTCGATCGTCATGACTGAGGGGCGCCCGCCCGCGGCGACCCTCATGGAAATGAAGAGCATGATCGGAGAAGAAAAATACCAGTAAGGACGAAAGTCGGCGCGACCATCGTCGTTCTAGAATGGCAGGTTCAGTCTCGAAGGAGTTCCTGCGTGAAAGCCGCCATCCTGACGTCGCCGGCGAGTATTTCCGAGCGCCCCCTTCGCATCGAACAAATTCCCAATCCTTCGGTCTCGGCTGGGCAGGTGCGGTTGCGAGTGCGGGCCTGTGGTGTCTGTCGAACCGATCTGCATATCGTCGAAGGCGAGCTTCCCTCTCTCGGCAGGGATCTGATTCCCGGCCATCAGATCGTGGGTGATGTGGTCGACGGCGCGACGCCGGACATTCCCCTGGGCACGCGCGTCGGAGTCTCCTGGATCGGAGGCATCGACGGGACCTGCTGGTATTGCCGGCATGGCCGGGAAAACCTCTGCGATGCGGCAACGTTTACCGGCTACTCCGTCAACGGCGGATATGCCGAGTACGCTTTGGCCCGTTCCGATTTTGTTTTTCCCTTGCCGCAAAATCTCGATGACCTGCATGCCGCCCCGCTTCTGTGCGCCGGCATTATCGGTTTTCGCAGCCTGCGGGTTGCGGGAGTGGAACGCGGAGAACGTGTAGGGCTGTTCGGGTTCGGGGCTTCGGCGCATCTCGCCATCGCCGTGCTGCGCGCCTGGCAGTGCGAAGTGTACGTCTCGACGCGGGGCGCCTCTCACCGCCGGCTGGCGGAATCACTGGGCGCAACCTGGGTTGGTAAGGAGACCGACAAACCGCCTGTCCCTCTGGATCGCGCCGTGACCTTCGCGCCCAGCGGCGATGTGGTGGTGGCGGCGCTCAGCAGCCTGCGGAAAGGCGGGGTGGTCGCGATCAACGCGATCCATCTCGACCGGATTCCGGAGTTTGACTACGACCGCCTGCTGTGGGGCGAACGCCAACTTCGCAGCGTCGCCAACATGACGCGATCCGATGCCCGGGATTTTCTCCAGATTGCGGCTGACATAAAGCTCCGGCCCAAGGTGACGGTTTTCTCGCTCGATCAAGCCAACCAGGCGCTGGCGGCGGTGAAGAGTGACGCCATCGACGGCGCCGCTGTAATCGTTCCCTAAGCTTCGAAACATTCGCACCCTCCCGCCCGATTCTTACCAAAACCGTTACTTAGGAGGTCCGCCCGTGAGCATGGTTACCCGGGCCGGTGATCTGAGTCACATCTATCGAAGTGACATGAGGACAGACTGGGGTCGAACTGAAAGGGGCTGAACATGGCGAGTCCCAAGCGCGATCTCCTGGAAGTTCTACGGCTGGAACTGGAGTTTCTCAAAAGCGGCGGCTACCGGAAGGCATCCTCTTGGCGCCCGCAATTCATTTTCGAGGATTCCCCCACGTGCTTGAACTACGGAAGTCTGGAGCATAAGAGACCGTGCTCGGAGTGCGTGCTGATGCAACTGGTCCCCACGGAAATGCGCGAGGCCACCGTTCCTTGCCGGCACATACCGTTGAACCAGAAAGACGAAACCATCCACTCCCTCTATCGCTGTGGCACGCCGGAAGAGCTCGAAGCGGCCCTGAGCGAGTGGCTTATGAATATGATTCAGAAGCTCGAGTTCGAGCGAGTTCAGGGCGAGTTTGACGGGAACGACCTGGCGCCGAAAAAGAGCGCATAAGATGGATCCTGGAATGAAGGCGCGATGTCTTACAACTGTTCCAACCCGGACTGCGACCGAGCGTTTGACTACCGGAGCGGACGGATATTCCGCTTTCATAACGATCAACCGGACAATCAAAGGCCTGAGTCCGCGTGCGGCTGCGTAAGGCATTTCTGGCTCTGCGACGGGTGTTGCCGGACCCAGGTTCTTGAGTATCATCTCGGTCTGGGTGTGGTGATCCGTTCGCGACGTGAAAGTTCCTCGGGTTCGAAGGCGTTTCGCCCTGTCTGCTACTGCGCGAAGTCCAGGCTCAGTCCGTGTCTCTCGGAGTGATTCCCAGTCGGGAGCGGCCTTGCTCTGGAGGCGGGCGCGGTGCTAAGTTCCTCCGTGATGCGCCGGCCAGCTACCAGCTTCAGCGACAATTTGAGTCCCGGGGATGAAAGATTCCGCCGCCTCCTGGAGGCAGCCCCCGATGCCATGGTCATCGTGGACCAAACGGGGCGGATGGTGCTGGTCAATTCGCAGACCCAGAGAATGTTTGGTTACACCCGGGAAGAACTGCTGCAGCAGCCGGTTGAAATCCTCATTCCCGATAAATTCCGTGGCCGACATGCGCAGCATCGCGCGGCGTACCACGAATCGCCTCACCCGCGCCCCATGGGTACGGGTCTCGAACTGCTCGCGCGGCGCAAAGATGGCAGCACATTTCCAGTTGAGATCAGCCTGAGTCCTCTGGAAGAGGAAGGCGGTGTTCTGGTCACGGCAGCGATCCGCGACGTGACTGAGCGCAAGCGGGCCGAAGAAGCCCTGCGGCAAAGCCGGGAGCGCTTTCAGTCGGTGGTGGAAGAAGTTAAAGACTACGCGATTTTCATGCTCGATCCTGCGGGAAGGATTTTGAGCTGGAATGAAGGCGCGCAAAAAATCAAAGGCTACGCTGCCGAGGAGATCGTCGGGCAGCACTTTTCACGGTTTTACCTTGCGGAAGATATAGAGCGGGGCAAGCCAGACGACGAACTGATACTGGCCGCCGCGGAAGGCCGATGGGAAGAGGAAGGCTGGCGGCTGCGCAAGGATGGTTCGCGCTTCTGGGCCGATGTGGTGATCACGGCATCGCACGATAAAGACGGTACGCTGCTGGGCTTCACCAAGGTCACCCGCGACATCACGGAAGGAAAGCGGGCGCGCGAAGCCTTCCTGCTGGAGGTCACGAATGCGCTGGTTTCAAACCTCGATATCCGCCAACTCTTGTCTGCCATCGCCTCCTGTGTCCGCCAGGTAAAGCCCTTCGACTATGCCACCCTTGCGTTGTATGACGCGCCCACGAAGCAGCTGCGCATGCAGGTCCTCACATCTCCGGCCGGCGATGAGCCTGACGGCGCCGGTGAAGAGCCCCCGGTCTCTCTGGGCGACTCGCCGGCCGGCTGGGCCTACACCACGCGGAAGCCTCTGTTGCTCAAAGGCCAGTCGGGCGAGAAGTGGCCTTTCGAAGTACCGCCGCAATTCGCCGATCAATCGCTAAGGTCCGGCTGCTGGATTCCGTTGATCGGCCGGGAGGGCGTGATCGGAACGCTCAACGTGTTCAGCCGGCGCGCGGGAAACTTCACCGATGACGACGTGAACATGCTCTCGCAGATCGCCGGCCAGGTGGCGATAGCCCTGGGCAACGCCCTGGCATTCCGGCATATTTCGGAACTCAGGGACCAATTGGCCGAGCAGAAGCAATATTTGGAAGACGAGCTGAAAACCGAGTTCAATTTTGAGGAAATCGTCGGCCACAGCAAGCCGATCCGGCGGGTCCTGAAACAGATTGAAACGGTGGCGCCCACCGACTCCACGGTTTTGATCCTGGGAGAGACCGGTACGGGAAAAGAATTGCTCGCCCGGGCGGTGCACAATCTGAGCCTGCGCCGCCAGCATAGTTTCGTTCGCGTGAACTGCGCGTCCATCCCCGCCGGCCTGCTCGAAAGCGAGTTGTTTGGACACGAAAAAGGGGCCTTCACTGGCGCCATTGCCACGCGCGTCGGACGGTTGGAACTGGCCCACCAGGGCACGATTTTTCTCGATGAAGTGGGGGACATTCCGCTCGAGTTGCAGCCCAAACTATTGCGGGCGTTGCAGGAGAGGGAATTCGAGCGGCTGGGCAGCACGCGCACCATTACCAGCGATGTTCGCATCGTCGCCGCCACCAATCGTGATTTAGGCAAACTGGTGGCCCTGGGACAATTCCGCAGCGACCTTTTTTATCGGCTGAATGTTTTTCCGGTTACAGTGCCGCCGCTGCGCCAGCGGCGCGAAGACATCCCTCTGCTGGTCCAGTATTTCCTGTCGAAGTTTTCCCAGCGGATGAAGAAAAATATCGCCAGCGTGCCGCCGCAGGGCATGAAGGCGCTGTGTAATTATTCCTGGCCAGGCAATATTCGTGAACTGGAACACGTCATCGAGCGCGCAGTCATCCTGTCTCCCGGCCCCGAACTCAAGGTCCCGGCGTTCGAGCCCGTGTCGGCGGAGAATGCCCCTTCCACTTCTTCGGCCCTGGAGGACATCGAGCGCGCACACATCATTCGTGTGCTGCGCGAAGCCAAAGGTAAGATCGGCGGACCCGGGGGCGCGGCCGAACGCCTGGGTATGAATCGCACAACCTTAAACTCGCGCCTGCAGAAACTGAAAATCTCCCGCAAACAATTCTGATCCCTGGCCGCGGTGCGTGCCGCGAATCACCTCCAGCCGTGATTTCGATCACCGCGCTCTGGGTTGCTTTCTGCGAATCTGTACTTGCAGCGCTGGTTTCCATAGTTTCCTGCTTATTGCCAGATGCAGGACGGACTTCAGTGCCGAACCGCCGAAACCAGCGCTGACACCCCCAGGAAACGAGAGGACATCACCATGGCGGAAACTTCCGTAAGCGTACAGCGGGCCGAGGAAAAGCGGGTCGCAATTACTCCGATCGAGCGTCTCATGGATCGGGTCAGCAAGCTTTCCGAGGCGATCGCGCAAAGAGCGTACCAGATCTTCGAGGGAAGCGGACATGGACTTGGTCACGACCTCGACGACTGGTTCAAGGCTGAGATGGATCTGCTTCATCCCGTCCATGTGAACATCACGGAGTCGGGAGAAAACTTTGAGGTTAAGGCTGAAGTGCCTGGCTTCAATGAGAAGGAGATCGAGGTCAGCATCGAGCCCCGTCGCCTGACTATCACCGGCAAGCGGGAAACTGAACAAAAGGAAGAAAAGAAAGGCAAGACGGTCTATTCGGAATCTTGCTCGGACCAGATCCTGCGAATCGTCGACCTGCCCGCAAATGTCGATGCCGAGAAGACCACGGCAACGCTGAAGAACGGCGTCTTGTATTTGACGATGCCGAAGGCGGCCAAGGCGAGACCGATTGAAATCAAAAAGGCCGCCTGAAAGCGGTAGTTTAGATGTCGGCGGGCGAGTGCCGGTGACCCGGTTTCGCCCGCCCGACAGATGCTGATTGACCCCGCCCGGTCGGATCGGGCAGGCTGACGCAGTTTCGCCATTCGACGAGATATCGTCTCGTCAGTGCGCAGCTTTCTGGTTTCGTCTCCAAGAGATAAATCCCAGCTATCTCTCTGTCTTGTAACGGGTTGGACTTCCTGTACACACCGATAAAGCCCGTGGCAGTGACCGTGCTCTCACATTCGTGTGCTTAAGATCACCATCCAGAATTCATCCAGCGGGGTGACGCTGAAACTGGAAGGCAGCCTCAAGGGACCGTGGGTGGACGAGTTGCGAAGGACTTGGCTCATCTCGACGAAAACGGCGGCGGGACAGCCCGTCAGCGTGGATCTGGCGGGGGCGACTTTCGCTGATGCGCCGGGGCGCGATCTGCTCCTGCGAATGCGGAAAGACGGCGTCGCTCTGAGCGGAGGGTCGAGCTTCCTCCGGCAGCTCCTGGATGATCAGAACATCAAACCTGAACGGCCTCACAAAGATGGGAGAACAAAATGAAAACGCATGTGCCTTACGGACTGGACATCGCCGACGACTGTGCCGCTTGCCCAATCCGAAAAGAGGGATTTTTTTGCCAGATGACGCCAGAAACCATGGCGGATTTCCAGAAAATGAAATTCACCAGCCAGTATCCCGCCGGGTCGGTTTTATTTGTGGAAGGCCAGGTGCCGCGCGGAGTGTACATGCTCTGCAAGGGGCGCGTGAAACTGACCATGGCTTCGTCATCGGGAAAAACCGTGATCGTGAGAGTGGTGGAAGCGGGCGAGCTTCTGGGTCTGCACTCCGCCATCTCCGGGGCCCCTCACGAAGTCACGGCGGAGACCCTTCAGCCGTGCCAGGTGGATTTCATCCGCCGCGATGACTTCAAAAAACTATTGCATGAACATGGCGACGCTTCAATTAATACCATGCAACAATTCAGCAATTATTACCGCGGAGCCTGCCACCAGATCCGGTATCTCGGCCTGACCCCTTCGGCGACTGAAAAAATGGCGAGCTTCCTGCTCGAATCAGCGGTCCACGGACAGGAAACACCCAAAGGCATTCGCTTCAACTTGAGCCTGACCCATGAGGAGATCGCCCAGGTCGTCGGCGTGACCCGCGAGACCGTTACCCGGGCGCTGACGGAGTTGAGAACCAAAATGCTGATTTCCACCAAAGGCCCGAGCGTGCTGATCAGGGATAAGTCGGCACTCGAAGCGATGGTCCTGGCCTGACGTACATGCCATCTGGGGAAGCGGAGCCAGCGTACTTCCGCTACCCCGGCTGGCGCGAGGTCAGCACCGGGCAGTGCGCCTGCAGGACGACACGATAGGCGACGGTATTACGGAAATGCGTGGTCAGCTCTCCAGCCTGGCGTACTCCCAGCCCGATCAAGTCCGCGTTTTCAGTTTGAGCATGCGCCAGAATCCGCTCCACGCTGTCCCCAAAATCAACTACGAACTCCGCCGGACATCGGGGATCAATGTGAGAGGAAAAAATGCTCTGCATCTCCTGGCGCAACGGTTCCGCCAGGGACTTCGCATCTGGGTTCGTGGCGGTCTCAATCGGCAGGACGTGCAGCAGCGTCAGGGACGCTTTGTAGTCTGACGCCAGCGAAGCCAGGTAAGGAAATACCGCCCGGGATTCGTCGGACAGGTCGGTGGGAAACAGGATGTGCTTGATCTCAGTTCTTTCCATCGAACGCTTTGAAATATTGGGTCCGACGGTGAGCACCGGGCAGGGCAGATTACGGAATAGCTCTTCCGCCACCGAGCCCATCACCAGGTGCCGCAATCCGGTGCGGCCGTGCGTGGCCAATATGGCGAGATCGATGTTCTTTTCGCGCGCCAGCCGGCGCAGTTCCTGCGCAGGATTTCCCGATATCACCAGGGCCGCCGAGGGCAGCCCGGTCAGCTCGCTGGTGGTGAGGAGCTTCCGCGTCCTGGCTTGTATTTCGCGTTCGTCCTTGTGCTGCAGAATCCCCGCAGCTTCGGGGCTGACCATGGGGTATGCCACGGGCGTCCATACGTTGACCACCAATACGCGGGACCCATACTTGCGGGCGATGGCCGAAACCAGCGGAAGCGCTGAAAGCGAGGCCTCGGAAAAATCGGTCGCGAAAAGAATACGCTTTACCGCGATTTCGGGAACGATGGGAATCACCACCGCATTGGTTTTCATGACATTCACCTGTTGATATCTTCGGCCATGGAGGGCTTTTACTTCAGTGACGAACCTCACCCGCGCGCGTGAGCAGTGTCACCCGGCAAGACGTGCGGAGCATCCCGTCGGAAACTTTTTGGCTGGTTGCAGATGGCTGGAACCAGGCTTTTGGGTAGCGGTCATCTTTGCGGGTTTGGATAAACCGCGAGGTGGTCGCGGTCTTTGAAGGGAAGTTTAAGCTTGTGAACGACTTCCGGCCAGAACTCCCGGAGAACATCAAAACCCATGTCCCCGGCTATGCTCACGCCAACCCGCTGGCATACCGGTCCTATCCCGCGGGAGTTCCCGGGGTGATACGTATTGCTCAGAGTCGCCGAAGCGGTTGTGCCCAGCCATTCCGAGAAATTAAACATTCTGTGTCCGGAGTCGCTCTCCGCCACAAAAACATGGGAGAGCGCATGCCCAATGCGAGCGCCCGGACTTCCTTCGAGCCTTCTGTAGTAGCGCGGATCCTGCCGAAACACAACCGGAAACAGATAGGTATGAAAAAAGCCGCGAGACACCGAGTCCGCGAGAGTGGCGCCGTATCGCTTGGCATAGCCAACCGTCCCCTGGCCAAAGCTGGGATCGTCATCCCCCGCCTGCGCGAAACCGGAATCGAGCGCTGCTCCCACGAAGTTGGTGGGCTCGATACTGTCTTGCATGAAGAGGTGAAATTTCTCGGACGCGTCCAGGGCACACACGGTCAGGCCATGGCGATATGGGTGCACCGTCCTGATCTCCGGCTTTCGCGAAAAATACGCGACCAACTTGTGGAGTGGTCCTTTGTAGTCGGCGGCTGAGAATAGAGGAGCAGGTTCGACGCAAGCCGGAGTTGCCACCGCCTGGGCGTGGGCCGGTTCCTGATGAACGGGGCTAGTTTGCGACCAAAGCAGCGGGCTCGCAAAGAGCAAGGCGATGGCGCGCGCTCGAAACACCGGCATTGCCGCACTCAGGTTCACGGTGAGCGATCTCCAAGGCGCTCTGACGGCTGGCCGCGGCCTCCGCGGGTGGAGATGCCCTCGGTCTCAGTCGTTCGGCAATGAAGATCTCCATCCAAAAGAGATCGTATATTTTCTTCAAGAGGTGAAAAGTGATGCGGCTCACACGCGAGCGTGATTGGAGCTAGTGCTTCGGAACAGGGCCTTGGCTCCGAGCCGCCGCAGACGGATTGAAGAGCGTCGGAATCCGTTGCTGACCCACCTGGAAAGGGGTTTGCCGACAGATGCTGCTTTAACCAAGGACTCAGTTAAACGAAGTCGAGGTGAGCCATGATGAAAATCAGAAGCTAAACGTCGCCTGCAGATCGAGACGGCGATTCGCGGCGCCGGTTGAGAATGGCCCTCCCTGCAGCGCGTTGGCGGTGTCAAAGAATGGCGAGCCCAGAATCCCGCTGGGATTTGCCGTATTCACATTATTAAAGACGTTGCGGACCGAAACGCCGAGGGTGAGACCAAAACGGCGGTCGGAACCGGCTGACATTCCCGGCGGCCCGCCACCGCCTCCGAACAGCGGGCCGTGAGGTCCTCCGCCGTGGTGACCGCCTCCGGGGCCACCCGGGCCGCCGGGCCCGCCAGGCCCTGGGCCGGCGGTTGCACCCTTCAGCTTTGGGCCGAAACCAAAGGTTTTGGTCAATCGCAGATTCAGCACGAAGTGGGCAGCGCTCGTCCCGAAGTTGATGGGGAGAATCCGTTGCGGAGTTACGGCCAGATCCGGCCGGGCGTCAAAAGTTCCCAGCCGCGTGCAGTAGACGTTTGGATCGGTCGGACTGATGGTCGTAGTCGCGCACGTAGCGGATGCGACGAATCCAGGACGATCATTAAACACCGAATCGCCGTTCAAATCGTTAGGCGACGTAATGTTGAAAGGCGATCCCGCGCTTGCAATCATGAACGGGCTCAGCCGAAACGCATAGGGCAGGGCGATGGTGCCGCCAAAAAAGAGGCGGTGGCGCGTGTCAAACGAGCCGCGGCCATAATCCTGGCTGATGTTGTAGGAATTGGAGGGGAAGCCGGAAACTCCGGAAGTATCGCTATTGGCGTAGTTCAGCGTGTAGAAACCGAACACCTGGACCCGGGTTCCCACGCGCACATTGCCGTTGACGATCAACTGGTTCTGCTTGAAATTGCCTTCGGAAACGTAGCGGTAGATATTTCCCGCGGCGGGATCGGGGCGAGTCGTGCTGCCGGGCGTTCCCGGAAAAGGGGCGTTGGCGTTGATGGTAAGCAGTTGATCGAAGCCGCGGGAATTCAGATAGGTGACCGACAGCGTCGCGGACTTGGTCAGCTGCCTTTCCGCGCTGATCGCCGACTGCAGCGTGTAGGGGGCGTGCAGTCCAGGATCGATCTGGTAAACCGTCGGGGTGGTAACGCTGGAGGCGCCGCAAGTCGAAAGCTCGAGCGGCACGCCAATCCCTGGAAAGCAGGTTGGATTGTTAATCACGAACTGCTGCTGGGTGATGCCGTTCAACCTCTCTGCCTGCAGCAGCTGCTCGGACTGAAATCGATCGTAGAAAATTCCGAAGCCACCGCGCAGTACAACTTTCGGCGGGGCGCTCTTGCCGCCGATTCCCCACGCAACTCCCAGGCGCGGCGCCCAGTCGCCGTGATCGTGAATGTCGTTCTGGGTCTCAAAGCGCAGGCCTGCGCTGAGCGTGATGTTGGGCCGCACCCTCCAGTCATCCTGAGCGTACAGGCCCGCGTCATAGGTTGTGACGTTGGCGCTGGGCAGGCCGCTGGTAAACGAAAGCTGGGTGGCGTAAGGCGTTCCGCCGGGAACGGCCAGCTGCTGTACGGCAAATTGATATGAGATCGGGCACGGCGTGGCCGGGTCGGCGCCAATGTCGCAATTGGGATTCGAGGGCGTGTCTTGCGCCGCATCCAGGGAAGAAAAAATAAAAGTTCCGTTGAAGCCGGATTGAGAAAAGCTGGCGTCACGCACCGCTCGCACCCGCCCTCCGAACTTGAAGATGTGAGTGCCGTGCACCACCGAGGTGTAGTTCTGCAGCTCGTAGTGGTCCTGGTGTTCGATGATGGCGCCCTGGCTGTTGCCGCCGGTGGTGAACGCTCCCAGCACGTTGACCGCCGGCGTTGTGGTCACGGGCAGTTGGCTGTCGCGTTCACGAAGATACTGGAAGTGCGTCTCGTTGACGACTTTGGCGCCGAAGACCTGGGTGTCACTGATCTGGAAAGTGTGTTCCGTGGATTCCGAGTCATAGGCCTGGGGCGAGAGGTTGAACTGCCCGATTCCATCGTTGTTCTGAGCGTCGCGGAAATACTGATAGCGCGCCGTAAGCGTGTTGTTCTTGCTGACCTGGTAGTCGACACGCGGACTCAGGTTGGTGCGCGTCCGCGGGTTGGGCACGGCATCGGTAAAGGGAACCGTGCTGCTGCTGTCGTTGGGGTCGAGGATGACGGCGTTGATGGCGGCAAGGTCGTTGATGTTCCGCCGATCGATATTAAAGAAAAAGGAAGCCTTCTTGCCCAGCGGGCCGCCAATGCTTCCGCTGTACTGCGTCGAATCGTAACCCGGCTCCGGACCCGCGAAGGGATTCGCGGCGTTGAACGCAGAATCGTTCCCATCGACATAAAACTGCCCGTGAAATTTGTCCGTGCCCGGCTTGGTGAAGATTTCGATCCGGCCATAGCCCAGTTTGTCGTACTCCGAGGAAAATGGATTCTGATTGATCCGGATCTCGCGAATGGACGACTTGGGCGGCAGCTGGCCGGCGGTGAAGCCGTCAATGTACATCTGCCCGCCGTTCGGCCCGGCGGAAGGCCCGGCGAGAGCTTCGAGATCGGACTGCAACTCATCCGGATCGTCGGGCAGGGCTTCGAGTTCCTTGCCCGAAAGCACGATGGCGCCGGCATTGTTGGCGGGATTCACGTCCACCGTGGGCGCGGTGTCGGAGACCTGGATCTTCTGCTGCTCCACCGCGATAGCCAGCTGAATGTTCAGCCGCAGCGGCTGGTCGGCGATGGCTGCGTTGTCATTCTCGTACACGGTGAACCCCTGTGCGATCACGTTCAACGTGTATTTTCCCGGGGGCAGCCCCTTGAACTCGTACATGCCCTGGGAGTTGGTCTGGGTGCTCACCGGAGAACCGGCCGGCGGCGTCATCACCACCGTGGCCCCGGTGATGGCGGCTCCGGAAGGGTCGGTGACCTGTCCCCGCAGAACGCCCGGCGCGGATTGTGCCGGCGAAAAATTCGTGAATAGCAGTAATAAAAAAAGCCTGATCATAAGGCCAGCGTATTTATCCACATTCATTCCCGAGTCCAGCTCCCTGGCCAAGATCTCCGCTGATACCACGAACTGTCGATTCCGCGGGAGGCTTCTGATAAACCCAATCTGCCGGCCTAAATTTATTGACCTAAATTTATTGACCTAAGTTTTATTGACCAAGGGCATCGCCGCCGGTGGGCGCGCCCAGACTCCAGGGCGACATCATCATGGCCTGGCTTCCGCTGGGGGCCGCTTGCAGGATCGGCTCTACACCGCTCAGCAGGGTAATTGCGGTAGCTGCAACCGCTGGCGTGCCTTCGGTGGCGACGATCATCACGGCGTCGCCTTTGTGCAGATCGCTCAGAGCAACAATGGGCATGCGGCTGAGTATTTGCTGGAAGTCCGGAGCTCCACCGGGACGCATTCCACCGGCCATGGCTCCTCCGCTTCCGGCTGGCCGGGCTCCTGGGGAAGGCGGTCCGCCCGGGCCGGCTGGCGCACTGCCGCCATTGCCGGGCGCATTTGCCGGAGCGCTTTCGCTCGCTCCTGGGCCCGGAGATCCACCCATCGCACCCGCCATCGCCGCCTTTAGCCGCATGGCGATCCGCTGCGCCGTCTCGGGCGGCAGCTGGTGAAGCTGGGATTCCGCCGTGACTCTTACCTGCACCAGCTTCTTGCTTAACAGATCCTGAACGCTCAATGTCCCCGCGCCGGCATCGACCGAATTGACGATTCCCGCCACATTGCGAAAGCTTCCGGTAACAATCTCTTCCGCCGCCAGCTCGGTTCCATCGGGGCTGCGATTGCCGCGGGCCCGCAACTGGTCGCCCGGCCGGATTTCTTGCAGCGTGCTGGGCCGGGCATCGTCGAATCTCATCGAGTCCGGGGCATAGCGGCGAACTACGGTGTCCTTGGAAGCGTGGATGACGATGGTCTTGGCGCCTCCGAAGCCGGTGACAGAAATCGTGGCTGTTCCCGCAGCCGGATCCACCGCCTTTACCAGCCCGCCGAGGCCGCGCTTCTGCCAATCCTGGCGCTCCTGTTCCTGGCGCGCATCAACGTCGGACCGCTTCATCACCACGATAGAGGCGGCGGCGAGCGCCCGGGCATCGCCAGACGTCGTGCCCGCCACCAGAATCCGGTCTCCAACCTGCAGGTCCTGCAACTGGACTGGAGTGGCGTTCTTCAGGGTCTTTTCTCCCGGAGCGATGCGCACGATGTGCGTGGCAGCCTGCACGGTGACCGCGATTTCAGGGCCGGAGTCCGGCGTGAGCGTAATCACATTGCCGGCGATCGCCTTGATGGCTCCGATATGTCTTGCGGTCGCGGTCCCACCAGTTGCTTCTGAAGTTTGCGGGTTCAGGGGCACCGCCAGGGCGGCTGGAATCAACCACAGACCCGCGGCAGCGGCCGCGCAGAATGCAAATATCGCGATCCCGGTTCTTGCCGCGTTCATGTGCGCTCGCGCCCCATCACTAATAATTTACATCCGCCAAACCCACTGCCATTCGGCCTTTACAAAGTTTTACGCTGAGCCTCGCGCCGGACTCGGCATGGGGCGGGGGCGCGCTTCTTTGACCGCAGAAGGATGGAGGCAGGAAGAAGGCAGGAGTTTACGGCGGGTATCCGGGAAGAGCATTCCACGCGTGCAGCGTGGCCGCTGATCAGCCTTCGCCGGCGGATGCCGACCGCGCCCGAGCAAACGTGGCGAAGAGCGGGGCGGAAGGCGCCTGACATTGAATTTGCAGCATCTTGGCGAACTGGTGGGAGAGGACGGGCCGGCTGAAATAATACCCCTGCGCTTCGTCACATTGGTGGGCCTGCAGAAACGCCAGCTCTTCCTGCGTTTCCACGCCTTCGGCAACAACTCGCAACTTCAAACTTCGGCCCATGCTGATCACAGCGGTCACGATGGTCGTCTCCTCCGGGGAGGTCGTGATCTGGCGGACGAATGACTGGTCGATCTTGAGCGCGTCGATGGGGAACTTTCTCAGGTAGCTCAAGCTGGAGTAGCCGGTGCCGAAATCATCGACCGCCAGTTGTACGCCTCGTGCCCGTAGAGTCTTGAGGATGGCTTCGGTGGATCCGGCATGCTTCATGAGAACGCTCTCGGTCAGTTCGAGCTCGAGAAATTTCGGATCGAGGCCGGTCTCCTGGAGAATCGCGAATATCCCTTCAAGAAAGTTTTCGCCGCGGAACTCCATGGCGGAAATGTTCACCGCCATGGTGGCCAGCGGCAGCCCGGCATCCTGCCACGACCGCGCCTGCCGGCAGGCCTCCCGCAGGACCCATTTGCCGATGGGTAAAATCAGTCCGCAGTCTTCCGCCACCGGAATAAATTGTGCCGGCGGGACCGGCCCGCGCTGGGGATGCGTCCAGCGCAACAGGGCTTCCGCACCGGTGATGGCTCCGGTTTTCAGATCAATCATGGGCTGGTAGTGCACGGCGAATTCGTGGCGGTCAAGGGCCCGGCGCAGGCTTTCCTCGATGGCCTGGCGCTCCACCGCCCGGACGTTCATGGCGGGCTTGAAAAACTGGTAGCTCTGGCGTCCGTTTTCCTTGGCCTGGTACATCGCCGTGTCCGCGTTCTTGATGAGCGTCTCCGCATCCAGGCCGTCGTCGGGATAGACGCTCACGCCGATGCTGGTGGTGACGTGCAGATCGTGCTGGTCGATGGAATGCGACTCGGCCACGGTCTGCAGCATGCGTCTGGCCGTGATGGCGGTGTCCTCCGATCGTTCCACTTCTGAAAGCAGCACCACGAACTCGTCGCCACCCTGCCGGCTCACCGTGTCCGCGTTGCGCACGCAGTTGACCAGGCGTTTTGCGATGGATTGCAGCAGCTTGTCGCCGGTGGGATGTCCCAGAGAGTCGTTGATGTGTTTGAAGCCATCCAGGTCGAGGAAGAGCACTGCAACTTTTTTCGAGTGACGCGGCGCCATGGTGATGGCCTGATTGACGCGGTCGTTCAGCAGCATCCGATTGGGCAGTCCGGTGAGGAAGTCGTGTTCGGCCGAATGGGCGATTTGCAACGCCATGGCGCGGGCCGCGCTCACGTCGCGAAACACGATGACGGCTCCCGCCGCCCGGCCTTCACGATCGTGGAGAGGGGAGACCGAGTCTTCGATGGGAATTTCAAGTCCGTCATGCCGCACCAGAATGGAGTTGGACGGCAGGTGCACCGTCCGGTTTTGCCCGATCGCGATGGCCATCGGGTTCGGGGTGGTCACGCGGCTTTCGGCATCCATGATTCGCAGAACTTCGGCCATGGGCCGGCCGGCAGCGTCGGGCAGCAGCCAGCCCGTCATTTTCTCCGCCACCAGATTGAGGAAGGTGATGTTTCCCGAGCTGTCGGTGCAAGCCACGGCGTCGCCAATACAGTTGAGAGTGATTTGCGCGCGCTCTTTCTCCACGAACAAAGCCTCTTCCATGCTCTTGCGTTCGATGGCATAGCGCAGCGCCCGCACCAGGCCGCGGGCCTCGATCTGGCCTTTGATCAGATAGTCCTGCGCGCCTTCCTGCAAGGCCTGGGCGGCGAGCAGCTCGTCATCCATCCCGGTCAATACCACCAGGGGCACGCGGGGCGCGCAGGCGTGCGCCCGGCGCACCGCTCCCAGTCCGTGGGCGTCGGGCAATCCCAGGTCGAGCAGGATAATGTCGACCTCATTCTCCGCCAGGTGCTTTTCGGCGTCGCTCAAGCGCTGCACGTGGGTCAACTCGGTTTGCTGGGCACCTTGTTCGTTCAACATCTCGCGCAGCAGGCGAGCGTCTCCCGGGTTATCTTCAACCAGGAGAAGGATCTTCATCGATTTCTTCGTCATGCTCATCCGCCCTGCTCCTGCTGGGGCAGCTTGACCTTGGTCAGCCAGAAATCATTGACACTCTTTACCAGGCTTTCGAAGGCGTCCAACTGCACCGGCTTGGTGAGATAGCAGTTGGCCTGCAGCTGGTAGCTCTTCACAATATCGGCCTCCGCGTCGGAAGTAGTCAGGATCACCGTGGGGATGGTTTTCAGCCCCGCATCTTCCTTAATGTGGGCCAGGACCTCGCGGCCATCCATCTTGGGAAGATTCAGGTCCAGCAAAATCAGATCGGGGCGGGGCGCGTTGTGGTGAACTCCCTCACGCCGCAGAAAGGCCATGGCCTCCACGCCGTCCGAAGCCACATTTAAATTGATGGACCGGTTGGCATCGCGGAAGGCTTCCTGCGTCAGCCGCACATCCCCGGGACTGTCTTCGACCAAAAGAACCTGTATGGGCATACCGTTTCCTCCGATGATGTTCATGTTTGCCTCTCAATCAGCCCGTGCTTTCCGCGTTCGCCGGCGTGGAGCTGCTGCGGTAACTTGACCCGGGTGAGCCAGAAATCATTGATGCTCTTCACCAGGTTGTGGAAGGCCTCAAAATGCATGGGTTTGCTGAGGTAGCAGTTGGCCTGCAACTGGTAGCTCTTGACCACATCCGATTCCGCCTCGGAAGAAGTCAGGATCACGGTGGGGATGGTTTTCAGGCCGGGATCGTCCTTGATATAAGCCAGCACCTCGCGCCCATCCACCTTGGGCAGGTTCAGGTCGAGCAGGATCAGGTCGGGACGAGGGGCATCGAAGTAGCGTCCCTCCTTCTTCAAGAAGGCCATGGCCTCCACTCCGTCGTTCGCAAGGTGGAGTTCGACGAAAGGATTGACATCGCGGAAAGCTTCCTGCGTCAGCCGCAGGTCTCCGGGACTGTCTTCGACTAAGAGAACTTGTAGAGGCATGTTCGGTTCCTCCTCTGGACATCATGATTACCTCCTAATTCCCGGCGAGCTCTGGGCCTGCATTTCCGGCTCTCTCGCCAGGTCAGTTCTGTTGCGGCGGCAGAGTGGCGGTGGTCAGCCAGAAATCATTGATGCTCTTCACCAGGTTCTCGAACGCGTCCAATTGCACCGGCTTGTTGAGATAACAGTTGGCCTTGAGTTGATAGCTTCTGACAATGTCCGCTTCCGCCTCCGAGGTGGTCAGAATCACCGTGGGGATGGTTTTCAGGCTCTCATCCTGCTTGATCTGGGCCAGAGCCTGGCGGCCATCCATTTTCGGCATGTTCAGGTCCAACAGGATCAGGTCGGGGCGCGGGGCTGAGAAGTGGATCCCCTCTTGCCTGAGAAAGGCCAGGGCTTCCACGCCGTCATTGGCCACATGCAAACGGATGGACGGATTGGTATCGCGGAAGGCTTCGAGTGTCAGCCGGATATCGCCCGGACTGTCTTCGACCAGCAGGACCTGCAGGGGCGTGTCTTTATCTTGCATGGGCTCCTCCGAAAGCGGTCATGGCTTTGCTTTCGCTTCTTCCCAGGGCGAAACGGAAGGTGGAACCTTGCCCGGGCTGCGACTCGACCGAGATAATGCCGCCGTGCCGTTCGACGATCTTTTTACAGATGGCCAATCCAATGCCGGTGCCGGCGAACTCTTCCCGTTTGTGCAGGCGCTGGAACATGCCAAAAATCTTTTCGAAGTACTGCGAATCGATTCCCAGACCGTTGTCCCGCACCGAAAAGATCCATTGCTTGCCGCCTTGCGGAGCGGCGGAAATGTGCACTCGGGGAATTCCCGGGCTCTGGTACTTGATGGCGTTGCCCACCAGGTTCTGAAATAACTGGATCAGTTGGGTCTCGTCCGCCAGCACTTCGGGGAGGGGATCGTGGGTCACCAGCGCGCCGCTTTCTTCGATGGCGCCGCGCAGATTGATGAGCGCGCGCTGCAAAGCTTCTTCGCTCGAGGTGGCGAGCAGGTCCTTGCCCTTGGTCCCGACCCGCGAGTAGGCCAGCAAGTCCTGGATCAGGCGCTGCATGCGGCTGGCCCCGTCCACCGCGAAGGCGATAAACTCATCCGCGTCTTTGTCCAGCTTGCCTTTGTAGCGCCGCGAAAGCAGCTGGGTGTAGCTGGCCACCATGCGCAACGGTTCCTGCAGATCGTGCGAGGCGATGTAGGCAAACTGTCCCAGTTCTTCGTTGGAACGGTTCAGTTCTTCCACCTTCCGCAGCAGATGCAGCTTCGGCTTTTTTGCGCGTGCTGATGTCCCGAATCGCCGCCGTTACCAGGATGCCCTCCGGGCTTTCGAGCGGGCTCAGCATGAGTTCGATGGGGAAGTCGCTGCCGTTCTTGTGCCGCGCGATGAGCTCGATGCCGGTGCCGATCTGCTGCGCCAGCGCGTCTTCCGCGGAACGAAGCGCGTCGGCGATCAGCCGTTCCGCGAAGCCTTCGGGAATGATGTTTTTCACTTTCTGGCCCAGCAGTTCATCGCGGCTGTAGCCGAACTGCTTTTCGGCCTGCACATTCAGCAGCACGATCTCCCCGCCCTGGTTGACCACCACCATGGCGTCGGGGGCGGCTTCGAGCAGCCCGCGGTAGCGGCCTTCCATCTGCGCCAGATGTCTTTCCGCATCCTTGCGCACGCTGATGTCGCGGATGGCCGCCGTCACCAGGATGCCTTCCGCGCTTTCGAGCGGGCTCAGCATGATCTCGATGGGAAACTCGGTGCCATCCTTGCGCCGCCCGGAAAGCTCCAGCCCGGTGCCAATCTGCTGGGCCAGCGCTTCGGCGGCGGTGCGGGTGCCGTCGGCGATCAGCCGTTCGGCGAAACCCTCGGGAATGATGCTTTTCACTTTCTTCCCCACCAGTTCGTCGCGGCGGTAGCCAAACTGCTTCTCCGCCTGCACGTTCAGCAGGACGATCTCTCCTGCCCGGCTTCACCACCACCATGGCGTCGGGAGCGGCTTCGAGCAGCCCGCGATAGCGGCCTTCCATCTGCGCCAGATGTTTTTCCGCGTCCCTGCGCACGCTGATGTCGCGGATCGCCGCCGTCACCAGCGTCCCCTCGGCGCTTTCGAGCGGGCTGAGCATGATTTCAATGGGGAACTCGCTGCCATCCTTGCGCCGGGCGGACAGTTCAATGCCGGTGCCGATCTGCTGGGCCAGAGCTTCGGCGGCCGTGCGGGTGCCGTCGGCGATCAGCCGTTCGGCGAAGCCCTCGGGAATGATGTTCTTGACTTTCTGTCCCACCAGTTCGTCGCGGCGGTAGCCAAACTGTTTCTCCGCCTGCACGTTCAGCAGAACGATGTCGCCGCTCTGGTTGACCACCACCATGGCGTCGGGAGCGGCTTCGAGCAGCCCGCGATAGCGGCCTTCCATCTGCGCCAGATGTTTTTCCGCGTCCCTGCGCACGCTGATGTCGCGGATCGCCGCCGTCACCAGCGTCCCTTCGGCGCTTTCGAGCGGGCTGAGCATGATTTCGATGGGGAACTCGCTGCCATCCTTGCGCCGCGCGGAGAGTTCAATGCCGGTGCCGATCTGCTGGGCCAGAGCTTCGGCCGCGCGTCCGGGTGCCGTCGGCGATCAGCCGTTCGGCGAAGCCCTGGGGAATGATGTTCTTGACTTTCTGTCCGACCAGTTCGTCGCGGCGGTAGCCAAACTGTTTCTCCGCCTGCACGTTCAGCAGAACGATGTCGCCGCTCTGGTTGACCACCACCATGGCGTCGGGGGCGGCTTCGAGCAGGCCGCGATAGCGGCCTTCCATCTGCGCCAGATGGGTTTCCGCGTTCTTGCGCACGCTGATGTCGCGGATGGCCGCCGTCACCAGCGTGCCTTCCGCGCTTTCGAGCGGGCTGAGCATGATTTCGATGGGAAAATCGGTGCCATCCTTGCGCCGGGCGGAGAGTTCGATGCCGGTGCCGATCTGCTGGGCCAGAGCTTCGGCGGCCGAGCGGGTGCCATCGGCGATCAGCCGTTCGGCAAAGCCCTGGGGAATGATGTTCTTGACTTTCTGTCCCACCAGTTCGTCGCGGCGGTAGCCAAACTGTTTCTCCGCCTGCACATTCAGCAGAACGATCTCGCCTCCCTGGTTGACCACCACCATGGCGTCGGGGGCGGCTTCGAGCAGCCCGCGATAACGGTTCTCCATCTGCGCCAGGTGTTCTTCCACCTCATGGTCCGCGCTTGCTTCGTCGCGCCGGGCGGCTTCGGCCAGAGCGCCAGCGGCCGCGTCGCTGCGCAGCGCCCAGCCCGCGCCGGCGGTGATCAGCAGGCCCAGGAGGGTTCCCAGCAGCAGAATCTGCTGGCTCTGCCCCAGGCGGCGCTCGGCATCCGCGCCGCGGGCCGCCAACAACTGCATTTCTTCATCCTGCATCAAGCGCAGGCCGGCCTGAAACTCATCCCCCAGCGCTGGCCCGGGCGGATTGCGCAGCTCCTCCGCGGCCGCTTCGAGTCCCTGGGTCCGGCGCAGGTCTATGATCATCTCGGCGCGCTCGAGCTGCCGCGCTGCCAGAGTTTCAAGCGCCCCCAGAAGGCGCTGCTGTTCGGTATTGTCGAGAGTCAGGCGGCCCACCGCTGCCTGGTCTTGTTCCACCCGCAAGCGGCTGGCCCGGTAGGTCTCGGCATAGGATTCCGCCCCGGTCAGGACAAAGCCGCGCCAACTCGATTCGACACTCTCCATGGCGAACCGCAGGTCCTGAAGGTTTTCTAAAACCTGATGAGTATGCTCGACCCAGCGGCCGCTTTCACTGGACCGGGCCAGGGCGCGATGGGAGATTGTGCCCACGACCAGCAAGGCCAAAATGGCACATCCGAGCGCGAGTTGCACCTTGTGATTCAAGCGGGCTGGGGTTCATTTCCCGGCGGTGCTTTTGAGGTAAGCCACGACGAAATTTGCCGTATGGGCGACGGCTTAGTATTTCGCGGATCGATGGAGTTGCACGTTAGTAAGTTCTCACCCGGCAGAAGACGGATTTCAAATCGGGACTCGATCTGGATTGCGCCTCGGGGGCGAGTCAGGACGCGCCCTGGGCGCGTTTGAGCAGCCCGGATTCCGCCGCCAGGGCCTCCAGTTGTTCCTGCAGCTGGTGCTGCGTGGCGTCGTCCAGGCCGATGAACTCGACGCCCATCCCGACTCCGGCGTCGCAGGTCCGGACCATGGCCTGGGTTTGAATCCGCCGGGCATTCAGCCAGAACGTGACCTCCACCCGAGTTCGCACCGGCCAGGGCTGCAGGGTTTCGATGTAACAGCCCCGCCCCGCAATGTCCTGCGTGGTGGTCTGCATGCGGCTGCCGATTCCCTGCCCAGCCTGGATCTCGATGGGGAAAGGGATGCGCAGCCGGCGGAATCTTCGCTTGTTTGTCACCACCGGAACCGTCCGGGAAATGGGCTCGGCGTCCGTATTCCTCTGCCGCTCCATCTCGTCCCGCCAGGGACAGGGCTGCCCCTCGACGATCTTTACTCCCGCCTCGGTTTCGGACGCCTGGCCGGCGCCGCCGAACCAGATCACCTTGCAGCGCGCCTTGGTGTCGCCGAACTGCACCCCGATGATGTCTCCCGGCCGGAGGTGTCTTTCCAGGCCGGAAAGCTGCGCCCCACGGTCGCTGATGTTCGGGGCATGCGCCTTCTGGGAGAAAGGCTGACTGTCAGCATCCATGCCGAACACCCGGATTAAGAGGTCGACTCTGAAGCGGAATTCTGACGGGTCAGTCATGGAATCGAAGCTGCGGTTACCCGGTGAAACGCTTGACATGAAAAACCCATGCGTGCCCGGCGCCGCCTGGTCGTCGTCCACTCGCGGGCGGGCTGGCCCGGGCCACCGGTCAGCCCGCGACGACGGAGTTGGGGATGCGGCTCATGCTGCAAGTATGCCTTCGAAGATCTTCAACCCCAGATTGGAAATGGCTCATGCGGGGAGGGGAGGGTTTCAAGTCCGGAGACGATCCAAAATGGCGTTGCGGGAAACGCCCCTACCCGCCGCCGAGTCCGCAATTTTGTCTTGGGGACAGGTGTCTCGGGCTTCGAAATCTATGGTTAAATTGCGCTAAGATGTGGCCCGCGGCCGCCCGCTGTCAGGTCCCGCAGACACCTTGCGGGTCGCGCGAGGCCCCGGGATAAGGTAGAGTCTCGGTGGGGCGGAAGGGGGGAGCCTGAAATGGCGGAAGCGGAAGCTCGCCGTGGAACTCAACCCGTGATCGCCGAAATCGATGTCCTCTGGATCACCGCCGGCCTGGGCTGCGACGGCGACACGATTGCCATGACCGCCGCCACCCAGCCCAGCCTCGAAGATATTGTCACCGGCGCCCTGCCCTGGATTCCCAAAGTCAACTTCCTCAATCCTTTCCTCGCCATTGAAAATGGCGACGAGTTCCTGAAGCGTTTTCACCTGGCGGCAGAGGGCCAGCTGGGCCCTTTCATTCTGGTCATCGAAGGCTCGATTCCGGACGAAACCAATAAAGAAGAAGGATATTGGGCTTCGTTCGGCACCGACTCCAAAACCGGCCAACCCATCACCACCTGCGAATGGATCGACCGACTGGCGCCCAAGGCCTGGGCGGTGGTCGCGGCCGGAACCTGCGCCACTTATGGCGGCATCCACGCCATGGAAGGAAATCCGACGGGCTGCATGGGGCTGGCCGACTACCTGGGATGGCAGTGGCAGTTCGAAGGCCGGACATTCCCATCGTGTGCGTGCCGGGCTGTCCGGTGCAGCCGGACAATTTCATGGAGACGCTGCTGTATCTGCTTTACATGGCGGCCGGGCGCGCGCCCATGATTCCACTGGATGAGGCCTTGCGTCCGACCTGGCTCTTTGGCAACACGGTGCACGAAGGATGCGATCGCGGCGGCTTCTACGAGCAGGCCCAGTTTGCCGAAGAATATGGATCGCCGCTTTGCATCGTCAAGCTGGGATGCTGGGGGCCGGTGGTGCAGTGCAACGTCGGCAAGCGGGGCTGGATGGGCGGAATCGGCGGCTGTCCGAATGTGGGCGGGATCTGCATCGGCTGCACCATGCCCGGCTTTCCCGACAAGTTCATGCCGTTCATGAATCAGCCGCCCGGGTCGCTGCTGTCGTCGGCCGCGGTGCAGACTTATGGACGCGCGATTCATGCCCTGCGCCGTTTCACCCAGTCGTCCTGAACAAAGAGCCCAGCTGGCGCAAGAAAAGCCGCTGAATGTGTGGGGCGGACACTCTTGTCCGCCGCTTTTGATTTTGTTGTGGGTTGAGCGATAGCTGCGGAATTCGCAAACGTGGGAATGAGAATTGCCATGACAGAGTCAAAGTCAAAGGCGGCGGACAAGAGTGTCCGCCCCACATTCCATCCTGCTGCGGTTGCCGACCCGGAGCTGAATCCTGCGCAGGCCGAAGAAATTCTCCAGAACCTGGCGGGAGTGTTCAGTCATCCCAACCCAGCCCGCGCCCGGCGCGTCGTCTATCCCCCGGAACGGCCTGACCAGCAATGGCCGGAAGATCCGCAACTCCCCAATCTCGAAGCCCGCTATCGCGCCCTGGTGGAGCAGATTCCCGCGGTCGTGTTCATGGCTTATCTCGATCGGGGAATCGGCGAGGCTTACGTCAGCCCGCAGATTGAAGCCGCGCTGGGTTTTTCCCAGGAAGAGTGGCTGGAGGATCCGGTCCGCTGGTACAGCCACATTCATCCCGATGACAAGCAGCGCTGGAGCACGGAAGCGGCGGAGATGTTTCTGACCGGCAGCCCCTTGCGCTCGGCCTATCGCGTGGTGGCGCGCGACGGCCGGGTGATCTGGTTTCATTGCGAAGCCAAGATGATCCGCAAGGAAAACGGCGAGCCCTGGTTCATTCACGGCGTGGGATTCGACATCACCGACCTGAAGCGGACCGAAGAAGCCTTGCAGGAGGAGCGCAACGTGGTTTCCGCCATTCTCCACACCGTGGGCGCGCTGGTGGTGGTGCTCGATCCGGAAGGCCGGATCATCCGCTTCAACCGGGCCTGCGAACAGACCAGCGGATATTCCCTCGCCGAGGTTTCCGGCCAGAAGATTTGGGACTTGTTCATGGTCCCGGAGGAGGTGGACCGTTTCAAGTCCGTCTTTCAGCAACTGTGCTCGGACCAGTTGCCCAGCGACTATGAGGGTTACCTGGTCAAGCGGGACGGCACGCGCCGCTGATCGCGTGGTCGAGCACGGTGCTGCCGGGCAACGACGCGGCTCCTGCCTATATTATTGCGACCGGAATCGACATCACCGAGCGCAAGCATCTGGAAAAAACGATTCTCGAAGTCAGCGGCCGGGAACAACGCCGCATCGGGCAGGACCTGCATGACGGGCTGGGCCAGCATCTGACCGGCATTGCCTTCATGAGCAAGGTGCAGGAACAGAAGCTGATGGAAAAGAGCATGCCCGAGGCCGGCGATGCGGCCAAGATCGTGAAACTGGTGAACGAGGCCATCAACAAGACGCGTGAACTGGCGCGCGGCCTGCTGCCGGTAGTGTCCGATGCGCAGGGCCTGATGTCGGCGCTGCAGCAGTGGGCCGGTGAAGTGGAAGACCTGTTCGGAGTTTCCTGCCGCTTCCAGTGTTTTGCTCCGGTCCTGATTCATGACGACACCGTGGCCACCCATCTTTATTATATCGCCCGGGAAGCGGTCAACAATGCCATCAAGCACGGCCACGCCAGCCAAATCGTGATTCGCCTGGCCGCCAACCAGGAGCAGGGAGTGCTTACGATCACCGATGACGGTTCAGGAATTGCCGACATTCCAGCCAACAATGCGGGCATGGGACGCCATCTGATGAACTATCGGGCCCGGGTCATCGGGGGATCGCTCGAGATCCAGCGGGTCGCGAGCGGCGGGACTATGGTGAGTTGTTCCTTTCCGGTCCGCATGATGGCCGGCGAATCGATGGGCGAAACAAGGAATAGAAGATGAAGACAGACACCAGCGTTGCGTACAAATCGCAGAACCAGGCGGCGTCGAGAAAAAGCAGAATTCTGGTGGTGGACGATCACCCCATCGTGCGCCAGGGTCTGGCGCTGCTGATCAATCAGGAAGCCGACCTGCTGGTTTGCGGCGAAGCCGAGGAAGCCATGGGCGCCATGCACGTGCTGGCCTCGTCCAAGCCCGACATTCTCATCGTGGATATTTCGCTCAACGGTCCGGATGGCCTCGATCTGCTGAAGAACATAAGAAACGTTTACCCGACACTGCCGGTGCTGATCCTCTCCATGCACGACGAGTCCATCTACGCCGAACGGGCGCTGCGGGCCGGCGCCAACGGCTACATCATGAAGCAGGAGGCGACGGAAAAAGTGCTGGTGGCCCTGCGCCGCATTCTGGGCGGCGAGATTTATGTGAGTGACCGCATCGCCAACAAGATGCTGAAGCACTACATCACCGGATCCGGCACGCTGAGGAATTCTTCCATCGCCGATCTCAGCGACCGCGAGCTGGAAGTTTTCCGTCTGATCGGAGAAGGTCACGGCACCCGGCAGATTGCCGAAGAATTACACCTCAGCGTAAAGACGGTCGAATCCTACCAGGCGCACATCAAGGAAAAGTTGTCTCTGCGCAGCGCCCGCGAACTCATGCAACATGCCATCCAGTGGAACATGAACGAAAAGACCGCATGATGTAGCGCCGCCGTCCCGGCGGCTGTCGTGAGGGCGTCCCGCCCTCACCGCCGAGGGCAAGATGCCCTCGAGACAGCCGGCGAGACGCCGGCGCTACCCAGCCCCTCAACCATCAGGGAATCCCCGATAGAAAAAATAGTGTTTCCCACGAAACTTAAAAAGTGGTGCGCCCGCTTGTGAGCGATCTTTGATTTGTTGATGCTAGGGGCGTCGTCGGTATCCAGACCACTTTCAGGTTTCCATCCCGGGCGAACAGAACTGCAACCAGGGCAAAGCGGCAAAATATTCGCTAATCGTAAACTAGAAATTCGGCAACTCCCGTCTCCCGGTTGAGACGGGAAAGGAGAATCCAGCTATGGCAGCGGAAACGGTTCCGTACGGTCGGAAAACGCAAAAACCATCGCCAGTCGCCGAGGTGCATATTCTCTGGATCACCGCCGGTTTGGGTTGTGACGGAGACTCGGTTTCAGTCACCGCGGCAACCCAACCCAGCATTGAAGATGTTCTGCTGGGGGCGATTCCCGGGCTTCCCAAAGTCCACCTGCACAATCCGGTGCTGGCTTACGAGAACGGCGATGACTTCCTCAAGTTCTGGTATCAGGCGGAGAAAGGCCAGCTGGATCCATTCGTCCTGGTGGTAGAGGGCTCCATCCCGAACGAGAAGATAAAGAAGGAAGGCTATTGGGCGGGCCTCGGAACCGATCCCAAGACCGGTCAGCCGATCACCACCAACGAGTGGATCGACCGCGTCGCCCCCAAGGCCCTGGCCGTGATCGCCTGCGGCACCTGCGCCACCTACGGCGGCATCCACGCCATGGAAGGCAATCCCACCGGCGCCATGGGCTTGGCGGACTATCTGGGTTGGGACTGGAAGTCGAAAGCCGGCCTGCCCATCGTCAATGTTCCGGGATGCCCGGTGCAGCCCGACAACTTCATGGAAACCGTCCTCTATCTTCTTTATCAGGTCGCCGGACTCGCGCCCATGATTCCGCTCGACGACCAGCTGCGTCCCACCTGGCTGTTTGGCAAAACGGTCCACGAAGGTTGCGACCGCGCCGGCTATTACGAGCAGGGCGACTTCGCGGAAGTGTATGGCTCCCCGAAATGCATTGTGAAGCTGGGCTGCTGGGGCCCGGTGGTGAACTGCAATGTGCCGAAACGCGGCTGGATGGCTGGAATTGGCGGATGCCCGAACGTGGGCGGCATTTGCATCGGCTGCACCATGCCGGGTTTCCCCGACAAGTTCATGCCCTTCATGGATGAGCCGCCGGGCGCCAGAGTTTCGAGTTCTGCCATCGGGGCTTACGGTCGCGCGATTCGTGCCTTGCGCTCGATGACCCAGTCGACAGCCAACAAGGAGCCGAAGTGGCGTCATCCGCGCGCCGAACTCACCACCGGGTACCACCCACGGTCTTACTGACAAGATTCCTACTGAGTCCAAAGGAGCGATCGAATGAGCACTATTACCGCACCGACGAAGGACGCCCCCGGGAAAAAGGGGAACCTGGTGGAGATGAACTGGGACCCGATCACCCGGATCGTAGGCAGCCTGGGCATCTTTACCAAGATCGACTTCGAGAACAAGCATGTGGTCGAGTGTCACAGCACCTCGTCTATTTTCCGCGGGTACAGCATCTTCATGAAGGGCAAAGACCCGCGCGACGCGCACTTCATCACCAGCCGCATCTGCGGCATTTGCGGCGACAACCACGCCACCTGCGCCACCTACGCGCAGAACATGGCGTTTGGCGTGAAGCCGCCTCCCATCGCGGAGTGGATCGTCAACCTCGGTGAAGCGGCCGAGTACATGTTCGACCACAATATTTTTCAGGACAACCTGGTCGGCGTGGACTTCTGTGAGCAGATGGTCAAGGAGACCAATCCCAAAGTCTGGGCGAAAGCGCAATCCACGGCGGCGCCGCACGCCAGCGCGCACGGCTACCGCACCATCGCCGACATCATGACCGCGCTCAATCCCTTCACCGGAGCTTTCTATCGCGAAGCGCTGGTGATGAGCCGCATGACCCGTGAAATGTTCTGTCTGATGGAAGGCCGCCACGTTCATCCGTCAACTCTCTATCCCGGTGGGGTGGGCACGGTGCCAACCGTCCAGCTATTTACCGACTATCTGGTCCGCCTGATGAAGTATGTGGAGTTCATGAAGAAGGTCGTGCCCTTGCATGACGACTTGTTCGACTTCTTCTATGACGCGCTTCCCGGCTACGAGGAAGTTGGCCGGCGGCGCGTGCTCTTGGCCTGCTGGGGATCGTTCAACGATCCCGACGTCTGCGACTACACCTACAAGAACATGACGAACTGGGGCCGCGGCATGTTCGTCACGCCGGGAATCGTGGTGGACGGCAAGCTGGTCACCACCGACTTGGTCGACATCAATCTGAATATCCGCATCCTGCTGGGCAGTTCTTACTACGACGAGTGGAAGAACTCGCAAACCTTCGTCAAGACAGATCCCCTGGGCAATCCAGTGGACAAAAATCATCCCTGGAACCAGACCACGATTCCGCGGCCGCAGAAGCGCGATTTCGGCGGCAAGTACACCTGGGTGATGTCGCCGCGCTGGTTCGACAAGCGGACCGGCGATCATCTGGCGATGGACACCGGAGGCGGCCCCATCGCTCGACTCTGGGCGACCGCGCTGGCCGGGCTGGTGGACATCGGATACATCAAAGCCACGGGCAGCAGCGTCAAGATGTACCTGCCCAAGACCACCTCGCTGCCCGAAGTCGAGTTCGAATGGAAGATTCCGAAGTGGAGCAATGCCATCGAACGCGACCGCGCCCGGACCTATTTCCAGGTCTATGCCGCCTGCGCCGCAATGCATTTTATGGAGAAAGCGCTCGCGGAATTGCATGCCGGACACACCAAAACATGGACCGAGTTCAAGGTGCCGGAAGAAGCCATCGGCTGCGGCTTCCATGAAGCGGTCCGCGGCGTACTCTCGCATCACGTGGTGATCAAGGAGGGCAAGATCGCCAACTACCATCCCTATCCTCCAACTCCCTGGAATGCCAATCCACGCGACATCTATGGCACTCCGGGACCGTACGAGGATGCAGTGCAGAATACGCCGATCTTCGAGGAAAACGGTCCGGACAAGTTCAAGGGAATCGATATCATGCGCGCGGTGAGGAGCTTCGATCCGTGTCTGCCTTGCGGCGTGCACATGTATCTGGGGAACGGCAAAGTGCTGGAGACGCACCATTCCCCGATGTTTGGTCTTCAACCCTGAACCCGCACCATGGTGGAAGAGGGAGTGAGGGTGATAGCCAGGAACTGCCTGATGCGCTCGCTGAGGACGGATCGGGCATCCCAAAGCTGCGCTCTCACTTCCACTTTTTTACGTTTTGTCATCCTGAGCGGAAACAACCCATTCGCATGCGAATGGGTTGGTGGAGTCGAAGGAGCCCTGGCAGCTTCGGGGACGCTTCCCTCAGGATGCCGGCAGCGCGAAGCTCATAGGGGTCCTTCGACTCCGTAACGGATTCGCGAAGCGAATCCGTTACTCCGCTCAGGATGACAACTTTCAAGGAGGCTTGTGGCCGACAGCAGAGATTTTCGGGAAGACATGCAGCGCATCGGCGGGTTGGTGCAGGAAATCGAAGGCATCGCCGATCCCGCGGTGCGCGCCGCCACCAAGGGCCTGGTGCAGTCGCTGATGGATCTGCATGGCGCGGCGCTGGAGAAAGCGCTCGATATCGTGGCCGACGCCGGAGAGCCGGGCATGGGCATCATCGACCGTCTGGGCCGCGACGCGCTGGTGAGCAGCGTGCTGATCCTTTACGGCCTGCATCCCGAGGACCTCGAAACCCGGGTCATGAAGGCCGTGGACCGGGTGCGGCCGCAGTTGCGCAAGCAGGGCTGCGAAGTTGAACTGCTGGGCGTGAACGACGGCGTCATCCGGCTGCGAGTCGAAACCGGTTCGCATACCTGCGGCTCGACCGCCAAAACCGTACAAGCCACGCTTGAAGGAGCCATGTACGACGCCGCTCCGGATATGAATTCGCTGCTCATCGAGGGTTTCGAAGAAAAGCCGGCTTCCGGATTTGTGGCGCTGGACAGGTTGACGGGCAGTCCGCCCCCGGTAACCCTGGAGCCGCAGGGTGCGGATTGAAGGAGATTTTTGTAGCGCCGCCGCAGAGCCTGCCCTGAGCGGCAGTCGAAGGGATGCCGGCGCTACCGGAAAATGAAATCATGAGCGCGGGACAATTTACCGAATCCGCCGACGGCTTTGGAACGCTGCGCCAGTTCGCCCGCCGCGAACGGCCGCTCGAGCGTTGCGAATTGTGCAGCGTCGGATTAGCGCCTAGTCATCCCCACCTGATCGAACTGGAGCGCCGCAAGCTGCTCTGCACCTGCGACGCCTGCGCCATCTTGTTCAGCGGCCAGGGCGTAAAGTTCAAGCGTGTGCCGCGGCGAGTGCGCTCTCTCCCGGCCTTCAATCTCAGCGACGCCGAGTGGAACGGGCTGATGGTTCCCATCAACATGGCCTTTTTCCTCAAGAGCAGCCTGGAGAACCGTGTGGTTGCGCTCTATCCCAGCCCGGCGGGCGCCACCGAATCGCTGCTGGCGCTCGAATCATGGAACGATATTGTCGAGCGCAATCCGATTCTGAACGAAATGGAGTCCGACGTGGAAGGGCTGCTGGTTAACCGGTTGGGCTATTCCCGTGGATATTCCGCTGCGGAGTACTACCTCCTTCCTATCGACGAATGCTACAAGCTGGTCGGCCTGATTCGCATGCACTGGAAAGGTCTCTCCGGCGGGACAGAAGTTTGGCGGGAACTGGGCGACTTCTTCACCAGCCTGAAAGCGCGATCGGTTGAAATTGGAGCCGAATCCCATGCCTGATTTGAGCTTTCAAGTCGAAGGTGCTGAGGTTGTCCCCAACGCAGCCACACCGTTGCTGGCTTTCAAACTTCGACTGACCGACGCCAACCCGGAACAGACCATTCACACCGTCGCTTTGCGCTGCCAGATTCAACTCGAAGTGACTCGCCGTAAATACTCGGCCGCAGATCAGGAACGCCTGCTCGATCTTTTCGGCGAGCCCAGCCGCTGGGGCCAGACTCTGCGAAATCTTTTATGGACGCACGCCAATCTGGTCGTGCCGTCGTTCAAGGGATCAACCCTGGTCGATCTCCCGGTGCCGTGTACGTTCGACTTTAACGTGGCTGCCACCAAATATTTCGACGGACTGGCGGACGGAGACGTGCCGGTTTGCCTGCAGTTCAGCGGCACGGTGTTCTACGAAGGCGGCGAAGGCGGCCTGCAGGTCGCGCCCATTTCCTGGGACAAGGAAGCGCGCTTCAGCCTGCCGGTAAAAATCTGGCGCGACATGATGGCGTCTTACTATCCCAACAGCGCCTGGCTTTGCCTGCACAAAGAAGCGTTCGATCGCCTGTATCAATACAAGGTGAAGCATGGAATTCCCACCTGGGAAGCGGCGCTTGAAAGTCTCATTCCGGTGGAAGAGGCGGTGATCTGATGAATCTCGGCGTGGTCGAGCAGATCGCGAAAGCGGTGCTTTACGAGGGGTACATGCTCTATCCTTATCGGCCGTCGTCGGTGAAGAATCAGCAGCGCTGGAATTTCGGCGTGCTCTGCCCGCAGTCTTACTGCGAAGCCCAAAAGGGCGGCGAAGCCTGGACCATGCAGACCGAGTGCCTGGTCGAGGGCAGTTCGATGACTTGCCTTGAAGTTCGCGTCCGCTTCCTGCAGTTGGTGTCGCGCAGCGTCGGCCGGCTGACCATGCCGATGAGCGAGTTGCTGCCCGGCGAAGTGCCGGAGTTTCTTCTGGTGGACAAGCTGGCGGTGAACGGTCGCGTCTACCAGCCCTGGCAGGAAGCGGTTGAGCGGGAAGTGACTTTGCCGGTGTACAACCTGGAGGCTCTGGGCTACAGGCTGGTGCCCGACGCCTTTGTGTTCCCTGCGGAAAAGCAATTCGAGTATCTCCGCGACAGCAGCGGGCAGATCGTCGGCGTGATCGTGCGGGAACGGAAGCCTCTCAGTGGCGCCGTCGAAATCATGGTGCGGCAGGTTGCGGACGGATTGCTCAAAGTCAGCGTCCGGATTCGCAACACCACTCCTTTCGAGACGACGCGGGAAACCAGCCGCGACGACGCCTTGCTGAGTTCGATGGTCTCCACCCACACCGTTCTCGGCGTGCAGGATGGCCGATTCGTTTCGCTGCTTGCGCCTCCAGACTCCCTCGGCGAACTGGCCGCGGGTTGCAAGAACGTGGGCACCTGGCCCGTCCTGGTCGGAGAAGAAGGACAATACGACACTCTGCTGTCCTCGCCCATCATTCTTTACGACTATCCACAGATCGCTCCGGAAAGCGCCGGAGACTTGTTTGACGGCACCGAAATCGACGAAATTCTCTCCCTGCGCATCATGACCTTGACCGACGACGAGAAGCGCGAGATGAGCCAGTCGGACGAACGCGCCCGCGCCATGCTGGAGCGCACCGAAACCATGCCGGTCGAACAGTTGATGAAGTTGCACGGAGTTCTGCGCGGCCTGCGCCCACTCAAGGAGGAAGCTCAATGAACGAGTGGGAATGGCAACTCCTCGAAGAAAAGACCGCGATCGATCATCTGGAAATTGCAGGAGTCGAACTGAGGGCGGGAAGCCGCGTGCGGCTGCGTCCGCGGCCGGGCGGCGACGTGATGGATCTCGCCCTGGCCGGGCAGATCGCGACCATCGAATGCATCGAGCAGGACTACGAAGGCAAACCCCACGTGTGCGTGGTTCTGGACAACGATCCGGGCAGAGACATGGGCCTGCTGCGCCAGCCCGGCCACCGGTTTTTCTTCGATGCCGAAGAAGTCGAGCCGCTTTCGGAAGAGGAAGTCCGGCAACACCGGCCGGTGCAGAAACCCAGCATTCTGGTCGCCGGCATTGGGAATATCTTTCTCGGCGACGATGGGTTTGGCGTCGAAGTTGTGCGCCGCATGGCGAGCCTCAAGTTTCCCGAAAACGTGCGCGTGGCCGACTTCGGCATCAGGGGTTTTGACCTGGCCTACGCGCTGCAGGATGGATACGAAACCACCATCCTGGTGGACGCGTGTCCACACGGCCAGGCTCCCGGCACGCTCTACGTCATCGAGCCTGACCTGAAGGCGTTGCATAATCCCGAAGGCCCGCAAGCCACGGTGGAAGCGCACTCCATGAATCCCTTGAACGTGCTGCGCATGGCGCAGGCCATGAATATCGAAGTGAAAAACGTTCTGCTGGTGGGCTGCGAGCCGGAAACTCTCGGCGGCGAAGAAGGACAGATGGGGCTCAGCGCTCCGGTCGAGGCTGCCCTGGATGAAGCGGTCAAGCTGGTGGAATCGCTGGTGAACCGAATTCAGACTGGTGACAGGCCTGATTCAAGAGCTGCGTCGAACCTTTAAGTTCGAAGCAAGTAAGACAACCTGCATAAGAGGAGACGGGCAATGGAAAATGGCAACGGGAACTTCAACGACAAAGACACGCTGTTTATGCTCGGTGGCGTGGCGCTCATGGTTTTCGGAGCGGGCCTGATTCTTACCAATCCCATCGCCCGGCGCTATATGGGTCAGCTGGGCGTTGGCGACCTGGCCAGTCTGGCTTTGCCGGACCTCGATCGCTATTTGAAGTTGCGGGCTATGTGACAACCGCCGTCCACAGGGGCGCAACTAAGTCAGGGGGAATATCGGTTTGTCCAAAGCAGGAACGCCGCCGGCGACGACGGTTCGATACTTGATTGATGCTAGCGGGAGCAAATTCATTGTCCGGGCGTTTGCTACCGGGATGCTTTCGGCATTCGCCCATAACCCGACCATCGCCATTCCGGACTTCCAGGGCGAGGTGCAGTGGACTTCGGGCGGGTTGGAAGATGCCTCGCTGCGCATCGTGATTCAGGCGGCATCCCTGACTGTGACTGACGATATAAGCGAAAAAGATCGCCAGGAAATCGAACGCCGCATGCGCGACGAAGTGCTGGAGACAGACGGCTTCGAGCAGATCGTTTATGAGTGCCCCCGGCCTTCGTCAGTCCAGAAGATTTCCGAGGGCCAGTATGCGGTAACTCTGAATGGGGAACTGGCGCTGCATGGAGTGACGCGAGCCCAGCCGGTTTTCGCGCGGATAACCATCAAGGACGATGCCTTGCGAGCGGCCGGCGATTTTTCCGTGCGCCTGAGCGACTATGAAATTCGACCGGTGTCCGCTGCCGGAGGAACGGTGAAACTCAAGGACGAGTTGAAGCTGTCGTTCGATATTGCCGCGCGGAAGGCTTGAAAACCGTCGTTGGCCATTGGCCCTCGGTCGTTGGCCAAGACCAATAATGTTCGGTGGCTTTGTGAGCGAAACGGACGACGCAGACTCGGAGGCAATGGATTTTGCCAACGACCAACGGCCAAGGACCAACGACCAACCGGGAGGATGTCGCATGTGTCTAGCCATTCCAGGAAAGATCGTCGAAATCTCTTCCGACAATGCTGATTCGGCGCTGGTCGATGTCGTCGGCGTTCGCCGCAGGATTGATCTTGGCCTGCTGCAGGACGACAAACCGGCGCCGGGCGACTGGGTGCTCATTCACGTCGGCTTTGCCATGAGCAAGATCAGTGAACTCGACGCGCTCGACCAGATGAACACGCTGCGCGCGCTAGGAGAGATCGATGGCGCCATGCAGGAAGTCCAGGGCTACGGCCTGGAAGAAATAAACGACGCCGAGGTGCATTGACGCCTGCCCGCGTCCAGCCTGCGAGGGAGGATCGGCATGAGATTTGTTGATGAGTTCCGCGAGCCCGAACTGATTTCACGAACCGCCGACGAGATTCGCCGCCTGGCCGGCCGCGACCGCCACTACCGCCTTATGGAGGTCTGCGGCGGCCACACTCACGCCATCTATCGCTTCGGACTCAAGGACATTCTCCCCGACAATATCGAACTGATCCACGGCCCCGGTTGCCCGGTGTGCGTGCTTCCCATGGGGCGCATTGACGATGGCCTGTCGATCGCCCAACAGCCCGATGTAATCTTTGCCGCCTTCGGCGATATGATGCGCGTCCCCGGGACCCAGGGCAGCCCGCTTGAGCATAAAGCCCGGGGGATGGACGTCCGCATCGTGTATTCGCCCTCCGACGCGCTGAAGTTGGCCCGCCTCAACCCCGAAAAGCACGTCATGTTTTTCGCTATCGGGTTTGAGACCACGGCGCCCTCTACCGCGCTCACCTTGATGCGGGCCAAAGCCGAGGGCATCGACAACTTCTCCGTATTTTGTAATCACGTAACCATCATTCCCGCGATCCGGGCGATCCTCGACTCTCCGGACATGCGGCTGGACGCCTTCATCGGCCCCGGGCATGTCTCGACTGTGATCGGCTGCCGTCCTTACGAGTGGATTGCCCAGGACCAGGAAAAACCGATTGTGGTCTCCGGCTTCGAACCGCTCGACATGTTGCAATCGATCGTCATGCTTCTACGTCAACTGAAGGCGGGCGAAGCCAAAGTGGAAAACCAGTACAAGCGAGTGGTCCCGTGGGAAGGCAATCGTGCCGCGCTTCGGGCCATGGCCGAGGTTTTCCAGTTGCGTCCTTACTTCGAATGGCGCGGCCTGGGATTTATTTCGCAATCTGCGTTACGGCTGAACGACAAGTACGCCGCCTGGGACGCGGAACAGCGCTTTGAGGTCCCGGGCATTCGCGTGACGGATCCCAAGGCCGCTCAGTGCGGAGAAGTATTAAAGGGCGTGCTGAAACCGCACCAGTGCAAACTTTTTGGCCGGGAGTGCACCCCTGAGCATCCCATCGGAGCACTCATGGTGTCATCGGAAGGATCATGCGCCGCTTATCACAACTACGAACACCGGAAAGCAGCAATGGCCACCAGTCTGACCTCGATCGCGTAACCGCCACGGCGGTGCTCGATGCCGGGCCCGCTTCCGTCCGGTTTCGCGATCCGCAGATCGAGATGGCTCACGGAGCCGGAGGCAAGGCCAGCCGCAAGCTGGTCGAAGGCCTATTTGCGCCACTGCTTTTCGGGTCCGCCCCCGGCCCGTTGGGCGATGCCGCGCACGTCGACATCAATGGAGCAAAGGTCGCGATCACGACCGACAGTTTTGTGGTCAAGCCGCTCACTTTTCCCGGAGGTTCCATCGGTGAGCTGGCGGTGAACGGCACGGTTAACGACCTGGCCGTCTCGGGAGCCCGGGCCGAAGCCCTGGTCGTCACTTTTGTGCTCGAAGCCGGGCTGCCCACGCCGGTGCTCGAAGCCGAAGTTCGCGCCATGGCGAAAGCCGCACGGGACGCCGGAGTCCGCATCGCCGGCGGCGACACCAAAGTGGTCGAACACGGCAAAGCCGACCAGATGTACGTCACCACGACCGGCATCGGCCGCTTGATTCACGGCGTGAACATCGATCCGCGCTCGGTGCGCGTGGGCGACAAGATTCTGCTGTCGGGGCCCATCGGCGATCACGGCATCACGATTCTGCTGGCGCGTGGCGAACTCGATCTCGAAGCCGATCTTCGTTCCGATACGCGTTCGGTGCTTCCGCTAGTCGAAACGGTGGTGCATGCTGCCGGCCCGGGCATTCGCTGGATGCGCGATCCAACCCGGGGCGGGGCGGCGACATCCTTAAACGAGTTGGCGCGCGATTGCGGATTGGGCATGGTTCTCTTCGAAGACCAGATTCCCGTGCGCGACATGGTGCGCGGCGCATGCGAGTTGCTCGGGCTCGATCCTCTGCACATCGCCAATGAGGGCCAATTCCTGGCGGTGGTGTCGCCGGAGTACGCCGACGCCGCCATCAACGCCCTGAGCCTGGCGCCGGGCGGAAGCGAGGCCCAGGTCATCGGCGAAGTTCGGGAACAGCCCGCCGGAACCGTGCTGGTGACCACTCGTTATGGCGGCAGCCGAATCGTCGACATGCTGGTCGGCGATCCCTTGCCGCGAATTTGTTAACGGAAAGCGTTTATGGCTACAGCGGTCAAACTCGCGAGTCAAGTGGAAGAGCGGCTGCTCGAACGGAACGAATTGTTCGAACAGTTCTTTTCGCGTGAGGCTCCGCGCCTGGCTGAGGCTTGTCGCGAGATGTCGGAACGGTTTCTGCGCGGCGGGCGCCTGCTCGCCTTCGGGCGCGGGCCTTACGCCACCGATGCCCAGCACGTCTCGGTGGAATTTGTTCATCCCGTGATTGTGGGCAAGCGCGCGCTGCCCGCTCTCGATCTATCGATTCTGTTCCGTCCCTGGCTCGAAGCCATACTTCATCCCGACGATATTGTCATGGGATTCGGTCCGCCGGAAGGCGATCCGGAAGTCTGGGCCACGCTGCAGCAGGCCCACCTGCAAGACGCGATGACCTTCGCCCTGCCGGGCATGGAAGGCTCCTACGCGCTCGATGCTCCGACCCAGGATCCGTTCATGCATCAGGAGATGGTCGAGATTCTCTACCACACGTTGTGGGAGACGGTGCACGTCTTCTTCGAGCACCGCGAACTCGGCCACGACGTAGGCGAGTCGGCCTTCCTCTATCCATTCCTGGGCACGGAAAAGCAGGGGACTGGTGACCTGCTGGCGGAAGTTGCCGTCTCCATTCTGATGAAAGTTCATGATGACGCGAAGTTGCGCGGGCAGGTGGCGCGAGAACAGGCCGAGCAGATCAGCAGTGCGGCGGTGGCAATTCATCAGCGTCTGCTGCGCGGCGGCAAACTCATCATTTTCGGCAATGGCGGGTCGGCCACCGACGCCAACGACTTCGCCATCGACTGCGTGCTTCCGCCGCCCGGATCCAGGCCCGTTCCTGCCGTCTCGCTGGCGCTCGAGCCGGCGAACATCACCGCCGTGGCCAACGACATCGGGACCGACGCCATCTTTCTGCGCCAGCTGATCGCGCAGGCCCGTCCCGAGGATGTGGCGGTTGCGATCTCGACCAGCGGCGGATCGCGCAACATCATCATGGCACTGGAAGAGGCGCGCAAACGAAATATGCTGACGGTTGCGCTCCTGGGCTATGACGGCGGCGAAATCAAGCGCCGGCGTCTGGCTGACTTCCCCGTGGTGGTGCAGTGCGATTACATTCCGCGCATTCAGGAAGTGCAGGCCTCGATCTATCACGTCATTCGCGAATCCCTGGAGGTGCTCGACCGTGGCCAAGCTTGAACTCTACGGCACTGCGCGCTGTCCTTATACCGGGGAGATGCGCGACTGGCTGGAATGGAAGCGCTCGGAATTTGTGGAGTACGACGTCGAAGCCGATCCCGTGGCCCGCGGACGCATGCGTGAGTTGGCGGGCGGGCAGCGCAGCGTCCCTCTGCTGGTGGAAAACGGCAAGGTGGTTCAGGTCGGCTGGCAGGGACGGAGTTGCGTCGTGGATGTGGAGTGATCATGGCCAGCGCCTGTTCCATTCGCGTGCGCGGAGTGGTGCAGGGCGTCGGCTTCCGTCCCTTTGTGTATCGCCTGGCCCGCGCCAATACTCTCGGGGGATGGGTCCTGAATGGCGAGGAAGGCGTCGAGATCTATCTGGAAGGCGCCGAGCAAGGCCTGCAGGCATTTGTGCGCGAGATGAAGGCGCAGCCTCCTCCGGCCGCGAGCATTGCTGAAGTGAACGTTGAGCCGGTCACGCCGCTCGGTGTGAATGAGTTCACGATCCGGGAGAGCCTGCGCCGGGAACGTCCGACGGCCCGCATTTCGCCCGACCTGCCGGTTTGCGACGATTGCCTCAAGGAACTCTTCGATCCGCACAATCCGCGCTACGGCTATCCTTACATCAACTGCACCAACTGCGGTCCGCGCTACACCGTCGTGCTCGGTCTGCCTTACGACCGCGCCAACACCACGATGAAGGATTGGCCACTGGATGCCTACTGCGCCAGGGAATTTGGGGATCCAGGCAATCGCCGATTTCACGCGCAGCCGGTCGCCTGCCCCGCATGCGGACCCGGTTATTATCTTCAGCCGCAAGACCAGACCCTGTCCGGCACGGAAGCAGCCATTCACCACGCAGCCCAACTGCTAAGTGCCGGCAAGATTCTGGCGGTGAAGGGCCTGGGCGGCTACCACCTGGCTTGTGATGCCCGCAATGCCGCGTCTGTCGCGGCTTTGCGCGATCGCAAATACCGCAAGGAAAAACCGTTCGCGGTCATGGTGCGAGATCTTGATGAAGCCCGCAAGCTGGTGGAACTGTCTGCGGAAAGCGAAGCTCTGCTCACTTCTTCTGCCCGTCCCATTGTGCTGGCGCCGGCGCGAATGGAACTGAACGGGGTGGCGCCGCAAAATAATGAACTGGGCGTGATGCTTCCTTACACGCCTCTGCATCACTTGCTTTTCGCGGCCGGCGCGCCGGATGTTCTGGTCATGACCAGCGCCAACCGCTCCAGCGAACCGATCGCTTACGACGACGAAGACGCGCTGCAGCGTCTCTCTGGTATCGCCGATGCATTCCTGATTGGACAGCGGCCCATCGCGCGCCGGGTTGACGATTCCGTCGTCCGGGATGGAGTGTTTGGTCCGGTTATTTTACGGCGAGCTCGCGGCTATGCTCCCGGGGCGGTGGCGAAGTTTCCCTCAGCGCGGCCGATCCTGGCGCTGGGCGCTGACCTGAAGAACACCATCACGCTGGTGGTTGACGGCCAGGCTTTTGTCAGCCAGCACATCGGGGACCTGGAACACTACGAAGCCTTCCTCGCATTTCAGCAAACCATCTCCGACCTGGTGGCGATGTACGAAGTGGATTGGGATGAACTGCTGGTGGCACACGATGGCCATCCGCAATACGCTTCCGTGCTCCATGCCTGGGACCTGAAGGTGTCGAGCAGGGTGGCAGTGCAACATCACCGCGCCCATGTGGCGTCGGTTCTGGCCGAACGCGGTGAGTGGGAGAAACGGGTGCTGGGCGTGAGTTTCGACGGCACCGGGTACGGCGACGACGGCAGTATCTGGGGCGGCGAAATCTTTGTCGGCAGCGTCGCCGAAGGCTTTGAACGAGTGGCTCATCTGCGCAACGCGAAGCTTCCCGGCGGCGATGCCGCGGCGCAGTATCCGGTACAGGCGGCGGCTGGCTTTCTGGCGCAACTCGATGACTTGCCGGAGATGACCGCGGCGCCGTTCAATTTTCCCGAGCGGTTCGGAAATGCATTGGAGTTGGTGACCAAAGACGTGCGCACTTTCTCTACCAGCTCGATGGGCCGGCTTTTCGATACCGTTGCGGCGTTGCTGGGATTTACGCGAGAGATTTCTTTTGAAGGACAAGCCGCCATGTGGGTCGAACAGCTGGCGCGGGGCGCAGCCATTACCGAAGCCTACCCGTTTCCCTTCACCGGCGCGGAGCTGGATTTTCGGCCGCTGCTGCGCAGCGTCGTGAGTGACCGCCAGCGAGGTCGAGATCCGGGCGAGATTGCGCGGGCCTTCCAGCGAGGAGTTGCGGCGGGCGTGAGAGATTGTGTGACGGAGCTTTGCCCGGCCCACTCCCTGGACACCGTCGTTTTGTCGGGGGGAGTCTTTCAAAACGAGCTACTGCTCGAAGATATCAAGGCTCTGCTCGAAGGCGAGGCCGCCGAGGTTTGGACGAATCACGCCGTTCCGCCCAACGATGGAGGGATCAGCCTGGGGCAGGCCGCACTGGCGGCATTTTCAACTTCTTCTTTAGCGAGTCGGACGGAAAGAAATCGCATGCATGAACTCTCCATCGCGATGAGCATCGTCGAAATGGCGCAGGACGAGGCGCAGCAGCGCGGAGTGCAGGTCAACGCCGTGCACCTCAAGCTGGGCGCGCTTTCCGGCGTAGTGAAAGAGGCCCTGCTTTCGTCCTACGAAATGGCGTGTGACGATACGCCGCTGCGGGGATCGCGGCTGGTCATCGAGGAAGTCCCGGTGGTGATCTTTTGCCCGAGATGCAAGGCGCGGCGTCCGCTCAGCTCGATGCAGTTATTTTGCTGTGGTGAATGCGGCACGCCGACATCCGAGATCGTGCAAGGCAAGGAACTCGAAGTGGTCGCACTGGAGATACAGTGATGAGTCCGGAACCCCGCCTGGTGGAAGTTCGAAAAAATGTTCTGAAACAGAATGACCTGGTCGCGCGCGCGCTTCGAACCCGCTTCCGCGCTGCCGGAGTGTTCGTGGTGAGCCTGGTTTCAAGTCCCGGCTCGGGGAAGACGGCGTTTCTCGAAAAGACGCTGACCCTGCTTCGCCCGCGTTATCGGGTGGCCGCCCTGGTGGGCGATCTGGCCACGGAAAACGACGCGGCCCGACTGGCTCGCAGCCAGGCTCCGGTCAGGCAGATCATTACCGGGACGCTCTGCCATCTGGAAGCCGCCATGGTGCAGAACGCCGTGGACGAAGAAGCATGGGACCTTGGACAGTTGGATTTCCTGTTCATCGAGAACGTGGGCAATCTGGTCTGTCCTTCGTCCTACGACCTGGGAGAAGATCTTCGCGTGGTGCTGCTGTCGGTGACCGAGGGTGAAGACAAACCGCTCAAGTACCCGACGATTTTCAACAGCGCGGACGTAGCCATCGTCACCAAGAGCGATTTGGCGGAAGCAGTCGAGTTCGACTGGGAAGCCACGCGGCGCAATATTCAGGCGGTCCGCCCCGGCATGCGGGTCTTCCAGCTTTCCGCGAAAACGGGAGAAGGTGTCGAAGAGTATCTGGGATTTCTGGCGGAACGACTGGCTGAGTCACGAACCACTGGCCGCCGTTTAGTGTGGGACGGACACTCTTGTCCGTCGCCTTTGACTTCGGCAGCTCAGGCACGGGTTCGGCCAGATTAAAGGTAAATTCAAAAACGACGGACAGGAGTGTCCGTCCCACACCAGCAAAATCTTGAACGAGCTTCAAGATTCCAATTTGAATATTCTCTCCATCCGCATCCACTTCTCGCCCGGTTCTGCCTCGGGGAGCGATCGCTGGAACTTCCACATGAGATTTTCCCACTCCTGAACTTTGGGATTCTCGCGGTCAGCCTGAGCTTTCGCTTCGAAGGAGAAGCTTTCGTTCACTTCCATGATCATGAACATGCGCGTGCCGAGCAGATAGATCTCCATGTCCTCGATCCCCGACTCGTTGATGCTTTGCGATATCTCCGGCCAGATGTTTCTGGTGATGGCGCTTGTATTCGGCAATCAGCGCGGGATTGTCCTTCAGGTCGAGAGTGAGACAGAATCGTCGATTCATTTGTCGGTGTAATTCTCTCTTTCGCCCCTTCGGGGCTCTCCTCGTTTCCGGCATGCACCCACGGCTTGCGCCGCTTCGCGGCTGTTCGGCTGCCTGATGCCGCGCCGACCCCGGCGTCACGCTGTGTCTTCGGAGAATCCTGCTTTGGCTCCGATAAATCCGTAGATCGCGACGAATGCGTAGGCGACCAGAGGAACCAGATACGCCAGGGCAATGCCGCGGGCTTCCGCAATCAGGCCCATGATGGGCGTCAGCACGGCTCCGCCGACGATGGCCATCACCAGCAGGGAACCGCCGATCTTGGTGTTGGGCCCAAGCTTCTTCAATCCCAGGGCGAAGATGGTGGGGAACATCAGCGACATGAAGAAACTGGTGATAAAGAGCGCCCACAACCCGACCCAGCCCGGCCGCGTCACTGCGACGGTTACCAGGACTATGTTGAATAAGGCGTATGTGCCCAGCAATTTGTTGGGGGCGATGAATCGCATCAGGTAGGCGGAAACAAAACGTCCGATTCCAAACGCTCCCAGAGTGCCGGTGAGGAAGTATCCCGCGACTTTCTCGGGCTGGTGTGTGTAGTCCTGCACGTACTGGATGAAATAACTCCAGGTTCCCACCTGGCCACCCACGTACAGGAACTGGGCCACCACGGCCAACATGAAGTGGGGATACTTCAGCAGGTCCCGGAAACGGCCATGGTCGCCGCCGCTGGCTTCATGTTCGCTCTGAATGCTGGGAAATTTAGTCCGGATAATCAGCAGCGCCCAGAATATCGCCAGCGCGCCCAGAGCGAGATAAGGTTTGACCACGCGCAGCGTTTCCGTCCGCAGGTACGCGTCATAGAGCTGCTGCGACTTCATGGCATCCACTTGCTGCGAACTCAATTCCACGCCGGAGAAGATGAATGCCGTGCCGATCAGGACGCCGGTGATGGAGCCCAGCGGATTGAATGCCTGCGAAAAGTTGAGCCGCCGCTCCGAACTCTCCGGATCACCCAACTGGGCGATGAAGGGATTGGACGCGGTTTCGAGAAACGACAATCCGCTGGCGATGACAAAAAGCGCGAGCAGGAAAAACGCGTAGCGTCCCGCCACCGCGGCCGGCCAGAACAGAAACGTCCCCAGTCCGAACAGGAACAACCCGATCACAAAGCCGGCTTTGTAACCGAGCTTGCGCATGATCAGCGCCGCCGGCATGGCCAGCACGAAGTAGCCCATGTAAAAGGCCGACTGCACCAGTCCCGCCTGAAACCGGGTAATGGCAAATGACTTCATGAACTGCCGGATCAGCACGTCGTTCAGGTTGTTCGGGATGCCCCACAAGAAGAACAGTGCGGTCACCAGGAAGAAGGGCACGAGTTGTCCAGCAGGGAAGAGCGGCCGACGCTCACTCGGGGTCGGCCCGGCAACGGCGTTCGATGCTTGCATAGGGGATCCGGTGTGGAACCGGATGTCGTCCGTGTAGCGTGTGGTCGCGGCGACTCGTCAGCTCTCAGCTCCGCGGGCCACTCACCCGCGACCACACAACCTTTCACCAAACAGTCTGTTTCAGTCCAGGCACATCATGATCTTCTTCACGCGAGACGGATTGTCGCTCCACGCCGCCAACGCTTTCGGAGCTTCATTCATGGTGACGATCGAGCTGACCGCATCTTCCACCGGAAAGCGATGCTCCTCGAGCATTCGAATGACGTCGCGAAAATCCTCCGGCAGGGCGTTTCTCGATCCTGAAATATCGAGTTCCTTCTGCACGAACAGACGTGTCTCGTAGGACACCGGTTCCTTGGCATAACCGATATACACGACTCTGCCGGTGAAGGCCACTTCCTCCACTGCGGCGCGGAAAGTTTGCGGCAGCCCGATGGCCTCGATCACCACGTCGGGACCGCGACCATCGGTGAGTTCCGCCAGTCGCTGATGGAGGTCCTCCCTGGCGGTGTTGATCAGATGGCTGGCGCCCGCGGCCCGCGCGGTGTTCAGTTTCTCGTCATCCATATCGACGCCAATGGTCCTGGCGCCGCGGAAGCCGGAAGCGGCTACAGCGCCGAGTCCGACGCCGCCGCAGCCCAGGACCGCCACCGTATCTTCGGCGGTCACGCGTCCCCGGGCCACCGCGTGGAACCCCACAGTCAAGGGTTCCACCAGGCACAACTCTTTGAGGGTTAGCTTTGCGGGATAAATCCTTTCGGCAGGCACGACGATGTATTCCGTGGCCGCGCCGTCGCGCTGGACGCCCAGAGTCTGGTTGAATTGGCAGGCATTGGGACGGCCGCGGCGGCAGGCGGCGCATTTTCCGCAGCTGGTATAGGGAGACAAGGTCACATCGACGCCGGCAGCGAGCGCGGGATCCAGCCGGCTGCCGTCGACGATCGACGCCGACACTTCGTGGCCGGGAATTCGCGGAAAAGATACCAGGGGGTTGCGCCCGCGGAAGGAATTCAGATCGCTGCCGCAGAAGCCGACCATCCTGACCTTCAAAAGCAGGCTGCTCGGCGTGACCACCGGTTCCGGGATTGACCGGATTTCCGCCTGACCCGGTTCTTTCAGCACGAGTGCTTTCAATTCATCGCCTTTCCTGCCCGGTTTGGTTCGATGATGGGCAAGACTAACAGCAGAAGTCGTCTCAATGTGGCCGGCGTCGCCGTTCCGCGGCAGTCCTGATGGCCAGAAAAATCCCCGCGGCGACGAAACCTACAGCGAATTAGTGCGTGCGATGTTGCCCAGCATCGCCGCGCTGGGCTTGATGGTCCGCCGTTGCGTGGCCCGATCCACCGCTACGATTCCGAACTTGGGTTCGAAGCCGGACATCCACTCGAAATTATCCAGCAGCGACCATACCATATAGCCGCGGACATCCACGCCATCGTCAAGGGCGCGCTTCAAGCCGGCGAGAGCGCGCTGAAGATACACCACCCGGCGACTGTCATCGGTGGTGGCAATTCCGTTTTCCGTCACGATGATGGGCACCCCCGTCGCCTTACTGGCATAGCGCACCACGTGTTCAACGCATTCCGGATAGAACTCCCAGCCTACCTGGGTGGTCTCCGCGCTTTTGGAAACCGGTAAGTCTTTCTTCCCGACGATGGATCGCGAATACGTCTGCACCCCCAGATAGTCGCATTGTTTCGCAACCTCCAGCCAGGGACCATAAACATCGGCGCGCTTCTCGTCCAGATGACTATCTTCGGGCGCCGGCTGGTCGTCCGTCATGGCAAGGTTGAAGCCCACGGGCATTTCGCTCCTTACCGACTTCATCGCGGTTTTGCCCTTATGGTGCGCCGCCAGCAGGCCATCGCGGATTTTCTTGTTATCCCCGAAAAAGAAGCTCGCGAACTCCGGAGCGTTGACCTGCTGGCGCACCCGGCCCAAACTTCCCTGCATCAACTCGATCAGGCTTTTTCCCTCTGTCCCCGGCAAGTTAATCCAGTTCAGCAGTTGGGGAACATCCGGCTCGTTGAAGGTGGACGCGTAGTCCACCAGGTCGCCCAGATGCCGGGTGGCCTTTTCGCAGAAGCGCGCGTAAAGGTCGGCGGCCGTGGGATTCTGCCACCCGCCTTTAACCGCGAACCAGCGGGGCATGCTGAAATGAGAGTACGTCAGCAGCGTAGTCAGATGATGGTCGCGGCAGGTGGCCAGCATGCGCCGGTAATGTTCCAGTTCGGCGTTGGAAAAGAAACCTTCCTCGGGCTCAATGCGCGCCCACTCCAGCGAAAAGCGATAGGTGTTGAAGCCCAGGTCGGCCAGCATGCTTATATCTTGCGGATAGAGGTGGTAGTGATCGCAGGCATCGCCCGAAGGCTCTTTGAAAATGGTGCCGGGCAGATGCTCCATCAACCAAAGATCGCTGCTGGTGTTGTTGCCCTCTACCTGATGTCCCGCGGTCGCGCATCCCCACAGAAACTTATCGGGGAAAGCCTTGCTCTTGTCGGCGGAGCCCGGCGCAGACCTTGCCTGGTCGCCGCCGGCCGTCTGTGACAGCGAGCTGCTTCCAACCATTCCCACGACGGTGGCTGCAGAGGCGCCCTGCAAAAGGGTTCTCCGGGTGATGGATTTCACGGCCGATTCAGCAACTGGAGCTTTCTCCTCTTTCATGTCTGCCTCCGCCATTTCAGGATTTTCGCCAAACTTCGACGACTTAAACCCAGCCGCCATCGATCACGTAGCTTTGATTGGTGATTGCAGCGCTGTCATCCGCGGCCAGGAAAAGCACGAGGCGAGCGACTTCTTCGGGCATGATCATACGCTTGAGAGCCTGGCCCCGGAGAATCTCCGCCTTATAAGCGTCCGTAAACCATAACTGCTTTTGACGCTCGGTGAGGATCGCCCCCGGCAGAACGCAGTTTACGCGAATGTTGTCCGCCCCCAGTTCATGCGCCAGGGTGCGAGTGAGCCCGACGATCGCGGCCTTGGCGGTGACGTATACCGGCAATCCAACCGATGGGATCATCCAGCAGATTGAGCTCAGGTTGATGATGGACCCTCGCCCCGCCTTCTTCATCGCCGGAATCACCGCCTGGCTGGCAAAGAACTGGTGCTTGAGATTGACCGCGATCGTCTGATCCCAGAATTCCGGGGTCACGGCCTCCACCGCGTGGCGGGCATCATGGCCGGCGTTGTTGACCAGCACATCGACCGTCTTGAATTCCGTAATGATTTTCTGCACGCCTTCCCGCAGGGCCTCAATGTCGGTGAGGTCACACGGCAGAAATCGAGGTTCGGTGGCCCCGCCGGGGCGAATCCTGCTCACCAGCTGCGCTCCAGCTTGTTTCTGGATATCGAGAAATGCGACTTTTGCGCCTTGCTGGGCGAACTGCTCTACGATTTTTTCCCCGATGCCGCTGGCGCCGCCGGTCACCACCACGATCCGGTCCCGCAGGCTGGGATACGACCCGTATTCCATTTGCCGGTCTTCTGTCATCCCGAATTCTCTCGTCAGGCTAGTAGGTTGCGCGTCCGCCGCTCAAATCAAAAACCGCTCCGGTGGTGAAAGAATTTTCTTCGGACACCAGCCAGGCCACCATGGCGCCGATCTCATCGAGTTCGAGAAACCGTCCCCGCGGAATCTTCGCCAGCATGTAGTCGAGATGCTGCTGCGACATCTGATCAAATATTCGCGTGCGCGCCGCGGCCGGCGTAATGCAATTGACCGCAATGTTCTGGTCGGCCAGTTCTTTGCCCAGTGATTTGGTCAGCGCGATCACCCCGGCCTTGGCGGCGCTGTAGGCGGAGGCATTGGGATTTCCTTCCTTACCCGCGATCGACGATACGTTTACGATCCGGCCGTATTTCCTCTGCAGCATGAAGGGGATGACGGCGCGGCAGCACAAGAAAACTCCGGTCAGGTCCACCTCGATAATCTGCTGCCAAACCTCCACCGGATATTCCCAGGCTTTCAGGTTGGGGCCGGAAATCCCCGCGTTGGCAACCAGGATGTCGATCTTCCCGAACTTTCCTTCGGTCGAGGCCGCCGCATGGTTGACACTTTCGGCGTCGGTTACGTCGGCGGTCACGGCGTCAACCGTGCCGCGCCCGTCCAGTTCTCTTACCGCCGCCGCAAGCAGTTCCTTGTCCCGATCCCAAAGAGTGACCGAAGCGCCCGAGGCCAGAAAACGCCGGGCCACGGACAATCCGATGCCCTGCGCTCCGCCGGTCACCACGGCATGACGATTACTCAGATCGATCTGGTTCATTAATCCGCGGCCATCTCAGTGACAAAGGGTACACGCCGGACGGATGCGGGCGCCAGTTTCGAAATACCGCCCCAAATACAAAACGTCCCAGACTCTAATTTGAGTCTGGGACGCTTGTCGAACAGCCCTCCCCCGAAGTCTGCTCACTTATGAAGGTATAGGTTGTGAGGACGCCTGTGAATGGCACGTTCGGGCTACTGTGGAAATCTGTTGCAGCGGGCAAACACCGGCGCGTAGCGCAGGCTGTAACGGCCTTCATCCTTAACATCGCGGCGAAGAGGGGCCGAAACCCGGCGCCATTGACGGTGCGGATGAGAAGCGAGATACACTGCTGACGAGGTGGATTCGGGCCCGGGGGCCGCTGGCAAAAGAGCTGAGCCAGGCGGGGGCCGTCTTCGCATGAACGCAGAAAAACACAGCAGCATCCGCTGGATGGACCTGCTCTGGCTGGTCTTCCTGCTGGGCCTGGCGGTGCTGCCGCCGGTGCGGGAAATCCACAAACAACTGGCGTTGCTGGCTATTGGAATCGTGCAGTTGGCCGAGGGCAGGATCATCGCGACCTGGCCCCGATCCGGACGATCCGCCGTGGTCCTGGTCAAAATTGTGCTCGCCACGTTGCTGATCAACCATACCGGCGAGCTGGGCATTAACAGCAGCTACTACCCGATTTATTACGTCCCGATCGTGACCGCGGCGATCCAGTTTGGCCCCTGGGGCACTCTGCTCTGGACCTCGCTGGCTTCGGCGGCCTACTGTTCGTACCTTTATCCGGCGCTGCAGGAATACACGCTCACTCCCGAGGGCGCGGCCGAGCTCGCTATCCGGATCATGTTTTTCTTCCTGGCGGCCGTCGTGGTAAACCGTTTCACTATCGAGAACCGCCGCAAGACCATGCAATACCAGCAGGCGGCCGAGGAGCTGACGGAAGCCAATCGTCGGCTGGAACGGGCCCAGGCCGAGGCGCGGCGTTCCGAGCGGCTGGCCGCCCTGGGGCAGCTTTCGGCCGGGCTGGCGCATGAAATTCGCAATCCCCTCGGCGTGATCAAGGGATCGGCGGAAACCCTGAGCCGAAAGCTGGAGAACTCGAATCCCCTGGCCAGCGAGCTGGCGGGATACATTTCGAGCGAGGTCAACCGGGCGAGCGCGCTGGTCACCCGCTTTCTGGATTTTGCGCGGCCGCTGCGCACCGAGACCCGCCTGCAATCGGTCACGGAATTGATCGATCAAGCGCTGAAAACCGTGGGCGACCAGTGGAAAGGCGGCCCGGTGGTGGTGGAGCGGGAATATCAGAAGGATTTGCCCCGGGTGCCGCTCGATGAGAATCTTTGCGAACAGGCGTTTTTGAACCTGGTGCAGAATGCCTACGAGGCCATGGGCAGCACGGGCGGGAACTTCCGGGTGGAGGCTTCGGGCGCGCGCTCGAACGGACGCAATGGAGTCCAGGTGCGCCTGCAGGATACCGGCCCCGGAGTTCCAGCGGAAATGCGCGAGCAGATTTTCAATCCCTTTGTGACCACCAAGAAGACCGGCGTCGGGCTGGGGCTTGTCGATTGTTTCAAAGATTGTGGATGAGCATCACGGCACCATCCGGCTGGAGAATTCGGACGGGCAAGGGGCCTGTTTCGTGATCTTCTTCCCGGCGGAGGAGGAAGCCCGGCAAAAAGCGGGAAACTCATGACGACACCCAGCGCCACCATCCTGATTGTCGAAGACGAAGCGAAAATGCGCCGCCTCCTGGAACTTGATCTGGGAGACGACGGTTTCCAAACCGTGTCCGCCGAGGATGCGGAAACCGGCCTGAAGCTGCTGCAGAACGGTTCGGTCGACCTGGTGATCACCGATCTCAAGTTGCCGGGCATGAATGGCCTGGATTTTCTGCAGGCGGTGAAACGCTTTCAGGCGGCCCTGCCGGTCATTGTCATGACCGCGTTCGGCACCGTGGAAACCGCGGTCGAGGCCATGAAAGCGGGCGCCAGCGACTATGTCCTGAAGCCTTTTTCGCTCGACGAAATGCGCATGGTGGTGCACAAGGAACTGGATGTGCAGCGCCTGCGGGTGGAGAACCGGTCGCTGCGCGAGGCGCTGCAGCAGCGCTATCAGCACCCCAACCTGGTGGCGCGCAGCCCCAGGATGCAGGAAGTCCTGGCCACCGTCGAACGAGTGGCGCCCACCAATTCGACCGTGCTGCTGGGCGGAGAAAGCGGCGTGGGCAAGGACCTGGTCGCGCGCGCCATCCATGAGAAGTCGCGGCGGGCGTCCGGGCCCTTCATCAAGATCAACAGCGCCGCGATTCCGGAGAACCTGCTGGAGAGCGAATTATTTGGTTACGAGAAAGGCGCGTTCACCGGAGCCACCACCAGCAAGCCAGGCAAGTTCGAGCTGGCCGACAAGGGAACGCTTTTTCTCGACGAAATCGGCGACGTTCCTCCCGCGATCCAGGTGAAGCTGCTGCGGGTCTTGCAGGAGCGCCAGTTCGAACGGCTGGGCGGCACTAAGACCATCAAGGTGGACGTGCGGCTGGTGGCGGCCACCAATCGCGATTTGCGGGCCGCGCTCGAGGACGGCACTTTTCGCGAGGACCTTTATTACCGGCTCAATGTCGTGCCCATCGATATCCCGCCGCTGCGCGAGCACAAAGAAGATATTCCCGAACTGGTGAATCTGTTCCTCTCGCGCTTTGCCCAGGAATCCGGCAAGAAAATCACCGGGTCTCGCCGCAAGCTTTGAGGATCCTGATGGACTATCACTGGCCGGGCAACGTGCGCGAGCTCCAGAACATTATGGAGCGGGCATCGGCATTGGCCGCCGGGACCGCTGCTCGAAGCCGGGGATATTCACATTGATTCGCGAGCCGGCAAAGCCGCGGATTTCTCCGCCGGCTTTCTGCCCGAGGGCATGACTCTCGAACAGTGGGAAGACGAAATGATCCGCGAAGCTCTGCGCCGCGCCCACGGCAACAAGAGCCAGGCCGCGCGCCTGCTGGGACTCTCGCGCAACGCGCTGCGCTACCGGCTCTCGAAAATCGGCATTAGCGACGACCCGGAAAAGGAAGAGCAGGAATAGCTGGTTGCGTCTTTACTGGATGGAGGACGGGCGTCCTCGCCCGTCACTGCACAGGCTTCGGGCCTGACGCGGACGCCCGCCCTCCATCAGATCTTGGTCCCGGTGGCTGAAAACCACCACTTCTGGTTGACCTCAGCCAGGACGATTCCAGCGTCTGCTCAAGTACTGCTCGGGATTGCCATTCTCTAATCATGTGAAACTGAAAGACTTATCTAGGCTCGTTCCGGCGGGTTTGGCACCGTACCTGCATTGTCCACTGGGCGCGGGTTCTTGCGCGCGAGGTAGGGCCATGAAAAACCGATTCGCATTGATTCTCGGAACACTGATTTTAGCCGCGAGTGCGGTGGCGGGTGCGCAGGTATCAGAGCAGGTGCCACTGCAGCCGCAGGAACAGGGCCGCAACTGCCGGGACCGCCGCAGGGACAGGGACAGGCGCAGGCCGAGCCCGCGTCCGGCGTTGCCCGCATCAGTCTGACCCACGGCGATGTCTCCATCCAGCGCGGTGATTCCGGAGACTGGGCGGCGGCAACGCTGAACCAGCCCATGGTGAGCAGCGACAAGGTTTCGACCGGCGTCAACTCCCGGGCTGAAGTGCAGCTTGACTCGGCGAACATCCTGCGCCTGGGCGACAGCACGCTGGCCAGCATTGCGGGCCTTTCCCGGAACCAGATCCAGATACAGGTCGAACGCGGATTGATCGACTACACAATTTTCAAGGGCTCCGATGCCCCGGCGGAAATTGACACCGCGAACGTGGCGGTACGACCCTCGCAAAACGGCGGAATTTATCGCATTGAGATCAATGCGGAAGGCGAGACCCAGGTGATCGTCCGCCGGGGGTCGGCCGAAATTGCGACGCCCCAGGGCAGCACCCGGGTAGAGAAGGGCCAAATGGCCGTCGTGCGCGGGACCGGCGACGACACCCAGTACAAGTTGGCCGAAGCGCCGGCTTCCGACAGTTGGGATTCATGGAACATCGAGCGCGACCGGCTGATTTACGACGCTCAGTCCTGGCGAAACACCAACCGCCACTACACCGGCACGGAAGATCTTGATGGCTACGGCCGCTGGGTGACCGTGCCGGACTACGGTCCAGTGTGGGCGCCGATCGCAGGACCGGGCTGGGCGCCATACCGCAGCGGACGCTGGGTGTGGGAACCGGGCTGGGGTTGGACATGGGTTTCGTACGAACCCTGGGGTTGGGCTCCGTATCACTACGGGCGCTGGTTCGTTTACAACGACTCGTGGGTATGGTGGCCCGGACCGGCCTACGGATATCCGGGATATCGGCCGGTGTGGGCGCCGGCGTATGTGTCCTTCTTTGGATTCGGAGGCGGAGTTGGCGTCGGCTTCGGATTTGGTTCCGTCGGCTGGCTGCCGGTGGGACCGTGCGACACGTTCTATCCCTGGTATGGCCGTTACGGCTCGCGCTACAGCGTGGTCAACATCAACAACTTTAATGGACGGAGGTTTGGAGGCATCGGTCCGCTTCGTCCGGGTGGCGCCTATTCCAACTTACGACTGGCTGCGATGAACGAGAGAGTGCGGGGCGGCATCTCCAGCGTTCCGACCGGTCAGTTCGGCACCGGCCGCTCCAGGCCGGTGGGAGTCAACGGCGAGACGTTTCGCGGCGGGCGCATGATTGCGGGAAATCTTCCCGTGGTTCCGACCCGGGCGGCGTTGTCGGTGAGCAACCGTCCGGCAGCGGCGTCCACGTTGCCGCGCGGCGGCGAGCAGCAGCGCTTCTTCTCGCAAGCCCGGCCGGCGGCCGCGCCCCAGTCATTCGACCGGCAGGTGTCGCAGATGCGGCAGTCCATCCAGCGCAACGGTGCTGGAACCAGTCAGTCATTTTCCGGGGGCACCAGCTCCCGGGGCTCCGGCCAGACTTCCGCGATCGCCAGGCCCTCGCCGGGAGTCCGCACTCCGGCAGGCGCGGGGCTGGGCAACGGCGCGACATCGTCGAATCGAGTCTCCACCTGGACCCCTGACCGTTCGGCGCGGTCCGCGACTCCCGACAGTTCGGGCTGGCGGCGATTCTCCGATTCGACTCCGGCGCAGCGGGGTGGCGCGATCAATCGTTCGGCGGGATCGGCAATGTCCAACCCGGCGACTTACAACAATGTGCAGCGACCGGGAAATTCGTCTCGACCGGAAGCCTCAAGCAACGATGGAGGCTGGCGGCACTTCACGCCGCAGTCCGGCGGAGGTCCCTGCCGATCGCGTGAGCCATGGAATGAACACCGGCGTTAGCCCCGGAGGCGGCATGTATAGCGGGCGCGGTGCGGAGCCGGATTTCCAGCGCGGTCCCTATCGAGAGGCAGGCGGCGGACGCAGTGTTTCAGCCGAGTCGCCGCGGGGCTACTCCCGGCCGCCGCTCGAAATGAGGCAGCCCATCGTCACGCCGCGCGGCTATGGGGGTGGGGGAGGAGGCGCGCCACGCGAGTCGGCCCCGTCACGAGGGGGCGGCGGAGGAGGAGGCGGCAGCCACGGTGGGGGCGGCGGTCCGCACGGTGGGTCGGGCCGGCACTGATAAGGAGCCGATTCTTCGCGGTCTGCTTTTAAAGACGACAACGCCAACGGCATCCCGATGGGATGCCGTTAGCTTTTGTGCTACCCTGCCCGCATGGAAGTTCCCGTTCACCGCAAAATCGCGGCGCTGGATTTTCCATCATCTCCTGTGGGACCCCGCCGGCACCGAGCGCGAGGGATTCTGGGCGAGCCCTGTGGGCGATGCGGAAACTTCTCATCGCTCTTGCCGGATCGGCAGCGCTCGACTGGATGGAATGGGTCGAGCACCATCCTCCCGAAATTGCCATCATCGTGGTCATTCATTTCGTGTTCGTGCTGGCTGCGATTGGGCTGGTTGTTTATGTCTGGCAATCGGTCGGTCGCAACCGTACATCGCTGAGCAAGTAAGCCAGAAAATTCGTAGCGCAGCGCCAGCAAAATTCCTTGCTGCGAGGGCCGTCTCGGTTATAGGGGTCCTTCGACTCCGCCGGAAGCCCGCGCGCGGGCTTCCCGCTCCGCTCAGGATGACAAGGGAAAAGGTTTAAACTGGTTTCCGTGCCGCCAGAAAACCGCGACGCCGCTCCGAAAACTGCAAAGACGAAGACCAAGGCCCGCAAGAAAGCTGGATTTCTCTCGCGGCACTCCTTGAGTATCGCGTGCGTGGGCGTCCTGATTCTTTGGATTGTCTTGTATAACGTTTCGGATCCCAAGACCCACTGGGGCTCGTTTTTCGGCAACGCCATTGCCGACTGGTCGGGGGTGGTGGTCACGGTGCTGGCCACCAAATACCTTTATGAACGAGGCTCGGCGGAGAGCCGGAAACCTCCGATGAATTTGCGCGGACCTTTCTGGGAGGCGATCACCGATCACTCCCTGACGCTGTTTCTGCTGGCCACCGGCGTCTGCTGGGTCGCCGTCTATAAGCACGCCGACCCAGATTCGAAGTGGGGACAGGTGGCCGGAAACATCGTCTCGGAGTGGACCCAGATTCTTGCGCTCGTACTCTTGACCAAGCGCCTGATTGAGACGCACTCCAAAGAGAGCCAGAAATAACCCGTCAGACTCTGCCCGTAAGCGCCAGGATCACCACGATCAGCAGAACCAGTCCCAGCCCGCCGCTCGGGTAATACCCCCAGCTGCCGCTGTAGGGCCAGGTCGGAAGCGCGCCCAGCAGGAGCAGCACCAGAAGCACGATCAGGATTGTTCCCATCGAAGTCCTCCTCGTTGTCGTTTTGAATTCGATTGCTGGACAAGGCTACCGGCGAGGCAATTTCACAACAATCCGGGCAAGACTGTAATCGCCGGGACATATCCATGTAGGCAGAAGTTTGCGGGTTTCAGTAAAAGCGGGCTTTCGTGGAGGAAATAGGGGCTCTTCGACTGCCAGGAACGCTTCGCCAGCGAAGCGTTCCTCTCCGCTCAGAGTGACAACGGAAAACTCAGCGCCGATGCTACTGATGAATTCTCGCCGCCCAGCCTCCGCCGGGGGCGAGGGAGATTTTCAGTTTGGTGTCCCGCGTGATCTGGGTTCTTGGTCTTTTTGTAGTCGCTGGCCATGCGGTCGGCGTTCACTCCGTCCTGGTAGGCTTCCAGCCAGAACGTTCCTGCAGGCAGAAACGAGAAGTCCACTTGCAGGTCGCGCGGGGTCCAGTTGGTCATGGCACCGACATACCATTCTTTGCCGCTTCTTCGGGCGACTAACGCATATTCGGCGATGCGAGCATCGAGCACTTTGGTGTCGTCCCAGACGGACGGGACGGGAGCCAGGAATTCCATCATTTCCGGTTCGCGCATGTAGTTCGACGGGCTATCGGACAGCATTTGCAGCGGGCTTTCAAACACCACATACATTCCCAACTGGTGGCAGCGCGTGCCCAGGCTCATGGGGCGATCGAAGACGGGAGCAAAATCCTTCTTGGTCGCATTCAACATGGCGCCGGGAGTGAAATCCATCGGTCCCAGAAACATGCGGGTGAAGGGCAGAGTGACGTTGTGCTGGGGTTCGGTTTCAGCGCTCCACTTGCTCCATTCCAGGCCGCGCACGCCTTCGCCGCTGATCATGTTGGGCCAGGTCCGGGTCATGGTGATCTGGCTCTGTCCGCCATGAAAGTCGACCAGCATGTGGCGCCTGGCCGCCTCGCGGGAAGTCTTGAAATAGAAGTTGATCAGCTTCTGATCGTTGCGCTGCATGAAATCAATCTTCAGGCCCTTGATGCCCCATTTCGTGAACTCATCGAATGCCGGATCGAACTGGTCGTCCAATGTTTTCCAGACCATCCACAAAATGATGCCGACATTTTTCTGTTTGGCGTATGCGGTCAGCTCTTCCATGTTGAGGTCGGGCGACACCTCCAGCACATTGCCGAGTTTGTACCAGCCTTCGTCGAGGATGATGTAGGGAATGCCGTACTTGGCCGCGAAATCCACGTAGTACTTGTAAGTCTCGGTGTTCACCCCGGATTTGAAATTCACGCCATAGAGGTTGAGCGCGTTCCACCAGTCCCAGGCAACTTTGCCGGGCTTGATCCATGAGGTGTCTTCCACCTGCGACGGCTTGGCCAGCAGCCAGACCAGTTGATTGGTAATCAGATCGCCGTCTTTTTCGGCAATTCCCAACAACCGCCAGGGATAGCTGCGGGTGCCACGGGTGACGGCGATGTAATCGGCGGCTTCGGTGACTTTGAAATCGCGGTCCTTCTCCAGCGTTTCTTTGAGCGGATACGGAGCGAAGGTTGCCGCCAGTCCGTTGCCCCCGGTGCCGCGCAGCCAGAGCCCGGGATAGTCTTCAATGTCGGCTTCGGCAATCGCCACTTTCACGCCGTTCGCGGCTTCGACCACCGCCGGCAGGCTGGCAATCGCGGCGGGCGCGATGGTCTTCAGATTCATCGGCAGGTAATGCCGTTCGTTGTGCGAAAAGAAAGATTCTTCCTGCGGGTAGTAAACCCGGTAGTCGTCGGGAAAGTTGAAGCTGGATTCCTCGTTGTAAACTTTCACTTCGGCTTGCGGCAGCGAGGTTTCCAGGCGGTAGGCCACGCCCTCGTTGTAGGCGCGGAAGACGACGGCGTAGTTGCCTTCCATGGTCAGGCGCAGTTCGTTGTAGTTCTCGCGCACTTTGGCGAATTTCTGCCGCACCGGAGGCTCGAGCGTGCCGTCGTAGCTGCGCTCCTTAGTCGCCTTGACCCTGGGCTGCAAACCCAGCGTGTTGTGATCAATGTCGATGGAGAAAGTCGAGTTCTGCAGCAGCACCGTCCCCTTGAAAAGGACGTCGTAGCTGAAGCGGTCGCCGGTCCGTATCTTCACTTCAATGCGCTGATCGGGAGAGCGCAGGCTGTAGCTGGTTTGCGCGAAGGCGGCGCCAGAAACGCCTAAAAATGCGACCAGAATGCAGGCTGCTTTCCAGAAAAATCTCATGGGGCGTTCTCCTCGTGGAGCTTCGCGATCGCGGGCATGGCGGCGGAGCCTGCGTCGATGTAAACGTTTCCAAAGGCGCCACCAAATTAACATAAAACTGAAATTGCATGCTCCATGAAACGTGAAACCGCCCGCGACTGTGCTTTCCGATGGAGGACGGGCGTCTCGCCCGTCCGGCCGGGCGGGACGCCCGGCCTCCACCATCCCAACAGAGCGCGCCCCGGAGACTCCGGCGCGAATGTCATAATGATGCCCGGAGGATACGAAGCTGAGCCTCGACTACGCCGCCATGCTTGCCGTCGCGCTCGCCGAGGCCCGCAAGGGACTGGCGGAAGGCGGCATTCCCATCGGCGCGGCAATCTTCGACGCTCGCGGCCAGCTGGTCGGCTCCGGCCACAATCGCCGGGTGCAGCACGGCGATCCCTCGATGCATGGCGAGACCGATGCCTTCCGCAACGCCGGGCGGCAGCGCAGCTATCGCGACCTCATCATGGTCTACGACGCTGGCGCCGTGCTGGTACTGCAGCGGCCTGGTCCGGCAGTTTGGTTTCGGCACGCTGGTGGTGGGCGAGAGCCGCAACTTTCAAGGCGGAGTGGAATGGCTGCGCTCGCTCGGCGTGAAAGTCATCGATCTTGATTCCGAGGAGTGCGCTTCGCTGCTGGCCGAGTACATCCGGACGAATCCCGAAGTGTGGAATGAAGACATCGGGGAAGAGTGATTTGCGGGAACAATGAGTTTCTCGAAAGCCGGTTGCGCATTATCGCGGCCATTGGTGGTTTGTGGGAGCGACGGCAGCGCCGCAGGAACCCACCTTCAATGCGCGAGCGAACGTGGTGCTGGTGCCGACGCTGGTGCGAGACTCGGACGGCAGGGTAGTTTACGGATTGCAGGCCAAGGATTTCGTGATCGAAGACGATGGCGTCGAGGAGACGCCGTTACCTGGACGAAGGCGCGGAGGCCGAACCGGTCTCGATGATAGTTGCGATACAGACCGGGAGGCGGGCTTGGCGTGAATTCGGCCGGGAGCAGGGATTGAGTTCCATGCTGTCCCCGATTCTCGATCAACCTGGTGCTCAGATCGCAGTTCTCGCCTTTGATAGCCGGCTGAATCTGGAACGCGACTTCACTGGCAACGGGACGCAGATCGCCGACAGCCTACGCAATCTGGAACCTGGTGACGACGGAGCGGCGATTCTCGACGCGGTCCAATACTCCGTGAGATTGCTGAATCAGGTGCCCGAAGGAAGACAAAAAGTGTTGCTCCTAATCAGTGAAACCCGCGACCACGGCAGCCACTTTGCCAAAATTGAAAATGTCGTGACTTTGATTGGTAACAGCAACACAGCGGTGTACGCGCTGGTGTTCTCACCTACCATCTCAAACATTTTGGATACGGAACGCGGAAATAATCATGACGAGATGAAAGGCTCTGTTGACGTGATTGCGCTGCTCGCTCAAGCGAGGGCAGCGACCCAGCGCAATACGCCGAAAGCGATTGCTTCCCAAACTGGCGGCGAATACGAACTATTCGCGTCGCGCAAACGATTCGAAAGTCGAATGACGGATTTTGCCAACCACGTGCACAACCGCTATCTGCTGAGCTTTCAACCCAAGAATCCGCGTCCCGGGCTGCATCAGATTCGAGTGCGGTTGAAAGACCCGGCAGACGGTCAGACGGTACTGTTCCGGAGCAACTATTGGGCGGGTGGAATCGATGAGTGAGCCGGGCCCTTGGGCCAACGTAGGATCGGGAGTCTTTCATGAAACTTGATAAAAGCCGGTTGAGCAGCTTGCCCAAAGTGCTTCTGCACGAGCACCTCGACGGCGTGCTCCGGCCGAAGACTGTCATCGACCTGGCAAAAGAAACAAAGTACAAAGAACTTCCCACGGACGATCCCGCAGCGCTGGCGCAGTGGTTTCATCAGGGCGCCAACAAGGGCAGTCTGGCCAAATATCTGGAAGGCTTTGCCCACACCATCGCGGTCATGCAGACCGAAGAGGCGCTGGAGCGCGTGGCTTACGAGCAGGCCGAAGATCTGAGCCAGGATGGCGTGGTCTATTTTGAAACCCGCTTTGCGCCGGTCTTTCACACCCGTAGCGGACTGACCCATCAGCAGGTGGTCTCAGCGGTACTAAAGGGGCTGGAGCGCGGGCGAAAAGATTTTGGTGTTGCTTCGGGCCTGATCATTTGCGCCATGCGCAACATGGACGTATCGCTCGAGATGGCGGAGCTGGCGGTGGATTTTCGCGAGCGCGGCGTGGTCGGTTTCGATCTGGCGGGCGAGGAAGGCGGATATCCGCCGAAGAAGCATGTCGATGCCTTTCATTACATCCAGCGCCAGAATTTCAACATCACGATTCACGCCGGGGAAGGCTACGGCAAGGAATCCATCTGGCAGGCGATTCAGTATTGCGGGGCACATCGCATCGGACACGGAACCAGGCTGATTGACGACATCGCGGTCGCCGACGGCAAAGTGGTGAAGTTAGGCGACCTGGCGCAGTACGTTCTCGACAAACGCATTCCGCTGGAGATTTGCCTGATCAGCAATGTACATACCGGCGCCACTCCCAGCCTGGCGGAACATCCCTTCAAGATTCTCTACCAGGAAAAATTTCGCGTCACCCTCAACACCGACAACCGCCTGATGAGCGACACCACGATGACGCGTGAATTCGAGGCCGCCGCTGCCACTTTCGGCCTGTCTCTCGATGACTTCGAGAAAATTACCATCAATGCCATGAAGAGCGCGTTCCTGCCTTACGATCAGCGCTGCCGGTTGATCTACTCGGTTATCAAACCGGGGTACGCCAAAATTCGGGAAACCTTGCCGGGAAAGAATCCGTTGTCATCCTGAGCGGAGTGGCTGCTTCGCGACGCGAAGCAGCTATGCAGTCGAAGGACCCCTATAAGCTTCACAACTGTGCTGCGGGAATCTGCACAGGAAACGTCCCCGGACGCTGCGAAAATAAAGCAGGCAAACGTTACGCTGCTAGGGGTCCTTCGACTCCGCTCGTCCATTCGCGAGCGAATGGACGAGTTACGCTCAGGATGACACTTGTTCCTACAGATGGCTCAGGCGGAAAGCTTCCTTCTATGCCAGGTGAGCAGAAGAGCGGATCCAATCATCATCAGGCCGCCGCACAGGCCGATCCAAATTCCGACCGCGCCCCATCCCAATTTGAAGCACAAGACATATCCGACCGGCAGCCCGATCAGCCAATAGGCGACGAAGTTGGCCAGCATCGGCGTTTTGGTGTCGCCCGAGCCGCGCAGGGCGCCGGTCGCGACCGTCTGCAAGCCGTCGAAGAGTTGGAACGCGGCCGCCACCAGCAACAGTTTCGCGCCGGTGCGAACCACCAGCGGATCGGGAGAGAACAGGCGCGCGATCCAGGTGGGAATGGAGACGAACACCAGGCCCGCGCAGGTCATGAATCCGGCTCCGAGCATGATGGCCGACCAGCCCGCGCGCCGCGCTCCCGCCGGATCTTTTCTTCCCAACTGTTGTCCCACGCGGACCGCTGCAGCCGAGCTGATCCCGAGCGGCACCATGAAGGTGAGGGCGGCGCAGTTCAAAGCGATCTCGTGCCCGGAGAGAGGGACTGGTCCCAGCCTTGCCACCAGCGCGGTCGCAGCCGAGAAGGCCCCGATTTCGAGCAGGATTTGCGTCGCGGCCGGCGCTCCCAGCTTCAGCAGTGCCGCCACTCGATGCAGATCGATGCGGACCGCGCCCGTCCACTTGGGCAACGAACGTTTCGATTCCACCCAGAACAGCGTGATGGCAAGCACGCTTGCCATGTAAATGCGGGCAACGCACGTGGCCCAGCCAGAGCCGGTGATGCCCATCGCGGGCAGCCCCAGATGTCCGTAAATCAGCGCCCAATCGCCCACCAGATTTACAAGATTCGAAGAGATGAGCGCGAACATGATGGGAAGCACGACGTTCATCGCCTGCAGGTAACGGCGAAGGGCGAAGTAGGCGAGCAGCGGCATGGTGCCCCAGTTCAGCGCGCGCAGAAACGGACGCATCGGTCCTACCAGTTCCGCGCTGATTCCGAAGTGCTGCATCAGCGGCGGCCAGAAGGAGACGGCCAGCATGAGGACCGGCGTCAGCGCCAGCGCGAGAAAGAGTCCGTTCACCAGGGAGTGTCGCGCGTCGTTCAAATCTTCGCGGCCATAGGCGTGGGCGACGAAAGTGTCCAGCCCCAGCAGCAGCCCGGCGCCAAAGATGGCGACGCTGTGATACAGGCTCTGGCCCAGGCCGGTGGCCCCGATGGCGACGGCGCTGTCGGGCAGCCGTCCCACCATGATGGTGTCCACGATGCCCATGCTCATCCAACCCACCTCGGCGACGATCAGGGGCAGGGCGAGGCGCAGCGTCAGCGCGAAGTCTGCGCGCAGCGGGGCATGAGAGGCGGATTGAGACTCGACCGGCATTGGTTGCTTCTGAATATATCAACTGGGGGAGTCGATGGAAGCAGCTGTCAGCTTTCAGCCGTCAGCTATCAGTGAATTCCAAGCCTGCCTCTGCCCGATCACAATCAGGATTCAGCTGAAAGCTGACGCCTGAGAGCTGATAGCTGAAACGACGGGCGTTCTCGCCCGTCGTGCACAGGCCAGTGCCAGACGGGCGGGACGCCCGTCCTCCATCGCGGTCCCCACTTCTGACCGAGCGCAGTGTAGGATACTGGGTTAAACTTTTGTGGCAGCCGGTTTCGCGGCGAAGCCGGCCGGTCCCAGACCTCGAATGCCAACTGCATATCTGGAAGAAATCAATCCGTGGGAAGCGCAGGTCGCCCGGTCTGACGTGGCGGCGCAGAAGCTCAAGCTGAACGAGGGACTCTGGAAAATATTGCGCGAGCCCAGCCGGGAAATCATCGTGCACATCCCGGTGCAAATGGATGATGGCCGCCTGGAGACCTTTACCGGGTTTCGGGTGCAGCATTCGATCGATCGCGGCCCTGCCAAGGGCGGTATCCGCTACACCCCCAATGTGAACCTGGATGAGACCCGGGCACTGGCCAGCTGGATGACCTGGAAATGCGCCGTGGTCGATATCCCCTTCGGCGGCGCCGCCGGGGGCGTCATCTGCGATCCCGACAAAATGTCCAAGCGTGAACTGGAGCGCCTTACGCGCCGTTACACCGCGGAGTTGATGGAACTGCTGGGACCGGAGAAGGACGTTCCGGGGCCCGACATCAATACCGACGAACAGATCATGGCCTGGATCATGGATACATACTCCATGCATGCGCGCCATACTGTCACCGCGGTGGTGACCGGCAAGCCTCTCGAACTGGGGGGGTCGCACGGGCGCATTGAAGCCACCGGGCGCGGCCTGATGATCGTTTGCGACGAAGCGGCGAAAAAACTGGGTATGAGCCCGGACCAGACCCGAGTGGTGATCCAAGGCTTCGGCAATGTGGGCTCGAATGCCGCGCGCCTTATGCGCCGCCGGGGATACAAGATTGTTGGCGTCTCTACTAGCAAGAGCGGTTTGTATAACCAGAACGGCATTGATATTGAAGCGCTCACGCAGCATTACCAGCACAACCGCACCTTAAGCGGTTTTCCCGGCGCCGAAGAAAGCAATTCCGCCGATTTGCTGGTAGCGGACTGCGACATCCTCATCCCGGCCGCGGTCGAGAACCAGATCACCACCCGCAATGCCGATCGGGTCAAGGCCAAAGTCCTGTGCGAGGGAGCGAATGGCCCCACCACCGCCGAGGCCGATGAAATCCTCGTGGACAAGGGTGTGTTTGTTATTCCGGACATTCTCGCCAACTCGGGCGGAGTGACGGTTTCCTATTTCGAATGGGTGCAGGACCGCCAGGGATATTTCTGGACGGAAAAGGTGGTCAACGATTATCTGCAGCACACCATGCGGACCGCCTTCGCGGAAGTCCTGAAATACGCCGAGACTCACGGCGTCAGCAACCGCATTGCCGCGTACATGCTGGCCATCGACCGCGTTGCGTACACCCTTCGGCAGCGTGGCATCTACGCATAGAACCGGCCGCTCCATGAACCTACCTCGTTGGTGGCGGCGAATCGCGAGTGTCGCGGGACGCGGATTCGCGCTGCTGCTGGTGATATCCCTGACCGGCTGGGCCGTCGCCGCGCTGTATTTCGACCTGCTGTCCGGTTCCTCGCTGCGCACGCTGGCCGCGTCCGGCTATGGCATCGGCATGCTGGGAACTCTCGTCGCCTTCCGCGGGAGCGGCAAAGGGATCGCAATTTGCCTGGCAGCATTCGGGCTGGTGGTGGCCTGGTGGCTTACCCTGAAGCCGTCGAATGACCGGGATTGGCAGCCCGACGTGGCCCAGACCGCCTGGGCGGAAATCGACGGCGACCGCGTTACCATCCACAACGTTCGCAACTGCGACTACCGCACCGAAGGCGACTACACCCCGCATTGGGAGACCCGATCGTTCGATCTTTCGCAGATACGCGGCATGGATATTTTCATGACTTACTGGGGCTCGCCCTGGATCGCGCATCCCATCGTCAGCTTCCAGTTTGGCGACCACGACTACATCGCCATGTCGATCGAGACCAGGAAGGAAGTTGGCGAGGTGTACTCGGCTGTCCGCGGCTTTTTCCGCTATTACGAACTGATTTACACCGTCAGTGACGAGCGCGACGTGGTCCGCCTGCGCACCAATTATCGCAAGGGCGAAGAAACTTATCTCTTTCACACCCGCGCCACTCCCGAGCACGCGAGGGCCACCTTTCTGAACTATCTGAAACGGATCAACCGGATACGAAACCGACCGGAGTGGTACAACGCGCTGACCAACAACTGCACCACCAACATCGCCGCCCTGGCGGGGGAGCCGGAATGGGACTGGCGCGTCCTGCTGAATGGGCGCGCCGACCAGATGCTCTACGAACGCGGCGACCTGGCAACAGGGAACCTTCCCTTCGCACAACTCAAGCAGCAGGCGCACATCAACGCGGCGGCCCGGGCGGCAAACGATGCGCCCGATTTTTCTCTCCGAATCCGGCAAGGGCGCGCCGGGTTTTAGCAGTCGGAATCACCACCAGCCACGTGGGGACAGCCGCCCTCGGCTGTCCTGCGGAGCCCAGCTCCGCAGGATTTTGGTAGTGGCTCAGTTTGAAATTTCTTCTCTCACCGAGGCGTCATCCTGAACGGCCTTCAGGCCGTGAAGGATCTGGCGTGGAGCAGATACACCGCTTCGCCCCTGCTTTTGTCGCCGATGCGCGCCAGATCCTTCGGGACTGAAGTCCCTCAGGATGACGCCCTGGTAAGGGGATGGTTTCAAACTGAGCCACCACCCAGACTTTTGGATCGGCCGCTTTGGCGAGCCTGGCTCGCCCGGACAGCCGAGGGCGGCTGTCCCCACGTGGTCTGTGAGGCAACCAGCGATGCGGCGCCTGCTACTGGGAGGCCAGTTTCAGGACCTTGCCACCGCCATAATCGAGCACGTACATTTCCCCGTTGTTGTCCTGGCCGAGCGACGAGATGGTGAGGTTCGTGGTCAGCAAGTCGGCGCGAGTCCAGGTATCGGCGGGCGCTTCCGTCAGGCTGAATATCTTGCCGGTGAGATCGCCAAAGATGTACTTGTTGGCCAGGCTGGGGATGGCGCTGCCTTTGTATACATAGCCGCCGATGACGGCGATGCCGACCGTGTGGGGGTATTCGATAATCGGTAGGACTTTGTTGCTGGTGTCGCAGCCGGTGGGCGGGTTGAAGCAGTGGTCGCCTTCCATCACTTTCCAGCCGTAGTTTCCACCCTTCTGCAGGATGTCGACTTCTTCCCAGCTCGATTCGCCGACGTCGGCGACGAAGATTCGACTGCCGCCGCGCTCCAGCGTGAAGCGCCAGGGATTGCGCAGTCCATAGGCATAGATCTCAGGCAACCCGCCACCGCCTACAAAAGGATTGTCCGGCGGAATCGCGTACTGCAGGCTGCCTGTAAAAGGCGGATCCACGCCGATGCGGAGCATTTTCCCCAGTAACGTGTTTAAGTTCTGCCCGCTGTTGGAAGGGTCGGTGGGAGGGATGCCGCCGTCCCCCAGCCCGACGTAGAGAAGGCCATCGGCGCCAAAGACCAACTGGCCGCCCTTATGGTTGGGAAAAGGCTGGTTTATCACCAGCAGATCGCGCTCGGTGGTGGGGTCGGCCTCATCGGGGTCCGAGGCGGAAGCCTGGAACTCGGCGATGACGGTCTGCCGGGTGCCGTTGTCCCGGTTGTAGTTTACGTAGAACTTTCGGTTGGTGCTGTAGTTGGGATGAAAGGCCATACCCAACAGGCCCTGTTCCGCCCCGTCGAAGTTCACCAGGCTCCGGATGTCCAGAAAAGTTCCCGACAGCAGGGCGCCATTTTTGATGATCCGGATGGTCCCCGGCTGTTCCACCACGAACAAGCGGGCATCGCCCGGCGGCTTTTCCAGACCAAGCGGATTGCTGAGACCGCTTACCACGTTGGTCAAGGCCAGGTTCGTGGGGGGTGGGGTGGAAAAGCTGCCGGCACCACCTCCACAGCTGGGTAAAAGAACGGCAAGCAACAACACAGAACTGGCAAGCAAACATTTTTTGGGGGACATTTAACGAAGCTTATCCGAAATTTGGGTACCCTGGAAAGTCCCGGAAGGGCCGTGGGTGAGGCAGTTTGACTCGTCTGCCTCAAAAATCACCACGAACCACGTGGGGACAGGCGCCCTCGGCTGTCCGGCGGAGCGACGCTCCGCTCGGTTTTGCTGTCGGCAGGAAGCCGTCGAGCTTGGCTCGACCGGACAGCCGAGGGCGGCTGTCCCCACCCGGTTCGTGGCGGATGAATTTTGTCCCGGCGCGGTTCTGTGGCAGACTCCCTTGGGACTTTTATCTAAATTATGTTCGGTTCGATTGAAGCCGGCGGCACCAAATTCGTTTGCGGAGTGGGAACCGGGCCGGCGGACCTGAAGACCATGCAGTTTCCCACGACCTCTCCCGAGGCCACGCTGGCCATCGCTATTGAGTTCCTGCGCGACGAATCCCGGGGTGAATTGAAAGCGGTGGGGATCGGCTCGTTTGGGCCGATCGATCTGCACAGCACCTCGCTCACCTTCGGCTACGTCACCTCCACGCCCAAGGCGGGATGGCAGAATTACAATCTGGCGGGCACGGTACGCGACGCTCTGGGCGTGCCGGTTGGGTTTGACACCGACGTGGATGCCGCCGCCCTGGGCGAGGCCCGCTGGGGCGCGGCCCAGAACCTGACCGACTTTCTCTACCTGACGATCGGCACCGGCATCGGGGGCGGCGCCATCATCAACGGCCGCGTTCTGCACGGGCTGGTCCATCCCGAGATGGGGCACATTCGGGTGCCGCACGACCTGGCCAAAGACCCTTACCCCGGCGGCTGCCCGTACCACGGCGATTGCCTGGAAGGATTGGCCGCGGGTCCGGCGATGCAGGCGCGCTGGGGCCAGGCCGCTCAGAACCTGCCGCCCGATCATCCCGCCTGGACGCTCGAAGCGCACTACCTGGCGCTGGGATTAGCCAGCTGGGTGCTGACGCTGTCGCCCCAGCGCATCCTGCTGGGCGGAGGCGTATTGCGCCAGTCGCATCTTTTTGGCCGCATACGGAAAGACCTGGTCGAACTGCTTAACGGATATGTCCAGGCGACCGAGGTGATGCGTGACATCGACCAATACGTGGTCCCGCCCCAACTCGGAGGCCAGGCCGGCGTCCTGGGCGGTCTGGTCCTGGCCGAGCAAGTCTACACCCGGCTCGACCGCGAATGACCTGCCGGTGAATCAAGGAATTTGAAACGGTTCGCGGGTTACTCGCCCGGAGGATTACAGGCGGCTCCTGGCGTTTCGACCGAGGGAACGTGACAATGCCGTTCTTCCAGTTCGGAACGGGCGTCTGCCTCACTGGTGTGACCTGAAGTCCGTCCGCACTTCGTGCAAAACCATTCCCGCGTGGAGGGATTCCAAACGATGCGTTCGTGTCTCATGGGCACTGAGGCCATGGGCGCGGCAGGAACCCGGCGCTTACGGCAATGGTCTCCTGACGGCCGGCGGCGCCGGTGATGGTTTCGCATCGCGCGGCTGGTTCAGCACCGACAACATCTGCCGCACGTTCGCATCATCCGCTGCTCCGCCTGCCTCAAGTTCCGCCCGGGCGGTGCCTGCGTCCAGGATCTGAAAGGAAGGAGCGCAATAGGCTTTTTTCGCAGCCACTGGATGCCGAGCCACAAATACACCTCCTGCCCTTTTCGACTGTCCGGGCCATCCCAGGCAATCGTGTGACCTGATCTTTCTGACCTGATCTTTAAGGGAAAATGAGCTGGACGAAATTGTTACAGCAAAAAACTCAGATGAAGAAAAAGAACCATCAGGGTCGCTTTTCCGACGCTGGTTGCCTTTAAATATTTCAAACCGATCTGCGGATGAAGGATTGCGGAGGTGGGTCGTAGCGCAGGTTGCGAAGACCTACCCCATTGCTTGTCATTCCGAAGCCTGCTTTATCGGCGAGGAATCTGCTTGCTGCCGGCAGCAAGACAGCAGATTCCTCGCGCGACCATACCGCTTCGGAAGGACAATCCTTTTGGGACTTTCAAACTGCACCCCTGCCCGGAATGCTAGTTGGATGGTTCCAGAACACCCTCGGTGGTGATCCGGTTGGCCTTGCGGATTTCGGCGGCAACTTTTACCAGCGCTTCATCAGCGCGCGCGGGGCCGTCCTCTGAAATCATGGAACTGGCGGCCAGGGTGAACAGCAGCGCGTCTTCCTGCTTATCGAAATAGAGAACGACCTGACTCGCCGCCATGTGAAATACCTCCCCGGGTTATCTCCGGAAATGATAGGCCGAATGGGCGGCGGATTGGATGTACTCTCTTGATGCCTCCCGCGTCGGGCCCAGGGGGACGAACCCGTGAATGCACCACGAAGCATGTGTGGACAGCTTCATATTGCGATTACGCTGTCCCCTGTGTGGTTCGGGGTAACAAACCTGCGCACCCTCCGAAGTCCGCGGTCCGAGGTCCGATGCCCGAAGTCCGGCGCCCGGTCCTGAACTCCGGCAGCCGTCCTGCTAAAATCCCCTGGTGCTTCGAACCCACTCAATCGTGATGGTCTGCCTCGGCCTGGCTTTGCCGGCGATGGCACAGCAATCGCCACCGCAAGTCAAAGTAAATGTCCTGAACGTTTGCTCGCCTTCGGCCGGGGAACAGCAGGAAATAGCGTCAGCGCTGGCCCGGGTCCCGAAGCAGCCTTTATTCGGCGTGGACTTCGAAGTCGATCGCGGAAGGTCCAGCCTGGAAGTGGGCCCGGGATTTCTGCAGCCCGGGTCGGGCGGACAGATGTCTTCCGATCCGGGGACGGCAAACTGGGTGCGCATCCGGCGCGAATTTTCCGTGCAGGCATTGTTTTCAACGGTGCAGTACTCGTTCAGCATTGACCCCAAGAACATGGTGGAGACGCTGGTCTTCCGGGTGCGCGATCCGAAAGACCTGTTGCAGGTTTCGATCGAAGACAGCGCCTCAGCCGTGACCACGCCGGCCACCATGCTGACCAGCGGCACGCCGGCCAGCCGCATCAAGCTGGAGCGCTTCGGCAAGTCGTCGGTGGTGCTGGCGCGGTGCTTTGCCTCGGAGGCCGGGCCGGCGCCGGACCAGAGCGCTTACGAGCCGCTGTTTCAGAGCGCCTCGGCGATCCTTTCGAACTATCGCGGTCTGCTGGGGGCTCGGACCACGGTGCCCGAGGAGCTGGCCCGGGTGAGTGGAGCGGCGGAGAAGAAGGCCGGGCAACCGCCTTCCGCCCGGAAGCCGGCGGCGAAGAAGAAATAGCGTCGCTGCGGAGGGCGGAAGCCTTTCCGGACAGCCGGCGCCGCTTGCATCCAAATCCGAATTCGGCAATCTAAAGCTGCACGCCTCTGTCGCGCCTAACTATGGAGAACATTCGCAACGTTGTCATCATCGGGTCCGGTTGCTCGGGCCATACCGCGGCGCTCTACACTGCCCGCGCCAATCTCAAGCCTCTGGTCATCGAGGGCCATGAGCCCGGAGGCCAGCTCTCGCTCACCACGCTGGTGGAGAATTTTCCCGGGTTTCCCGAAGGCATCCAGGGCCCGGAACTGATTGAGAACATGCGCAAACAGGCGGGACGCTTTGGGGCCCAGTATCAACTGGGCCACGTGGCCAGCGTCGATCTCAGCCGGCGGCCGTTCGCGGTGAATTTCGGCAAGGAGACGATCCACGCCCGCACCCTGATCGTCGCCAGCGGGGCCTCGGCCCGCTGGCTGGGATTGCCCGGCGAGAAGGCATTGATCGGACATGGCGTTTCCTCCTGCGCGACTTGCGATGGCTTCTTCTTTTCGGGAAAGGAAATCGCGGTCGTCGGAGGGGGAGACTCGGCCATGGAGGAGGCGATTTTTCTCACCCGCTTCGCCACCAAGGTGACCCTGATTCATCGCCGCGACCAGTTCCGGGCCTCGAAGATCATGCTCGACCGGGCGCAGCAGAACAAGAAGATTGAATTTCTCACCAACACCGTGGTCGAAGACGTACTGGATCCTTCGAAGCAGGAAGTGACCGCTCTCAAACTGCGCGACACCAATACCGACAAGGCCTGGGATTTTCCCACCAGCGCGATGTTTCTCGGCATCGGCCACATCCCCAATGCCCGGATGTTCGAGGGCCAGCTCGAGACCGATCAGGATGGATACCTGGTGACCGAACGGAATGTGTTTACCCGGGTGCCGGGGGTTTACGCTTGCGGCGACGTGCAGGACCGGCGCTATCGCCAGGCCATCACCGCCGCCGGCACCGGCTGCATGGCCGCGCTCGAAGCGGAGAAGTTTCTCGAAGACGAGGGAGAGTAAGGCCGCAGTTTCTTTTGGAGGTAGTCCCAATGCCACGCGCGTCCGCTGCCTGTTCCCACCTGGGAGAAATTCGAAAAGTTAAACCCAGCGGCCAAGGCTGCAAAGAATGCCTGGAGATGGGCGACACGTGGGTCCATCTGCGGGAATGCCTCAGCTGCGGTCACGTAGGCTGCTGCGATTCGTCCAAGAACAAACACGCCACCAAACACTTCCAGCAGACCAAACATCCCATCGTGCAATCCTTCGAGCCGAGAGAAGACTGGCGCTGGTGCTACGTGGACGGAATCTTTCTAGACTGACCTCGGACCTCGGACCTCCGACCCAAAAGACCTAAACGCCACACGTCTTGATGGAGGACGGGCGTCCCGCCCGTCTTGCGCCTGCACCAGAACACAGCCTTCCAGCCAAGAGAGACTGTGCCGAAGTCTGAGGTCTGAAGTCCGAGGTCCGGAGCTCGAAGTCCGGGGTCCGATCTGCTGTTACCTAGGTCATCTTTACCTGAAACCCTGAGGCGAAATAAGCTGCAAGTGAACTTATGAATCGCCTCATTGCTGTTGCTCTTCTGATGCTGGTCGGGCTCTTCGTCTACCCTTCGCCGTCGTTGGCGCAACAGGAGCAGAGCGAAAGCAGCCGCAAAATTGTGTCCCGGGTCATGCCCAATTACCCCGAGATGGCGCGCACCCTCAACCTAAAGGGAAGCGTGAAGGCCGAAGCGATTGTCAAGCCGAATGGCATGGTCAAGTCGGTCGACGTAAAGGGCGGACATCCGGTATTGGTGCGAGCGGCCCAGGACGCGATCTACAGGTGGAGATGGGAACCGTCCGCGCATGAGACGCGTGAGCCCATCGAAGTCAGGTTTGATCCCAAGTAAGCTGGCCCGGCCTTAGCCGGTTCAGCCCCGCCTCAGATTTTCTTCGACTGTGATACAAATTCTGTGATCTTCATGCGCCCGCGGCACGCCTGCCATCCCGACTCTCGCCTGGAACGAACATGCTGAGAGCGTTTTTTATTTCTCTATCCGAAAGCCGCTGGCTGCGCGGGATGGCCGAACGGTCCGCCATCGGGCGGCGTTTGTCCAGCCGTTTTGTGGCCGGCACGCAGGTCGAAGACGCGCTGCGCGTCACCCAGACCGTCAACCAGAAGGGTCTAAGCGTTTCGGTCGACAATCTGGGCGAGAACGTCACCAACGCGGAAGAAGCCCGCGCCAGCGCCCAGCTCTATCATCAGATGCTGGATGAAATTTCGAAAGGCCAGCTCAACGCCAACGTCAGCCTGAAACTTACCCACATGGGTCTCGACGTGGACGAGAAACTTGCCCGCGATCTGGTTACCGGCCTGGTGGCGAAGGCTGCGGCCATGAATCCGCGCAATTTCGTGCGGGTGGACATGGAGGGCTCGCCCTATACCCAGCGCACTCTGGATTTTGTCCACCAACTGCATCGTATGCCCGGTCATGCCGGCGCCGTGGGCGCGGTCATCCAGTCTTATATGCGGCGCGCGGAGAAAGACATTGAAGATCTGCTGGCCGAGCGTATTCGCGTCCGCCTGTGCAAAGGGGCCTACAAGGAACCGGAAGAAATCGCCTTTCAGAAGAAATCAGAAGTGGACGCGAACTATGTCCGACTGATGAAGGTCCTGATGAAGAGCGGTGTCTATCACGGCCTGGCGACGCACGACGAGGCGATTATCAATCAGGCCAAGGCTTTTGCCGCGCAGGAAAATATCCCGCGCGACGCCTTTGAGTTTCAGATGCTCTACGGCATCCGCCGCGACCTGCAGCGCCGCCTGGTGCGCGAAGGCTGGCGCATGCGCGTCTACATTCCGTTCGGCACGGAGTGGTATCCCTATTTCATGCGCCGCCTGGCGGAACGCCCGGCCAATGTGTTCTTCATCGCCAGAAACCTGTTCCGGAAGTAGGTTGTGTCTAATGTAGGCGCGAGCGCCCCGCTCGCGCTCCCTGTGACGGACCGGCCGAGAAAAATGCAGCCGCCACCCCACCCCGCGAATCGAAATTAATAGATCAAGACGATGAGGAGAACTCATGGAACCACGCATTGATTTTTACCGGCTGTCCCCCGAGGGATACAAGGCCATGCTCGGCCTGGAACATTACCTCGGCAAAAGCAAAGTGGAGAAAAAGCTGCTCCACCTGATCAAGTTGCGGATATCGCAGATGAACGGCTGCGCTTTTTGCCTGGACATGCATTGGAAAGACTTGCAGGTGGAGGGCGAAAGCGAGCAGCGCATGTATTCTCTCGACGCCTGGCGCGAAACCTCGTACTACACGGATCGCGAGCGAGCCGCGCTGGCCTGGGCGGAGGCGGTTACCAACATCACCGACGGGCATGCGCCGGATGAAGTGTTCGAAGAGGCGCGTCAGCACTTCAGCGAGCAGGAACTGGCGGACCTCACACTCGCGGTCGCGACTATCAACAGCTGGAACCGGCTCAGCATCGCCTTTCGCGTGGTGCCGGGAACCTACCAGCCGCCAGAGTTGAGAAAGCGAGCGTAGATCGTTTACGCCGGGGCGCAAAAGCGGTTCATAACTTCATTTCCCAGATTTGCGAGACCAGATCGTCGCGACCCCAGCTGCGATGCTTCTCTTGTTTGACCAGGCGGAAGCCGGCCTCCTGGTAAATATGCCGGGCCGCTGGGAGCTCGCTCTGCGTCCATAGAACGATTTTCTTGTAGCCCACCTGCCGGGCGAAGCGCAGACACTCGCCGACCAGGCGCTTGCCGATGCCCAGCCCGCGGGCCGACGGCTCCACCAGCAGCAGCCGTAGTTTAGCCACAGTCTGCGATTTCTTGACCAGGAACACGGAGCCGACGATCTCGCCATCTCTTTCGGCAATCCAGCAACGCTCGCGTTTCGGATCGAAGCGCTGAATAAATCTGGCGGCTATTTCGGCGACCAGGGCCTCGAAGGTCTCATCGTAGCCGTACTCCTGCGAGTATAGAACGCCATGGCGATGCACCACCCAGCCCATGTCGCCGGGTTGATGCGGGCGCAGGATATACGGTGTCCGCGGTTCAGGGCCGGCACCGAGCACGCTTTCGATGACGCGCATGGCCTGCACCAGGCGGCCCTGCTCGGGGGCAGGGAGCTGGCGCAACCAGGTTGCGATCTCGTCGTTCTGGCGGGCGTCCAGGGTGGCGAAAGTCTCTCGCCCGCGGACGGTCAATCCCAGCAGGCTTTGGCGGCCGTCAGCCCGCGACACCGATTTGCGGACGAGACCGCGCTTCTCGAATTCACGCAGGATGCGACTCAGATAGCCGGGATCGAGGCCAAGTTGCTGGCAGAGTTCGGTGGCAGTCGGTTGCTCGCGGTGCGCGATTTCGTAGAGCACGCGCACTTCCGCGAGGGAGAACGGACTCTTGAGCAGGCCTTCGCGCAGCACTCCGATCTGGCGGGTGTAGAAGCGGTTGAAGCTGCGAACGGCGGGGATGGTCTGCTCGACAGTCATAATATGACAAAGTCAATTATATGCTTGCCTCTGTCATATATCACGACTCACGTAGGGGCGGGTGCCCTCACCCGCCCGGCCGGGCAAGGCCCGGCTGGCTTTGGCCCACGATCCAACCCCGGCGAGCTCCGCTCGCCTGCCCGAACGAGAGCGTCCAGGACTAAGGGGTTCGTGGCGTACAAAAACTTGTCAAGGGCTGAACCTCGGTTGGTTGTCCCTAATCGGCTGGCGGCGTGGGAGATAAAAAGCGCGCCATCGTGTCCCATTCGCTCGCTGGCGCTTGCTATGCTTGATTGTAGAGGGTCAGGTAAATCAGCGGCGCGCGCGGTTGACCTGGGCATAGCGGAAGCACTCGACGCTGTGGTCGTTCACCATGCCCACGGCCTGCATGAAAGCGTAGCAGATTGTTGAGCCCACGAAGTTGAAGCCGCGCTTTTTAAGGTCTTTGCTCATGGCGTCGGATTCCGCCGTGCGCGCCGGAACGCCCTGCCCCGAGCGCCAGGCGTTTGCTTTCGGCTTCCCGCCGGTGAACTGCCAGATGTAAGTGTCGAAGGAGCCGAACTCCTTCTGGATGCTGAGGAAGCTTTTGGCATTTCTGGCCGCGGACGCGATCTTGAGGCGGTTGCGAATGATGCCGGGATTGCGCAGCAGGCGATCCAGCTTGCGGCGGTCGTAGCGGGCGATGCGGAGCGGGTTGAAGCCGTCAAAGGCAGCGCGATAGTTCTCGCGCTTTTGCAGAACCGTGTCCCAGCTCAGGCCAGCCTGCGCGCCTTCGAGGATGAGAAACTCGAAGAGAACGAGGTCATCGTGCTGCGGCAGGCCCCATTCCTCGTCGTGATAACGAATCGACAGGGGGTTGCTGGGCCAGGCGCAGCGGATCAGGTTGGGAGATTTAGGCGTCATGTTTAGATAGTCTAAGGCTTGTTGTGTGGAGGCGACCGGCCCGCGGCCGGTCGTGGGCTACTTTTAAATTTTGAGACTGCGGGCAAACCTGTTGGACGGTTCGTACCACAATGCTGCGATACACGCGATTGCCGAACGGATTCTCACGCAAGCTGGAGAATCACGTCACGGCTACGCCGAGATTATTTCGCCTACAACTTCATTAAAATTCATCGTACACTCCACATGCGTCCAGCTAGGGCCGCTGGCGTTGCGGATCAGCTGTAGAGCGTCGAAGATTTGGTTGCCCTCTGGGAAGCCTACGAGCAGCGGAGGGCGGAAAGAGCGGCATGACGCTAGCAAGGCTCAACGTGATGCTCGGATGCGTGCCGCTTGGCTTAGGGAGCTTTATAGTGCTTTCCACTTTGTTCCGTTACCCCAAGCCAGAGGCCAAATACGCACGCCTCGCAGTCGGCTTTCTTGGGGCATATTTGATGTACGCAGGTATTCATATTTTGTTGAAGTCAAAGTAGCCCACTACCCCGCGGCCTTTGAATTGACTTTGGCTTTTCGCGGGCGAGGTCGCCCCCGGCCACACCGGCTGGCCACCCCAAGCCTTCAATCCCATGGACCCAAAGACTTTGCTCCGAATGACCAAATGTGTGCTCCTTTTGTAACTTGGTTTTGAAACCGCGCTCCCCTACAGTCGGGACAGTACCAGCAGCAGCGGCGCCTTCGGCCCAATACGTGCATCTAATTGACAGGCGAGGTCTTTAGCGCCGGTTTGGCATGAAATTTTTGGATTGTCTGGGCATGAACTACACGAAGTGGTGTCGCTGGCTGGTGGCAGTTTCAGTTACGCTTGCCAGCGCCGGACTGCCCGCCCGGGCCCAGTCGCCGTATGTGGCGGCCTCCAGTGTGGCCTTGCCCGAGGCTTCCCCGAACACCGGGTCTGATTCTTCCGATCCCATCCTTACCATCAAGAAGCGGGTTGACGAAGTTAACGTGCTGTTTATCGCCACGGACCATCGCGGCAAGTTCGTGCGCAATCTGAACCAGGGCGACTTCACCATCCTGGACGATCACAAGCCGCCGCAAGCCATCATCAACTTCCGCCGCGAGACCGACCTGCCCATCGAACTGGGCTTGCTGGTGGATACCAGCGGTTCGGTGCATGGCCGCTTTGATTTCGAACAGGAAGCCGCGGTCAGCTTCTTGCAGCACACCCTGCGGGCCAATTTCGACAAAGCTTTCATCATGGGCTTCAGCACTCACAGCCAGGTGACGCAGGAATTTACCGACAACGTTCGCCTGCTTGAAACCGGGGTGAGAAGCTTGCGCAACGGCGGCGGCACGGCAATGTATGACGCGATTTACAAGGCCTGCCGCGAAAAGTTGAGCAAGGAAGAGCGCGGCGACCATCCGGTGCGGCGGGCCATCATCGTGGTCAGCGACGGCGAGGACAACCAGAGCGAGGTCAGCCGGGCGCTGGCGATCGAGACCGCGCAGCGCGCCGAAGTGATCATCTACGCGATTTCGACCGACGACAGCGGGCTGATTCTGCGCGGCGACAAGGCCCTGCAACAGCTGGCGGACGCCACCGGGGGACGCGCCTTCTTTCCCTTCAAGATGAAAGACGTAAAGAATTCTTTCGCCGCGATTGAAGATGAACTGCGGAGCCAGTACGTGGTTTCCTACAAACCCGCCGACTTCGATGCCGACGGCCGTTACCGTTCGATCGAAATCACCGCGCTAAAAAAAGACCTCCAGGTGCGGGCCCGCAAGGGCTACTACGCGCCCCGCCAGTAGCACGCAAATTTTCAAAACTGAAGGCTGTGTGGTGCGGGCGCCCCCGCCTGCCGCTTTTGAAGTTTCTTCTGGAATGGCAGTCGTTTTACCAGGAAAATCAAAAGCGGCGGGCGAGGGCGCCCGCCCCACATGGTCAATGTTCAATGTTCAATGATCAACGGCCGTCCATGGGCGGCACGGTCAGCTTGGTTTCGTGGTCGCAGATGAAAAACGCGATCAGCTTGGCCGGCTGCTTGTCGCTGGCGTTGGCCGATACCTGGTGGACGCCGTTTGGCGCCTCGTAAAAACTCTCTCCCGCCTGGTAGACAGATTCGGGACCGCCCTTCACCTGGAACCGGATTGCGCCTTCGGCCACGTATCCGATCACGGTGCAAGGATGGCTGTGCGGCTTATCGGCTTCTCCGGGCGCGTAGTTGACTTCGACCACGGTTGCGCGCAGGTGGCTGCCGTCCAGTCGAGGCAGGGCGTGGGAGAAAGGCGCGGGAGGGCTCGCGGCAGCTCCCGATTGCGCCACCGAAAAGCGCACACTCCAGCCGGCGACTGCAGCAATACCCAGAAACATCAAGATGGGCAGGAAACGGAGGGTCTGCCGCTTCTGACTGATTTTGAACATGGTTATCTCCTTTGGCGACAAAGAATAAGAAGATAAATCGTGCGGCAAGGGAACGGCAATGACAATGAAGAATTCCGGTCGTGCGCTTGCCGCCCAGGATTTCGAGGTCCGTGGTCTGAGGTCTGAGGTCCGAGGTCCGGGATCCGATTCGCGATGCTACAATTCCGACTAGGCCGTGGCCGGCATCTAACCCGGTGTAAGGCCTTGAAGGTACCTTGGTTTTCTTTACGTCAGCCCGCTGCGCGAGCGTCTGGTTAGTTCTGGCGTCGATCCTGCTTTTGCTGGGTTTGTGGAATCCGGCGTCCGCGGCCCCGCAAGCTTCAACTCAAACTCAACCACCTGTCGCTCCCGCATCCGGGGCGCGCAAGCGTCTGGTCAAAGTTAAAGCTGCGAAGAAGAAGCCTGCTCCCGATCCTCCACCTGTGCCCGCCGCGCCCCCGCCGCCTCCCACGCTGGAGCAAATGCCGGCCCAGCCGCCGCAAGTGCACTACAGCTGGGGGCAGCTGACCATCGTGGCTGAGAACTCGACGCTGGCTGACATTCTCGTGGCGGTGCGAACGCAGACCGGGGCCGCGGTGGAGGTTCCGCCCAGCGCCACCGAGCGGGTGGTGGCTCATCTGGGACCGGCGCCGGCGCGCGATGTCCTGACCGCACTGCTCAACGGGACCCACTTCAACTACGTGATGATCGGTTCGCCGGCGCATCCTGAGAACGTGGAGCGGCTGATCCTGACTTTGAAGACGGGCGGGGATGTTGAGACCGCGCCGCCTCCGCCCGAGGCCCAAAGCAGCCCAGTCCAGACGGATGGGATCGGACCGCAGGGTATGGACATCTCCGAACAGCCGGTCGACGATCCGGCTGATAACTCGGCCAGCGAAGTCCCACAGCCGCAACCGAACGTGCAGCAGATAAAGACTCCCGAGCAACTGTTGCGCGAGCTGCAGCAACAACAGCAGCAACAACAGCAGCAACAACAGCAACAGCAGCCCCCGCCCGGCGGGCCACCACCCCAGGGCGGCCCGAACTAGAGCCGGACCTCGGACTTCGGACCTCGGACTTCAGACCTCGGACCTCGGGCGTCAGACCTCGGATCTCGGACCTCGGACTTCAGACCTCACGCTTCGACTTGGGACTGGCAGCGCAATCTCTGTCGTCTGGAAACTTGTGTTCTGGTGCGCGCGCGAGACGGGCGGGACGCCCGTCCTCCATCAAGACATGTGGTGTTTGAGGGCTGAGGTTCGAAGCTGAAATCTGCGGTCCGAGGTCTGAAGTCCGAGGTCTGGTTTCAGTCGGCGCCGGCTTGGCTTTGGCTGGGGACCAGGATGGCTGAGGCGGCGGTGGCGGTGGTGCGACGGCGCGAGCGGTAGGCGAAGGCGTACAGAATGCCGGTGACGGCGGCGTAAGCCGCCAGGATGCCTACCAGGACGACGGTGACAGCGGTAAAGGAAATGACGAAAGCAACCAGTAACCCACCCAAGCTCGGCCTACTTTCCTGTTAGGGCGCCGGAGAAAGCTGCCCGGACCCGTTTAGCGCAATCCCTCACTTTACCTGCGTTGACGATCACTGCAATTAGCAACTAAGATACGTGAGTAGAGTCGCGCAAACCCACTTTCCATCATTTCTGTGGGGCCGTCCATATTACGGAAGGCCAGCTTCACTCTCGCCAATTTCATGCCTATTACCAAGATTTCGGTGCGCGGGGCGCGGCAGCATAACCTCAAGAATATAAACGTCGAAATCCCCCGCAACACGCTCACTGTCATTACCGGGCTGAGCGGGTCGGGAAAGTCCTCCCTGGCTTTTGACACCATCTACGCCGAGGGCCAGCGGCGCTACGTGGAGACGCTATCGGCGTATGCGCGGCAGTTTCTGGACCAGATGGAGCGTCCGGACGTGGACGCCATCGACGGCCTGAGCCCGTCCATCTCGATTGAGCAGAAGACCACCAGCCGGAGTCCGCGGTCGACGGTGGGAACGATCACTGAAATCTACGATTATCTTCGTCTTTTATTCGCTTCGATCGGGGTGCCGCATTGTCCCAAATGCGGACGCGCGATTGCGCGGCAGTCGGCGGAGCAGATTGTGCAGCGGGTCATGAGCCTGACTCCGGAAGACCGCGTGATGGTGCTGGCGCCGATCGTGCGCGGGCGCAAAGGCGAGTTCAAGAAAGAGATGGAGAAGCTGGTGCAACACGGTTTCACCCGGGCGCGCATTGACGGCGAGCTGGTGAATCTGGAAGACGACATCCCCCTGGACAAACGGCGAAATCACACCATCGAAGTCGTCATCGACCGGCTGCTGGTGAAGCCCGGGATCGAGCATCGGCTGGAATTGTCGGTGGGGCTGGCCATGAAGCTGGCGGGCGGGCTGGTGCAGGTGGCGGTGGTGGGCGGCGAGGAGCAGCTTTATTCGGCGAAGCTGGCGTGTCCGGATTGCGGGATCAGCGTGCCCCAACTGGAGCCGCGGTCGTTTTCGTTCAATAGCGCCTACGGCGCTTGCCCGGAGTGCCACGGGCTGGGCAGCCGCTATGAATTCGATCCGGCGCGGGTGATCACTGACTGGTCGAAGCCTTTGCTGGATGGCGGCCTGGGGCCGGGGTCGGCGTCGCAGAACCTGATTCATCAGCTGCAGATTACCGCCGCGGCCCACGGCTTCGACCTGGCAACGCCCTTCGAAAAGTTTCCCGAGAAGGTCCAGAATCTGCTGTTCTACGGCGAGGCGGGCAAGAACGGAAGCGAAACGGGCAAGAACCGGAAGACAGGCTTCCGCGGGATTCTGGGATATCTCAAACAAGCCGTGGACGATTCCACGTCCGACACCTATCGCGAATTTCTGCTGGACTACATGTCGGCCACGAAATGCCCGGCGTGCCAGGGCAGGCGTTTGCGGCCGGAGAGCCTGGCGGTGAAGGTGAATGGCATGTCCATCGCCGACTTCACGGCGCTGCCGCTGTCGCGCGCCCTGGAGACGGCGCGCAAGATCAAACTCAACGGACGCGAGGCGATCATTGCCGGGCGCATCGTGCACGAGATTGTCGAGCGTCTGCAGTTTCTGGACGCCGTGGGGCTGGGCTACATCTCGCTGGAACGCTCAGCCGCAACCCTTTCGGGCGGCGAAGGCCAGCGCATCCGGCTGGCCACGCAGATCGGTTCCAAGTTGCGCGGCGTGCTCTACGTGCTGGACGAGCCTTCCATCGGATTGCATCATCGCGACAACGGCCGGTTGCTGAAAGCGCTCGAGGAATTACGCGATCTGGGGAACACGGTGCTGGTGGTGGAGCACGACGAAGAAACCATCCGCCGGGCGGACTACGTGATCGATCTTGGCCCGGGAGCCGGCCGGCATGGTGGCGGCCTGGTGGCGCACGGGACCCCGGAGGAGATCGAGCGCGTGCCGGAATCGCTTACCGGGGCCTACATTTCCGGCCGGACGCAGATCGATATGCGGTCCGAGCGGCGGGCCTCGAATGGGGCGGCGATCACGCTGCTGGGCGCGCGCGAAAATAATCTCAAGAACCTCGATGTTGTTTTTCCCCTGGGTGTGATGACGGTGGTGACCGGCGTTTCCGGCTCGGGGAAATCCACGCTGGTCAATGACATTCTCTACCGGGCGCTGGCCCAGAAGCTCTATCGCTCGCGGGAAGAGCCGGGCACTTACAAAGCAATTTCCGGCACGGAAAATATCGACAAGGTCATTCGCATTGACCAGTCGCCGATCGGGCGCACGCCGCGCTCGAATCCCGCGACCTATACCGGAGTGTTCGCCCAGATTCGCGACCTGTACGCGATGCTGCCGGAATCGCGCGAGCGCGGCTACAAGCCGGGACGCTTTTCCTTTAACGTCTCGGGCGGGCGTTGCGAGGCTTGCCAGGGCGAAGGGCAGCGGCGGATCGAGATGAATTTTCTGCCGGATGTGTACGTGCTTTGCGAACTCTGCGGCGGCAAGCGCTACAACCATGAGACTCTGGCGGTGAAATACAAGGGACAATCGATCGCCGATCTGCTCGAAATGCCCGTCTCGGACGCCCTGCCGATCCTGGAAAATATCCCCCAGGTGCGGCAAAAGTTGCAGACCCTGGTGGATGTCGGCCTGGGCTACATTCATCTGGGTCAGTCGGCGGTGACGCTTTCGGGCGGCGAAGCCCAGCGCATCAAGCTGGCGCGGGAGTTGAGCAAGCGGCAGACCGGCAAGACGATATATCTGCTGGATGAACCGACCACCGGCCTGCACTTCGACGATGTGAAGAAGCTGCTGGAAGTGCTGCATCGCCTGACCGACCTGGGAAATACAGTTATGATCATTGAGCACAACCTGGACGTGATCCGCAACGCGGACTGGATCATCGATCTGGGTCCGGAAGGCGGAGAAGAAGGCGGACGCATCGTGGCGCAGGGCACGCCGGAGCAAGTGGCGCGCAACAAGAAGTCGTACACCGGGCAGGCGCTGGCCGGATATTTCGCCAACGGACAGAAAAGCTCGATTGCATAGGTTCAGGTTGTGTGGGTCGGACACTCCTGTCCGGCGCTGTTGTATTTGATGTTGATTTTTGAATTTGCAGTGCCGGTTCGGTACTGAAGAAAAGTCAAAGGCGGCGGACAGGAGTGTCCGCCCCACACAGGTACTCAAACCAATTGTCTTCTCCGGATCATCCGCTTCCTGAAATGCAGCTCGAGCCGCCGCTTGAACCGGTGCCGGCTGCTGCTCCCGTTGTGATTAATCCGGGCGCCGAAAATCCACCGTGGAGCGGCCTCGACCTCCTCATCGTCGCACTGGTGCTGGTGGCGGCACTGTTCCTCTTCAGCTCGATTGCCTTCGTCATCGTCTTGCATAGCTCGCTGTCTGGCGGCATGACTGCCCTGGAATTGGGCAAGAATCCCGGGCCCCTGGTGGTAGTGCCCAGCATGACCCTGGCCTACCTGGCCATGCTGATCGCCATGTACGGGCTGGTGACGCGTCACCGGCAACGCCCTTTCTGGCGGACGGTGGGGTGGCGATGGCCGGCCAACCTGGCCTGGCTGGGCTTTCTCGCGGCCGGCGGCTTTCTGGCCGTGGCCCTGGGTGAGCTTTCGCGGCTGTTGCCGATTCCAAAATCTCTGCCCATGGACAAGTTTTTCCAGAATGCCCAGGGCGCGTATCTGATGATGGTCTTTGGGGTGGCTATTGCGCCGCTGGCGGAAGAGATGCTTTTCCGTGGATTCCTTTACCCGGTGCTCGACCGCTGGCTGCAGACCCTGTTCATGACGCCGCACCAGGTTCGGCGGGGCTGCATATGGATACTGATCATGGCCGGTTGGGGATATGTTGAGCACCGGCTTCCGCTGGCGTGGTCGGTCCTGCTGGCGGTTTGTGTATTGCTGGCGGTCGGGGCCCGGGTAGTGTTTCAGAGTTTGAAGTCGGGCGAGCGGCCGTCGGGCGCTGTGTTGCTGCCGGCGGCCACGGTGGTGGCCTGGGGGCTGGCGGCGGGAGCGATGTCCGATCATGCCTTCGCCATCGCTACCGCTGTGCTTCTGGTTCTGGCTGTCCTGCTCGGGCTGCTCAGCATGGCGCCACGCCAGGGCGCTTCGGCGGCCGGCCGGTGGGGCCGGTTGCTGGCGGTGCTGGCGACCAGCCTGGCTTTCGCCATGGTGCACAGCGAACAACTGGGACAGGCCTGGGGGCCGCTGCTGGTCCTGTTCATGGTGGGCCTGGTCCTGACCATCACGCGCGTGGTGACTCGATCGGTGACGCCCGGGCTTCTGATTCATGTGGGCTATAACCTCATGCTGTTCGGCGTGCTCTATGTCGGGACCGACCATTTCCGGCACCTGGAGCGCATGACGCAATAGCAGGCAGGGAGCGTGATATCGTAGGTTTTGATGGCTTCCGCGCGACAGGATTTGCTGCGATTGCTGGCCTCGAAGTCGTTCCGGCTGGGACAGTTCAAGCTCTCGTCCGGAGGGACGAGCGACTACTACATCGATTGCAGAACGACAACTCTATCGGCCAAAGGCGCGCGTTTGACGGGGCAAGTCGTCCTCGACGAGATTAAGCACCGCTTATGGAAGGTCAAAGCGATTGGGGGGCTGACCATGGGTGCGGACCCCATTGTGGTGGCGGTTTCCGTGGTCAGCGGCGATGTAGATGGATTTCTGGTGCGCAAGGCCGAAAAGCAGCACGGCACCGGACGGCGCATCGAAGGCTTTCAGGAAAAAGGCGCGCGGGTGGTGATTGTGGATGACGTTTGCACCACGGGATCCTCAACCGTGCAGGCGATTGAGGCGGCACGGGAATTCGGCTTTGAAGTCGTCGGCGTGTTGTGTTTAGTGGAACGCGAGGAGGCAGGAGGGCGTCCCAACGTGGAGAAAGCGGCTGCGCCGGCGCCATTCGTTTCCCTGTTTACCGCCAGCGACGTACGGCGAGAGCATCTGCTGCAAAATGACGAGACTTCTCCAGGAATGCCGGCGGCAGGGTCCGGCTGCGAGATTTGCGGCAAGCCGGCAGTGGTGCATACCCCGCGAATCCGCTGCGCGGTGCATAAGAACTAGAAAGCGTCGTCAGTCGTCAGTCTTCAGTCGCCAGCAAGCATCAGCGGGCGGCGGATTGCTGACGACTGACGACCGAAGACTGACGACTGCCCTATGATTCAGACTCTCGAATGGACCGATTCCGGCGTGCGTTTCATCGATCAGACCAAGCTGCCGACCGAAGAGACCTACGTTACCTGCAGGACTTATGTCCAGGTTGCCGACGTCATTCGCAACATGGTGGTGCGGGGAGCGCCCGCGATTGGCGTGGCTGCGGCCATGGGCATCGCTCTCGGGGTGAAGGCTTCCAAAGCTGAAAATGGCGGAGATCTGAAGCAGGAGTTTGATCAGATCTGCGACGTAATGGGGAAGACCCGGCCGACCGCAGTAAATTTGTTCTGGGCGATCAAGCGCATGCGCGACAAGTTTGAAATGTTGCGAGTGCGGCCGCTGGCCCAGATCAAGCAGTCGCTGATTGAAGAAGCCCAGCGCATGCACGCCGAGGACATTGCCGCCAACCAGGCCATGGGCCGGCACGGCGCGACCTTGATGCCGGCAAACGGCGGCGTGCTTACCCACTGCAATGCCGGGGCTCTCGCCACCTGCGGATATGGCACGGCGTTGGGAGTGATCCGCGCTGCCGTCGAGCAGGGCAAGACGATCCACGTTTATGCCGATGAGACGCGTCCCTTTCTGCAGGGTTCGCGATTGACTGCCTGGGAACTGAAGAAAGACGGCATTCCCACCACGGTAATTTCCGACAACATGGCCGGCGCCATGATGAACCAGGGAAAAATCAACGCGATCGTGGTGGGCGCTGACCGCATTGCCGCCAATGGCGATGTGGCCAATAAGATCGGGACTTATTCGGTGGCGGTGCTGGCAAAGGAACACGGCATCCCCTTTTATGTCGCCGCCCCGTTGTCAACCGTGGATTTTGATACGCCCGACGGGAACGGGATTCCCATCGAGCAGCGTGACGGAAAAGAAGTGACCCATATCGCCGGGCGGCAGATGGTGCCCGATGGCGTGGAGGTGGAGAACCCGGCGTTTGATGTCACCCCGGCAAAGTACGTGACCGCGATCGTGACCGAGCGCGGGATTGCGCGAGCGCCTTATGGGGAGTCGCTGCGAAGATTGGCGCCGGAGGCGGCAGTGGCGGGCTGAAAGTCATCGCGCTGAGAATTCCAGGTGAGGCAGGCTGGTTTTGGATAAAACCCCAGTTATTAGTTTCATGTTCTCGGTTCTCAGTTTTCCGGAGGGAACTTTTCGAGAGTTCTCGTCGTACATCAAGGCAGACGCGATTTCCCGGGAGGTACGGCCATGGTAGGTTTCCTGCTCTGGTGCATTCTGTTTGTGGTGTGCTGGCCGCTGGCGCTGTTGGCGCTGGTGCTGTACCCGTTCGTTTGGGTGGTTCTGCTGCCCTTCCGACTGGTGGGGATTGCGGTCCACGGTGCGCTGGCGCTGGTCTGGGCCGTGGTCATGCTGCCGGCCCGACTGCTGAGCGCGCCCTTCCGGGTCTGAATTTGCCCATTGCTGCTTTCTTACTTCACGCCTTTCAAATCCAGGTTACGGATCAGCCGCAGCAGGGAATTGGGGTGCATCCCCAGGGCTTTGGCGGCTTGTATGTAGTTGCCGTTGGCCTGCTGCAAGGCTTCCAGGATGAGTTGCTTCTTCGTTTCTTTGATGCTGCCGTGGTATTTGTCGGTCGACGCCGGGGCGGCGGAACTGGCTTCGAGGACGGTCTCAGGCAGGTCATCCGGCAGAATGGAATCCGTGGATCCGAGGACGAACGCGCGTTCCAGTGCGTTCTCCAGTTCACGCACGTTGCCCGGCCAGTCGTAGTGCATCAGGCAGGCCAGCGCTTCGGATGAAACCGGCTTGACCCGCATGCCGCATTTGCGGCTGGCCTTGGCGGCAAAATGGTCGGCCAGCACCGCTATGTCCTCGCGGCGCTCGCGCAGCGGCGGCATATTGAGCGTGACCACGTTCAGGCGGTAGTACAGGTCGTTGCGGAAAGCGCCGCCCTTGACCGCTTCGGATAAGCTTCGGTTAGTGGCGGCAACCACGCGGATGTTCAGCTTGATCGGCCTGGTGCCGCCCAGGCGGTCGAATTCACGTTCCTGCAGGACCCGCAGCAGCTTGGCTTGCAAAGCGGGCGCGAGTTCGCCGACTTCGTCCAGAAACAGCGTTCCTCCCTCGGCGACTTCGACTTTGCCTTTCTTCTGCGCGCGCGGCGCCGGTAAAGGCGCCCTTTTCGTGGCCAAAGAGCTCGCTTTCCAAAAGCGTTTCGGTGATGGCGGCGCAGTTGATGGCCACGAAGGGCTGCTCCGCGCGCGGGCTGTTGCGGTGCAGGGCGCGGGCCACCAGCTCTTTTCCCGTCCCGCTCTCGCCCTCGATGAGGACAGTGGAGTCGGTGGGCGCAACCCGGCGAATGAAATCGAACACCTTGCGCATGGCGGGACTGGCGCCAACCATATTGTGTTCGAGGGCGATTTCAGCCCGCAGATCCTGGTTTTCCTGGCGCAGGTCTTCCCAGCGGCGCACGTTGTCAAACGCCAGGCTGGCGATGCCGGCGACGGCGGTCATCACCTGCAAATGTTCTTCATCGAACTGCACCGTCGGGCTGGTCGTGTCCAGGTAGATGGCGCCCAGGACCCTGTCGGCAACCACCAGGGGAACGCAAAGCAGGGACCGGACTTTCGATTCGAACAGGGTCTTGACCTGGCGCAGAGCGTCGTTGCCCAGTACGTCGCTTACGACCATGCCGACGCGCTCTTTCAGGGCGCGCCGCACCACGGTGCGGCTGACTTGCACCGGATGGCCGGGCCCGCGCGCCCGGTCCCAGGCAGCGGTCGAGTTGAACTCTTCGGGATGATCGCAGAGCAGAACGGCGCCGCGCTCGGCTGGGACCACGTCGAATATGAAGCCCAGAAGTTGCCACTGCAACGAGTCCTGGTCCCGAATGCCGCCGATTCCGGTGGCGATCTTCAGCAGGGAATTCAGGTCGCGGGCCCGGCGCGCCGAGGGCGGCAAAGTCGCGCTCATCTTCTCCGGTTGCAGATAGAGCGCGTCTTCCGCCCGAAGCAGAAGGGGAGGACCCGCAAAAGCCGCGGTGTCCTGAAACTCAACCGGATTTCGGGTGGAGTGTTCCCGGTCTTCGTTCAGCAGGAAGAGAAGGACGGAATCGCCGATATAGATCTGGTCTCCGTGGCGCATCTGCTGCTGCTCGACGGGGACGCCGTTGACGAGCGTGCCGTTGCGGCTTCCCAGGTCGCGTATGGAAACCTGTTCGCCGCTCGCGACCACGACGCAATGCCGGCGCGACAAAGCGGGATCGGGCGCCCAAAGGTGGTTCGAGGAGTCGCGCCCGATCGACACCTCGCCGGCAGGCAAAGGGAAAGCCGCGCCCTTTAGAGGACCGCCGATGCCGACCAGCCTGGGATTCGATTCCGCCACACTCCGCTGTTTAGCACATATCCGGCTGCGTGTACACGCAGCCTCTCTGTGATCGTGTGGGACCGGGCTCGGAGCCTGCCCTGAGCGAAGCCGAAGGGACCCGGTCAGGCGGACCGAAGGTCCGCAGGCGGGCACAGGTGCAAGCGATAGCCCCGACCTGCCTTTCAAGACCCTGCGGTGCTGCGCACCGCCCGACCGGGTCTGAGACCCGGTCCCACACCGCCAGAATCTGGATTCAACCACCGGGCGATTAACCATCTGGTTGGTTTCTTCTAACACTTGGGTTAGCGGCGCGCCGCTTGAACCTGCCTCCGAATGCCTCGCTGTTCACGTCATCCATGGAGAACATCAAGTCCATCAACCAGTTGAGAACAGCCAGCCGCCCAGGCTTGCGACTGCTCGCACTCTGGCACGCCACCTGCAATCAACCGTAGTGGCCGACGGTTTTCAGACTTCATTGCGAGAAGACCGGAAAGCAGAATGTTGTCGTAGTCGCAACGCTGCGTTAGAGGCGCCCTTCGGGGGAAGGCGCACTTCTCGGGTAGCGAAGCATGAAAAGGGGCACATTCCGTGCCCCCTTTTTATTTTTCGGCGGAGTTCCGAAACGCAACCGCGGCCCGCACCGGCAACCGCGATGCAACTGGCGAGCCCGCGCGGTGCCTGCTAACATCCCACCAGATGGCCCGCCCCAAGCCCAGGAAAAAGGTCAAAATCGGAGCCCGGAAAGCATCCGGGAAAAGCCCGAGGACGGCGGTTCGCCCGTCGGGTGAACTGGTCATCATCACCGGCATGAGCGGATCGGGCAAGGCGTCCGTGCTCAAGGCCTTCGAGGACCTGGGCTACTACTGCGTGGACAACCTGCCGGTCGAGTTGATTCCGCGTTTCGCCGAACTGGTCGGGCAGTCCTCCGAGATCAGGCGCACCGCCCTGGTGGTCGACGTTCGTGAGGGCACGCAGCTGGAGGGGCTGCCGGCGATCGTGAACTCGGTCAAGCGGATGCTGCCGACCAAAGTCATCTTCCTCGAAGCCGCGGAATCCATCCTGCTGCGGCGCTTCAGCGAGACTCGCCGGCCGCATCCCCTGGGCACGCACGCGCCGGTCAAGTCGTCGCTGGCCGCCGAGCGCCGTCACCTGCAGTACATACGCGCCATGGCAGACCTGGTCATCGATACTTCCAGGTTCAATGTCCACGAACTCCGCGCCTATATCACGGAGCGGTTTCACAAGCGCGAGTCGGGCAAGAACATCCTGGTATCCTGCGTGAGTTTCGGATTCAAGCATGGCGTGCCCGATGACGCCGATTTGCTTTTCGACGTGCGCTTCCTGCCCAATCCGCACTTCGTGCCCGAGTTTCGACCGCTGACCGGCCTGGATCCGAAGGTTGCCAAATATATCCGCTCGTTTCCCCAGAGCCGGGAATTTATCCAGCGAATTTCCGAGTTGCTGGTTTACCTGCTGCCGCACTACATCCGCGAAGGCAAGAGCTACCTGACCATTTCATTCGGTTGCACCGGCGGGCAGCACCGTTCGGTGATGATCGCCGAGGATGTAGGCAAACGCCTGCGCAAGGCCGGATACCGGGTGAAGGTGGTGCATCGGGATAGTCCGAGGTGAGCAGTCGTCGGTCGTCAGCTCAGTCGTCAGTCTTCAGTCGTCAGCGAACCGCAGTTTAAGGATTGGTCTGGCTGACGACCGAAGACTGACGACTGAAGACTGCAGTAGAATAGGACCTTGCAACGTATGCCGATTTCTTCAGGCGCGGGCCTCGGGCGGCTGCGCATCGGGAGCCCCGGATGCGGCAACTGACCCGCCTTCTGCGGTACGTCCTTCCTTTTGGACTGCAGTTGCTGCCGGGCGTTCTGCTATTGGCCGCGGTCGGGTTCCTGGAAGCGTTTCGGCTGGTGCTGGTCAAGCCGATCTTTGACCGCGTCCTGAACCCATCCTCCGGATCGGACAACATTCAGCTTTTCACCATTCCCGGCAGCGGCCGCATCGTCTACCTGCAGCAGTTCGTTCCCACCCATTTTCATAATGCCTGGACGATCGTGGCCTACGCGCTGGTGGCGTCCACGATCCTCAAGGGCATTTTCGATTATGCCGGCACTTACCTGGTGAACCATGCCGGGTTCGGCATGATCACCGACCTGCGCAACGATCTGTACAACTCCGTGCTGCGACGCTCGGCGGCGTTTTTTCAGAAGCACACCACGGGCACGCTGATTTCGACCATCATCAACGACATCGAGCGAGTGCAGTACGCCATGTCGAGCGTGCTGGCGGAGTTTCTGCAGCAGTTCTTCACCTTCCTGTTCACCGCCATCGCGGTGGTTGTGCTGGGGCGCAAACTTGCCTGGGTGCTGCTGCTGTTCGTGCCTTTCATCATTTTTTCGGCGGTCAGGATCGGACGCCGCGTGCGCACCACCACCCGCGGCGGGCAGGACAAGCTGGCCGACATCCAGAACATTCTGCAGGAAACCATCAGCGGCAACCGGATCGTGAAGGCTTTCAGCATGGAATCCTGGGAGATGGCGCGCTTTCGCCAGGCGGCGCAGAAGCTTTTCAAGGCCAACCTGCGCTCGGTGGCGGCGGCGGCCATGAGTTCGCCTCTCATGGATATTTTCGGGGCGATCGCCATTGCCCTGCTCTTGTTGTTGGGCCGCGACCGGATTGCGCACGGCGAGTTCACGCTGGGAACATTTGGCGCATTCATCACGGCGGTCTTCAGTTTGTACAATCCGGTGCGCAAGTTCGCGCTCTTCAACAATAATTTTCAGCAGGCCCTGGGCGCGTCCTCGGAGATTTTCAAGTTCATGGATACCGAGGACGACGTCAAGGAGAAGCCGGGGGCCAAGGCCATACCGCCGTTTGCCCAGGACATTCGGCTTGAGGAGGTGTGCTTCTCCTACGAGGCGGATGGCGACGAGTCGCGGGAAATTCTTTGCGACATCAATCTCGAGGTGCGCGCGGGAGAAGTGGTGGCCGTGGTAGGATCGAGCGGCGCGGGCAAGAGCACGCTGGTGCATCTGATCCCGCGCTTTTTTGATGTGACCGCGGGACGCATCCTGATCGACGGACGCGACGTGCGCGATACCACGCTGGCCTCGCTGCGGTCGCAGATCGGCGTGGTCACGCAGGAGACGGTGCTTGTTCAACGACACGTTGCGCAACAACATTGCCTACGGGCAGCCCTCCATTTCGCAGAAGCAGGTGGAGGCCGCGGCCCGCGCCGCCCTGGCGCATGACTTTATTATGGAATTGCCGAACGGCTACGAAACCATGATTGGCGAGCGCGGCGTGCGGCTTTCCGGCGGCGAGCGGCAGCGAATCGCCATTGCGCGCGCTTTGCTGAAGAATGCGCCGATCCTGATTCTGGACGAGGCCACGTCGGCGCTGGACAGCGAGTCGGAGGCGCTGGTGCAGTCGGCGCTGCAGAATCTGATGACCGGACGGACCGTGTTTGTGATCGCGCACCGGCTTTCGACCGTTCGCCGCGCCGACCGCATTGTGGTGCTGGAGAACGGAACCATCGAGGACATCGGGGCGCATGAAGAGCTCATGCAGAAACCCGGCACCTACCGGCGGTTGTATGATCTTCAGTTCGCGGAAGGGGAGCCGCCCAAGGCGAATGCGGTTCGGTAGTTGACAGTGCGAGGGCGAGACGCCCTCGCGACAGCCGGAGCCTGCCCTGAGCGTAGTCGAAGGGCCGGCGCTACGAAATGCCGGCGCTACAAACATCATGCCGATTCGTTCCATGACCGGGTTCGCGCAGGTGAAGGGGCAGGTGGCGGATCCGGCACGCGATCCACGATGTTTGCCGGGCAAGAGTCCGATGGGCTTCACGCTGTCTTTGAAGTCGGTGAATCATCGCTTTCTCGACGTGCACTTCCGCATGCCGTCCGACAGCGATTCGCTGGAGATGAAATTGCGGCGCCTGCTCAAGGAGAAACTGGCCCGAGGCCATGTGGAGTTGACGCTCAATCTGGAGCGGGGCGGGAACGAAAGCTTCGCGCTCAACCGCCAGATCGCGGGAGGCTACATTCAGGCATTTCGCGCGGCAGCGGCGGAGTTCGGGCTGGCAGCCGAGCCGGACCTGAATGCGGTCTTGCGTCTGCCCGGCGCACTGGACTCGGCGGCGCTTCCTGCCGATGGTGCTCTTGAGGCCTCGGTGCTGGCCAAGGTGGAGGAGCTTCTCGGTCACCTCAACCAGATGCGCGAGGAAGAAGGGCGCGGCATTGAGCGGGAGTTGCGGGAGCGCATGGCCCATGTGCAGAAGGCCGGCGACGGTGTGGAGAAACAGCGCCGGGCCGTGCAACAGGCCTATGTCGAAAAGTTGAAGACGCGCATGCAGGAGCTGATTGGAAGCCAGGTGGATCCGGAGCGCCTGCTGCAGGAGGCGGCGCTGCTGGTCGACCGCAGCGATATCCAGGAGGAACTGGTCCGGCTCGATACCCATGTGAAGCATTTTCTGGGATTGCTCGACCAGGGCGGCGAAGTGGGCAAGAAGCTCGATTTTCTGCTGCAGGAAATGAATCGCGAAGCCAATACGCTGCTCTCCAAGACTTCGGGCCTGGCGGGCGACGCGCTGAAAATCACGGAAATGGGGCTGGCCATCAAAACCGAAATCGAGAAGGCGCGGGAACAGGTGCAGAACCTCGAATGAGCGGCGTGTACATCATTTCGGCGCCGTCCGGTTCGGGCAAATCCACGCTGGTGAACCAGGTGCGCCTGATTGTGCCGGGCCTGAAATTTTCCATTTCCTACACCACCCGGGCGCCCCGCGGCGGGCGAGCAGAACGGCCGCGAATATTATTTCGTTCCCCGGTCTGAATTTGAGGAGATGGTCCGCCGGGATGAGTTCCTCGAGTACGCCGACGTGTTCGGCAACTACTACGGCACGGCGCGGCGTTTTCAGTTCGAGGCCGAAGAAGAGGGAAAAGACCTGCTGCTGGACATCGACGTGCAGGGCGCGGCGCAGATCAAGCGGAAAATTCCGGCGGCGGTAAGCATCTTCATTCTGCCTCCCAACCGGCAGGAACTGGAGAAGCGGTTGCGCACCCGCAGCCTGGATGCGGAAGAGGTGATCCAGCGCCGGTTGGTCACGGCCTCTCGTGAGATTGAGAATTATGACAAATACGACTATATTTTGGTTAACGACCGCCTGGAAGAATCTATCGACGCGCTGAAGTCGATCCTGCTCGCGGAGCGACTGATGCGGCCAGGAGCCCAAGTACAGGGACAACGATCCGCTGACGACACCGACCTGATGGCCAAGGCAGAACGCTGCCGCCTTAAGAATGTGCGGGAGCGATTGCAGCCGATTCTGGCTTCGTTCGAAAAGGCAGCGGTGCCGGGTAGACGTTAGCGGCAGGGGAGAACACAATGAAGTTGATGGATGGGTTTGACAGCAACTATCGCTACATCCTGGTGGCCGCGCGGCGTGCGCGGCAATTGCAGGGTGGCGCGCCGCCAGTCATCGAAACACCTTCCCGCAAACCTTGCCGGATTGCCCAGGATGAAATCAAGGCCGGCAAGGTGAAGTGGGTGATCCCCGAAATACCGCGCTCCGCGGCCGAGGTCGCCAGCGAGATGCTGGAGAAGGCGATCGCGAAGGACGTATGAATTGCCAGATTGCAGATTTCAGATTCTTGATTTGCAGACCTCGCGTCGGCCGTTGCCGGAGATTCAATCTGAAATCTGAAATCTCAAATCTGCAATCTGCAATCGATGCGGATTCCCATGAAAGTTGCGCTCGGAGTCAGCGGCGGGATCGCGGCCTACAAGGCGGCGGAAGTGGTTCGCCTGCTGCAGGACCGCGGCATCCGGGTGCAGGTGATCATGACCCAGGGCGCGCAGCAGTTTGTCCGCCCCCTGACCTTTGCCGCGCTCTCCGGCGACAAAGTCATTACCGACATGTTCGCCGCGGGCGGCGACGGAAACGCCCAGCCCAACATCGACTCCGCCATCGAGCATATCGCGGTGGCCCAATCGATTGACGCGCTGCTGGTCGTGCCCGCTACCGCCGACATCCTCGCCAAATTCGCGCAGGGCATCGCCAACGATTTCCTCACTACTCTGTATCTCGCGACCACCGCGCCGGTAGTGGTTGCGCCGGCCATGAACGTGAACATGTGGAACCATCCGGCAACCCAGGCGAATCTGGAAATTTTGCGCCAGCGCGGCGTGCGGATCGTGGAGCCGGGTGACGGTTATCTGGCCTGCGGCATGACCGGCCCCGGCCGTCTGGCGGAAAACGATCTGATCGTCGCCGCCGCGATGGAAGCTCTGGGGGCTTCGCAGGAACTGGCCGGCGAAACCGTGCTGATCACGGCCGGCCCCACCCGGGAGAAGATCGATCCGGTGCGCTATCTTACCAATCGCTCCAGCGGCCGCATGGGATACGCGCTGGCCGAAGCCGCGTTGCGGCGCGGCGCGCGGGTTCTGTTGGTCAGCGGGCCCACCACACTGACGCCTCCGGGCGGCGCTGAAGTCACGCGGGTCGAATCCGCCGAGCAGATGCGCCAGCGCGGTCATGAAGCTGCTGCCCGAGGCCACCATCGTCATCAAGACCGCGGCCGTGGCCGACTATCGCCCCAAAAGCGCAGCCGAGCAGAAGATCAAACGCAAGGGCGCAATCTCGCTGGAACTGGAGCCTACCACGGACATTCTCGCGGAGCTGGCGCGCAGCAAGAGCTCGCAACTCATCATCGGATTCGCCGCCGAAACCGAGAATGTGCTGGAAAACGCGCGCAAGAAGCTGATGGCGAAAGCGCTCGATGCCATCGTAGTCAATGATGTGTCGCGCGAAGGCGTGGGCTTCGATTCCGACCGCAACGCGGTCACCATCATCACCCACAGCGACGTGATCGAAGTGCCCGAGACCACCAAGTGGGAAGTCGCCCAGCGCGTCCTCGACCAGGCCGTTCGCCTGCGAAAGGTACCACAGGCCAGGTAGCAGGCGCATCCCGAAAAGATTTCAGATCGTTGATTTTAGATTTAAGATTGAACACCAGCCCCTCGGCACGAGGAAGTTCAATCTGAAATCATCAATCTGAGATCTGCAATCGTTTTGAAATCCCATGTCCCCAACCCTGGATCCCCAACTCAAACGCGCCCTGGCCGACCGCATCCGCTACTACAATGAACTTGGCATCTATGATTTCTACCGGCGCGAGACCACTGTCCAAATCCAGCCAGAAGAGCGAGAGCCATTGCCCAGAGCCAAAGCCGCAGTCGCGACTCCCAAAGAGGTCGAGCTAGTCGAAATCTCGGCGGAACCTGAGTCAGCATTTTCCGATCCAGCCCAAGGACTGCGCGCCATTCGCGAGGACATCGGCGATTGCACCCGCTGCCGCCTGGCCAAGCAGGGACGCAAGCAGATCGTCTTCGGCGTGGGCAATCCGCGGGCCGAGTTGATGTTCATCGGCGAAGCGCCAGGCGCCGACGAAGACCAGCAGGGCGAACCTTTCGTCGGCCGCGCCGGTCAGTTGCTCAACAACATGATCAAGGCCATGGGCCTGCGGCGCGAAGATATCTACATCGCGAATATCATCAAGTGCCGGCCGCCGGGCAACCGCACGCCGGAACGCGACGAGTGCGAAACCTGCTCGCCTTTTCTGATGCGGCAGATTGCCACCATCAAACCCAAGGCCATCGTGGCCCTGGGTGCGGTTGCGGCCAAGACGCTGCTGGCGATCAATGCGCCGATGACCGAGTTGCGCGGCAAGTGGTATGACTTCCGTGGCACCAAGCTGGCCGTCACTTACCATCCTGCGTTTCTGTTGCGCGATCCCCGGCAGAAGAAAGAAGCCTGGAAAGATTTGCAGATGGTGATGAAGGATCTGGGGCTGGTGGCTCCGCCCAAGGGCCCGGAATAGACTGCCAACGAATCTTCCTGCAGCACGAGCGAGAGGCAGTTTATCCTGAGAGCATTCGCCGAGAATTAGACGCGATGATCCCAGCGTTCCTAGCCACCGCGGCCGCAGCCTACGGAGTTTGGTATGGTCTTTTCGCTGAGGAATTTAGGGCAGTTCAGCCTTGGACGGGAAGAACAAAGTATCGATACAAACCCAAGCCATATCTGCGCGTTGTGGTCGTTGCAGTGAGCCTTGCGATCCTAATCGGTGGAGTGGCTGAGATCCTTAGTCTGTGGAAATCAAACTGACCCACCACCGAGCGAGGCGGTCGCGCCAGCGCTAAACTTCACGATGTTACGATCCGTTCTGAGTGCCGGGTACCGGCACATCTTACATGGCTGAATTCTGCGACGTAGCTCTGCCGGTGCCGCTCGACATTGTCTTCACCTACGCTGTTCCCGAGGGGATGCAGCCGGTCGTGGGTGGGCGCGTGCTCGTGCCTTTCCGGCAGCAGCGCATGTCCGGGATCGTCACCGCCCTGCACGATCACAAGCCGGAAGTTAAGACCAAGAACTGTCATCAGCGTTCTTGATCTCGCGCCCGTGCTCGACGAGCAACTGATTCGCCTGGGCCAGTGGATTGCCGATTACTATCTCGCTCCCATCGGCGAAGTTTTCCGGACCATGCTGCCGCTGGGCGCGGAATTCAAAAAGGCCGTCGGCTACCGCATCACGGAAGAAGGGCAACTGGCGCTGCACCTGGCGGGAATGTCGGGATCGTCCGCGCGCTCGCAGAAAACTCCTGAAGACCAATTGGTCGAGTTTCGCGTGCTCGACTACCTGGCGGAGCGTGAGACGACGCGGGAAGAAAGCTTGCGGGCCGCGACCCGGGCGTCCAAGCCGCTGCTCGCAGGAATGGCGCGGAAGAAGTGGATCGTCCGGGAAGATTTGTCCGAAGCGCAAGAAGCAACACGCACGGTCAAGTTCGCGGTCTTGAAAAGTAGCGAAGGCAAGCTGAACTCCAATCAGCAAGCTTTGGTTGACACTCTGGCCGCCGCCGGAGGCAAGGTGGCCGTCGAGGCCCTGCAGTCGCTGGAGGTCCCGCGCACCACGTTGAACACGCTGGCCAGGCGCGGGCTGGTGGAGATTGTGGAAGAGCCGGCTGACTTCACCGTATCGGTGCTGAAGGCGCGGCCCAGCCTGTTTGATTCGCAGTTCAGCGCGGCGCAACTGGCAGCGCTCAAATTTATCCAGCAGAGTGTGAACGCGCGCAAGTTTTCCGGCATGCTGTTGCACGGCGTCACCGGATCGGGCAAGACGGCGATCTATCTTTCGGCGATGCGGGCGGTGCTCGAAGCCGGGCGTTCCGCCATCCTGCTGGTTCCCGAGATAGGTTTGACTCCGGCGGTGGCTGCCGACCTGCATCAACTGTTCGGAGAAGGAGTTGCCATCCTGCACTCGGCGCTGTCCGACAAGGAACGCGCTGAGCAGTGGCACCGCATCAAGCGCGGAGACGCGCGCATGGTAGTGGGGACGCGCTCCGCGGTGTTCGCTCCTGTCAGCGATCTCGCGCTGGTGATTGTGGACGAGGAGCAGGACCCGTCATACAAGCAGGAAGAAATGCCGCGCTATCACGCCCGTGATGTGGCGGTGATGCGGGCCAAGATGGCCAACGCGGCCGTGGTGCTGGGTTCGGCTACGCCGTCGCTGGAGTCCTACTTCAACGCCAAAAAAGGCAAGTACAAGCTGCTCGAATTGCCCGACCGGGTGGAGCAGCGGCCGTTGCCGGAAGTCGAGATCATCGACATGCGGCAGGAATTTCAGGAAACCGGGAGCGAGCAGGTGATCTCCCGCAAGCTGGCCGAAGAAATTAAAGAGCGACTGGAGCGCAAGGAGCAGGTCATGGTGCTGCTGAACCGGCGGGGATATTCGCCGGTGGTGCTGTGCCGCGCCTGCGGCAAGACGCTCGAGTGCAAGAACTGCGCCATTGCGATGACCCATCACAAGCGCTCCCGCCGCATGGAATGCCACTATTGCGGCTACACCGCGCCCGTGCCCAAAGCCTGCATCCATTGCGGCAGCGAGTACGTATATTTCCTCGGCACCGGTTCGGAAAAGCTGGAAGAGTTGCTGCATGGAATGTTTCCGCAGGCCCGCATTGGGCGCCTCGATCGCGATACGGTGCGCGGCCGCGAAGACTTCGAACGCGCCCTCAATGCTCTCGACGAAGGCGAACTCGATCTGCTGGTGGGCACGCAGATGATCGCCAAGGGCCACGACATCCACGGAGTCACGCTGGTCGGCGTCGTGGGAGCCGACATGGCGCTGGGCTTTCCCGATTTTCGCGCCGCCGAACGCACCTTTCAGTTGCTGACCCAGGTGGAAGGCCGCGCCGGGCGCGGGCAGACGCCGGGAAAAGTAGTGCTGCAGACTTATTTTCCCGACCACTACGCGGTGCAGTACGCAGCGAACCACGACTTTGCCGGTTTCTATGAAAAAGAGTTGCGCTTTCGCAGCTGGATGCACTATCCGCCCTACAGCGCTCTCGCGAATGTTCTGGTGCGAAGCGACAAGCTGGATGAAGCATTGCGCTGGTCGGGGATCCTGGGGAAGTGGTTTGAGAAAACGCGGCACGAAGGCATTCGCGTGCTCGGGCCCGCGGCCGCGCCGATTGTGCGTTTGAAACGCGACTATCGCTATCACTTTGTGGTGAAGTCAGCCAGCCGCGAGAAACTGAACGCGCTGCTGCGGACAATGCTGGCGTACGCCGCCCAGCAGAAGATCCCGCGCACGCAAGTGATTGTGGACGTTGATGCAGTGTGGCTGATGTGAAGTTCCTTCGTGTACCTTTGCGTCCTTGGTGGTTAAAGCTCTTGCCGCGATCTAAAAGCACTAACCACCAAGGACACGAAGGTACACGAAGGAGATCATAAGTTCTTGCTGCGAAGGAATTCTTTCACGACTTGTTTTACATCGCGGTGCTGGCCGTCGACCGCGTAGTTGAGCTGGCGCATGTCATCATCGGAAATCTTTCCCGCGAGCTGCTCGAGAGCAGTTCCAACCTCGGGGTGACGAGCCAGCATCGCTTGGCGCATGACCGGTACGGCCTGGTAGGGCGGGAAGTAATGGCGATCGTCTTCCAGCACGAATAGATCCAGTACCGGGATCAGGCCGTCAGTCATGTTTCCTGCCGCCAGGTCGATCTGTTTGTCCTTGAGCGCGCGGGCGAGCAACCCCAGGTCCATGATGCTGGGAGACTCGGCGAAACGAAGTCCGTAGGTTGCTGCCAGTCCCTTGTAGCCGTCGGGACGTCCCATGAACTCGTAGCCGAAACCGGCACGCCATTTCGGAGTGTAGGCGGCGGCTTGCGAGATGGTTTTCAGGCCGAGCCGGCGCGCGTCTTCGCCGCGGATTTCGATGGCGAAAGTGTTATTGAACCCGAATGGCCGCCCGATCGCGAGATTAAATTGCCCGGCGTATCCGGCCTTGACGCGCCGGAAAACTTCTTCGGGATCGCCCGACGGCGGCTGCTTCAGAATCGCGGTCAGGGCGGTGCCGGTGTATTCCGGATAGATATCGATGCGGCCGCCCAGAATTGCCTGCTGGCAAATGTAGGTTCCGGCAAGATAGAAGCGACGCTCTACCGTGAGATGAGTTTTATTTTCGATCTGCTGGGCCATGATCTCGCCGAGCACGAGCTGCTCGGTGAAGTTCTTGGAGCCGATGACGATGCGGTTGGCGCGAGGAGGACCGCATGATGCCAGGAGAAGCAGCACGGCCAGGACGCCAGCGAATTTTCGGATCGCGATGAGCATGGGCACGCGCATATTTTGAGAGGCCACGGTCGGGACTCGTCGGTGACGGTCTTCTAGCCCGGTGCCAGGCGCTTCTCCAGCCATCCCAAACTCGCATCCGCGAGTATGGCCAGCGCGGCGGCGGGAATTGCGCCGGCCAGTATGACCTGATTATTGACCATGGCCAGACCGCGAAAGATGTATTCTCCCAGGCCGCCGGCGCCAATGGCGGCGGCGATGGTGGCCACGCCGATGGAGAGCACCGTGGCAACCCGGATGCCCGCGATGATCACGCTCAGCGCCAGCGGGAATTGTACCTGCCAGAGCAGTTGACGATCGGTCATGCCCATGCCTCGTCCAGCCTCAACCACGGCCGGGTCCACGCCCCGGATGCCGGTGTAGGTGTTGCGAATAAGCGGCAGGAGCGCATAGAGCGTAAGCGCAAGTATGGCGAGGCGGTCGGCCCGGGCGCCGATCCACGGCGCGGGCAGCAGAAATCCGAATAGAGCCAGGCTGGGGATGGTCTGAATAATGTTTGCGGTCCCCAGCACGGGTTTGCTCAACACCGGCCAGCGCGTGATCAGGATGCCGAGCGGAATTCCGACGAGTACCGCCAGGGCAATGGAAGCCCCGACCAGCCACAGGTGTTCGGCGGTGAGTTCGAGTACCTCGGCGTGATTTTGCAGGATGAATTGCAGCACGTTCATGAGTGACCTCTGCGAAACGGTCGGTTGCGCGAGCGTACTTGGCAAACATTTCGTTCGCCTCTCCGAGGGCAGGATGCCCTCGGGACAGCCGGCGGGACGCCGGCGCTACTCTGACAGTTCATCGTGCCCCCTTTTGTGCGGGCGAGATTTCGGTTTTGAAAGCGTCGACATAAGCGGCGACCATCGGGTCGCTGCTGCGCAGAAATTCGTCCGGCGTGAGCGTGACTACCAGTTGACCTGATTCCATGAGAGCGATTCGGGTGCCGAGCAACAGGGCCTCGCGCAGGTCGTGAGTGACGAAGACCACGGTTTTTCCCAGGCGTTGCTGCAAGGACAGAAATTCACGCTGCAGTTCGGCGCGAGTGATGGGATCGAGCGCGCCGAAAGGCTCGTCCATGAGGAGAAACTCGGGGTCGGCCGCCAGGGCGCGGGCCACGCCGACCCGCTGCCGCTGTCCGCCCGACAGTTCACGCGGGTAGCGCGTCGCCAGTTGAGGCTCAAGGCCCACCAGTTGCAGCAATTCAGTGACCCGGTTTCGGATGCGGTCGGCAGACCATCCTTCGATCTGCGGCACCACTCCAATGTTGCGCGCGACCGTGAAATGCGGGAACAGGCCGACTTCCTGAATGACGTAGCCGATCATGCGGCGCAGGCGAATGACATCCCATTCTTCCAGGGAGCGGCCGTCCACGTAGATGGCGCCCGCGCTCTGGGTGAGCAGCCGGTTGATGAGCTTCAGAGTGGTGGTCTTGCCGGAGCCGCTGCGGCCGAGCAGTATCAGGGTTTCGCCGCGCTGGACTTCGAGATTGAGATTGCGCAGCAGGTCGCTGCCATCGTCCAGGCGATAACCGACGTCGCGGAATTTGATGGCGGGACCGGCGTCGGGGGAATTGTTCATGCGGCTTTTCGCCAACAATAAAATTGACCCTACTGCGAGGGCGAGACACCCTCGCGACCGCCGGAGCCTGCCCTGAGCGCACTCGAACGGCCGCCGCTACGATACTTCGTATGCTTTTTCGGGCAGGCCGGTGATGCGAATGCCGGAGTGGCCCTTGTGGCGGATATTGAGGCCAATCAGGAGCGCGGTGATCTGCTCCAGGATGCGCGCGTTTTCCAGTTTGCCGCCGTCAAGGGCGCGGACCCCGGGAATTTTTGCCGCCAGCGTTCGCGTCGTCTTCGAGGCCTCGGGATCGTCGCTGCAGACAATCACGTCGCAGTCTACCGGGCCATCTCCATTCAGCACTTCCGCGGAAGTGTTGTGGAAGGCGGCTACCACCGAAACTCCCTGGGGCACGAGTTCGGCGGCCTGCTGAGCCGCGGATCCTTCCCAGATACCGAGAGTGCGGGTGGCCCGCCCGCCAACGCTGGCCGCCAGAGGCACGGTGGTGTCAATGACGATGCTGCCGGGGCGGATGGCCGGCTTGATCTGCTTAAGCAGGCGGCAGTGCCCTTCGAACGGGATGGTGAGCACCAGCAGGTCGGAGGCGGCACAGGCGGCGCTGTTTTCTTCGCCTGTAACCCGGGCTTGGCTGCCGACTGCAGCCTGGATTCTGGCCGCGGCTTCGCGAGCGCGGGTCGCGTCCCTTGATCCGATGATCACGCTTTCGCCAGACCGCGCCCAGCGCAGGGCGAGTCCGAAGCCCTCCGGTCCCGTGCCGCCCAGGACAGAGATGACGCGGGGCATTATGCTTCGGACCTCACTAGGCGAACTCCGGATCAAGCGCTTCTTCGGTCGCGACTTGGTCAGCCGGCAGTTTGAGATTGATCCGCGTGTAAACCGTATTGCGCTCCGCGGGGATGCGCCCGATTTCGAGGATCAGCGACTGGAATTCTTCGCCGCTGGTGTACTGTCCCGCGGTGGCCCCGGCTTCACGCGAAATGTTTTCTTCCATCAGCGTGCCCGCCGTAATCATTGGCGCCGGCGTGCAGGCAGAGCTGCGACAGGCGCCGGTTCAACTTTACCCAGGACACCTGAATATTGTTGATGGCGCCCGCCAGCATGACCCGCGCCAGGGCGTGAATCTTGAGATGCTCCGCCAGAGTCGGGCCCGGGCGGGCGATGCCCTGATGAAAGAGCAGCGTGTTCTGATGCACGAAGCCGAGCGGAACAAATTCGGTGAAGCCGCCGGTCTGCTGCTGGATGTCACGAAGCAGTTCAAGCTGATTGACCCAGTGCGCCGGGGTTTCGACATGCCCGTACATCAGCGTCGATGTGCTGCGAATGCCGCACTGGTGGGCGGTGCGGATCACCTGCTTCCACTGTTCGGTGGAGAGCTTGTTGCGCGAGAGCACGAAGCGCACGTCGTCGTCGAGAATTTCCGCGGCCGTTCCCGGTAGAGTGTCGAGCCCGTTGTCGCGCAGCATGGTTAGGTAGTCGGGCAGCGGCATGCCGGTGAGTTCGACGCCGTAAACGATCTCCATGGGCGAGAAGGCGTGAATATGCATGTCCGGCACGGCGGCTTTGATCGCGCGCAGGATGTCGCGGTAATAGAACGGAGGCAGTCCGTGCGGCAGCCCGCCCTGGATGCAGACTTCGGTCGCGCCCAGCGCCCGGGCTTCGACCGCCTTCTGCGCCATGGTTTCAAGGCTGTGGAAGTAGCTGTCTTCCTCGCGCGGGCCGCGGCTGAAAGCGCAAAACTTGCAGCCGACAAAACAGACGTTGGTGAAATTGATGTTGCGATTGACCACGTAGGTAACCAGATTGCCCACCAGGTCGCGGCGCAGCATGTCGGCCGCCACCAGCAAGCCGAGCAGGTCATCGCCTTCGGCATGCGCCAGCAGCAGGCATTGTTCGCGAGAGAGGACGCTGCCATCCTGCGACGCCATGACCTGATCGAGCGCGTTACGCGATTCCGAGGACATGCGCTCGGCGATGCCTGACCATTCGAGGGCAGGAAAAGCTTCCAGTTCAGAATCGGGTAGGACTCGGGTCACGGCTCCTCCTCGAGAAAGACAACGACTCAGCGAAACAGGTCGTTCGCCGCCGGGCGAATCAGATCACGCGCGCTGCCCCGGCCGGGACGATAGGCGAATCCTCGAATGATACATGCCGGCGTACGAGCTAGCTTGCCGCAGACCAGGCCCGCCGCGCAAGCCAGCTGATCAGCGTCTGCTTCAATACTAGCCTGCAGCCGGTATCCGTGCGAGTCGGGCAGCCCTCGATAGTCGTGCAGGGCCTGCATGCCGGCCACCCCAATGGCAACTTCGGTCAGGCCTTCGCGCCAGGGCCGGCCGAAAGTATCTGTGATGATCACGGGGAGGGAAAGGTGCAGAGCTTTTTTCAGCTCGCGGTGGATTTGCGCGGCGGAACGGTCGGGATCTTGCGGCAGCAGCAAGCGCGTGGCGGCCTCCGTCGACGTTCGAGACGTCCACCGCGCTGTTGGCGCAGATCAGGCCGTGGCGAGTTTCCGTGATCAGGACGCCGCGCTTGCGCCGCACGATGCGGCGGCTTTGCTGGATGGCCAGCTCGATGACGCGGGCGTCGAGGTGATAGCGCTCGGCCCAGCGGCGGGAAACGGCGGAGGGCGTGATCGTTTTCAGGTCCACCCATTGACCTTCCGCCTTGGAAACAATTTTGTGTTTGATGATCAGGATGTCGCCGGGGCGTGGTTTGTGGGATTTGAGAGCGCCGAGAAGAAGTCCGGAAACGGAATCACCGGGCTGCACCTCGGTCGCCAGGAAGGGATGAGCGGATCGGAGCGGCGAAGTTTCGCCCGGGGGCGGCGCGCCAAAGGCTTGCGCCGTGGGATGCATTCTTCCCCCTGCGGGGCTTTCTTGGGCTTTAAGGCTGGCGGCTTACTCATTTGCGGCAACGGGAAGCTCGGCCAGGTGCCATTGCCGGACCAGGCGCTGGGCGCGCGTTTCGCCGGGCGCGGCGGCCAGGGCGCGCAGATCGGAGGGAGTGTCGACGTCGAGCGCGATGCCGGGCAGGGAAAGCACCACGCAGGGCTTCCCGGTGGCTTGAGCCGCGGCATAGTGAGGTTCGAAACTGTCGTTGCCGAAGCGCGCGGGAAACAATCCAGCGGGGCGGCGATAGATGGCGTTTGTGCCTCGTCCGTCAGCCGCGCGCACCAGCACGGATCCCTGGGCCGGCGCCGATTGCAGAATCTTTTCCAGCTCCCAGCTCTGGATCAAGGGAATGTCGCCGGGAATTACCAGCGTGCTCTCCACGCCCCGGGTCTCGCAGAAGCTGGTCGCCATTTCGATGGCATCGGTCTGGCTTCGATTGGCATGGTCGGGAATCACGGAAAAATGAAATTGATGCGCCAGTTGAAGCGCGAACGGATCGCTGGTGACGACAGCCACTTCGGGGCGATTTGTCCAGGTGCCCACGGTCTCGAGCACATCGGCCAGCATGGCTTGCGCAAGTTCGGTGCGAGTGGGCTGATCGAACAGAGCGGCCAGGCGTTGCTTGGCGCCGGAGAGATTTTTGACCGGGACCAGAATCATGACAATTCCGAGCCGGCGTGGGCGGCGCTTTCGCTCGACATCAACGAAAGGACCTGGCGCGCCAGGTCAACCTTTTCGTCGGCCGTGCTCATGATCGTGTTGGCGCAGTGGACTCGCAGCCCGGATTGTTTCAGTTCTTCCGCCGCCTTGGCGTCGCGGTTGTCGACCACCAGGATGTCCAGAAATTCGCTATAAGCCTGGGCCACGCCGGCGATCGAAACCGGCAGGCCCTGGGCCGCCATCAAAATGCCGGCCGGTCCCGAAACTGCGGTGTTGCCGATGATCGGACTTACGGCGGCCACCGGGGCGCGAGTCTGTTTGAGGGCCTCCACAATACCGGGGACAGCCAGGATGGGGCCGATGCTGGTGACCGGGATTGCTGGGCGCCAGCAGCACCACGGTAGCGGACATGATGGCATCGATCACGCCGGGCGCGGGTTCGGCCTTTTCGATCCCGGCAAAGCGGATCGATTTGACCGGGTCCTGATACCAGCGCTGCACGAAATATTCCTCGAAGCTGAGCTCGCCGATGGGCGTGTCCACCCGGGTTTCTACACGGCTGTTCGTCATGGGGAGGATGCGGGCCTCGACGCCCATCTTGGCCGCGATTTCAGCGGAGATCTCAGACAGCGTCTTGCCTTGCTTAAGCAGTTTGGTGCGCAGCAGGTGGACGGCCAGGTCGCGGTCGCCGGTGTGAAACCAGATGGGTTCTCCCAGGTCGCCCATGGCTTGCAGGCAAAAAAATGTGTCGCCCTTCACTCCCCAGCCGCGTTCCTTGCTCAGCAGGCCGGCCAGCACATAGGTGATGGAATCGAGGTCGGGCGAAACGTAGAGTCCCCACCACTCCAGATCGTCTCCGGTGTTGACGATGATGGTCAGATCTTTGGAGGGAACGATCTGGCGCAGGCCATCGACAAACTTGGCGCCGCCCGTTCCACCGGTGAGTACGACAATCATGCTGCTCTTGCCCTCCCTGCGTAACCTTCGCGATCGGCAGCGGCCTGAACTTTTTCCGCCAGCAAGCCGGGACGCGCAGTCAGCGCCGGCAGGAACTCAGGATAAACCGGAAGGCGCTGGCGCAAAATATATCCTTTTGATTCGGTGCGGGACTGGAGCTGATCCAGATGCGGCCAGGGTTTTTCCGGATTGATGAAATCGGGGGTCAAGGGCGAGACCCCGCCCCAATCGTTGATTCCGGCGTCGAGCAGCTCTTCGTAGTTGTAATAAGGAGCGGAAAGATTCGGCGGCGCCTGCAGATTGACTTCCGGCATGAGGAGGCGCGCCACCGCCACCGTGCGCAACATCTCGCCTCGAGCCGGTTCCGGCCAGTCGCGCATCGGAATCTCCGGCTTGACGCGGAAATTCTGCACGATCACTTCCTGGATGTGGCCGTAGCGGCGATGCAGTTCGCGGATGGCCAGCAGCGCGTCCACGCGGTCGTCCAGCGTTTCGCCGATTCCAATCAACAGGCCGGTGGTAAACGGCACCGACTGTTTGCCGGCTTCTGCAATGGTGCGCAGGCGTTTGGCCGGGACTTTGTCGGGCGCATTGTCATGCGCGGCGCCCGGCGCAAGCAGGGCGGCATTGGTCGTCTCGAGCATCAGGCCCATGCTGGGAGAGACCGCCGCCAGGCGCGCGATCCACTCCGCGCTCAACAGCCCCGGATTGGGATGCGGCAACAGTGTGGTCTCGCGCAACACGCGCTCGCACATGGCTTCCAGATAGTGCAGCGTCGAGTTGTATCCCAGGCGGCGGAGCGTCTCGCGCATTTCAGGGAAAGCCAGCTCCGGCTTGTCGCCCAGACTGAAGAGGGCTTCGGTGCAGCCCATCTTCTGCCCAGCAATCGCCCCTTCCAGAACCTGGTCCGGGGTCATGGTGTGCGCCCCGGGCTGGCCCGGGTCGCGGCGGAAAGTGCAGTAGCCGCAATAGTCACGGCACAAGTTGGTCAGGGGAATGAAGACTTTGCGCGAATAGGTGACGACGCCGGGCTTGAAGCGCTGCTTGCGTTCCAGGGCGGCAGCGAGGAGAGCAGGGAGTTCATCGTCCGGGCAACGCAGGAGTTGGCAGGCCCCCTGGCGCGACAGGGGCAGCCCGTCCCGCAGTTCGTCGAGATAAGCCGCGAACGAATTTTCCTCGACTTGCATGTCTTCTGTCGCGCTTCAGGTTCGGAGAGATCGCCAAACCTGAAGAGAATGATACATGAGAGCGATTGTCCGACCGTTGAATTGTTCAACCTCTTGGGTTTGGTGGTAAAACTCTTAAGGGCTGATGCGGGCGTTTGCCTGACTCTGCCCGAAACCATACGAAACGGCAGGGGCTCCAGCCTTCCAATGGTCGTCACTCAAGCAGAATTCCGCAGCGCGCTCGGCAGTTTTGCGACCGGAGTCACGGTGATTACGCTGGACTACGAAGGCGAAGTGCACGGCATGACCGCCAACGCTTTCAGTTCCGTGTCGCTCGATCCGCCGCTGGTGCTGGTTTGCGTGGACCAGCGCGCCCGAACTCACGCTCACCTGCATGCCAAGAAGCGGTTTGGAGTGAATGTGCTGGCCGAGGGCCAGCGGGCCATTTCCGAATACTACGCGCGCCCGGCCCAGGACCATCGCCACGCCGAGCGCGAGGCGGGGGCGCACTTTGATCGCACCGCCCATGGGACTCCGGTGCTCAACGGCGCTCTGGCCTACCTCGAGTGCCGGCTGCATAGCGCGCAGGATGCGGGCGACCACACCATTTTCATCGCGGAAGTCGAGGAAGTCGTGGTGCGCGGAGGCGATCCGCTGCTCTATCACCGCGGGGAATACCGCACCATCGGAGGCTTCGAGGCCTAGATTTTGTGTGGCGCGGGCGCCCTCGCCCGCGTCAGCCGCCAGCGGCGGGCGAGACGCCCGCCGGACAGCCGGCGGGACGCCGGCGCTACGAAGGCTTAGGGAATTGTTTCCTGGGTAGAGAGCGCGGCGGCTTTGCGGCCGTAGGCTTCCTCCCAGGAAATTATGCGGTTGCGCAGGATTCCAATACCCTCGATTTCGCATTCCATCACATCGCCAACCTTGAGATACCGGGCTTTAGAGTCGCCGTTGGATGCAGGTCCCGAGACCGCGCCCGTCGACAGCACATCGCCCGCGCTGTAGCCCATCGGCGAATAGCGCGAAATCATTTCAGGAATATTCAGCATCTTGACGGCGGACGACTTTTGCCGGAGTTCGCCGTTCACCCGCAGTTCCATGGCCAGGTTCTGCGGATCAGGGATCTCGTCAGCGGTCACGATCCACGGTCCCAGCGGACAGAACGTATCAATCCCCTTGGAGAACCCCGCGATTCCCGACTCCCGTTCGCGGCGCTCCAGGTCGCGGGCCGTAATGTCATTGAAGATGGTGTAACCGCCGATATAGCCGGCGGCGTCTTCCGCAGCGAAGTGCTTGCCACTTTTCTTCAGGACTACCGCTAGCTGGATTTCGCAATCCAGTTCCTGGGTGAGGTGCTCGGGATAGATGACCGGCTCCTCATGGCCGATAATGGCGTCCACGTTCTGAAAGCCGGCGGCATGGAAAAATTTCCGGGGGACAATCGGCGACTGCAGAGCGACCTCGTCGGCGGAGTAGAAGATGGGTTCGCCCCGCGCTCCAGAAGGGCTGTCGCTGCTCAACACGTGGTCAAGAGCCTTGCGGGCAGCTTCCAGGCTGGTGTCTCCGCCGGAGAAGAGGTCGCGCATGTTGGGCGGGACCAGCGCCTCGGCCAGGCGGTAGAACGCGCTCTCCTGCTCCACATCGCGCAAATACAAGGCGCAGGCGGAATTCAGGTCGACCACACGTCCGTCGGGAGTGAGGCCCCCGACTCGGGAGCGCCGCACGCTGTCTTCAAAAGTAATAAGTCGCATACGGGCTCCGCGGGACGCGGTTCTAGAAGTATAAACCGCATCATGATGGTCCAGCTGGGAGCCGCGTGCACGCAGGTACGCTAAGATAGGTCGCTCCTGAAATTTCGAGAAAATTGTCCGCGCGGAGGCTCGATGGCGAACCGAAGGCAATTCATGCGCACGCTCTCCGGGGTGGCGGCGCTCAGCATTACCACGGATGTGAGCCGTCTGGGCAGGATGCACTTTCTGCGCATGGCCAGCGCCATGCCCGACACCAGCTCGCATGACCGCCTGGAACCGGACTGGTACCGGCGCAAAATTGTTCAGGTGCAACAGAAGATGAAACAGCGCAAGCTCAACGCGCTGCTCCTGCTGGACGCGACCAACATCATTTACACCGTGGGATATTTCCATCTCTCGACCGAGCGTCCGCTGGCGGCTCTGATTCCGGAGTCGGGAGATCCAGTGATGTTCATCCCGGAGCTCGAGGCCGACCAGGTCAAGACCTGGTGGGTGAAAGACTACGAGTCTTACTTTGATTTTCCCGGCCCGGTGAACCGGGTGCGCTGGATCTTCGAGCGCGTCGCCAAACGCGGATTCGACCGGGCGCGCATCGGCGTGGAGGAGCCTCGGCCCAGCCGGCTGCATCAAATGAATCTGGGCGCGCCCAAGGCCAAGATTGTGGACGCCGGCGACCTGGTCGGGGACCTTCGCCTGGTGAAAGACGACGACGAAATACGCATCATGCGCCGGGCCATGACCTATGCCGATTTCAAAGTGCAGGCGGGCCGCGAATTCGTGCAGCGCAACGGCGCCGTGAGCGAAGACGAAATCCTGAAGGTGACGGCCGACGCCGTCGCCGACAGAATGTCGAAGGAATTGAATGACGTGGTGGGCGTGGGCATTGAGCCTCCGTTCGGTGGCTTGGTGCCGTTCGGCAAACGTTCGGCCTTTCCTCATGCCGTCCCGAGTAAAGACCGGTTGAAGACGGGAGACGCCCTGATCCTGAGTTTCGGCGCCCAGGTGGGAGGCTACAACGTCGAATGTGAGCGTTCATTCTGCGTGGGCAAGCCCACCGACTACGCCAAGCGGCTCTTTGACGCCATGCTCGCAGCCCATGACGCGGGTGTCGAGAACCTGAAGGAAGGCGCGGTGGCCGAGGAAGTGGACCAGAAGAGTCTCGACCAGATTCGCCACGCGGGGTTTGAGAAGTTCCTCAGGCACCGCACCGGACATGGCATCGGCCTTGAAGGCCACGAGGCTCCCTGGATCGCCGAAGGCGACAAGACCGTGCTGCGGCAGGGCATGACCTTCAGTTGCGAGCCGGGAGTTTACGATCCCGACTTCGGCGGTTTTCGACACTCGGACACGGTGGTGGTGCGCAGGGACAAAGGCGAAGTGCTGAACACCTATCCCACGCGTCTCGAAGATATGGTCATCGAGATTTGAAGCTGAAAGATTAATTAATCACGATGGAGAGAGAGTAATGGCAGACAAAATTGAGAAGCCGGAAGCAGAATGGCAGAAACAGTTATCGCCGGAACAGTACCACGTGACCCGCAAGGCCGGAACCGAACCGGCCTTTAGCGGCAAGTATTGGAAGACGAAAGACGCGGGCACCTATGCCTGCGTCTGTTGCGGGCAACCGCTTTTCAGCTCCGAGACCAAGTTCGACTCCGGCACCGGCTGGCCCAGTTTCTGGAAGCCGGTGGACGAGGCCGCGGTGGTAAACCACACCGACAAAACCTACGGCATGGTCCGCACCGAAACCCGTTGCGCCCGCTGCAATGCCCACCTGGGGCATGTTTTCGAAGACGGTCCCGCTCCGACCGGCCTGCGTTACTGCATGAATTCGGCGGCGCTGGATTTGAAGCCGGGAGAAAAGAAGTAAAGAAAAGTGTGGGTCGGACACTCCTGTCCGACGCCTTTGACTTTGATTTTGACTTTCCGGTTTAGCAAATAACGAAAGTCAAAAGCGTCGGACATGAGTGTCCGACCCACACTCGTTGAACTAAGCGCCGGCGACCGCGGCCGCCGCCTTGGGCTGCTCGCTTACGGCGGGTTTCGACTCAGCCTGGGCCTGCTTCTGGCCTTGAGACTTATTGTGCTCGACCGCGCGCACCTGCACGCTGCCCTTCAGAATGGCTCCGTCCTCAACGCTGATGCGCTGGGTGACCACATCCCCGGTCAGCGAACCCTCGCTGCGGATGTCCAGCCGGTCGGTGCATTGAATGTTGCCCTGCACTTTGCCCAGGATGACCACTTCGCGGGCGCTGATGTTGGCGGCGACGCTGCCGTTGCGTCCAATGGTGACGCGATGCTCGGCAAAATTGACGGTGCCCTCAATTCGCCCGTCGACGTAGAGCGATTCGGTGCCGCTGACTTCGCCCTTGATGACCACAGAGCGGCCGATCGTAGCCTGCTCCACCGGCACGCTGACGGTTTTGCTGGGGCCGAGGTACGGGTTCGAGGGTGACTGGGTTTTTTGAGAATCTGGTGGCTGCAGCATCGGTGGCGGCGCTCCTTTTTCTTCCGCGCGGCGCGCACTTTGGGCGTTACCGCATGCGGCAAGTCTGCTTGACTGTGGCCGATTGGCCAATCTGACTATCGCATGGGAGCTGGCAATAAAGCAGGTTACGGAAGAACATGACCGGCTGTCGGGAATGAGTAACCATCTGTGTTTGAAGCCATGTAGGCGCTCGCGCCTACACCTGAAGCGCCTGGCCCAGCTCTTCCCACTCCGCCAGCCGCTTTTGCAGTTCGGCCTTGCTGGCGTGCAGTTCCTGCGTAACTCGTTGGGTTTCCTCGGCGCTGACGAAGCTCTGCAGGGCTGCCTCACATTCGGCGATCGCATCTTCCAGACGGTTGATCTCCAATTCGAGCTCGCGGACACGATCTTCCATCTGTTTGCGTTTGATGGGGTTCAGGCGCTTGGCCGCGGCGTCCTCGGATTTCGCCGGCTGCCCGTTGGCATTGCCGTTGGCGGGCGGCGAAATGGCCGGTGACGTAACCGCCTTTTGCAGCGCCGCGGCCCCGCCTTCTTTCCGCCAGCGGTAGTCTTCGTAGTTCCCGGGATAAACTTCGACCCGCCCGTCCCCCACTTCCAGAACGCGCGTGGCCAGCTTGTCGATGAAATAGCGGTCGTGCGAGACGAAGACCACGGTGCCGTTGTAGTCGGTCAGCGCCTTCAGCAGGACGTCCTTGGCGCGCATGTCGAGATGGTTGGTGGGCTCGTCCAGCAGCAGGAAATTTGCCGGATGCAGCAGCATGCGCAGCAGCGCGTAGCGGTTGCGTTCGCCGCCCGAGAGCACGCCGATGCGCTTGAAAACATCATCGGCGGAGAACAGAAAGCATCCCAGCAGGCTGCGCAATTCGGTTTGGGTGGAGCGCGGAGAAATCTCGCCCAGGTCGTCGAGGATGCGCGCATCGGGATTGAGTTCCTTGTACTGGTCCTGCGCAAAGTAGTCGGGATCGACGTTGTGTCCCAGCCGGTACTCGCCCTGGGTCAACGGTTCGGTCTGCGCCAGCAGCTTGATCAGCGTGGATTTGCCCGGCGCCGTTCACTCCGACCAGCGCAATCCGGTCGCCGCGCTCGATCATGAAGTTGACATCGCGAAACACTTCCTTCTCGCCGTAGGATTTCGCGACGCCGATGAACTCGGCGACGATCCGTCCGGCGGGCTTGGGTTGCGGAAAGGAGAAGTGAATCGTCTTCTCTTCTTCCGGCAGTTCGATGCGCTCGATCTTTTCCAGTTCCTTGATCCGGCTTTGCACCTGCTTGGCCTTGGTCGCCTGGTAGCGAAAGCGGTTGATGAAGACTTCCAGTTGCTCGATGCGCTCGCGCTGGTTGCGATAGGCGGCTTCGAGCTGCTCCAGGCGCTCTGTCTTGGCGTTCAGATACTTGTCGTAGTTGCCGTGGTAAATATGAATGCGCTTGTTCCAGATCTCGACAATCTTGTTGATGGTCACGTCGAGAAAATAGCGGTCGTGCGAGATCAGCACAAAAGCATAGGGATAGTTGCCGAGATATTCCTCCAGCCAGTTGCGGGCTTCGAGATCAAGATGGTTGGTCGGCTCATCCAGCAACAGCAGGTTGGGCTGCTGCAGCAGCAGCTTGACCAGCGCGATGCGCATCTGCCAGCCGCCGGAAAATTCTTCGGTCTGCCGGGTCCAGTCTTCTTTTCGGAAACCCAACCCCGCAAGCACCGTGCCGACCTGGGCCTCGATGGCGTAGCCGTCACGAGTGGTAAATTCGTGCTCGATGCGCTGATAGCGTTCCGCCACCTGCGCGTACTCCGGCGATGCATGGTCGAGTTCGGACATGCGCCCGGTCAGCTCTTCCATCTCCTGTTCCATGCGTCGCAGATGCGAGAACACCGACATGCACTCGGCAAACACGGTGCGCCCGGAGAGCGCCAGCCCGTCCTGCGGCAGGTAACCCGCGCTGATGCCCTTGGCCCGGCTGATCGAGCCATAGTCGAGGCTTTCAGTGCCGGCCAGGATCTTCAGCAGCGTGGATTTGCCGGTGCCATTCGCGCCCACCAGGCCGACGCGGTCGCGCGGCGTGATCATCCAGTCCGCCCCTTCGAACAGGAGCTTGTGGCCATAGCGTTTGCCGGCGGAGGAGAGCTGAAGCATTCCTTCAATCGTCTCATGAGAGAGCGGTTTGAAGAACACCCGCATTCTGCGCTCAGCACCCTGTCATCCTGCGCTCAGCATGACGGGGCGCTGCAATCAACCGTCAACTGTCATCCTGAGCGGAGCAAAAAGCTCGCATGCGGACTTCTCTACGCAGTCGAAGGACCCCTACCGCAGGAACGAACTCTTCGGTCTGGGGAATCGGGCAGCGCCCCGAACGAGTGAGTGAAAGGGAATAGGGGTGCTTCGACTCCGTCGGGCGGATCGCGATCGACCGTCCAGACTGCGCTCAGCATGACAGGGCGTGGAGCTATGGCGCTGCTGCGGTTTGCGCGGTCGCAATCTTCTCCAGCGCGCGATCGACCACTGCCTGCAGCTCGCGGGCATATTTCACTTCGCGGCCCTTGGCCAGGATCTTCTTGGTTTCTTCGGGGCTGAACCAGGTGGGGTTCCGCGAGAGTTCCTGCGGCTCCTCCGCCGCTTCCACCTCCAGCAGGAAAGCCTTGATCACGTACTCGCGCACTCCCGGAGATTTCCAGAAAACGCCTTTGGAATGGATGTAGAGGCAGAAATGGCGTGACTCGATGCTGCCGCGAACTCCGGCTTCTTCCCAGGCTTCGCGTTCGGCCGCCTGGCCGTGAGAGAGCGAGGACTCAGGATCGCCTTTGGGGAATGTCCACTTGCCGCCGCCGTTGGTGTTCACCAGCAGGAATTCGACGGATGGGCCGCGCCGCCGGTAGCAGACCGCCGCCACCTGCAAGGGAAGAGCGTGTTGTGGAATTCGGGCCGCTCCCATTTCTGAGGCCTCCGCGGAGCTGTTTCCACGACTATGCTAATCCGAAGATATTTCAGCAATGTTAAAGTGCAACAAAAAAGGTGCAACCCAGTATTACCAAAGGGTTACGGGCATTTTTCGAGCTGGGGGACGGCGCCTCCGGCGGGTACCGGTTTTTCCAGCAGGCGCATGGTGTCGAGGACGGTCGAGACCACGACTTCGTCGCCGACGGCCGTGTTGATCATCATGTGGTAGAGACAGCGGGTGGGCCAGTCGGCCCCGAAGTAGTGTTTTACAAATTCAATGCGGTCGCGATCCACGGTGTCGACCAATTCTTCGGCTTCTTTTTCGTTGTGCCCGATTCGACGCAGGCGCCGCAGCTTTTCCGACCGGGGGGCGTAGAGGAAGACGTGGAACGCGTCGGGAAACTCACGCAGAAAATAAGGAGCGCCTCGGCCGACGATGACGCAGTTTCCACCCGCCGCCAGCCGCGTCATCACTTCCCGGCCAATGGCTACAAAGCGGTCCGCGTCGAAAGGCTCGGTGCCCTTCAACGGCATGCTGCGTTCGTAGCTGCCGCGCCAGAAAGTCTTGGCCAGGCGGTGAAAGGTGCTGTCCAGGCGTTCATCGCAATACATCACCGCGGAGCGATCAACGTGGGCTTCGTGGGCGATCTCCTCGGTCAGGGCCTGGTCCCAGAGCTTCCAGCCCAGGCGGCCGGAAATTTCGCGGGCGATTTCCGCGGCGCCGCTTCCGAATTCCCGTTCGACCGTGATCACTCGAAACACAGCGTAGCCCCGTGTGGGTCGGACACTCTTGTCCGACGCCTTTGACTTTGATCTTGTTTCTGTCTTTGATTTTGGTTTTGCATCAGCACCGTGCCTCAATCCCTCAAACGCAGGAACAATCCCGAACCCCAACCGCAAAACCAACTTCAAAGGCGTCGGACAAGAGTGTCCGACCCACACTCGCTGCCCTAATGGACCGCAATCTCGCCGCCGGTCTTTGGCCGCTTCATCAGGAACACCAGCGGCACCATCACTAAGATTGCTACTCCCAACAGCCAGAAGTTGTCAATGTAAGCCAGCATGGTGGCCTGCCGGAAGACATTGGCCTGCAAGAGCGCGTAGGCCCGGTGCATGGCTTCCGCGGCAGAAAACCCCCTGGTCTCGAGCGCGCGCGCCGTGCCCTGGAGCATGGCCTGCACTTGAGGACTTCCCGCCGTAAGATGACTCGACATGCGGTCGAGGTGGTATTGCTGTCTCCGGTCGAGCATGGTGGTCACAATCGAGATGCCCACACTTCCGCCAATGTTGCGGGCCAGGTTCATCAGTCCCGAGGCGGCGTTGTTCTTCTCTCGAGGGAGGAATGCGTAGGCCGCGGTGTTGATGGGCACAAAGAGAAACGCCATGCCCGCGGTCTGGATCATGCGGGCAAACACCACTGTCCGGAAATCGACTCCCAGGGTGAAGTTGGTCATGTGAAACAGGGAGAAGGAAAGCACCAGCAGTCCGCCCATCATCATCTTCCGGGCGTCGTAACGGGAGAGCATGAAGCCCACCAGCGGCATCAGCAGCATCAGACTGAAACCGCCCGGTAACAACGCCAGGCCGGAGTGTTCGGCGGTATAGCCCAGCAGGGTCTGCATGAAGAGCGGCAGCAGCACGGTGCTGCCCAGCAGGGCAAAACCCAGCATGAACATCAGCATATTCGAGGCCGCGAACGTCCGGTTCTTGAACAGGTGCAGGTCAACCACCGGATCTTCCCGCGTCCACTCCCAGTAGATCAGGAACAAAAGCGAGGCAGCCGCGATCACGGACATGATCACGATGAAGTGCGACTCGAACCAGTCATCGCGCTGTCCTTTGTCCAGGACAACCTGCAGCGTGCCCAGCCCCAGGGCCACCAGCCCCAGGCCGATGTAATCGACCCTGGTTTCCGAAAGCTTCTTGCGCTTCATATGGGGCGGGTCCTGGATCAGGCGCGAGGTCAACACCAGGGAAAGAATCCCGACCGGAATATTCAGAAAAAAGATCCAGCGCCAGGTGAAGTTGTCGGTGATCCAGCCGCCCAGCGTGGGGCCGACAGCCGGCGCCAGCACCACCGCGAGGCCGTACACCGCGAAGGCCATGCCGCGTTTTGCGGGAGCAAATGTATCGGCCAGAATGGCCTGTTCACTGGGCTGCAAACCGCCGCCGCCGGCGCCCTGCAGAATCCGGAAGAAAATCAGCATGCCCAGGTTGGGCGCCAGCCCGCACAGAAACGAACTGATGGTGAAGATGGCGACGCAGCTCATGTAGAAACGCTTGCGACCGATGATGGAAGAGATCCATCCACTCAGGGGAAGTACGATGGCGTTGGACACCAGGTAGGAAGTCAGCACCCATGTGCTTTCGTCGGTTCCCGCGGAAAGACTGCCGGCAATGTGGGGCAGCGCTACGTTGGCGATGCTGGTATCCAGCACCTCCATGAAGGTGGCCAGCGTGACCGCCAGCGCGATGATCCAGGGATTGATCGCCGGGCGCGGCAGGGCTGCGCCGTTCGCGGTCAGCGCGGCCGAACTCATCTGACCCAGACCTTGGGCTCGACCGACATTCCCGGGCGCAGAATATGTTCTCTGGTTTCTCCCGGATCGAAAGTGATTTTCACCGGAATGCGCTGCACCACTTTTACGTAGTTGCCGGTCGCATTTTCAGGAGGGAGCAAACTGAACAGTGCCCCGCTGGCTCCCGCGATACTTTCCACGTGTCCGTTGTATTTCTTTCCGTAAGCGTCCACGGAGATGGTGACTCGTTGTCCGGGCCGCATGTAGCGGAGCTGGCTTTCCTTGAAGTTGGCGGTGACCCAGATGTCGTCCAGGTTGATGATCTTCATGAGTTCCTGGCCGACCTGGACATTCTGCCCTACCTCGACGGTTCGATTGCTGACAATGCCGCTGATGGGAGCGACCAGGCGGGTGTATCCCAGGTCCAGCAGGGCCTGTTCCAGTTCGGCTTTCTTTTGCTGGGCCTGGGCCTGCGCGGATTGGGCGCGAGCGCGAGTCGCTGCCATCTGTTGCGGCGCGGTCTGGGCAGCGCGCAGGTTGGCCTCGGCTTGCTCACGTTTGGCCTGCGCCTGCGACACCATCTGCTCGGCCGCGGCGGCGTTAGCCCGAGCCGCGGCAACTCCCGCCGCACTCGATCGGGCGGCGGCCACTGCCTGGTCGTACTGCTGGTGCGAAATCTCCTGCTTATCCACCAACTGCTTGTAGCGTCCCACATCGTTCTGCGCCTTGATGTCATTGGCGATGGCCTGCTCCAACTCGGCCCGCGCGGCCTCCAGTTGCTGGCGTGAGACGGAGACTCCGGCGCGCCCGCTCTCTACATCCGCCTGAGAAGCCGATAACTGGCTGTCGGTATTGACCGAGGTGATCGGAACATTGACCTGCATGGAGTCGGCCGTGGCCTGCGCGTCCTGATAGGCAGCCCTGGCCTTGGCCACCGCCACCTGGTAGTCCTTGGGGTCGATCTCGACCAGGGGCGTGCCCGCCTCCACAAACTGGTTGTCGTTGACCAGCAGCTTGATGACGTGTCCGGACACCCGCGTGCTGATGGAGTTCAGGTGGGCATCAATCTGCGCGTCGTCGGTGGATTCGTAGCTGCCCAGGTAGCGCCAGAAAAAGAAGCCGGCCACCAGCAACACGATTCCGCCCACGATCAGGGCCAGGCGAAAACGGGGATTGCGGGAGGCTTGCTTCCAGCGCAGGTCCCTGTCCGAAGCCGGCAAGGGAGGATGTTCGCGGGTTTCAACTGCAGGCGTGTCGTGCACGGTCGTCGTGGTTGTCGTCTGTTCCATATTACTTGCTCTTCAAATATTCCCGTACGCCCTGTTCGGCGTATCCCATGGCGCGGACCAGTTCGAGCTTGGCGATGTTGTGGGCATACAGGCTGGAAATATAACTTTCATGGGCCGCCGCCACCGTCTGTTGCGCCTGCACCACTTCCAGGTTGTCGGTGACCCCGGCGGCAAATCGGTCGCGGGCCTGGGTGAGGGTCTGCTCCGCCAGGTCGACGGAACTGCGCGCCACCTGCACCTGCTGGTTGGCCGCCTCGATATCCAGCAGCGCGGTGCGTACCTCGTATTCAATCTGGCCGCGCAAATTCTCCAGCTGGGCGCGGGCCTGGCGCAGCGTGGCCTCGGACTGCAGCACGTCGGCGTGGACTTTGCCGCCCTGAAAGATAGGAATGTTCAGCCGTCCGGCGACCGCAAAAGTTCCATGCGAGTTCCCGAAATTGATCCCCAGATCGCCGTAATCGGCGGTCAGATCGAGGGTGGGAAAGTATTCCGCGGTCGCACCTTTGCGATAGTGCTCGGCGGCGCGGACTTGTTGCGCGGCCGCCAGGTAATCCGAGCGGGAGGCATAGGCCCGCTGCAGGCTTTGCTCCACTCCAGCCGTGGGCAGGACATCATACGGCGCTTTTGAGATCAGCGCGATCTCCTGGCCCACCGGCAGTCCGATGGCGCGCACCAGCGCCAGCTTCTGTTTGGCAAACTCGTTGCGAGCGACGATCAGCTGCTGCTGCCGGTTCTGGAATTCCACCTGGGCGCGCAGCGTGTCGATGGCCGGGCTGAGGCCGGCGTTCTGCTGATCGGTGGCCTTGCCGAAAAGCGCCTGCGCGGTTTCCAGTTGCGCCTCGGCGGTTTCGAGACGCGCCGCCCCGGAGAGCGCCTGGAGATAGGCATTGCCGGTCGCCAGCACCACCAGTTCGCGGGCATCCTTGTAGCTGAATTGCGCCGCTCGCTCATCCTCCGCCGCTCCCCGCTGCCGGTTCAGCGCCTTAAGGTTCATGATCGACTGGCTGAGGTAGACCCGGGCATCGGAGTATCCGAAAGGTCCGACGATGGTGGGAAATCCGGGAAATCGCAGACCCTGGGCCGCCAGATTCTCCTGCGCCACGTTTTCGCTGATCCTCGCCGTAACGTTGGGCAGGAGTTCGCTCAGTTCTTTCCACTTTTGTCCCCGCGCCGCCATCGTGTTGTAACTCTGCAGCAGCACACCCAGGTTGTTTTTCAGCGCAAGGTCAATCGCATCCTGGAAAGTAAGCGACACCGCTTCCGGCTTGGCCGTTCCCTGGGGAATGCTGCCGCTGTAGGGATTCTGATTCGAAGGAGCGGTAACTTGTATGCTGGCGGACGGAGTTGAATCCGAGGCGGAGTTCGAAGATCCCCCGCCTTGTGCCGTGGCCGGCGCGGCCAGGAGGGCGAGCAGGCAGAGAGTTACGGCGGAAGCTGCGGTAACCTTCTTTTGTGGTGACTCCCTTTCAGGATTCAGGTCTTCCATATCGAAACAGGGGCGGAACATAACCAATGCAATAGGTTATCTTGATTCCCGGTGCCGCATTATAGATGCAAACGATTGCTGGCTGCTGCCTGACGGCCATCGGACGACCTGACCGTTAACCTGGGCGTTATTCCTGCTGCCCCGGCATCCGCTTTACAAAAATTTTCGCTTTCTCCCGCCTGAAACGTTGCATCTAAAGCATATATCGTTCTGGAGGGTACCTTGAGAAGGCTGAGCTTAATCGCAGCATTATTTCTTCCTTTCATTATTCAGGGCACGGTCCATGCACAACAGTTCGATGTGGCTTTCGGCGTAGGCACGCTGACCGCGCCTTCGGCGGCAAGCGCCACGGGAAATCACAATCCGGTTTCTCTGACCGGGGGAGCGTACCCGGTATTCAGCGCCGACCTGCTTGTGAAGCGGGATTTCGGCTTCAGTGGCGAACTGGCCTGGAGAGGCAGTCAGAATCTCTACGGCGGTTTCCAGCCCTACCGCCCGCTTTTCTACGACTTTGGCGGGATTTACGCTCCCCAGCTGGGTAGTCGCGCCAGGGGCGAACTTTCAGCCGGCATCGGATGGGAGAGCCTGCGCTTCTACACGGGCACGACCAGTTGCGGCGCGTATCAGTTGCACCGACTTTGTCAGCAGCAATCACTTCATGGGTCATTTCGGCGCCGGCCTGCGCTACTATTTTCGCGGCCATTTCTTCGTTCGGCCGGAAGCCGACCTTTACCTGGTTCGCAACAATCAGGAGTTCAGTTCTCCCCGAGCCACCCGATTCGGCGTGTCCCTGGGATACTCGTTCACCCCAGGCTTCTGATTTCCGCTGACGTCAAAACGAAAAAGGGTGCCCCATCCTTCGCGTTCTTTGCGAAGGGTGGGAGGCAGATGCTCCGAACCCGGTCTTGGCCAAGGGGGTAACCTCGGGGGAAGACCCGTTCCCGCTTCTCTTCACGCTGACGCGCCTCTCACCCTTGCGCAAAAATCGCGCAAGGATGGGGCACCCTTTTTCGGAAAAGCAACACGCTTTACGGCTTGCGTTGACTTGCCGCTTTCCCAACCAGTAACATCGTGCGCCAGTGATCGGCCGGACCATCTCGCATTACCGCATTATCGAACAGGTCGGCGGTGGCGGCATGGGTGTTGTCTACAAAGCCGAAGACACCCGGCTGCACCGCTTTGTCGCTCTCAAGTTCCTGCCCGATGACGTGGCCCGCGACCCGCAGTCGCTGGCCCGCTTCCAGCGCGAGGCCCAGGCGGCTTCTGCGCTGAACCATCCCAATATCTGCACCATCTATGACATCGGCGAGGAGGCCGGGCAGGCCTTCATCGCCATGGAGTATCTCGACGGCACCACTCTCAAACATAAAATTGAGGGCCGGCCGCTCAAGATCGAACAACTGCTCGAAATGGGTATCCAGATTGCCGACGCGCTCGACGCCGCCCACTCCAGCGGTATTGTGCATCGCGACATCAAGCCGGCGAATGTGTTTGTTACCCAGCGCGGGCAAACCAAGATTCTTGACTTCGGCCTGGCGAAACTCACTCCGCAAGGCAACCGCACGGTCGATGGGTCGGAAGGCACGCGTTCGGCCATCGGTGTGGACCAGCTCACCACGCCGGGGACGGCGATGGGAACGATTTCCTACATGTCGCCCGAGCAGGCGCGCGGCGAAGCGCTGGACCATCGCACCGATCTTTTCTCGTTCGGCGTCATGCTGTACGAAATGGCCACGGGCAAACAGCCCTTCTCGGGGACAACCTCCGCCGTCATCTTCGAAGCGATCCTGAACAAAGTGCCCACGCCGTCGGTCCAGTTGAACCCTGGCCTGCCGCCCCAGCTGGAAACCATCCTGAACAAGGCTCTGGAGAAAGACCGTGAGCTGCGCTGCCAGAGCGCGGCCGAGCTGCGCGCCGACCTGAAGCGCCTGAAGCGGGACACGGATTCCTCGCGCGCCGGTATCAGCGGTGCCGCGGCTTCCGCCCTGGCGGCCCAGGAAAAAGCGAGTAGCGATAAAGCCGGACCGGCCCAGGCGCAGCGCAGCCGCGGTCTTCTGCCCGCGCTAGTCGGCCTGGGTTTGCTGCTGGCTCTGGCCGCCGGACTGTTGCTGGGCAAGCGGCTATGGGGATCTTCCGAGGCCAGCGCTCCCCTGTATCACGAGATCACCTTCCGGCGAGGCGAAATTCGCTCCGCCCGCTTCGCGCCCGACGGGCAGACCATCCTGTACAGCGCCTCCTGGCAAGGCAATCCGGTGGAGACTTTCTCTGCGCGCCAGGGCACGGTCGAATCCCGCTCTCTAGGACTCGGCCGCGCCGAGCTGCTGGCCGTGTCATCAACTGGTGAGATGGCACTCTCTTTGGGCAGCCATCCCGTCGGAACCTGGGTGAACGTCGGAACCCTGGCCAGAGCGCCATTGGCGGGTGGCGCGCCCCGTCCGATTCTCGAGGACGTCGAGTCGGCGGATTGGTCTCCGGATGGCACCAACCTGGCCGTCGTGCGCAACGTGAATGGCCGTGAACGGCTGGAATATCCCATCGGCAAAGTCCTTTACGAAACCAGCGGCGGCTGGATCAGCTATCCCCGGGTTTCGCCCAAGGGAGATTACGTCGCCTTCATCGACCACTCCAACCAGGGAGACGACGGCGGCTCCGTAGCCGTGGTCGATCTCTCCGGAAACAAGAAAAAACTGACTCGCGACTGGTACGGCACCGGCGGCCTTGCCTGGTCAGCTAACGGTGAGGAAGTCTGGTTCACCGCCAGCGAGTTGGGAGTGGACCACTATCTTTCCGCCGTCAGCCTGGCGGGAAAGGAACGGTTAGTGGCGCGCATCCCCGGCACCCTGGTGGTGTTCGATATCTGGCATGACGGACGGGTGCTCCTGGCACGCGTCGGCCGGCGGCGCGAGGTCATGGCGCTTCAGGAAGGCGAGACTAAAGAGCGAGACCTTTCCTGGCTCGACTACTCTTATCCCGCCGACCTTTCACCTGACGGCAAGATCGTCCTTTTTGATGAGGAGGGAGTTGGCGGTGGAGTGCAATATGGCGATTCAAAAGAACTGACCTACGCCGTGTACATTCGCAACACGGATGGTTCTCCAGCCATTCGCCTGGGTGAAGGTGTTGCCGACGCGTTGTCTCCGGACCAGAAATGGGTCATCGTGCAGAGTCCCGGCTCGCCCGAACAACTCCGCCTCTTGCCGACTGGGGCCGGCGAGAGCCGGCCGCTCACCAATGACTCGATCAACCATCAGTGGGCCCGCTGGTTCCCCGACGGCAAGCGTTTTGTTTTCTCGGGCAACGAACCGGGCAAGGGCGTTCGCCTCTATACCCAGGATCTTTCCGGAGGAACTCCGAAACCGATTTCTCCCGAAGGCGTCGACGCCACCGCATTTGCGATTTCCCCGGATGGCCAACTGGTTGTCGGAACCGGTCCCGACGAAAAAGGATACTTTTACCCGGTTGGTGGAGGTGCGCCTCGCATCGTCAACGGCCTGGAACCGGGAGATATCCCCATCATCTGGAACCAGGATGGAAAGTCCATCTATCTCTATCGCACCGGCGAAGTGCCGGCCAAGGTTTACCAGTTAGATCTGGCTACGGGAAAGAAAACTGTCCGCAAGCAGATTGTTCCGGTCGATACTACCGGCGTTTCCACCATCGGACCGATTCAAACCACGCCTGATGGAAAGACTTACGTCTACGGCTTCCATCGCACCCTGGGCGATCTCTACCTGGTCGAAGGCCTGAAGTAGACTCTCACTCTAAGGCGCGGGCTTGAGCGTCATCAGGCGGTCCTCTTTGGGATCGACCTCGAGCACCATGTCCTTGTACTCGACCTCGGACGCGCCGGCGTGAATCTGCAGGCCGATCGGGCCCTTATGCAGACGATCGGGATCTTCGTCGGTATAGCGCGTGACCTCCACGCCATTGACCGCCATGCGTATGGTGCCCGTCTTGAGGTGCGCGAGAATCTCGGTCTCATGCCAGACATGGGGATCGAAATCGGGATGGGGAAGTTTCTCGCGCGGCGGGCCCTTCTTGCCCGGGTGATAGTCCCACATGCCTCCACTCGGAGGAATTACCAGAATGCATTCCCCATACCCCCAATCAGGCACGCGATTTCCCCAGAAGCAAACCCCGAGATGGTTCTTTTCGCTGACCAGTCGTGATTTTAGGATGAGCCGGAAGTCGGCGTAGTCGCCGGCGGTAAGAATAAGCTGGCCACCGTGGTCGGTTACGCCATGAATGGCGCCGTCCTTTACGGACCAGATCGCGGGATTGCCGCTCCAGCCCTGGAGAGTCGTTCCATCGAAAAGTGCGGTGCGCGCGGGAACCGCGTTGACGGGGGCGGCGGAGGGCCTGTGGAAGTATGAACAACCCGCCAGAAGCAAACTGCCAAGCAGCATGGCGATGATGAATTTATTCATCGACGGGTCCGGACAATACGTTCAGTTTTGCGCCAGCTAGGAGGAACGCGGCAGGAAGCGCCGGATGCCGAAGTCATACACCGCGCCGCCGATCACTCCGCCCACTAGCGGCGCCACAACCGGCACCCACCAGGCCTGGCTCCCGTCGGTGATGCCGTTGTTGCGGAAGCCGGCCAGCACCGTGAACAGCCGCGGGCCAAAATCGCGCGCCGGATTGATCGCGTATCCGTGCATGGCTCCGAAGCTCATGCCGATTGCGACCACCACCAGCCCGATCATCAGCGGCGCCAGGTTGGCTCCCGGAGGCATATTGAATTCATCAATGATGGCGAACACCAAAAGCAGCAGCAACGCCGTGCCGATTACCTGGTCCAGGAAGCCTGCCTGGGGCAAGTTGGGGAAGGCCGGAAAGGTGGTGAAGATGCCCGCCGTTCTTTCCAGTTGCGGGTCCACCTGGTGGAAGGCTGGCAGATAGTTGCGATACACCAGCGCGGCTGCTACGAATGCTCCGGCAGTTTGCGCGATCGAGTAGGGCAATACTTTCCGCCAGGGAAAGCCGCGGAAAACCGCCAGCGCCAGGGTGACCGCAGGATTCAGGTGCGCCCCCGAGATTTTGCCGGCGACGTAGATTCCCATGGTCACCCCCAGTCCCCAGCCCAAAGTGATGTTGGTGTAACCGCCGTGAATCACCTCGCCCGGCGTCTGGCTGGGAAACAGCACCACCATCGCAACCACGCCGGTCCCGAACATGATCAACACAAAGGTTCCGAGGAACTCGGCAATCAACTCCGCCAGCAGCGGGAACTTGGGATTCATCAGGGCTCCGTGAGTCTAGCCGCGACGTAGTCTAACAACGTTCGCCGCTTGCGGAATATATCTTCCTGAGCGCCGGGGTGCCCCACCCTCGTCGCGTACTTCGCGACAGGGTGGGCGACTATCTATCGAGTGCTTCCAGCGTGCACCGTAAGAATGACTCGCCGGTAAGAAGTCAGCCGCGGTGATCCATCGTCCGTGACCGCCAGGATGATGTGCGCTGTCCCATTCCCCAGGCATTGCCCTCTGGGCAGCCATTGCGGACGGCAGACCGCGGTCGCCGTCACCGTGGCCTTTGCCGTGTCGCCGCCGCTGATGGTGACCGAGGCCAGGTTCGCACCGGTGCTGCCCGCTTCGCCGTAGTGAAACCAGTGGTAATGCAGGCCCTGGCCGTCGGGATCGCGACTCTGGCTTGCGTCCAGCGCCACCGGCTTGCCGACTTCGGCATCGATCAGGATGGGAGCCGTCCCAGTCTGACCATTCACATCCACCAGCGGATTGTGATTGGCATGTTTGTAATCCTGAATGGTCCAGTCCATCCGCGCCGCAAAATCGTTCTGATAAGCTTCGCGCCAGCGCCAGATGGTTGCCTGGTCGGACGTGTACTCCCTGCCATCCACGCCCGCCACCGTGTCCTGCGACGTGACTCGCGAAAACGTGTTTCCGCCCTGGGTCCAGATGGCGTGAGTTTCGCCATACGGTTGCCGGTAAATATAGCGGCCTCCCCACCCGCCCCAGTCAGGCCGGCGATAGGCGTTCAGCCCGTTGTCGATCAGCCCCAGAAAAGACGGCGTGTCGCCTTCCATGATGAAGGCAAACCTGGGATACAGTTTGCCCAGCGGTCCCTTGCTGCGGATGTTCGCGTCCAGCCACTCGTTGGTGACGATTGTCGAGTCCGCACCCGCACCGTTGCGGTAGTAAACGTCACCGCTGATTCCGGTCCAGGTTGCGTAGTAGTAGTCGTCTCCCTTCTGGGTCGAGGGCTGAACAATATAAAACAGGTTGGGGAATTCCCGCCGAATCCAGGGGCCGGTATCGTCCTGATCAGTGATGGAATAGACGCGTATCTTCTCGACGAATCGGTCCAGTTCGCCGGCCGGACGGGTGGCGCGTACATGTAAGAGCGCCTGCGCCAGGGTGTTGGCCCCGCCCCAGACACAAATCCACAGCGGCCGCGGGTCGTCGCGGTCAACCGCCCGAATGATCGCCTCCGCACCTGCCGACATCTTGTCGGCGCCGATGGCGGCCAATCCGTATCCCGGCTGCCCGCTGAAAACCCGGCCGTCAAGCTCCTCTGCAGAGGCCCAGCCCTTGGCGTGCAGCAGAAGATTGGGCCGCACCTGTCCATAGGCTTCGATCAGGGCATGCATCGTTTCCGGATGCAGCGCGCTCTTCTGCCAGGTGGAGGTGGTGGCAACGATTCCTTCAATCTCGAATTCATTCGAGTACAGGAGCAGGCGAACGAACGACATCTGATCGTCAGGCTCGTTGCCGATGTCGCTCATGATGATCACGCGCGGGGGCCCGGTGAAGCTGTCAACGTGAGTCAGTGGGAGCGGCTCCGCGGCGAATGAAAAGCAAGTCAGGCCCAGCAGAAACAGTACAATCCAAAAATCGTGTGGGTCGGACACTCTTGTCCGACGCCTTTGACTTGGACTTTGCTTTTGACCTGGATTTTGACTTGGACTTGGATTTTGACTTGGGTCTTGTCTTTGATTTGGATTTTGTCTGTGACTCTGCCTTGCACTCTGCCGTTGCTTGCTCATCGTGCCTTCACGCCTCCCTCGCCGCCCCGAAGCCCAAGTCAAAAGCAACTTCAAAATCGGCGGACAGAGCCTGCCCTGAGCGAAGTCGAAGGGAGTGTCCGCCCCACACCACCAATAGGATTTTGGGTTTGGGGTGGGAGACGGGGATTGAACCCGCAACGTCCGGAGCCACAGTCCGGTGCTCTACCAATTGAGCTACTCCCACCGTTTCATAGCGATTATAGCAACTGAAAGGCGCGATAGGCAGGAACCGGGAAGGGCACGAGTTCACTCGTGCCGCTAAGCTGCAAATGGTAGGGCGCTTTAGCGCCTGCGGTTTGCTGTTTCCCGCGGCAAGGAGTTCGCAGCCGTTAGTGGCGGCCGACGCCGACGTATTCGAAGCCCATGGCGCGCAGGCGGGTGGAGTCGAGAAGGTTCTTGGTGTCGACAATCACCGGGCGCTTCAACAGGTGCTTGATGCGATCGAAATCGAGGCCGCGAAACTCCGGCCAGCCGGTGCCGACGACCAGCGCGTCCATGCCCTCACACGCCGCATAAGGCGTCTCGCAATAGTGGACGGTGCCATTCAGTTCCATGCGCGCCTCGGGGATGGCCACTGGATCGTAGGCGCGGACGCGCGCGCCCCGAGCCACCAGATTCTGGGCCAGCCGCAGCGAAGACGATCCGGCGACTGAATTCGTGTTGGGCTTGAAAGCCAGGCCGAGGATTCCAACGTCTTTGTTCTGCACCGATTTGACCATGGTCGAGATCTTGTCGACGATGCGGTCGGCCAGACTGAGATTCACTTCCCGCGCCGCGGTCAGCACTTTGAGCGACACTCCCTTGCCGCGCGCCAGTTCGGCCAGCGATTCCATGTCTGACTCGGCGAAAATTCCGCCCATGCCGGCTCCCGGCTGCAGGCAGCGGGGCGCGATTTTCTTGTCGAGCCCCAGCGCCATCGCCAGGCTGACGGCGTCGGCATTCACGTGCTCGCACAAACTGGAAAGCTCGTTGATGAAAGAAATCTTGGTCGCCACAAACGCCGTGGCCGATTCCCGCACCAGCTCCGCGGTTTCGTGATTGGTCACGATGACGGGAACGCCCCGCATCACCAGGGGATGGAGTATCTGTTTCAGCGCCAGCACGGCATCGTTGGCCGCGGTCCCCAGAATGATCCGATCGGGCCAGTTGAAATCTTCGACGGCGCAGCCCGGGGTGAGAAAGACGGGTTGCGAAACGATGGTGGCTTTCAGTCCGGCCTCTTTCAGCCGCTTCTCCACGCTGCTGGCGGTTCCGACCGACACCGGCGTCATGATGGTCAGAATGGGGGGCTTGGGCGCCAGGCGCGCGATTCGAACTGCCAGGTCAGCCAGGTGCTGCGGCGTGTCTTCCGCCAGGAAAATCACCTGGGCTTTGCGGGCGAAAGACTCCATATCGGTGGAGTACGCCAGCCGGCCAGAGCGCACGTTACGCTTGATTACTTCCGTGAGGTTCTTCTCGAAGAAGGGCACATTGCCCTGTGCCATTTCGACCATGCGGGAACTATCGGGATGGCAGCAGGTTACCGGAGTTCCAAAGTCCGCCAGACAGGCTGAAACCACAGTTCCGAGATAGCCTGACCCGTAAACTCCTGTCTGCATAAGCCTCCTGGCCGTAACGCCCCAAAACCCTTACGGGAAGCGGCTTTACGCAGCAACCCAACATCTTATGTACGCCCAGGACGAGGGCTTGGCAATAGACGGGAAGGCCATGTACTTCGGACTTCGGACCTCGGACTTCGGACCTCGGACCTCGGACCTCGGACTTCGGACCTCGGGATTCCGGGAAGAGTCCTCAACGTCCGTCGATGGGTTATCTGGACAGTGGCGCGTCCGACGAGTCTTCGGCAGGGTCAAAATCCGTGATTTACGGATGCGCGGAAAAACAAGATAAAGATTCTGATCCGTGAAAATCCGTGAAATCCGTGGCTGATTTTTCCGAGGTCCGAGGTCCGACGCCCGGTTTACGACACCAGCTGGCGGCCCAGCGGGACCCCGGCCAGATCGACCCAGCAGTGTTGTTCGTCTTCGCGCACGAACGTCAGTTCACTTACCTGGATATCGCGGCTGCCGTCGAAGTGGGTCCAACGCTCGCGGGCCACGCGATAGGCGCGCTGCGCCTGGGGTTCGTCGCTCATCTTCACGATGGTGAGGTGAGGCATGTACGGCCACTCTTCCTGGGCGGCCAGTGCCTTGGTGTTGAGCTGGTCGTGGAGCTCGCGCATGCGGTAGGAGGCTTCGGCCACGCGAATGAAAACCGTAGGCGTGCGCGGGACGAAGGTTTCGACATCACCCAGGGTAACCGTAAAGGGAGCGACCAGGCTGCACACTTCTTCAAGGATCGCTACCGCCGATCGCTCCGTCCCCTGCAGCAGGCGGGGCGGGAGTACGGTGAGATGGGCTGCCAGGTGAGGGAGCTCGGGGTGAAGCTGCCGCCGGAGCCGTTCGACAAATTCCCCGACCGGATTTCTTACGTAGGCCACCAGGGCATAACGCGGGGTCTGCATGATCCAGTGCTGAATTATACGCCGTGTGCGTAACCGGAGCACCGGATTCAGCCGGGGGCGCGGCAAGTGAAGAGGCCGGACAAACCCGGACGTCGGCTATAATCGAAACGACGTTTCTTCACAGTCGGGGCGTAGCGCAGCCTGGTAGCGCACCTGCCTTGGGCGCAGGGGGTCCGCGGTTCAAATCCGCGCGCCCCGACCAAAGCTTTATCTCGGGCGGGCATCGCTCAAGGCGGTACGAGGAAGGCATCGCTTATGAACATCTTGATTTCCATTCTGATTCGTATCGTCGAAGTGATGTTTGTGGCCGGCGTGATCGGATCGGCAATCGTGGTGGTGCTGACTTCGGTGGAAGATTTCAAAATGCTGTTTGAGAAAGAAACCTCGCCCGGCAGTAAATAGGGCCGCCACGAACCACGTAGAGGCAGATGTCCTCATCTGTCCGGCGGAGCGCAGCTCCGCGGTATCCAAGTTCAAAACTCATGTTCTCAGGCAAGAGCCTGTCGAGCTTCGCTCGACTGGGCAGATGAGGACATCCGCCCCTACGTGGTTTGTGATCGATCACTCCGCCAGCCACCAACGCCGCAGCGCCACCAGCGACCAGATACCCTCCACAATTCCGAACGGCCAGGCTCCCTGCAGGAAGCCGTAAATCGAGCCCAGCAGGCAGGCCACGCTGAATCCCAGAATGAACCAGCGGCTGCGGTTCTCGAACGCGTACGTCAGCAGCATCGCGGTCACGGCAAAGAGTCCAAAGAGCGTGAGACGGTTCAAGGCGCTGCTCCCGAGCCTGCTTACCAACTCCCCTGCTTTCGTCCCATCCACCATACCAGCCCAACCGTTGCCGTAGTCTGGTCCTTCTTGAAAACGCCGCTCCGGTCGCTCAAAAAGAATGGTTGATTGGAAAAGTCCCGCCGCCACTCGGTACGAGCAAGGAACCCGTCCGTGAACCTGTATTCGTAGGTAAGCGTGGTCTCCTTCAATGCCTGGGTGGCGCCGCTGAACAATCCGCCGTGATCGGACAGATATTCGGCCCGCGCGGCCAGCCCGACTTTGGGCGTCACCTGGTAGCGCACGTAGGCAGCTCCTCCATCAACGTGAGCAGGAGCCGAATGCGACAGGACGCGATTGATCACGTAATCGCCCTCCGCGGCCAGCGTGAGTTTTGACGTCGGTGTCCAGGTCGCATAGGAATCGAAAGCGTGAAACCACCCGTTCGGAACTGGCACGACCGGCGTCACCGGCAGTCCAGGCTGGGTAGGTTCGGTGGGGAAGCCCGGATTCAGTACAGGTACGACGTCACGCTGCTCCTGCCCGCCGTAGTAGTTGATGTTCCAGCTCACAGTTTTGGAGGGATGAAGCGTAAGAAACAAGAGTTGTGACTTGAAGCCATTGAAGTCTTCAGCTTGTCCGATGCCGTTCACAACTCCATAGGTGAGCGTGGCAAAATTGTTGAATTGGTAGGTCGCCCGTACGCCGGTGTGATAGAACGGCAGGAAATTGAAGAAATACGAGCGGGAATAGTTGATTTGATCTTTGGTGTAGTTCCCCTCCAACCCCAGCGAGCTGGCCCATTTTCCAAAGTCGACGGTTAAGCCTTTGCCCAGAGGGAAAATGTATGTGCCATATGCCTGCCAGATGGGGCGATAGGTTTGAGGGCGAAGTTCATTGCCCGGATTTCCTTGACTTGATTCCGTTGCCTGTCCGTATTGCAGATCGAGCCGAATCCCAAAACGACTTCCTGCGGAAACGTCAGCCGCATGTTCGATGATCAGGTTCGCCTGGTTCAGACTAAAGCTGTTGCTGCTGACGTCATAGGCGCGCAGGAGATTGACCCTCCCCACGGGCTGATTGAAGTTGTATCCGTAGTAGCCGTCAACGCCCAGGTTGATGGTGGTTCCACGAAAGAAGTCCAGGACGCCGCGATCATCGGGGCTGAGCACAGCAGCGCCAACGGGAGCGCCCTTCCCCGGTCGTGAGGCACCGCTGGGATTTTCCGCCGCACCTGCAACAGCTGGCGGCTGCTTCGGTGCCTGGCTCTCCAGGGTCGCGACCTTAGCCTGTAAATCATGCACCAGCTGCCGGAGTTCTTGCACCTCCTGCGCGGTGGCCGGAACCGGCTGTTCCTGCTGCGAGTAAAGGACGGGGGCAGCGAATAGCATGGCCGCTGCAACGCCAGCTATGTACCTGATCCATCCTGGTCCAGATACGAGAGGGGCTGAAGTTCTGCGGGCGTTGATTTTCATTTTTGTTCCTATCCTTCCCTTTCTCCAGCATGCGAGGACATCGCAGTCACACTTCGGGCTCTTCCAGAGATGAAAACGTTGTGAAGGGTGACATCGAGGGCTCGCGACTATGCGACCACCAAGAGGGGGGCCAATCCCTGCCGTGGTCGGATGGCTATTTCGAGAGCGAATCCAGCGCTAGGTTCAGTTCCAACACGTTGACCCGGCGCTCTCCGAAGAAGCCCCATTGTCTTCCCTGGCTGTGCTGAGCGACGATTGACCGTACTGCTTCTTCGCTCAGGCCGCGCTCTTTGGCGATGCGCGGGACCTGGAACTCGGCCGAAGCCGGGGTGATGTCGGGGTCAAGTCCCGAAGCGGATGTGGTGACCATGTCGGCGGGCACGGGTTTGCCCGGGTTCTCCGCCTGGGCGCTGGCCACATCGGCGTTCACGCGATCGATCAGCTTCTGATTGGTGGGCCCGTAGTTCGTTCCTCCGGAACTGGTGGCGTCGTAGCCGTTGCCGGCGGCGGAAGGCCGGGGATGAAAATATCCCGCGCCCACGAAGGGCTGGGCGATGATGCGCGAAGCCACGACGGTCCCGTTGCGCTCGACCAGTTGTCCGTTGGCCTTGTCGCGAAAGAAAAGCTGCGCCAGCGCGGTAACCACCAGGGGATAGACCAGTCCCAGCAGGACGGTGGTAACGATGGTCATCAGGACAGAAATCAATAAATTCTTTTTCATGGTGTTTCTCGGCTATTTCGTACTTCTCATGTCTCTAAATCTGAATTCTGAAATCTGAATTCTCAAATTCCTAAGCCATCCCGATGCGCGTGATGACCATGTCGATCAGCTTGATGCCGATGAACGGGATGACGATCCCGCCCAGGCCGTAGATCAGCAGGTTGTTGCGCAACAGGGCGGCCGCGCCCATGGCGCGATACTTCACGCCCCGCAGCGCCAGCGGAATCAGGGCAACGATAATCAGCGCGTTGAAAATGACGGCGGACAATATTGCCGAAGCGGGCGTCTTGAGATGCATGATGTTGAGCGCGTTTAGCACCGGAAACGTGCCGGCAAACATGGCCGGGATGATGGCGAAATACTTGGCCACGTCGTTGGCGATGGAGAACGTGGTCAGCGCGCCGCGCGTCATCAGCAACTGCTTGCCGATTTCGACAATCTCGATCAGCTTGGTGGGATTCGAATCCAGGTCCACCATGTTTCCCGCTTCTTTTGCGGCCTGCGTGCCGGTGTTCATGGCGACGCCGACATCGGCCTGGGCCAGGGCGGGCGCGTCGTTGGTGCCGTCTCCGGTCATCGCAACGAGTTTTCCGTCGGCTTGTTCGCGGCGGATCAGGTCCATCTTCTCTTTCGGGGTGGCCTGGGCGAGAAAGTCATCGACTCCGGCTTCGCGGGCAATGGCGGCGGCTGTGAGCGGGTTGTCGCCCGTGATCATGACGGTGCGAATGCCCATGGACGCGGAGCTGGTTGAAACGTTCTTTGATTCCGCCTTTCACGATGTCCTTGAGATAGATCACGCCCAGCGCGCGCTTGTTCTCGGAGACCACCAGGGGCGTGCCGCCGGAGCGCGCAATCTGCTCGACCGTGGCCTGCACCTCTTTGGACAGGCCGCTGCCGTTTACCGCGGAAATATATTTTGAGATGGCGTCGGACGCGCCCTTGCGGATCTCGCGGCCATCGAGATTGACGCCTGACATGCGGGTCTGCGCGGTGAAGGGCACAAAATGCGCTTCGTGCTCGGCCAGGTTGCGTCCGCGGAGGCCATAACGCTCCTTTGCCAGGACCACGATCGAGCGCCCTTCCGGAGTTTCATCGGGAAGCGATGACAGTTGCGCGGCGTCGGCCAATTGGGCCTCGGTCACCCCGGGCGCGCAGACGAACTCGGCAGCCTGGCGATTTCCCAGGGTGATGGTGCCAGTCTTGTCGAGCAGCAGAGTATTGACGTCGCCCGCGGCCTCGACCGCGCGGCCCGACATGGCCAGCACGTTGTGCTGCACCAGGCGGTCCATGCCGGCGATGCCGATGGCGGAAAGCAATCCTCCAATGGTGGTCGGAATCAGGCAGACCAGCAGCGACACCAGAACGAAGACCGTCTGCGGCGAGCCGGAATAAATTGCGAAGGGCTGCAGCGTGACCACGGCCAGCAGAAAGATGATCGTCAAGCCGGCCAGCAGGATGTTGAGCGCGATTTCGTTGGGCGTCTTCTGGCGCTCGGCGCCTTCGACCAGCGCGATCATGCGATCGAGGAAAGTCTCTCCGGGATTAGACGTAATTTTGATTTTGATGTGGTCGGAGAGCACGCGCGTGCCTCCGGTCACGGCCGAGCGGTCGCCTCCGGCCTCGCGGATCACGGGCGCGGATTCGCCCGTGATCGCGGACTCGTCTACCGAGGCAACTCCTTCCACAATCTCGCCGTCACCCGGAATAAATTCGCCTGCGGCCACCAACACCAGGTCGCCGGAACGCAGCTTGGAGCTGGCAATCTTTTCGATTTTGCCATCGGGCAGCACACGGTTGGCCACGGTCTCAGACCGGGCCTTGCGCAGCGACTCGGCCTGGGCTTTGCCGCGTCCTTCCGCCATGGCCTCGGCGAAATTGGCAAACAGCACGGTAAACCACAGCCAGAGCGTGATCTGCAGGTTGAAGCCGAACTGTCCCTGGTGGCCCAACACATCGCGCACCAGCAGGACGGAGGTCAGCACGCTGCCCACCTCCACCACAAACATGACGGGGTTGCCCATCATCTTGCGGGGATTCAGCTTCAGTATCGACTCCCAGATCGCGCCCTTCACGATCTTAAAGTCCCAAATCGCTCTGCCTTTTTTTTCTGACATATCTCCTCAGAAGGTCTTTCCGGCCTGCATCAACAAGTGCTCAAGAATCGGTCCCAGGCTCAGTGCCGGGAAGAAGGTCAGCGCGCCCACGATCACAATCACGCCCACCAGCAGCACGCTGAACAGAGGCGTGGTCACCGGGAACGTGCCCAGCGAGGGCGGAACGTATTTCTTTTTCGCCAGGTTCCCGGCGATCGCCAGCATGGGGAGAATCATGAAGAAGCGCCCGATCAGCATGGTGATTCCGCCGGCGATGTTGTACCAGGGCGTGTTGCCGTTCAGTCCGCCGAAAGCGGAGCCGTTATTACCAGCCTGCGATGTGAAGGAATAAAGAATCTGCGTCAGGCCATGGGGTCCGGGATTGCTGATGCTCGATGTCCCGAATCCCTCGACCGACGAGATGCCCGTACACGTCAGGATGATGAGCGGAAAGACCAGCGTCACCAGCATGGCCATCTTCACGTCATAGGCTTCGATCTTCTTGCCCAGATACTCCGGCGTGCGGCCGACCATCAGTCCGGCGATGAAGACGGCCAGCACGACGTAGATCAGAATCCCGTACATGCCCGCGCCGACGCCGCCGAACACGGTTTCGCTGAGCATGATGTTGGCCAGCGGCACCATCCCGCCCAGTGGCGTGTAGGAATCGTGCCAGCCGTTGATGGCGCCGCAACTGGCGTCGGTGGTGATGGTGGCAAAAAGCGTGGAGTCGGCAATGCCGAAGCGGACTTCCTTGCCTTCCATGTTGCCGCCGGACTGCATCGTGCTGGCGCGCTGGTCTACGCCCTTGAGCAGGGGATTGCCTTTGGCTTCTGCCCAGTACGCCGTGGTCACGCCGCACACGAACAGAATCGCCATGGCCGCCCAGACCGCCCAGCCGTGACGCGGCGATCCCGTCATCCGGCCCAGGGTGTAGGTCAGGCCGGCCGGAATCACGAAGATGGAAATCATTTCCAGGTAATTACTCAGCGGCGTGGGATTCTCGAAAGGATGCGCGCTGTTGGCGTTGAAGAAGCCGCCGCCGTTGGTGCCCAGCATCTTGATCGCTTCCTGAGACGCGACCGGCCCCTGCGCGATCACCTGGTCGGTGACTGTGTCCATTACCGGCTTGCCGTCGGGGCCGACAACTGGTTTCCCGTCAGTCGACCCTTTGCACCTGCTGCGGTTCGACCAGTTTTACCGTGTCATACGGTCTGAAGTTCTGCACCACGCCTTGCGAGACCAGGAGCAGCGCGTAAACGATGCATGCCGGCAGCAGTACCCAGAGCGTGGTGCGCGTGAGATCGACCCAGAAATTGCCAATGGTTTCCTTCTCGCGCCGCGAGATGCCGCGAATGAATGCAATGGCCAGGGCAATGCCGACCGCCGCCGAGGCGAAGTTGTGGTACGCCAGCCCGGCCATCTGCGTGAGATAGCTCATGGTGGCTTCGCCGCTGTAGTTCTGCCAGTTGGTGTTGGTGGTGAACGAGGCCGCCGTATTGAACGCCAGGTCGGGAGCGACCGCGGCGAATTTCTGCGGATTCCAGGGCAGGATCTGCTGGGTGCGTTCGATCAGGTACAGCACCAGCATGGAAACGCCGCTGAACAGCAGCATCGAGACTGCGTATTCCGTCCAGCGCATCTCGTGTTCTTCGTCCACCAGGGTCAGGCGGTACAGCAGGCGCTCGATGGGACGCAGCACCGGATCGAGAAAGGTGCGCTCCCGGTTGAACACGCGCGCCATAAACACGCCCATGGGCTTGGTTACCGCCAGGATCACGGCGAGATAGACGATGATCTGCAGCCAGCCATTTACGGTCATTGGAATTAAAACCTCTCCGGTCTCAGCAGGGCGTACAGCAGATAAACCATCAGTCCTGCGCTCACCACCAGCACGATGATCGATTCAGCGTCCATGTCATCTCACCTCAGCGAATGCGATCACAGAACTTCACATACGCGATAGAAATCAGAAAAAAGGCAATGGTTGCGGCGACGAAGATAATGTCTCGCATACGGCGATATCCCCCCGTTTTACACACTCCGGCTTCGAGCTACTATCGGTCGTCGCATGGCTCCAGTTGAACTGGAACGAATAGCGCACGGCGAAAGCCATGGGCATGTCGTCGAACACCTGTTCGCAGACCGGGCCTGCCCGGCCGGGCACGGGTGCAATTTTGACGAACTGTTCGGCGGGTTCTTTCCTGCTTTCGGCAACAAAAGCGAACAGGACCCGAAGCATAAACCCGAGGCCCAGAGCGCACAAGGCCAGCATGGCGTAGACGGCGGGACTTGCGATTGTGTGTAGTTCAGACATTGAAACCTCCCAGCATCAGCCAGCCTGCTGATGACGCTCACATCTGCATTGGATACGCCGGGCCATAAAGTTTGTATAAGAAGTGCATAAAAAACTCGTAAAGAGCTCATAACGTTGAGGGGAAGGGAGTTGGCAATCACTACCCTGTCATGCTGAGCGAAGCCGGGCCGGTCGCTTGCGACCGGTCGGGCGAAGTCGAAGCACCCCTATAAGCTTGCCGGCTCTCGGCAGCGTGAGGTTTCAGGCGCCCAGTGGTGGCCCGACGCTTCTTACGTCTGGCTGGGCTCGGGTATGCGGGTAGGGGTCCTTCGACTGCGTGGAAAGTTCGCTGCGCGAATTTTTCACTTCGCTGAGGATGGCACCGGCGAGCTTAAACTTCGCCGGTCGGTTCGAAGCGGTATCCGACCCAGGGTTCGGTGATGATGTAGCGCGGCGTCTCGGTAGAATCGATTTTCTTTCGCAGTTGTCCGACCAGGACGCGCAGGTGTTCGGGCTGCTCCAGGCTGTTGGGGCCCCAGATGGCAAGAAGCAGGGTGCGATGCGTGACCACCCGGCCTGCGTGCCGGGCCAGATAGAGCAGGAGTTCAAATTCCTTGGGAGTGAGCCGGACTTCGTTGTTGCGCAGCACGACCCGGAATGCGCCGGCATCGATTTTGAAGTCGCCGATGGCGATGGTGCGCTGGGAGGCATCTTCGGTGGGCTTGGTCCGCGCCAGGTTTCTGCGCACCCGGGCCAGCAGTTCGTCCATGCCCACCGGCTTGGTGACGTAGTCGTCGGCCCCGGCGTCGAGCGCTTCGACTTTGGTTTTTTCCTCGCCCTTCACCGAGAGCACGATGATGGGCAGCGCGGACTCCGCGCGCAGCTGGCGGCAGAGCTCAATGCCGCTCATGTTGGGCATGGAAACGTCAGTGATCACCAGGTCCGGCTGCCATTCCCGCGCCGCTCGCAGGCCGCTGTGACCGTCGTCGGCGGTGCGGACTTCGTAGCCGCTGCCGGTCAGGGCGGTGCGCAGGACGCGCGTGATCTGCGGCTCGTCATCCACCACCAGGATGCGTTTCTTGTCCGCCATAAGAAGTCAGGAGGATTGCTGGGTGACGATGTGGACATCCACGGGAGGCGCGTCGCGAAGAAACTTGTGGATCGCGTTCAGATACAGATATCGCTTCCAGCCTTTGACGGCGGAGTGGCCGAACACGACCTGGGTGATGTGTTTCTCGCGCACGAAGCCGGCGACCGCCTTGGCCACCGTGGGTGACTTCAATTTGACTACCTGAGCGCCCACCGCTTCGGCAAAGCGAACGTTGGAGGCGAGCGACCGCTGATTGGCTTCGTTGTCGTCGACTCCGATGTCCACATAAACGACGTACAGCTCGCCGTCCAGCCGCTTGGCCATTCGGGCCGCCCGGGCAATGAGTTGCTGCGCCGCGGGATTGGAGCTGATGGCGACCGCAAATCTTTCCCGTATCCCGAGGTTGCGTTCGCCGCCCTGCTGGTCGAGATAGGTTTCGAGGCTGCGGTCAACTTCCTGGGCCACTTCCTGCAAAGCCAGCTCGCGGAGAGCGATCAAAGTCCCGGGACGAAAGAAATTCGAGAGCGCTTTCTCGACCCGGTCCAGGGGATAAATATCGCCGCGCCGCATGCGGGTTTGCAGGGCCTCGGGGGTGAGGTCTGCCATGACCACTTCCCGCACCCGCTTCATCACCCAGTCGGGGACGGTCTCCCGCACCGTGACGCCGCTGATGCGCTGCACGCTGGGAGCGACACTCTCCAGGTGCTGCACGTTCATGGTGGTCAGAACGCAGATGTCGTTGTCCAGCAACTCCAGAACATCTTCATAGCGTTTGTGATGGCGGCTGCCCTCGATGTTGGTGTGGGCCAGTTCGTCGACCAGCACCACCGCGGGCTTGCGGGCCAGGATTCCGTCCAGGTCCATTTCCTCGAAGACCGTGCCTTTGTATTCCAGTTTTTTTCGGGGCACGATTTCGAGCTTCTCGACGAGTTCAACCACTCCCTTGCGGCCGTGGGTCTCCACCATGCCGATGACGACATCCTCGCCGCGGCTCTTTCGCCGGATGGCTTCGCTCAGCATGCTGTAGGTTTTCCCCACGCCGGGCGCGTATCCCAGAAACAGCTTGAGCGTGCCGCCTTTCTTTTCGGGCGCGGCTTCTTCGAGCCATTGTTCTGGAGTCTTGGCCATCGCCGCTATTGTGGCGGACGGCGTTCGATTTGTCGATATCGGATACAATCTGGCTCGTGAATCCGTCGGCGATCAGAGCGGCGCTGCGTTTCGCAGCTTGTGCAGCGGTTGTTTTTGTCGTGGTTTACCTCTATACCGCGGCGATCCGCGTGAATCCCACCACGGTCGCCCTGACCCTGCTGATCTGGGTGTTGATCGTTTCTGCCCTGTGGGGCTTGCGCTATGCCCTCTTCACCGCGTTCCTCGCCACCGCGGTTTTCAACTATTTCTTTCTTCCCCCCATCGGTACTTTCACCATTGCGGGCACGCAGAACTGGGTCGCGCTGTTTGCCTTTCTCACCACCGCCGTAATCGCCAGCCAACTGTCCGACCGGGCGCGAAAGCAAACCGATGAGGCGGTGGGCCGGCGTCGTGAACTCGAACGGCTGTACAGCTTCAGCCAGCAGTTGCTGACCGCTGACAACGTCCTGCAACTGCTGAATGCAGTGCCGAGCCACGTGGTCGAATCGTTCGGCGTGTCGGCGGCGGCGGTTTACGTGCCGGAGAAGGCCAACATTTATCGCTCGGGAATTGAAGTTCCCGACCTGAATGTAGACCAGCTCAAGTCCATCATCGCGCGCGGCGAGCCCATGGTGGACAGCGCCCGCAACCTGAGCTACACGCCGCTCAAGATGGGCGTGAGAACGGTGGGCGCCATCGGCGTGGCGGGAAATCTTTCCCGCCAGACCCTGGCGGCCATGGGAAGCCTGATCGCGATCGCAGTCGAGCGCGCCAACGCGGTGGAGACGCTGTCCCGTTCCGAAGCGGCGCGCGAAGGCGAACGCCTGCGGTCCGCCATTCTCGATTCCGTTACCCACGAGTTTCGAACTCCGCTGACCGCGATCAAGGCCTCGATTACCAGCCTGCTCTCCACCATTGGCCTGAGTCCTGACGACCGCCATGAACTGATGACCGTGATCAACGAAGAAAGCGATCGCTTGAACCGGCTGGTGGGAGAAGCGGCGGAGGTGGCGCAACTCGAGTCCCACGAATTTCAGCTCGACCTGCAATCCTGCCGGGTGCTGGACGTGGCTCAGGCCGCCGTCAACGACGTGAAACAGACCCTGGGCAAGCATCCGGTGGAGATCATGGTGCCGGAGCACATCCGCGCGCGCCTGGACGCCGATCGCATCAAGGAAGTCCTGGTCCAGTTGTTGGAAAATGCCGCCAAGTATTCACCGCCAGAATCTCCCATCCGGATCACGGCCGAGATCAAGGGCGCTAACCTCGAAGTCAGCGTGGCCGACCAGGGCGCCGGCATTGAAGACATGGAGCAGGTGCTGATCTTTGACAAGTTTTATCGCGGCAAGAACCAGCGCTACCGGGTGCAGGGCACGGGCATGGGTCTGGCCATCGCGCGGGCGATTGTCGAGGCCCATGGCGGAAAAATCGGGGTCACCAGCCAGCTGGGGTGCGGCTCGGTATTTCATTTTCTTCTGCCGGCACGGCCGTAGGCGAGCAGCTTTCGTCCGGGTGTGCGCCATCCCGTTGGACCGGTGTCGCGGTCGCGGAGCAGCACCAGCGCCGTGACATCGTTGTGCGCCGGAGGCGCCTCCATGAATTGCTCGGCGGACTGGAGGATGGCCAGGCACAAGTCCTGCGCGGTGAGGGCAGACGCCCGCTGAAAACCTTCCCAGACGCCTTCCAGGCCGAATTCCTGGCCGTCGTGCTCCGCCTCGACAATTCCGCGGGACACCAGCAGGAGCGCCGTGCCGGGCTCCAGGGCGCAGGTGGAAGCGCTGTGGGTGGCGTGGGAAAAGATGCCCAGCGGCAGGCCGCTGGCCTCCAGTTGGGTGATTCCGGAACGGTCGCGCAGCAGCGCCGGAGTGTGGCCGGCGTTGGTGTAGCAGACTGTCCCCAGGTCTTCGTTGTAGCAGCCGATAAATGCAGGACAGCTGCGAATGCCGCCGGCGACCTGCAGGATGGTGCGGTTCACTTCATGGCAGAGGCCCACCATGGCTTCGGCTTCGTTGAAGTCCCGGCCCGCAAAAAGCCGGGGCGCGAGGATGCGGAATGTGTTCTGGGCCGCGATCAGGATGGCGCGCGTATCCTGTCTGCGGCCCGCCAGGTCGAACAGGCCGAACAATACGCGGGACGGCCCGACCCGCAGAAATTCGTAGAAATCGCCGGCCACCCGCTGGCTGTGATACACCGCGGCGACTTCAGCCCGGCGCAGCACCGGCACCGCGGAATGCCGCGGGTCCACCGGTTGCGCAATTTCACGGCGCCGGAACAGGGAGCGGACAAAATCCGCCGGGGGCAGATTGAGGGCGCGAATGATTTCCGCTCTTCGTGTCATAGCTCGCTCGCGGCCCGGCTCTGGCCCGCTTGTTCAGCCGCGACCAGAAGCAGCACACACTCATCCGGCACCCTGGCTCAATCCAACTCATCGGCAGTTCTCTCCGCGAGCGTTAGAGATGCCCGCTGGGCTTGGGGTTGTCCGGGCCGGCTGAATACCCGGAGGCGTTGGCCGGCATCGCGAGAGCCTGGGGTCGGTAAACCGACTGCAGGAAGGGTTTCAACTGTGGAATCGCTGGCGATGCCACAATGCGCCAGCAGTCCGAGCCTGAGGCTCTACATGCAAGAAGCTGGGAGATGTGGGGCCTCAAGCCGCTAAGCCCCGGTAGTGGCGCAGTCTGAAAACCCCCAATAAGGATTGTCTTTCCGAAGCCCGGTATGGTCGCGCGTAATCTGGCCGGGCGGAGTTGATGCACTCCCATTTCCCTTCCACGCATTCGTTCGGAACGCCGCCAGATTCCCCAGAGCGAAGGGTTTCATTTCTGCGGTAGGGGTCCTTCGACTGCGCGGAAAGTTCGCGAAGCGAACTTTCCGCTCCGCTCAGGATGACAGCACTTCTGCCTTTGCCTCACACGGTGTTGTGTAGCCCGGTAGTGCTGGCGGCTGGCACTACGGAGCCATTTACGGCAAGCGGAAAGAAATCTAGGCTGCGGTTGAGCAGTTCTGGGGGAGGGCTGTTCGACGGGCGTCCCAAGACTCAAACCTGGGTCTGGGACGCCATCGTTTTTTCCGCCGGGAATCTGGTTGCGGGCGCGTCCATTTCGTCGCCCGGCCAGGCGGCGAGCGCCAGGTCAATGTCACTCCGGATGTGCAAATCCCAAAGCGCGTACAAATTTGCCGTCCGCGATCCAACCCGGGGGACTGGCAGGGGCGCTCACGACTAAGTGGAACCATCCACGCAGGTTACAAAGCCCTTGGCGAGTTGCGGGAAAGCCGTCAATTGTCACCTGACCTGTCCCGAAACGAAATTAGGCCGCCCCTTCCACAAGCTTTCCACAGTATGTGGCAGTGGAGTTGTAGCCAGATTTTCGCCAGGAAATTGGCTATTCCGGCAGTCCCGTACCGTCCTGGGCCATGGTTTCAAAGCGGGTGGACCGCTTGAGGAACGCCAGCTTGATTCTGCCGGTGGGGCCGTTGCGCTGCTTGGCAATGATGATCTCGGCGATGCCGTCGAGCTCGGGCTCATCGGGCTTGTAGACCTCTTCCCGGAAGATGAATGCGACCACGTCGGCATCCTGCTCGATGGATCCCGATTCGCGCAGGTCGGCCAGTTGCGGGCGATGGTCGCCGCCGCGGCTCTCCGGCGCGCGGCTCAACTGGGAGAGCGCGACCACGGGCACCTTGAGTTCCTTGGCCAGTCCCTTCAGGCCGCGCGAGATGGCGGACACTTCCTGGGTACGATTTTCGTAGCGCCGGCTTCCGCCCGACATGAGCTGCAGATAGTCCACGATAATCAGATCGAGTTTGCCCTGCGATTGCTGCAGGCGGCGCGCCTTGGCCCGCATTTCGCTGAGACTGATTCCCGGGGTGTCATCGATGAAAATAGGCGCGTGCGCCAGGTCTTCCATGGCCTTGACGACCTTGTCCATATCGTCGCGCCACAGCGAGCCGGTGCGCATCTTGTGCGAGTCTACCCGGGCCCTCGAACACAGCAGCCGAAGGAGCAACGCTTCCCGCGACATTTCGAGAGAGAACATGCCGACCACCTTCTGGTCTTCGATAGAAGCGTTTTCAGCAATGTTCATGGCGAAAGCGGTCTTCCCCATGGAGGGACGGGCCGCGATGATGATGAGATCGGAGCGTTGCAGCCCGCTGGTCTTCTCGTCCAGATCGGTGTAATGGGTGGCGAGGCCGGTGATGCGCTGGCCGCGCTGCAGCAGGGCATCGACCGATCCGAAGGATTCCTTGACGATTTCTTGCACGCCCATGAAGCCGCGGCCGATGCGCTTTTCGGAAAGCTGCATGATGGCGGATTCGACGTCGTTGAGGACTTCCTCGGCGGGGTCGCTCTGGTCGGCGGCGCGGGCAATCGCGGAATTGGCGGTGTGGATCAGTCCGCGCAACAGCGCTTTATCGCGGACAATCTTGATGTAGTGCTCGATGCTGGGGCGGTCGGGTACGCCATCGACCAGGCCGGAGATATAACCCACGTCGCCGATGGCCTCGAGTTCCTTGTGGCGGTCGAACTCTTCGACCAGCGTGATCATATCGATCGGCCGGGAAGATTCCGCCAGGTCCATCATGCGGGTGTAAATGCGGCGATGCGAGTCGAGAGAAAAATCTTCCGGCTTGAGATGCTCCGCCGCCTGGTTGTAAGAAAAATTATCCAGCAGGATGGCGCCGAGAATGGAGCGCTCGGCTTCGACGTTTGCCGGGAGGCTGTGCGCGAGACTGTAGTCAGTGGTGGCCAATGTCGAGTTATCGGTAAAGAGAGTTAGTTTGGGATCGCGAAAGCGATACTAGCCGCGAGGCGGTTGTGGACGTCGCGCGGCGGCTTTGGAAAACTGGAAACCAAGAGAATTTTTTCGGCCGCATACGTGCTCAGTCAGTATAGGAGAACAAAAAGCGAATTATCAAGTGTAAGTATGGTGGCAGCCCTGGGGCGATGGTTGGGGTTCGCGGCGGATCCGTGGGGAGCGCCGAAATCCGCGGCCAAAGATGCGCAAAATAAATGCGGCCCAGGCCAGCCACCTGGGCCGCATCGCTCGTGAGTGCGACGTCTGCAGGTTTCACCGCGTTAACGGCGAAATGTGAAGCCGGGAAACCGCGCTCCCGAAGGAGCGTACGTTCACCGGCACACCCTGGAGACAATCAATCCGCAAATTCTAGATTTGCCGATATTGATCCGTTGCGACTGCGGAAGCGGCGGCGCCAGTCCAGCTTTTTAGGGAAGGACTCTCTGAGGAGGCCGCAACGCCCGAGTTTCCTGAAACACGCCGAAGCGCATTTCGAAAAACCCTCCCGGTGGTTCACCCTCGAGAACCACCAGTCACCGCCAGCTCCGTGACAGCCGCGAGCAGGCTCAATGCATCTCACGTTTGCACTGAGAGCACTGTGAGGGAATAACCAAACCGGCGCAACGGAAAATTGCGGCTGGCTTGTGCAGAAGCTGTGGAGGACGGGACTTCCTTGTGGAAAGGGAAGGAAAACCGGGGAAAATTCCTGGCCACGGATTTACGCGGATCAACGCGGATAAATGTTCTTCATTTTCTCCAGAGTTCGTGCTACTTCATCGCCCTTCTACGTTACAGAAAACAAAAGGCACGACCGAAGCCGCGCCCTTTATCCGTGTGATCCGTGAAAATCCGTGGCTAGGTTCTAGTCTCGCACCCCATCCAGGAACGCCCGCAACTTCCGCGAGCGCGAGGGATGCCGCAACTTGCGCAATGCTTTCGCCTCGATCTGGCGAATGCGTTCGCGGGTTACGGCAAACGACTGGCCTACTTCCTCCAGCGTGTGCTCCGAGCCGTCTTCCAGGCCAAAGCGCATCTTGATGACCTTTTCTTCGCGCGGCGTCAGCGTGCGCAGCACCTGCGAAGTCTGGTCTTTCAAGTTGACGTTGATCACCGCCTCGGCCGGTGAAACCACGGCGCGGTCTTCGATGAAGTCGCCCAGATGCGAATCTTCTTCCTCGCCGATCGGCGTTTCGAGAGAGATGGGCTCCTGCGCGATCTTCAGCACCTTGCGCACTTTTGCGACAGGAATGTCCATGCGCTTGGCGATTTCTTCCGAGGTCGGTTCGCGTCCCAGTTCCTGCACCAGCTGCCGCGAGGTGCGGATCAGCTTGTTGATGGTCTCGATCATGTGCACGGGGATGCGAATCGTACGCGCCTGATCGGCAATCGCACGGGTAATGGCCTGCCGAATCCACCACGTGGCATAAGTAGAAAACTTGTACCCGCGGCGATATTCGAATTTGTCGACCGCTTTCATCAAACCGATGTTGCCTTCCTGGATCAGGTCGAGGAATTGCAAACCGCGGTTGGTGTACTTTTTTGCGATGGAAACCACCAGACGGAGGTTGGCCTCGATCAGTTCCCGCTTGGCCTGCTCCGCATCCATGTCCCCCTGGATGATTTCCCGCTGGGTCCGCTTGAGTTCCTGAAAGGAAACCCCGGCTTCGCCCTCCAGCTTTTCCAGCTCAGAACGGACCGACCGCGACTGGCGGCGATAGTCCTTCTTCTGTTCTTCGCTGCGGGTGGCTTCCGCCTTGCGTTCCAGGTTCTGGGACTGCCGGTCGAGCGACCGCATGGTATCGACCGTCTTGTTGACCCGGTCGATCAGCCGCTTGCGCTCGGCGTTGGTGAAACCCAGCTTGCGCACGCAAAGGGAAACGGCCACCACGGCGCGCGCCAGGTTCAGGCGATAGCGCCGATAGTCTTTGGGGCGTTTCTTCTGGGAGATGGTGGCGAACTTCTCGATCAACTGGCTGGCCTTCTTGTAAGCCTTGGCCAGGTCGTCGATCTTGCCGGTAAATTCTTTCAACCGGTTCTGGAGGATTTCGTCGGTGATCTCCTCCTCGTCGAAGGTGACCACTTCCTTGATGGAGCGGACGCCTTTTTTGAGGTCCTCGCCCATCGCCAGCAGTTCGTTAATGACAATCGGAGACCGCGAGAGCGCTTTCAGCACCCGCAGCTGCCCGCGCTCGATGCGCTTGGCGATTTCAACTTCGCCTTCGCGCGTAAGCAGCGGCACCGTTCCCATCTCCCGCAGATACATGCGGACGGGGTCGTTGGTTTTTTCCAGAGCGCCGGGGGTGAGGTCGAGTTCGACGTCCTCGCCGACTTCTCCTTCTTCTTCAAACTTCTTATCGAGAGCGGAGGAGGGAAGTTTCGGTCCCTCCAGCACGTCGATGCCCTGCGTGCCAATGGTGGTCAGCAGATCGTCCAGGTCCTCGGGAGAATGCACGTCGTGCGGGATAAGGTCGTTGACCTGGTCATAGGTCAGATATCCCTTCTCTTTACCCGTGTCGATCAGCTTTTTGATATCGTCGTACTTGTCGTCAAGAGCCAAGACGGATTACCTTCTTTTCGTCCTACGGAAAGGACAGAGAGCGTTTTTTAGCGGTGGGAACGTGAAGCGGCGAGCTGCGCGCCTGGCACAAACCTTCGAATTATAGCATCGGAGGGGTTTTGCGGACATCAGCGTTCTGCTGATTTTTGACACACCCCGTCCATGTTCCCGTCAACTGTTCATTTAGATGTCAGCGAACTCCATTTAGTTTCATAGTGTTTTTGGCCCCTACGCCGGCCGGGCCACGGGACCGTCGTCGGCCAGGCTGGGATCCATAAGGGCCCGTTTAAGCCGCATTTTTTCCTGCAAAAGAGCCTGAATCTGGCTGGCTTCCTGCCCCCGCGTGCTCTGCAGTTCGCGCTGTACCCGCTCCAGCTTGCGCCTGAGCTGGATACGCCGCAGGGCCCGCACCGCCCCCTCCAGCCGCTCGGCGGAGAGCTCCTCGTCATCCTTCATGAGGATGGAAGCCAACAGATTTCGATCCCCCTCGGGTAAGGGCAGGTCCGTGACATGCACGGCCTCAGAGCGCAGCAGCACTTCGATCAGCGATTCGGCGGCCACGCCCTGGTGCAGAAGTTCGGTCTTGAGGACGAACTGGGCCTGGCGGCAGGGATCGAACTCCTCTTCCACGCCGTCGCGGGCTGAAAGATGCTCTTCCGAGGTCTGAATCTCAGTGGCCGAAACCAGCGCCCGGATCAGTATCTTTTCCGCGTCCGTGATCTGGACCTCCGCCCCTGCCTTCAGGGTGGCGGTAGATCGGTTGGCCGCAGCGTGCTTCAACTCCTGCCGCAGCACCGTGGAGTCGATCCCCAGCTTCTGCGCCATCTCCCGAGCCAGTTCGTCGCGAACAATCCGGCTGGGCACCCGCTGGATATGCGGCAGCAGGTAGTTGACCGCCTTCACCTTGCCCTCGGCGCTGCGGACGGGGAACTGGGCCCGCGCCCGTTCGATCAGATAGTCGAAATACTTTTGCGAATTTCTGAGCGCGCCGGCGTAGGCTTCCTTCCCCTTGCGCCGGATGAACAGGTCGGGATCGAAGCCCGATTCGAGAGTTAACACTTTGAGCTGAAACTCCTCTTCGACCAGAAGCCCGAGAGTGCGTTCCGTGGCCTTGGCGCCGGCGGTGTCAGGATCGAAATTGACCACGACGTTTTTCGTAAAGCGCCCCAAAAGCCTGGCTTGAAGCTCGGTGAAGGCCGTACCGGAGCTGGCGATCACGTTGTGAAAGCCGGCGGCATAGACCGAAATGCAGTCCATTTGGCCTTCCACCAGGATGGCGTAATCCAACTTACGAATGGCCTCTTTCGCCTGATCGAGATTGAACAGCACCCGCGACTTGGAATAGATCGCCGTCTCCGGCGAATTCAAGTATTTGGGCCCAGCCTTCTCATCGGCAGAAAGGGTGCGCCCCGTGAATGCAATCACGCGTCCGGCTTCGTTGGTGATGGGGAACATTACGCGGTTGCGGAACTTGGAGTAGAAAACCGGACCTCGGGCGTCGGATTTCGGACCTTGGACTCCCAAGTCGGTTGGCTGAGGGCTGACGTCTGACGTCTGAGGGCTGGTTTGCTGAGGTCCGAGGTCCGACACCCGCGGTCCGGTTTCCGCCTTCCACGAAAACACCCCACTCTCGCGTAGCACCTCTTCGTCAAATTCTCCGCGAAGCCGGTCGCGCAGGATAAAGCCTGAATCCGGCGCGAAGCCGACGCGGAAGGTTTTAATCACGTCCTCGTTCAATCCCCGCCCGGACAGATATTCGCGCGCGTGCGCGCCTTCCGGCCGCCTGAGATATTCCTGAAAAAAGGCGCAAGCCCGCTCGTGCACATCCAGCAGCACGGTGCGGAGCCTGGCTTCTTTAGCCTCCGCCGGGCTCGAATAGGTGATCTTCGGAAGAGCAATCCCCAGCTTCTGGGCCACGACTCGCACCGCTTCGGGGAAAGTGATGTTCTCGACTTTTTGAACAAAGCTGAAAACGTCGCCGGAAACGCCGCATCCGAAGCAGTGATAAAACTGCCGGGTGGCGTGGACGGAAAACGATGGCGTCTTCTCGTTGTGAAAGGGACAAAGCCCCGAATAGTTCTGCGCCCCTGTCTTCTTCAGCTTGACGTAGTCACCGACGATGCGAACGATGTCCGCCTGCTGCTTGACGGTTTCCTTGAAGTCGCTGGATTCGGTCATGGATGGAGGCACAGCTGTCCGCTGGGATTTTCAGGCTGAAAGCCGCTGCTTTGAATATACCGGAACGAGATTGCTGTGGAGAAGCTGTGGAAGGTGCGCTTATTCGGTTAATCGACGCGGAAAACGCGCAGTTTCCCCTGTCATGCTGAGCGGAGCAAGAGTGGTCGCAAGCGACCGCGCTTGCGCAGTCGAAGCACCCGTATGCCCGGCACGGTCTTGTGGCCCTCTTGGCGGTGAACTGGCGCACTAGCGACTTCACGGAAGGGTATAGGGGTCCTTCGACTACGTGAAAAGTTCGCTTCGCGAACTTTTCACTTTGCTCAGGATGACAGGGGCTGACGCCCGAGGTCTGAGGTCCGACGCCCGACGCCGCCTTACTCGTAGGCCAGCGCGTCGATGGGGTCTTTTTGCGCCGCTTTGTAGGCGGGATACAGTGCTCCCAGGATGGCGCCGACAATGGCGATCCCTGTGGAGCGCAGGATCCAGCCGAAGGTAACGACGACCGGCAGCGTGGGCAGGCGGTATCGAATGCCGGCGCGCGCGATCAGGCTGATCAGGACTCCGACGACAATGCCGCCGATGGCCAGCAGCAACGTCTCTCGCAGAATCACATTGACGATGTAGAACTTCGAGGCTCCGATGGATTTCAGGATTCCGATTTCACGGGTTCGTTCCATGACTGCCGTGTACATGGCCTGGAAGATGACGATGAAGCCGATGATCAATGAGATGCCGATCACTACGTTAATGAACGTGGAGAGGCCGGGATAGCTGCTGACCGTCATCATGGAGAGATATTCGCGCATGGAGCGCACCGAATAGGTTTCGAGTCCCTGCACGCTCTTGACTTCCTGTACCACCGCGTCGGCGTTCGCGGGATCGTCCAGCTTCACGTAGAAGACCGAGGCTTTGCCGGCGCTGCCGATCAGGTCCTGCAGCGTGCCCATGGGCAAGAACTTGCGCGCTCCGCGGCCATGCTCCACGATGCCGGCGACCCGGAAAGGATGATTGAGAATCTCGATGGTGTCGCCCACTTTTACCTGTTGCGACTGGGCAAAAAAGTCATCCACCAGGCAATCGTTCGGACCCTGGAAAGGGCCGCCGTGGAGGAAGTGAAACGGGACCAGCGCCTCGAATGTCTTGAGATCGATCCCGTAGATGACTTCCAGGTTCTTGGTGGTGGTGAGCTGCCAGATGACCGGCGCCACCACCTTGACGTGGGGCAGTTGCGAAAGCACGCCGCCGATCTTGATCGACATGGGGGCGTTGCTTACGCCCGCCATGAAGGAAGTGTTGGGGGGCTGCACGATCACATCGGCGCCGATGCCGGCCTGGCGCTGCCGGGCGTCATTCAGCATGCCGACGGAAAGGCCGACGATTAAGAGGATGAGCGTGACCTCGAGCGCAATGGCCACAATGCTGATCAGCGACCGGATGGGCCGGTGCACCAGGTTGGCAACGATCATTTTGTTCATCATGGAGAGCTAGTCGTCAGTCGTCGGTCTTCAGTCGTCGGCCAGGTCTGCAGCTTCTGGCTTCTAGGACCTCGAAGAATAAAAGTCTGTCTTGCATGGGAAACCGGTTCCTAGTTTCCAGTTCCCGGTTCTCAGTCGTCTATCCGCGCGGGCGGCTTCCAACTACTTCGGATCGGTTCCATTTACCTGGCTGGCTTGGGGCCGGTCGAGATGCACGATCTGAGCGCCGGCGGGCTGGTCCAGCGCGAACTTGTCATCGGGGAGCGGCTCATTCAGCTGCAGCTTCACGATGGTCAGAGTAATGTCGTACTCTTCCTGAGGCCTCCAGATTTCGATCTGCGAGGGGAAATTCTCGCCATCGTAGTCTTTATAGCCTTCGTAACGCGAGTCGGTGGCCAGGTTGCCGTCTTCATCGTAAACGAACTGGCGGTGCGGCAGGAGATCGGTTCGGCTGAAGATGATCTTGCGGGAGAGAAACCAGCCGCGGTCGCCCCGGCGGATCACCTCAATCTCGTAGTCGGCCTGCTGAACCTGGTGCTTTTTGCCGTCGGTAATGATTTCAAAACTCTTCTGCATGACCGCGATTTCATTCTGCGGATCCACCTCGCGCAGAATCAGGGCTTCGTAAATATGCTGCGGGCGCAGGTTTTCCATCGGCTGATCAGGGTTGTGGGTCTCAATGTCATTGCGCCCGATCACGAAGCGGTTCTTGGGCGGAATCCACAGTTTGAAGTCGCGTCCGTCGCTGACCATGTCGAAGGCTTTGTTGCGGACGATGGGCAGCAGCCCAATCATCCGCAACATGGCGGGCTTGCGCAGAAGTATGTAGCCCCGGATCTGCTGATAGTCGGTGACTTTGCCCTTCTGGACCCCGCCCACGGAAGTGTCAATGTCCACCGTTGCCTGCAAACTCTTGATTTTGGCGGCCTGGGAATTCATGTAGTCGATCAATTCGGCCTGGGTGGCGGACTGCAGCGGGGCGGAACTGATCTGCCGCTCCACCCGGCGCGACCGGAAGAGGCACCCGGCCAGGGGGAGCACAGTCAATAGAACAAACAACGCCCGATAGCGTGAAAATATGCGCATTGAGACTGAATTGGATTCCTTAGGAGGCAGTTGGGTTCATCAGTAAGGTAAGTATATGCGAATAATGGACGGTAACGCCGGCCCAGGGGTTGTCAAATCAGCACCTGGCAGGGTCTTGCAGATTAGAAAGGACTAACGGCCCTGCACGGCTTGCCTTAGCTTGGCGACGTTCTGGTTGTGTTCTTCCAGGCTGCGGGAAAAACGGTGGTGGCCGTTGCCGTCGCTGACAAAGTAGAAATAATCGGTCTGGGCGGGATGCAGGGCGGCGTCGAGAGCACTGCGGCCGGGATTCCCGATCGGCCCGGGCGGAAGTCCGGGATGCGTGTAGGTGTTGTAAGCCGACTGGAAGCTCATGTCGGCATGATGCAGTGCCCCGGCATAATTCCCGTTGAGCAGTTCGGCGTAGATCACGCTGGGGTCGGCTTGCAGCGCCATGTTGCGCTCCAGCCGGTTGTAGTAGACGCTGGCCACGACTGGGCGCTCCTCCGGAACGGCCGTCTCCTTCTCGACGATGGATGCCATGGTCACCGTCTTCTGTATGTCCGCAGGCTGCCCGCCGGGGGCCAGTCCGATCTGCTGGGCGACCTGGCGGAACTGTTTCACCATGGCCGCGGCGATGTCCCTCATCGTCTGGGTACGGGTGAATTCGTAGGTATTAGGGAAGAGGTAGCCCTCCAGGCTTTTCGCTTCCGGAGCCAGGTCTGAAATCAGCTCGGTGTTGGATTGCGCCACCGCGAGAAATTCCTGGCTCGATCCCAGGCCCGCTTCCTGCACCGCCTGGGCGATGTCGAACACGGTGAAGCCTTCGGGGATGACCACCGTATGCACGTAAATATCGCCGCGCACCAGCCGGTTGTAGACATCCAGCGGTCTGGCCGTTTTGCCGAACAGGTATTCGCCGGCTTTCAGCGATTGCTTGTGGTGGACGCGGTGCCAGAGGATGAAGCCCAGCCGGCTGCGGATTACCCCGGCAGCCTCGAGTTCCGCCGCGATTCTTCGGGTGGAGTAGCCCGGCCGGAGCATCACAAACTTCTGCCCCGCCGGCGTAACGGGCATCATCAGCGCCCACGCCAGCCAGCCGCCGATGGCGACGACGGCAAGCAGCACGAGTGTCAGGAGCTTGCGCAAATTACAAATAGTTTAGATGAAGAAGGGTCGTTGGTCGTTGGCCATTGGTCGTTGGACTTTGGAAAGCAGTCGTCAGTCTTCAGTCGTCGGTCGTCAGCTAACATTTCGGAGGCCAAGGGAATGACTGACGACTGACGACCGACGACTAACCACTGCTCTTCGCGTCCATCCAACTCTGCAATATCAGGACGGCCGCCAACTGGTCGACCACTTCGCCGCGGCGTTTGATGGACATATCGGTTTCACGCAGCAGCCGGTTGGCCTGGACGGAGGAAAGGCGCTCGTCCCACAGATGGACAGGCAGGCGAAAGCGGCGGCGGATTTCGTCGGCGAAGATCTGCATCTTCTCGGCTTGTATCCCTTCCCCGCCGGTCATGCGCAGGGGCAGACCGATGACGATTTCAGCCACCTGGTACTCGCGAATGACCTCGTGCAGCCGGGCAAAATCGGTTCGCTTGTTTTGCCGGTGGAGAGTTTCCAGTCCTTGCGCGGTTATGCCCAGAGGGTCGGAAACGGCGAGCCCGATGCGTTTTGAGCCGACATCCAGTCCGAGAACGCGAGGAGGGAGCCTGGCCACGGAGGCATCGGTTTGGTGAGAAGGCACCTGGCGATTATATGTCGCATACACATTTTTGCAGTTAGGCTACGATACCGCTATGGCCATTGACGAAGCAGGGATCGACCGACCTCCGGTTCAGGCTTTGGTATTGCCCCCGCCCAAGCCGCAAAAGGCGCACTGGGCGTTCACGGCCATCGGAATCGCCACCATCCTGGGCATTTGTTATTGGGGAGAGCTGGTGCTGGCGGTGATGCTGGTGTCAGTGCTGCTGGCCTTCATCCTGGCGCCGGTGATGGAATTGTTTATCCGTTTTCATCTGCCGCGCGGCCTGGCCGCGGCGGTTGCGGTGATTTTGTTGCTCACGCTGATTGCGGGGCTGGCGTACTACTCCTCGAACCAGGCTCTCATTTTTGTGCAGGACCTTTCCAAATACACCCGCACCATTCGACAGGAAATTTCGAACGTCCGGGAGCGGGCGGAATCGCTGGGGGACACGGAGCCGGGCAGTCCGGCGAAATCCACGGAGACCCGTTCCGGCACCAACTGGGAAGACCTGCTGACGCGCGGCTTCGGGTCGGTCTCGCAGGCTTTGCTGGCTGCCTCTTTCGTGCCTTTCCTGGTGTATTTCATGCTGAGCTGGCAGCATCATGTCCGTTCCGCCACCGTGATGCTTTTCTCTCTCGAGAACCGTAACACGGCATACATTACGCTGGGCCTGATTTCCGCCATGATTCGCAGCTTCATGGTGGGAAATCTTCTGATCGGGCTGTTTCTGGGAACGGCCAGCACGATCGCGTTTGGGATCCTGAATGTGCCGTTTTTTTATTTCGTGGGTTTCATTAGCGGATTTCTCAGCCTGGTGCCTTACCTGGGAGTTGTGCTGGCGATGGCGCCGCCGATCTTTGTGAGCATGGGACACATCAATTCGGGCGATGCCGTGGTCATTGTGATGATCGTGCTGGGGCTGCACCTGATCGCGCTCAATGTGCTTTACCCCAAGTTCCTGGGCAACCGGCTGCAATTGAATCCGCTGGCGGTGACGATGGCGCTGCTGCTCTGGGGATGGCTATGGGGAGCCATGGGCCTGGTCCTGGCCATCCCCATCACCGCCGCCATGAAGATCGTGTTCGACCACGTGGATTCGTTGAAGCCGTATGGGGCGTGGATGGGGGAGTGAGGCGGGCGTCGGACCTCAGACCTCGGACCTCGGACCTCGGACCTCCTACTAGCTAGCCTAGGCTGCGGCCCCTCCTGAATTCCCTGGATTCTTCAGCGACTGGATCAGAGCGTTCAGCATGCGGCCGAGTTGGGAGGAGTTCGCCATCAGTTTCGCTGCGTCTGACGGAGCGACATATTTCAGATGTTGAGCGATGAGAATTTGGGTCTCAAGCTCGAGCAGAGATCCTCGGGCGTGACAGAAGAAGAGAGACCGATCGCGATCGGTAGACCGTCCTTTGCTCTCTGCGATGTTGCTCGGAACCGAGACGGCCGACCGCCTCATCTGACTGGTCAGTCCGTAGATCTCTTCTTTTGGAAAACCACGAGTTTGGGAGTAAACGGCGATAACCAGCTCCATCGCAAGCTGCCACACTCTTAAGTCCCGGTACGAAGTTCCCACGATTCCGTCGCCTCTGATCGAGAGGGTGACAGGCTAATAACACGCGCGCAAGTGCTGTCGTCACACTCAAGTCTGTCGTAGCTCACACTTTTCTGGTCGAAAGGGGTTAGGTCCGAAGTCCGAGGGCTGGCGACCGACGTCCGGTCTTAAGCTACAAAGTCCGAGGCTTCCGGGAAGCGTAGTTTGCTCTTGGAGAGGGCTTTCGAGAGCATTTCTTCGATCTGGGCATCTTCGCAGTTCTTGGCCATGGCCAGCTCGCTGACCAGGAGGTAGCGGGCGCGTTCCAGCATCTTCTTTTCGCGGAATGACAGGGGCTTCGACTGGTTCAGCAGCAGCAGTCCCTTCAGCACGGCGGACACTTCGAGCAGCGAACCGGTGCGCATCCGCTCGGAGTTTTCCTTGAAGCGGTATTTCCAGTCGGCGTTGTTGTCGCACTCGCCATCTGTAAGAAAATCAACGATTTTCTGGATTTCGCCGTTCTTGACCACCCGCCGCAGGCCCACCGTGTTCACGTTATGGAACGGAACCATGACCTTGAGACTGTTGGCCTTGATCTTCAGGAGATAGAACTTTTCCACAGTCTCGCCAATAGTCCGGCTGCTGATCTGCTCGATAACTCCAACGCCATGATTGGGATAGACGACTTTATCGCCTATGTGGAAATCGCCGCTGATCATGAGGAAACACCCACGAGGGCAGGGCAAATGAGGAACTGCACGACTTCTATTTTACCCCAAACGGGACAGAGAAGGCAATTGAGAAGCGGAGGTCGGACGTCGGACTTCGGACCTCGGACTTCGGACCCGAAGGATCTGGCGCGTATCGGCACCAAAGCAGGGGCGAAGCGGTATATCAGCTTCACGCCAGATCCTTCACGGCCTGAAGGCCGTTCAGGATGACGCCTCGGGAAGAGGAGATTTCGGGCTGGGCTGAAGCCGAAGTCCGAGGTCCGAGGTCTGAGGTCTGAGGTCCGAAGTCTGAAGTCCGACGCCGGGTTTATAATCCTCAGGCACATGACTGAGCAGATCAAAAGGAAATTGCAGGAAGAGATGAACGTGCTGGAGCACGAGCTGGTGCATGAGCTTCCCAAGGAAATCAAGAAAGCCGCCGCCCTGGGAGATCTGAGCGAGAATGCCGAGTATCACATGGCGAAACAGCGGCAGGAGTTCGTCAAGGCGCGGCTCCGCCAGCTGGGCGCCCGCATGGCTGAGCTCGCCCTGATCAACATGGAGAATATTCCCAAGGACAAGGTCGGGCTGGGCTCGACCGTCCGGGTTTATGACAATTCCAAGAATGCCGAGGTTGAGTACAAGCTGGTGACCAGCGAAGAGTCAGACGTGACCGCGGGCAAAATCTCGACCAGTTCGCCGATCGGCCGCGCCCTGCTGAACAAGAAAGTGGGAGACAGCGCGGTCGTGGTCACGCCCAACGGCAATCGCGAGATGGAAATTCTGAACCTGACCACCATCCACGACCAGACGGAAGCCAAGTGACGAGGTGGCGATGAGCATGACCTGGACGAGCGCCTTTGGCCGGGGCTGCGGCGTGCTGCTCGATGCCATCGTCCGCTGGCTGGCCCTGGCGCGGATCAACCCCAACGTGCTTACCTTCCTGGGCCTGGTGGTCAATACCGTCGCGGCCTTCCTGTTCGGCTACGCCAACAGCGACAATCAGGCCCGCATGTTTCGCTACGCCGGCCTGGTCATCATCGGTTCGGGATTCTTCGACCTGGTCGACGGACGGGTGGCCCGGGCCAGCAACCAGGTGACCCGCTTCGGCGGGTTTTTCGATTCGGTCATTGACCGCTACAGCGACGCCTCCCAGTTCTTCGGACTGCTGGTGTTTTACGCCCGCGGCGATCGCTTCTTTTATGTGGTGCTGACGGCTTTCGTGATGGTCAGCTCCATCATGGTCAGCTACACCCGCGCCCGCGCCGAATCGCTCATCGGTTCCTGCCGCGTGGGCTTTATGGAGCGCCCGGAGCGCCTGGTTCTGGTCATCATCGGGGCGCTGTTCAATCGCATGGCGCCGGTGCTGTGGCTGATCGCGGTGCTGTCCACGATCACGGTGATCCATCGCATCCGCTACACCTATACGCGGACGGAGGGCGCGGATGCGGTGCCGCACAAGGCAGGGCAGGCGGCGTAAAGGAACGATGTAGGCGCGAGCGTCCTCGCTCGTGCTTAAGTGGAACCGGCCCATCGGTTTGAGGTCCACGAGTTGATCTCAACAACAAGCAAGGAAGCTCGATCCACACAAACCAATTTGTCACTGCGGATTTGGCGCCGGGTTTGCACGAGCGGGGCGCCCGCGCCTACATCAAACACATTGTGAGGGTTCCTCTTGGCTGATCCGGTTCTGGTGATTCATGGCGGGGCATGGGCCATTCCTGATGACATGGTCGAAGCTCATCTCAAGGGCGTGCGCAACGCCATGGCTGCCGGCTGGCGGGTGCTCGTACGGGGCGGGACGGCGCTCGACGCGGTTGAAGAAGCCGTGGTCATCATGGAAGATGATGAGACTTTTGATGCCGGCCGCGGCAGCTTTCTCAATCGCGACGGCAAAGTGCAATTGGATGCGCTCATCATGGATGGCGGGACTTTACGGGCGGGCGGGGTGGGTTGCGTGGAGCGGCTGCGCAATCCGGTCCGCGCCGCGCGCAAGATTTTGAGCGATAGTCCGCACGTGTATTTCGTGGCGGAAGGCGCGGAGCGATTTGCGGCGGAACATGGCATCCCGCTGTGTCGAAACGAAGACCTGATTATTCCGCGCGAGGTCGAGCGCCTGCGGGAATTTCAGGCGCGGGCGGCGGACGCGAAAGTAGATCTGTTCGCGCCCACCATCTCTCACGACACGGTCGGCGCCGTGGCCCTGGACGGCGAAGGCAACATTGCCGCCGCCACTTCGACCGGCGGCACGCTCAATAAAGCCCCCGGACGGCTGGGCGACTCCTCGCTCATCGGATGCGGGTGCTATGCCGACAATCAAACCGCGGCCGCGTCGACCACCGGATGGGGCGAACCGATCATGAAATTGGTGCTGGCCAAGTGGGCGGCGGACCGGGTCGCGACGGGCAGCCTGCCGGAGTGGGTGGCGGCCGAGGCCATCAACTATTTGAAAGACCGGGTCAACGGGCACGGCGGCATGATCCTGCTCGACGCTCGGGGGCACTTTGGCATCGCGCACAATACGCCGCGCATGGCTTGGGCTCTTAAGGCATCAAAGCATGAGAGTTACGGAATCGAACGGAGTAAATAACTTCAGTTTTCCGTGATCAGTTCTCGGTTCTCAGATACTAAGCCGATTCCCGTCAGTGATTTAGCTTGATTTCGTCGGCCTACCTGATGTAAAACCCCTGCGGCGTTTGGGTTCATGGAACGCGCCTGCCTGCCGAGGTCCACGGAGATAATTCTTATGGTGCTGCGAAAGCTCCTCTCAGTTGCGTGCCTGGTGGTGATGCTCGCGGTTTTAGGTTTTGCCCAGGGAGCTGCAACCGGCGATCTGCGTATCACGGTCAAAGACCCAAAGGGCGACCTGGTGACCAACGCGAACGTGACCTTGCGGGATGAGACGCGGGGGCTGGAGCGCGCGACCAGCGAGAACACCGAGGGCCAGTACCAACTTCTGCTGCTGCCCCCGGGACAATACACGGTGACGGTACAGGCGCCGGGCTTTGGCACGGCCAGCGTGAAGGGAGTCACGATCACGGTGGGACAGCTGGCGGAAATCCCCATCTCCCTGGCAGTAGCCGGGGCCCAGGAAGTGATCGACGTGACTTCGGCGGCGGAGCTGGTGGAAACGCAACGCACCTCGTCCACCGACACCATCGACCAGAAGCGCATTGACAACCTGCCGATCAACGGGCGCAATTACATCAACTTTGCGCTCACCGACTCGCAGGTGTTGCGGGACAACGCGCCCAGTATCGGCGCGGCACCCACCTCGGGCCTCAACATGAGCGGGCAGCGGGCGCGGGCCAACCTGGTGAACGTGGACGGCGCCGACGCCACCGACAATTCGACCAACGGGGTTCGCTCCACGGTGTCGCAGGAAGCGGTGCAGGAGTTCCAGATCATCACCAACGGCTACGCGCCCGAATATGGCAGGGCGTCCGGGGGCGTGGTCAATATCATTACCCGCTCCGGATCGAATGACTTTCACGGCGACGTCTACGGATATTTGCGGAACCGGAATTTTCAGGCGGTCAATCCATTCAGCACGGTGCCCAATCCGGCATACACGCGGGTGCAGGCGGGAACCGCGTTTGGCGGGCCGATCAAGAAGGACAAGACGTTTTATTACTTCTCCTACGAAGTGACGCGGCGGCACGAAACCGGGTTCTCGAGTGTGGGCGCTCCCAACGGGACTTTCGGGATGGTGAACACCGATGTCTCGACCGCCTTCGGCGCTCCCCCGGGGTCCGGATTCGTGATTCAGGCGACGCCGGCCCAGGCCGCATTCCTGGGTCCGACTCCGCCGCCCGCCCTGGCGCCTTATGCGATCCTGGTGGGCGCGGCTTCCGGGATTGCTCTCAATGCCTCCTATCCCGCATCGTTTGGGTTGCTGGTCCAGGCCGGGGCTCTGCCTACACCCACGAACGGGTCCAATCCGCTAGCGCAGTTTTTCAGCTCTTGCAATATCAACCCCGCCAATCCTCCGGCCTCTAACACGCTTTGCAACGGACTTCCCAAGAATTTCCTGGGCCTGGCGCCGCAGGGGGGGAATTACCCGGTTTTCGAAGGCACCAGCCTGTACTCGCTGCGCCTGGATCACAATGTGAGCAACAATAACCGGCTGACCTTCCGCGCCAATGTGAGTCCAAGCACGGTCACCGGGATTCAGGTGAACGGCGAAAACCAGACCTACGGGCAGAACGCATTTTCCCGGACCTCTTCGCAAACCTACCGCGACGTGACCGGCGTGGTGCAGGACACCATGACCATCGGCACCAACAAGGTGAACGAGCTGCGCTTTCAATATGCGCGCCGGGGTTTGCAGTATTTTTACTCGGACGCGCCGGGCGGCTCCAATGTGGCATCGAACATCGCGGGCTTCGGTTTTGTCGGCCGCGAGCCCTATTCCTTCATCCAGCGCGTCGAACAGCGCTACCAGTTCACCGACAATTTCTCCTGGACCATAGGACGGCACGACACGAAATTCGGGGTGGATTTCAACTATCTTCCGCTGACCGCTACCTTCACGGTGAACTACGGCGGCGTGTACAACTTCAGCAGCCTGTCCTCCACCCAGTTTGGTTTCCCGTCGGTGTTTCCGGAGCTCACCGGCCTGCAGGCGTTCGGACTGGGCATCCCCAGCACGCTGGTGCAGGGCATTGGCAATCCCAAAGACAGCTTCTCCAACAAGCCGCTGGGCTTGTTCTGGCAGGATTCCTTCCGGGTGCGGTCAAATCTCACCTTCAACTTGGGCTTGCGCTACGACGTAGAATTCCCGCCCCAGCTGGCTCCACTGAGCGGGTTGCCGCTGGCGGCCTACAACCAACTGGGCTTGCAGAAGGGGATTCAGACGGACACCAACAATTTTCAGCCGCGGGTCGGCATGGCGTGGGACCCACGCGGCAACGGCAAGAGCGTGATTCGGGCTTCGTATGGCATCTTCTACGATCACCCGCTGCTCGGGCTGTATTTCCTGGGCGATGCTTCCGACGGGTCGAAGAGCGGACAGCTGCTGTTCGCGGGTGGGGCGCCTTGCAGCCAGGTCGCACCGACGGGTACGGCAGTCCCGGCTGCGCTGAACGCAACCAACATCTTCCAGGGCATTCTCACCACGAATACCTGTTTGCCGATCATCCCAGGTTACCAGCCGAACCAGCAGCGCTTCGATCCTTCGAATGCCAACTTATTTATCAACCAGAACTATCTGAACCCGGCGACGTTCTTTCCTGTAGCCTTCCAGCCTTTCGGATATCCCCAGGGCAAAGGTTTCGTTTACGCCTACGCCCAGCAGGCGAACCTGACCTTTGAGCAGGACCTGGGACATAACATGTCGTTGAGTGTGGCCTATAACTTCAACGGCGGCCGCCACCTGAATCGTCCGATCAATGCGAACACAACGCGTGGCGATTTGCTGGTGAAGAATTGGCAGGCGGCGATCGCGGCCGGAGCGGCAGCGCCCACGGACAATCCTCTCTTCCAAAATGGCTGTGGCGTCGGCCCTGCGGGTCCGTATGTGCCGACCGCTCTGATGAACTTTTTCCGTCCTTCGGGTTTGAATCCTGCAATTGCGATTGCGCTGCTGTCGAACCCCGCCACCGCCGGGTGCGTGCAGGTCGTGGCGCCGCTGGTGTTTGCGCAGTCGCCCGGGCTGAGCGCGGCCTGCGATCCCACAACCCTGACTGGCTGTGTTCCGTTCAGCGACATGGATGCGAATTACTCGAACGGGAGCTCGATTTACCACGGCCTCACCGTCAACCTGAAAAAGCGTTTCAGCGACCATTACGAATTCCTGGCGTCTTACACCTTTTCGCACGCCATTGACGACTCGACCGATTTGCAATCCCCACTGGCGCCGCAGGACAGCTACCTGCCCGGTCTGGAGCGTTCGACGTCGCTGTTTGACCAGCGTCACCGCCTGGTTTTCAGCGGCGTGTACCAGAGCGGCAAGCTGACCGGCGCGGGCTTCGGCAGCCGCTTCTTCAGCAACTGGACGATCGCGCCAATTGTCGAAGTGGCTTCGGGCCGTCCCTTCAACATCATCACCGGCAACCCCGACAACTTTCAGTTTTCGCCCAGCACCAGCCGTCCGAACGTGGTGCCCGCAGGCACGGCGGCGACGCCGTGCGGACCGACTGTCGCTTCGAAGTTTTCGCCCACGGGATTTTTCCAGGAACCCTGTTACGTGCAGTTTGCCGCCGGCGGAACGCCGACGCTCGAAGTATTCGACGGCAACCTCAGCCGCAACGCCGGGGTGAGGCCGTGGACGGTGTACAACGACCTGCGAGTTTCCCGGCGAATCAACCTGGGGGAACGCATGAGCGTGGATCTGATTGCGGACATGTTCAATCTGGCCAACAAGTACAACGTGGCTGACGTGAATCCGCTGTTCACCAGCGCCGGACAGCCGACCGCGGCCGCCGACCCACGCCAGTTCCAATTCGCGCTGAAAGTTAACTGGTAGGGCGGGCGTCGGACTTCGGGCGTCGGACCTCGGACCTCGGGCGTCGGAACGTCGACGTCAGACTTCAGACCTCAGAATCCTGATCGCAAGAAGTTAAGATCACGTGCCTCTGAAGTCCGAAGTCCGAGGTCTGACGCCCGAGGTCTGACGCCCGAAGTCTGAAGTCTGAAGTCTGAAGTCCGAAGTCCGAGGTCCGAGGCCTGAAGTCCGGCGCCCGCTCTGCTACACTTTCTTTCTATTCTTGGCGCTTGCCGGAGATTCCTTTTCCATGTCTGAAACCCATGTGCCCACGGCGCGGACGCGTGTCGTTCGCGAAGCCCATCGTGGGGTTTATGAACGCGCGGCCGCTTACCAGATTCTCGATGAAGGCTTTATCTGCCACGTCGGCTTTGTGGTGGACGGGCAGCCGTTTGTGATTCCGACCGCCTACGGACGAGCGGGCGATAATCTATACATTCACGGCTCGGCGGCCAGCCGCATGCTCCGCAATCTCGATAAGGGCGTTCCAGTTTGCATCACCGTGACCCTGCTCGAAGGGCTGGTGCTGGCGCGATCAATCTTCAATCACTCGATGAATTATCGGTCGGTGGTCGTGCTGGGGACGGCAAAGGCCGTTCTGGATGCGAAAGAAAAGGTGCAAGCCTTGCAGCTTCTTTCTGAACATATCCTGCCCGGGCGGTGGGCGGAATCGCGTCAACCGAATGAGCGAGAACTGAAACAGACGCTGGTGATGCGGCTGGCAATCGAGGAATTCTCGGCCAAGGTAAGGCAAGGCCCGCCGATTGACGACGAAGAAGACTACGCGTTCCCGACCTGGGCGGGAGTGATTCCGCTGGAAATGGTCGCAGGCCCGCCGATCAACGATCCGCGGCTGGATCCAAAGACGCCTCTGCCGAGCTACGCGCGCGCGTATTCGCGCAGGCGATAGCGTCGTTGGTCGTTGGCCCTTGGTCGTTGGCCAAAATCAAGATCGGCCACGGATTTCGCGGATTCACACGGACAGAGCAAAAAAGATCTAAGAACTTGATCCGTGTAATCTGCGAAATCCGCGGCCGATTTTGATTGGCCAAAGGCCAACGACCAATGGCCAACGACGCCTTTTTTACTTCGCGTTCAGCCAATCCGCATAGGCCTGGAACGAATACGGGCGTCCCAGAAAATTGCGTACCATTTCAGCCGCGGGTTCGGTGCCGCTCGGGCCTAACACTGTGTTGCGGTATTTGGCCGCGACCTGGGGATTGAGCAGCCCGTCCTGCCTGAACTTTGTGAACATGTCTTTGGCGATGACCAGCGACCACATGTAGGTGTAGTAAATCGCCGAATAGCCATTGAGGTGGCCAAAGGCAGTCTGCATGTGGGTGCCCTCGACGAACTCGAATGGCGTGTATTTTGCCTGTAACTGCGAGACCAGCTTGTCGGTGTCGAGTCCCTGGGGATCGCGATTGTAGAAGTCCAGGCTGATGGCGGCGTAGAACATTTGCGTGCGCACGTCCAGGGCGCGGCCGAATTTGTCGGCGGCCTTGGCTTTCTCCGCTAATTCCGCCGGAATGGGCTCGTTGGTCTTATAGTTGCGCGCGAAGAGTTTCAGGATGGCGGGATCCTGCGGCCATTCTTCAAACATCTGCGACGGCGCCTCGATGAAATCATTTTCCAGGTCGCCCACCGCCCACTTGGTGTTTCCTCTCAGGATGCCGTGGATGAGATGTCCGTACTCGTGGAAGAAAACGATGACATCGTCACGCTCCATGAGGCCGGGCTCCCCGGTGGCTTTGGGGAAATTGCAGACCAGAACATATTCGGGAAGCCGAAAGCCCGCTTTGCCGGTCGCCAGCGTGAACGTGGCGTAGTGCTTGTACTTGTTTTCCCGGGGGAACATGTCGAAGTAAATTCGGCCGATCCGGTTGTCCTTGTCGTAGACATCATATGCGGCCACCTCGGGATGCCAGACCTGGGGTGAGGCCACGGGTTTGTAGGTGATGCCGTACATCCGGCTGGTGATATCGAGGATGCCCTGCAACACCCGGGAATACTCGAAATAGGGCCGGATGACCTGGGAGTCGTATCCGAATTTTTCAATCACCGCTCCACGCCGGAGATGAGCGACGTCCCAGGCATTGACGCTCTCCGCCTTCGGATCTTCCTTCTTCTTGAATGCCAGCAGTTCCTCGTAATCGCGTTGGGCGCCGGACTGCGCCGCTAGCGAGATTTTTTCGATGAAGTCGGAGGCATTCTGTTCGGTCCCGACCATCTTGTCTTCCGTGATGTAGGCGGCCCAGTCGGGGTATCCCAGAACGTTGGCCAGTTCGTGGCGCTTCTGCAGAAGCTGCCCCAGCACGTCAATATTCTTGGGATAGGCGCGTTGCCGGTACAGCACGTAGAAAGCTTTCCGCGCCGGCTCGCTCTTGGAATAGTCCATGAAGGGAAAATAGTCGGTGTTGTCGGTGCTGAGCGTGACCTTGCCGGAGGCGTCGGCGGGGTGGGAGCGCTTGAAATCTTCGGGAAGGCCGTCCAGATCGGAGGCGTTGACCTGGAGCTTGCGCACGTCGGCGGCAATGTTCTTCGTCAAACTGCTGGCCGATTTTTACCAGCTCTTCCTGCAGGCTCCGGATTTTGTCCCGGGTCTGGTCGTTGCGGTCGACACCGGCGCGATGATAATCGCGCAAGGTGGTCCGCAGGTAATAGGCGCCGGCGGGATCGAGTTTGGCGCCGTCGAGCGATGCCACCACGTTGTACATCTCCTTATCCAGGGAAATGTCGGTGAGCAGGCGGCTGACTTCCTGCTCGCAGACCTGGGCGGCATCGCGGAAAGGCTTGGAAGGATGCACCTGTTCGGCCAGGCCGGCGCGATTTTCGGCGTCCGAGGCAATGAGTAACGCGGTGTCGAATGCCTGCAGCGTGGCGAAGGCGTCGCGCGGCGCCTGGCTCGCCTTGAGGCTGGCAATGCGCTTCCGGGTGTCATCCAGATCGCTGCGGCAGGAGGCCAGGAAAGATTCGGCAGTCCCTGCCAGGTAACTGGAAGCGCCCGGGGCCGGCATGGGCTCCTGGGCAGTGGAGAGCAGGCTCGCGCCCGCGAGCAGGAAAGCAGACAGGCATCCGGCAAACTTATAGCTCATGAATATTCTCCAATCGAATCGTGAAGGCATAAGACGCGGCAAGAGCGCAAAGGTTAGACGTATGCAAACTGGTCAGGTTAAACAGGGTGGTGGGGGGCGTCAAGGAAAGAGAAGGCGGTGGTGGCTGAATTTGCGCCCTTCTTCCTTCAGCGAGGGCGTCATGCTGAGCTTGCGAAGCATCTTGCGCGCAGCGGATATGCATCCTCTCGGCAATTGTGGCGGTACGCGCGAGATACTTCAGGACTGAAGTCCTTCAGGATGACGCCAGAGTAGTTGATTGGCCCCGAAATTGAGTCCTGCCGAAAAAGCACACATAACATTTGTGGAGGACGGGCGTCCTCGCCCGTCGGGTAGGGGGCTGTGCATGACGGGCGGGACGCCCGTCCTCCATTTTTTGTCTTCCATCACATTTTTATTTTTGCGGATTAGTTGGTGGGGCGGGATTGGTATTCTGCGGCATTCAGTTCAGGTTCGCTTCGTTCGCACTGGCGAATTTCCAGAATTCGTGAGGTCACGATTGGAGTGCGATAGGCGGGATGGCGGAATTCCAGGTGCATGCCGCGGCCGACGAAACCTATCTTGAGCATCGAGCCGCCCCAGGATGAACCTTCGATTCTGACCAGCACGGGTTCGGGGCAGAATGCGGGATGACCCCATATCCAGGCCTCGCCGCGACCGCGGTGCACCACCGTATACCAGCGGTGCTGAGTCTGGATCTGCAGCATGGCCCGGGCAGGAAGGTCCTCAAGAAACGCGCCGCCTTCGATCTCCGACTCGATGATGTTGCGATTCACGGCATCGTCGAGATTCGGATGACAACGAAAGAATTGCGGGCAGGTATCCACCGAGCCCCCCATGTACGTAAATGGAGTATAAACCCGCGGTGCAAACTGAAAACCGCCTTTGGTACTAGCCTGCTGGTTCCGGATGCGAACTATTGCGGGGCGAGAGAGGCCGCGAGTATCACGCCGGCCTTGTCCCTTAAGTAACCGGGAGTACCCCATTACGGATTGACCCTGCAAATTCATGGAGAGTACGATTCATAATCTCGGGAGTGTGCGCTGCGGGAATCCTTTAAGCGGGCAACCGAGCCTGCCGGGACGGAAGTTGCCGCAGTGTAAGTGATAGATAAAACATGGGGATGAACAAGTTCAAGTGGTTCGCTGCGCCCCTGGTCTCCCTGCTTCTGGCGGGTACGGCCTGCCATACCGACCAGCGTCAGGCGAAGCTGCCAGCGCCCCAAGCCAATGCCCCGGCATTGACTGCCGCGGTTCCCCCGGCTCCAGCCTCCGCTTCTCAAAAGGCCGCGGATCCCCAGCCGATGACGCCCGAACCGGCCGCGACCACGCTTCAGCCCAAGCCCGATCCGGTTGACGAACTGGTGGCGAGCGCGGAGAAGGAATACCAGGCTGGAGAGGAGAAATTCAAGGCCGGAGACCTGGAAGCGGCCAAGCGGAGTTTTGATCACGCGGTTGACATGTTGCTGCAGAGTCCGGCCGAGATGCGCTCGGATGAACGGGTGCAGCACCAGTTGGAGCGAGTTCTCGAAGGCGTAAACCGCCCGGAACTGGCAGCCTTGCAATCGGACAGCCTGGCGCCCCAACCGAAAGCCGAGCCGGCGCCGATCGATGAGGTCAACGATGTTACGCCTCCGGTCGACCCCAATGTGAAGGCGCGAGCCGAAGTCGAAGTCCAGGTCACGCACTCTGATCTGCCACTCATGCTGACCGACCCGGTGGCGGGCTTCATCAATTATTTTTCGACGGCCAAGGGTCACGCGATCCTGCAACACGCGCTGGAGCGCGGCGGGCGTTACCGGGAAATGATCGAGAGCACGCTGCGGGAGGAAGGCGTTCCGCAGGAACTGATCTACCTGGCCCAGGCGGAATCGGGATTCCATCCGCTGGCGCTATCGCGGGTAGGGGCGCGGGGCATGTGGCAGTTCATGTCCAGCCGGGCGCGGGGCTATGGCCTGCAGCACAACTTGTGGGTGGACGAGCGCCAGGACCCGGAGAAATCGACGCGCGCCGCGGCCCACCATCTGAAAGATCTCTACAACCAGTTTGGCGACTGGTACCTGGCGATGGCGGCGTATAACTCCGGGCCGGGCACGGTGCAGAGCGCGGTCAAGCGCACCGGTTACGCCGATTTCTGGGAGCTCTACAAGCGCAACGTTCTGCCCAAGGAAACGCGCAACTACGTGCCCATCATTCTGGCCGTGACCATCATGGCCAAAAATCCGGCGCAGTACGGCCTGGACAACATCTCGCCGGAGCAGCCGGTCCCCTACGACGCGGTGAAGATCGACTATTCGGTGGACTTGCGGCTGGTCGCGCAGTGCATCGACGTGTCGCCTGCCACTTTGCAGGACCTGAATCCCAGCCTGCTGCGTTTGACCACTCCCAAGGACCAGACCTTCGAGTTGCGTCTGCCGGTTGGCACCAAGGACCGTTACCTGGCGGCGATCGAACCGATTCCCATCCCGATGCGGGTATGGTGGCGTTATCACGAAGTGGCCGAAGGAGACACGCTGGCCTCGATTGCCCGCACTTACCGCACCAGCCTGGCGGCCATCGAAAAGGAAAACCATCTCGGTGGCGGACGATGAGCTCAAGCCGGACAGCAAGCTGATCATCCCGATTCCGCCGGGCAAGCATGCGGCCACGGAAGACGGCGCCAGCTACGCCCGCCATACCACCCGTTACAAGGTGAGACGCGGAGACACGGTGCAGACGGTAGCCGACAATTTCAGCCTTCCGCCGACCATGATCCGGCGCTGGAACCACCTGCGGGGGGACAGCCTGCGCGGCCGGCGTATTGTTTACGTGCATCTGCCGGTGACCCCGAGCGCCCTGAGCGGCGAACCCCAGTCTGCGCCCAAGTCCAAATCCAATAGAGACTTACACCCTGCGCCACAAAAGACGGTGCAACACCACAAAGTGCAGCCCGGCGAGACTTTGAGGTCGATCGCCAGCACTCATCACACCACGGTCGAAGCCTTGAAGCGGGATAACGGCAACCTGGCCATGCTGCGTCCGGGGATGGTTCTGGTGATCCGAAGCGTCCGCTAAGCTCGCGCTGAATTTGACCGCCTGCCGCCGGTCCCTGCTACCGGAAATTCCCGAGACGAAATACTCGTTCGCGCGGCTATTCGACTTTGGCCGCTCGGTGTAATATGCATCCTGCGGACAGCTGGTTCACCGCTACGGTTTCGCGAAAACGCTGTGCTATAATCGCGCCCCGTTCAGCCAGCACGGAAGTCTTTCAGTTGTCTTTTTATTTTCCCTTAGTACCCGCAGCGCTTGCGCAGCGACCCGCGCCCGGCGCGGCCAAAACCAGCAGGAGGAAAAATGATTTTCGACGATACCCTCTACGCACGTGATGATGAGATGGATGAATTCGGCGACAGCGGCGCCTACGGCGATTCGCTGGAAGAAGATTACGAGGAAGAAGAAGAGGAAGAAGAAGCCGAAGTGGCGGGCGTGATCGAGCCGCAACCGGAGCCGGCAACGCCAGCTCCCGCCGCGCCCTCCGGCGGCGGAGGATCGCCCAAGGCGCCGCGCAAGCCGGCGGCCAAGAAAGCTGCCAAGAAGAAGCCGGCCAAGAAAGTCGTCAGGAAGAAGCCAGCCAAGAAGAAGAAAGCGGCGCGCAAGCCCGCGAAGAAAAAGGCCGCGAAGAAGCGGCCTGCCCGCAAGGCGGCGAAGTCAGCCCGTCGCAAAGGCAAAACGCGGCCGCCGCTAGGCAGTGCGGGGGAACCACGAACCACGTGGGGACAGCTGCCTTCAGCTGTCCGGTTGAGCGGCTCGACTGCCTTTTGCATGGAGCGACAATAGCGTGAGCTTCACCACGTCGGGACAGCCGAGCACAGCTGTCCCTACGCGGTTCGTGGTGAACTGCGAGCGCGCTCGCTAGGCTGCCTTGGGCAATGGTGGTCGTGGGTTCGGTCACTTTTCGGATCCCCATCGACATCATGACGCGGGCGACTCCGCTCATGATCATGCTCACTCCCACCAGCGTGCCAATCGCCCAGGCTGAACTGGACGGCCAGTGCATTGCAATGAACCCAGCCAGCAGCAAGGTCACCAGCCCGTCAAACAGCACCCAGCCGGCGCCGCGCGCCGGACGCAGCTTGGCATAGAGCACCAGATCGAGAACGCCCTCGATGAGAAACAGGGAGGCCAGCACCAGGGTCAAGGAGGCCACTCCCAGAAGCGGATGCATGATCAGGTATCCGCCGAAGGCGATGTAAGCCACGCCCACCAGCAGCTTCCAGATCATGCTGCCCGCGCCGTGAGCGTGAAACGCCACCACCAGGTGAACGACGCCGGCGAGAATGATGAGCCAGGCGATCAGCGCGTTGACCGCCACGGCCGCCAGCAGTGGCGTCGCCGATGGCGACGATCCCAAAGATGATCAGCAGGACCCCCCAGACGATGGACCACCCGGAAGCCTGCCGTAACAGCGAGCCGGTTGATTGTGCGACCATATATGCCTCCTCGGTCGAGTTTCAGGAGGGCAATTCTGCTCCCTGGGGGCGATTTTCGCAAGTCGGCTAAGCAGGGGTGTGGCTGCAGCCGGGCACGTCGCCGGGGACGAGGATGGGAGCTGGCCGGTGCTTCTTTGGCAGAAGGCGATGGCAGAAAATCTTGCTGGCGGAAGGCGGTTAGCCTGGCTCTGGATTACTTCTTGCCCGCGACTGCCTGCAGGCACCGGCTGTAAAGCTCGAGCAGATGCCCGGCATATTCTTCCGGTTTGGCCGCCGCTCCGGTGCCCTGGAAGCCGACTCCTGACGAGGTCGTCCGGCCGTACCCGGTCGTCATGGCGACAAACTTCATGAGATCCAACGCGATGTCTTCATTGCGACGCGATCCGGTTGTCCCGCCGGTGACTTCCTCCATGCCATGCCTCCCGTGTGACCGAATAGCGATGATAACAGAAGACTTTACTGCCTCGATATCGCGGTGTGGGGCGGACACTCATGTCCGCCGCCTTTGACTTTGAAGGTGGGCTATCCGGGCAAGGTCCCGGTGTGGTTCGACGGAACCGTCAAGAAAGTTCGGACTGCAAGAAAAAATCAACGTCAAAGGCGGCGGACAAGAGTGTCCGCCCCACACGGCGATCAGTCCACATCCTCAAGTTTGGTGTAGGTGAAGCCGCCTTGCGGGCTATTCAAACCTACGAAGGTCCAGACCTGGCCTGCACTGAAGGTGAGCGTGCCGGTGTCGACGGCGGCGAATTTCTGGCCTACCGAGGTGAGTTCAATCTCGTAGTTGGCGGCCGACAGCGACTGGTAGGGGGCGGTGGCGCCATAGCCCAGATTGCTGATGGTAGGACTGACAGTCGATAACGGGGTTCCCGGGGTGACAATGTAGACATCGGCGGGCCCCAGGTTCGGCGAAACGTTGATGACACGAATTTTGAAATCGCCCGAGGCGGGCGCGGAGTTGTCGTCGGTGAGCACGAGATTGGCGACCTGGGTGGAAAAGCCGTAGGAAATGACGGTGGTGTCGGTGCCGGAGCCGAAACTGATGGACTGTTGCAGCAGGGTGGTGCTTGATCCTGAAGGCTCAATCCCCACCTGATGAGAGCCGGATTTCTCGGAGAGGTATCCGGTGCTGGTGCCGTACGCGAGGTTGCTCGACACCGACGTGCTGTCGACCAGCACCTCGAGACTGGATTCGTCCGGGACCGCATTCATCAGCCGTAAGCGAGTGCTTCCTCCCCCGCCGCATCCGCCGATGAGAAGCATGGTTCCCAAACCGAGGATGCCGACACACAACGAGGTCAAGCGCAAGATTCGTCCCACTGTTTCACCCCTTGGATTTAAAAGTCTGGAGTTTTCACGCGAGTAAAAACCGACTGATGCAAGGGTTTCAATGCGGAGTTGCAACGCTTGCGTAAAGAGTGGGTCAAGGCAGGTAAAGTCTTGTAAAACCAGTTTTCAGTCGTCAGTTTTCAGTCGTCAGTTGGGATGGTGGATTCGCTGAGGACTGACGACCGAAGACTTAAGACTAGTGCCTGCTTTACGAACTTTTACGCGACTTTACCAAGTCTTTACTCTGTTGCGGATGGCGAAGTGTTCTAACTAGCAGATCGATTCTCCGGGAGCAGAAAGCTTCCGCGAGTTACGCGAATATGAATTGGAGAGTACCTACAATGTGGAATTCAATAGCACCGAAGCGATCTAATTTCGGTCGGGGCGGGCGCAGATCGTTGTTTGCCACCGCATTTCTGGCAGGGTTGCTCAGCCTTGGATTGGGCGCCGGCAATGCCCTGGCTCAAGATACGCAGGAAACGCCGCCACCGCCGCCGTCAGATCAGGGGACCGGACAAGGGATGGGTCGGGGGATGGGGCAGGGCATGAGCCATCGTCCGATGATGAGCGTGGACGATCAGCTGCTGCACCTGACCAAGAAGCTAAAACTGAGCGATGACCAGCAGGCCAAGCTGAAACCCATCCTCGAAGACCAGAACAAACAGATGGAGCAGATTCACAACGATTCGTCACTTTCCCGCGAAGACCGGTTCAGCAAGATGCAGGACCTGCGGCAAAGTTCCGACACTCAGATCAAGAGTGTGCTGAACGAAGAGCAGCAAAAGAGTTTCGACAAGATGCGCGAAGAACAACGCGAGCGGATGAAGCATTGGCGCAGGGGAGGCGATACCCCGCCTCCGCCACCCAGCAACCCGGACAATCAATAAAGCGGCGTCGGGCGTCGGACCTCGGACCTCGAGTTCCGAGATTCTAAGGTCTGAGGTCCGAGGTCCGGCGTCGAGTTAAGTTTTCTTCCCAAGCCTCTGCACCCGGCAACTCTTTTGCGTCGCCCGCAAGAGTTGACGGGTTCAGAGGCTCCCTTTTTTTGGTCTGCGCGGGCGCTCGCGCCTACATTTTTATTTCGCACATCAGGGCCAGGAGATTCTTTTCGGTGTCGTGGAAATGAGTCATCCACAGATCGTGGGTGGGCAACTTCGCGATCAGATGAGGCGCGTCCTCGAAGTGCACGCCGTCGCTGAGCATCTGCCGGTGCGCGCTCACGATGTCAGGTACGGTAAAGTACAGGATTGAGCTGGGGTGGTCGAACTCCGGCTTTTCGGGACGGCTGAGCATGAGACGAACGCCGCCACAGTCGAAGAAAGCCAGGGCGCCGGCGGTGAACAGCAGCGGCAGCCCAAGGATGTCCCGGTAAAATGCGGTGGCGCGGTCGAGATCGTGCACGTTGATCGCGATCTGGCCCAGTCGCGAAATTCCGATGGGTAAGGTTGCGGCAGTCATGGCGGTCAGCCTCCAGCGATAATTGTTAGTATAGCTAACTATATTTCATGAGCGAACGCAAGCCCAAAAATAGAGCCCGGCCAGAGACCTCCGCGATCGCCGACCGGCTGCATTCCGCGGCCATTCACCTGTTGCGCCGGGTGCGCAAGCAGGATGCGGCCACGGGTGAAGGCCCGGCCCGGCTGTCGGCGCTATCGGTGCTGGTTTTCGGGGGTCCGATGACGCTGGGCGAGCTGGCCGCGGCGGAACAGGTGAGGCCGCCCACCATGAGCCGCATCGTGACGGGGTTGGAACGCAACGGGCTGGCGGAGCGCCTGGCGGATGTCGAAGACGCCCGGCGGGTCCGGATTCGCGCCACCCCGCGGGGCGAGCGCCTGCTGCACCAGGGCAGGCGGCGCCGCATCGAATACCTGGCCCGCCAGCTCCAGGGCCTTACCGGGCAGGAACGTGACACACTCGAGAGTGCAGTCAAATTGTTGGAGGCGGTGCTGCGCGACTGGCAGCAAGAGGAGTGACGGGCGGAATCGCAGTCAGCGCCGGGGCTAGGTCTCAATGCCCACGTAGCAGATGCGCCCGATCAGATAGTCACGGACCTGCTTGCCCGGTTCCATGGTCATGACTTCGACGGGATAGGCGTGATTATGGGGGCGCAGGACCAACTGGTCTCCGGCAACCTCCACATATTTCACGGTGCAGTTGCCGCCGCGGGCAACCGCGTACATATTGGATTCGCCCTTGCGATAGGGCTTGAGTGAATTGTAGTGGCGGTCAATCAGGACGGTGGCCCCGGGCAGAAGGCGAGGATACATGCTCATGCCCTCGCGGCCGTCGGCGCGGATGATCACGAAACGCTCCCAGCCCGCGCGGTCGCCCTCCATCTCCGGGCGCAGCTTGCGCAGGAAACTCTTCTTGAACTTCAGAATGTCCTTTACCTTCATGCTGGTGATCAGGGGCTGGCGGGCGGCGACGGCCCCGTCCACCAGGAGAACGTTCTCGAAGGCGTCCTCGCTGGGGGGAGTGATGCTGGCGCGCTTGTTGATCTCGCCGGGGTCGAGCAGATCCAGGATCGACAGGCGCTGCACGCTCAATACCTTGTCCATGCCTTCGACGCTCAGGCCACGCTTGCGGTTGAGGAAGTTGGAAATGTGCGCCTGGCGGAAGCCGGTTTCGCGGGCCAGGCCCAGACCGGTCAGTTCGCCTTCCTGCGATGCGCTCGCGCAGAGCTTTGCGGAGATTTTCCTGCAGGGCGCGGAACTTCATGCCCAAAGTATAGCACCGCATGTATAGCGTATTGCTATTCAAGCAGTGAGATGAACATCTGAGAGGAAATATTTTCTTGACTTTGAGAAATCAGGAGCTATACGATGAGCGCCTTATATAGCCATTCTTCCTTGAGGGGGAATTTCATTCACAAGAGCACACAAGGCCATGTTAAGCAATTCACAATCCGAGAGCGAGGAGAACAATTTCGTGGAATTCCGCCGCAAGGTGCGGGCCGCGGAAATGCTTTCCTCCGCCATGGAGCGGCTATTGCGGGAGCTCCAGTTTACGGGCCGGCTCAGCGTCGTGGTGCAGAATGGCCGCGTGCTGAAATCCGGCTATGAGGAGGGCTATTTCCGCCGGCCGACAGTTTCCTAGGTCAGGCGCAGGCCGATAGTTCCCCATCCGAACGCTAGCAGGCATTCATAACTAAATAATCCCAACAGGTCATCGTAAGAGAAACGAGCCCTGTGACCGAGTAATCGGCACAGGGCTTTTTTATTTGTGCTCGCAGTTTTCAGCCGTCAGTGGGAGAGGGTTTTTACCGGCTGACAGCTGAAAGCTGAGAGCTGAAAGCTAAAGAGGCAATCATGAGAATCGAAGATCCGGAAATGATCCAGTTGGAGCTGAAGTACTGTGAACGTTGCGGGGCGCTGTGGTTGCGGTTCAAGGGAGCGCAGGCGATCTATTGCGCGCCCTGCGACCTGGAGATGCTGGACTTGCCCTCTCCGCGAAAGGCGACCAGCCGGCCGCGCCTGCCGGGAAACCACAAGATTGAAGCCAAGGCGAAACCCGGCGAGGTGGCGGCGTTTTGCGGAAACGGAGGCAGGGCATGACCGCCATTCCTTTTTCGTTGCCGGGTGCCGGGGTCTCCGCGAAATCAGATCGGCAGAGCGGGACAATTCCCGGCAACGGGCGCGATCCCGATCTATGGCTCTACCGGGAACGGACCCTGGGCATGCTGAGGCGGTATCAGCGCTTGTCGGTGGAAGTGGGACGACTGCCGTCGCTGCTGGGACGGGAGTTTTTCCGGACCCGGGTGACCTCGTATCATGCCGGGACTTTTGAGGACGCGGTGATCTTCGTACATGATGTGGCGAGTGGCCTGGCCCAACTGGGCGGGTTCGAGCACAAACTGATTGCGAAGATCGCGCTGCAGGACTACACGCAGAGCGAAACCGCGCGCCTGCTGGGCTGCTGGCGGCGCACGGTGGGGCGGCGCTTCCCGGAAGCGCTGGACCGGTTGACGGAAATCTTTCTGGATTCTGGTTTGCTGATTCGGCTGCCGGACAGCGATGTGGCCCGGGCCCACAACTGTCAAGGGGGAGGAATCGGATAAATTCCCGCAACTGCTTCTGTTCAGAGGGAATAAAACTTGCGAGAGCATGTCCCATTTGCTGCAACCAACTTGCTATTCTGGATTTAGAGATTGAGAAAGACCAGAGGGCGCGCCGCCAAGCGCGCCTTTTTTGTTTGGCCGGCGCAAAGGCGCGGCAGGCCGCGAGCTGGGACATGAAGAAAGCGAAACCGAAAACGCGAGCCGGCAGCTCGAAAGCGCCTCGCAGCGGGAAGGCCCGCGGCCAAGGCGATCGACCTGGCGGAGATCCGGCGGCAGATCAGCGATCTGGTGGGAAACGGAGCCGTGGGCATGGTCGAAAGCACGATGGAAGAAGTGGGGAAGGGCCACTATCTGGGAATGAAATACCTGTTCGAGATGATCGGGCTTTATCCGGCGACATCCGCCGACGATCGGCCGCTGGAGGATTCGCTGGCGGCCATCCTGTTGCGAAGCCTGGGCCTTCCCGAAGCGCCAATGCCGGAAGCGGGCGTTACCGAAGATTCTGGCGGAACCGCTTCTGCCCGCGAGGATGTTTTAGAATGAAGGCCAGCAGTTGGGCGACGGCGGCGAGCCGGTGGTCGCAAGCGGCGGGTCGCATGTCAGCGACCTTCAGCCATTGCGCCAGGATGCGGACCGGAGGGCTGGTGACGTATCCGCGCTTACTGCATGGGGCTCTCCGAATGGACATGACGTGGGTGACTGGCCGGGTGGCGGTGGGGGGTGGGATCTGGACGGCGGACAACATGGCGGCGGTGGCGCGGACGGGCGTAACGCACATCATCGACATGCAGATTGAGTTCGACGACACCAGCCTGGCGGAACCGCATGCCATCGAAGTGCTGTGGAACCCTATTGACGACGATTTTCAGCCTAAGCCTCCCGAGGTATTTCAGCGGGGGGTGGAATTCGCGGTGCAAGCGCTGGAACGGGATGAGACCAAGCTGTTCATCCATTGCGCAGCCGGGGTGCACCGGGCGCCGATGATGACGCTGGCGGTTTTGTGTTCGCTGGGCTGGACGCCGGCGGCGGCGCAGGACTTGATCGAGAGAGAGCGTCCGGTGGTGGATTTCGCGGATGTCTATTTGCGCAGCGTGGAGAGGTTTCTGGACGAGCAGGTGAGAGCGGGAGAGTAAGACAACCAGTTCCCGGTTCGCAGTTCCCGGTTCTTAGTTTTAAATCCTAAACAATTTCTGGCGAGGCCAATTCCCTTTTTTGGGTTGCGGGAAAAGCCTGTCTCGCGATCGAAACTCGGCAAGGGAGGAAACATGTTCGACGAGCACCGCCGCCCAGGGAGGCGGCTTTTCTACTTGCTGGCCATTGTGCTGGTCGGAGTCTCCTTTGGGCAGTCGCCGGCCACCACCACGATCAACGATGTGGTTTACCGGGCTGATGGGACCCTCGCGGGCGGAACGCTGTTGATTTCGTGGCCGACGTTCAGCACGTCCTCGGGGCAGTCGGTGGCGGCGGGACGGAAGAGCGTGACTCTGGGCGCGGGCGGAACGTTGTCGGTGGCGCTGGTCCCGAACACGGGTTCTACGCCGGCAGGGACGTTCTACACGGTGGTCTACCAGCTGGACGATGGAACGGTAAAGACTGAGTTCTGGATTGTGACGGCCACTTCTCCGACTACGATCGCGGCGGTGCGGACTTTACTGGGGTCGGGAAGTTCGGCGGTCCTGGCCTCGGGCAGCGGGTCGTTTGTGAGCAAAGCGGGAGACTCGATGACGGGCCCGCTGCAGTTGCCCGGCGATCCGGTGGCGCCAAACCAGGCGGCCGACCAAGCACTACGTCGACAGCGGACTGGCGGTAAAAGCCGACGTGATCGGCGGAGTCGTTCCCAGCGGTCAACTGGGCAACGGCGTGGCAAATAGCGGAGTGTGCCTGCACGGGGACTCCAGCGTGGGAAGCATGCGGCAGCAGCAGCAATGCGGTTTCGATCCAGAACGTTCCGGTAGACACGACGGCGCCGAGCGACAACCAGGTCATCACTTACGTGGCCTCTTCCGGGAAATACGAACCGCGGGCGGGCAGCGGAGTGACGGCGGGAATGGCGGCGATGAAATATTCGTCAGACTTCAACTGGTCGCAGTCGCCATCGACCAGCCTGACCACGGCAGGAGCGAAGACGGTAAATCTGCCGGCCTGCGTCGCCGGGGTGCTGGCCTCGGAGCCTCAATATTACGTCTACGTGGCCGGCACCGGGACGCCGGAAGCAGTGCTGGTAACCGGCGGAACCTGCAATGGAGACGGCCAGCCAGGGACGCTGCAATTTACCACGGCGAACGCCCATACCGTCGGGATACACCATCGGCAGCGCTTCGGGCGGGTTGCAGGAAGCTCTGATCGCGGCGCGATTTACACCGACGAATCCGACCGGCACGTCGCAATCCGGAAAAGTGATTGTGCCGCCCGGAGAGTACAAGGCGTTCGCGCGGGTCTCGATTCGCGCGTTCGAACCTCACCGTGGATTTCTCGGGATCGATCGTCGAGTGCTGGATGAACGATACCTGCATTTTTGTCGGTGACCCTTCGAATGCCAACGCCTATCAGGACATCACGCTGATCAATCCGCGCGGGCGTCCGACCATCGCGAACGGACAAAAGCCCTTCATCGAAGTCAACGCGCAGAAGACCAGGCTGTTCAACGTGTCCACCCGGGTCAATTCGGGAGGCGGGACGTTCGGCAGTTACGTGCAAGTGGACGACGACGAGTCGTTCCTGCTGGATGGATTGGACACCACCCTGGGCGGCGGGCGGGAAATTTCGGAGTGCGATGCGACGCGACGGTTTGCAACCCGATCATTTACGCGCCGGGACCGTTTGGCGACGTTTCCGGGCGTGGGGTGGTTGAAACATCTGAACATATCGCTGCAGTGCTCGGCGAATGGAATTGACTGGCAAGCCGGCAATACACTGCGAATTTCCGACAGCGTAATTCAGGGCTATGCGCAATACGGCGTCCGGGCGGGCATCCGGCGGGGCGGTTTTGGCGGCTTCGAGCTGGCCAACGTTTATGAAGAGGTGGGAGAGTGCGCCAATCCGCTGGGCGCGATCGGGCAAGCCGGAGTGATCGCGCAGGGCAGCACGGTCAAGATCAAGGGCGGAGAAGCGCCGAACGGAGCGTTTCCGCAGTTTGCCAACACCGGAAGCACTCGACTACCGCTACTACGTCGTGGCGCATCACGCGACGAACGGTCCGTCGAACCCGTTGTACGCGGGAAGCGCGCTGACCAATGGATCAGGAAACATTACGGTGACCACGCCGGACATTGCCGGGGCTAGCCACACTCGACTTGCTGCGAGTGACGGCGATTGCGGGCCTGCGTGAGCAGGCACCCTACGGGACCGGCAACTTTGCGGTGGTGACCGACGTTTCGCGCAGCGCGGCGTGCGCCAATGGGGTGTGCACATTCGTCGATACCCAGGCGGCGCTGCAGACCTACAGCGTGGCGGTGCCGACCTACTTTCCGCTGCTCGACTTCTGGCCGGGAAATCTGGTGTTGAGCTCGAACGAGGATACCAACAGCGTTCTGGACGGTGCCCGAGCCTGGATGGATAGTGCCCGCTCCGGACGTGGTGGCGGTGCAAGGATCGACCGCGCCCGCGCTGATCTCCACGAATTGCGATTCGCTTGCGGGCTGGACGCCGCTGTGGTTGAGCTGCTATTCGGCGATGGCACCGTCGGCGTTTTACGAGCAGGGAGCATTTCTGCTGGCGGTAAAACCCAACACGGACGGCGGACTAGCGGACCAACCTCAAGGGCCGCATGAATTTTTCCACGCTGGGAACCGGGCCCGGACACATCATCACGCTCTCCGATTCCAATTTCCAGAAGACCATCGCCACGGCGAACAACCGGCCCAGCAATGACGCCAACGACGCCTTCATCGGCTACGACCAGGGGGACGGGAACCCGCTGAATATCGGGATCAGCCTCGGAGCGCCGCAATCGATCTCCAACTACATCGGCAACGTGGGAGATGGAACGAACTGGCTGGAACGATTGACCTCGAGCTCTCAAAGAGTTCAAGACGGATGTGCAGATGGACGGGACGCTCACGGTGGCGGGCGCGGTGCAGGCGGGTTCTTTTGTTTTCTCGCAAACTCCCACCCAGTGCACCGGCAGTTTCGCCACGGGCATTCAGGCCAATGGAAATGCAAATTGCAGCACGGCCGATGTGATCCAGATCGCCGAGACCAATGCGCCCAGCGGCATCGCGAATTACGGGCTGTTCTGGTTTGACTCGAGCTTGCCATTGCCCCAAGGTGATCAGCAACAACGGACAGGCGGTCCAACTGGGGCTGCAGAACGTTTTCAACAGCGATGCGAACACGCTGGAAGAGTACAACGGGACGAATCCCCAGGCGCTTGCGGGTTTACGGCACACGGACGGATGCTTCCAACTACGAGCGGATCGGCTTCAAGTGGGACAACGCGGATGGATACTTCGCGGTGGCCAGCGAGAACGGCGGGACGCGGCAGCCAGCGCGGGATCGCGTTCTGGATCGGGAGCAATGTCCGGTGGGCCATTGACACGGCATCGAGCCTGAAGCCATTCGCCGACAATTCCTACAACGTCGGCGCCCGCCACGTTGCGGACCAAGACCTATTACGCGGGCACGTCGTTCGACATTACGAGTTCCGGCGCCTTGACGTTTGAGCCCTGCAACGACGCAACCACAGGCACGAGCTTAAATTTTCTCGCGAAATACAACGGCGCGAGTTCGCCCTGCGCGGTGAAGGCCGGCGACCACGCGACAGCGACGGAATCATCGGGATTGTGAGCGGCGGCAGTGGGACCACTGGAAACGCAATCGTCGTCTATCGCGGATATGCGCAGTGCAGTTTTGACGGATCGACAACGGGCGGGGATTACGTGGTTGCAAGCACGACCAACGCGGCCGACTGCCACGACGCGGGCGCGACGAGGCCGGGTGGAGTGCAGGTGATCGGACGCGCCATGACCACGAACAGCGGCGCGGGAACCTACCTGGTGTTTGCCAGCATGGAACCGCCGAGTTCAGGGAGCGCGAGTTCAGTTCCCTGGTTTACCCAGCCTTCGGCTGCGGGCAGTGTTTCATTCCTGACGACCGCGAACGTGGCCAAACTCTACGGAGTGGTGTATGGCAGCGCCACTCCGCTGGCCACGACGCAGGTCACGTACAACGTGCAGACGGCGGACAATACGGCGAACACCTACGACATCGGACTGTACAACAGCGCCGGCGCCCTGTTGGCCCACATCGGCAGCACCGCGGGCACGACGTTTGCGCCGTCCACCGGCTGGAAGACCTTGAACTGGACGTCATCGAGCACGATCAAGCAGGGAAAATACTACCTGGCGATCACGACGAGTTGCGCAAGTTCGTGCGCGGCGCTGATCGGGAGTTCGACCGGCGTCGGATTCACTTTTGCGGGCGCGGTGCAGGAGAGCGTGACCACGGGCGGCACGCTGCCGAGCTCGATCACGATTCCAGGCGATGCCTACACAGCAACCACGATTCCAACCTGGTCCCTGCAGTGAAGGATTGGGTGGAAAATATCAGGAGCATCACCATGACAAGATTTTTGCCGGCAATCTTTCTACTGCTGCTCGCTTCGCGGGCGTGCGGGTCCACGGTCAACCTTACCTGGAGCTACGACTACACCGGGCGTGCCGGTTTGCAGCGCCACGGTCACGAAAAATTGCATGGACCACTTCGAGATGCACGACGCGACCAGCGGAACGCCGGTGCTCATCGCGGCGGTGCAGAATCCCGCTGAACGCAAGCGGAAAGGTGACGGCCATCACCGGAACATTTCAAACTTCGAATCTGGGGCAAAGGACGTTCGCGGTGACAGCGGTAGGCCGGGACAACACGGGCAACCTGGTCTCCAGCGACTGGACGAAGTGCCAGGGGACATTTCAGGTGCCGCCTTCTCCGCCTGGCAGTCTTTCGGGTTCAGTGCAGTAGTCAGGCGGTGACCTGCAGCCGTCTCTTACGTGCCGGCTGATTTTAACAAACCCCTATCGGCGCCCAGCCTGCGAGCTGGGCGTTTTTGTTTGACGGCAATCCAGGTGGAACCTGGGTTGTGGAATTCAGTTCTCAGTTACCAGTTCCCGGTTCTCAGTTCATGATCAAAAGACTTGCAATCACGGTGGTGGTGCTGGCGGCACAGGCGTGGGCGGCGACGTACTACGTCGATCCTCTGGGCAGCAATGCCAATGATGGGCTCTCGCCGCTGACGCCCTGGCGCACGCTGTTGAAAGGTGGGCATTTCGACGTTCCAGCCGGGGGACGTGATTCTGTTCAAGCGCGACGGAGTGTGGAACGAATGGTTGACGCCGCCCTCGAGCGGGACGGCGGGCAATCTGATCAAGTTCGACGCGTATGGCAGCGGGCGACCACCGCAGGTTCACCGGGTACTGCTCCGACCACGGCGGCGCAATGGACAAACGCTTCCGGCAACGTCTGGCAAACGACGTTGAGCGCGGCGCAGGCAATTTCGCAGCTGAACTTTGTGCAGTTCGGCACGATCTGGGGCAACTCGCAGGCGTCGGCGAACGCGCTGGCGCACGATCGTGACTGGTTTTACGACCCCGCCACACAAAGCCTGTCGGTGTACTCGTCGGGCGGGAACCCGGTCATCGCGTTCGCCGGAGCGTGGCGCCGATCATTCTGAGCGGACAGAGCCTGATCAATCTCAACAGCGTCAGCTACATCGAGATCCAGCACATCCAACTGGACTGGTATGACGGCTACGGCGTGCAGGTGCAGGGGAGCAGCGATCATATCTGGCTGGCGAACATGGTGGCCGATTCCCAGGTGCCGAACGCAACGGTCCCGATCGGATTTTATGTGCACACCAGCGGGACGGTGGGGGACATCCACATTTACAACACGGATGCTCATCGAAACTACGTCGGCTACCGCTTCGACGGAACGGCCACGGCGATCGAATTGAAGAATTGCCGCGCGTACGCGAACCGGACGTACGGATTGATGGACAACACGGCGGCGGTGACCTATTCGTACTGTCACTTCTACGCCAACAATCTTGCGACCGGGGTCTCGACCGATGTGACGGGTACACCGGGGCCGATCGACGGCGGGCACAATCTGGCGGTGGACACGCCGCCGCACGTGCGCGGATTCATGCGGTACCCGGCGCGGATCAGCGTGACCTATGACGATCCGGGATTGGTTGATGGTTCTCACCAGTTCATTCAGGCGCTGCTGCCGACGTTTCAGGCGAGGAGCGTGCCGCTGAGCATCGCGGTGGTGACGGGCTACGACCTCTCGCAGACAGCTGATTCCGACATTCCAGTCCTGGATCAATGCGGGGTGGGACGTGAACTGCCATTCGGTGTCGCACCAGTACTTTGTATTTCCCAACGCGTTCACGCTGCAGTACACGGGGACCGCGGCGTCGAGCGTGACGCTTTCGATTGCGAACAAGCAGCTGACCATCACCGCGCCAGGGGATGCGAATGCCCAGGTGAGTTGGGACCTGAGTTCCTCGGGCACGGACCTGGTACCCGGCGGCCTGGATACGCTGGGCGGAATCATTGCCACGTTGAAGCAGCGCGGCGTGTTCGCGGTGACCGCAGATCCGAACATGAAAACGGCGGTCAAGAGCGAAGACCTGGCGGACGTGAGTTCACAGGACATCAAGAACGCGACCTACACCCTCACCATGGACAAGCCGCGGCTGATGAACGACGAACTGACCTGGTCGAAGGCATGGATGAACGCGAACCTGGCGGGGATCGGCGGCAATCGCTCGGTGAGACTGTCCTGGAATGAAGCCGATGGGCGCAGACGGCTACAACGTTTATCGCTCGGGAAGCAGCGGCGGTCCTTATTCGAAGATCGCGGGGCCGGTGACGGACCTGCTCTATGTCGACTATCAGCGTGAGCCCGCAGCAGGTCTGGTATTACGTCGTCACGGCGCTGAATCAGGCGGGCGAGTCGGACGACTCCAACGAGGTGTCCGCGAGCATTCCCGGAGGCTGGGTCTACGTGTATCCCGGGAAGCTACGAAGACACATCGACGGAAGCCATTGCGGTGGCGGCGGGATATGCGGGGGCACGCGGGTGGCGGAGTGATGCAGCCATCTCCCAACGCCGCCACGGTTCTGGGGACCGGCATCAACGTGCAGAACATCCTGAGCCAGGGAGTGGCGCCGAATTTCCAGAACCTGAGCGACTCGCAGCTCTCCAACAAACTGCGGGCGCTGGTTTTCAAATCGGCGGTATGGGGAGTTCCCATGGGAGTGTTCTTTCACATGAATGAACTCTCAGCGCACCAGGTCGGCGTGCTGCTGGATGCGCTGAAGTCCGCGGGAGCGACGCTGATGAGCAATTCACAACTGGTCAATTACCTGCTCGGGGCACAGCCGAATGCAGGCACGACGTACTACGCGGACTCGAGCTCGGGCGTGCCGGCGGATCTGCGTCCAGGGCAGACATCGCCACTGGTGGACCAGGGCGCGGCCCTGGGCGCGGAGTACAAATTCGACCTGATGGGGATCGACCAGACGCAGTTTGGTTCGGGATGGGAAATTGGCGCGCAGGCCTTTGTTCCGGAGTACACAGGGCACGTACGGACGGCGCCGTGAGAGAGTTTCCGGTTTCTGGTTTCCAGTTCGGGGCTGGTGGCCACTCGGCTGAGCGGCTGCAGGAGAGAATTCCGGTGATGACTGATCTCGAACTGCTCAGGCGGTTGGGGACTGAACTCACGCATCGACCGCAGAGCGCGGTTGCGCCGGCGGATTCGGCCGGGAGTGGCGGCGACGCAGGCTGCCGGCTGAGTCCGACGATCGAGGACCTGCTGATCGAGGGACTGCTCAAAGTGCGGAGCAAGAGCAAGGGCCTGGTGCGGCTGCGGCCGAACCGCGCGCAGGTGGAATATTCCCGGAGATGTACCCGGCGAGAACATCGTGCTGAAGGCGCGGCAGCTGGGGATGACGACATATATTGCGGCGCGATTCTTTATCCAGACCATCACGCAACCGGGAACGACCGCGGTGCAGGTGGCGCACAACCAGGAATCAGCCGAGGAGATTTTCAAGATCGTGCATCGCTTCTGGGAGAACCTGCCCGAAGGGATGCGGCAGGGCGCGCTGGTGACGTCGCGCTCCAACGTCCGCCAGATCGTTTTCCCGCGGCTGGACAGCGAATACCGCGTGGCGACGGCGGCGGACGCCAACGCGGGGCGCGGGATGACCATCCATAATCTTGCATTGTTCGGAGGTCGCCCGCTGGCCCCGCGACGGAATGGAAACGCTGGCATCGCTGCGCGCGGCGGTGCCGGAGAAGGGCGAGATCGTGCTGGAATCCACGCCCAACGGGGCGGGCGGAGTGTTCTACGAGGAATGGCAACGCGCCGACGAAACCGGATACACGCGGCACTTCTTTCCCTGGTGGTATGACGGAGACTACCGCATTGAGGACGTGAACGATGTGCGAGTGCAGCCGCTCACGCCGGAAGAAGAACAGTTGATGGAGCGCGAACGACTGACGGAGGCGCAGATTGCGCTGGCGGCGGATGAACCGGGCACAGTTGCGAGGGCTGGCGGCGCAGGAGTTTGCCGAGGATGCGGTCACCTGCTTCCGGGCGTCGGGGGAGTGCGTGTTCGATCTCGAGGCGATCGAGCAGGCGCTTGCGGAGTGCGGCGAACCGCTGGAAACGCGAGACAACGGGCGGCTGATGACCTGGTTTCCTCCGCAGGCAGGCAAGCAATACATTCTTGGGGTGGACCCGGCCGGCGGCGGGTCGGAAGGCGACTACGCGTGCGCGCAGGTGATCGAGCGCGGGACCGCGATGCAGTGCGCGGAATTGCATGGTCACTTTCCGCCGCGAGAACTGGCGCATGAAGCTGATGGCGCTGGGACGATCGTACAACCACGCCCTGCTGGTGGTGGAACGGAACAACCACGGCTACGGGGTGCTGGCTCATTTGCGGGATGGAGGAAGCGCCGAATGTGTTTCGCGACGGCGGACAGGACGGCTGGCTGACGTCCGCAGCCAGCCGTCCGGCGATGGTCGAGAACCTGGCGGCGGTGCTGGCGACGGAGCCGAAACTGTTCCGCAGCCGCGCGGCTTCTGAACGAGTTCCGGACCTTTGTGAGGCATCCGGACGGAAGCTCGGGGGCAGCCGGGGGCACGCATGACGATTGTGTGATGGCGATGGCGATTGCGCTGGCGGCGCGGCGGGCGGTGGTGGGAGAGCTTTCGCGAAGGGCGATGCTGGAAGTGGCCAGTCTGCCGCTGCGACAGTGAATGTTCATCCGTCACAGACAGGGGTGACGGGCGCATGTAGGCTTCGGGTCCGGGTGGCCTCGACTGCCTGGTTTGCGACGGATGCGCTCGCGGCAGCCGAGCGAGCCTGCCCTGAGCGACAGTCGGAGGAGCCGGCGCTACGAAAGCCTGTTGCTCGGGACAGACATTGGCAGTGACGGCAGTCCAGCACGTGCGCAGGATGCGGGGCGGAGCTCAGGGACACCTGATGCGCTGCTCCGACGGGAAGTTTTATGTGGTGAAGTTTCGCAACAATCCGCAGCATCTGCGGGTGCTGGCGAATGAGCTGCTGGCGACACGGCTGGCGGAAGGTGCGGAGCTGCCGGTGCCGGCGACCGAAGTGGTGGAAGTCGGCGACTGGCTGGTGCAGCACACGCCGGAGCTGAACATACAGCTGGCGGGCAACACGATTCCCTGCCAGCCGGGGCTGCAATTTGGATCGCAGTATGTGGTGAGTCCGCTGGAAGGACAGGTCTTCGACTATCTTCCGGTGGACATGCTGGAGCGGGTGCGGAACCTGGAAACATTTGCCGGCATCCTGGCGATGGACAAGTGGACCGGCAATGCCAACGGGCGCCAGGCGGCGTTCTGGCGGAAGATGCGGGAGCGAAGATACACGGCGACGTTCATCGACCAGGGATACTGCTTTAACGCCGGGGAATGGACGTTTCCGGATTATCCGCTGCGCGGCGTCTATGCGCGGAATGAAGTGTATGCCGGTGTTCGCGGTTGGGAGTCTTTCGAACCGTGGCTGTCACGGATCGAGAACATGGGGGATGACGTGATCTGGAGAGCGGCGGGCGACATTCCGCCGGAGTGGTACAGCCAGGAGTGGGATGCGCTGGAGACCCTGGTGCGGTCGCTGTTGGAGCGGAGAGCGATGGTGCGGGAACTGATTACGGCGTTTCGGACCTCGCCGAGGCGGCCGTTTCCGAACTGGGAGGAAGATGCGTAGGACAATTGGCAGTTGGCAGCTGAGATGCAGCTTTAATGCTTTTTGGGATGCGCCATTTCCGGATTGACCAGAAGAATTGCCAGTTGCCAGTTTTCGGTTCACAGTTGTCAGATTGAGTGATCATGGCTGATTTGAAGAAGCTCGAATTCTTTCTTCTGCGGTATGTACCGGACGCGGTGAAGGACGAGTTTGTCAACGTTGGCCTGGTGATGCTGGAGCCGGGTGGCGGATGGAGAAGGATTTGCGGATGTGCGTTTCACGCGGGACTGGCGGCGCGTGCGCTGCCTCGATCCACAGGCGGATGTGGAGATGCTGGAAGCGCTGGAGCGTGACATTCGAGGACAATTAAGGCAGGCGCGGGACCGCGAGGCGCTGCTGCGGAAGCTGGACGACTCGTTTTCCAACCTGATCCAGGTGTCGCCGACCAAGGCTTGCCTGGCGGAGGAACCGGCGAAAGAAATGGAAATCATTGCGCGATTGTATTTCGAAGGGCCGAAGGGCGAGGCCCGGCTGGAGCGGTCGGAACGACAGCGGATTTTGAAGCGGCATGCGCGGCGCCTTCGAACAGGCCGGAGTATGGACATCGCTGATGAAGGAAATCCCGGCAGCTCACTACACCAAACCTGGGGACCCGTTCAGGTTTGATTTCGGATACCGGGTGGGAGCAGAGATCAAGCTCTTCCATGCTGTTTCTCTGAAGGCCAGCGTGGAGCAGGCGATCACGCTGGCGGCGCGGTATCCGAAGATTGCGGATGGGATCCGGCAAAAGATCCAGGCGAACCCCTCGCTGACGGCCGTGGTTGACGACGACCTGGACCGGACCCTGGGAGAGGTGGAGTTTGCATTGAGCGCGCTGGAAGAGGAGAAGATACAAGTGGCAGCGGTAGCGGAGATGCCCCTGATCGCGGAGCGGGCGCGATTGGAATTGAGGGCTTGAAACTTTGATAGCCGGATAACGACCTGGCGGGCGAGGGCGCCCGCACTACACATATCAAAAGCAAATCATGAACATTACAGAAAAGTTGCGCGGCGCCATGCGCCGGATCGCTGGAGTGTCTCTGGCCGGAGGTATGGAGGGCAAGCGGCGGACGGTGCCCTTGCCTTCCATCCTTAATACTTACGGGCCGCGGCCGGATGCTTACCCGAAACCATCGCCGGCGAACCTGCGGCGGTTTTCCGAGACGCCGGTGGCGCGGAAGGCGATCAACACGATCAAGGACAGCATCGCCGGGATGCGCTGGCGAATCCAGCCACGGCCGGGACGAGACCTGGGTGATGCCCGACGTCGAAGCGCGAGTGCACAGCTGCTGACCGATAACTTCGACGCGCCGAATCCGGACGATTCGTTCCGCTCGCTGGCGGAGCAGGTGCTCGAAGACGTGATCGTCGGCGGCTTCGGGGCGATCGAAGTGGAGGACACGGGCGATCCGCTGCGGCCGCTCACGCTGTGGCCGGTGGACGGAGCGTCCATCCGCATGAAGAGCGGATTGGGACGGGCTGCCGGGATCGCCGCGCTACGCGCAGGTCACGGGAAGATTCGGGCCCGGAGGCACAGATCGTCTCTGAATGATGATGAACTGATCTACATCCGGCTGAATCCGCGAACGCACACGCCGTTTGGCCTGGGGCGACTGGAAGTCGCGTTTGAAACGATCAACGCGTTTCTGGGCGCGAACCGGTACGCGGCGCGGCTGGCGTCGAATTCGGTGGTGGAATATGCGCTCTGGCTGCAGGGTTTGAGTCCCGGAGCACCACGAACGGTTGATCCGGTGGTGGCAGGATGAGATCGAGGGCACGGGCCGGGTGCCGATTCTCTCCGTGGAGAACAAACCGGAGGTGTTGCGCTTTGGCGGCGGCACCGATGCCGACCTGCGATTGCAGTGGCAGGAATTTCTGTTGCGCATCATCGCGGATGCCTTTGATCTTCCTCCGCAGTCGCTGGGACTGGAGAAGGACGTGAACCGTTCCACGGCGGCGGAGATGACCGACCAGGCATTCCGGCAGGCGATTGTGCCGACGGCGCGGCTGTTCGCGGAACATCTCACGCGCGATGCGATCGGCAAGAAGCTGGGCTGGCACGACCTGGAGTTCGTGTTTCTCCGATGTGGATTCCTCCGGAAGCGAGATGGAGCAGGCGCAAATTCAGGAGATCCTGATCCGGAACGGCGTGCTCACGGTGAATGAGGTGAGGCGCATGCGGGGACTGCCTCCGCTTTAACAGCGGCACAGCAGCGACTTCACGGATTTCAGGATTCTGATTCAGCTCTTTGACTCGTCTGTGCTGGGCGGCCGCAGGCAGCAAGCTCGCGCAGGGATGACAAACCTCATGAACATTGAACTGGAATCGATGGCGATCGAGATGCCGCGCGTGGCCGGGCATCCCAACCGGGAACCGTTTCGCGGAGTGCTGACGCTGGTGGATGTGGTGTCGGACAAAGCGCCGGCGGGGGCGCGCGGGCACCGGGTGGTACTGACGCGGAGCGGCGGCGGAGGCGGCACTGGCGTCATTGCTGGGCATGGGTCTGGACTACGCGCCATCACTCGACCGGCACGACGCGCGGCGCAAGATCGGCGTGATCACGCGGGCCGAGATCGTGGGCAGGCAGCTGGAACTGGGCGGATATCTGTTTGCCAAGGACTTTCCGGAGATTGTGCGCGAGATTGGCCGCGGCGGTGGGAACCGGCCGGGACAGCGGGCGGCGAGCGCTCGCCAGCGCTGCAGGCGCAGGTCCGGTCATGCTCACGCTCCGTTGGGAATGTCCTACGAAATCGCGGACGCCCGGGTGGCGGACGTGCGGAGCCAGAGTGTGGACGCTTACCCACGTGACCTTTACCGGCGCGGCCGTGCTTGCGCCGCGACAAGGCGGCGTACCGGAACACGTGGATTGAGTTGGAGTAAGGCGGCGGAAGTTGCAGGGCAGGCAGCAAGTGAGGCCTCGGCCTCAGCACCATCTTCACGAGGAGAAATCATGAACGAAGAGATGACGCAGCAACTGGTGGCCACGGCGGAGCGGCTGGCCAACGCGGCCGAGGCGCTGGACCGCGTGCTGGGACGGCTGGACGGTCAGCAGGAAGCGCTCAACGCGAAGGTGGACCGCATCGTGGCCGCGGTCGAGGAACGACTGGACGAAGCCGACACAGACCATGCGCGGACTGAGCCGGACGACGACTCACACACTGCAGCGAGCGCGTCGCCGAGCTGGAAAAAACCAACAACGATCTCAAAGCGCAGGCCACCCGGCTGGCGCGCAAGACGCTGCCTCCGCTGGTCACGGCGTTGCTGAGCAAGAACGGCGAGGCTGGGCGACAGGCTCGAAGCCGCGGCGCTCGACAAGACTCTGCAGTCCCTGACGCGTGGACCAGCGGATTGCGGTGAAAGCAGAGATGGCCCGGGCGGGATGATCGAATAGATCTTTCGAACTTTCGGTCGGGCTGTGGTCTGGCGTTTCGTAGCTGATTGGTTTTCAGTTTTCAGTTTCTGGTTCTCGGTTCTCAGTTTGAGGGCACGGCTTCGGTCGTGCCCTTTGACTTTTGACTTCATCACAGCGGGCAAATCTTTTTCAGGAGAAAACATGAAAGCACAATTTCTTGACCTGCAGGCGGCGGCCGATTTTCTGGGGCCGGGCGCGGTAGAGGTCAACCGGTATCAAACGGAAATTATCGACATCGTGCGACGGCGGGGAGCCTTCGGACAGCGAATCCGGCAGGTGCCGGCAACCGGGCATCCGTCGCGCTTCTTCGAGCAGACGGCGATTGTCGTCGCCGACCGCGGCGGCAGGCTTCGTGGATCCGCGCAACATTGTGGCCACGGCCGGCAGTCCCGACGCGGGTGGAGCGCAGCGTGCCGCTGAAGGCGCTGGTCTCGCAGATCAACTACAACCTGTTCGACATGGAAGTGGGTTCGCAGCAGAGCCAGTTCGCATTTCTGCAGGCCAAGGACCTGGCGGACGCGGTCGAAGGACTGATGCGCACGCACGACGTGGCGCTGTGGAACGGCACCGACACTTCGCTGAGCACGCCGACCACGGTGCAGTACTTCGGCGCGATCGGGCAGATTGTGGCCGGCGGCAACACGCACACGGTCGCCACCACGGACAGCATCGTGGACGGGATCAAGGGCGTGGTGGCGCAGATGGTGGCGAATTCTTCGTTCGAAGTGCGGCCGACCGCGATCTATGCCAACCCGGTGCTGCTCGACCTGATCGACCGGGAAATGAAGACGGCATTCAACGTGGTGCTTTCGACCACGGAGGTCGCGGGCGGACTGCGGGTGAAGACGCTGTCCACGCAGGCGGGCGATCTGCCGCTGATTCCGGAGTGGGCGCTCGGCTACACCGGCACGCCGGGCAGCGGCACGGCGGTGCTGCCGTGCTACATCGTCACCGAAGACCTGATCGAGTACCACTGGCTGACGGATCCGAATCCGCGGGTGTTCCAGTTGGGCCTGCCGGGATCGCTGGCTTCGCAGATGGTGGTGGTGAAGTTCGGCGGCGTGGTGGTGAAGGGCGCGTCCTACGCGCATTACGAAGTGAAGGTAGACCGGTAAGAGCAGTCGTCGGTCGTCAGTCCTCAGTCGTCAGGCAACTACGTCTGACGACGGCTGACTGACGACTGGCGATGCTCGGACATTCGAGAATTCCTATGAACTATCTCTCTCCTTCGGAATACGAAGCGTACGGACTGGAAGCGACCACACCGGCGGCGTGGGTGACGGCGGCATCGGCGGTGATGGATGCGCACTGCCGGCGGGCAACGCTGGGCGTGGCGCAGTACGAGGAGCGGCTGCGGATCGCCGCGGGCCGGAACACGGTGCGGGTGACCTACGTGCCGCTGGCGACGGTGGCGCCGGCGATCCACGCCGATCGTTTCGGCGCGAGGCCGGTACGCGATCCCGCGGCGGGGCGAGTGGCCGTTCGACGACCTCAGCTCCGACGTGGCCCTGATGTTCGGATTGCCCGGCACATGGAATGCGGTCGATCCGGCAGGCATCGACGTTTACGCGGACACCGGCGAGTTGACCTTGCCGGTGAACGCGGTGGGCCTGGGCTACAGCGAGATCGACCTGGTGTACACGGCGGGCCTGAGCACGATTTCCGACGCGGTGAAAGTGGCGTGCGCGCAGATCGTTCGCAATGCGCAGGCCACGCCGGCGCTCAACGTGCGCTCGGGAAAGCTGGATCGCATGCAGCTGGATTACTTCTCCGACAGCCTGGTGGACCAGACGGTCCGCACTCTGCTGGCGCCGTACGTGGCGCAGAAAGTGGGCTGAGCATGTCGCAGACCGGGATGCAGTTCGGAATTTTCGGCATGGCGCTGGTGCGGGCCGCGGACGCCATGCTGCGCTCGCTCGGGCGGTTCGGAGATCAGGCTGCTGCTGCCCGCTGTTTCAAATCGGCGGCGATCCCAGCGCGCAACTGGGGCTGACGGATCCCGGGAGTCGAAGAAGTGAACGCTCTCCCCGGTGGTGGTGCGCAACCTGCCGACCGACAACACCGGGCCGCGCCGGCGGCTGGAGTTCCTGATACCCGCGGCGGCGGTCATGGCGGAGCTGAGTTCGCGGAACGTGGCCTCGGCCGAGGTCTTTTTCGAAGGCGTGATGGGAGTTGTGTACGACAGCGACCTGTTTCACATCGAGGGTTTCAGCACCGAATATTTTGGCGGAATGGCGTATCTGTACCGGGTGGTGGGAGTGGAGTAGGAAGCCGGTCGTCGGACCTCGGACTTCAGTCGTCAGCCGCACAGAGCACGCTGAGACAGTCTGACAAGGCTGACGATCTGAAGTCTGAGGACTGAGGTCTGATCTTATGCAATTTGCCAAAGACAGTTTTTACATGGCGCTGCGGGAACGGTTGGCGTCGCTGAATCCGCAACGCACGGTCACGCTGAACGGGGCGACGCGGCCGGCGGTGATCGTGGCGGAGAATGAACTGGTGATTCCGGTGGAACCGTTGCCGGACGCGTTCTACATCGAATGGGCGGCGAGCCAGACGGTCGAGGGCCAGGCGGGGAGCCGGGCGCTCATGGCCATGGACTGCGTGATTTCTCATCACACTTTGGGAACGGTGGAGAGCGGAGTGGACCGCGGCCGGACCCTGGCGGCGCTGGACATGGAGCTGATCGGCATCTGCCAGCCGCGCACGGACTTCCAAGCAGGATTTCACGCAGACGCCGAGCGTCGGACCTGGGAACGAACATTTTCTGGACGGCGCCGCAGTTGGGCGCGGTGACCGGAAGCGATGGCCCGCGGAATGGAGCTCTTCCCGGCAAAGGGCAGTCGGTGCGGCTGGAACGGAGGGCGCTTCTCAAGGTGTTCTTCTTTCCCGAGGTGAATACGCTATGAGCACGTGGTCGCTGCGTGCCGCGATGGTCCCGATCACGCGGCGAGTCCGGGCGTACTTTGCGCCGGTGGATCGGCAGACGGAAACGCCTGCCATTTTCGATCCCGGCAAACATGGCGCGTTCCCGCTGGATGCGCCGCCGGCGCCCTGGCTCGATCTGGGATGGGTGGACCACTTTCAGCGCTCTTGCGGCACCAGCACGGAAGCCTTGCGGGCGTCCACGCGAGGGAGCAGCGGTGGCACAGTTTCGCGGCGCCGCTGGACGCGCGCGTGGAATTCGATTTCCGCGAGTGGGGCAAGCTGCAGATGGCGCTGGCGTCGGGATCGGAGCACATGAATGTGCTGGCCAGCGATCCCAGCGCGAATGCGCAGCCTTCCGGAGGAACACCGGTGGGAGCGGTGGCGGTGCTTCCGGGATCGACGCGCGAGCGAAATCGTGCTGGGCGCGGGAGCGGTGGACGCATTTCGCCGCCGGCGACATGCTGGCGGTGGACGCCGATTACCAGCAGCAGACCGGATACGTGGGCACGGGAATCGCGGCCGCGTACGTGAACGATCCCGCGGACGTGAACCGCGATCCGAACTATGTGCGGCGCGTGACCTTCAACCTGGGAAGAGTGGCGGAAAAGACAGCGACCTCGCTGCTGCTGGCGCAGCCGCTGCTGGGAGGAGCGCCGGCGGCGGGAGTGGGAGCGCAGAAGGTAGTCGCGTTCGTGGACCGCGAGGGCGGATCGTTCTTTCAGGAATGGTCCGGCCTGTTCGTGGCGGAGGAGGAGTCGGGCGGACGGGTTTGCTTTTTCTATCCGCGGCTGAGTCCCGACGACTGTGCAGCGGAGGCCGGCGGCCGGCCGCGGATTTCAGCGGGAAGAGGAAGTGGAAGTAGCGAAACCGATTGCGGCAATCGCGTTGCGGGCGGCGTTTGTGGCCACTGCCGCACATCGACGAGAACGATGCCCAGGCGGTGCTGTGTTATCGCAGCTATTTTCCCGCAGGTCTGGCGGCCGTCTACTAAAGCTTCATCGATCGCTCTCCGCAATGTCCACGGCGATTCTGCAACTCGCTGAACCGGGGCGCTTCGACAGCGCAATCCGTGGAATGCCTTTGGTAACCGCGCCGAGTTACCGGGGAGTGCCACGTCCCGCAGGTATGCCCAGGCGTAACCAGCAACGGAATCCAAGCTGTTGTCAGAAACGTTCGGAGATTTTTCTATTCACTCAACATGAAGCTGCAAATCGACAATCTCGACGGCCACGGGCCTGCGTGACTACACCTCCGCGATCGACGGATCGCGCTCGCCGCAAGTGGTGCGGCGGCTGAACAAGCCGGCCGAGCTGAAATTCAGCCTGGTGGCGGACGATCCGGACTTCGTGGTGCCGGCGAACGGCGCGCGGGTAATGCTGGGAAGAACCAACGGGCAGGATGTCTTTACCGGCTATCTGACGCAGGCGCCGGTGTTTGAATACCTGGGCTGGGGCCAACGAGGACCGGTTTACCGTTACAACCTGGTGGCGCGAAGCGACGAGTCGGCGCTGGATCGCAAGCGGCTTCCCAACCGGTCTCCGTTCGTGGATCGAGGCGGCGGCAATGCGCTTCGGCAACTGACCGAAGACCTGTTGCCGGGCGTTTTCGATACCAGCGCGGTGCAGGACGTTGACACGCTGCTCTGCGTATCCGGCCGACCCGCAGAAGACAGTGGTCGCAGCATGCGGCAGAGATTGCGCTCGAAACCCGCGCCAGCTATCGGGCCATCGGCGGCGCGTTGAGCTTTCTTACCGGTGGGAGCGACGGTGCATGCGATCACCGAGACCGATCCGAACTTTTCGCCGACGGCCTGTCACTGCAACCTTCGGATGGGCTGATGAATGATGTGACCGTGGTCGGACTGACCGAGCCGCAAGATTACGTGAAGGATTACTTCGTCGGCGACGGGCTGAGCCTGAAGTTTTATCTTTCGCAGACTCCGTTCAGCCGGCCGCGGACGGACCCTGCTGGACGAAGAGTATGCCGGGACGGCACTGAATCCGACGCGATGGACCGCGACCGACCCGTCGAGCGCGGTGACGGTGAGCAACGGAAAGTTGCAGGTGGCCGGCGGAACCGGAGTGGATGGTCAAAGCACGGTGGTGTTCGCGGAGAAGATCGAACTGGGCGGAGCGCTGGTGCTGCAGCATGGCGACGTGGTTTTCAACGCAGCCTCGGACGGCGTGCTGGGCGGACTGTATCCCAATGCTATTTCGGTCGCGGGCTGCCTGGCGGGATTTCCGGATCACGCCGAATGGCGGGCAATCCACAATTCAGGCCCTGGTGAACGGCGCGATGACGGGAACGCCGATTAACTACCGTCGCGGGACATCACTATGCGCTGACCACGCGCTTCTACGCGACCGAGATATACCGGAGGCGGCAGATTTTTCACTCCGCGGGGCATCCTGCGCGGCAGCGGATTCGGGGGAGATGCGGTGGCCGCGGACTTGCGAGTGGTGCTTGAGGTCCACGCTACCGATCCCACAAATCCGGCGACTTTGATCGCGGCTTCGACCGTGCTGTATGACGGGGTCATCGAGAACGTCAGCGGGTTTTGCACCTACGCGCTGGTCAATGCGCTGAACCTGAACTGCACGATTCCGTTCACCCGCATGCTGCAGCCGGTCGATGCGGAAGTGCGCAGCGCGCTGCCCGGGCAGGGATTACCGGACGCGACTGGTCGGCTCCCAGACGGAGGGCGCGGAATGCATCATTCTGTCCACCTCGGCGGTGCAGTTTTTTCACGGAAAATCGCTCCGGCGGCGAATGAACTGATCGAGGTGCAGTACCGCGGGCCGGGGCGCGCGATGGCCCGGGTCACGGATCCCGCGCGGCATCGCGGCGCAGCAGAATGGAAGCGATGACGGGGTGCGGGGATTGGTGCGGCGAGGTGAAAGCGCCGTCGCCGCGCACCTCGGCGGATTGCGAGAATGCGGCGCTGGCCTTGCTGGATGACGCCGCCGGCACGGCGTGGTCGGGCGAGTACGCCACCTGGAGCGATTTTCTGCCGGCGACGCGGACAGGACATTTTCCCCGGAGACGCGGTGAACGTGAGCGTAGCTTCGCGCGCGGCAGCATTCCAGGCGATCGTGCGCGAGGTGGAGATTGAGATCAAAGACCTGAAGGAAGAGCACAGCCTTTATAAGATTCAGTTTGCGGACGACGCTAGCTTCGCCCTGGCATTTGAGTTTCAGACCGGCGACGGTAGTGCTGCCGCTCAGCCTGACCGCAATGACGACGGCGCAGGTGGGTTCGATGTTTCTGCCGGACTTGACCGCCGCTGAAATTACGGAGGCAACATCGACCAGCGTGAATATGGATGCGGGAGTGGCGCCGGTCAGCGGCGGCGGAATCGAGGTTCGCTGGACGCGATTTCGGCTGGGGACAGGCCAACGACCGCAACCTGGCCGGCCGCTTCTCCACTCAGACCTTTACCGTGCCACGGCTGGCGGCGGTACAGAATTATTTCCTGCGGCAGTACGACGCCTCGATGCCGCCGAGGTATTCGCGGTATACGACCGCCTTGCACCTCAATTATCCCGCATGAATGATCCCTTATGAAAGATCGCCAGGACGACATCTCGGCCAACTATCCCCACCTGGGGAGCGCGGGAAGACAGCCCCTGGTGGTGCGGGTGACGGACAGCGACTTTCAGGGAGAGGTGCTGGAAAAGCTGGGGCGGTTGGAAGCCAAGATGGACATGCTGATTGGCAGCGGGCAGCCCGGGCGGGTGAAGCTGGTTGAAGAGCGAGTGACCCAGTTGGAAAAGAGCGAAATTCGCCGCGGCGTTTATGACCGGATTGTGAATGCGGTGATCACGGTGGCGATCAGCGCGGCCATTGCGATGCATGACCGGTGGTCGTTCAAATGATTGGACGTTAGGCGTGTCTTCAATTTCAGTTCCCGGTTATCAGTTCTCGGATCTCAGTTCTTGGATCTCAGTTAACACAATCATATTATTTTAAGGAGAAATGCCATGGATTTTTTGACCAAGCTGTTGCAGGGGATCGCGTTTGTGCCTTCGGTGGTGAACGGAATCGAAGGCTTGTTCGCCAGCCACTCGGGGGTGGAAAAGAAAAACGCCGCGATGTCGTTTGTGTCGGCGGCCCTTCAGCTGACCGATGCCGTGACCTCGCGCCACATTATCGATCCGGAAAAGTTCAAGCAGGGTTTGAGCGCTGTGATCGACGGTACGGTCCTCTGCCTGAATGCTTCCACCTGGGCCAAACCCACGCAACCGTGAATTACCCGATTTCTTCGCTCCAGTTTTCCAGGGTCTTCTTGACCTGGGCCATGAACTGGTCGGCGACCGCGCCGTCGATGAGGCGATGATCGTAGCCCAGGGTCAGATGGACCACGGAACGGATAGCAATCGAGTCGTTGCCATCGGCGTCGGTAACCACCATCGGCGCCTTGGTGATTCCGCCGACGCCCATGATGGCCGAGTTCGGCTGGTTGATGATGGGCAGCCCGAAGACCGCGCCGAACTGGCCTGGGTTGGTGATGGTGAAGGTGGAGCCTTCGACTTCTTCGGGTTTGAGTTTCTTGCTGCGGGCGCGTTCGCCCAGGTCGCTGATGCCGCGCTGCAGGCCGAGGAAGTTGAGGTCGTCGGCATTCTTCAGCACCGGGACGATCAGGCCCCAATCGAGCGCGACCGCGATGCCGAGATTGACGTGGCGGTGGTAGCGGATGCTTTCGCCTTCGATGGAAGCGTTCACGATGGGAAACTGCTGCAGCGTGATGATGGCCGCGCGGGAAAAGAACGGCATGAAGGTGAGGCGGGCGCCATTGCGCTTTTCAAAGGCGGCCTTGTGTTTGTTGCGCAACTGAACGATGCGCGTCAGATCCACTTCAAACATGCAGTGGACGTGAGCGCTGGTGCGGCGCGACTCGATCATGCGCTGGGCAATGATCTTGCGCACATGGTTCATGGGCACGAGATCGCCGGGTATTGAGGCCGGAGCGGGAGGCGCGCCGTCCGCCTTGGCGGGAACCACGGCGGGGGCGGTCGATGCGGGCGCGCCGGGCTGGCTCTTTTCCAGAAATGCGGTGATGTCCTGCTTGGTGATGCGGCCGCCGAGGCCGGTTCCTTGTACCTGCGCGAGATCGATGTTGTGCTCGCGAGCGATTTTGCGGACTAACGGGGACGAGCGGGCGTGGTCTTCTTCTTCATGCGCGGCCTGGGGTTGCGCGGCCGAGACAGCGGCCTTGGGTTCAGCTGCCGGAGCAGCCACTTTGGCTGGAGCCGATTCCGGCTTTGCCGGGGAAGCGGGCTTGGCGGCGGCGCTTTCGCCATCGGCGGAAATCGTGCCCACTACCGTATTCACCTGAACGGTTGCGCCTTCGGCGACCTTGATGTCCTGCAGCACTCCCGATGCCGGCGCAGGAATTTCGGCGTCCACTTTGTCGGTTGAGATCTCGAACAGCGGTTCGTCGCGCTGTACCTTGTCACCGGGCTTTTTCAGCCACTTGGTGATGGTCCCTTCAAAGATCGATTCGCCCATCTGGGGCATGACGATATCAGTCGGCATAAATCCCTTCCACGCGGCTCGGGTTCGGTCCGCGCAATCCATCATTATATATATCGGCCGGGCTCGCGGCTGCAGCCGGTCAGTCGTGGTGCCCGTGTTCTTCTCCCTGGGGATCGACGGCGGGGGGCGCGACCCCGGTGGACTTCTTCCAATAATCCTGCACCGCCGGGGGCAGCTTCTGGATGCGCGACAGGAAGGCCGTGACCTTCCACATGTCCTGTTCGCTCAGAGCCTGGTTCCAGGCGGGCATGCCGGTGTAGCGAACGCCGGTGCGAACGGCGTAGTAGATGTGCCACTCGGGATCATCCAGCGGGTCGAGGATCAGCTGCGGAGGCGGCGGGTAGAAAGACTGCGCGAGAGGACTGGGTTTGTTGTCGAGGCCGCCGTGACAACCGGCGCAGTTCATGGTGTAGATTTTCATTCCGTCGATCAGATTTTCGTCGGTCGGGGGCACGGGGCTGGTGACACGCGGAGCGTGGCGCTCCATGGAGGCGTCCATGGCGGACATGGCGATGCGGCGCTCCATTTTCGGAGGAGCGGAATCGGCGTTCGTGGGAAGGAAGCCGAGCATCGCGATCGCCAGCCCTCCCATGAAAAGCAAGAGCAGAGTAATGATGGCGCCGAGTATGAAATTACGCATTCGTCCCTCCTTTAATACTTCGCCGGAGGCGCGGTTACAGACTATCCGGCGAAGCGGTGTGTTGCAGGATGGCGCGGGCGTCTTGCGCCTCCGACTCTCTCACCTGCAGCCTGATTCCGCCGAACATATGGGCATGCCAACCGCCGATGCGAAGCATATTTTCATCATACGCGAAGCATTCAATATCAGCTGACTGCAGCCGGGTGCGGGCCAGGAGGAATTCTGTCTGACTTTGAAAGACCGCGACGGTAACGAGGTTTTCGCGCATTTTCAATTACAGCTGCCGAGCTTCGCTCGGTCGGACAGCCGAGGGCGGCTGTCCCCACGTGGTTGGTGGTGGCTACACAACTCAATACTTTTTTAGCCGCCGAGCCTCGCGCAACACGTCGCTCACCTGGGGCAGGAAATATTCCTCCTGCGGGGGTGAGAAGGGCACCGGAGAATCCTGGGCGGCGATGCGCACGATGGGGGCATCGAGATGGTCGAAGGCCTCTTCGTTGATGATGGCCGCGATTTCGCCGGCGAGGCCTCCGGTGCGGGAGTGCTCGTGCAGGACGATGACTTTGCTGGTCTTGCGCACGGTCTCGGCGATGGCTTCGCGGTCGAGGGGCGAGAGGGTCCGCAAGTCCACGACTTCGACGTCGATCCCTTCACTGCTTAGAGTTGCAGCGGCCTCCAGCGCGGTGTGGACCATGGCAGCATAAGTAATGACGCTGAGGTCGCGGCCTTCACGGGCGAGGCGCGCCTTGCCCAGCGGCACAATGTAATCCTCCTCCGGCACTTCCTCCTTGATGCGGCGATAGAGATATTTGTGCTCGAAGAAGATGACGGGATTGTTGTCGCGGATGGCCGCCTTGATCAGACCTTTGGCGTCGTAGGCGCTGGCCGGACAAACTACTTTCAGGCCGGGCGCGTGCACAAACCACATTTCCGGATTCTGCGAGTGGAAGGGGCCGCCGTGCACATTGCCGCCGCTGGGTCCGCGGATGACCAGCGGCGCGGGCGCGCCCCAGCGGTAGTGAGCTTTGGCGACCATGTTGACGATCTGGTTGAAAGCGCAGCCGATGAAGTCCATGAACTGGAACTCGGCCACCGGGCGCATGCCGGTGAGCGAGGCGCCGAAGGCCGCGCCTACGATGGCGGATTCCGCGATCGGGGTGTCGATGACACGCTCGGGGCCGAAGCGGTCGATGAAGCCCTCGGTGACTTTGAAAGCGCCGCCGTAGATGCCGATATCCTCGCCGAGGCAGAAGACGGTGGGATCGCGCTCCATTTCCTCCCAGATACCCTGGCGGATGGCTTCGAGATAGGTCAGTTGAGGCATTACTTAATTTCCTGTCATCGGGAGCGCCGCGGTCGAATGACCTTGTGTTTCGTGCCGATCTACGAGCAACACAAGGTCCCTCGACTGCGCAGCCTGGCCGCTTCGCGGCGGGCTGCTCCGCTCGGGATGACACGGAGTTGATCGCCGGCCATTGGGTTATGTGGGATCGGCATTACTTCAAATGCACCGCTGCCTCCGCCGCTGCTCGCCCAATTGCGGTTCCCTTTCTGGTTTTTGGTGTGCCGTATTTCGGTTTGATTTCGTGGCAGCCTGCTTCGCAATACACTCCGCCTGCTGCTGATTCGGGTTCCGGCATTGGGCTGGCGACTGCGATGTCGCGGTCGGCCTCCAGTTGTTGATCCACACCAGCGATCAGTTCTCGGTTCTCAGTTGGAGTGAGCCACTTTTTTACGTTTAACAGGTAATTTTCGAAGCGGGTGATGCAATCGCGCTTGCGCCAATATTCGAACAGCGGCCTGGGGACGTAATCGGCGGCGTCGTGGATGGCGTGGCCTTTCATGCGCATCATTTTGGCTTCGATGAGGGTGGGGCCCTGGCCGCGGCGGGCGCGTTCGCAGGCTTCGTGGGCGGCGTCGTAGACCTGGCAGGCGTCGGTGCCGTCCACGATCACGCCTGGGATGCCGTACGCGATGGCGCGCTCAGCCAGATCTTTTACGCGGAATTGCAGGGCGGTCGGCGTGGAATATGCCCAGAGATTATTTTCGACGACGAGCACCAGGCCGAGGTCCTGCACAGCGGCGAAATTCAGCCCTTCGTAGGTGACGCCGGTGGATTGGCCGCCATCGCCGATGTATGTCATGACCGCGATGTTGCGTCCCTGAAGGCGCGCGCCGAGAGCCACGCCGGCGAGAACGGGAAGAAGATCGCCCAGAGTCGAGATGGGAGAAACTACATTGCGGTTTTTTATGTCTCCAAAATGCGACGAAGCATCGCGGCCGTGGGTCGGAGAGCCGGCCTTGGCCATGTACTGCATCATGATGTCGCTGGGAGAGAAGCCGCGGACCAGGGTTGAGCCCTGATTGCGGATCATGGGGCCCAGCCAGTCTTCTTTGCGCAAGGCGTATGCGGAAGCGCAGGAGCAGGCTTCCTGGCCCAGGCCGAAGTAAACCCCGCCGACTACCTTTCCCTGTTTGTAGAGATTCTCTAATGCGGCCTCCATCTTTCGATTCAGAAGCATCCAGCGGTAGATCTCGATGCATTGCTTCTTGTTCAGATATTTTGATTCGCGGATGGGCGGAACGGGCGCGCTGAGGTCGCCGGTGACTTCATAAGCGACTTTGCCGTCTTTGCGTACCTGGCGAATGGTGAAGCTGGGCTTTTCGAGGCGATGATCGGGGATGGTATAGCTACGCTGGTCGGCGCTTGTAGCCTTGCCGGCGGATTTGAGCGTGGCTGTTTTTTCTTTTTTCTTGGCCATGTGCGGCTCGGCGACATCCATGCTAACTCGGAGGCTTCGGTTCTGTCGCGCCCCGGTACATCATGCGCGGAATATATCCTCTTCCTTGCGCAGCCGCCGCAATTCCTCGGGCGGTTTCATGGGCACGCCCACGGAGTTTCCCAGCAGGGCGTCGAGACTCTCCAGCCAGAGCATCTGGCTCGCGAATACCACGCCGAAGTTGCGCGAGATGGAATGGGCCACGTCCTGTAACGGGAGTTCCTTGCCTAATTCCTTCGCCATGGAAGTTACCGGCCTGGTGGTGATACCGCAGGGGATGATCAGGTTGAAATAACTGAGGTCGGGGTTCACGTTGAGGGCGAAACCGTGCGAGGTTACGGCGCGGGAGATGTGAACGCCGATGGCGGCGATTTTGGCTTCTTCTTTCGCGGCGTTGAGGCGGGTCTCTGACCCGCCCTGCCCGGGTTGAAGACCCGGGCCCACATGGTCGGCGGTGGTCCAGACGCCGGTGAGGCCGCAGATGCGAGTGGTGGGGATGCCGTAGTCGGCGCAGGTGCGAATGAGGACTTCTTCCAGGCGGCGAACGTAGTCAACCGCGCCCAGGGTTTTGCGCTTTCCGTCGGGGGTGGCGATGGCGCGCAGGTCGAAAATGGGATAGCCGACCAGCTGGCCGGGGCCGTGAAACGTTACGTCGCCGCCGCGATCGGATTCGAAGACCTCAACACCGCGCTGGGCCAGGATTTGGGGCGAAGCCAGAATGTTCTGTCGCTTGCCATTGCGGCCGAGAGTGATGACGGGCGAATGTTCCAGCAGGAGCAGGACGTCGCCGATGCGACCTTCTTTGCGGAGCTCGACCAGGCGTTGTTGCAAGCGCAGGCCGGTGGCGTAATCGATGACGCCGAGTTGGAGGACAGAGATCAAAATCGTTCGCCACGGATTTCACGGATTCACACGGATCAGAAAAAGCAAGGATTTATATCTTGATCCGCGTGAATCGGTGAAATCCGTGGCCTGCCTTTCAGGCGTTGACCGCCAATCCGTACACGCTATTGGATGCATCGAGCATGGCCTCGGAGAGCGTGGGGTGAGCGTGGATCGTCCACATCAAGGTCTTCCACCGTGGCTTCGAGTTCGATTGCGACTACCGCTTCGGCGATCAGTTCGGTGGCCTGGGGGCCGATGATGTGTACCCCGAGAATCTCGCCATAATCAGCGTCGGAGACGATCTTGATGAAGCCCTCGTGCTGGCCCACGATCGAGGCCCGCGAGTTCGCAGTGAAGGGGAACTTGCCGACCTTGAGGTTGTAGCCCGCTTCTTCGGCCTTGGCCTCGGTCAAGCCGACGCTGCCAATTTCGGGATGGCAGTAGGTGGCGTTAGGGATATGTTCCGGGTTGATGGGCTTGCCTTTTTTCCCCGCGATTTTGGTGACCGCGACGATGCCTTCCATCGCGCCAACGTGGGCCAGTTGCGGGGTCCCGAGCACGATGTCGCCGATGGCGTAGACCCCGGGCTCGGCGGTCTGCATCCAGCTGTCGGTCTTGATGAAGCCGCGGTCGGGCTTGATCTTGGTTCTTTCCAGGCCGATGTTTTCGGTACGCGGCTTGCGGCCGACGGCGATCAGGATGCGTTCGGTTTCGATTTTCTGGGGCTTACCGTCCACGCTGAAGGTCACGGTCATCCCGGATTTTCCCTTTTCTATCTTCTCGACTTTGGCGCCGGTATGGAAGGCGATGCCGCGCTTGCGGTAGACCCGCGCCAGTTCCTTGGAGATTTCTTCGTCTTCAATGGGAACCAGGCGGGGCAGCATCTCGATGAGGGTGACTTCCGCGCCGAAGGAACGGAAGATGGAAGCGAATTCCACGCCTACCGCTCCCGCGCCCACGATGACCAGCGACTTGGGAATCTGCTTGAGCGCGAGAATCTCGATGTTCGTCAGGACCTGGTCGCCGGGTTCGAGGCCGGGGAGCATGCGAGCTTCCGAACCGGTACTAAGGATTACGTTCCGCGCCTTGATCTGCGTGGTTTTGTTGTCGGCGGCGACTTCGACGGTCAACACGCCGCTTTGCGCCGGGCCGGTGAGCTTGCCGTATCCCCGGATGGTTTCGACCTTGTTCTTCTTCATCAGGAACTCGAGACCCTTGGCGTGCTTGGCCACGATCTTCGACTTGCGTTCCTGGATCGCCGGCCAGTTGAGCTTGCGCGCGTCCACGCCTTCAATGCCAAATTCCTTGGCGTCTTTGAGGTGGTCCCAGAGTTCGGCGTTAAAGAGGAGCGCCTTGGTGGGGATGCAGCCCACGTGCAGGCAGGTGCCGCCGAGCACGTTGTCCTTCTCGATGAGGGCGGTTTTCAGGCCGTACTGGCCGGCGCGAATGGCGGCGGTGTAGCCAGCCGGACCGCTGCCGATGATAGCGATGTCATAAATGGTTTCGGGCAAGGAGTTCCTCACTATGAAGAGATGCGCGATGGCAAACGTTTGATTCTAGAACAGGTACACGTAAGTTGCGATAGGGAGGCGTAATGGAGGACGGGCGTCGCGCCCGTCGGGCAGGGACTGTGCGGGACAGGCGTCGCGCCCGTCCTCCATCTGGATATGGGAACTTCCAGACCTGGTTGGACGTAATATTAACAGTAGGAGGTATCTATGCACGTCTTTGGGTTCTTCCTGTTTCCGTTTTTTGGGTTCGGGTTTGTGGTTTATTTCCTGCCTACGCTGATCGCGCTGGTGCGCGAGAAACACGACAAGGTGTCCATCTTTCTGCTCAATTTCTTTTTAGGATGGAGTCTGATTGGGTGGATCGTGGCCCTGGTCTGGGCATGCAAGGATGACCGGATTGTCTACGTGCAGAATGTGCAGCGCTACTAGCGCGCCAGCTGTACGCAGAACCCTTGCCGAGCTTCGCTCGGCCTGGACGGGCGGGGGCGCCCGTCCCCACACGGCCGTTGCTAACCCAGTAGCTTTGCCGCTTCCTTGGCGTAATAGGTGACGATGATGCCGGCGCCGGCGCGGCGGATGGAAACCAGGGATTCCATCATTACGCGCTCCCGGTCGATCCAGTTATTGCGGGCGGCGGCTTCGATCATGGCGTACTCGCCGGAAACCTGGTAGGCCGCCAGGGGCAGAGTCGAAACGTTCGCGGGCGGCGGCGATCACGTCCAGATACGGCATGGCGGGCTTGATCATGATCATGTCCGCGCCTTCCTCGATGTCAGCTGCAATCTCGCGCATGGCTTCGCGGAGGTTTGCGCCATCCATCTGGTAGGAGCGGCGATCGCCGAACTGGGGCGCTGAATCGGCGGCCTCGCGGAAGGGGCCGTAGAAGCCGGAGGCGAACTTGGCGGCGTAAGAAAGGATCGGAGTGTTGGCCAGATCGGCTTCGTCGAGCGCCTTGCGGATGGCGGCGACGCGGCCATCCATCATGTCGGACGGGGCGATGATGTCGACGCCGGCGCGGGCCAGCGAAACCGAAGCGCGGGCCAGCAGTTCGAGCGTGGCGTCGTTGAGAATCTCGTAATTGCCGGCAATGGCTGGAGGAGTCGCGACCGCAGCGCCCAGCGACTGCGCGCCGGCGCTGGAACTCACCACGCCGCAATGTCCGTGGGACATGTATTCGCACAGGCAAACATCACCCACAATGATGAGGTTGGGGACTTCGCGCTTGATGGCGCGGGCGGCCTGCTGCACGATTCCGTTTTCTGCCCAGGCGCCGGTGGCGACTTCATCTTTGGTCTCGGGCAGGCCGAAGAGTATGACGGCAGGAACTCCCAGTGCGGCGGTCGACTCGTGCTTCCTTCACGGCTTCATCGACCGAAAGGTTGAACACGCCCGGCATGGAGCGAACTTCCTTGCGCACGCCTTCGCCGGGACAGACAAACAGGGGGTAGACGAAGGCCTCGGGAGTGAGCCGGGTCTCGCGCACCAGATTCCGCAACTGGTCGTTCTGGCGGAGGCGGCGGAGGCGTGTGACCGGGAAGGTCATGGGCTGATTCTAGCAGAGCCTTCGACGGGCAGAGCACGGTCGCCGATAGGTGGCGAGTGACCATGCGTGCCACGCCCGGGAGCAGGTCGGAAGCGCTCAAATGGTCGGGCTATCCGGGGGTACCGCGGTACCAAAGTAACGCTTTGTCTATCCCGAAACCGAACCGGGCGCAGGCGCAACCACTAGAATGCGGGATATCCATGATTTCGAAGCACCCATGGCGGGTCGCGTGTTTTGCCGGCATCGTTCTCATCTATGCCAGCGTATCGCTCAGCCTGTCCGCCGGGTTCGGCTTACTCGCATTCGGGGACGTCGCCCAATTCCTACTGCTGTTTATTGCCTTCCTGCTCATGCTGGCGAACGCGCTTTCGACCCGCGGCCAGACCCGACTGTTTTGGGGGCTCATGGCGGTGGGCTGCCTGTTATGGTCGGCCAATCTGTCCTTGTGGACGCTGTATGAAGTGATCTGGCGGCGGCCTATCCCGGATCCGTTTATTGGAGATGCAATCCTTTTTGTTCACGTAGTGCCGTTCATGGCGGCGGTGGCGCTGCGTCCTCACCAATCCGAAGACAAGAAACTCTACTTCAGCACCTTGAACTTTCTGATGCTGCTGGTGTGGTGGGTTTTTCTCTATGCCTTCATCGTGTTTCCCGATGAGTATGTCGTGCTCAATGTTGCGGTTTACAGTCCGCATTACGATCTGCTTTATCTGGTGGAAAACCTGGCCTTTCTGGCGGTGCTCGGCATACTGGCGTGGAATGCGCGAGGGGCATGGCGAGACATTTACCGAAACCTGTTCGTGGCTTCCGGGACTTTACGCGTTCAGCTCGCTGGCGTTGAACCTGGCCATCGCTCGCGGGCAGTACCACACCGGCAGCCTTTATGACATTCCGTTTGTGGCCTCGGTTTGCTGGATGATCTGGGCGACGCTGCTGGCGCGGGACCTGAAGCCGCCTTCGCAGCCCGCGCCGTCAGAGCTCTCGCGCTGGCAAATGCTGGCGCCACGGCTGGCCATGCTGGCCATGCTTTCTCTTCCGCTGATGGGATACTGGGCATGGTTTCGCGACACGGCGCCGCCCCACCTGCGGCAGTTCCGGCTGCTGGTTACGCTGGCGGCGATGCTGGTGCTGGGTTTGTTCGTGTTTCTGCGGCAGGTCCTGATGGACAGGGAACTGGTGCGTCTGCTGGAAGAGTCGCGAGCCAGCCTGGAAAATATGAAGCGGCTGCAGACCGAACTGGTGCAGAGAGAAAAACTGGCCTCGCTGGCGCAGCTGGTGTCGGGAGCGGCCCACGAGATCAACAATCCGCTGGCGGCCATCCTGGGATACTCCGAGCTGCTGGCCGCCCAACCGGACCTGGAATCGAAACAGGCCAGCATGGCGCGCAAGATCGGGCAGCAGGCCAGACGGACGCGGGAGCTGGTTTCCAGCCTGCTCAGCTTCGCTCAGCAGTCGCCGGGAGAGAAGACGCTTCTGGATATGGGCTCGATCCTGCAAAGAGCGCTGCAGATGAAAATGCTGCGCACCGAGACTAAGAACATTCACTTAGAGAGCCGGATTGAGCCTGACTTGCCGCAAATATGGGGCAACGTCAACCAGCTGTTTCAGTGCTGCGTGGAAATTATCGGGAATGCGACCGACGCTTTGGAAGAAGTCGGCGGCGGCACGTTTTCGGTGAGCGTTCTGCAGGAAGGCGATGAACTGGTGATGGAGTTTTCCGATTCTGGTCCCGGCATCCGCGATCCGCAACGCATTTTCGATCCTTTCTATACGACCAAGCCCGTGGGCAAGGGCATGGGACTGGGGTTGAGTGTCACCTATGGGGTGGTGCAGGACCACCAGGGAAAAATCAGCTGCGAAAACCGGGTGGGCGGAGGGGCGGTTTTCGAGCTTCGCTTCCCGCTGGCCAAGCAATCCGCTCCGAAGATGGCCGAGGCCGTCCAGGCCTAGCGTTTGCACTCAGTTTCTTTTGCGTTCGTGGCTTGCTTTGCGGTTGACGGAGGACGGGCGTCCCGCCCGTCTCGGTGCCGGCCCCGATTGATCGCTAGACTTTTCCAGCCTTGAGCATTGGACGGGCGGGACGCCCGTCCTCCATCGTCCGCAAAGCAAGCCACGAAGAGCCTTCCACCTTCTGCCCTGTCTGCCGCGACAGCGATTCTTGTAACATGAATCCCGATGCAAGCGTCACTCGACCACAGCAGCGGCCGCGTTCTGGAGTTCGAGTCTCTGCGCGATTTGATTCGGGGATATGCCTCTTCGCCGCTTGGGCAAGGGCGGATTGCGGCGCTGTCTCCGGCGGTGGATCGGCGATGGATTGAGAACCAGCACCAGTTGACGGTTGAAATCCGGGAATTTCGCCGCGTGGGGGGCCGCTTCGAGTTTTCCGGGCTGCTGGATATTTCAGACACCGTCGAAGAAGCGCGCATTCAGGGCGCGGTCCTGGAAACCACGGAGATTCGCGATGTGGTGCTTGTGGTGGACCGGGCGGCGGAATGGCGTGAGATCGCCCTGAGTCCGCCGGCAGCGATGAAAGTGGAGTTGGACCGCGGTGGCGGCGCTTTCGTCGGGCATCGCCGATTTCACCGAGTTCCTGCGAAGCTTCCGCAACAAGATCCAGCCGGACGGCACGCTCGAAGACCGGGCCTCGCCCGAACTGGCCCGAATCCGGCGCGAGATCGAGCGCCAGAGGAGAACGATCCAGGAGTCCCTGCGCGGCTATCTGCGCCGGCTGGCCGAGGGCGGCGCGGTGCAGGATGAGCTGATCACCATACGCGGCGAGCGCTTCGTAATCCCAATCAAAATCGAGCAGAAACGCCGTGTGCAGGGCGTGGTCCACGGCGCAAGTTCCAGCGGGCAGACGGTATTTGTCGAGCCGCTTGAGACCATCGAACAGAACAACGAACTGGTGCGGCTGTTCGATGAAGAGCAGGCCGAGATCCACCGCATCCTGCTCGAGATGACGCGCCGGATCGGCGAGAAGCTCGGAGGTCATCTTACGGGCGGTTGGGGTGCTGTCGGAGCTGGAGCTGCAATTCGCCAAGGCGCGTTTTGCCGAGGAGTACAACTGCGTGCCGGTGATGGTGAGCGAAAACTCCCGGCTGGTTCTGATCAACGCTCGCCATCCGCTGCTCGAGAGAAACCTGAAAGCCAAGGGCGGGCACGTCGTTCCCATCAGCATCGAACTCGAAGGCGAGCGTCTTGAACTGGTCATCACCGGCCCGAACACCGGCGGGAAGACAGTTGCGCTGAAAACGGTTGGGCTGCTGGCGCTGATGGCGCAGTCCGGCATTCCAGTTCCGGCGGATCGCGCCGAGCTGCCGGTATTTGATGCGGTGCTGGCGGATATCGGCGACTACCAGTCCATCGAGCAGAATCTTTCGACATTCTCGGCCCACGTGACCAACATCGATTTCATTTCGCGCACCGCCACGGCGCACTCGCTGGTGTTGCTGGACGAACTCGGTTCGGCCACCGATCCGGAAGAGGGAGCGGCGCTGGCGGTGGCGATTGCCGAGCACTTCCGGCGGATCGGCTGCATCACGGTGATCTCGACCCATCACACGTCGCTGAAAGTGTTCGGCGCCAATACGCCTGGAGTGGTGAACTCGTCAGTCGGATTCGATGAAGCCACGCTGCAACCGACCTACGAGCTGAGGATCGGCGTGCCGGGAGCGTCGGCGGGCATCAACATCGCGCAGCGCCTGGGGCTGAATTCCACGATTATCGAGGCGGCGCGGTCGAAGCTGGGAACGCAGGCGCGGGATGTCGGTCAATTTCTCGACAGCCTGCATGCCGACTTGCGCGAGGCCGCGGCGGAACGGCTCCGGCTGCAAGTCGCGCGAGCAGGAGCTGGAACGCGAAAAGGCAAGTCTTGCGGCCGAGGGACGGAAAGAGCAGCAGGCCAAGATCAAAGAGATGGAAAAAAAGCTTGAGACCCTGCTGCGGGATTTCGAGTATCAGGCGCGGGAGATGGTGAATGCGGTCCAGGACCGGGCGGCTTCACAAAAGCTATCGAAAGAGGCCGAGCGGCGTATTGTCGAAGTTGCGGCGGGAATTCCGCGAGCAGTTCGATTCCTCGGTGGTGGCGCATTCGACCGGGGCTGACCAGGGCGATCCCGACGCGCAGCCGCAGGTGGTCAAGCATGTATCCGAGGGCGACACGGTCAAACTAAAGTCTGTGGGCCGTCCGGCGGTGGTGAGCCGGCGGGTGGATGAAAATCATTTTGAAGTCGAAATTGGCGCCATGAAGATGAAGATCGCGCGCGACGACATCGCAGAAGTGCTGTCGCGGGCGGCGGATTCTCCGGTCAAGGCGGCCCGGGCGCGAGGCATTTCGGTTTCGCTGGAGAAAGAAGACGCCAGCGTGCCGTCCGAGATCAACGTGATCGGCCGCACCGTGGATGACGCCACCCGCGAGGTGGAGAAGTTCGTGGACCGGGCATTTCTGGCCGGCCTGCCGCGGGTGCGGGTGGTGCATGGCAGCGGCATGGGCATTTTGCGGAAAGCGTTGCGGCAGTATTTGCAGAAGCATCCGCATGTGGAATCGGTGACGGAGCCTCCGCAGAATGAGGGTGGGGGCGGGGCGACGGTGGTGGAGCTGCGGGTTTAGGTTGCGTGGTGGCTATAGGGGTCCTTCGACTGCGGAAGAGCGGTCGCAAGCGGCCGCTCTTCCTCCGCTCAGGATGACAGGTAGTAAAGTGGCGGTGAGAGTGGGCGGGGTCTGACGTCCGAGGTCCGCGCGTCCGCGGTCTGCGTTGACAATATCCTCCACCGTACGTTATCTTTAAGTCTTTAGCAGTCCTGCGGTTGCCCGCCTGGTACCCTGCGCCTTCGGCGTTGAAGTGGATACTCAGCGGTCTTCTTTAGCTTTTTTAATTTCTGGGAGACTCGTAATGTCAACCTATTTCCCCAAAGCGGGGGAAATTGTGCGCAAGTGGTACGTCGTGGATGCCTCGGGGCAGACGCTGGGCCGGCTGGCCTCGCAAGTCGCCCGCATCCTTATGGGTAAAGAGAACCCGCGTTATACGCCGTTTCTCGATACCGGAGATCACGTGATCGTCATCAACGCCGAGAAGGTGAAGACGACCGGGATGAAGTCGGAGCAGAAGGTCTATCAGCATTACACCGGGTACCCGGGCGGATTGCGGACGGAGGAATTTCGCAAGCGCTTTGAGCGCAAGCCGGAGCTGATCGTCGAAGAAGCGATCAAGCGGATGCTGCCCAAGACCAAGCTGGGCGGACACATGATCAGCAAGCTGCAGGTTTATCGCGGCGACAAGCATCCGCACGAAGCGCAGAAGCCTGAAGTACGGGTGCTGGAGACTACGAGGGCGTAGGGCAGTTTCTGGTTTGTCGTTTCTTGTTTCAAAAGCAGTTTCGAGAGTACTTACGCAAGATCTGGAATTCTTTGAAAGGTAGCCGGTTTCGTTCCCAAGCCTGTAAGGCCAGGAGCTAGAAGCCAGGAGCTAGAAGCTAAACCATGGCAGAGTTAGTGCAATATTACGGCACGGGACGGCGCAAGTCGGCGATCGCGCGGGTTTATCTGCGTCCGGGCAGCGGCGAGTTCAAAGTCAACGGACGTCCCTTTGAGCAGTATTTCGTGACCGAATCGCAGCGTTCCAGCGCGAAACAGCCTTTGCTTTCGACCGAGACCGCGGCCACGTTCAATGTGCTGGCCCGGGTCAGCGGCGGCGGAGTGAACGGTCAGGCGGATGCGGTGAAGCTGGGTATCGCCCGCGCCCTGATGCTGTTCAACATTGAGCTGCGCAAGAAGCTCAAGGCGGAAGGCATGGTCAGCCGCGATTCGCGCTCCAAGGAACGCAAGAAGTACGGCCAGAAGGGCGCACGGAAGCGGTTCCAGTACAGCAAGCGGTAAGGATGTGTCCGAGCAGATCGAGATTCCTCGCTCCTCTCGGAATGACAAGGTTGGGGGTTGGCTAAGAGCTAGAAGCTAATAGCTAGGAGCTGACTTTAGGTGTTCAATTCTTCCTGCGCCTCGCGGTGCGGGGCGGGAATGGCAATCCGGGGCAGCCTGAGAGTGAGCGCCGGATGCAGACCAAATGAGGAGGTTGATTGGCTAACATTACCATGAAGGAGTTGCTCGAAGCAGGAGTTCACTTCGGGCATCAGACCAAGCGCTGGAATCCCAAGATGAAGGAATACATCTTCGGCGAGCGCAACGGGATTTACATTATCGACCTGCAGAAGACGCTGAAGATGTTCAAGGAAGCGTCGAAATTCGTGTCCGACCTGGCCGCGGCAGGCAAAATTGTGCTTTTTGTGGGCACCAAGCGACAGGCGCAGGACGCCATCGCCGAAGAAGCCACAAAGTGCGGCGGCTTCTACGTGAACCAGCGCTGGCTGGGCGGCCTGCTCACCAACTGGGTGACGGTTCAGAAGTCGGTCAAACGGCTCAAGGAACTCGACGAGATGGCCACGGATGGCCGCTACGAGTTGCTGCCCAAAAAAGAAGTCATCAAGCTGGAGCGCGAGCGCAAGCACCTGCAGGCCAACCTGGCCGGCATCAAGAACATGAACCGGCTGCCGGACGCGATCTTTGTCATCGACTCGAACAAGGAACAGATTGCCGTAAGGGAAGCCCGCAAACTGGGTATTCCCGTGGTCGCGGTCGTCGACACCAACTGCGATCCCAGTGAAGTGGATTACGTGATTCCGGGCAACGACGACGCGCTGCGCGCGATTCGCCTGTTCGCTTCGAAGATTTCCGATTCGGTCGCCGAGGGCGCGCAACTGATGACGGACAAGCAGGCCGCTGATCTGGCCGCCGCCGTCTACACCGAGCCGGAAGCGGTCCCGGCCGCGGAGGCTGCCGAGGAACTTGCAGCCGCGGGCGCTCCCGAAGGCGGTTCGGAGGACATCAGCATGGAAGATGTCCTGGGCAAAGGCGTGCGCAAGCAGCCGGCTGCCGCGAAGGAATCCGTGGACGAAGACGTTCCCCAGGTGGAGACGCAGACGTATTAAAAGCAGTCTTCAGTCGTCAGCGTAGCCACAACCGAGCCGGCAGATTCGAAGCCCGCAAAGACGCGATTTAGCCCTTGAGGGAAATCAGACCCGCGCGGGTCGTCCGGCGCGGGTCAAAGTTTGTAAGGGCTGTTTCGAGTTTCTGGTTTCCAGTTTCTAGAAACCGGAAACCAGAAACTGGAAACTTTATTTATGAGCACATCTACCGTGAATATTTCTGCGACCCAAGTAAAAGAGCTCCGGGAAAAGACCGGAGCGCCGATGATGGACTGCAAGCAGGCCCTGACGGAAGCCAAGGGCGATCTGGAGCAGGCGGTCGTCCTGCTGCGCAAGAAGGGCATCTCTGTAGCCGGCAAGAAGGCCAGCCGTGTGACCAAGGAAGGCGCAGTCGCCAGCTACATTCACGCCGGAGGCAAGATCGGCGTGCTCGTGGAAGTGAATTGCGAGAGCGACTTCGTGGCCCGCACCGACGATTTCAAGGAGCTGGTGCACGACATTGCCATGCACATCGCGGCCAGCGACCCGAAATTCGTGCGCAAGGAAGATGTCACTCCGGAAGCGTTCGAGCGCGAGAAGGACATTTACCGCGCCCAGGCCGCCTGCGACCGGCAAACCGCCCCAGGTGGTAGAGAAGATCGTGGAAGGCAAGATGAGCAAGTTTTACGAAGAAGTCTGCTTACTCGAACAGCCTTTTATCCGCGACCAGACGGTCAGCATCGGCCAGCTTGTGGCCACCAAGATTGGAAAGCTGGGGGAGAACATCGCGGTCCGCCGTTTCGCGCGCTTCAAGGTGGGCGAAGTGGGGGAGACGATCGCCATCACCAAGCCGGAACAAAAAAGCGAGTAAGGCAGTTGCGGGTTTCCGGTTTCTAGTTTCTGGTTCCGCTGGCATCGTCGAGGTTCGAGGGCGCGATATCATGAAGCAACGAACTGGAACCACGGGAACTGGAAACACGAAACCAGAAACCGGAAACTAGAACTCAATGCCGACTCCGGTGTTCAAACGCATTCTGCTCAAACTCTCGGGCGAGGCCCTGGCCGCGAACCAGGGGTTCGGCGTGGATCCCCTTCGCATCCACGAGATTGCCGCCGAGCTGGCAGACGTACACTCGCTCGATATCCAGATCGCGATCGTAGTGGGCGGCGGGAATTTCTTTCGCGGCGTGGCCCAGCAGGCGCGCGAGATGGATCGCGTCTCCGCCGACCACATGGGCATGCTGGCCACCGTGATCAATGCGCTGGCCCTGCAGGACGCGCTCGAGAAGCAGGGCATTCACACCCGGGTGCAATCGGCGATCGAAATGAACCAGGTGGCCGAGCCTTTTATCCGCCGCCGCGCCATCCGTCACATGGAAAAGGGGCGGATCGTGATCTTTGCCGGTGGCACCGGCAATCCTTATTTTTCGACCGACACGGCCGCATCCCTGCGCGCCATGGAGATCAAGGCTGACGTGATTCTGAAAGCCACAAAAGTGGATGGCATTTACGATGCCGATCCCATGCTGGTGAAAGACGCCAAGAAATTCGCCGAGATCAGCTACATGGAAGTGCTGAAGCAGGGACTCAAAGTGATGGATTCGACCGCCATTTCCCTGTGCAAGGACAACAACCTGCCCATTATCATTTTCAACCTCAATCAGCGCGGGAATATCCGCAAAGTCGTGATCGGCGAGAAGATCGGGTCTTTGGTGAGCGCGTAAAACCTGGGCCACGGATTTTCACGCGATGCGTGCAGCGGATTATTCCTGCGAAGCGTTCTCTAATCCTTGTGGTCTGTGATCTCGAGTGCGGGGGTTAATCCGTGAGATCCGTGCGGCCTGCCTTGCGGGTGAGGCTTCGTTAAGGTTTATAATTCAGCGTTTTGATTTTGAATAGTCGACGGAGTTGATCATGGCTGATGCCGGTCCACTAAGAGATATCCGGGTTCAACTGAAGACGCGGATGGACAAAGCGGTGGAAGACTTTCGCAAGGCGATGGCGGCGACCCGCACCGGGCGGGCCTCGGTGCACATGCTGGACGCGGTCAACGTGGACTACTACGGTTCGCAGATGCCGCTGAACCAGATTGCCCAGGTGCATGCGCCCGAGCCCCAGCTGATTACCATCCAGCCCTTCGACCCCACGGCGCTGGTTGCCATCGAAAAGGGAATACGCACCGCCGACCTGGGTCTGAACCCGATGAACGACGGCAAGATCATTCGCGTGCCCGTGCCGCCTTTGACCGAAGAACGCCGCAAGGACATGGTCAAACATCTGCACAAGACGCTGGAGGAACACCGGACCGCGGTGCGCAACATCCGACGCGACGGCAATGACGCCATCAAGAAGGCGGCCAAGGACAAGAAAATCGCCGAAGACGACGAGAAGCGCGCCATGGATGAAATCCAGAAGCTGACCGACGACGAAATCAAGAAGATGGAAGAGATGAGCAAGGGGAAAGAAAAAGAAGTGATGGAAATCTAGTCGTCAGTCGTCGGTCTTCAGTCGTCAGAAAATCATAAGATGGTTATCGGGGCGCCCCGCCCAAGCAAACCTCTGGGTCCAATCCTCCAAAACCCGCGTCCAGCGCGGGAATTACTTGGGTACTCTGTCCAGAAGTAACGCAACTTCCATACGCTGGGAGGGTTTCTATCCCAGGACCACGAATTCCATCGATTCCTCAGAATTCAGGAGTTTGTCATGAAACGGTTTTTGGCGCTCTCGATGCTTCTTGCCCTGTGCGGACTTTCACTCGCCGGCTGCGGCGGCGGAAACGGGACGACTCTTTCCTCCAATGCACAAGCCGGAGCGGTGTTTGTCACCGGCGAAGATGCTCCGCTGCCGTCGGTGGTGGGCCTCAACCTTACGATTAATTCGATTACGCTCACGGGAGCCAGCAATTCACCGCAACTGGTGTCGTCGCCCATTACGGTTGATTTCGCCCGCCTGGTGGGGTTGCGCGAGCCGCTGGCGTTTAATGCGGTACCCGCCGACACATACACCACGGCGACTTTTGTGCTGTCGAGCCCGGTCATCAATTACATCGTTCCCGGCACTCCTCCGCAAGTAAGCACGCTGGACGGCACATTTACCCATCCGACCAGCACCAATCCCCAGACCACGTCGGTGACCGTGACCTTTCCCACGCCGATGGTGGTGGGCGCGAACGGTTTGGCCGGCATGCACACGGAATTCGATATTCGCCAGTCGCTGGCGGTCGACAACACGGGCCAGATCACGGGCGTGATCAATCCGGTGATGTTTATCGAGGCGGTGAAGGCGACCAATCCGGAAGGCCAGATTACCGACCTCCTGGGCACCATCGCCTCGGTGAATGTCGCGGGCAATTCATTCGTGATGCAGGGACCGTTCGGACATCAGTTCACGGTTGACGTGAATGGCAACACCAACTACAACAGCGGCTTCAGCCTGGACACGTTGCCCACGTCAGGCGGATTCGTCTCGCTGCAGGGCACGGTGCAGATGGACGGCAGCATCCTGGCCAGCGACGTGGAATTCATCACCACCGACCGGGCATTCATCTCGGGCCGCATCCTGGCCCTGAACCCGACCACGGGACCGGTGCAGACCGTCACCCTGTGGGTGGGCGAAACCGGGGGCGGGGCTTCGGGCCTGGTGGACACGGTGCAGACGGTGGATGTCAGCGGCGTATCCAGCTACGCCATCTGTTTCTTCAACAACACCTGGTTCAGTCCGAACAACCTGTTCGGCAACTCTTCTATGCTGGTAGGGCAGAGAATCTTCATCGGGGGCAGCTTCAGCGGTACGTTTACGCCGGATTTCATCTCGTTGCGGCGCCAGGGCGTGTACGGGCTGGTCGTCCCCGGCAGCGTGACCGTCACCAGCGGGAATGCCGGCGATTTCCAGCTGTTGAACACCGGCCTGCTGGGGATGTCGCTGGGCGCGCCCTTGACCGTGAATACGGGAGCGGGAACGGTGTTTTTCCAGGGCAACAGCAATACCCTGACGCTGACCGACCTGCAGACCGCAACCGCGACCACGTCGGTCCCGGTGGTGGCGCGGGGCCTGGTCCTGAAAGACTCGGTCAGCGGCGATCCGGTGCTATGGGCCCATCGCGTGCGGCAGGCACAAACCGGGCAATAGGGGAGAGTGTGTGGGGGTTTAGCGGGTGGCCGCAGGCCGCCCGCTTCTTTTTTGAGGCCTTATAATCAATTGGCCATGAAGAAAGTAGTGCACGCCGCCTGTCCCCACGATTGTCCTGATGCCTGCGGCGTCCTGATCACCGTCGAAAATGACCGGGCTACGCGGATTCAAGGAGACCCGGCGCATCCGGTGACTCGCGGATTTCTGTGCGCCAAGGTGGCGAAGTATCTGGACCGGGTGTACTCGCCGGACCGGGTGCTTTATCCCATGCGGCGGGTGCGGCCGAAGGGAGCCGCGGCCAAAGGCGGGACGGATCTTCGATCCGTCCGGACGGGGCAGAGCCCCGTCCCCACACAGCAGGTGCCGATCCACAATGCCGGGGATTTTGAGCGAATCACCTGGGACGACGCGCTGGCTGAGATTGCTTCCCGACTTCGCGCAATTGCGGCGGAGTTTGGGCCAGGAGGCGATTCTGCCGTACTCCTATGGCGGCACGTTGGGCGCGCTCAATGGCGGGTCCATGGACCGCAGATTTTTTCATCGCCTGGGGGCTTCGCAACTGGCCCGCAACATCTGCTCCGCGGCGGGCGAGGCGGGATTGAAGTCGGTGATCGGCATCAAGCTGGGGACCGATCCGGAGCAGTTCACGCACTCGCGCTACATCATCGCGTGGGGCGCTAACATTCACGGCAACAACGTCCATTTATGGCCGTTCATCGCGGAAGCGCGTCGTAAAGGCGGCAAGCTGGTGGTCATTGATCCCTATCGCACCCGGACGGCGGCGTGCGCGGACTGGTACTTGCCCATCAATCCCGGTACCGACGCGGCGCTGGCGCTGGGCATGATGCATGTCATCATCAAGGATGGACTGCACGACGCCGACTATCTTGCCCGCCATACCCTGGGTTTCGACGAGCTGCGCGAAAAGGTGAAGGAGTATCCTCCGGAGCGAGTCGAGAACTGGACGGGCATTTCTGCGGCTGACATCGTCAAGCTGGCCCGCGAATACGCGACCACGCATCCGGCGGTGATCCGGGTGAACTACGGGGTGCAGCGCTCCGAGGGCGGGGGCATGGCCACGCGCGCCATCACCATGCTGCCCTGCGTTACGGGTTCGTGGAAGGAAGTGGGCGGCGGGCTTCAGCTTTCCACCAGCGGCGCGTTCGGGTTAAATCGTGGAGCACTGGAGCGCACGGACCTCATGGAAAAGGCACTGGGACGTCCGGCGCGCACGGTCAACATGGTGGAACTGGGGACGGCGCTCAACACCCTGAAAGATCCACCAATCAAGGCGCTATTCGTCTACAACTCGAATCCGGCGGCTGTTTGTCCGAACCACAATCAGGTCATTCGAGGATTGCAGCGTCCCGACTTGTTTACCGTGGTGCATGAGCAGTTCTTTACCGATACCGCCGACTACGCTGATATCGTTCTGCCGGCGACCACGTTTTTCGAACACAAAGACCTGCAGGGCGCTTATGGGCACTACTACCTGCAGATGTCGGACGCAGCCATTGAGCCGTTGGGCGAGTGCCGCTCCAATGTTGAAGTGTTTCGAGCTCTGGCTTTGTGCATGGGATTTGAAGAGGACTGTTTCCATGAATCGGTGGACCAGATGATCGATGCGGTTCTGACTTCAGAAAATCCGTGGCTGCGGGGAATTGATCGGGACCGGCTGGAACGGGAAGGGCACGTCAGGCTGAATTTTGAAAACCAGTTGCCAGATTCCAGTTCCCGGTTCTCAGATTTTTTGCCGTTTGCGGAAGGTAATTTTGGCACCAGGAGCGGGAAGGCTGAGCTCTACAGCGAGGAACTCAGAGGGCAGGGGCTCGACCCGGTTGCCGCTTTTACTCCGCCCGACGAATCGCGGCACGGTTCGCGGGGAGTTTCCACTGGAGCTTCTGGCCCGCAAGGCGGACAACTTCCTGAACAGCACTTTTTGTAACGTGCCGGCGGTGCAGGAGATGGAAGAAGCCGGATTATTGGAAATCGGCGCGGCCGATGCCGGGGCGCGTAAAATTGTCGATGGAGACACGGTGCGCGTCTTCAACCGGCGTGGGGAGATCCGCTTACGGGCCCGGGTGGATGGCGCGGTGCAGGCGGGCGTAGTCTCGGCCCGGCTGCATTGGGCCAAGTTGAGCCCGGGAAACCGGAACATAAATGTCCTTACTTCGGAAAAACTTACGGACCTGGGCAACTCCGCCACGTTTTATTCCGTCTTGGTTGAAGTAGAGCCTGTTAAGCCGTCTCCCTGAAGTGGGGGGCGGTTTGGACGGTCTCCACGGCTCTACCGTATAATTGCCACTTTCCTACTCCCAGGATCCGAGGTCGTAACGATTCTTCGTTTTCATCAGGATAGCCCTGTAGTGACGAGGAGTCGGTCGGGCCATGCGTGGCCCGCTCCGGCTGGTGCATCGCCTTCATCTCCTTCAATCATAAAGATTTGTAAAGGACGATGGATCTCTGTCTGCATGGTGCTTCTGGCGCTGTGCTTGGCGGGATGGGGCCAGCAGGAAGTGATTACAGAGATCGTGATCCACGGCAACCGGCGTATCCCTGCGGAAACCGTACGGGGGCGCATTTTCACCCGGGCCGGCGATGTCTATGACGAGGCGGCCCTGGATCGCGATTTTAACTCCTTGTGGAATACCGGCTATTTCGAGGACATCCGCTTCGAGCGCGAGCAGACTCCCAAAGGCTGGCGCATCCACGTTTACGTCAAAGAGCGTCCCACCATCAGCGAGATCGAGTACCTGGGGTTGAATTCGGTATCGAAGAGCGATGTGCTCGACCGTTTCAAGGACCGCAAGGTAGGGCTCTCGCCGGAAAGTCAATACGATCCCACCAAGGTCAAGAAAGCCGAGGTCACGATCAAGGAGCTGCTCTCCGAGCATGGCCGGCAGTTCGCCACCGTGCGCACCGAGGTGCGGCCCATACCGCCCGCCAAGGTAAGCGTCACATTCGTGGTTAAGGAAGGGCCCAAGGTGACGGTGGGCAAGATTACGTTCATCGGCAACAAGCACGTCAGCTCGCGCGTGCTTCGCGGGGCCATGAAGAACCTGAAGCCGATCGGGATCCCGCATTCCATCTTCCTGGAAAATATCTTCGCCAAGACCTACGACGCCACCAAGCTGGACGAGGACACAGAACGGGTGCGCGCGGAATTCCAGAATCGCGGCTACTTCAAAGTCGTGGTGCAGGACGCCAAGACGGAGATTCGCGACACCGGCCGCACCGGCTTTCATGTCCCGCTGCTGATGAAAGGACCGGGCAAGGCGGTCGACATCACGATTCCGATCGATGAAGGGGACCAGTACCGGCTGGGCGGGATCACCTTCAACGGGAACAAGGAAGTCACCAACCTCAAGGCCTTGCGCTCGCTGTTTCCCATGAAAGACGGCGACATTTTCTCCCGGGAAAAGGTGGCCAAGGGCCTGGACAACTTGCGCAATGCGTATCGCGAGTTGGGTCACATCAACTTTACCTCCATTCCCAACACGACTTTCGATGAAGACAAGAAGCTGGTGTTTCTCTCCATCGATCTGGACGAAGGCAAGAAGTTCTATGTCCGTCGCATCGAGTTTGCCGGCAATACCACGACCCGGGACAAGGTCATCCGCCGCGAGGTCGCGCTGGAAGAAGGACAGGTCTACGATGAGCGGCTGTGGAAGCTGAGCCTGCTCCGGCTCAATCAACTGGGCTACTTCGACGTCTTGAAACCGGACGACCCGAACGTCACCGAAACTCACCTGGACGAAAAGAACGGCACCGTGGACCTGACGCTGAAGGTCCACGAGAAAGGCAAGAACAGCATCGGATTGAACGGCGGCGTCAGCGGCCTGCAAGGGGCCTTCATCGGGATCAACTACAGCACGAATAACTTCCTCGGCCTGGGTGAGACGCTGGCGGTGCAGACCAGTATCGGCAACGCGCAGCGCATCATTTCGTTCAGTTTCACCCAACCCTATCTTTTTGATCGCCCGATCCAGGGAGGCTTTTCGGTTTTTGCCCAGAAATTCAACTATAACGAGGCCCGCCAGCAGGCCATCTTCACCGGCCAGCAAGTGAACTTGCCCAATGCGTTTCTGAACAACTTGCAGAACTATACCCAGTCCAGCACGGGTTTTACTGCTTCCCTCAGCTATCAACTGCACCATTCGTTCAAGCGAGTGGGGATCACTTATTCGTTTGACCGGTCGTCCATTGTCGCGCTCAGCGATGCCTCGAAGATATTGTTCACCGACCTGGCGTTTCGTGGAATCAGCGGCCCGAACTCGCTGCAGGGCATTATCACCAGCAAGATACTGCCCAGTTTTTCGTTCAGCACCATTGACAGCCCGATTTCACCCAAGCGCGGGACCAGCGTGTTTCTGGGCGGGGAAATTGCCGGACTGGGTGGGACGGTGCGGTCCTTGCGTCCCATTGTGCAGTACAAACACTTCAAGCCCGTGCAGAAGGGACGCAATACGATTGGATTTAACTTCCAGGGTTCTTTCCTGGCAGGGTATGGCGGCGTGGTGGCGCCGCCCTTTCAACGCTTCTACCTGGGCGGCGAAAATGACATACGCGGTTTTGATATTCTTTCTGTGTCTCCGGTGGCGTTTCTTCCCTCCAAGAGCAGCATCATCCTGCGTAACCCGGATGGCACTATTGTCCCCAAGGACCCGGCCAATCCGCTTCGCGGCAGCTACACGGTTCCGGTTCCCGTGGAGCAGATCGTGTTTCCGGGCGGGGATGCCAGCCTGGTCACTAACCTGGAATATCGGATAACCATCGCCGGGCCGGTTGCGTTGGCTCCGTTCGTGGACATCGGGATGAATCCCGTGGTCAGGGGATCGCAGCTGCGGATCAATCCCGGCCAACTGGCGGACATCAATAGCACGGTCTTTGGCTGTCCCGCTCTCGATATTGCCCTGAACTGCATCGGCGGACACCATCAGGAACCGCCGTTCTCCCAGCAACTGCAGGTCGTGGACTCCACGAATTGGATTCCGAGGATGTCCACCGGGCTCGAAGTGCAGGTGTTTTTGCCGATTATCAATGCCCCGTTCCGGGTCTACTGGGCATACAACCCGGTGCGCCTGGATAACATTACCCGCGGCGCGGTGCCGATCACCCGCGATATGTTTCCACCGGGAGCGGCGGGAGACTTTACGTTCCAGCAGGCTTCCCGCAACCTCACCCCCGAGTACCAGCTGCGCGAGCCCCGAAAGACGTTCCGCTTCAGCGTGGCGACGACGTTTTAAGGGACAGTCGGCGGTCGTCAGTCTTCAGTCGTCAGTCTTCAGTCGTCGGTCGTCAGAAGTTTTCAGCTGACGACTGAAGACTGAAGACTGACGACTGGTTGACCTTGGGCTGAGGCTGTCCCTATAATAGAAAAATCCACGCCCTGAAGAAGGCAGCCAACGGGGTGGTCACCACGCCGCACCAGGTTCGGCGTGAGGCGCTGGGAACTCCGGCCCAGCCTCTTCCGTTGACAGCAAACGGTCGGGTTAGTGCTGAGGCGCGGCCAGCATCGGCTTGTATGAAAATCTAACCGATTCCCCGGGACAAATTTCCAAGGAGTTCAAAATCAACCACATGACAAGCAAGTTCGTGCGATTTCTTATGTTCACCGTGTTGACCCTTTCGGTCGCAGCCCTGGCCCAGACATTGCCCGCTGCCCCTAGCGCGGCCGCCAGCAAGGCCGATCCCTCCGCCGCCACCGTTCTCAATGCCACGGGAACCCGGATGGGGACCGTCAATGTCGAGCAAGCGATTTTCGCCACCAACGAAGGCCAGCGTGATTTCGAAGCTTTGAGCAAGAAGCTTGAACCCAAGCAGACCGAGCTGAAGAACCAGAATGACGAAGTCGAGAGCCTGAAGAAGCAGCTCAACACCCAGGGCGATAAGCTGAACGAAGACAGCCGGGCCACGCTGGTGAAGCAAATCGAACAGAAGCAGAAATCCCTGGAGCGGGCGGTGCAGGACGCGCGCGACGATGCCCAGAGTCAACAGAATGAAATCGCGCAACGAATCCTGCAGAAGATGGGGCCGATGCTGGTGAAGTACGCCGCGGACAATGGTTTCGGCGTGATCATCGACACCTCGAACCCGTGGCCGAACGGGCCGGTGCTTTGGGCTGGGCCGGCAGTGGACATCACGCGGCCGGTAGTCGAGCTTTACAACGCGCAGTCCGGAGTGCCTGCGCCGGCGGCGAAGCCTGCTGCAGCCAGGCCGACCACTCCGGCAACCCGGCCGGCGACCGCCGCGCCGAAGGCGCCCGCCACGCAACCAAAATAGTTGTGCGACACCCGGTGTCGTAAAGAAGTTCCCACAGGCCGCGTGCAGAACGTGGCCTTTTTTCTTTTCTCGCTTCCGCTCGCATGCGCCTGAACGTGGACTCTCCGGTGTCCTTACACATAGTTGCGTCACATCGAGGAGGACACCATGTTTGGCGATTTCCTGTCCGATTCCGGCTGGTCCAATCACTCTCATCGGGGATGGACAACCCTGATTTCATTTGCGGTGCAGGCATGCGCGGTCGCCTGCCTGCTCTTGCTGCCCTTGTTTTACACCGAAGGACTGCCGAGACTGGCGATGCTGGCACCGCTGCTTGCGCCGGCCCCGCCCCCGGCCGCGCCGCGACAGCAGATGCGCCCCACTCCATCCTCGCCTGCCCAGAGCAACCTGATGGACGACCGGCTGATAAGCCCTCCGCAGATTCCTCTGACGGTAACGATGCTGACCGAAACGACTGCGCCACCACCCATGATCGATCCCAACGCGGCCGGCGTACGGCACGGAATCGGTGCTGATGGCCGCGGCAATGTTTTTGGTTCTGCGCCGGGGTCTGACGTGGCGCTCCCCCCACCTACCGCCGTGGTTCGCCACCCTCCCGTCTCGCGCATGATGGAAGGGAACCTGACCCATCGCGTGCAGCCGGAGTATCCACTGTTGGCGAGGCAGGTCAGAGTCCAGGGCAAGGTAGTGCTGCGCGCTATGATCAGCCGTGAGGGGACGATCGAAAATCTGCAGGTGTTGACCGGACATCCCATGCTGATACCGGCGGCTGTCGACGCGGTGCGGCAGTGGCGATACCGGCCGTATGTGCTCAACGGCGAGCCCGTGGAGGTAGAGACCGAGGTGACGGTCAATTTCGTCCTGTCGGGCGGTTAGTAGATCGCTACCCGCGTCCGGGAGTAGCACAGGCGTAACCATGCGGCCGCCGCTACGCCCGCTATAATCGGCAGCAGTGGCTACCGCCGAAATTCTGAAACGGACCGCGACCCGTCCCACCTGGGCCCAGGTGTCGCTGGAGAACCTGCGGTACAACTTCGGCGTGGTGCAACGGCACATCGGAGCGGGAATTACTGTTTGCGCGGTGGTGAAGGCGGACGCGTACGGCCACGGCGCCACGGAATGCGCACGAGCCCTGGAGGAAGAAGGAGCGCGCTGGCTGGGGGTGACCTCGCTCGACGAAGCCATCCCGCTGCGTGATGCCGGCATTCGCACCCGCATCCTCCTGATGACGGGATTCTGGCGGGGCGAGGAAGAAGAAATCATTCGCCTGCAACTGACGCCCACGGTGTGGGAGCCCGGACAAGTGCAGTTGCTGGAAAAGGCCGCCGCCGGCCTGGGTTTGCCGAGACTTGCGGTCCACCTGAAAGTGGACACCGGCATGGGCCGGCTGGGGGTCGATCCGGAAGACTTGTACCCGGTCTGTGCCGCGCTGAAGTCCTCGCCCGATCTGCTGCTGGAAGGCCTTTCGACTCACCTGGCTTCCTCGGAAGTGCTGGACGCGCCTTCGGTCAACGAGCAGCTGCAGAAGTTCGAGCAGGTGCGAAACGTTCTGCGCAACGAAGGATTCGATCCACCGCTGGTTCACGTGGCCAACACCGGCGCTGTCATTTCGAAGAGAGAATCATGGAACACCATGGTGCGCCCCGGGATTGCCCTGTATGGTTACCATCTGCCCTTTGAGCGGGCGGGAAGGGAAGTCAGCGGCAGCAAGCTGCGGCTTGGAGTCAAACCGGTGCTGACCTGGAAGACGCGAATCCTCTCGCTGCGCGATGTGCGGGCCAACCAGGCCTTGGGATACGGCGGCACTTATGTTACCAAGGCGCCGGCGCGAATTGCGGTGCTTCCCGTGGGATATGCGGATGGCCTGAATCGCGCGCTGTCGTCGCGGGGACGGGTGATCGTGCGCGAACACTACGCTCCCATCGTGGGGCGTATTTCGATGGATTTGACCTTAGCGGATGTGACCGGTCTGCCGGGAGTTGCCGTGGGCGACGAAGTGGTCCTGCTGGGCGCGCTCGATGGTCTGAGCGTAGATGCCCGCGAACACGCCGAACTGGCCAACACGAATGTGTACGAGATTCTGTGCGCGATTTCGAAGCGGGTGCCGAGGAAATACAGCTAGGCGTTGGTCATTCGCCGTTGGTCCTTGGTCGTTGGTCGTTGGCCAAACCCAAATTCCACTCTATAGATGGCATTGCCACAGGCTGTGTGGGGCCGGGTCATTGACCCGGCCGGGCCGAGCGCAGCTCGGCAGTGTTTCAGTCTTCCAGTACCTTGGCGATGCAAACTCTGCCGTGGCTTCGCCGCGGCCCGGGCGGGTCGTAGACCCGCCCCCACACGGCCTTTGGTGACCACACGGCCTGTGGTGCCTCCGATTAAAGCCCCCACTGTCGAGACAAATGCCGAATACGGCGATTCGCTGTGCTTGCGCTGACCTGCCGGCTTCCCTTTGTTATCCTGAATAATCAATGGCTTCCCGCTACGAGCAGTGGATGTATGACTGGGAGACCCGGCTTACCTCGGTGGATAACAACCGGGTGGTGCGTCCGCTGGAGTGGGGCGTCGAGTGGGCGAGGGATTGGCCTTGCCGTAACGGCTTCGCTCCCGGCTATGTTCCGGGGCAGGCGGATTCCGAGAAGTTCCTGCGCGAGTACAACCGGCGGATCGTTGCCTCGAGCGACGAGTTTTATTCCTACAAAGTGCCGTCGGACTTCCGGCTTGAAAGGCGGGAAGTGCAGGTCTTCAGCACGCGGGAAGTGCCGGATCAGAAGCTGGAAGAGAAAGTCCGCGGCACATCCGCCGATTTTCTGCGCTTCACTTCGCCGGTCCATACGCCGTATTCAGAAAATAACCTGGTGAACGCGCGGTGGTTTCCGGCCCGGGGGCGGCGGGCGGTGGTGCTGCTGCCGCACTGGAATTCCGATGCGGTCGCCTACACCGGGCTCTGCCGCGCGCTCAACCTGCTGGGGATCGCGGTGCTGCGGTTGAGCATGCCGTATCACGACATTCGCATGCCGGCGGACACGCGCCGCGCGGACTACGCGGTCTCGGCCAACATCGGGCGTACGCTCGACGCCTGCCGCCAGGCCGTGGTGGACGTGCGCTGCTGCTTTGACTGGCTGGAGCAGCAGGGTTACACGCGGCTGGGCATCCTGGGGACGAGCCTGGGTTCCTGCTATTCGTTTCTGGCCGCGGCGCACGATCGGCGCATCTGCGTGGCCGCGTTTAATCATGCCTCGACCAATGTCGCCGACGTGGTCTGGCACGGACAGTCCACGCGGCACATTCGCGAGGGTCTCGAAGCGCAGATCGATCTCGACCGGCTGCGCGCGTTATGGAGCGGCATCAGCCCGATTTCGTATTTCGAGCAGTTCGCCCGCTGGCCGAAAAAGTCGCTGATCATTTACGCGAAATATGACATGACCTTTTTGCCCGAGCTCTCGCGCGATGCGGTGGCGGAGTTTGAGCGTTACGGGCTGGACCACAAAGTTGTGGTGCTGCCCTGCGGCCACTACACCACCGGCGAGACGCCTTATAAATATATGGATGGCTGGCAGCTGGTTTCGTTTCTGCGGACGGCGTTTGAGAGCGTGTGAAAGGCTTTCTAGCGTTGTCATCCTGAGCGTAGCATCTGGCTCGCTTGGCGAGCCGGAAGTGGAGCCGAAGGACCTCTATTGAGCTCATCGCTGCCGGCTCCTGGATACGCTTTGGGCAGATTCCCTGCGGAGTTCTGACGATGCCCGTGGAACAATAGGGGTCCTTCGACTCCGAGATTGCTTCGCGAAGCGAAGCAATCTCTCCGCTCAGGATGACAAGGCGAGGCGAAGAGCCAAAGGCCAAGAGCTAAGTTAGAATGGTTACGGTAGAACGGAACTGCCCATGAAAACTGACCGCATGTCGCTCCCGCTTAGCGAAGTCGATCCCCAGATAGCCGCGGCCATCGATAACGAAGTTCGCCGTCAGCATGAAGGACTGGAGCTGATTGCTTCCGAGAACTTTGTCAGCGAAGCCGTGCTTGAGGCCATGGGCTCGGTGTTCACCAACAAGTATGCTGAAGGCTATCCCGGCAAACGTTACTACGGCGGCTGCGAGTTCGCTGACGTCGTGGAAGAGCTGGCGCGGGAGCGGGCCAAGAAGCTATTCGGAGCCGAACATGCCAACGTTCAGCCCCATGCCGGTTCCCAGGCGAATATGGAAGCTTTCGCGGCGGTGTTGCAGCCCGGCGATACTATTCTGGGGCTCAATCTGGCGCATGGCGGGCACCTTACGCACGGTCATCCCCTGAATTTTTCCGGCAAGACGTATCGCATTGTTCCTTATGGAGTGACCCGGGAAAGCGAGACCATCGACTACGACGATCTGGAGAAGCTGGCGGAGAAGGAACGCCCGAAGCTGATCATCGGCGGGGGGAGCGCGTATCCGCGAATCATTGATTTTGTCCGCATGCGGCAGATTGCCGATAAAGTGGGCGCGCTTTACCTGGTCGACATGGCGCATTTTGCCGGGCTGGTGGCGGGGGGCGTGCATCCTTCGCCGGTGCCCCATGCGCACATCGTCACCACGACCACGCACAAGACCTTGCGCGGACCTCGAGCCGGGATGATCCTGAGCCGGCAGGAGTTCGCGGCCGCCATCGACAAAGTCGTGTTTCCCGGAATGCAGGGCGGGCCGCTGGTCCACATTATCGCGGCGAAAGCCGTCAGTTTTCTGGAGGCGATGCAGCCTGAATTTCGAGACTACGCGCGGCAGATTGTAGCCAATGCCAAAGTGCTGGCCGAAACCCTGGCGGCGGAAGGCTTCCGCATTATTTCCGGAGGCACGGACACACACCTGATGCTGGTCGATGTGTTCTCCCAGGGAATTCTGGGGAGCGAGGCGGAGAAGGCGCTGGGCGAAGCCGCCATCACGGTCAACAAGAACGCCATTCCTTTCGACGTCAACCCGCCCATGAAGCCGAGCGGAATCCGCATCGGGACGCCCGCGCTGACCACCCGCGGCATGAAGGAAGAAGAAATGAAGCAGGTGGGCCGCTGGATCGCGGAAGCGCTGCATCATCGGACGGACGCGGCGGTGCTGGGCAAGATCCGAAAGCAGGTTTTGGGCCTGGCGGAGGCTTTCCCGCTGTATCCCGAGCGCAGGGCAAAAGCCCAGGTGGAAGCAAGAGCCTAAACTCTCGCGCCATGGAGGACGGGCGTCCCCGCCCGTCTCAGCGCCGGCTGCCCGTTCTAGACGACGAAGTTTTACCAGCCTTCCGCATTGGACGGGCGGGACGCCCGTCCTCCATCATCGAAATACGGGGCTGTGCCTGCCCGGTGCCTAGCCGTGGACTGCGCTCTGTGATTAAATCTCCCCGTGAGAGTCGCCATCGACATCCGGCGGATGACCGAATTCGGCGTTGGCACTTATACTCGCAATATTGTCCGGGCCCTGGGCCGGCTGGACAGCGAAAGCAAGTATTTCCTGATCGGGCCGCCGAAAAAAGTGGCGGAGATCGGCCCGCTGCCGCCCAACTTTCACACCGTACCTCTGCTGGGCAACGACGCCACCATCAAGAGCTATTTCGACTATCGCGCCATCCTCAAGCGCTTGAACTGCGACCTGGTGCATATCCCGCACCTGTTCTGGCTGCCCCGGAATCTGCCTTGTCCCTACGTGATGACGGTGCACGATGTGCTCGACCACATGTACCGGGCCCGGGACCAGTCGGGATTAAAGCGCTCCTTGCATTTCTACCTCACCCATCGGGCGTTGAAGGGAGCGGCGCGAATCTTCGCCGTCTCCAACTTTACCAAAAGCGAAGTCGAGAAGCTGTTTGCCATTCCCGCGGACCGCATTGAGGTGGTGTACAACGCGATCGACGAGCGCTTCCTGCGCGGCCACGCCACCGAGGCCGACCGGCAGGTGCTGGCGGAGCGCTATCTGGTGAACCATCCTTTTCTGCTCTACACCGGCAGGATCAGCCCGCACAAGAACGTGGTGCGGATCATCGAGGCATTTTCCGCGCTGAAGGCCGAACTGGAAAAGGAAGCGCTGTTTCCCGGCCTGAAGCTGATCATTATCGGGGACGAGTTGTCCAAGCATCCCGACCTGCGCCGCACCGTCATTCGCAGCCGGACGCAGAACGACGTGCGCTTCATGGGATTCGTTCCCATCGAAGTGCTGCGCATCTTTTACGATGCGGCCAAGATTTTCGTATTTCCGTCGCTTTACGAGGGATTCGGACTGCCGCCGCTCGAAGCCATGGCCCACGGCACCCCGGTGGTGACTTCGAACACGTCGTCTCTGCCCGAGGTAGTGGGCAACGCCGCCGTGCTGGTGAATCCGGAAAATGTTTTTGAGATCATGCGCGCGCTGCATCGCGTGCTGCTGGACCAGCCCCTGCGCGACAAACTGAAGGAGCGCGGCTACGAGCAGGCCAAGCGATTCTCCTGGGACGCGGCCGCGCAGCAGATTCTCCGCGTGTACCACGAGGTGGCGGGAACGCCGGCAGCGCAGGCGCAGTTACGAGACGAGCCCGGCATCGTGTCCCGAGCGGCGAATTCCTAGCTGGCCTCAGGCATTCTTGAGCAACGGCTGTCCGGGAGAATTGAACTCCAGGCGATGCAGTTTGGCCTCGATGCGGGTGCGATCGGCTTCGGTCTTCGCCGCGCTGTGGCGTTTTTTGAGCTTGGTGATCTTTTCACTGCGGGTGCGGCGGCGGCGAATTTCGGGCCGGCGGCTGGGTGCGGACATGAAGGTCTCCTGATTCTGTAGGTCGAGAACCAGTTTATATCAATACGATGTTCTCTAGCATCTGTTCCGCTCGTTGGGGTCTTCTCGACTTCGCTCGGGGCAGGCTCTTCGACTGCGCGACTGCTTCGCGAAGCGAAGCATCCGCTCCGCTCAGGATGACACCGAAACCAGATATCGAGGACTCGTTCCTCGTGCTCCTACAGTATTTGAGATGGCGGTTGGTTTGCTGAAACCAGCCCCGGCATGATGCCAGGCAGCGCCTCAGTGACGCCAGTCCCAGACGGGTTCTCCTTTTGCGTCTCGCAGCACGAAGCTGTCGTTTCCTTTTACTATTTCCCGCACCAGAAAAACGTCGGCCTCACCCAGCTTGGCTTTCGCGCCGGTTAGGGCGACCGCGTCTCCCTTGGCAAAACTCATGCCCATGTCATCCAGAAAAGTCTTGGGGCACAAATAAACATCGATGGAGTTCGTGCCATCGTTCACCTGGAGGTGGACAATCTCTTTCTCGCTGCCCTTCGGCGGCAGCCTGACTTCTTCGACGGTGCCTTTGATCTTGGTTTCGGCCTGGACGTCGTACTTGGGAAGGCTCGCGCCCGCGGATTTCTTCTGCGCGCGAGCGGGCAGCACAACCGCCGTGGCAACGAAAAGCACCAGGAAGACAATCTGTTGGGCAGGCTTCGAGCGGGCGTATCTGGTTCGAGCACGCATGGCTCTCCCTTCGCATCGAGGTACCGGAGCCAGTGATTGGGAAATTATGAAGGAAGCGATCGGCTCTCGGTCCTTATGAGGCCCTTATTAGGATGAAGCCAGCTTGCGGGCACTATGGTACTCCATTCCTGGAGGCGCGAAGGCGGAGGAATCGCAGAGGAGATTGACTCTTTAGGGTCACACCGGCGTCGCAGGCGTCAAATCGTTGCCAGTCCCGCCCCGTAGAAGCGGGGATGAGAGATCACAATTTCAACTCCGGTGACCAGCAGGGCAACAAAGCAGAGAGTGGTAATCCAGTGAGTGACGCGGACGAGAGCAGAATGCCGCGAAGCAACCGTCGTAGCTGGAACGGCCGAGGCGGCACTCGGAATGTACAGCGGAGTCGCCCACGCGGGAATGGTACCACGGGGCGGCGCGCATATGACATCCACGAATCTGCCCGACTGTAGATAGCGAGGGGAATGTTTCTGGCGCTGCCCAAGCGGGTTAGGCCCGCGTCGCCACCAGCGGCTCAGCTTGAAATCAATCGTCTCACCAAGGCGTCATCCTGAACGGCCTTCAGGCCGCGAAGGATCTGGCGTGGAAGCGGATACACCGCGTCGCCGCTGCTTTGGGTGCCGCTGCGCGCCAGATCCCTCGGGACTGAAGCCCCTCAGGATGACGCCGTTCGAAAGGGATGGTTTTCGAATTGAGCACCACTCGCAGCCAGCTTGACTGGCTTTTAGAAGTGATTGAAAGTAGAAATTTGTGGCAGCCGGACCTGTAAGCCGAATTCTGTCCACCGGATTGCTCCGGCAGGACGGTCATTCCTCTGGGCCGCGCATTACTGCGCGGCTCAAGCGACCTACCCGGAGGTTGTGGCGCGCCGAGCCGGCACGCGCCCCGGGCGAGGCTTATTCAGCCCGCCCCAGGCTCCCTCCCTATTTGGTCTTGCTCCGTGTGGGGTTTGCCCTGCCCGCCGCATTGCTGCGACGGCGGTGCGCTCTTACCGCACCTTTTCACCCTTACCCTGGCATTGCTGCCAGGGCGGTATATTTTCTGTGGCACTTTCCGTCGAATGGACCCGCCCAGGCAAGCCTGGACGGGGCACCCTCCCGGACGTTATCCGGCACGCTGCTCTGTGGAGTTCGGACTTTCCTCCCTTGCCACTTGACGCGGCGAGAGCGACCGTCCGGTCCAGCTGCCAACAGTGCCATTGTAACAGTCCGGGAAACCGTCGTTGGTCCTTGGTTGGTCGTTGGCCAAGCTTCAGGGAGGAGGCGCCTCGGGCAACAACCAGGGCCAAAAGGCCAGAGGCCAACGACCAACGACGGTTTCAGTTGGGCAGGTTCTTATCCAGCTTTTGGATCTTCCAGAACGCGTTGGGCAGGCGTTGGTTGACCGGGGGCAGGGGAGATAGCTTCTGGTGCGGCTCGGTCTGGTACCAGAAGGCTACGCTGGTGTAATCGTCGGCCCGGGCGTTGGCGTGGCCGTGTTCAATGGTCGCGCGCAGAGACTTCTGAAAATAGATCGGGTCTTCGATGTGGAAGCGGTACATGGTGTGGCTGCCGGTCCAGTCCCGGTTGCCTTGTTGCGAATAGCCGATGAACGGATAGTTGAATTCTCTTTGGAAGGCCCACGCGTTGTTGAAATAGTCTTCCATTCCGGTCCCGTTGATGGTGGCGCGGGCGCTTTCCCCGTCCACAAAAAACATGTCGTCGCCTTCGCCCCACCATCCGGTCGAAAGCCCGAATACGTTCAGGATGGTTCCCACGTATTGGCCCTTGCCTTTGGCCTCCATGAACACGTAGTTGTTCCTGCCGTCCACGTTTTTGCCGCCGGACTCCGACTCGGGGACTACGCGGGAGAGTTCGTGTCTCCACTGGGCATGAAAGCGTCCCTGGTTCGCCACCGCCTGCGCGCTGCGGTACTCCTGATAGTCGATGTGGAAGTAGAGATTTCGTACGTCCTGCGTCCCGTCATTGGTGAGGGTGATGCGCGCCCCATTGCCAAACGGCATTTCGAAGTAGCAGTTCATGGCGCGATCCTGGACGGTGATGGGCAGGGACCACCAGGAATGATATTTCTGGCCCTCATCGGACATTTCGAAACCGGTCCCGAAGAAATCGCCAATCGGAACTTCGACGCTGGGGTCGGTTTCGCCGTCCCAGTACATGCGCAGCACCAGTTCGCGCAAATGATACGGGCTGGGCGAGTTGATGGTGAACCAGATATGCCGGATGGAGCCTGCGCCCTTGATGTCCGCGAGGGTGGCGGTAGAGCCGGCTTTTACGGCAACCCAGTCCGCATTGCCGCCAGAGGGATCGGCGCTTGAGGCCCGCCGCGAAACCGCGTCGCTCAGATTGGCCAGTCCGTCGAGAGGACTGTTCTGCTGTCCGAGAGCCAGCGCTGAAAGACATATGAGAAGGCCGACGATCCTGATCATGGCAATCCTCCGGAGAATTGCGGTAGGAACCTTATCACAGGCCCGGAATGTTATGTGCCAGCCTGGAACCGCCCGGAAAAATTGGAAGAGCGAGCCGGTTCGGCCCTGCCGACCAAGCTGCTAAACTTGATGCGGGGCGGGGCTCTGTAGTCAAGCGCCCGACGACCGACGACTGAGGGCCGACGACTGACGACCGAGGACTGACGACTGATCCATGACAACCCTTGAGGCCATCCGCATCGCGCTGCTCTCGCTGTGGGCGAACAAGCTGCGCTCCGCCCTCACTCTGCTGGGCGTGGTGATTGGAGTTGCGGCGGTGATCGCGGTGGTCACGTTCGTGAACGGGATCAACGGGTATGTGGCGGAGAAAATCTTCAACCTGGGCGCCGATGTTTTCATCATCAGCAAAGTCACGCCCGTGGTCACCAACGTCGACCAACTGCTCGAGGGCCAGAAGCGCAAGGACCTGACCATGGAGGACTACCAGGCGGTGCTGGAGTCCTGCAAGCATTGCTCGCAGATTGGCGCATCCATTACGAACACCGCGGGCCACGTCAGGTTCGAGGAACAGTCCATTGCCGACACCTGGATTCGCGGCTTGACGCCGTCGATGGCTCCCATCCTTGACCTCGACATTACCGCGGGCCGCATGATCAATAAGAACGACGAGGAGAACCGTTCGCAGGTGGGTGTAATCGGCACCGACGTCGTGGACACTTTCTTTCCCGCGGTGGATCCGCTGGGCAAGGAAATCCGGGTCGAGGGTGAAGTGTACAGAGTGATCGGAGTGGGAAAGAAACAGGGAACCACGCTCGGCCAGAGCCGGGATAACTATGTGGCTATCCCGATTACGACCTATTTGAAGCAGTTCGGTTCGCACACCAGCGTTCGCATCTCGGGCAAGGCGGCGGGCGTGGGCACGGAGCTGGACGCCGCGATTGACGAAGCTCGCGCCGTGCTGCGGGCCCGGCGTCATGATCTTCCCGGGCGTCCGGACAGCTTCGCGGCGGAAACCAATGCCAGTTTTTTGAGTATCTGGTCGAATCTGAGCGGGACGTTTTTTATCGCGATGATCGCCATTGCCGCGATTTCGCTGGTGGTGGGCGGCATCGTCATCATGAACATCATGCTGGTATCGGTCACCGAGCGGACCCGGGAGATCGGGATACGGAAGGCCATGGGGGCGCGCCGCCAGGATGTGCTGCTGCAGTTCCTGATCGAGTCCGGAACCATGGCGCTGGTGGGTGGCCTGCTGGGCGTGCTGTTTGGCATTGTTTTCGCCAAGGGCATTACCGCGATTATCGGCATGCCTTCTGAAATCAAGTTGTGGGCGGTGGCGGCCGGCTTGCTGGTTTCTGCCAGCGTGGGCGTGTTCTTTGGGGTCTACCCGGCCCGGCGGGCGGCGATGCTGGATCCGATCGCGGCGTTGAGATTTGAATTGTGAGGTTCACCACGGAGACACTGAGACAAGGAGATTTTTCTTTGAAGTTCTCCGTGCCTCTGTGCCTCCGTGGTGAACAAAACTAACCATGCTGCGCACAAGCGATTACGGCGAAGTCGTCCACATGGCGCTGGACACGATCCGCACCAACAAGATGCGGTCGGCGCTTACCGTGCTCGGCATTGTCATCGGGGTGGCCGTGGTGATCGGAATTTCCTCGGTGGTGCGCGGTCTCAATGACAACGTCAGCCAGGTCATCAGCAGCCTGGGCTCGAACATCATATTTGCCTACCATCAACCCCTGACGTTCGGCCGGCCGACGGAAGAAATACGAACCCGCAAAGAGCTTACCTTCGACGATTTTGAAGCCATACAGCAATTGCCCCACGTGAAGATCGCCACCACCGGACTGCGTTATTTTCGCCAGGAATTCGGGACCGGCACGTACGAGGTGAAGTACAACGGCCGGAAAGTCAGGAATACGATTCTGGAGGGCGACACCGGCACCTGGAAGGACGTGTTTGATCTGGACATCGCCTCGGGACGATGGATGAATGAGATTGATGAAGAACATCATTCTCCCGTCATCGTGCTGGGCTCGGACACCGCCGAGGAACTGTTCCCCAACGAAACGCCTTTGGGGAAGGAAATCACCATTGATGGGCAGTTGTTTACCGTGATCGGGGTCGCGGCCAAGCGCAAGAGCGTGTTTGCCGGGGGCAAGAACCCGGATGACAACATCGTCTATTTCCCGCTGGCCACTTTCCGCAAGCTGCATCCCGAGCTGAAGCAATACTGGGTCAGCGTCAAGGCCACGTCGCACGACGACATGCCCAAGGCCATCGACGAGATCCGCGAATTGCTGCGCCGGCGGCGCAAGGTTTCGGCGGACAAGCCGGACAACTTTGCGGTATTCACTCAGGAGTCGCTGTCCGACGTGTGGAACCAGGTCACGGGCGCTGTCTTTGTTTTTATGTTTGCCGTTTCCAGCGTGGGTTTGATCGTCGGCGGCGTGGGCGTGATGAACATCATGCTGGTTTCGGTGACCGAGCGAACGCGCGAGATCGGCGTGCGCAAGGCCATTGGAGCGCGCAAACGCGACATCCTGCTGCAATTCACGCTCGAGGCCATCACCCTGACGGCCATGGGCGGCTTCCTCGGCGTGCTGGTGGGAGCGATCATTACCTGGACGATTCCTGCCATCTGGAGTTCGCTGCCGGCGCGGATGTCGTTCTTCTGGGCCGCGTTCGGGCTGGGCTCGGCCGCTGCCGAGGGTTTGTTGTTTGGGATTTATCCGGCATGGAAGGCCGCGAACCTGGATCCGATCGAGTCGCTGCGGTACGAGTAGACTAGCCCCATCCGCATGATTCACCACATTTTCAGGGTGCTCGAAATCGTTTCATTCTTGGGGACGGTTGCGAGTGCCGCCTATTACGTTCTGTGCTTGTACAGCGCGGCTCGATTTCTGGGCGAGCGAAAGGCGGCGGGCGTGGGCGCCCGCCCCACACAAACCACCCCGTTCCTCCCGCCGGTTTCGATTCTCAAGCCGCTCCGGGGCACCGATCCTGAGATGTATGAGAGCTTTCGCAGTCATGGTTTGCAGGACTATCCCCAGTACGAAATCATCTTCGGAGTCAGCGACGCAGGCGATCCTGCGATCGAATTCGTAGAGCGATTGAAAGCCGAATTTCCCCGGATTCCGATCCGGCTCGTGCTTTGCCTGAAAAACCTGGGCGCCAACACAAAAGTCAGCAACCTGGCGCAGATGATGCCGGAAGCACGGTACGAGCACGTCGTGGTGAACGATAGCGACATCCGCGTGCAGTCCAACTACTTGCGGGAGGTTGTCGCGCCGCTGGCGGATCCGAAGGTCGGACTCGTGACCTGCCTTTACCGCGGCGTGGCCAGTCTCAGCCTGGGAGCGCGGCTGGAATCTCTTTCCATCAGCACGGATTTCAGCGCCGGAGTACTGGCGGCGCGTCAACTGGAAGGCGGCATTCATTTTGGGCTGGGCTCGACTCTGGCTTTTCGTCGGCGCGATCTTGGGGCCAGCGGCGGTTTCGAGGCATTTGTCGATTATCTGGCCGACGACTACGAAATGGGCAGGCGCATAGCGGAGCGAGGCATGGAAGTGCACCTGTCGGACGTGGTGGTCGATACATTTCTTCCCGCCTACACGCTGCGCCAGTTTGTGGATCATCAGCTTCGCTGGGGTCGTGCGGTGCGTGATTCGCGGCGCTGGGGATATCTGGGGCTGGTCGTGACCTTTGGCGTCCCATGGGCCTCGGGCGCAGTGCTCTTGACTCGCGGAGCTCCGGGGGCGTGGGCTTTGCTGGCCGTGGCATTAGGTCTAAGAATGGCCGCCGCACTGTCCGTAGGATGGTCAGTACTGCGCGATCGCCAGGTGTTCAGTTTGTTGCCGTTGCTTCCACTTCGGGACTTCGTGGCCTTGCTGGTCTGGTTCTTGAGCCTCCTGGGAAATAAGGTTTTCTGGCGGGGCGAGGCATTCAGGTTGAAGGATGGGAGGCTGGTTCGGATTGGTTCCTAAAACTAGGATATGGAAAAAGCTCCGCCTGACTTGTGAAACATCGTTCGGAGGGAATCTTGGGAATCAACGAGTCCGAAAGCCGAACCTGGGTACTCTCCGCCAAAACTCGGTGGCTGGCTATTTTGGCGGGATGTTTCACAGCGGCGGCTGCTTCCGTGAGTATTAGCTTGTTGCTGGCGTTCTGGCCCATCATCTTGATTGTGGGTGCAATTGCGCAACGGTACTTTCCGCGCTCCAGCCTTGCCTTGATGTCAATAAGTGCTTTGTCCATGAGTTTGTGGGTGGTTCCCATCACGGTTGGTCTGCTCATTCAAAGCGTCAGGATGTTGCCTTCCTATCATGATTTCAATATTGTGGCGGTGACCTCTCTCTATGTTGTGTCGTTCTTGCTTGTCATTTGCTATGACGTGGCGCTGATCATTGACTTCTTGAAACTGACGCGCCTGCGAGGTGGTACGTCATAAATTGGCTTCTAGCCAGCGGTTTCGTGGATTGATTCTGCAGACGAATGTTGACTTCGCCCTATTTGGCTGCTGGAGACGGCAGTAACTCGAAACGGCCGTCGGAGTAGAGCCGATACCGCCGCCCGCGCCAGACGATCGTGTTGCCAACAAATCCAGCCAGCCAGAAGCAGAAGGCAGTCGTGTCCTCGATCGGCAGCAGCAGCCAGTTGATCCTGGCGTGCAGCACCCGCGCCGAAACTACGTAAGCCGCCAGCAGGCGCACGGCGAGCGCCACCAGCAGCGCCGGCCACCATGCCGGGTTTACGGCGCAGAGCAACAGTGCCAGCGGCAGAGGCATGGTAAACAACTGCCCGACATAACCCAATGGCCGCGACCGTCGCGTGCTGCGCGCCCAGCGCAGACGATGGGCAGCGTTGTGGCGCAGGTCCGCGCTACCGATGTGATGTTCGATCACATAGGAAGAAAGAATCACGCCATGTCCGGCATCGGCGGCAAATTTTCCCATCACAAAATCTTCGGCCAAATAATCTTTCAGGCGGTCGAAGCCGCCGATGGCTTGCAGCACCCGCCGCCGGGCGGCGATGGTCGGGCCGACGGCAAACTTCATGCCTTCGAGCATGCGGGCCACCAGAATGCCGGCGGCGAAATCCGTGTTCATGCCGATGGCCTCCAGCCGTGACCAGAAACCTGGGCCGGCGACCGCCCGGTACGGGCAGGTGGCGACGCCGAGGCCGGCGTCCTGAAACTCGGCGGCCACCGTTTTCAGCAGACTGGGCGTGACTCGTATGTCGCTGTCGCTCATCACCACCAGGTCATTCGCCGCAGCGGCCAGCATCTGTTGCAAGCTGTAGACCTTGGCGTTGGGATAGGGAGACTCTCCCGTCACCAGCAAGCGCGACGGAATGTGCGGATATTCCAGGCGAAGCTTCTCGACAATCGCCACCGCCGGATCATCTCGGGTTCGCACCGCGAACAGAAGTTCGAAGGCAGGATAGTCCTGCTCAAAAAACGTTCGTAGATTGGATTCGAGCCCGAGATCGAGTCCGGCCAGCGGTTTGAGAATGCTGATCGCTTCGGGAGAGCTCCAGGCGGGCGGACGTACCGAGAGGTAGCGGAACGCGGCCACGATCGACAGCAGCGAGTAGATGACGGCGCCGGCCAGCAGAGCCAGCAGGAGGATGGTCACGCCAGTTCTCTCGGGCGAATGGATCGGGCGTGCTGGCTCATACGAGATTCCTTCGGCGCGGACGTGCTCGGGGAAGCAGCCACTATGAGGCGCTGCCGCACGAGCGGGGCGCTCGCGCCTACATTAAATCAAACGCAATTATATGGGATAGTCGCAGCCGGCAGTGGAGGCCGGGCGTCCCCGCCGGCTGGACGGGCGGGACGCCCGTCCTCCAACGAGTCGTAAACGCCTATTTCGATGACGCGGCGCCCGCGGCCGAGGCTTTTTCGGCGTCGAGCACTTCGCGGACCTTGCGGGCCAGGGCTTTCAGGGAGAAGGGCTTTTGCAGGAAGCGCGTGGTCACGTCAATGGCGCCGTGGCGCTGGAAGGTCGCTTCGGCGTAGCCGGAGACAAACAGAATTTTCATGTCCGGCCGCTCGGCTGCCAGCTCTCCCGCCAGCTTGGCGCCCCCCATCTCGGGCATGACCACGTCAGCGATCATCAGATGGATGGGGCCAACGTGTCCCCTTGCGAGGGCGAGGGCCTCGGTGCCATTTTGTGCTTCGAGGACGGTGTAGCCGTTCAGGCAGAGAAACTCGCGAATGGACTCCCGGACCGCTCCTTCATCTTCGGCCAGCAGCAGGGTTTCGCTGCCCCGCGGGCAGCCTTCGATGGGAACCGTGGGCGCCAGGGGGAGCCTGGCCTGGCGCGCCCGGGGAAAATAAATCTTGAAAGTCGTTCCCATCCCGGGCTCGCTGTACACCCAGATGAACCCGCTGTTCTGTTTCACGATGCCGTACACGGTGGCCAGGCCGAGTCCGGTGCCCTTGCCTTCCTCTTTGGTGGTGTAGAACGGCTCGAAGATGTGCAGCAGATGCTCGGGGGCAATCCCGGTTCCGGAGTCGGTCACCGTGAGCAGAATGTAGTCTCCCGGGGGAACGATGGAGTGCTCCTGGACATAGGCGTCGTCCAGGCTAACGTTCGCCGTCTCGATCACCAGGCGGCCGCCCTTGGGCATGGCGTCGCGCGCGTTGGCCACAAGGTTCATCAGAATCTGTTCGATCTGCACCGGATCGGATTTGACTTTGCCCAGCTTGGCGCCTGGAATAAACACCAGTTCGATATCCTCGCCGATCAGGCGAGGCAGCATTTTGTTGATGTCCTCGATGATGAGGTTGAGGTCGAGAAGCTGCAGGGTCTGCATCTGCTTGCGTCCGAAAGCCAGCAGCTGCCGGGTGAGGTCGGCGGCTCGCCGGGAGGCTTTCTGGATTTCATCCACGTTGCGGCGCAGGGGATGCTGGGGCGTCAGCGTATCCAGCATCAGCTCGGCGTAGGAACTGATGACCATGAGGAGGTTGTTGAAATCATGGGCCACGCCTCCGGCCAATCTTCCAACCGCATCCATTTTCTGCGCCTGCTGGATCTGGTTTTCCATACGGCGCCGGTCGGTGATGTCCCGATCGTTGGAGATGAAATGCGTGATCTTGCCCTCGCCGTCACGCAGAGGAGTGATGGTCTTTTCGGCGACGAAAACGTCTCCGTTCTTTTTGCGGTTCACCATGGTGCAACGGAAGACATTGCCCGCGAGAATGGTTTGCCACAGTTCCTTGTAGAGCTCCGCGGTCTGCAGATCGGATTTAAGGACCCGGGGAGTCTGACCCATCAGTTCTCCGGGAGAATAGCCGGTCAGCACCTCAAAGGCGGGATTTACATACTCGATCACTCCTTCGCGATCGGTGATCATGACCAGGTCGGCCGACTGTTCGACGGCGCGCCATAACTTGCGCAGCGTGTCCTCCGCCTTCTGGCGTTGCCGCCCTTTGGAATACTCATCGATGGCATGGCGGATGGTGCTGGTGATGGCGGGCCGGTCGGCACCGGGAGCAAGGGCAAAATCTCCGACCACGGCCTTCAGGGCCTTGTCGACCGTGGCTTCGTCCATGTGATCGCTGAGAAAGATCACTGGCGCCCCGGCCCCACTCCGCTGCAATTCCTGCAGCAGGCGCAAGGCAGCGCCATCTCCCGACTTGTATTCGCACAGCAGCAGGTCGTAGGTCGCCTGGCCCAGGCGCACCAGGGCCTCTTCGGCAGAGTGCGCGTGGTCCAGGCCCACATGCCCATTGCCGGTGCCGTTCAGGAGGTTGCGTAAATAGCTGGAGTCCTCGTTGTCTCCCACCAGCAGCAGTTGCATCGGGGAGGTGCTGACTGCGGCCTGTCTCGGGCTTCCCATAGGTAACCTGTTACCGCGGCTACTGAGTACATCGGAGGTCAGAGGTGCCGGCATGGCGGGGGGAGGGGCAGATATGAAAAGAAGGTGGACGCGGATGTCAGATTGGGACGAATGCCGTTTCAGGATGAAGAGGTAAGGCCGCGCATTGCGAGTCGCCCATCGGCCAAATTACGCGCGGGGGCAAGCCACATTTAGACTGATTCTGTTGCTCTCTGAGGGACGAATCCAGCACGCATCCGGTTGCATCCGTTATTCTAGTAACAGACATATGGCGACCCGATCCAAACCTCAGAATGAATCTGCCGCAACCGGCGTCCTGGACGCTCCCATCGGCGAACGTGAGCGCATATTCGACCCTTTCCGCCACTGGGGATACCTGGAGGCCGATCTCGACCCGCTCGGATTCCTGCCGCCGGTGTCGCATCCCGGTCTGCGGATCGAGGGCGAGGTGGCCGATGAGGCCCGCCGCATTTACTGCGGGACCGTGGGCGCGGAATTCATGCATATCACCGACCCGGAACGGCGGCGCTGGATCCAGGAACGCCTGGAGGGGCCGCAGCCCGCCGTGGACCAGGAGCGGGTGCTCGACCAGCTCATCCGGGCTGACCTGTTCGAGCAGGTGCTGCAGCAGCGCTATCTGGGCAGCAAGCGTTTCTCGCTCGAAGGCGTGACCGCCATGATCCCCCTGGTCGACGAAATTCTGGACACCGCCGGGCAGCAGGGCGCGGCGGAACTGGTGATGGGAATGAGCCACCGCGGGCGCCTGAACATCATTGTGCAGGTTGCCAGGCGCCCTCCCGAAGAAATTTTCGCGGGTTTTGAGGACGTGGACCCGCGCAGCGTGCTGGGCAGCGGCGACGTGAAATATCACATGGGAGCGACCGGCGAATACGTGACCCGGTTGGGGACGAAAATTCATATTCACCTGGTTTCGAATCCCAGCCACCTGGAGGCTGTGGACCCGGTGACCGTGGGGCGCACCCGGGCCAAGCAGGACCGCGCGGGCCAGGACGGCCGCGAGAAGTATCTGCCCTTGCTGGTTCACGGCGACGCGGCATTTGCGGGCCAGGGCATCGTGGCCGAGACTTTGAATTTTTCCGATCTGAGGGGCTACACCGTGGGCGGCACGGTGCACATCATCGCCAACAATCTGCTGGGCTTTACTACCTTGTACAGCGAAGAGCACTCGTCGCGTTTCTCGGCGCAGCTGGCGCGTCGCCAGTCGATTCCGATTTTTCATGTGAATGCGGAAGACGTGGACGCGGTCGTTCGCGTGGGCCGGCTGGCCGCTGAGTATCGCTATACCTGGAAAGGCGACGTGGTCATTGACCTGATCGGTTATCGCCGCCATGGGCACAGCGAAGTCGATGACCCGACCGTCACCCAGCCGTTACTCTATCGCGCGATCAAGGACCATCCGCCGCTGTGGGAAATCTACGCCGAGGACATTGGCGCGGACGACGCTCGGCTGAAGGCGGAGAAAATCCGCGAAGAACTGGAAGCGGCGCAGAAAAGAGCCAAGACCATCAGGAAAAAGCCGCTACTGCGCGAGTTGCCGAAATACTGGAATGACTACAAAGGCGGCCGGTACAAGCCGGAGTACGAAGTGGATACCGGCCTCTCGGCCGAGGAGATCGGTGAAATTACAAGCGGGCTCACGACCTATCCGGCGGACTTCCACATCCATCCCAAGGTCAAGAAGCTGCTGGAGCAGCGGGCCGAGATGGGAGCCGGCAAGCGCCTGGTGGATTACGGCATGGCTGAAGCGCTGGCGCTCGGAGGCCTGGTGAAGGCCGGTGTGCCCGTGCGGTTGACCGGGCAAGATACCCGCCGCGGCACCTTTAACCAGCGCCACTCCGTGTTGCTCGATATCGAAAACGAGCAGGAGTACGTTCCGCTGGAGCACATCGCGGAAGGGCAGGCGCGCTGCTCAATCTACAACTCCACGCTCTCCGAGGCGGGTGTGCTCGGATTCGAGTATGGCTACAGCCGTGACTATCCTGAAACGCTGGTGATGTGGGAAGCGCAGTTTGGCGACTTCGCCAACGTGGCGCAAGCGGTAATCGATCAATTCGTCAGCGCCGGCGAGGACAAGTGGGGACTGCTCTCGGGAGTGGTTCTGCTTCTACCGCATGGCCACGAAGGGCAGGGGCCGGAGCATTCGAGCGCCCGTCCGGAGCGCTTTCTGCAACTCGCGGCCAGAGACAATTTCCAAATCTGCCAACCGTCGAATGCGGTGCAATATTTTCATTTGCTGCGCCGGCAGGCGCTGCGCCACTGGCGCAAGCCGCTGGTGGTCTTCACCCCGAAGAGCATGCTGCGCCATCCTGACGCCTCCTCTCCGATTGAAGACTTTACCCACCAGCGCTTTCTCACCGTGTTGCCGGACACGGAAGTCAGCGATGCCACCCGCATCCTGATCGCCACCGGAAAGATCGTCCACGAATTGCGGGCCGAGCGTAAGAAGAGAAATGACACGACGACCGCGATCATCTCGGTCGAGCAGTTGTATCCATTCCCCGAGAAAGAACTGGAAGCAGCGATCGGACAATTCCCCGCAGCGCGAGACATTGTCTGGGTGCAGGAAGAGCCGGCCAACATGGGAGCGTTGTTCTACGTACTGCCTAGGCTCCGCCGGATTGCAGGCGAGCGGCCTGTGCTGTCGGTGAAACGTTCCGCCAGCGCCAGCCCAGCCACGGGATCGGCCAAGGCCCACGAAGTGGAGCAGAAAACGCTGCTGACGCTGGCTTTCACGAACAAGACTTAGCTTGGAGGAACATCGTCCGGACCAGTCGGTTTTCATTAGCCGCTTGAGCTGCTCATGAAATAATTGCGGTTGAACGGAGGTTCGCCATGGTTCGCGGCGTGTTCAAGGCGCTGGTTGGGACCCTGTCTATCTGCGCGATCTCCTCAGGCACACTTTCAAGCGCTCTGTGTTCGATCGATGCGGTCATGGTGAATGGCCAGGTCGAACATGCCCCTCGGAAAGGGAAGGTTAAGATCCAGCTTATTTATCCGAAAGGTAAAATCGGTGAATCGGGCGACACTACTGTCGAAGACGGACTCTTTCGTATCCGGATTACATTCTTCACGCAGAGTCGCGCACCCTTCGTGAATGGTAGTCTCCCCTTTCAGAAGTGCGACCGGAAGCCGGCCACCGTTGTCGTTTCGTTGATAGACAACGATCAGGAGTATGATCGCGTTTCCCTGAACATGGTGAGGGACTTCAAGAAAGCGGGTTCTGAGGATTACGCCTTGCGTTCTGAAATTCTCTTGCACGGTCCGCCACCCGAGACCCCAAAACAGTAGGGAAAGCATAGAGACTCGGTCGGTTGCCCGTTCTTGAGGACACGTGTCGTCCTGCATTCTTCCTGTTCAGGATGTTACCCTTCCGGGTTGACTCCCATGCCAGATCGCCCACGAACTCAGCCCTTCCACATCGCCATCGACACCGGCGGCACCTTTACCGACTGTGTCTGGGTCGAGCGCGGGCAGGTCCGCATGCTCAAGGTTTTCTCCACGCCCGCCGATCCTTCACAGGCAATTGTCGAAGCGTTGGAAAAAATCGGACAGCGCACCTCGACCGTACTTCTGCACGGCACGACAGTCGGCACCAACACTCTGTTACAGCGTAAAGGCGCGCGCGTGGCGCTGGTCACGACCGCTGGTTTTGAAGACGCCATCGAGATTGGCCGCCAGGCCCGTCCCAAGCTTTACGATTTCTTCTTTGACCGCGTGGAGCCGCTGGTCCAGGCCGATTTGCGCTTTGGCATAAACGAGCGCACCGCCAGCGACGGCGAGGTCCTGCAGGCGCTTTCACCGCAGGACCTGCAGTCTTTGTCGGAGCGACTGCAGGAGAAGCATCCCGAGGCGATTGCTATTTCGCTTCTGTTCTCTTTCGCGAACCCAAAAACCGAGGATGCCGTCGCCAGCGCCCTGAAAAGGCTCGGCGTGCCTCTGTCGATCTCGCACCAAATCCTTCCTGAGTTCCGCGAGTACGAGCGCACCAGCACGGTGGTGGTGAATGCTTATCTGCAGCCGGTGATGCAGCGTTATCTCGAAAACCTCGATCGCACGGTCAAATCCCGCATTTTTGTCATGCAATCGAGCGGCGGAATCACGGCCCTGGGTTCGGCGGTCCGCGAACCGGTGCGAACCGTGCTTTCCGGGCCGGCGGGCGGAGTGGTGGGCGCTGCCGCCATGGCGCGCCGCAGCGGATTCCAGAAGATCATCTCATTCGATATGGGCGGGACTTCCACCGACGTCGCGCTGGTGGATGGCGAGGCCCGCGCCAGCAACCAGGCCGAGATCGCCGGTTTCCCCATTGGCGTGCCCATGCTCGATATTCATACTGTAGGCGCCGGCGGAGGCTCCATCGCGCGCTTCGACGCCGGCGGAGCGCTCCGGGTTGGTCCCGAATCCGCGGGAGCCGATCCTGGCCCGATCTGCTACGGCCGCGGTGTGCAGCCCACCGTGACGGACGCGAATCTTCTTCTTGGCCGGTTGCAGCCCGAGCGCTTTTTAGGTGGAGACTTCACTCTGGATCTCGAGCGCACGCGCCGCCTGGTCGCGGAATGGCTCAAGCGCAATGGGTCGAAGGTTGCGCTGGAACAATTCGCGGCCGGAATCATCCGGGTCGTCAACGCCACCATGGAGAAAGCCATACGCGTGGTGTCGATCGAGCGCGGCTATGATCCGAGAGAGTTTGCCCTGGTCGCCTTTGGCGGCGCCGGCGGTCTCCATGCCTGCGAACTGGCGGAAGCGCTGAGCATCCCGCGGGTCATGGTTCCCGCGCTGCCCGGAGCCCTCTCTGCTTTCGGCATCCTGGTGAGCGACGTGGTGAAGGACTACTCCCGCACCGTGCTGTGGCGGGTCGCGGAGAAAATCCCCATGGCCGCGCTGGAGCGCGAGTTTGCGATGCTCCGCCGCCGCGCTGAAAGGGATTTTCGTACTGAGAAATGGAAAGGCACGGTCCGCCACCAGCGCAGCGTGGACGTCCGCTATCAAGGCCAGGGATACGAATTGAATGTTCCTTATACGCGCGACTTGATCAGGGATTTCCGCAACGAACACCAGCGCCGCTACGGCTACAGCTATCCCGCGCGCGAAGTGGAACTGGTTACGCTGCGGTTGCGGGCAACCGTCAAATCGCTGCAAGCCCGGGTTGCCCAGGGGGACGCACCGGGTCTGGCAAAGCCGAGGGAGGTTGTTCCGCAGCGCGCCCCAGTGTTCTTCTCCCGGAAAAAGTTTGGTGCCGCTATCCTCTCCCGGGATGCACTGCTCATCGGCAAGAAATATTCCGGCCCTGCCGTCGTTACGGAGTACAGCGCGACCACGGCGGTTCCTTCGGGGATGACTTTCCGGCGAGAGCGCCCTGGAAACTTGATCATTGAGATTCTCGCTGAAACTCCTGACGGGTTGAGGAGGTAACTGCCCGGGGATCACCACCCGACTAGGTCTCCCACAGGCCCGCCCGCTACAATACCCACCATGAAACCCAGCATCTTTGTGGTCGAGGATGATCCGGACATTTCCCGCCTGGTGCGGCACCATCTGGAAGCGGACGGATTCGCGGTGAAAGTGTTCGCCACCGGAAACACGGTGATTTCGGAGTCCGAACGGCAGCGGCCGGCGCTCTTCGTTCTCGACATCATGGTCCCGGGCAAAGACGGCCTCGAACTGTGCCGCCAGATCCGGCAAATCCCCGCGCTCGCGGCCACGCCGGTGATTTTCCTGACCGCCAAGAGCGGGAAGCGGATCGCATTCTCGGCCTGGAACTGGGCGCCGACGACTACATCCCCAAACCGTTCAGTCCGCGGGAACTGGTGGCGCGGGTCAAGGCGGTGCTGCGCCGCTTCGAGCGGCCTTTGTCGCAGGCGCCGGTAAAAATTGGCGAGATCGAGATCGATCCCAGCGCCATGACCCTAACGGTGGGCGGCAATCTGGTGACCACTACCGCGACCGAGTTCCGGCTGCTCGATTATTTTGCCCGGCACATCGGACGGGTTTTCACTCGCGATCAGCTGCTCGATTCCGTATGGCGCGACACTGCCTACGTTACCCCGCGGTCGGTGGATGTTTACGTGCGCCGCATTCGCGAAAAAATCGAACCCGATCCCGAAAATCCGCGCTATCTGAAGACGGTACGGGGGGCGGGCTATCGCTTCGAGGCCCCGAAGTGAGAAAAAAGTGAGAAATCGGCTGTTCATTAAATTGCTGGCGGCATTCGCCCTGGTGATCGGCGCGGCGTCGGTGACGTTTGATTTCTCGCTCCACCACGCCTGGAAGGGCATGCTGCTGGCGTTTGTCGTAGCGCTGGTGGTGTCCGTCCTGGCGGCTCGCTCTACGGCGCGCCGGTTGCACCGCATGGTGCATTTCGCCGAACGAATCGCCGCGGGCGACCTGGCGGCGCGTATCGAGGAACCGTCCAGCGATGAAATCGGGCAGGTTGCTGCCGCACTCGACCAGACCGCCCGCCATCTGGAAGCCAGCTTCGCCGCGTTGCAGACCAGCCAGCGCCAACTCGAAACCCTGCTCAACAGCATGCAGGACGCGGTCATTGCGGTCAGCGCGGATGATCGCGTGCAGTGGGCCAACCAGACCATGGACCGGCTGGTGCCCCAGCGCACCCGCAAGAATGCGCCCCTGGTGGAGACGGTGCGCGATCCTGATTTCCTGACCGCGGTGCGGGGGGCGAGCGAGGCGCGCAAGGTGTTTACCGCCCGGGCTGCGTCCATCGTTCCCGGACGCACTTTTGACGTGACCGCCGCGCCCATGCCAGGCGGTGGCGCGGTGGCGGTGCTGCGCGATCTTACGGAGACTGAACGGATCGAAAAGACGCGTCGCGACTTTATCGCCAACGTCTCGCACGAACTGCGCACGCCGCTGACTTCGATTCAGGGCTACACCGAGACTTTGCTGGACAGCGCGGCTGACAACAACCATTCGCGCGATTTTCTCGAGATCATCCGCAAGAGCGCGGTGCGCATGTCCCGCCTCACGGAAGACCTGCTGACCCTGGCCAGGGTGGAATCGGAGAACAACGTTTCGACATCCAGCCCACGGCACCGGCCGACCTGCTGCTGGGAAGCCGTGCAGAGCTTTCGCGAAATCGCACGCGCGCAAAATGTCGAATTGATCGTCGAGGACCGCGCGGTTTCGCAAGTGGGCGCTGATCCCGAGGCCATCCACCAGGTGTTCTCGAACCTGGTGGACAACGCAATGAAATACGCCCAGTCGGGAGGGCGGATCGTTCTGGGATCACGTCCCGTTCGAGAGGGTGTCGAGTTCTTCGTGCAGGATTTCGGTCCCGGCATTCCTTCCGAGCACCTGCCTCGCCTGTTCGAGCGTTTCTACCGGGTGGACAAGGCCCGCTCGCGTGAATCGGGCGGCACCGGCCTGGGACTGGCCATCGCCAAGCACATCGTTCTGGCCCATGGCGGCTCCATCCGCGCCGAGAGCGAACTGAACCACGGCTCGACGTTCCTGTTCACGCTGCCCGGAGCTTAGAGGATCGCTCCCGGCGGGGCATGGCGCCGCCTCTAGCCGGCGGTTGTCCCTCTGTGGCCAGTGGCGCATCCCGCCGCCAATTAATTTACATCCTTTTAACCAAACGATTGAAAAAACAACCTATTCTCTGGTATTGACCATCCATAACAGTAACCGGAAAATCAGACAGAATCTGGTGCGGCCCACCCGGATCGATTCCGGAAGGAATGTGCTTATGAGCACCGCCATTTTGAGAAGCCCGGAACCGGAATCGCCCTACGCTTACCTGGTGAAGCGCACCATCGAGGCC
>CAVTHC010000009.1:5000-161210 GCA_963734455.1 Terriglobia bacterium
GCCACGTCGATCCTGGTCAGCGTGGTGCTCTCGCTGGTGCTGTACCTGATTGGGCGCTGGCGGCAATGACGAAAACTCCCGCCCAAGCATAGCTTGGACGGGGCACCCGCGTGAGGGCGGTGCCGTCCTCCCGATTGTTCAACCTCGGCTACAATGAGAGTGCGACGCGACTCGACCTCCAAGGACTGACGACCAATCCCGCATGATGATGATCAAGAGCGATTCGAAACAGCAAGTGTCTGAAGCCATCCGTGCCTGCCTGGAAAAGAAGGCGGAAGAAATCACCGTACTGGAACTGGAAAAAGGGTCGGGAGCGTTCACCGACTATTTCGTGGTGTGCAGCGGGAGCAATCCGCGGCAGGTGCAGGCCATTGCCGATGAAGTGGAACTGCGCCTGAAGGCATCCGGGTTGCGGCCGACTCACATCGAAGGCTACCGGCAGGCGGAGTGGGTGCTGCTGGATTATGTGGATTTCGTGGTCCACATTTTTTCCGAGAAGGCGCGCAAGTTTTACGATCTGGAACGGTTGTGGAAGTCGGCGCGGCGCATGGAGCCCGCGGAGCTGGTGGCTGGACCGGCCAAGCAGAGGCGGGTTGCGGTGCGCAGTGTGAGGAAGAAGCGGGCCTAGGAACGAGCTTCCGGGTTCAAAACCGGGGAGGAAAGAACCAGTTCCCGGTTCCCAGTTTCCGGTTCCCGGTGTTTTGACACCAGAAACTTGTTCTTGGGAAATTGGAAACTGACGCTGGTGAAAATCAAAGTTGCGTGGATCGGCAAGACGAAGGACGCGGCCATCCAGTCTCTGACGGATGAGTACTTGAAGCGTTTAACGCGTTTTGCCGAGGCTGAAGGGGTCGCCCTCAAAGACGAGGCGGCGCTTCTGAAAATGTGCGCAAGAGACGCCCGCCACCGGCACGCGCTGGTTTTGCTGGACGGGCGGGGCAGGCAACTTTCCTCGGAAGAGCTGGCGAAATTTGTGGGCGACTATCAGGACCGCAATCCGCTTCCGCTGCTGTTCGCGGTGGGCGGGGCGGATGGCTTCAGTGAAAACGCCCGGCAGGCGGCCACTCTAGTGCTGTCGCTGGGCAGAATGACGCTGGCGCACGAACTGGCGCGAGTCGTGCTGCTAGAGCAACTCTATCGGGCCTTCACCATTCTAAAGGGCCATCCCTATCACCTGGGGCATTGAGAAAATCCAGGAATTCAGGCGTGTACCTTCGTGACGTTCCATCTCGTCGGCGAGAAAGCATAGAGTAGGGATGTCAGCGGAAGATTGCTGGGTAATTCAGCCCTCCCCTCAAAGGACTTATTGCGATGAAGAATCCGTTTGAAGTGTTGAAGAGCAAGGAACAGGAAGTCGCTCAGGTCAAGAAAGAGATCAATGCGTTGCGAGTCACCATCCAGTTGATCGGGGACGAAAAGTCGCCGGTGTCCGATCCCAAGGTGGACCTGCGATCTGTAATTGAAATGCCGTAGGCTGGAATTGTTTTTTCCTACTTTTAAAGACCAATGGAGCACGGGCGTTATCGCCCGCGCTTTTTTGTCTGGCCTCACTCCTTAACTCCCCATCGTTTCCTGTTTAGCATCAGCGGGATAGCGGCGCACCATCGGGGCGCTCGCGCCCACATTCGCCAGAACATATACAATCGAAGATTGGCCGGTATGCCGGACATCCGCCGTGGTCTCATCATCGTGAATACTGGGCCGGGCAAGGGCAAAACGACCGCTGCCATGGGCACAGGTTTGCGGGCGGTGGGCCAGGGCATGCGCGTGCTGATGCTGCAATTTCTTAAAGGCTCGTGGCATTACGGCGAACTGGATGCGGTGCAGGCCTTTGGCGACAAGTTCGTCATGAAGCAGATGGGACGGGGTTTCGTGAAGGTCGGAACCGAGAAGCCGGATCCGGAGGATGTTCGCATGGTGGAACAGGCCTGGGCGGAGGCGGTTGCCGCGATCGATTCCGGCGCCTGGGACCTGGTTATCCTGGATGAGATTAACTATGCCATCAGCTACGGCATGCTGGATCCGGCCCGGGTGGTGGAGACTCTTAAGAGCAAACCCGAAATGGTGCACATTATCTTGACCGGGCGAAACGCCCATCCGACAATTGTCGAGGTCGCCGACACCGTGACCGAAATGCGCCAGGTCAAGCATGCCTACGAGAAGGGCGTGATGGCGCAGAGAGGGATTGAGTACTGAAAATCGTCGTTGGCCGTTGGCAAAGGCCTTTGGCTGAAGACTGACGACCGAAGACTGACGACTGATTTATGGCATGGTTCAAACGACAAGCCGGTGAGCTGGATACTTCGGGCGAGCGCAAGGTTCGCACCGAGGGGTTGTGGGTCAAGTGTGACACCTGCCGGCAGATCATCTGGAAGAAAGACCTGGAAGAGAACCTCAACGTTTGTCCCAAGTGCGACCGGCACTTCCGCATTGATGCCCGCACTCGCTTGGCGCAGCTTCTGGACGACAATGAATACGAGGTTTCCGACGCCAACCTGGCCTCGACTGATCCCCTGAAATTCGTGGACCTGAAGGCCTACTCGGCGCGCCTGAAGCAGGCGCAGGCCGACACCGGGCTGAAAGACGCGGTGATCAATGCCCGCGGCAAACTGAATGGCCGCACTGTGATTGTGAGTTCGATGGAGTATGCCTTCATCGGGGGAAGCATGGGCGCGGTGGTGGGCGAGGCCATTACCCGGGCCATTGAGCAGGCCACCGAAACCCGGGTGCCGATCGTGATCGTTTCGGCTTCGGGCGGAGCGCGCATGATGGAAGGGGTCATCAGCCTGATGCAACTGGCCAAGATCTCAGCCGCGCTGGCGCGCCTGGATGAAGCCAAAGTGCCATTTATCTCGGTGCTGACCGACCCGACCACGGGAGGCGTGACTGCCTCCTTCGCCATGCTGGGCGACCTGAACATCGCCGAACCCGGGGCGCTGATCGGATTCGCGGGTCCGCGGGTGATTGAGCAGACCATTCGCCAGAAACTTCCTCCGGGTTTTCAACGCAGCGAATTTCTGCTGGAGCACGGCATGCTGGATGCGGTGGTGCACCGGCGGCAGTTAAAGTCATACATTTCGCGGGCGTTGGAATTTATGGATCAGTCGTCTGGAGATCAGTCTTCGGTGGTCGGTCGGCAGACACCAGCCTAAAACCCCAGTGGCCAGTCTTCAGTTCCCGGTTGTCAGTTGCTCCATCGAGCTGCCTGCTTCCCCGTTCGGCCCTCCTGTTCAACAATTCGACGGCATGAACTCGAAGCGCCGGAGTTGAAGCTGGTACCCTAGGATTCGGCTGGAGACCCACGACTGAAGACCGGCGACTGATGTCCTACGAAACTGCCATCGCACGCATGTACGCCCTGGGCCATGAACTTGCGCAGACGCCGTCGCACAAGTTCGACCTGGCGCATATGCGGGTCTTGCTGGCGGCGCTGGAGAATCCAGAGCGGAGTTTTCCCAGCGTTCTGATCGCAGGAACCAATGGCAAGGGTTCGACGGCGTCGACGCTGGCTTCGATTTTGCAGGCTGCGGGATTACGGACGGGGCTTTATACCTCTCCGCACCTGGTGCGCATCAACGAGCGCATCCGGATCGGCGGAGACCGGATCAGCGATGACGATTTCGCGTTAGTCCACGATCTGGTCGACCGCACCGCCGAGCGCCTGGTCAGTGAAGGCGAGTTGCCGTGGCATCCCAGCTTTTTCGAGATGCTGACGGCGATCGGGTTCGAACATTTCGCGCGCCGCAAGGTTGACATCGCGGTGCTCGAGGTCGGGATGGGCGGGCGGCTGGACGCGACCAACGTGGTGGAACCGCGAGTCAGCGTGATCACCGATATCTCGCTCGACCACCAGAAATTTCTGGGCGAGACGGTGACCGAGATCGCGGGGGAGAAGGCGGGAATCATACGGCCCGGGGGCGTGGTGGTCACGCTGCCCCAGACGCCACAGGCCAACGACGTCATCGGGAATACGATTCTGGAGTTGGGAGCGCGGGCGGTGAACGCCGTGCCGTATGTGCCGCCGGTAAGTCCGGCGAGTGGGGGATACCTGGCGGTCGACGCGGACAAGGGGCCAGTGTCGCGCTATCCACTGCAGGTGATGGGCGAGCAGATCACGGTGGAAACTCCGTTGCTGGGACGCCACCAGTTGAGGAATGTTGCGCTGGCGATTGCTGCGGCGGAGGAATTGGGCCGGCAGGGATTTCCGGTGACGGCTGCCTCGATGGAGCGGGGCATACGAGAGACCCACTGGCCGGGGCGGTTCCAGGTAATGACCGCTACCGCGAGCTCGCCCGAATATGTGTTCGACGTGGCCCATAATCCGGCCGGCGCGTGGGCGCTGCGGTCTACTCTTTCGGCTGGCTATCCCGATCGATCGCTGACGTTTATTTTTGGCGCGATGCGCGACAAGGCGATTGCAGAGATGGCGGAGATTCTATTTCCGCTGGCCGACCGAGTGATTGTGACTCGCGCCGATAACCCGCGCTCGGCCAGTCCCCAGGAGATTCGGGAAGCGGCGGCGCGGACTGCGGCCCCGATGGAAGACGCCGCGGATGTGGCGGCCGCTATCGAGCGGGCACGGACTTCGGCGCGGCCCGATAGTGTGGTGGTTACTACCGGATCGATATACATTGTAGGAGAGGCGATGCGAGGGCTCGGCGCGCGCATCTAAACAGGCAGTGCCATCCGTGAAAACACCGATTGAGATGGACCGCGCGGCGGAACTGGCGGAGGCGGCCACCCCGGCGCAACCAGCGAGGGCAGCCACTTTCCGGCGATACGGATGGCCGAGCCGGCTGCGATCGTATTTCATCTTCGATCCTCTGATCTGGACGTACACCGTGGTGCTGGGAATCATTTCCGTTCCGGCGTCACTGTTCGGAAATCAGGGCCGCATCCTGCATGGCTTCGCGCGTTTCTGGTCAAAGCTGATCATGAAGACGATTGTCTCGCCCACGACAGTGACGGGGCTGAATGCGATCGACACTTCGAAGCCTTATGTTTACGCGGTCAACCATGCCTCCGCGCTCGATATCCCCGTGTTGTATGTGCATCTGCCGTTTGAGTTCCGTATTGCGTTCAAGAAGGAACTGCTGTCGTATCCGATCGTGGGCTGGCATCTCAAGCGCTCGGGACAAATCTGCGTGGACCAGCAGAACCCGGCGAGGTCGATCGGCAGCATCCGGGCCGCGCTGAAGAGCCTGAAAGGCGGCATGCCGTTTGTCATCTTCCCGGAAGGCGGCCGCACACCAGACGGCGACATCCAGCCGTTTTTGCCGGGAGCGTTATTTCTGGCGATCAAAGCGCAGGTGGATATTGTGCCGGTGGCGCTGGTGGGAACCTTCGAGCTGCTGCCCATGAATACTTATCACATCAAGTCCCGGCCGCTGGAGATGCGGGTGGGTCAGCCTATTTCGACCGCAGATTACACGCTGCGCGACCTGGACGCGCTTTCGGATCGGGTACACCGGGCGGTGGAAGATTTGTATCGCAGGTGAGTTGAAAACCAGATTTCAGTTGTGAGTAGTCAGTTCTCAGAGAGTTCTATCAGCTCTTCAAGTTTTTCCGCGATGGCATACTTCAGGTCGTCAATTCCCTTGCCAGTCACGGCGGAGATGGGGAACAGATCGAGTTTTTTCTTCTTGCAGTAGCGCTTGAGCTTTGCCAGTTTTTCTTTATTGGCAATGTCGATCTTGGAGGCCACCATGATGACGGGCTTGTCTTCCAGATGAGCTCCGAAGCTGGCCAGTTCTTCGGCAATGACTTCAACATCTTTGACTGGGTCGGGGCGTCCGCTGGCGTCGGAAACATCGACCATGTGCACCAGCAGGCGGTTGCGTTCGATGTGGCGCAGGAACTGCGTGCCCAGGCCGGCGCCGGTGTGCGCGCCTTCGATCAGGCCGGGGATGTCGGCGACCACAAAGCTTTTTTCATCGGGCGGCTGGCCGACGACCGCCACGCCGAGGTTGGGCTGCAGCGTGGTAAAGGGATAGTCCGCGATCTTGGGTCGAGCCGCCGAGATGCGCGAGATCAGCGTGGACTTGCCCACGTTGGGATAGCCGATGAGGCCGACATCGGCCAGCAGCTTCAGTTCCAGGCGGAAGACGCGCTCCTCGCCGGGACGCCCCGGTTCGTGCTCCCGCGGAGCCTGGTGGGTAGAGGTGGCGAAACGGGCGTTGCCCCGCCCGCCTCGCCCGCCGCAGGCAATCACGATGCGATCGTCAGGGCGGGAGAAGTCGTGCACTCTTTCTCCGGTTTCGTCGTCATACAGGATGGTGCCGACCGGCACTTTCAGCAGGACGTCTACGCCCTCACGGCCGGTGCGGTTGGAACCTTCGCCGTGGCGTCCGCGTTGCGCTTTGTATTCGGGATTGAAGCGGAAGTGCACCAGCGTGTTGTGGCGCTCGCTGGATTCCATGATGACGTCGCCACCCTTGCCGCCATCGCCGCCCGAGGGGCCGCCGCGCGGGATGAACTTCTCCCGGCGGAAGGCCATACAGCCGTTGCCGCCGTCACCCGCCTTGACCCGGATTTTTGCCTCGTCGATGAACACAGTCGTCAGTCTTCAGTCGTCGGTCGTCAGCCCGCCACGAGCCACGTGGGGACGGCCGCCCGCGGCTGTCTGGCCGAGCAACCCTCGGCGGAGAATTTGCTGAGAGCTGACAGCTCTAAATAAAAATGCCCCGGCCCGCGCCGAGGCTTCGAGCCGCTTCCCGCGGCCCTGTTGATCTTTCGACCGCTACTTGGCTTCGAGCGGTTCGACCATGACGAACTTGCCCATCGAACCCTTGTCCAGGAATTTGATGCGGCCGCTGATCTTGGCGAAGAGAGTGTCATCCTTGCCGCGGCCGACGTTGAGACCGGGTTTGACCCGGGTGCCGCGCTGGCGCACGATGATGGTGCCGCCGGGGACGACCTGTCCGCCAAAAGCCTTGAAGCCTAACCGCTGCGCGTTGGAGTCGCGTCCGTTGCGTGAACTGCCTAGACCTTTTTTATGTGCCATTGATTTTCAGTTTCCAGTTTCTGGTTTCTAGTTTCAAATGCTGGCTGTCGCGCTACTTTTTCTTTTTCGGCGCCGGTTTCTTGTGCACTGCTTTCTTGGCCGCCGCTTTCCTGGCCGGGGTCTTGGCCTTCGCTTCTGCCTTGGGCGCGTGTTCTGCCTCGGCCGGCTTGACTTTCTTCGGCTTGGCTTCCTTCTTGGGAAGCTCGGGAGCGGTGAATTTCTGCCCGTCGAACGCAATCTCGGTGATGCGAACCGCGGTGTATCCCTGGCGATGCCCGCGCAGCTTCTTGTACTGTTTTTTGCGTTTGTAGTGGAAGACAAGAATTTTGGCGGCGCGGCCCTGTTCCACGACCTCGCCGGTCACCAGCGCCGCCGACTCGGGGCGAGCGATCTGGCCGGGTTCGCCGGAGACGGCAAGCACGTCGTTGAACTCAATTTTCCCGTCGGTACCGTTGCCCTGGCTTTCGAGCCGAATCACATCGCCGGGCGCCACCCGGTACTGCTTACCACCGGCGCGGATGACCGCGTACATACGTATGCCTCCGTCCAATCCTGTGCCCGTCGCGGCCTGGCGCGATTGCGGGGAACCTGCTGAATTTCCTGTGCTTGCGTTCCGCGTCGGCGCTTTGGGCAACGAATGCGGGGCGGCTCCAGAACGGAACCGTGAGTACAGGCAAACCCAAGTATTTTAGCTTGTGCCGCGGAAAAGCGTCAAACCGGCGAAGGGGGACGGTAGCGGCTCGCTTCAAAATCATCCCCTCACAACCGCGTCATCCTGAGGGACTTCAGTCCTGCAGGACCTGGCGCGCATCGGCCCGAGCGGTTTATATGCTTCACGCCAGATCCCTTCGACTTCCCTCAGGGCAGGCTCTTCACGGCCTGAAAGCCGCTCAGGATGACGCCTTGGTGAGAGCACTGCTCCGCCCCCAGGCTGCCCGCGAATTTCCTTCTCAGGGCAGGCTTCCGAATGCGGGTGGGTATGCATCTAGCTAACTGAAGGCACACTCTCCGAGCAGTCCTTTCTTGAAGGTCAGACCCAAGAACGGGTATAACTGCGGGGGTTTGGTGTTCCGTCGTGCGGGGGGGTATTTATGGGTCTTCGCAGGGTCGAGGTACCAGCGCGAGTCGTGGTTCTGATCTCTCTTTTGGCGCTGCCCGCCGCGGCGCAGGAAAAAAAGGAATTCACCTACAACGTCGGACCCAGCGCAGTGGTTTCGATCACCAATAACTACGGGCCGATCACGGTCAGGCCTTCGGGGAGCCGGCAGGTGATGATCGAAACCGTATCGCATTCCGACGCGGTAAGCCTGGTGAATGAGCAGCACGGCGATCGCATTGAGTTCCGGTCAGTTTCCAGCCGCCCAGGCAGCGACCTGGTGGATTACACCGTGCTGGTCCCCGTCGACGCGTTCGTCAGCCTGCGTTCGTCGGACGGGACCCTGCGGGCGCAAGGGCTGCGCGGCGATGTAATTCTCGAAGCCGCGGCCGCCTCGGTCGAAGTGACGGACATCAGCGACGCCCACCTGCACGTGAAAACTCTCAGCGGGCCGATCACTTTGACCGACATTCGCAACAGCCATCTGGACATCCACTCGGTGAGCGGCAATGTCACCATCCGCAACGTGACTGGACCGTCGGTCGAAGTGAACTCAGGCAGCGGCCGCATCTCCTATGAGGGCGACCCCGGTTCTACGGGAGAGTACCTGCTCACCAGTCATTCGGGAGACCTGGACGTCTCGATTCCGGCCAGCGCTTTGGTGGACATCAAGGCGCGATCCATCGCAGGACTGGCCGATCCGGAATTTCCCATTGCCAAAGGTTATTCCGCGCCCGGCCCCGGGAACCTGCTGCTGAAACCAGGGATGGTGACCGGGTCCCGCTTTGAGTTGCGTTCGTTCCGCGGCAAGATTCACCTTAAGCGGCCGTAGTTCGCCAACTGGCCACGTGGGGACAGCCGCCCCCGGCTGTCCGGGCGAGCAGGGCTCGACTATCTCATGTCGGTATCGGGAAATAGCGGAGCTTCGCTCTGCTGGGCGGACGAGGGCGTCTGCCCCTACGTGGTCCTTGGCGGACCTCCGCAAAATACGCAAGCCCACATATCCTCATCGGGTTACCACGGTGACTGGTTTTCCGATTGGCGGTTGCGTTTGCCTGAGCATTCGGTGTAGCTTTTTAGGAACCTGTTCTTGCGGTAATCGTTATGCGGTCATTCTCGAAACGGATAGCGTGGCTGTGCCTGCTGCTGACCTTGTGTTCGGCCGTGGCTCTGGTTACGCACCACCACTCGGGCGCGAACGACGCCTCGAAATGTACGGTCTGCGTGGCCGCGCACTCGGCTGCTCCGCAAGCCACCTCGGTTTTACCCAAACAGACGTTGCTTCGGACGTTTATTTTCCGGTCCGGACCGGTCTCAGCCCGGCAGCGCCTGGTGGCCTTCGCGCTCAGCGTTCGTCCCCCTCCCGCAGTCTAGAAATCCAAAAGAGCTGATCGAAACTTAGTGCGCCTGGAGCGCACCTCTTTCCATTTTTCTAGACTTTTGGAGGAACCATGCTGGTTTTCTATAAGAAGTCGTGGTTTGCAGCTTTCATAGCGTTTTTCTTGCTGTCTCTCACCATTCCGGCGAACGCGCAGTCGGGCGGGAGTTCAACCTCGGTCACGGGCACGGTGGTCGATGCCACCGGCGCGGTGGTGCCAAACGCGGTGGTCGAGATCCGCAACCCGGTGAGCGCCTTTGAGCGCACGGTTACCACGGACGGCCTGGGGAAATTCGACATTCCGAATGTTCCCTTCAATCCCTATCACCTCACCGTCACCGGGCCGGATTTCGCCCCGTTTGCTCAGGACGTGGATGTGCGATCCATCGTCCCCGTGACCCTGAGTATCACGCTTCAGGTAAAGGGCTCGGCCGAAACCGTGACCGTGGAAGGCGCGGGCCAGGACCTGCTGGAGAATACTTCGACCTTTCACACTGACGTGGATCGCGGTCTGTTTGACAAGATGCCGCTGGAAAGCCGGTCATCGTCGGTAAGTTCGCTGGTGACGCTGTCTTCTCCGGGAATTGCCGCCGATTCGAATGGCCTGTTCCATGGGCTGGGCGACCACGCGGAGAATTCGTTTTCGGTTGATGGCCAGCCCATCACCGACCAGCAGAGCAAGGTTTTCTCCAACCAGATTCCGCTGGATTCGATTGAGTCGATGGAAGTGATTTCGGGCGCTCCTCCCGCCGAATTCGGGGAGAAGACCAGCGTGGTGATCAACGTGACTACGCGCTCCGGGCAGGGGATGACCTCGCCCAAAGGCAGCCTCACGACTTCTTACGGCAGCTTTGGCACCGCCGACCTCGGCGTCAACCTGGGTTATGGCGGCGCCAAGTGGGGAAACTTTATCTCGGCCAGCGGATTAAACAGCGGCCGGTTTCTCGATCCCCCGGAGTTTGCCGTTTTTCATGACAAAGGCAATGAAGAGAACCTTTTCGACCGGGTGGATTTTCAGCTTTCGAAAGCGGATTCCGTTCACGTGAACCTGGGATTCACTCGTTCCTGGTTTCAAACCCCTAATTCGTTCGACAATCTCAATGCTGGCGTGACCGACCCGGTCGTGGGCAATCCGGTTTCTCCCACCGACCAGCGCTCGCAGATCAAGACTTTCAACATTGCGCCATCCTGGACGCGGCTGCTCAGTCCCAATGCGGTGTTCACGTTCGGCGCATTCGTGCGGCGCGACCAGTACAACTATTATCCCAGCGCCAATCCGTTTTCGGATCTCGGGCCTATCCAGCAAGAGAGTGTGACTCAGAACCGGACGCTGGCCAATACCGGCCTGCGCTCCGATATTTCTTACGTGAAGGGAATCCACAACCTGAAAGCCGGGGCCACCTATCAGCAAACCTTTCTGGATGAAGACACGCGCTTCGGGATCGTGGACCCGGCGCTCAATGCTCCGTGTTTCGCCGCGAATGGAAACGCGGTGCCGTGGGTCGGCAGCCCGGGGTTGAACGATCCCGCTAACTGCGGATCGGCGGTTTCAACCAACCCGGCTCTTTATCCGGCGCCGTTTACCGCGAATGCCGGGTTCTTCAACTCGCTGGGCTGCTTCGACCTGACCCGGCCGACGCCCGCGACCGCGGACGGTTGCGCCGGATCCGCGAGCGGGCTGTTCGGTTTCAACGGACATACCGACGTCAAACAGCTTGCTCTCTATGCGCAGGACACGATCACCAAGGGAAGCTGGTCGCTCAACCTGGGCTTGCGGGGCGATCTCTACAACGGGCTGACGACGCATCGCGAGGCGGAGCCGCGGTTGGGCGTCGCCTACAACGTGAAGAAGACCAATACGATTCTTCGCGTTTCCTATGCCCGCGTGCTGGAGACTCCGTTCAATGAAAACCTGGTTCTGGCCAGCACGGGATGCGATTCGCTGGTGCTGGCTTCTCTCCTCGGCTGTGCGACGCCGGGGGTGGCGACCCCGTTCAGTCCGGGCTGGCGCAATGAGTTCCACGCCGGCCTGCAACAGGCGTTTGGGAAATATGTAGTTTTCTCCGGCGAATATATCTGGAAATATACCCATAACGCCTACGACTTCAGCGTGCTGGGAAGCACTCCCATCACGTTCCCGATCGAATGGCACAATTCGAAGATTCCAGGATTTGCCGGTCGCGTGAGCGTGCCTGACTTCCACGGAGTTTCGGCGCTGATGGTGTTTTCGAGCGTGGCGGCGCGCTTCTTCACGCCCCAGATCGGCGGCGCCGGCGCGGTTCCTTCCGGCACCGCGGGGGAGGCCTTCACCGCGTTCCGCATCGATCACGATGAGCGCTTCAACCAGACCACGCACGTGCAATACCAGCCCTGGAAAACCGGGCCATGGGTGGGGTTCAACTGGCGCTATGACAGCGGATTGGTCGCCGGCGAAGTGCCGGTTGCGGACGCGACCTCGGTCGACCTCAGCGGGCTCACTGCCGACCAGCAATTTCAGGCGGGACTGTTCTGCGGAAACCTGCACGCGACCCCGACTGTGGCGTTGCCCGCAGTCTGTCCCGCGGGACAGTACGGGTCCACGCTCATCAAGCTGCCCGCGCCGGGCACGGAGAACGACGATACCAATCCGCCGCGGGTTGCGCCGCGCCACCTGTTTGACCTGGCCGTGGGCGACGACAACCTATTCCACGGGGAACGCTACAAGTGGAGTCTCACGCTGACAGCAATCAATCTGACCAACCGGGTTGCGCTGTACAACTTCCTGTCAACGTTCAGCGGGACGCATTACGTTACGCCTCGCGCGCTGACGGCTGAGATTGGCTTTCACTTCTAGGGAAACACGTAGGCCCACATGTCCTCATCTGGGCGGGCGAGTGCTCGCTCGCCTCGGTTTGCCGTCCCCGGCTCAGCCGGGCCTTGCCCGGCCGGACAGGTGAGGACACCTGCCCCTACGTGAGAAAGGCATTAAGATGGCAGCATGAGACGAGCCAGGCTTGGGGTGTTGGCCGTGCTGCTGCTGGTGGCGGCTGGGGTTGTGTTTCGTGGCGCGGGCCGGTGGCTCGACCGCGAAGATCCTCTTTCCCATGCGGACGTGATCTTCGTTGTGGGCGGAGCCATGCCGCAGCGCGCCCTGGAAGCCGCGAAGGTGTTTGGGATGGGTTATGCCCCGGAAGTCTGGCTCAGCCGGCCGGACAATCCGTCGGACGATCTGGCCAAGATGGGAATCCACTTTGTGGGCGAAGAAGACTACAACCGCCAGATCCTGATGCACCAGGGCGTCCCGGAATCCGCGATTCATGTTCTTCCCGAACCGGTGGTGAACACCGAGGAAGAGCTGCAGGAAGTGGGGCGCGAAATGCGGCAACAGGGAAAGAAAACGATCATTCTCGTGACTTCGCCGCAGCACGCCCGGCGAGTCTGGACTTTGTGGCAAAAGCTGGTGGGCAGCGATCCCAGGGCCATGGTCCACGGCGCCCACGACGATCCCTTCGATGCCGACCACTGGTGGCGCAACACCCGCGACGTGATGTCGGTTGTGCACGAAAGCCTGGGGCTGGTGAACGCCTGGATGGGTCTCCCGGTGCCGCCGCACTCCCGGTGAAGCCACCCCGAGCCATGACCGACCGGCAAACTCCGGGCCTGCTCTCGAACATAAGGCAATGGTGGAAAGAGAATCTGGCCTGCTGTGGATTTTTGCCGACGGCCCGGAGTTTTGCCGGCCACCTCTGGGAATTCATGCGCGAGTCCACGCCCGCGCAACGGCGGCAGCGCTACGGGGACGCGGAATATGACTGGGATTACCGCGTCAATACCACCAGCGCGACCGTAGGCTGGCGCGAGCGCCTGCTGGGACAGTTTCATTCCGCCTACCAACCCACCGATCCCGCGCTTTTCAATGAGATGATGTCCGGCCTGAAAATTAGTTTTCGGGAATTCACCTTCATCGATATGGGCTCGGGCAAAGGACGCGTGCTTCTGATGGCCGCGGACTATCCGTTCCACCGCATTGTTGGCGTAGAACTATTTCCCGCGTTGCATCGCGTGGCGCAAGAAAACCTGAAGGCCTACCACAGCGATTCGCAGCGATGCTTTACGCTCGAGACGGTATGCGGCGATGCGCGAGAATTTGTCTTCCCGCCGGAGCCGATCCTGCTTTACCTTTTTAATCCCCTGCCGGAGCGCGCATTGATCGACGTCATCACCAACCTTGATCATTCCCTGGGCCAATCTCCGCGGGTCGTGTATGTGCTTTATCACAATCCGTTGCTGGAACACGTACTGATTAGGCATCCGGCGTTCAGCAAGATTGGAGGCAACGGGCTGTACTCGTTGTTTCGCGCCGGGGCGTAGATCATCTCGCGGGCCTGCCGGTTCGAGGCGCGGGGTTTTGTGAGGGCCGAAAAATCTACAAGTGGGTGAGCGTGCCGGTAATCTTGGTGCGGCGCAGGGCCCAGGCAAAGACCACGCTTGAAAGCGGCAGCAGGATTACGGCGAACAGCAGCAGCGCCCGTACTGCCGGCCAGAGCTGCGCGAAACTGGCGCCAGCCAGCAGCGCCTGCCGCATGGCCTCGAGTGAGTAAGTAACCGGCAGCAGCCGCGCCAGCCATTGCAGCGGCGCCGGCAGCACCGATACCGGATACATCATGCCGCCCAGCAGACTGGATGCTCCCACGATCAGCCAGCGCGCGGGATTGCCGCGCTTGAACAGCAGCAGATAGCTGGTCGAAATCACTCCCAGGCCGGCAAAGGCCAGGACCGAGACAGCCAGGATGGCCGCCGCTCCCAGCCAGTTGGCCTGGTGAACCGGGAAGTGAAAAAGCAGCACACCCCAGGCCAGGTAGATCACGGTCCGCATGGCCAGCAGCACGAAGGGATAGGCGGCGGAAGCGATGAGGATCATGGTGAGCGGCGTTTCCGTGACCAGCATAGCCTCGAGCGTGCCGTTCTGTTGCGCTTCCGTGATGCTGCTGTCGAAGGCGCTCATCGACACGGTGAGATAGTCGAAAAACGCGAAGCCCACCAGGGCAAAGCCGAAGTAGTCGCTGCCCGGGGGCAGGGCCTGGTTGAGTTCCTGGCTGGAAACGAATCGTGAGAGGTAATAAAAGGTCGCAACTCCGAAGAAAGCTTCCAGAATTTCGAGTCCAAACGCCATGCGGTAACTGCGGGCGATAGCGATGTCCCGATGGAAAAAAGCGAGGACCTTGCGCATCATGCGCTGGGAATTCACGAGGACACCTCGGCCAGGAAACCGGGAGGCGTAAGCCGCTCCAGCGCCGCTTCGAGCGTGGCCGCGCCGGTCGCGGCGCGCAAGCCCCGCGGTGAGTCGCACGCCAGCATTTTTCCCTTGTCCAACAGGATGACCCGATCGGCCAGTTGTTCGACTTCCGCCAGGGTGTGCGAGGCGAACAGGATGGTCGTGCCCTGGCTTTCGACCAGCTCAGTTTTCAGAAACCTGCGGAAGTCGGCGGCGGCCATGGGATCCAGACTGCGGGTCGGTTCATCGAGCAACAGCACGCTGGGACCGTGGATCATGGCCCGCGCCAGGCCCAGGCGATGCACCTGCCCGGTGGAAAGGGTGCGCACCTGGCTGTCGATGAAGGTGGCCATGCCCATCAGGCCGGTCAATTCTTCGAGGCGCGCGTCTGCCGCCGCGCCAAACAGGTTGTTCATGGCGGCGAAGAATTGAAGGTTCTGGCGGGCGGTGAGGCGCTCGTAGAAGCCGCCGTCCGTGGCGGAGTGAAACCCAAGCCGGGCGCGGACCTGCGGGCCCTGGCGTTCCACGTCGTGTCCGAAGACACTCGCGTGGCCGCGGGTGGGCACCAGCAGGGTTGCCAGGATGCGCAACAGGGTGGACTTGCCGGAGCCGTTGGCGCCGATGAGGGCGGCGACTTCGCCGGGCTCAACCTGGAAAGAAACTCCCAGCAGCGCGGGATGGGTGAGCGGCGAAAAGGGATTGAGAAATGCGCGCACCCCGGTTTGCGGCACCGGGAAATACTTCACCACGTCTTCGAGCACAAGGGCGCTGGCTGCCATGTCTTCCCGTCTGCCCTGAGTGTACGATGGCCGGGTCCCCAACCGCCGCAGGAGAAGAAGCCGGGGATGGTGTGCGCGACGCTTCAGCCATCCAAGCCTCACGCAAGCCGCAGCCCGACGCCACCCCCAACCGCCTCTCTGGCCTGCGCGCACCAGGAAAACGACGCAGGGATCAGGGATGAATCCCTGAAATTAAGAGATTGGGGGAGCTGTTCTCCATACGCAGGCGTCCACTGGGGATCGCGGACGAGATGCCGCGGATGTATCCCACCGGGTCGAGCGTCGACGAATAGGCACCCAGCACGTAGCCGGTAGGAGCGGGCTGGCTGTCTTGAACGTCCAGGTCGGTGGCTTTTATTTCCCGCACATTTTCAAACCAGATGGCGCGGTGCAACGGACTATTCCGAGAGACATTAAGCGTTGTCAGATGCGATGCGGACACCGACGAACAATTTCCAAAGAAGAACCCGTATCCGGGAGAGTCTTCGGCCCTGGCATTAGAAATGTCGGCCTGGTTCACCTGGATATTGAAACCATCTCCACTGCGGTTTGATTTCACCCGGACGCCCTTCAAGGCTAGAGTGCGGTCAGGTCCAAACGCGCTGACGCCGCGATCGGCGGAGCCGCTGACTTCGATTTCGGAAAATGCGCAGCTGCCGTTATGAACTTCAATGCCGAAGGTATTTCCGACGGCTGGCTTGAGGCCCCCGGCGGCCTTGATCTGACCGTCGGAAAATCGCACTCCGGTCGGGATTCTGGTCTGCCAAAACGGATCCTGGCCGCAAAGCACTCCACTGGAGGAAGTATTCTCGACGAGAAAGCCCGCAACCATGACCAGCGACTGGCCAACCACGGTGATGCCGCGCGCCGCCGAGTTTCTGACCGTGATGTTTTTCGCCAAGCCGCCCGTCCGGTCAGGAGAAGAGAGGTAGTTCACGAAGGCGAGGCCGTCGTCGCCGGTGCCTGAGGTGGTGAGGTTGAGGACCTCCGCGTCCTGGCAATTGGCAAAGTGCAATCCGTCGGCCCGGGTATTTTGAATCAGCGCATTCACGACTTTGGGGCGGATGGAATTGAAGAACAGTACTCCTGCCGCGGGGCTGTTCTCGATATTGACGCCGGTCAGCAGCGTGTCCGTGGCGCCATCGAACTTGATGGCTTCCTCGGAGCCCACGCGGACCGGAGGCGGAGACAGGTAGCCCGCGCGCAGGCCGTAGATTCGGGCCTTGGTGCCTCCGAGAAACCAAAGGCCGCCGTGGGTGTTGGCGGTGAACTGAAGCCTGGCCCCGGTCGAAAAGCGCAACTCGCCGCTGAAGTCCCTGACAGTGACAGGGCCGGCTGAATTATCCAGAAGGTAAGTCCCGGGCGGAACCAGGATGGTTCCCGAGGCCGCAACCTGGAAAGCCTGGTGGAAGGCGGCAGTGGTGGCGGGCGCGTTGGTTCCGTCAGCCCGGGCGCCCAGTTGGGTGACATCGACCGGCGCAGCCGCGCCCCAGATCAGCACGCGACTCGCGAGCAATAAGCCAAAACCTGCGACCCGCATGCCTGACGCAATTTTCATCGGATTTCCATTATCGCCGATCCGATGGGCGGCGAAAGAGTCGTCAGTCTTCAGTATTCAGTCGTCGGTCGTCAGTCTTCAGTCGTCAGCGAATCCAGGGCCGCAAAGCATCATTCCTGACGAGACGGGGTTTCTGACGACTGAGGACTGACGACTGAAGACTGAAGACTGCTACGTGATTGACAATGACTCCGAGGTTTGAATAGGGTTGGAAGCCGATGACACGAAGCCAGCAGCCTGCATTGACACTCTTTGCCGTCGGGATGATCGGCCTGGGGATCCTGGCCCTGATTTATGGCGACTTCGCGCTGGTGTGGCAGCCCGTGGCCCCCTGGGTCCCGGGGCGGACGATGCTCGCCTATGCTTCGGGCCTCATCATGCTAATGGGTGGGGTTGGACTGCTTCTCAGGGCGACGGCGGCCTGGTCGATTCGCATCCTGTTCCCGTATCTCATCTTTTGGGCGCTGCTGAAGGTGCCGGCCCTGTTTGTGGCGCCGCGGATGGAAGCGGTTTGGCTCGGCCTGGGCGAACTCACAGTGCTTCTGGCCGGAGGATGGGTTTTGTTCGCCGAGATGGCCGGGACGGGAGAAGGCTCGGCGCTGGCATTCCTCACCGGCGGAAAAGGCGTCCGCCTTGCACGGATTCTCTTTGCAGTTTCTCTCTTGCCGATCGGGCTTTCCCATCTCGTCTATGTGAAGGAAACGGTCGAGCTGGTGCCGGCCTGGCTTCCCTACCGGGTCGGCTGGGCCTACCTGACCGGCGTGGGACAGATGGCCTGCGGCCTGGGTGTGCTGTTCTCGATCTTCCCCCGGGTGGCGGCGAAAGCGGAAGCTGGCATGATAAGCGTGTTTACGCTGCTGGTTTGGGGCCCTGCGATTCTGGCCGCGCAGAAAACACGGCTGCCGTGGACGGCATTCTTCATCTCGTGGGCGATCGCGTCCGCCGCGTGGGCGGTGGCCCAGAACATGACGCCGCGCCAGCCCGCCCATCCGGATGTGTGACCGCGCATCTCATCAATTCCCAGGCCGCACCGGCTCAGCCATGCGCGCAGGAATCCCGGGCAGGCATACTCTCATCCCATTGGCTGTTGACCGCGATGAGATGAATCCGCCTGAGATTTGACACGAATGATGCGTGACGACTTGCCTCCGGAGGACCAACTCTGCCTGCTGCTCGCCCGCGGACAGCTCACATCCGAAGAGCGGACTCGCGCCGAGGCCCTGCTCGCGACCCCGCTGCAGTGGCCGGTGATTCTCGAACGCGCCGGCAGCCACCAGGTTTACCCGCTGCTCTATCGCAACCTGCGGGACCTGGGATTCCCCGGCGTTCCGGAGGCGGTCCAGGCCGAACTGAAAAGCCTTTTCCTGGCTAACGCGTTCCGCAACCAGTTGCTGGCGGAAGAACTGGCCCGGCTGCTTGGCCGGCTCGCTGAGGCCGGCATACGGGTTGTCCCGCTGAAGGGCGTCGCCCTGGCGCAGGCGCTCTATGGCGATACCGCAGCCCGGGTTTGCCTCGATATCGACATTCTGGTGCCACCCGCCGACGTCGCCCGGGCCATCGAACTGATCCGGGCTGCGGGCTACAGTACCGAGTCGAGCGATCCGTACTTTTTGAAACTCACGCTGCGCCACGGCCGGCATTTCCATGCGGTGCGCGAAGGCCGGGGCATTTCATTCATTATCGAAGTCCACTGGGAACTGGTACAGCATTCCTCCAAAAACGATGGGGCCGTGAACGATCTTTGGGCCGAAGCCCGCTCGCAAACTTGCTTCGGAAGGCCGGCGTTTTCTCTCAGCCCGGAGTGGGAATTTCTTTACCTCTCGATACACGCCGCGGACCATGACTGGCAAACCCTGAAATGGCTGGCGGACATTCATCAGACCGTGTTGTCCGGAGCAGTGAACTGGCACAAGGCGATGGAGAAAGCTGGAAGCATGGAACTCGATCGAGTGATTCGGCACACCCTGGCCGTGGCCTCGCTTTTGCTGGGAACACCGCTTCCGGCACCCTGTTCCCCGGCCACACTTCCGGAACCCTTGCGGATTTTCCCGCGGGATCCCATGCCTGAAGATTCCCCGGAAGCGACCCTTGCCTTTCGCCATTTGCGCGTACTGACGGGGTCCCGGGACAAGCTGGGTTACTTTGCCACGATAATTTTTGCGCCCAAGTTCACCGACCTCGAGTGGGTGCGACTTCCCCGGTCCCTGGGATTCCTTTATTATCTGATCCGCCCGGTGCGCTTGGCATGCAAGTGGGCGGGGCGGGCGCTGGGCAAGGCCGCTGGCTCCTCTTCCTGAGACTGCTCGAATGTCAGTTGTGGCAAAACCTTTGGACTGTCATCATTCTGGCTGAGACGGCCGCTTTCGCGAGGCATATTTGATCCAGTTGACCCACAGTGGCATGACCATGAATGGACAGGAAGCCGCGGGGCTGCGCGCGGAATTCAGCACGGTGCACTGCGTTCGCCTGCCTCGGTTACTGGCGCCGTCCCTGCTGGCCTTCGTTCAGCAGCGCCTGGAGCAGGGCCGGTGGGAAACCAGAATTTATCCCGATGTAGGCGAGGAATATTCACTGGAGGACCTGCCCGCGCTTAACCTTCTGCACTTCATCGCGAACCTCCCGGATTTTCGCAATCTGCTCGAAGAAATCACCGGCTGCATTCCGCTACGCGGTTTCCAGGGCAGGATCTATCGCATGACGGCGGCGGCTGGTCATTACGATAACTGGCACGATGACACGATCGGTCCTCGGCTGGTGGGCATGAGCCTGAATCTCAGCCCCCTTCCTTTCCGAGGGGGACTATTCCAGCTCCGGGAATATGAGTCCCAGCGCATGCTGGCCGAGATCGCGAACACTGAGCCCGGCAGCGCCTTGATTTTCAGGATTTCGGAGCACTTACAGCATCGAATTTCCGATATGGAAGGGGATGAGCCCAAGACAGCGTTTGCGGGGTGGTTTCGTCCGGATCTCCCGGACTTCTTCGGCGAGCTGCGCGCCCGGGCGTCGACCGCGACGTCGACGGCACCCCGATGATGCTTTACCCGCCGCCCTTCACCAGCAAGCCTTTCGCCAGCATGTCCTGCGACAGCTTTAGCAGGTCGGATTCCAGTCGCGCGGTGGAAACATCGAACTCCTCGAGCAGCGCGTGATGAACCTCATCCAGGCGGCTGGTGCGTTGCAGCAATTCGAGGAAGCGAGTACCGATCGGGTCCAGGCTGTGATACATGCCGGTCTGGAGGTTCAGCAGAATCATTTCCTCGCCGACTTTGCTGGTGAGAACTTCTTCGGGAATCCTGAGTTGGTCGCCTAGTGCAAGGGTTGTCATGACTGGCTCCTCAGCGGTTGGTCGACGATGAGTCGCCGGACCGCCGGCAACGCGGCAAAATCTCGCGCATATTCTAACTGGAAGCAGGGCAGCCGGCTGGTGATTTCGCCGATGGCTTCAAATTGACGTTCCAACTGAGTTTTGTCGCGGATATCCAGATTGAAGGCACTGCTCACCAGCTTAATGAAAGCGTCCCTCGGCCGCAGGGGAAGGATGGCCGGCTCGGGCGGACAAGCATCCGGTTCGTCGTTCAGGAAATACAAACACCGCAGAGCAGACGGGCCCTCGGCAAACGGCACCAGGGACGGATCGCTGACCCGCCGCTTGTCGGTGTAGTGGGCGATTTCGGCGGTTTCCGGCGCGACGCTGAATACTCCGTCGCTGGTTTCCGGCCAGAGCCTGACCCCGGGATAGCTGGGAATCGCCACCCAATCCCCGCCGGGCTGAGCCAAATCCATTTTGCGCAGGAGCAGGTAGTCATCGGAAATCAGCCGAAAACCGTTTTGCCCGAAGCATGCCGCTAGCGTGGACTTCCCCTGGCCGCTCTTGCCCACGAACGCGATTACACCCTCGGGAGTCAGAACCGCGCTGGCATGCAGCACCAGGGACTCGCGCCGGCTGAGCACCAGGGGAACGATCTGGTCGAGAAACAGGTGGCGGATGGTCGACTCCGGCGTGCCCGGCAGCGGGCGGCAGCTTATATGTTTTCCGTCCCGCGAAATCAGGAAGTCAGCCTGATCGAGAAAGCGAAGCTGGTAATCCGGGCCACGATCGGCAACCTTAAGCCAGGTTTCTTCCTGGTCCGGACTTCTCCATTGATGGAACCAGTGAACGTCTCCAGGGAAACCCTCCCCGGCTGGCAATACCTGGAAACGGCAGTCGGGACTTCCCTCCGCCGGGGTCAGTTCGGGCAGGCGAACCGTGCTTTCGACGAGCAGCTCGCAGACGCGGTATCGGGCCGCGCCGGGAGTGTCGAGCCCTGCGCCGGCAGCCAGGCTTGCCGGACCGGCTGATTTCGTCCATGTCGCCGCTTCACTCATTGTGCTAGGGCTAGAATTATAACTTGCATGAGCGGAATCATTGGCCTCTACCACCTGGACGGTCGGCCCGCCGAAGAACGGATCCTCCAGCAGATGGCGCAAGCCATCGCGCACCGGGGACCGGATGGAATCCGGTACTGGAGCGATGGGCCCGTCGGCCTGGGCCATTTGATGCTGCAAACCACTCCCGAGTCAGCCCGGGAGAGGCAGCCGCTGGCCAATGCGGATGCCACCCTGTGCCTCACCGTCGATGGCCGCATCGATAACCGCCGGGAACTGAGGCAGGCGCTCGACTCAAATGGATTTCCGCCTCGCGATGACACGGATGCCGAGCTGCTGCTTCGCGCTTACGAGTGCTGGGGGGAGAGCTGCCCCAACCGGCTGCTGGGCGATTTCGCTTTCGCCATCTGGGACGCCCGCAAAAAGCAATTGTTCTGCGCCCGGGACTATGTGGGCGTCAAGCCCTTTTACTACCATCGCTCGGCCGCGCTGTTCGCCTTTGGCTCCGAAATCCGAGCAGTCCTCGCGCTCGAAATGATTCCCCGCCGCCTCAACGAATCCAGGGTCGTAGATTTCCTGGTCGGGGAGCTGGATCGCGACGATGAAGAATCCACGTTCTACCAGAGCGTCCTGCGGCTGCCGGCAGGCCATTCCCTGACGGTAGGGCGGGGCCGGTTCGCCATACGAGATTACTGGGACCTCAAGGCGCCTCCCACCCTGAGACTTGCATCGCTACAGGAATATGGCGAGGCCTTCCGCGCGGTCTTCATTGAAGCGGTCCAGTGCCGCTTGCGAAGTACCCACCCGGTCGGGTCGACTTTGAGTGGTGGACTGGACTCCTCTTCAGTTGTGGGTACAACGCGCGAACTGCTCGCATCCGTACTGAAGGAACCATTGCATACGATCTCGCTGGTCGACGCTGACGAATCAAAGTGCGGCGAGACGCCTTACATTCGTGAGGTTCTTCGCGGCGGCTGGGTCACTCCTCACATCGTTCGCTCCGATCAGGTTTCGGCGATGACTGAGCAAATGAAGGGAAGCGACGAACCCTTCGAAATGGCATACTATTTCCCCAACTGGTTCGGCTTTTCTGCCACTAGCAAAGCCGGGGTACGCGTGTTGCTGGACGGTGTCTCCGGAGATCACATTACTCCGCACTTTGCTTATCTGGCCACTCTGGTGCGTTCATTGAAGTGGTGTACCGTTCTTGAGGAATTGTCGTTCTTTAAAATCTATGGCGAACCTCGTTTGTCAAACTTGATCCATTTTGGCGTCGGTCCCATCGTGCCTTGGCTGTTTGTGGCGTTGCGGTGGCTGGTTCGGGGACGCGGGACCCCGAAATTACCAGAAAATTCGTTGATAAACCGTGACTTCGCGCTTCAAATGGCGACCTTAGAGCGCCTCAACTTGAGTCGGCTAGGCCTGTGGAAGACTGCTCAGGACATCGGCACGCTGCATTCCTGGTGTTTCACCTGCGGCGTGTTGCCGTTTTTCTTTGAGCAATGCGGCAGATTGGCTGCCACAATGGGAGTCGAAACCCGGCATCCCTTCTCCGACCGCAGAATCATTGAGTTTTTTCTGTCACTCCCTCTGGAAATGAAAACGTACAGCCCACTGCCGAAGAGGGTGATAAGGGCAGGCATGGCGGGGGTTCTCCCCGAATCAGTCCGTTGCCGCACGAGCCTCGCCCATCCCGGCCAGGCGTTCCTGTCATCGCTACTCAGCCGACAGCCGGAACTTTTGCGACCGGCGCTTTTCAGGGAGACCTTGGGTTCGGTTGGACGGTATGTTAATCTGAACGCTGCAGATATGGCCAGGAATGGTCTGGCGACCGGATCTCCGGAAGCAAGGAGCTCGGTTTGGCAGCTACTTTGTTTGGCCTTGTGGCTGGGAAGCAAGAACTTATCAGTCACGTGACGACGACTTGGAGGTCAACCCCATGGATTCCCTTCATTCACTGCCATCACAGAGAGACCAGCTCGCCAAAAGGCCATACTCAACTCCGACGGTTGTAGATCTAGGCGCGGTCGAGCAGCTTTCCCTCGCTGGCGCCGCTGGTAGTGCGGAGGGACCCGGCTCAAAGAACGTAAAGAAAAAGCTCTGAGTCTCGCGGACGACTTCGTCCGCACGGAAGGATTCCAGCGCGTGATCGCTAGGGGAACATCAGGTGTCCACAGAGAATCTGCTGCCGTTCCATCATTGGCTGCTCGCCGACACTGGTCGTACTAGCTCTTACCGAAAAGCTATAAGCCAAATTGTCCGGAAGAATGATGTGGTGCTGGACATCGGGGCCGGCACAGGCGTTCTTTCGTTTTTTGCTTGCCTCGCGGGGGCCCGCAAAGTCTATGCGGTCGAAACCAGCGACGCGCTAGAACTGGCTCGAGAGCTCTGCGCTCACAACGGCCTTCACGGTGTAGTCGAATTCCGCCATGACCTCTCCCAGAATGTTGAACTTCCCGAACCAGTGGATGTAATCGTTTCTGATACGGGAGCAAGTTTCGGCCTCCAGGGCGGCATGTTAGGCACGTTGCTCGACGCCAAGAAGCGCTTCCTAAGGCCGGGCGGCAGGATTGTTCCACATTCGCTCCAACTTTTTGTGGCGCCGGTGGAATTGAACGATGGCCGAAACCTGGACATTTGGGAAAAGAATCGCTATGGCCTTGACTTGTCCTCTCTACGGCGGTTTGCGGCCAATACTAGTTACGTTTTAAAGTTCAAGCCGGAACATGTGCTGGCATCGCCTGCTTCGCTGGCCACAATCCACTTTGAAGAAGTCGATAGCTCTTACGTCGCAGGGGAGACAGTCTCCGTCGCAGCGCGTGACGGAGTGATGCACGGCCTGGGAGCGTGGATGCTGGCGGAGTTGGCTCCCGGCATCTCTTTTACCAATTCGCCGCTCGAACCCGCGGTTGAGTGGACTCACAGCTTCTTTCCAATAGAAGACCCGGTCGCACTGCGAGCTGGCGACCGCGTACGAGCTAACATCCGAACCAACAATGGCGAAGTGTGGCGCTGGAAGGTGGAGGTCACCAGCGGAAGCACATCCGGAACCAGTTCCTCCGCGGTCAGGGCCCGCTTCGATCAGTCGACCCTGTGGAGTTTTCCGGTCGCGCCGGAACGAATGAAAAAGCTGCTTCCCAACTACACCCCGAAACTGTCGCGCAAGGGCGAAGCCGAGAAGTATCTGCTCAGCGCCTTCGATGGACAACGGAGTTCGGCCCAGCTGGCGGCTGAATTGATGGAGCGCTTTGCCGACTGCTTTCCCACGAAGGCGGCGGCCTCCCAGTTTGTCAGCCGAGTGATTGGGCGCTCCACCTAGATCTTCTTAGACGCTGGATTTTCCTAGAGAATGGATTCGCGCTGTCACTCCCAAACCATCATCGGAGTGTAGCGCTGCAAACCCGAATCTCCGATTACGACCCGGTCCTGGCTTTCGACCCAGGCGTGAGCTTCAAAGTGTCCCGCGGCTTTGCTGACGCCCACCTGGATTCTTGAGGGCAAGCCTTCCCGGCGCAGCAGAATGTGCAGCACCAACGCCTGGGTGAGACAGGAAGCGCGGGGCACGTACCGGCTGACGGCGCGCACCGCCCAGCTGAGTTGCTCGACCGAATAGCGGGTCTCGCGCCCCGAGCGGGCATGGGCAAGGGAAGAGACAGCCTGCCGCAGCTTGGCGAACGGGACCATCCACAAAGCCAGGCGGACGGCAACGACCAGAGCAGCGGCCCGCAACAGGATGGGAACTTCTCGAAACTGCGGAAGACGCGCCATGCTTTGGTCCTGAAGTCGCTACTATACCGCAACCGCCGGAAAGGAATTTGATGTGGGCGCGAGCGCCCGCGCTCGTGCGGGGAGTTATCACCGGCCCCGCGGGGACAGCCGCCCGGGCTGTCCGGCGGAGCGCAGCTTCGCAAGGGAGTGAGGCAAAAACCAGTCGAGCTGCGCTCGACCCGACAGCCGGGGGCGGCTGTCTCCACGTGTTTTGTTCAGCTCTGCCGGGCTGACCTGCAGGCCCGGATATAATGCCCTGCAATGTCCTTCCGTCTTGGGGAAACTCTGCGTGGCTTGTGCCTCGTCACTGTATTGGTGGCAGCTGCGGGCGCCGGCGCTTTTGCCCTGGCGTCGTGGCGCGGAATGCTGCGCGACGATGCCGGGAAGCCCATCGGCACGGCAACCATCAAACTGAGCTCGGTCGCGGGAGACCGCCTGTACGTTACCGGCACCTCGGCGGACGGCGGGTTCGCCTTCCCTCAAATCGTCGCCGGGAACTACCAGCTGGCGGTGGAACGCGATGGCAAAACCTGGAGCTCGGCGAAGCCCGTAGCGGTCAACGAAGGGGCCCAGCTTACCTTCACGCTGCAGTTGTCATCGCAGGCTTCGGAAGTGCGGGTCCTGGCGTCGGGAGAAGCAATTTCGGTGCAGGGTAGCGGCGGCGAGCTGCTTACCAGCTCAGAAGTTTCGAGCCTGCCCCTGAATGCGCGCGACTTCAGCAAGCTGCTGCTGCTGGCGGCGGGCACCATGACCGACGCCAATGGCGCCGCCAACTTTACCCAGCAATTCGCGGTCAACGGACAGCGCGGCACCGCCACGGTGTTCGCGGTCGACGGGTTCGATACCACCGATCCGGAAATGGGCGGCGCCACGTTTTCCAATTTCAACGTGGACGCCATCCAGGAAGTGCAGGCCAGTTCCGGCGTGATTCCGGCCGAGATGGGACACGGGGCCGCCAGCTTCACCAACGTCCTGACCAAGTCCGGCAGCAACCAGGTGCATGGCAGCTTCTTCGAGTTTGCCCGCAACGCTGCTTTCGATGCGCGCAACTATTTCGATCACAAGAGCGTGGCCGACGAGCGCCGCATTCCTCCCTTTGTGCGCAATGAATTCGGCTTTACCAACGGCGGCCCGGTGGTGCTGCCGGGAGTTTACGACGGACGCGGCCGGACCTTCTATTTCGGCCAGTACCAGGGCTTTCGCCAGGTGCTGGGGACGACGCAGGTCATTCCCGTCCCGACCGCGGCCGAGCGCCAGGGGATCGACACCGAAACTTTTCCCGGCGACACGCTGACCGTGCCGGTGAACCCGGCCATTGTTCCGGTGCTCGATCGTTATCCCTTGCCTAACGATCCGAAGGGAGCTTATGGCGAGCGCACCTACGCCGCCTCTTCGAAGATTTACACTCGCACCGACCAGTTTTCGGTGCGCGTCGATCACAAGATTTCCGACAAGGCCTCGCTGTTGACCCGGTTCAGCCTCAACCAGGTGACCGGGCCGGTGACCAATCCCGATCAGACCGCGATTGACCCGAGTTTTGGCGTGCAGTTTTTCGATCATCAGCGCAACGCGGGAGTCAGATATTCGCGGACCCTCTCTCCCCACTTTATTTCTGACACTTCGTTCAGCTACATTCGCAGCACGCCGTTTTTCCCCACCATCAATCACACCCAGCCTGCCCTGCAATTCGGCGACGGACTCTTTCAGGGATTCAACTCCGCGGGCGGCTCGATTTTCGGATCGTTCAGCAATCTCTACCAGCTCAAACAGGACATGAGCTACGTGCATTCCAATCACGCCTTCAAGTGGGGAGTGGAAATTCGCGCTAACCGCGATGCCACCATTTTTGGCAGCAATCCGAACGGGAGTTACGCGTTCGGCGGAGGCACGGCCTACTCTCCCGTGCTCATCACGTCGGCCAGCGGCACGCACGATATTCAGCCCGGAGATCCGCTGCCGGACTCGCTCACCGGCCTGCTCACCGCCACGCCGTATTCGTACAGCATCATCGCCCCGGCGGACGTCACCCCCACCGGCGACCGCTTCGACGAAGCCGCAGTCCGCCGCGAGGCCTACAACTTTTACTTCCAGGACACATGGAAAGCCCGGCCCAACCTAACCATCAACTACGGATTGCGTTACGAGGTGAGCAGCCGGATCCACGAAGCGGAGAATCGCACGTCGCTTCCGAAGTTTATTGACGCCAACGGGAACGACGTTCCGTACTCCGACCACAAGGCGAAGCAGATTTTCCTCTACAACCCGCAACCTCCTTACGACCAGGACTGGAACGGCTGGGGACCCCGGCTGTCGGTCGACTATGCCGTGGCCAGCCACACCGTGCTGCACGCCGGCGCCTCGATTACGACCATGCTCCCCAACCTGTGGCAGGACAATTTCATTACCGGTGGCATCCCGCTCGCGACCAGCCTTTACGCGAACGCGTTGCCCGGTGTTCCCTTGCCTTTCCAGAACCGGTTCGTGCCGGTAACCCTTCCGCCTCCGTACACCACTTCGGGGCAGCTTCTATTTCCTAACGGAGACGCCAGTCACGTGCCTCCGAACACGCAAGTGGACCTGCAGCGCTACCAGGATGATCTGCGGGCGCTTACCCCTGGGAACCAGGTCCAGTTGATCACCATGATTGGATTCGCCAAGGATTTCCGCAACGGGTACATCGAAACTTTCACCGCGGGCGTCGACCACGATTTTGGGGATGTGAAGTTCAGCGCGGCATACGTGGGCACGGCCGGCGTCCATCTCTCCAGCGTATATTCGCCGAACAGTTATGGCGGCGCCGATCCGGCGTTCGCGCCCTTCACCCAGTTCGATTCCACGGGAAAAGCGATCGGCGGTTTCGGGCCGGAGCTGGTGATGACCAGCCGGTCGCACTCCACTTATCACGCCCTGCAAACCAGCGTGAGCAAGAATTCCGCTCGCGCCGGATTGGGACTGCAGGCCAGCTATACGTATTCGAAGTCCCTGGATGACACCAGCTCGGTGCTGGGCGGAGTGCTGGGCGGAGCAGGCGTGGTGCTGCAGACCCTGCCGCAGAATCCGTGGGACCCGGGCGCGGAAAAGGGGCCATCCACTTTCGACGCAACTCACTCCTTCACCGTGAGCCTGATCCAGGTGTTGCCGCTGCAGCGGGTAGCTTTTCTGCGGCCGCTGGGAAGAACGCTCATCCAGGGCTGGCAGTTCCTGAATATCACCACGCTGACCAGCGGATCGCCGTTCAGCGTGTACTCGGGAGTGCAGCAGACCGGCGTGGGAGCGGGCGGGACCGACCGTCCCGACCTGGTGGAACAGCCGCATTTTTCCACCAGCGGCCCGGTGCGCGAAGACTATTTCGGGCGGGGCGCGGACAACGCCTCATTCTTTTCGATTCCCATCAACCTGCCCGGCGGCACCGGGCCAAACCACGGCCGCTTCGGCACCCTGGGGCGCAACACCTTCCGCGGGCCGGGCTTCAAGGATTTCGACATCGCGCTGATCAAGGACACTCCCTTCGGCCGTCGCGGTAACGCAGAGTTCGGCACCCTGGAATTTCGCGCCGAGTTTTTCAACGTATTCAACCTGGTGGATTTCGGACTGCCGTCCAATATTCTGCGGGGGAGCGGCTTTGGCGTCATCAGCAAGACTTCCGGGCCTTCGCGCCAGATACAGTTCTCGCTGAAGCTGATTTACTGAAGAAGGGGAAACAGGATCTTGCGGGCAGCTGCACAATTGCCGGCTTTCTCTCATTTGAGCTCCACGCCAGATGCTTCGCAAGCTCAGCATGACGCCCTCGCGGAAGGAAAAAGGGCACAAACTCAGCCACTGCCCTTAGCTGAGGGAACTTTTCCATTTCCGCCGCAATGTGTACAATCGCGCGACAGCTTTTCAATCCGTTCGACGCCTTTCCAAGAAGCAGGTGCCGATGCCTGACCAAGCAATCGCCAACCTCCTGACCCTTGCCGTGGAGCGAACCGGCGACGACGCCGAGGTACGATGCAGCGGCCGGCTGGTGGCGGGAGTGAACGATCGTCTTTACGTCGAGGTGAGCCGGCTGATTCCGACCTCCAAGCGAATCCTGCTGGACTTGACAGACCTGACCCACATGGACAGCACCGGCCTGGGCACTTTGGTCCGGCTGTACGTTTCCGCAAAATCGGCGGGATGCGCCTTGCTGCTATTCAATATCGGGAGGCCGATTCGACACCTTCTTGGCCTTACCCATCTCCTGTCGGTGTTCGAGGTGATCGGGAACAGCAACATCAAGTGCGGGTGATCCTCAGGCGTTGCCGCGCCTTTCTGCAAGCCAACCAGTTCGGAATTTCAGCAGGTCACGATCCCGGCTGATTCATCATGGGTGCTAGTATTTCCCTACTATTGCTGTAGCCGCTGGTCACGCCCTAGAGTGCACTGCTATGCGCTGGGACAAGTTCAAGAGTCGCCTGAGACCAAGCCCCACCGCCGGTAAACGAATGGTAATCGCCGCTATCGTTTTGGCCGTCGCCTACGTGGCATTCGGAAGTTATATCTGGTGGGCCATGAATCAGCCGCCGGAGACTTTCGGCCGGGTCATGGCGAAAATGCCGGGGCCGGTGCCCTTTCTCCTGTTTCCGTTTGAAACGTTTTGGACGCGGGCCCGCGCCGGGCACCTGCAGGTTGGAGACGCTGCGCCGGATTTCGCCCTGCTGAAGCTGGACAAAACCGAACGGGTGCAGCTTTCCACCTTGAATAAGCAACAACCGGTGGTGCTGGTGTTTGGGAGTTATACCTGACCGCCCTTCCGGCGGGAGGTTCCTGCCCTCAACAAACTTTATGAGCAGTACCAGAATCGTGTGGCGTTTCTGGTGGTCTATATCACGGAAGCGCATCCCAGCGACGTGTGGCAGATGCAGAGCAATATCAAGGACCAGGTAGTCTTCGCCAGTCCGAAAAATGAAGAGGAGAGGGCATTCATCGCCGGGGCTTGCGTGCGCAAGCTGGGGATAAAGTTTCCCAGCGTGCTCGATGAGTTTGGCAACTCCACCGAGCAGGCCTATACCGGGTGGCCCGACCGCATTTATCTGATCGACGCCCAGGGCCGCATTGCGTATAAGAGCAAGCCCGGCCCGTTCGGATTTCTGCCCGACGAGTTGAGCGCGGCCCTGGTTCGCACCGTGCCCGCGGCCCCGCAGAATCACTAGGTTTTGAGCGGCCAGCGGGGAACCCGCCCGCGAGTTCCCCCCCCCGACGGCGTTGCGGCCTACTCGTTCACGGCGCGCCGATTTTTCGGTTCTGCTTTTTCGCGGTCGGCCTGGTCCTTTTCGGCTTCGGTTGTGCTGGGCTTCTTCACTGCATCTTTGGCCTGGCCCCAGGCATTCTGGACTTTTCCTTCCACCTGCTTGGCGGCGCCCTTGACCTGGGCTTTCTCGTCGCCGGTCCATTCTCCGACCTGGCGTTCGACTCGGCCAGCGATGTCTTTGGCTTTGCCCTTCACTTCGTCCTTATTCATATGATTCCTCCGCGATGCATGATTGAACTTCCAGTCAAACTTAGCTGACCGTGCATGGGGGGAGACATCGGCAAGAACCTGTAATCGCTTTAGGAAGGCCCTGTAGGGTCAGTGGCTGGGTGGTTTGCCGGTACAGACGAAGCTGGCGGCATCATTTTTATCGCCAGTGCCGTTGTACTCCGCCACTTGCGGGTAAGGGCAAAGCGGGCGCTTCATCTTGACGCCCTGGCTGGGATCAAGATCATTTACGTATTTCGTGGCAATCACTTTTTGCGGGGCGACGCCGTTCTCCACCCAGCGCTCCACCGCGCTTAACATGTCGTGGTCGGGATCGCCCTGGGGGCCGATAGAACCTTGGCCAAAGGAGTTAGGCCCCGGCCCCATGAAACAATGCTGCAAACCGGGGGCCATGAAAAGCCGGATGAAGTCGCTGCTTGCGCTTCCCATCTTTTCCACGACGCTGTCGTAGTAATGAATTGAGTTGACGGGCGAGATCGCGGCATCGCTCCAGCCGTGATACATGATCAGCTTGCCGCCGCGCTTCTGGAAAGGGTGCAAATCAGGATCGGTGGCGTTGAGCATCGCCGCCATCTTCTTGTCCGCCAGTTTTGTGTCTTCTTCCAGCTTGAATTTGCGGAAATCCCAGTTGGCGTCAGCGAAAACCATGTCGGCGAAAAAGTGGCTGCCGAAGGCAAACTGCAGACTTTTTTCCGGCGCCGAGCCCGTGATCCACAGGCCCCAGCCGCCGCCTCCGAGTTCTCCGCCCGGCATGTAGCCGGGGAAAATCTGACTGCCGCTGGAATCCCGGGGGCCGGCGTAAACCTTTTTCAGGGCGGTTACTTGCGTCTCGGTCAGGCAGCTGTCCGATTCCGGGCCCTTGCACTGGATTTGCGCCGGATCGAAATGGCATTGCGTGGGATCGCCGATGATTCCGTCGGCCAGTCCGTCCTGCGCGTCGCACGCAGCAATCGCGGCGGCGCTGATTTCGGGCAGCTTGGCCGCGGGGATATAACTGGACGGGTCGGCCAGCAGGGCCAGGCTATCCCAGGCGGCTCCCGCCACCAGATGGGTCCAGAAGTTGGCGGGGGCGCCGGCCACGATGCCGTCGTAGTCAGCGGGAAAGCGCTGCGCCTCCATTAGCGCCTCACGGCCTCCATCCGAGCAACTGGAAAAATAGGAGTGTTGGGGAGCAGCGCCGTAAAAGGCGGCGACCACGGCCTTGGCCTTTTCCGACATTTCGTGGATGCCGCGGTAACCGAAGTCGACGATCTTCTCGGGATGGCCCAAGGCCCACGACGCGTCGGTACCGTCGCCGGCGTGGCCGGTGTCGGTTGCGGCGCTGGCATACCTTCGGCTGACGGCGCCCGCGAGGCCAGCGTAGTCAATCGTTCCAGCGAAGCCGCCGTTGCCTTGTCCCTGATATTTTCCGTTCCATCCCGCGGCGGGCATCCACACTTCAATTTTGATATCCGAATCTTTCGAGGGCCGAATATCGGCGCGGACTCGGCAAAAGGCCGGGACACGCTTGTACGCCATCGCAGGCCCCGGCTGTCCTTCTGGCGGAGTAAATGCGCCGGCCTCGACGACTTCCGCCGAGGTGATAGTTGTGTGCTCCAGATGGAGAGCGGCAAGGTCCGAGCACGAGTTCGGGGCGGCGGCGGCGGCGGACCAACTCGAGGCAACGGCGAGCATGGCAAGAATCACAAGTAACTGGCGCATGATGAACTCCCGTAGCGCCGGCGTCCCGCCGGCCGTCTGGCGGGCATCCTGCCCGCCCATCGGGCCGGCCGGAGACCGGCGCTACCTTGCGGCAACAATTCAGGGCGCGACTTTTAACATCACCACGGAGTGTGGGGCCACCGCCGCCGAGAATTTTCCCTTGAACTGTCCCAGATCTTTCGCCTGCCACAGGTCGCGAACGCTGGCGCTGAGATGGCTGGGATAGCCGAGATTTTCCCAGGAAAAGGCGATCTCTTTTTCGGCGACCGCGCGATTCAGCAGGACCACGGCGCGGCTGCCGTCCTGCATCTGCTTCGACCAGACTTCGAGGTCGCCATCTTTGACCACCCGGCGCCCTTCGCTGCCCAGTGGGTCCTGGTTCACCGCGATCACTTCCTTGTTGGTGAGAATGTCGTGGATCTCGGGCTTCATGTCGCGCAGATCGTTGCCCGCAAGCAGCGGCGCGGCGAGAATAGACCAGAGGCTGAAGTGGGCGCGATACTCCTCCGTGGTCATGCCGCCGTTGCCCACTTCGAGCATGTCGGGATCGTTCCAGTGGCCGGGTCCGGCGTAACTCTCGATGCCACTCTGGAGATCGAGGATGTCGAGCATGCCGAGGTGGTGCTTGTCCTTGCTCTCCCACTGGTCGCGTATATCGCCGGTGGTGCGCCAGAGATTTCCGCCGACGCTTTCACCCCAGAGCCAGGGCTTGGCCTTGCCCCATTCGCAGATGCTGAGCACGATGGGCCGGCCGGTGGCATTCAAGGCGTTGCGGATAAGCGCATACGCGGCCGGGGCATCTTGCGTGGTGGTGTTGCACCAGTCGTATTTCAGATAGTCGACACCCCAGGCGGCGTACTGGAGCGCGTCCTGGTACTCATGGCCCAGGCTGCCGGGACGCTTGGCGCAAGTCATGCTGCCGGCATCGGAATAAATTCCGAACTTGAGGCCGCGGGAGTGAACATAGTCGGCCAGCGCCTTGATGCCCGAGGGAAAGCGCTTGGCGTCGGGCACGATATTGGCGCTCGAATCGCGTTCCACTTGCCAGCAGTCGTCGATCACGATGTATTGATAGCCGGCATCCTTCATGCCGGACTTGACCATGGCTTCGGCCATTTGCCGGATCATGTCTTCGCTTACGTTGCAGCCAAATTTATTCCAGCTATTCCAGCCCATCGGTGGAGTGGCGGCCAACGGCTTCTCCTGCGCCGCCAGCAGCGACGGGGTGAGCAGAAAGCTCAACATCACGATCAGGATTCTGGCTCTTGCCGGCATGGCTTCTACCTCCTTAACTTTTTCGCCCATTCGAAGCAGCAGCCGCCCCGCGGCCTGATTTCGGACGCCGGGTCGATTGCCGCATCACCAGCTTGGGGACAATCAGGACTTTGCGGGGTCGCAGGGCCCGCTTGGCAGCGATGTTCTCGAGTAAGAGGTTGGCGGCACGTTTGCCCATCTCGGAAGTTCCCTGGTCGACAGTTGTCAGGGGAACGGCCAGAAAATCCGAATAGTGGACGTTGCCCGCTCCCACCACGGCAATATCCTCGGGCACTCTGAGCCCGGCCTCGGAAATGGCGCGCATGGCGCCGATCGCCACGGGATCGTTGTAGCAAAAGACGCCATCGGGTGCGGGCCCTTTGCGCAGCAGCTTCCGCATGGCCTCGTGGCCAGTTTGGTCCTGATAGCCGGCATCCACCACGTATCCGGGAAAGAAACGCAGCCCACCTTTGGCCAACGCGCTGCGGTAGCCCTGCATGCGTCGGGTAGCGATACTGATTCCCGGTCCGCGCAAATGCGCAATGCGACTGCAGCCCCGCTCGATGAGGTGGGCCGTTGCCAACTGGCCGATGGCCTGATTGTCGGCGCCCACGAAGCTGGCCTGCACTCCTGCGATCGGACGGTCAATGAGGACGAACGGCACTTTGTGTCTTTGCAGGCAGACGAAAGACTTGGCTGCGGGCTGGACCGATGCCACGATGAGGCCGTCCACTTGCCGGGCCAGAAGGGATTCGGCTTCGTTTATCTCCAGCTCGGGATTTTCATCGAAATACGAAATCACGACGTGATAGCCGTGGGGCCGAACTGTCTCAGCCACCGCTTTCGCAATCTCCGCGAAAAAGGGATGGGTAAAATCGGGGAGCAAAAGTCCGATGGTAAAGGTGCGCCGGGTCACCAGACTGCGGGCAATCCAGTTGGTCTGGTAATTCAGCGCCTTGGCCCGCCGCAATACCCGCTGGCGGGTGGCGGCGCTTATTTCGCCCTTGTTGCGCAAGACCTTGGAGACGGTGACGACCGAAACGCCCACGTCACGGGCGATGTCCTGCATGGTAACGGCCATGGTCGGGAAGGATATCATTTACCGGGAATTGCCGCCCAGCCGCGAGTTCAGGTGCTGCCGGCGGCGTCGGCCGTTAGAGATCCAGCATCGCAGTTTGCCCGTCAGGCAAGTCCAGCCACAACGATTTTTGCGGTGGTGACCGCCTGCCCGACATGACGCTGCGTGTGATCGGCGACGTGTACCAGCAGGCCTGCGACGGTGGTGGGCAATTGCTTCTTTCCCACGACCCGTTTCTGCTCGATCGTGCCGGCATCGAATGCCTGAATCCGGGCTATGCTCCGGGTCAGGGCTGAATTCAGTTCGGAAAAAAGGGCTCCCCGGACCGCTCCCGGATCCTGCTCGGCTTTCATCGCCGCCAGTTGCTCCGCATTCAGGTCCCGCGCCTCGGCGTAGGTCAGCAGGCGGTCCAGGCTTCTTGCGATATGGCGCAAATGAAAAGCCAATGGAGGCAGCCCGCCAGGGCGGGCATTGATTTGCGCATCGGTCAAATTGCCGCACCAGCGCTGCAAATCCTCTCCCGCAAGTTGCAGCGCGTGCACCACGGCCCGTTGCATGGCTGGAACTTCCGGCAAGGTGCCTCGCAGCCAGGGCTCTGGCTGTTGAGTTTCGGGCATCGCTTCACCTCGTGATGATTCAGTCTATTGCTTCAGCCGGCGATTCACCACCAGCCACGTAGGGACAGCTGCCCTCAGCTGTCCGGTCGAGCGAAGCTCGACTGGGTTCTGCCCCGGGCGACATAGCGGAACTGCGCTCCGCCGGGCAGATGAGGACATCCGCCCCTACGTGGCTCGTGGATGGGCGAAGATCATGCCTCTGCACTACAATGTTGGCGGCGCAAGTCTGCGGAACGGACCCGTAGCTCAACTGGATAGAGCACTGCGCTTCGAACGCAGGGGTTGGGAGTTCAAGTCTCTCCGGGTCCACCACATCTCCTTTGCGTGAACTTCGCGTGGTAAGATAGTCTTACCATGCACACCACAGTTTCAACCAAGGGGCAGGTTGTCGTCCCCGGCAGGATCCGGCGCAAACTCGGACTGCAACCGGGAGACGCGCTGGAGGCCAGAGTCGAAGGACAACATATTGTCCTGATTCCGCGAAGAGTTCGTTCGCGAAAGCCACGCATCATTCGGGATCCGGTCACTGGATTGCCGGTTCTAACCGCCGGTCCCAAGGCTCCCAAACTGACGAGCGCCGAGGTGCGCGAAATCCTCGCCGATTTTCCATGATCTACCTGTTGGACGTGAATACCCTGCTCGCGCTCGCCATACTGGAGCATGAGTTTCATGCGCGGGTTGCAAGTTGGCTGGAACGCCTTGGCGCAACCGGCGTTCCGGAACTGGCGACATGTTCGATCACGGAATTGGGCTTTGTGCGCGTGCTCGCACAGGCTCAACAGTATGGCTCGTCTGTCGCACAGGCGCGCGAGCTTTTGCTCAAGATGAAGAATGGCGATGGAGTGCGCTGGACATTCATTCCCGATGGCCGCGACATCTCCCGTCTCCCCAGGTGGGTCCGAACTCCAAAGCAAACGACCGACGGGCACCTGGCGGAGCTCGCCAAGGCCAACCAGGCCGTCCTGGCAACGCTGGACCGCCGAATCCCGGGTGCGTTCGTCATTCCACAGAACCGGCGTTCATGAGCAGCACGAAGATACTTAACTTCCAGCTCGGCGGTTCCGAGATCGTCACGCAGAGCCCCCATCACCGCCGATCTGAATCCGCGTAACTCCTCGGCCGCTCTTTCTGTCGGCAGGCGCCGCAAACCGCACCGTCTATAATGACCGCTCACATGCCACGTTTTGACGTTACCATCGCCGGAGAACTGAACCTCGACCTGATTCTCTACGGCCTGCCGGACGAACTTCCGCCGGAGCGGGAGCTGCTGGCCGATCGCATGATGCTTACCCTGGGCAGCTCTTCCGCCATCGTCGCCCACAACTTGGCGGCGCTCGGAAGCCGCGTGGGTTTCCAGTCGTTGATTGGCGAGGACTCTTTGGGAAAGATTGCGCTCGATCGCCTGGCGGAAGGCGGAGTCGATATCTCACGGGTGCGGCGAGTTCAAGGCTCGACCACGACCGGGCTCACCATCATTTTGCAACGCGCCGGCTGGCGCAACATGCTGACCTACTCCGGAACCATTGCTGAACTTACATTGAAAGATCTCGACTTCGACTACCTTGCCGATTCCCGCCACTTCCATCTTTCGTCGCTCTATCTGCAGCAGGGGTTGCAGCCCGATGTGGGCGAACTGTTTCGCCGGCTGAAAGCGGCCGGACTGACCATTTCGCTCGATACCAATGACGATCCGCAGGATCAATGGGGCGGGGGATTGAAATATCTGTTGAAGTACGTGGATGTGCTGCTGCCCAATGCGCGCGAGGCCACGCGAATTACTGGGACCGACGACCCGGAGATTGCGATCCGGCAGCTGGCCGAAATGGTTCCACTGGTGGTGGTGAAGCTTGGCCACGAGGGCGCCCTGGCACAGCGCGGCAAAGAACGTTTCACCAGTCCTGCACTCCAGGTCACGGCCGTCGATGCGGTCGGGGCCGGCGACAGTTTCGACGCCGGCTTCCTCCACGAATATCTCCGCGGCTCCAATCTCCCGGCCTGCCTGGCCAGCGGCAACCGCGCGGGCGCGCTTTCCGTGACCCGGCCGGGGGGAACGGAAGCTTTCCGCGACCAGCACTATCGCGAGAGGTTCTTGCAGGAGCACTGAACAGCTCCAGCAAAGTAGCGCCGGCATCTTGCCGGCTGTCGCGAGGGCGTCTCGCCCTCGCTCGGCGGGCGGGACGCCCGCCGGACAGCCGCCGGGACGGCGGCGCTACGAGAACCTACCGGGCTACTTCCAGCAGCAGATGATCTTTGAATTCTGTTTTTAGTCTGGGCGCTGCGGCTGACGTGACTTCTACCGATCCCAGGTCTTTGCCTCCGCCGTAGTCGCGCACGTGATAGCTGCCGGGCTTAAGCCCGCGCAGTTCGATCTCGCCTTTCCACGGGGCGGACGTTGGCGCGAAGAAGGCGTAGTACATCTTGCCGTCTTTTTCGATGGCATAACCTTCGGGAGTGTCATATCCGTAGACATAGAGATTGCGGAACGTTCCCTTCGACAACATTTTCTGGTTGTAGATATCAATCCACTTTTTCCAGTGTTCTTCTTTCTCCGGGGTCAGCGCGACCGCCTTGAATTTTGGCCCTGGGTCCGGCCATACGAATTTGGTGCCCACCACTCCACCCGCGCCGATAGTCGAAGCAAAATCTTCTCCGTGTTCGCGCCAGTTATTGCCGATGCGATCCATCGAGGAAAGCTCGACGTGATCGCCATAGACCGCCGACTCCGGGCCCAGCAGGGCTTTGTACATCTTGATGCGGCGCCGAACCTGCACCGCTCCCACCGGATCGGCCGTGACCGCCTGATCGATAAACGGCAGCCAGGCCAGCGACGGCGGCGTGCCGCAGGGACAGCTCTGGGTCACGCTCTCCGGCTTAATGGCGCGGCTGGTTTGAAAGATGGTTTTGTACACGTCGGCCATCGCGTTGACCGAATCCTGCGGGGACTTGTGATGATGCGCCGGGTTGTAGCACATGGGCACGCTGTAAATATTGTCGAGCTTCGAACCATCGAAGCCCCACTCGCCGATAAATTTCTCGGTCAGCTTCTTGTAATAGGCCTGCACCTCGGGCACCGCCGGGCACAGCGTCGCCAGATCGCGCGTCATGCGCGCGTGCTTTCCCTCTTTGTCGAGGATCAGCCACTGGGGATGCTCCTGCACCACTTTGGACACGATGTATTTGTGCGATTCCCACTTGCCCTGGCCGTCTTCCGCGCCCAGGGGCAGCCACCAGAGTTGCACCAGAATGCCCTGCTTGTGGAAGTCATCCGTCATCTTCTTGATGGAGTCGCCGGGAAAAGTGTCGGCGCGCGGGTCCCAATCGCCGTAAGTGTTAAACCAGCGATCATCGAGCGTGGCCCACTTGATGCCAAATTCCTTTAACTTCGGGACCGTGCCCAGCATTTGCGCCGGGGTGACGTTGAATTCGTAACCCCATCCGCACCAGCTCACGTTGTAGGCTTCGCCGGAAGGCTTGGGGATTTCCCATCCTTCCTTCTGCAGCACGCTCGACCACAGGTGCAGGGGTTCGTAAAAATCGCCGGCGTACACGGCAACAAAACTGCGCGGCGTGGAATAGGTTTCTCCGGGCTTGAGGGAGGTGTTCGCAGCGATGTCCACACTGGCATTGACGGCGCCATCGGCTTCCACTTTGACCGGCAGTGACAGCGTCAGCGGAAGCGTTTCCACGTGGCCGACCGCTTCGCCTACCTGCGCCGTCCAGAACGCGATTACCGGGATGCCGCCGCCATAGCCGCCTTTCACGTCAGCGCCCATCAGGTTGGGTTGGGCGAATTTGCGGCCGAGCTTGATGACGTCGTCTTTGCCCCAGTCATAACTCGCCCCGTGGAAGCTCCACATGTCATAAGGCTGCGCCTTCTTTTCCGCGAGGCTGGCGTTGAATTTGTGCTGCTGCTCAAGGGCGCGGTCAATGTGAAAATCCTGCGTGCCCGTGTTTTTGTATTCCGTGCTCGAGAGCAACAGGTTGGGGAAATCGTCGTAGACCTCGATTTCAAGCGTCCGCTGGATGCCGGAAGCTTCGGGATTCAGCCCCTGTCCCGGAATTTCTACGCGCTTGCCCCGGCCCAGCTTGCCGGCGCTGTCCTGAACCTTGGCGGCGCCAAAGTCCAAGGCAAAAACGACCGGCTTGCCATCCTGCACCAGAAGATCGCTACCGGCCGTGCCCGGCTCGTCCAGGGTGAGCCGCTGGTCGCCCTTAAGCAGCGACGCCTGTATGTATCCCGAAGGCAAGATCTGGAACTCCGCCGAACTGGTGGTCAGGACAATCGGCCCGCCCGGCTTTACTTCCACTTTGATGTGAGAGGGTTCCGGCGCCGGAGCTTCGGTCTTCGCCGATGGACGGCTGCAGCTCAAGTTCAGGAGAAACAATCCGGCGAGCGCTAAGAGCGTGCCGCCGTGGCGGATCCAGTAACGGAAGACTTTTCCCGCATGATCAGTTTTCATTGTTTCCCTCCCTTGAACTGGCTGAACATTTTCTCTGCATTCAGGTGATAGATCTTTTCCAGCACGGGATCGGGCAACGCCAAACCGTAAATTTCCCAACGTCCCTGCCCGGGATATCCCCAGTAGTCGAACGATTCGTCGGCGGTTTCGAGCCAGCGGAAGTGATTGCGATACATCTCCTCGTCCATTCCGTTGTCGGTGCCGAACATGATGCGGTCCTGATACTTGAGAAAGAACTCGCGCGTCTGCCGCGGCTGCCGCCCCAGTTCAGCTTCGCGGGCGCCGAATTCCACCATCACGTTGGGGTGCTCGTCGAGCATGCGCGACACCCAGCCCAGGTTCTCCGGCCAGCCCATATGAAGCGAAATGAAGCGGGTCTCGGGATGCCGGGCAAACACGCGGTTGCGCGCTTCCAGCAATTCCTCGAGCTTGGGATATTGCGGACCGTAGAAACTCCAGTCGGGATGCTCGGTCAACTCCTCGTAGCGTTCATTGCTGCCGTCAGTGGGATGAAAGAAGGCTTCGGGATCTCCGGTGTGGATCGAAACTGGAATGCCCAGACGCCCGCATTCGTGCCAGACCGGATCCATCCGCGGATCGTCGATGGCCACCAGCTTGCCGGTCTTGTCGCGCACCCCCAGACCCCAGTCTTTCAGCAGCTTCAGCCCGCGGGCGCCGCGAGCGACCGCATCGTCCAGCTGGCGCACCATCTCCTGGCCGAAATCCGGGTCGTCAATCTTGCTCCAATCCATCATCGTAAAAACGATGAACCGCCCCGGGTAAGGCTTCACCATCTCATCGATGACGTGTTGCAGTTTGTCGCCCCACAGGCCGGTCAGGATCACGACGGTTTTGACGTTGGTCTTATTCATGATGTCAATCACGCGCTCGGGGGGCATATGTTCGTCGATACCGAGGGCGTCGTTGGTGTGATTGTGCACGTCGATGACGTAGTACTTCGCGCGGGCGATCGGGTGGGCGGGGACGTGCAGCATGGAGACAGGATGAAAATCGCGCAGCAGGAGGGTCTTCTTTTGCTCGGCGCCGGCCGCTGACTTGTATCCGATCTGGGCCGGGGGCGATGCGACTGCGCCCGCAGTTTGCGCCCGGGCTCCGGGGACGCAGAGTAGAAGCGCCAGCAACCATTGGGCCTTCGAGTTCATATCCAGCTCCAGTCTTCAGTCGTCGGTCTTCAGTCGTCGGTTGTCGGTCGTCAGTCGTCAGTATTCGGTTTTGCAGCGGCGGCAGAACGAAAGTAAAAGTAAGTAATCGGAACTATACAACAGCCGGCAGACCCGAGTGCCAAAAAAGTACGGGGAGATCCAGGCTTTTTGCTCCTGTGGAAAAAAAGGCTGCCAACCGCTACCCCAACTCTGGCATCTTGATAGCAGCAACTTAATTTCGATGAAGAGGCAAAGAAATGGGATCGCGCAAAGATAAAGTTCTCTTGAATATTCTGCTGGGCACAGGCGTATATCTGCTGGATTCCTGGCGGAATCGCATGGGTGGAACCGTCGAAGATCTGCGCTCGAGAGCGCAGGACACGTACGAAACCGCGGCCGACCGGGTGAGCCGCGCCACCGATGTGATCCGGGGCGAGGACAGCCACGTTCTGGGCACCGCCGCGGCGGCACTGTTAGGTCTGGGTATCGGCATTGGCGTAGGTTTGCTGCTGGCTCCCGCGAGTGGAGAAGAAACCCGCAGCAACCTGGCCAGCAAAGCCCGCGACATTCGCGAACGCGTCTCGTCGCGAGCCGTGGCCGCAGCCGGCGACTAGGGACTGCGGACGTCGGACTTCAGACCTCGGACGTCAGACGTCAGACGTCGGTCGTCGGACTTCGGGCCCTGCTCTCCTGGCTGCGCACAAGATGCCAAGTTAAACCTGTCTGGCCTGGAGTCTGAGGCCGAAGTCCGAAGTCTGAGGTCTGAGGTCCGCTTCTCACTTTCTCTTGTAGTGAATCGGCCAGACTACGGTCCAGGTCTTGCCGCCGTCTTTTGATCCTTCCCAGCTCCAGTCGAATTCATCGTGGGTGATGTTTTTGAACACCATGCGCTGCAGTCCTTTGCTGCCGTCGGGGCGGGTGGCTTCGCGGGCCAGGATCATCTGTCCATCTTTGAATTCGCCGGTGAAATCGAGATAGCCGCCTTCGTTGTCCACCCAGGTCTGCTTCCACTTGCCCGCTCTAATATCGAAGATGGAAACGCTCTGCCCCCGGAGATGCATGGCATCGCCGCCGTTGAAATTTTCCTGGACGATGCAGCCATCCAGAATTCGCCGGACGCTGTTGGTCCCGTGGGCGGTCTCGCCCGGCTTGTTTCCCGGCCAGGTAAGGTCCCAATCGCCGACCCAGAATTCGAGCTGCTTTTGATCGGGCTCGGAGCAGGGCTTGGGTTGCGAAGCAGGCCGGTTCTGCCGTGCGCCCGCCACGCAAGTCAAGGCCAGGACGATGAAGGCCAGCCGATAGGTTTGCCCGATCTGCATCAACGCTCCTCCACGCTCCTGCCATCAGACGGCGGTGGGCGCAAAACGGTAGCAACGATATGCAGGGACCCGATGGAGGACGGGCGTCCCGCCCGTCGTGCACAGGCGATTGCCTGACGGGCGAGGACGCCCGTCCTCCATCATTTATCAGTTCTTGTGGTAAACCTTTACGCTTGACTCTCGAGCACGCCATTTTCCTTTTTCTCGCCGGCATCGTGGGCGGGACCTTGAACGCGGTTGCCGGGGGAGGAAGTTTCGTGGCCTTTCCCACGCTTCTGTTCGTCGGCGTGCCTCCCATTCCAGCCAACGCCACCAACTCCCTCGCCTTGTGGACGGGCGCGACCGCCAGCGGAGGCGCGTACCGCAATCGACTGACCGTGCCCAAGCGAGTGCTGCTGCCGCTTTTGGCCGGCGGCCTGCTCGGCGGTGCCGCCGGGGCGGCGCTGCTGTTGCGAACCCCGGCGCACACCTTCATGCGCGTACTGCCCTGGCTGATGCTGGGAGCCACGCTGCTCTTCATCTTCGGCAAGAAGCTGGCGGGCAATCGGGCCTCGAGCGTCGCGCATGGCGCCACCACCGCGACCATCGCGGGAGCAGTAGTGTTTGAATTGGTTGTGGCCGTCTACGGCGGTTATTTCGGCGGCGGCATAGGCATCGTCAACCTGGCCATGCTGTCTGCCGTCGGCATGACCGACATTCATGCCATGAACGCCTTGAAAAGCGTTCTGGGAGTCGCCATCAACGGCGTGGCTGCCCTGGTCTTCATAGTGAAGGGCGCGATTTACTGGCCCCAGGCCATGGTGATGATCGCGGGCGCGCTGCTGGGCGGATATTTCGGCGCGCACTATGCGCAGAAGCTCCCCCAGGCCTGGGTGCGGCGATTTGTGATTCTCGTGGGAAGCGGGTTGACGGTGTACTTCTTCGTCAGGGCGTACTGACCCCTTAGAATTGTCAGCTCGCAGATTTCACTGGCTGAGAGCTGAGAGCTGAGAGCGGTTCTTACGGCAACTGCACGTCGAGGGCGTAGATTTCCTGGGTGCTGATGTCGCGGACAAACAGCGCCGTGCCGTCCGGGGCTAGGCCGCTCCAGAATCCAACCGAGCCAAAATAGCGGCGGATATTTTTCAAGCTCACGACCACTTCGGACTTGGTCTCTCCTACTTTCAGCCGGCGATAGGACAGGTCGTTCGAAAAGGTGTTGTCGTAGTAAAGATATTTGCCGTCGCGCGACCACGCAGGAAAACCAAGGCTGATGGTCTGAGTCACCCAGTCCGTCCACTTTTGCGTCTGGAAATCGAAAAGCTCCAACTTCTTGGAGTCGCTGCCGACAGCCACCAGAAACCGGCCATCGGGCGACCAGCGAGGACTGAAGATGCCCTGGGACCCGGGCAGGACAGTAACCTGGTGCGTTTGTAAGTCCACAACCTCGATATCTTTGTTGTCCGCGTAGGCCAGCCGTCCAAAGGCGAGCCGCTTGCCGTCGGGCGACCAGGTGGGATCCATCTCGTTAAGGTTTTCCGAAAGCAATTCCTGTGCCGCTCCGCCTTGCGCCGACAGCAGAAAAATCTTCCAGGGCTTTCCAATTTGCCCGGCGGAGAAAACGATCTGCTTCCCATCCGGAGACCAGCGGGGAAGTATGGCGAACAGAGGCGGATTGGTGAGCTGCAGACGTTCGCTGCCGTCAATGCGGCTGCGCCAGAGCGTGCCTTCGGGGACGGCCACGTATACGACCCACTGGCCATCGGGCGAGAAGTCAAGCTGATCGACAGAGATTCCGGCCAGGAACGGCAAGAATTGCTGCGAGCGAGGGTCGTAACGCACCAGTTCGCCACGCGCCTGCAGGCCGGTGACAAAGATCTTGCGGCCGTCCTGACTGGGTACGGGATGATCGTAAATCAGCGGACCGGTGGTGAGCTGAACCGGCGCCGGCGAAATCTTGTGGAAGAAGCCGCGCCTCTCCGGCAACGCCCATATATTGGTGGCGGTGCCCTCTGCGTGGGTGAAGAGGTAGTAAGCGCCGTCGGGCGTCCACTGTCCGTTAGACTCCGCGCCCCGGTCAGGCCAGTCGGGAAGCACCGCGTGCAGCCCGGTCCCGTCGGGTTTGACTTCCCACAGAGTGCTGGAATTCCGTTGCGGATCGCCTAAGCTAAATCGAATGCGCGAGCCGTCCGGTGAAAATCTGGCGAAAAACGGGACACCCGCCGCATCCAGCAACTTGCGAGGTCCGCTGCCATCTGATTTGGCCAGGAACAGAGATCTTCCATTGGCGAAAAGCAGTTGTTGTCCATCCGGCGAAAAGGCGCCGTCGTGGCCCGTAATGTCAGCCAGGCGGCGTGGGGAGCCGGCGGGCAGGGGAACTGCCCAGAGCGGAGCTTCCGACTCCGTTCCCACAAAAGCGGCGACCAGCAATTGCGAGTGGTCGGGAGAGATGTCGACGGCGCTGGCATTGAGGAGCGGAGTGGAAACGGCCGCTATTTCACCGCCCCGGGTCGAGACCTGCGAGAGAACAAAACGCTCCGCCGAGACTTCTCCAAAGTAAATACGCGCTCCATCGGTAAACATGGATGCATTCTTGCCAAGGCCGTCACTCGTAATCTGAGTAACGCCAACCAATCTGGGGGGCGGAAGCGGCGAGCGCAGCCACCAGGCCACCGCCGCGATCGCCAGCAGGGCCGCCAAAGCGACCACCGCCCAAGGCCAACGCCGCTGGCTTCGGGGTTCGACCATGGATGGCCGGGCCGCGCTCACTTTGCCGGAGGTAGTGTCGCGCTTGAGCCGGGTCAGGTCGGCGCGCAGGTCCGCCGCACTCTGGTAGCGGACGTCCCGGTCCTTGTCGAGGGCTTTGCTGATTATGCGTTCCAGTTCAGCGGGCAAATCGGGATTCGCGCGCAGCGCGGAAGCTGGCTCCTTGTTGAGAATCGAATTGAACAGCGCAGCCGAGGTGTCTCCTTTGAAGGGAAGCGTCCCGGTGGCCATCTCGTAAAGGACGGCGCCGAAGGAGAACAGATCGGTACGGGCGTCCAGATCCTTTCCCAAGGCCTGTTCAGGCGACATGTAGGCCACCGTGCCGAGCGCGCTACCTGGGCTGGTGAGATGCTCCTCGGTCATGGTCGGGGTTTCGCTGGATTTCGAACCGGCGGGCGCGTTGATCTTGGCCAGACCGAAGTCGAGGATTTTTGCGTGGCCGCGATCGGTCACGAAAAGATTCGCGGGCTTGATGTCGCGATGCACGATGCCTTTGGCATGAGCGGCATCCAGCGCATCGGCGATTTCGATCCCCAGATCAACCAGGCGGTCAGTTTCGAGCGGGCGGCCCAGTATCGCTTCCCGCAAAGTCTTGCCTTCGAGAAACTCCATGGCGATGAAGCGCAGGCCGCCGTGTTCCCCAATTTCGTAAATGGTGCAGATGTTGGGATGGTTCAAGGCTGACGCGGCGCGAGCTTCACGGCGAAAACGTTCGAGGGCCTGCGGATCATGCGCGATATCGTCGGGCAGGAACTTCAGGGCTACGAAGCGGCCCAGGGAAGTGTCCTCGGCGCGATAGACGACACCCATCCCGCCACCGCCCAGCTTGTCGACAATGCGGTAGTGGGAAACCGTCTGCCCAAGAATCGATGGAACATCGGGCATGGGAACAACATGTTAGCAGAGGATTGAAACGCGGCCCGGGAATTGACCGCCGCCGGACGGAGCGGCCGCCCCGTCCGGAATCGGCAGATTTACTGCAGCGGCTCGGACATGTGCTCGTGCACGATCATCCACTTGCCGGCCTGCTTTTCGAAAATCAAGGTCCAGCGCAAGCTGGCCAATTCGTGTTTGCCGGTGGTGGTGAGGCCATCTTCCTTGACCGTCGCGGTGGCCCAGGTCAGGTTGCCGTCAGTGTGGATCTGGGCATCGTCGTTCAGGGTCAGTTTCAGTTTTTTGTAACCCTTCAGCAGTTCCGTGGAACCCTTCTCGTACTCAGCCCAATCGTTGTATTTCAGGGGTGCGATGTCGAAAAAGTTGTATTCGCCCTGGTCATAGTACGGGGCCACTTTGGCGGGATCGAGGGCGGCCCAGCCATCCAGGATTTTCTGCAGGTAGGCCTTGTCGGGAGCGCCCGGCGGGACCACCTTCTTCTTGGGCTTCTTGGCAAAGCCGGCGACACTGAGTGCAAAAATGCAGAGCAAAACCACCAGAATGCGCTTGTACATTGATGTTTCCTCCCATGCGGCGAAGAATTGTCGCACAGGAGGGCGGAAAGCTCAAAGTGCCGGGGAGGAGGGTGGCGGCTGAGTTTGAAATGCAACTCGAAGTGGCGTCATCCTGAGGGACTTTTGTCCCGAAGGATCTTGCGCGCAGCTGCACAGTTGCCGGCCAGCTCCCATATGAACTCCACGCCAGATGCTTCGCGAGCTCAGCATGACGCCCTCGCTGAAGGAAGGCGATGTTTCAGGGCGGCTTGAGCCGCAGAGGTACTCGACCGGCCGAAACCGGGCGGAGCCTTGCTCCGCCGGACAGCCGAGGGCGGCTGTCCCCACGTGGTCTGCGGCCCGCCCCCGGGCAACCAAAATGGCCCGATCAAGCAACTAAATCATTAGTTGACCTTGGCGACCATTGCTGCGTCTAATAGAACATGAGGAGAACGGCCCTTGCCGCGTCGAAAGTCTGAAACCCTGACCGAAGCCGAACTGCGGCTGATGGACGTCCTGTGGCAGAAGGGATCGGCCACGGTTCAGCAGGTCCTGGACGCGCTTCCGGAGAAACCGGCGCTGGCCTATAACTCCGTTCTCACCACCATTCGCGTGCTGGAGAACAAGGGCTACCTGGAACACGTCAAGGACGGCCGGGCGCACATTTATAAGCCCATCATGGAGCGGGAGGAAGCTACGCGCTCCGAAATCCGCCACCTGGTCGGCCGCTTCTTCAAAAACTCCCACGAATTGCTGGTCCTGAATATCCTTGAAGACTTGAGTTCTGAAAATGCGGGTCTCGAAGCCGCGGAACTGAAGCGCCTGCGGGAATTGCTGCAACCAGGCGCCGCCACGAGGAACGGGACGAGGAACGTGACGAGGAACGAGAAACGATGACCGGCACCCTCCATCTGCAACGCCTGGCCCAGCTTTCCGCCGAACGCATAGTCAACTGCACGGCAGAGGGTATGGTGATTGCCCTGCTGGCCTGGCTGCTGCTGCGCGCCCTGGGGAGGCGGAATTCGGGGACACGGTTTGCCGTCTGGTTCGCGGCCCTGCTGGGAATCGCGGCGCTTCCGCTGTTCGGCGATTGGACTGCAAACGGCACTGAGCTTGCGAAGCGGTCCGAAATCACCCTGCCGGCCGCCTGGGCGCTCTACATATTTGCCGGGTGGCTGCTGCTGGCGCTGGCGGGCCTGTTCCGAGTCGCCATCGGGTTCTGGCATTTGCACCGTATCCGCAAGGGCTGCGTGCCGGTCGATGTGGCAGCTCTCGATCCAGTCGTGCAAAAGACCCTGGCGGAGTTCGACTCACCCCGAGCGGTCACGCTCTGCGTATCGGACCAGCTGCGGGTACCGACCGCGATCGGCTTCACCCGGCCGCTGGTGGCCATCCCGTCGTGGACCATGCGGGAACTCTCCGCCGCGGAACTGAATGCGATCCTGTTGCACGAGCTGGCCCACCTGCGCCGCCGCGATGACTGGACCAACCTGATCCAGAAGATCTTAGGAGCGCTATTGTTCTTCCACCCCGCGGTCTGGTGGATCGAGAAAAAACTGGCCCTGGAACGCGAGATGGCATGCGATGACATGGTGCTGGCAGAAATTAAGACCACGAGCCCGCGCGCGTACGCGGAGTGCCTGGTGGCGTTGGCGGAGAAGAGCTTCCTGCGGCGCGGGCTGGCGCTGGCCCAGGCCGCGGTCGACCGTTTGCGGAACGTATCGCTGCGCGTCACCCGGATTCTGGACGTAAACCGTCCGCGTACGACACGCGTCTGGAGCCCGGCTCCAGTCCTGGTGAGCGGCGTTTCCCTGGCCTGCCTGATGGCATTGTCGTACGCCCCCGCCCGGCTGGTGTCGTTCGAAAACGGCACAGCTTCCCTGTCGGCAGCCAATACAGCGCCCGCCGGCGATTTCGAAACGACGGAGATGTCGCAGATGGGAGCCCGCGTGGTTCCCGCAAAGTTTAAGGTCCCGGCGCACGTGGCCGAAAAGCAGGGCTCAAGGGTTGCGAAGCCAGCGGCCAAGAGCGGGCCGAGACCGGCGAGCCGTCCTGACGTCATCGCTGCCAGCGTGGCGCAACATCAGGTGAAGGCTTCAATGCCGCTGCGCGCCGGCATGAACCCCGACGGCCTGGGGACTCAGACTTTATTTTTCGTGACCCAAACTGAAATTGTGCAGACCCGCGGATACGACGCCTCGGGTGCGGTGGTCTGGGATTTGTGCGTGTGGCGAGTGACCGTGGTCGGTCCGGTGCAAAACAAACTGGCGGGAATCGCGGCGAAGTCTATTTGAGTTTTTTTTAACTTCAACAACTAAATAATTAGTTGCTTAAAAACAGGAGAGAAGAAATGAAAAGCTGGAAAAAAGGAATAGGCCGACATCTCATCATCCCGATCCTGGCGATTGGGCTGGTGGGCTCGTTCGTGACCTACGATTTCGTCAAGGCCATGCCGGCGAAGGCGGCAGCCATGGCGACGTCTACAACGGCGCCGCTCGATGACAACAATGTCGGGGCGCTGCTCTCGCTCGACCATGCGATGGAAACCCTGGCCGCGCGCGTCACTCCGGCGATCGTGAACGTCACCGTGACGTCGAGGGCAAAAACCAATGTAGCGGATGGCGATCTGCCGGATGGTCTCGAAGACAGCCCGTTTGGGCAATTTTTTGGTCAGCAATTTGGCCAGCAGTTCGGCCGTCAATTCGGCCAGCAGATGCGGCCGCAACAGCCGCGGGTTGAGCATGGGCTGGGCAGCGGCGTGATCATCTCGCCCGACGGCTACATCGTCACCAACAACCACGTGGTCGAGGGCGCGACCGACGTTCGGGTCACCATGAGCGATCGCCGGATTCTTCCCGCCAAGGTGGTGGGCACGGACCCGCTGACCGACCTGGCGGTCATCAAGGTGGACGGCCACAACCTGCCGAACGCGCCCTGGGGCGATTCGACCAAACTGCACCCGGGCCAGACCGTTCTGGCATTCGGCAATCCTTATGGATTCCGCTTTACGGTTACGCGCGGCATCGTCAGCGCGCTGAACCGCCCCAATATGTCTTCGGATGACGCCCGCAAGCCGGGGCAGTTCATTCAGACCGATGCCGCCATCAATCCGGGAAACTCCGGCGGCCCGCTGGTGAATGCGCGCGGAGAAGTGGTCGGGATCAACACCTTCCTGATCTCGCCCTCGGGTTCGTTCTCAGGCATGGGTTTCGCCATTCCGACGCAGATCGTGCGCCCCACGGTGGAAAAGCTGATCCAGTATGGCAAGGTGACGCACGGCTACATGGGCATCGGGATTTCCGATGTCACGCCGGACAACTCGAAGTTCTTCCACATGGACAGCGCGGTGGGAGCGGTGGTGAGCCAGGTGGAATCCGGTTCGCCGGGAGCCAAGGCCGGCCTGAAAGTCGGTGATGTGATCACCGGGATCGACGGCAAGGAAGTGAGCGACGCGAGTGAATTGCAGGTGGTGGTGGGAGAGCAGAACCCGGGGACAACGGTCCATCTCCAGGTGATGCGCGATGGCAAGAGCGTCGCCGTCCCAGTCACGCTCGAAGCCATGGGCAGCCGGGACAAATCGGGCAACGAAGTCTCCGACGCCAGCGGCGGCAAACCGCGCTGGGGAGTGGGCCTGTCGGACATGACTCCGGAGATGCGCGAGCAACTGCAGGCGCCCAGCGATCTGCATGGAGCGGTGATCCAGCAAGTGCAGCCGGGCAGCCCGGCCGACAATGCCGGATTACAGTCGGGCGATGTGATCGTCGAAGTCGATCGCAAGCCGGTGCAGAGCGCGGCCGAGGTTCAGAAGGCCTTGAGCAGCGTGCCCAAGGGACAGGACGCGCTGGTGCTGGTCTGGTCAAACGGCGGCAATACGTTCCGGGTGCTGCACCCCGCCCAGCAAGATGGCAACAGCGGCATGTAGCTGGATGGCTGTTTCTCCCCAGGGAGGCAGGGCGGTGGTGCCTGCCTCCCTTTTTTCTTACCACAGACTACGTGTTGGCTTAGCTGTGCTGGCTTACGGACAGGACATTTCCATCCGGATCTTTGAACCAGGCGACCTTGTCGCCGCCCGGCGTGGTCCAGATTCCCAGTTCGCGATCCTGAACGAAAGGATACTTCTCAAATGCCACGCCCCGCTGGGTGAGCCATTTCACGACGGCCTCAACGTCGGATACTTCCCAGCCCATTACGGTATAAGGCGCGGGGGTGAAGTCCTTGGCCTTGGCGATTCGGATGCTGCTTTCGCCGGCTTGCATGACCAGGGCGAAGGGGTCGTCGCTGACGAATTGGAAGCCCAGTTTGTCTTCGTAGAAGGCGCGGGCTTTTACGGAGTCCCGGGTAGGCACAAAACCGATGAGCTTGCTTGCAGCCAGCATTTATTCCTCCCTCTCTCAAAATAGCAGTTGGCCGAGGTGATAATTTACCCTGCCAGGGGTGAAAAATTGACCTATAATGCCCGCCTCGATCTTTGTTCTTTGTTGACCCCCACGCGACCTCTCAGCCGAAAGGCTTGATCTATGGCGATCGACACTATACCTGCGGGCGCGGCACCGCGCATCGCGATTGTGACCACCGATGAATCGGTGCAGCATCCGGCCCAGGAAGTATTAGCCTCGGTCTTCCACACCACGCTCCTGGGATCCGGCGATCTGGTGCTGCCGCTGCTGGCCGAGGCTTCGGTCGAAGCCATCATTCTTGACCTGGAGACCGCTTGCGCCTCCGACGATGAAACCCTGGGCCTGGTGCGTGCCCTGCGGCAACGGGATGAACACCTGGTCCTGCTGGGGTTCAGCCGATCGCACAACAAGGCGGCGCGAAACCGCTTTGAACAGGCCGGAATCGGCCAATGCTTCGTCGCTCCGGTGGATTTCGAGGAACTGCAGGCCGTCCTGCATGCGGCGCTGCAGGCACGGTCGGAGGAAATCAGGAACCGCAGCTTGCGGGAAGAGGCGCGCGCGCGAAACTCGTTTTACCAGATGATTGGCGGCAGCGAGCCCATGCGCCTGGTGTATGACGCCATCAGCCGCGTGGCCGAGAGCAACGTGAATGTGCTGGTCCGCGGAGAGAGCGGGACGGGAAAAGAACTGGTGGCGCAAGCCATCGTCGCCAGCGGCCCGCGCCGGGACAAGCCCTTCGTCAGCGTCAACTGCGCCGCGCTGCCCGAGAGCCTGATCGAAGCCGAACTGTTTGGCCATGAAAAGGGCGCCTTCACCGACGCCCACGAGTCCCGCGCCGGCCATATCGAATCGGCCAATGGCGGGACCCTGTTTCTGGATGAAATTGGCACGCTGCGGCTGGCGTTGCAAAGCAAGCTGCTGCGGGTCCTGGAACAGCGCTTGGTGCAGCGCATTGGCAGCCGCACCAGCAAGAAAATAGATTTCAGGCTGATTGCCGCCACCAACGAAGACCTGGAGCAAGCCGTCCACACTGGCCGCTTCCGCGAAGATCTTTATTACCGCATCAATGTGGTTCCCATCATTCTTCCTCCGCTGCGCGAGCGGCCGGGAGACGTGTCCATTCTGCTCGACCACTTTCTGCGCATGTACTGCGCCGCCAACAGTGTTCCCCTGAAGCGGCTGGATTCGGATGCGCTGGAGATTCTCGAGGAACATCACTGGCCGGGAAATGTCCGGGAGCTGGAAAACCTGGTGCAGCGGCTGGTGATCATGGGATCGGGCGGGGTGATTACCGCCAAACACCTGCCTCAGCAGATCTTGTACCACAGCACGGCCAAGCAGGAAGCGCTGCTTATTCCGGAAGAGGGCATCTCGTTCGACGAAGAGATGGCCCGAATCGAACTGGCGTACCTGCAGGCGGCTTTGCGCCGGACCGGGGGCAAGAAGGTGGCGGCAGCCGCGCTGCTTCAGATCAACGCGCAGAAGATGAAGTACCTCTGCCGCAAATATGGGCTGCAGGGTTAATTATTGACCCAACGGAGGTTAATTTTTAACCTTCGGCGCATTGATTTCCGCGACGGCTTCGATTTCCACAGATGCTTCTCAGGCTATCTCATTCAATTGATTGGTTCCTGACGCCTGCATCATCCCGCCCTGGTTTGGCACGGCTCTTGCTTATTGCAGAGGCGTAAGGCAAGCGCAGTTCGGACCTCAAAAAATTCAATTTCGATGGAGGATGTCATGTCGGTGCAAAAGAAATCATTGATCAGTCAGCGATCCGCGGTGAAGAGCGCAATCCTGGCAACACCCGAGACTTCCAATTTGACCCCAGCCGCCCGTCAGGACGTCAAGCCGGCGAAAGCGCCTGTGGCGCACGCAGGGTTCAAGCCGACCAAGAGGGTCACCAAGAGGGTGACGCGCCGCATCGGCTAGTGCGCCGGAGCTCCCACGGGGCAACCTCTGGCCGAGCTAGGCGCCCTGGGGCTTCGATCATTGACCAACTTCGGTTGGCAGGCAACAAAAAGGGGCTGCAGAGATCCTGCAGCCCTTTTGCCTGCCTCCGTGAGTGCTCCGCGTGAGCGTTACCACATGCGTCGGCCTACCAGGTCCCGGCCAAAGCGCCAGATAAACTCCGCCACGCTGCGACGGCCCACCAGAATCTTGGCGTCCCCGCTCATCCCTTCCCTTAACTCGCCCCGGTTTTGCAGCTCCACTTTTCCAATGTAAAACCGGGGAGGCCGGATGCCTTCCAGGTTCTGCGCTTCGATCAATCCGGCCTCGATGGAAGAGGGTGCAGGCGCCAACGACGCCAGAGTGCCCGACCAGGGTTTGAACGCCGACTCGGCGTGAAGCCGGACCGGCGCTCCCAGATGAACATCCCTCATACCGAATTCTGGAACGTAGATGCGCGCGGTCATGGTTGACAAGTCGGCTACTTCCGCGACTTCAGTCCCCGACCTCAAGTATGTCCCCAGTAAATCACTGAGCCGGGGGGAAGTTACGGTGCCATTTATAGGGCTTACGACTTGCAGGTGTTTGGTCTCTTCGGCGAAGCTGCGGTGGCGTTCACTCGACTGCTGGCGTTCGTGCTCGGCAGGCCCGAAATTCTCATAGCGCAGGCTGGCCTGGGTGGCCCGGGCAGAAGCGTTGCGCAAATCGGCCGCAGCCAGCGCGGTGGCCGACTCCAGTTCCAGGTTGCGTAATTGCAGGATGGATTCGCCCGCCGAGACGGGCTGCCCTTCGCCGATGAGAACTCCCGTCACGGTTCCCGGCACTTCGGTGTGAATCAAGGCCCTGCGAACCGGCTCCAGCACGAAGCGGCCGCTGACGAACGTGGGCCAGAGAGGCAAGAACAGAAAGAGCAGGACCGCGGCGCTCAGAGCGGCGACCCGGAATGGAGTGAACCACGCGACGATTCGTTCCTTCTTGTCGAGGTAAACAGTTTTCATGAATCTCTCCAGCATGGTGATCCGTGTCTTGAAAATTCGTAGAGCCAACAGGAGAGCGGGGAGCCAGGCCCACTCGGGGGTATAAGCACTCAAGATGTGGTACGCAAACACCACCACCAGGATCATGAGCAGGTAGCTATAGACGCCTGACATCAGGGAATACACGGCGTACAACACTCGCCGGTGCCGGGGAACCCATTCCACTTCAGCCGGCAGCCGAAAAATATGTTTGCGGACCCAGCTGGAGACGTAACCGGTGGAGCGTTCCTTCAAGTCGGTTTCGTCGATCAATTCCGCCAGGAGGTAGTAGCCGTCCAGCTTGATCAGCGGATTGAGGTTCAGCAGGGTCACGCCGATACCGGTGATCATCATGACCTTATAGGCAAAGTCGTGGATGAACATCCCGGTGGCGGTGCCCCACCATACCGTGGTGGCTGCCATGCAGAGGATGAAGTCAATCCAGATTCCGGCGATGATGGTGGAAATGCGAGCTTTCCGGTCGCCCACAATCCAGACCTGGGTGCAATCACAGACGAAGGTAGGCTGAAAATACATCAGGATGAACTGCATCTTCTCCACCCTGGCGCCAAAATGCTTGCAGGTCAGTCCGTGGCCGGACTCGTGAAAAAAAGCCAGGGCGCCAAACAGAAACCATACCTCCAGCAGGTCCCAGGCGCTCTTCTTGGTGAAGTTGAAGAAGGCAAAACTGTCATTCCAAATCTCGCCGAATTTGTCCGCCCACATCCAGCCCATGACGCCGAACAGGAAAATGGTGAGCACAACAAACCAGGTGTTATAGATGAATTCAAAGTAAGGCTGAATCCTGGTCAGGTAATCGTCGGCGTGGGGCCAGTTGAAGATGGTGATGTCGGTCACATCGGCGATGTGAAAGCGGCCTCGTTTCTGGCGCTCACTGTTCAGCTTTTGTCGAAGGGTGATGTTCTTTTCCAGGGGCGTCCGATAAAAGAGTTCGCCCTGCTCTTTCAGGTGGGAGGCAAATTCCCTGACCTGCTCTTCGGTAAAGGCCACGTTGGCTTGCTGCAGAAGCAGATCTGAAATCTGTTTGTACGATCGCTCTCCATTGAAAAGCTCGAGCAATTGCCACTGCAGAGGGCTGAACCGGACGTAAACTTCGGTTCCCGGCATCTTCGCCAGCACCACGCGCTCGCCTTGCTCGACGTGTTCCCGGGAAATGACCCGAGGATCGAGTTTGGGATAGCGGCGCTGCGCCGTCTGTGCGGGAAGATCGGGCAGCGCCACCTCAAAAGCTTCGAGGATGTTCATTTCGGATTCGCCAGCCGAATGGTGGTCAGCATCCCGGGCCTGAGGTCCGAGACCTGGCCCTGGAGCCGGGCCAGCACTTCGATGGTTCCACTCGAGGGATCCACGACCGGGCTGATCTGGGTGACGGCGGCGATGTGGTGAACCGCGGATGAGCCGTCGGTCAAATCAACGCTCACGGTTTGCCCATTCTTTACTTTCCCGAGGAAACGTTCCGGCAGAGTGAACTTGACTTCGAGCGGCGCCACCGCCGTGACCCAGAACAATCGGTCGCTGATCCCGACTTTTTGTCCCACCCGCACATAGCGACGGGCGACGATCCCGTCGAATGGGGCGGTGATGCGGGTCTTTTCTTTTTCCAGCGCGAGCGAGCGCTCGGTGGCCTGGGCGTTGGTCAGCAGTTCGGTCTGGCGGGTGATCTCGAACTTGTCCGCTTCCACTTTGTATTGCGCGTGCTCCAGAGTCTCCTTGGTAAAGACGCCTGCTTCCCACAGTTTTTGCGCTCGGGCTAAATCGGATTCTAGGACTTTGGTCTCGGCCTGCCAGTTTTTGAGGTCGGCCTGGATGGAGCGGGTCTTGGCGGAAGCGGCGTCGAGGTCGGCGGAAATCTGGCGGTCGTCCAACTGGGCGAGGAGTTGTCCTTTGCGCACGCGAGTATTGGGCTCGGCCAGTATGGAAACCACCACGCCTTCGCGAAGCGCGGCCACATCCACCTGGTTCTCGACCACCACCGGGCCGGAGGCGACGAAGACGCCGCCATCGGAGGCGGCAGGAGTCGACGCAGCAGGAGCGGCCGCGGCGGGGAGCGCTGCCGGCGGGGCCGCCGCCACTTTGGCGGCGTCGCTGGGGTCGCTGCAACTGGCCAGGGCCAGCGCGAGGACCATCGGCAGAGCGAGTGTGACGGCGTGTTTCATCGGACCCCCGGTTTTTCTATTCATCGTGTGCCGCCGGCGCTGCCCGTTTCACCATCCAAACCAGGACCAGAGCTTGGACCATATCCAGATGGCGGGCCGCCGGAACAGTACCTTTCCGGCAGGACTCCATCCGGTCACAATTTTGCCTCGACCTTGCATGCCGTCGCGAATCGCGCCATCGGGGTTCGGCACCGCAACCCGCGCAAAAAAGTAGCGGTCGTCCGCCTCGGCCTTGCTTTTGGGACTGACCACGGTGACCACTCCATGAAAAGTGCGAGTGGGAAATCCGTCCAACTTTATGGAGGCTTTTTCGCCGGGATGAAGCAGCAGGACATCGTCTTCGTCGATGGCAACGTCCACCACGGCGCCGGAAGTGTCCACGACTTCGGCAAAGGTGTCGCCGGGCAGCAGCTTGCGGCCGGCCAGATCTTCCACGTGGGCGGTTGCGACCACGCCGTTGATGGGTGAACGGAGCTGAGTGTGATCGAGGCGCTCCCGGGCCCGCTCCAGTTCCGAGGCCCAGTAGTCGGCCTGGATGCGCTGAATGCCGGCCTCGCCGCCGTCATTGCTGTTCAACGCCCGATTCATCTGGGAAACCGCGGTTTCGTACTTGGCCTGAGCGGCGGCGAGTTGAGCGCGATACTGCCAGTCCGAAAGGTTGGCCAGCACCGTTCCAGCGCTTACCGCATCGCCCTCGCGAACCAGCACCCGCTGCACTACGCCTTCCACTTCAGGTTGTATAAGGACGCTTTGCGCCGGGCTGACCGAGGCGTTCCCCACCACGCGCAGCGGCAAGGGGAAGATCAACAGGAACAACAATACCGCGACTGCACCTGCGACCAGCAACGCCCGACGGCGCTTCTCCAGGGCAAGGAACTTGCGCTTTTTGTCCAGCACCGGCTTCAAAAGGTCGATGAAGGGAACTTCCCGGTAAAGCGAGGCGTTGCGCAGCGCCACGGTCGCCTGGGCCGACAGAATCTTGATCATCTCCAGGTGCGCTGGACCGATGAAGTCCGGGTCGCTGCTCTCGAACGACAGCATGCCCACCCGGCCATCGTCGTCGGCCAGGGGCACGGCGTAGAACCCGCGCTTGCCGCTTTCGGCAAAGTATTTACCCAGCTTGGCCTGGGTTTCGGGGCGCGGATCTTCGAAGTGTTCGCCGTGCTGGGAAAATGACACCTCGTCCCGGGATAAAGACGCCCATTCCAGCAGCTCCTGCAGGCGGACGACCTCCGGATCCTGCGGGTTGATCCGGGGCATGCCGGTGATGGCGCGAATCTTAAGCCGGCCTCGTTCTTCGAGAGCGATGGCCGCTCTTTCGTAAGGAATTACGGCGCCCGGACCGGTAACGATGGCGTCCAGCACCCGGTCCAGATCAAGGGTAGAGGTGATTTCGGCGCTCACCTTGACCAGGGTTTCGAGGATCGCGACTTTGCGCTCCGCCTGCAGCAATCCGGCGTTGTTCAAGGCGTTGGCCGCGGTTTCGGCCACGGAATTGAGCATGAAGAGGTCGTCGTCCTGGAACGGAGTGCCGTCAAGCTTGTTAATGACCTCGAGCACGCCGACTTCGAATCCCTTCGCCACCAGGGGCGCCAGGATGGCGGAGAAGACTCCTCCGTCCCGGCCTGCGTTTCGCCGCTGCAGGCGCGGGTCGCCGGCATCCGCAATGATCAAGGGTTCGCCCGAGTCCGAGACCGAAGACACGTAACCCTCGCCGCTCTTTTCCGAAGTGCCCGCGGGACACGTGTCGTCGCGCCCGGCCTGGTCCATCAACAGCAGCTCACGTTCGTCTTTCACCATCCAGAGATTCACCGCCTGGGCCACAAACAGTTCGCGCACCTTGGCGGTAATGATGGGCGAAAGCTCATTCATTTCCAGCGTGGCGTTGAAGACTTTCTCGACATCGTAAAGCTGGGTCAAGCGGGCGACGGATTCGAGCTGCGAGTTGCGTTCCGCTTCATAGCGGGCGGCGCTCGAAAACGCGGGGCCGGCATACTCGACCAGTTCGACTACGGCGGCCAGATCGGCCTGGTTCATGACTTCGGTAAAGGTAGCCACTTCCACCGCCCCGATGAGGTTCTGATTGACGGTGATCGGTACGCAAGCTAAAGACAGCAGGGTGCGCCGGGCATGCAGGTGGGCGTAATCTTCGCGGACCAGCTTCGCCCCCGCCAGGACGAAGGACTGGCCCTGCCGGGCGAGCACGCCTAACGCGCCCGAGTCGAGCGGGATCAGCTTGTCGTCGAGTCGAAGATCGCCAGCAGTGGCCTGGGCCGACCAATGCGTGGCGCCTCCATGTTCTTGCAGCAGGTAGACCACGGCGGCAGCGCCGGGCAGCATTTCCGTAATTTGCTGGGCCAGCAGGAGGGCGCGTGGCTGGGCTTCGTGTTCCCGGAGCAAAGCGCTCAGGAACCGGGCCTGCACATCGACAGAGGTCGACTTCGGCATTGCGCGCTCAGGGCAGCCACCCGTTGCCGATCTCAGGAAGCCAAAAGGGGAGGGCGAGGGTCCCGCGCACTTGCAAATTCGCGGCGGCTCCCGTAACTTGAGCGGGCAATCTAACAAATCGCCCTCCGCCTGTCAATTGTGGCGGGCGGTTGGCGGGTTGGGCGCGGATTGGCCCTCGAGGAGCACGATGGAAATCAATGTCCGCAGGCTATCGGATGTTCAGGTGGTACAGATTCGCGGCGCCTTACGGCTGGGTCCTGGAGTGGACAGCTTTCGTCAGACCATCGACGATGCCATGACGGCCGGGGACACGCGCCTGGTCATCAACTTTGCCGAAGTGCCGATGATCGATTCCAGCGGCATCGGGATCCTGGTCAAGGCCATGGCGTCGGCCAAGCAGCGGGGCGGCGGTGTGAGACTGGTCACGCCCTCGAAATTCGTGGTGCAAACCCTGAAGCTGATTGGGGTGTTGAATCTGTTTCAGATTTTTGAAGACGAGAACACAGCGGTGCAATCGTTCGCCGCGCACTGAAGCTTCCCGGTGAGCGCGCCCGCGCTAGTAGAGATGGAAATTGAAAGTGTTGAACAGGCTGAAAAGGTAGATCGCGCTGCCCAAAGACAGCACGGCCAGAGTAAGGGCCGCCAGGCGTGAGCTGAAAAGGCGCCGGCGCTGAGGCGGCTGCTGGTCGAGCGCGGCCCGATACTTGTCAATCCACTCCTGGTCCTTGCTGACTTGACCAAACGATGACTGGATGGAATCGTGAAGCCGCCGTTGGTCGTCTTTTTCAAGTCCCACGAAGCGAAAAGGTTGCTGGTTCCAGGAAACCGGCTTCAGCATTTCCGCGGTGCCCAGCACCGGCCCCGTCGGAGTCACAAACATCAGCTTCACCCGGGACGCTCGCACCACCGGTTTGGGCAGGCCAAGAACGCCCCCGGTGAGCGAGATCACTTCCAGCTGTCCCTGGGTGCGATGGCCATCTTCGAATCGTAGAACCGCGGGAGTCAGGTCGGACAGATTCAATCGCTGAGCCCGGCGGTCCTGGCTGCGGCGATCCTCGCTGCGGCGGTCGTGGCTGGGGCGGTCCTGGCTGGAACCGTCGAGGTTAGAGCGATCCGGCTTAGAGCGATCGTACTTAGGAAAACCCGAGTTGGATTGGGGGAGGGCGTCCACAGCATGAGTATCCTCCTTGTCTTTCCCCCTGAGGAGGTCACGGAAGGACATGGGATGGTCTCGTTACCTCAAAATCAGACGTCGGACGTCGGACGTCGGACCTCAGACCCCCGCCATCCGATTCCCGTGCTCCAGCGTCTCAGGCTCGGCTGAGGTCCGAGGTCCGAGGTCCGACGTCGGTTAAGAATCGCCGAGGTGCCTTGGGAGATAATATTCGGCGTACCAATCTGTGGCAGCATGACGCATGCTCGAAAAACCGGAATTGATTGCCCAGCTTCAGGTGGGCCTGGCGGCTTCTGGCGAATGCTCGGTCTGCCATGAAGTCTTAGTGGTCAAAGGCTCGAGCGGCAAACCGGAACCCCTGAGCGAGAGGCTCAGACAGATCTTCGAGGAGCATGTTCGCGGCGTCGATCTATCGAAAAAAGCGATGCGCCAAAGCGGCAATTTGGATTGACAGCGGCCAGGGACGCCGCTACCCTGTCATATACAGATTTGGCTTGGTTCTTATGGACCGTATAATCATTGTCGCTAGCCGTGCAGCCCGGGAGGTGCGAGTGCGCCTTCTCGCCCTTAGCGTGGCCATTCCTGGCCTGGTGCTTGCACCTCAAAAAAGCGGCGGATGATTTAGCATAATCAGGATCAGCAAGAGGCCATCATCCACCGCATCGGATGATGGCCTTTTCAGTTTCTGGGGTTCAGAGGTAAGAGTTCAGGGTAAGAGTTCAGGGACGGGTTTCAGGGGCCGCTTTGGCGGTCGGGGAGGAAGACTTGGCGCAAGCAGAGCACGTCACCATATTCGATACCACCCTGCGCGACGGAGAACAGTCGCCGGGGTGCAGCATGAACGTGGCCGAGAAGGTGCGCATGGCGCACCAGCTCGACCGCTTGGGTGTGGACATCATCGAGGCCGGGTTTCCCATTGCATCCGAGGGAGATTTTGAGGCGGTGCGGGTACTGGCGCGGGAGCTGCGCCGTCCCATCGTCGCAGCCCTGGCGCGCAGCTGTCCGGGCGACATTGAGCGCGCCTGGCGCGCCCTCGAAGGCGCCGCCCGCCCCCGTATTCATACCTTCCTCGCCACTTCCGACATCCACCTGCAGCACAAGCTGAAGATTTCGCGGCGGCAATGCCTGGAGCAGGCCCGCGATGGCATCAAGCTGGCCCGGTCGTTCTGCAAAGACGTCCAGTTCTCGGCCGAAGATGCCAGCCGCACCGAGATCGGCTTCCTGTGCGAGGTGCTGGAGGCGGTGATCGAGGCGGGCGCGACCACCCTGAACATTCCGGACACCGTCGGCTTCAGCGTCCCCCATGAATTCGCCGAACTGATGCAGACTTTGCGGCGCCGGGTGCGCGGGATCGAAGGCGTGACCATCTCGGTTCACTGCCACGATGACCTGGGATTATCTGTGGCAAACTCACTGGCAGCCATAGGCGCGGGCGCGCGCCAGGTGGAATGCACGGTGAACGGCATCGGCGAGCGAGCCGGAAATACTTCCCTGGAAGAGCTGATCATGGTGATGCGGGTGCGGGCGGAGCACTATCCGTATGAGACCGCGGTCGTGGCCGAGCAGCTGTTTCCCTCGAGCCAGCTATTGTCTGAAATCACCGGGGTGTACGTGCAGCCGCACAAGGCCATCGTGGGGCGGAACGCGTTTGCCCACGAAGCCGGCATCCACCAGGATGGAATGATCAAGGACCCGTCGACCTATGAGATCATAGCGCCTCAGTCCGTGGGCGCCCCCCGCAATTCCCTGGTGCTGGGCAAGCATTCCGGCCGGAACGCCCTGCGGGTGCGCTACGAGAAGCTGGGCTTCACCTTTGAACGGGCACAGTTGGATGACGTTTACCGCCGTTTCGTGGCCCTGGCTGACCGGATCAAGACCATTGAGGATGGCCATCTGCTCGAACTGGTGCGCGACGTGCCCAGCCGGACTTCGACGCTTCCGGACAGTGCCGGCAAGACAGGGTCCACCTGGATGGCGGCAGTAAGCAAGGAAGATCAGCTGGCACATCCGGACGCGGTGGGCGCGAAAGAAAAGGCCCACGCCGCCCATGCCGCCCACGAAGGCGAGCAGGAAGATTATTTGTGGGGGGTATGATTGAAGCTGCAAATAGCAATTGGCAATTAGCAATTAGCCAATACCCATAGGCCCCGGCTAACTGCTAATTGCCAATTGCTAATTGCCAGGCTGGAAAGATTGAGGAATCCGATCCATGACAAAAACGGGAGCACAAATCTTGTGGGAATGCCTGGAGCGCGAAGGCGTAAAGCACGTCTTCGGCTATCCCGGGGGCGCAATTCTGCCGGCCTATGACGCGCTGAAACACAGCGATATCCACCACATCCTGGTGCGCCACGAGCAGGGCGCGACGCATATGGCGGATGGCTACGCCCGCGCCAGCGGCGAGGTGGGCGTCGCGGTCGCAACTTCCGGACCGGGCGCGACCAACATGGTCACCGGCATCGCCACCGCCATGCTGGATTCTTCCCCCATTGTTTGCATTACGGGACAAGTGGGCAGCAAGCTGATCGGCTCCGACGCTTTTCAGGAAACCGACATCACCGGCATCACCCTGCCCATCACCAAGCACAATTACCTCGTCACCCATGCCGATCAGCTGGCACGGGTGCTGCGGGAAGCGTTTTATGTAGCCCGCTCCGGGCGTCCCGGTCCGGTGCTGGTGGACATAACTAAAGACGCGCAGCAGTCTTCCTGCGAGTTCGATTGGGAAGCCGCCCGGCCGCAATTGCCCGGGTATCGTCCGGATCTTTCGCCCGAAGAGTCGGAATACGCCCAGGCGCTGGAATTGATTCACAAAGCCAAGCGGCCGCTCATCCTCGCCGGACACGGCATCATCGTTTCAGGCGCCATGGCGGAAGTTCTGACCCTGGCGGAAAAAGCCGGCATCCCTGTAGCCCTCACTCTGCTTGGCCTGGGCGCATTCCCGGCTTCGCATCCTTTGAACCTGGGCATGATGGGAATGCACGGCGAAGCCTGGGTGAACCATGCCATCCAGGAAGCTGACCTGCTGCTTGCTCTCGGCATGCGCTTCGATGACCGGGTCACCGGCAATCTCAAGACCTACGCCCAGGACGCCAAGAAGATCCACATCGAAATCGATCCCGCCGAAATCAACAAGAACGTTAAAGTCGACGTGGCGCTGGTGGGTGATCTGCGTGAAGTCCTCAAGGAGCTGCTGCCGCGCGTGGAGTCAGTTGACCACACCGAATGGCTGGATTCCATCGACAAGCTAAAGGGCGACTCGGCGGTGCGGGACGTGCAAAAGCTTCCCGACAACGGACATCTATACGCGGCGCACGTCATCAACGATCTGTGGCGCGAGACTCGCAACAGCAATACCGTGGTCGTGACCGACGTGGGCCAGCACCAGATGTGGGAAGCGCAATACTTCAAGCACGAAAAGGCGCGGTCGCTGATTACATCGGGTGGCCTTGGAACCATGGGCTTCGCCCTGCCGGCGGCCATTGGGGCCAAGGTGGCGCGGCCGGAAGCCGAAGTCTGGGTCATTGTCGGCGACGGGGGCTTCCAGATGACCATGTCGGAGCTTGCGACCATTCAGCAGGAGAAGCTGAAGATCAACATCGCCATCATCAACAACGGCTTCCTCGGCATGGTGCGGCAGTGGCAGGAATTTTTCTACGAGCGCAACTACGAAGCCACGCCGCTGCTGAATCCCAACTTCGTGAAACTGGCTGAGGCCTACGGCATCCGCAGCATGGCGGTGACCGAGCGTTCGCAGGTGCTGCCGACAGTGCGGGCGGCGCGCGAGCACGACGGCGCCGTGCTGATTGATTTCAAGGTGGAGCAGGAAGACACCGTGTACCCGATGGTCGCGGCCGGGGCTTCGTTGAACGATATGATCCGGCGGCCCAGTCCCATTGTCGAAACCGCCGCGGACGAATAAATAAAAGGCAAAAAATGCTGAACATATTTGTGGTGTACGTCGAAAACAAGCCGGGCGTGCTGACCCGTGTGGCGTCGCTGTTCCGCCGCCGCGCCTTCAACATCGATTCGCTGACCGTCGGGCGCACGGAAAAGCCGGAAGTCTCGCGCATGACCATCACGGTCGATACCAATCCCGACCAGGCCAAGCGCATCGAGGCCAATCTTTACAACCTGGTGAACGTGCTGCTGGTCGAAAACATTACCCACGAGCCGGCGATTGCCCGCGACCTGGCCATGATCAAGGTGGCGGCCACCCACGAAGCACGCTCGCATGTGCTCGAGCTCGCGAGCGTGTTCCGCGCCCGCGTGGTGGATGTCGCGCCTGAGTCGCTCACCATCGAAATTACCGGCGGCGAAGACAAGATCGACGGCTTGCTGGAAGTGCTGCGTCCTTACGGGGTGGTGGAGATGGTCCGCACCGGTATCGTTGCCATGCGGCGCGGCACGACTTCCGCGTCGGCCAACCCGGCTCAGACCAAGGCGCCCGCAGTCGCCGCCGATGAAGGCGTCTCATATTCGGTCTGATCGAGTGGGAAGGGCACGGCTTTAGCCGTGCAGAAGGTCTTGGGGAAGGGCACGGCTTTAGCAAGAAGGCAGACGCGGAGGGCTTCAGCCCCTGAGGCGCTAAAGCTCAACGTTTGCAGCCTGGCGGCACGAGTGAACTCGTGCCCTTCCCCTTGGCGAGGGCCAGAGTTCCTCGGATGACTCCGATTTTGGGGACTGCTCCAAAAGCTTGCTTGATGAAGTTTCCGTACAAATCTGCTCTGTTATCTACCGAAAGGAACCACAATGGCTAAGATGTATCACGAGAAAGACGCCGACGTAGGATTGATCCGGGCCAAAAAAGTTGCCATCATCGGCTACGGGTCCCAGGGCCACGCCCATGCCCTCAGCCTGAAAGACAGCGGCGTGGACGTCCGCGTCGGATTGCCCGCCGGCAGCGAATCGCGCGCCAAAGCCAAAGCCAGCGGCCTCACCGTGGGGACTCCCGCGGAAGTGTCGGCCTGGGCTGATGTGATCATGGTGCTGGTGCCGGATACGGTTGCGTCCGAAGTGTACAAAAAAGAAATCGCTCCCCACTTGACCGCCGGAAAGACCCTGATGTTTGCCCACGGTTTCAACATTCGCTTTGGCACCATCACACCACCGGCCAACGTGGACGTTTCGATGATTGCCCCCAAAGCTCCCGGACACCGGGTGCGCGAAGTATTTGTCGAAGGCGGTGGCACGCCGGCACTGCTGGCGATCCATCAGGACGCCACCGGCAAAGCCAAGCAACTGGCGCTCTCCTATGGCAAGGCCATCGGGGCCACTCGCGCCGGCGTGATCGAAACCACATTCGCCGAGGAAACTGAAACCGACCTCTTCGGGGAACAAACCGTGCTGTGCGGCGGCGTAAGCGCCCTGCTCAAAGCAGGATTCGAGACCCTGGTCGCGGCCGGCTACCAGCCCGAGATCGCCTACTTCGAATGTCTGCACGAACTCAAGCTCATCGTGGACCTGATCTATCGCGGCGGCCTCAACTACATGCGCTACTCGGTGAGCGACACCGCCGAATACGGCGACTATACCGCCGGGCCTCGCATTGTCACCGAGCAAACCCGCGAGACCATGCGGCAGTTGCTGCGCGAAATCAAGGACGGAACCTTCGCGAAGAATTGGATTAAAGAAAACGAGACTGGCCGCGAATGGTTCGAAGCCACCCGCGTAAAAGAACAGCAACAACAGATCGAAAAAGTAGGGGAAGAGCTTCGAGGCATGATGACGTTCCTCGATCCGGTCACGATCAAGCAGACCAGCAAGCGTACTAAAGTCCCCGCATAAGTCTTTCAAAATGGCGGCGCGTCATAAAAGGACGCGCCGTCACCTCGCTACAACGGAGAACCGAGAACCAGAAACCGACTACTGGGTTTTCCTATCTCCGGGTTTGCTGACGATCGGCAATACAATCAGGTTCTTGGCGACGATCCCAAAACCAATTGCTTGACACTTGAGGCTGTTTCCTCTCGATTTGCCCCTGCGGCCCTTGATTTCTAAAGACCAGTAATCAGTTTCTGGTTCTCAGTTCTCAGTTGACATCCCGCCTCGCCCCCGCCAAACTATAGGGCGAACAAATAGCGAATCATCCCCTCCAGCCAGGGACGATGTTCATTGAACTCCATTCCCGTTCGGCCTTTAGTTTTCTTGAAGGCGCCTCCTTGCCTGAAGACCTGATCGCCACTTGCTCACATCTGCAAATGCCGGCCATGGCACTACTTGACCGTGATGGCGTTTATGGCGCGCCCCGTTTCTACATGGCGGCAAAGAAGGCGGGGATCAAGGCGCATATGGGGGCGGAGCTGACCAGTGAAATTTCAGATTTCTTCCGCCTTCCCCTGCTCGTCTCCTCCCGCGCGGGTTACCAGAACCTCTGCCGCCTGATTACCAAGATGAAGCTACGGGCGCAGAAAGGCGAAGGCGCGGTCCGCAAGGGGGAACTCGAGGAACATGCTGCCGGCATGATTTGCCTTACCGGGGGCGATGACGGCCCGCTCGCCATGGCGCTGGCTGGTGGCGGCATGGAAGAAGCGCGGCACTCGGTGGAATGCCTGACCGGCATTTTCGGCCAGGGCAATGTCTACGTGGAGCTGCAACGCCATTTTCATCGCCAGCAGGAAGCGCGCAATCGCGCTGCCATCGAAATTGCCCGTTCGCTCAAACTCCCGCTGCTGGCGACCAATGCTGTCTGCTATGCCACGCCTCAGGAGCGTGAACTCTGCGACGTCTTTACCGCCCTGCGAAATCATAAAACGCTGGCGACCGCCGGACGCCTGCTGGCGCGCAACTCCGAGCGTCATGTGAAATCGCCGCAGCAGATGAAGCAACTCTTCGCCGACCTGCCCGAAGCTCTGTCAAATACCGTGGAGCTGTCGTCCCGGCTCGAATTCACGCTCGAAGCTCTGGGATATGAATTCCCCAGATACCCCGTGCCGGAAGGCGAGACCATGATGTCTTTCCTGCGCGAGCGCACTCGCGAAGGCTCGCAGCAGCGCTATGGCCGGGCAGACTCCGGCCTCAGGAACCGCGCCCAGCGCCAGATTGAGCGCGAGCTGGCCTTGATCGACAAACTCAAGCTGCCCGGCTACTTTCTGATTGTGTGGGACCTGGTGCGCTTCTGCCGCGAGCAAAACATTCTGGTCCAGGGACGCGGCTCCGCCGCCAACAGCGCGGTCTGCTATTCGCTGGGCATCACGGCGGTCGATCCCATCGGCATGGAGTTGCTTTTCGAGCGCTTTCTGTCCGAGGAGCGCGGCGAGTGGCCCGACATCGATCTCGATCTGCCCAGCGGAGACCAGCGCGAGCGCGTCATTCAATATCTGTACAAACGTTACGGCGAACGCGGCGCCGCCATGACCGCCAATGTCATCACCTATCGCAGCCGCATGGCATCCCGTGAAATGGGCAAGGCGCTGGGCTTCGATCCCGAAACTCTGGACAAAGTTTCGACCGCCGTCTCCACCTGGGAATATCGCGACGCTCATGACACGCTCGACCATCGCTTCCACGACGCCGGCCTGGACCTGAACCATCCCCGCCTGCGCAAATATTTCGAGTTGTGCGAAGCAGTGCAGGATTTGCCGCGCCATCTGGGACAGCATTCCGGCGGCATGGTCATCTGCCAGGGACAACTCGATTCCGTGGTGCCGCTCGAACCCGCGTCCATGCCGGGCCGCGTGGTGGTGCAATGGGACAAAGAAGATTGCGCCGACCTCGGCATCATCAAAGTGGACCTGCTCGGCCTGGGCATGATGGCCGCGCTGGAAGATTCCATCACGCTCATCCGCGATCATTATGGCGAAGAAGTGGATCTCGCCCACCTGCCGGCGGACGATCCCACGGTTTACGCCACGCTGCAAAAGGCCGACACCATCGGCATGTTCCAGGTGGAAAGCCGGGCCCAGATGTCGTGCCTGCCGCGCCTCCGTCCTAAAAAGTTTTACGACATCGTGGTGCAGGTTGCCATCATTCGTCCCGGGCCGATCGTGGGGCAGATGGTGAATCCCTTTCTGCAGCGCCGCATGGGACGCGAACCGATTACGTATCCGCACCCATCGCTTGAGCCGGTGCTGGCGCGCACCCTGGGCGTGCCTCTTTTTCAGGAACAGTTGTTGCGCATGGCCATGGTGGTCGCGGGATTCAGCGGCGGCGAGGCGGAAGAATTGCGCCGGGCCATGGGCTTCAAACGCTCGGAAAAACGCATGAAGGAAATCGAAGCCAAACTTCGCGCCGGCATGGAACGCAACGGCATTTCGCGCGAGGCGCAGGAGCAGATCGTGCTTTCGATCACTTCTTTCGCGCTCTACGGCTTCCCCGAGTCCCACGCCGCCAGCTTCGCGCTGATCGCCTACGCCAGCGCCTATCTGAAATGCCATTACCTCGCTGCTTTCACCGCCGCCCTGCTCAATAACCAGCCCATGGGTTTTTACCGCCCAGCCACAATCGTGAAAGATGCGCAGCGCCACGGGCTGAAAATATTTCCCATTGATGTGATGAAGTCGGAGTGGGAGTGTACCGTCGTCGGGGCAGTCGTCGGTCGTCAGTCGTCAGTCGTCAACCCCGTGGTTGGTCGTTGGCCATTGGCCGTTGGCCAAAAACTTTGCCCGGAAGATGTCTCCCGAAGATGCCGCTACTCCAGCCGCGGAGCGGCGAGAGAATGTAACCCACGGCGTAAGCCGTGGGTCAGCTACGAGGAGAGCGAGCCCCGAGGGGCGAAAGAATCTGGCCTCGACGATCACGCCCGACGGGACGCCGGCGCTACGCCTTGGCCTTCGTTACGTTCGCGGATTGCGGGAAGAAGCTGCCCGCGCCATCGTTCGTCAGCGCAATCTTGCGCCGTTCACTTCCATTCACGATCTCATCCATCGCGTTCCTGAATTGCGCAAGGACGAATTGAATACGCTGGCGGAAATCGGAGCGTTGAATTCAGTTTCCAGTTTCGAGTTCCCGGTTCCCAGTTCCAGCCAATGCGAAACCAGCATCTGGAAACCTGGAAACTTCCATCGCCGCGATGCCCTCTGGCAAATCGAACGCTCGGTCCGCCACTCCGGGCCGCTGCTCGACGAACTCTCCGAGCCCGATGCCAAGTCTCCGCTGCGTCCCATGAATCCGGAAGAGCGGCTGGTGGCCGATTTCCGCGGCACCGGCATGACCGTGGGCCCGCACCCCATGGCCTATCATCGCGAGCGCATGGACGCGATCGGCGTCCGCAAAGCCAGCGATCTTGCCAACTATTCCCAACGGAAAGTATCTGCGCATCGGAGGATGCGTCATCGCCCGCCAGCGTCCCGGCACCGCCAAAGGTTTTGTCTTTCTCAGCCTGGAGGACGAAACCGGAGTGGCCAATGCCATCATCATGCCCGACCTGTTTCAGAAAAACCGTCTGCTGGTGACTTCTGAACAGTTCCTGATGGTGGAAGGGGTTCTGCAGAACCAGGATAACGTTATCTCGGTGAAGGCGCAGCGGGTAATGCCCCTGTCGATTACCCGGGCCGAGACCAGTTCGCACGATTTTTACTAGCGCTTCATGTAAGCGATTACTAAAATTGTTCCAAGAAAATCAATATTTTCTTGCTTCTCCTCTCCCTCATCCACAGCCATCCGGTTTATGATTGAGTTGTCAATTCGCCACAATCTATGTGGGACCCCTTCCGGTGACGTCCACCGTGTATGTGGCTGATTCATCAATTCGGTTCATTGCTGAACCTGGGTATATGTAAGGAGTATCCGATCATGGCTCGCGTAAAAACCCCTGGTAACGGAAACACCCGCAAGAAGCAGGTAGCAAGTTTGCCTGCCGTGAATTCGCCTGAACCCCAAAGAACCTCGCCCCCGACCGACCTGGAAGTGGAAATTCGCCGTCGCGCTTACGAACTGTATGAGCAACGGGGATACACGCCAGGCCACGAAAACGAGGATTGGCTGGTCGCCGAGCAGGAAGTACTGTCTCGTCACGACCACCAGCAGAGCGCTTAAGGCCGGGCAGCACCATGTGGGGACAGCCGTCCGCGGCGGTTTGGGCGGCAAGGCTCAACGGTCTTTGCTGGCAGCTAGATAGCGAAGCCAGGACGGCCGAGGGGATGGCTGTTCCCACGTAATCTTCCCCAGTCTCCGGTTGCCTCAAACCGCTGTTTCTGAAAAGATACCCGTTCGGGCTTCCCCATGTCCCAAATTGGCAGCTTCGCGCTGTTGCTTGCGCTCGCCCTGAGCGCCTACTCGTTCCTGGCGGGAGTTCTGGCTTTGGCGCGTCCGGGCCCGGGGTCGGAACGGCTGGGCGAAACGGCGCGGCGGGCCGGCATTGCCACCTTTGCCGTCGTATTTCTGGCGGCGCTGATCCTGGTCATTTCTGCTTTCCAGGATAACTTCTCCCTCGCCTACATCTACCACCACAGCAACCGTGACCTGCCCGGCCCCTACAAGTTCGCCACCTTGTGGTCGGGACAGGAAGGTTCGCTGCTGTTCTGGTCTTTGTTGCTGTCGGCCTACGGCCTGGTCCTGCGCTTGCGGCACAAAACGGATGCCCGGCTTTTCGCCTACGCGTCCGCCATTATTGCCGCGGTGCAGATTTTCTTTCTGCTGCTGCTGAATTTCGCCGCCCATCCATTTGCTCTCATGACGGGCGAATTGCCGGCCGACGGCGCGGGCCTGAACCCGCTGCTGCAATATCCGGAGATGGTGATCCATCCGCCCATGCTTTACCTGGGATATGTGGGCTTCACCGTGCCCTTCGCTTTCGCGCTGGGCGCGCTGATCATGCGCTATCCCGGGGAAAAATGGATCCACATCACCCGCCGCTGGACCATGGTGACCTGGGCTTTCCTGACCTGCGGAGTGTTTCTCGGCGCGCATTGGGCGTATTCAGTTCTGGGTTGGGGCGGCTACTGGGGATGGGACCCGGTGGAGAACGCCTCGCTCATGCCCTGGCTGACCGGCACCGCGTTTCTGCATTCGGTGATGATGCAGGAAAAGCGCGGCATGCTGAAGATGTGGAACATGTGGCTGATTTTCGCCACCTTCTGGCTGGCGATTCTGGGAACGTTCCTGACCCGCAGCGGAATCATCAGCTCGGTGCATGCTTTCGCGCAGTCTTCGATCGGCGGATGGTTCAAGTGGTTTCTGCTGATCACGTTCGTGACCTTCACCTTTTTCTTTTTCAAAAACAAATCGCACCTGCGCAGCGAGCACAAACTGGAATCGCTGATTTCGCGCGAGTCCAGTTTCCTGTTCAATAATCTTTTGCTGCTGCTGGCTTGCTTTACCGTGCTGTGGGGCACGTGGTTCCCCTTGATCTCGGAATACGTGCAGGGCAACAAAGTCACGGTGGGTCCGCCCTTCTACAACAAGGTGGCGATTCCGGTCGCGCTGTTGCTGCTGTTGCTGACCGCGGTAGGTCCGCTGCTGGCCTGGCGCAAGACCTCGTTCGAAAGCCTGAAACGAAATTTCATGTGGCCCGCGCTGGGCGCGCTTGTCATCGGGATTCTGATGATGGTGTTCGGGGTGCGCCCGTGGACAGACATCGCCTATTTCTACGCGCTCATGGCGGCCATGCTCTCGGCGCTGGTGATGTTCACCGTGGCCTCGGAATTTATTCGCGGCGGTCGCGTGATCTCGCGCCACACCGGGCAGAACCTGCTGGCCTCGATGGTGCACTTGTTCCATCGCAATACCCGACGCTACGGCGGCTACATCGTGCACTTCGGCGTGGCGGTGGTGATCATTGGAATTCTCGGCACCCCTTTCAATCAGGACAAAGAAAAGGAAATGGGCTTTGGGGACAAGATGACCATCGGTCCCTACACCCTGGTCTGCGAGTCTTATACGCAGGATGACAATCCGAATTACAGCAATGAATGGGCGATGATCAGCGTCTACAAGGGTGACAAAAAGCTCGAGACCATGTATCCCGAGCGGCGCTTTTACAAGGCCAGCCAGCAGCCGCAGACCCTGCCCAGAATCCGCTCCACCTACAAAGAAGATCTCTATCTGACCTACGAAGGGGTGGATGGTGGAACCGGTAAGCCCATCATCAAGGCGCACCTGAACCCGCTGGTGATGTGGATCTGGGTGGGAGTATTGATCATGATCGGCGGAACCATCCTGGGTCTGATCCCGAATGCGCTGCCCGTACGAGTCGCTGCTCCAGCGCGGATTCAGCCGGCTCCGGCGGCTGGAGACTGATGGCGGGGGATTGAAGATTGTAGATTTCAGATTGGGATCGCAACCGGCGGAGGCTCAACCTGCAATCACGATGGGACTAATGATCTGAAATCAAAAATCTGAATTCTGAAATCTGAAATTATGCAGTCGTTGCCCAATTCCGCGTGGCGCAGTTTGCAGGTTGCGGCGCTGTGCCTGGCCGTGTTTGCCTTGCTCGGTGCCGGGGATGAAGGAGCGCGCTTCAACAGCCTGGGCCATCGGCTGATGTGCGTCTGCGGGTGCAATCAGATCCTACTCGAATGCAACCACGTGGGCTGCACCTATTCCGATCGCATGCGCGACGAACTGATGGCGGGGCTCGATCGCGGCGAGAACGACGATTTAACGCTGCAGGATTTTGTGCAGAAATATGGCCCCACGGTTCTGGCCGCGCCGACCGGCACCGGCTTCAACCGGGTGGCTTGGATCATGCCGTTTCTGGCCCTGGCCCTGGGCTTGCTGACCACCATCTTCATCGTGCTGGCCTGGAGAAAACGGCCCGCGCTGGCCGCGCCGGGCGGCGTGTTCCCGGTAAGCGGCAGCGAGCTCGAGCGCTTTCGCACCCAGGCCAGGAAGGACACCCAGATATGACGGTCGCGACTCTTAGCTGCGCCATGGTGACGCTGTGCGTGCTGTTTTATGTCTTTTATCTTCCGGGCAGGCTGCACCTCGGACCGGAAAAGACCCGCTTCGCATATTTGCAGGAACGCAAAGAAGCGATCTACGAGAACATGCGCGATTTGAATTTTGAACAGCAGGCGGGAAAACTTCCCGAGCAGGATTACCAGTCGCTGAAGGCATCGCTCGAGGAAGAAGCGGCCGGAGTTCTGGCCGAGATGGCGCGACTGGAACAGGCGGCCGCTGCCGCTCCCCAAGGCAGAAAAGGAGCCAGAGTTTGAGGGCCTCTCCCCGAATTGTCATTGCCACTCTCGCCGTCCTGCTCAGCAGCATCGCCTCAGCGCAGACTCTAAACGGCACACTCAAGAACGGAACCACCGGCAAGGCCGCCGCCGGGGACGACGTCATTCTCATCAAACTGGGCCAGGGGATGGAAGAAGCGGCCCGCACCAAGAGCGACGCCGGCGGCCATTTCAGCTTCAACCTTCCCGACACCGGGCCGCACCTGATCCGCGCGGTGCACGAGGGCGTGACGTATCACAGCATGGCGCCTCCCGGGGCAACCTCGGTCGAAGTGCAGGTCTTTGATGTCGCCAAAAAACTGAAGGACATCAGTGTGACCGCCGACGTCATGCGCTTTGAGGCGCAAGGCAACCAACTTCAGGCCACTCGCCTGTTCGCGGTCAACAATACGTCCAATCCGCCGCGCACCCAGATGAACGACCAGAACTTCGAGTTCTACCTGCCCGAGGGGGCGCAGATCGTGGACTCGTCGGCGGAAACGGCGGGCGGGCAGCCGCTCAAGACGGATCCGGTTCCGCAGAAGGAAAAGAACCGCTACGCCTTCAATTTCCCTTTGCGCCCCGGCCAGACCCTGTTTCAGATCGGCTTCGAACTCCCTTACAGCGGCGAGTTGAGCATCGATCCCAAATCGCTTTACCCGGCACAACATTTTGTTGTGATGTTGCCCAAGACCATGCAGTTTTCCGCCGGCGCGGGCAGCGGCTTCGAGTCACGCGCCAACCCGCGGGAGCCGAGCACCACGGTGCAGGTGGCGTCAAACACCGAGGCTGGGCAGGCGCTGAATTTCAAGATTTCCGGCACTGGAACCTTGGGCGAAGCGCGCGAAGACGGCGGTGGTGCTCCGTCGTCGGACAGCGGACCCGCCGCTGCGGGACGCGATGCGCGTCCGGGAGGAGGTCTGGGCCCGCCCATCGACGCTCCCGATCCCCTGGAGAAATATCGCTGGTACATCCTCGGGGCCTTTGCCGTGATCCTGGCGGCGGGCGCCCTCTACATCACAAAACACTCCCGCTCGGCCGCGTTCAGAGCCGGGGAAAGATCGCTTGCGACCATCACCGACTTCGGCGCATCAGATGTAGAGGTAGCCGGCCGTGTGCACGCCCGGCTGCCAGCCTCGGGCCGGGCCGGGTTGCTGCTCGAGGCGCTCAAGGAAGAGTTGTTCGAGTTGGAAGTGGAGCATAAGCAAGGCAGCATTTCTCAACAGGAATACGACCGAGCCAGGGCAGCGCTCGACCAGACTCTGGAGCGAGCCATCAAGCGCGGAGCCTCCCCGCCTAAAAATGCCAGCGCCCGGGATTAGACGCCAGGGGCAGTTGACGCATCTCAAATTAAGCGCATATCATTTTTGTTTGGCCTCATAGCCAGTGGCGCACCCAGGACGCGGCCTGCGGGCCGCGAAATTATTATTCATGGACAAAAAGAAGCTCGACTACTTCAAAAAGAGATTGGAATCGCGGCAAGTGGAGCTGCGCCGCATGGTCACGCGCACCGAGCAGGACGGCCGGACCGTGGACGAGGATTCGGCCCAGGACATCGCCGACCGCGCCGCGAGTTCTTACACCAAGGAATTTCTTTTCCATCAGAGCAATAACGACCGCCAGTTGCTGCAGATGGTGGAAGTCGCACTGGAGCGGCTGCGCGAGGGCGAGTTTGGAGAATGCATTTCCTGCGGCAAGGAAATCAACGCCAAACGGCTGGAGGCTGTGCCCTGGACACGGCACTGCATCGAGTGCCAGGAAAAACTGGAACAAGGAATTCTGGAAGAGACGTCGCACTAGTTTGTTCGCGTCAGGAGTGGGCCGCCGGATTTTCCGGCGGCTTTCGTGTTTCAACGCTGTCATCCTGAGCGGAGCAGCTGCTTCGCTTCGCGAAGCAGCTACGCAGTCGAAGGAGCCCTATAAGCGGCACGTTCTCGCCGCATAGTTTTTGTGCTGGAACCGTACCACCAGCGACCGTGAAGCTTATAGAGGTCCTTCGACTCCACCAAACCCATTCGCGAGCGAATGGGTTGGTTACGCTCAGGATGACACGGCGAGTTTTTAGCAGCTCCCCATCGGCCAGCCGGCGGGCCGCATTTTTCCGCATCGTGTTAGACTCATTGACGGTTCATCCACAGCCCTAATCTCACAGAAGGGACGTTCGTGCGCGCAGAAACTCGTCATCGACTTAAAGAGGATAAATTCAGCCGGGCCACGATTGGGGCCGCGGAAGCCACCGTCCATTGGACGGAGGACCACAAGTCAAAGTTGATCATCGGAGCGGTGGTTCTGGCCGTGGTTCTGGCCGCTGGTTTTGGCACCTGGTATCACCTGAACCAGCAGGACGAGAAAGCCAGTCTCCTGTTGAACCAGGGCGTGCGCACCATGGACACGCAATTGCGGCCGGCCGGCACGCCGGCGGAGCCCGATTTTCCGACTTTTGCCTCCGCCCAGGAGCGCACCACGCAAGCCCACAAGCAGTTCCAGGCGATCGTGGACCAGTATCCGCACACCCGGACCGCCGAATTTGCCCGCTATTTTCTCGGGCTTACTTCTTCCCAACTGGGCGACAACGCCGCCGCCGAACGAGATTTGAAAACGGTAGCGTCGGCGCGCAACGAAGACCTGGCGGCCATCGCCAAGCTGGCCCTGGCGGCGGTTTACCGCGACACCAACCGCACCAAGGAAGCGGTCGACCTCTACAACCAATTGATCGCGAAACCGACGCGCAGCGTGGGCAAGGCGACGGCGCAGATGGAGCTGGCGGAACTGTATTCTTCCACCCAACAGCCCGCCGAAGCCAAGCGCGTGTACGAGCAGATCCAGAAGGAAAATCCCGCCAGCGAAGTGGCGCAATTCGCGACTCAGAAGCTGCAGCAGCTGAAGTAGCGGACACCGGACTTCGGACCTCAGACGTCGGACCTCGGACCTCGGCAAAACCTCTTACTCTTTTGTCCTGGTGAACAGCTTTTTCCATTCCTGGGTGGGCGTCGGGTTGGTCAGGGCGGGTTTCAGGTTCACGGCTACGTGTTCCTGGCGGCCCATTCCTATCAGGGACGTGGTCAGCCCGGGCGCGGAGCGCGAGAACTGAATGGCATTGTCCGCGTCGGTTTTCATTCCGAGAACCGCACCCACGAAATCGGGCAGGCCCTGGGTGAGTCTTGCCTGGTAGAGAGTGGCGCTGCCCATCACGGCAATTCCCAGACGGCTGGCGGCCGAGAGTAGTGACATCTTCTCTTTTTCCACTCGCTGGTTGACCAGGCCGTAGGCTTCCGGCATCGCCAGATTGAAGGGCAACTGGATGAAACGAAAGTGGTGGTGCTCGCCCGCAACTTCATTGGCGATTTTCGCCAGGTCAAAAAGATCCATGTAGTCGCGGGAGCTGTCGGCCACGCGGAAAGCGCTCCAGGTCGCCACTCCGTAGTAACGAATCCTGCCTGCCTTCGCCAGCTTCTCGAGCGCCGCAAACGCATCTTTCAGGCGTTGACGGAAAATTTCGCGGGAAACGTCCGCCAGCTGCGATTCCGGGTTGTGGATGTAGAAGAGGTCGATGGTCTCGAGGCCCAGGTTCCGCCGCGAGCGCTCAATCTGATTTTCCAGATATGCGGGCGACATGCAATGCATTCCGCCGGCCAGTTCGGCGGGATCGAGAACGCCCGTTTCGACGTACTCGCGATGGAAGTAGGCGCGCGGATCCGGTGGGGGATCGCCGTCGAAGGAAAGATAGCCGGCCTTGGTGCAGACCAGAACTTCGTCGCGATGCAGTTCCCCGGCCTCGATCATCCGCTTGAGCACCGCCCCGATGTTGCGTTCCGAACGCTGGTGACGATAGTTGATGGCGGTATCGAGAACATTGATTCCCGATCGCAGGCCCGCCGCAATCGCCGCCATGTAAGACTGATCGGCAGCATCGCTGGGGTCGCCGAGATACGTCCCCAGTCCGATGGAAGAAAGCCAAAGCTGGTTCACGTCCGGCACGTGCGCGGCCTGGCGGAAATGGCCGGCGTCTCGCAGATTGGCAAAGCGGTCGCGATAACGGGCGGTGCCGGCGGCGGTGGCGTGTCCCGGAAGTAGAGAGAAATGAGGCATGGGGAAATAGTCTAGCAGTCAGGGCCCGGGTATTTTCGCCGTATCAGGTGGTCATGTTATAATGACTATGGTCATTTGGAGTGGGTTATGAGAAAAATCGCGGCCGCGAAATTCAAGGCGCAGTGTTTGAAAGTAATGGAGCAAGTGCGCACGACTCGCGAACCTGTGTTGATCACCAAGCGCGGGCAGCCCCTCGCGAAACTGGTGCCCGTCGCGGAAAAGGCTTCCGATGATTTTATCGGAAGCCTCGAAGGAGTCATCACGATTGTCGGCGATATCGAGTCTCCGATTGTGCCTGTGGAAGACTGGGACGCAATGCGGTGATCGTTCTGGACACCCACGTGTTGCTGTGGGCAATCGCGGATTCTAAAAAGCTATCGCGCGCGGCCGACGCTGCGATCCGTAGATCCCGCCAGATGGATGGCCTCGCGATTTCTGCCATCACGCTCTGGGAACTGGGCTACTTGGTGACTCGAGGGCGAATTCTAGGCTATGGAACGGTTGAAGGCTCCGTGAATCGGTTGATAGAAGGCGTCACGATTAAACCCATCACGCCTGAAATCGCTTCTTTGGCCGCACAATTCCCGGATGACTACCCTCACGACCCAGCGGACCGCCTTATCGGAGCCACCGCTCGCGCCGAAGGCTTGGCGCTGATTACCCGGGACGAAGGCATCCGCAAGTCTCCCCTGCTGAAAACCATCTGGTAAGCCTGTGGCGCCGCATTTCCCTTTTCTGCCGTTTCCGCGATCGTGGTTTTTATGGGCCCGCTCCTTGCGTGGGTCACCCAATCTTCACCTTGAATAACGAAATATTGCGGCCGAAGGATTCGGCTTTCAGGTCGTGGAACTCTGGAATCTGCTTCTGCAACTCCGGCGCCAGGGCGATGTCCCATCCGGCCTGAAATATCCAGATGGTCTGGCCGGATTTCAAGCCGTAGACGCTTACCAATTCATCGCGCCGGCGCAGGAAAGAATCCGCTGTCAGGACATTGGTTTCCGACGTCGTGGAAATTACGCGATAGCCGCCGCAGGTGTAGGTTTTGAAATCGGCGGAGGCCGAGGGCAAAGCAACCGGGCTGACCTCGGGGCACAGGTAGAACCGGAGCAGGAAGCTGGTCTGGAAATCAACCAGGATCACTTCGTCCGGAGAAACGTCGTGCCGGATCGCATCCAGAGCCTGCGTCATGTTGGCGCGCCGCTGATCTTCACGGCGCATATACGGCCGATGAGGCGTGCCGAAAAGCTGGCAAACCACAACCAGCAGAATGGCAACAGTCAGGGACGGGGCCAGCCGCTGCCGCAACAGTCTGGCTATCGCCAGACTGACGCCCGCCACCGCAAAAGGGAGCAGGAATGCGGAGTGCCGGGTTCCGCCGTAGGGATAGGTATCCGCAATCGCAAATGCCGCGTTGATGGCGAAGGGAAGCGTCAACAGCAAGGCTAACTGGCGGGAGGATGGCCCCGGTCGTTGCGGCGCGCTTTGGTTCGTCTCGCCGTTACTCGCGTCCTTCCCCGTCAACAGGAGAACGATCCCAGCGACAAAGAAGAGCCCGGCAATATCGCCGATCACCAGCTGTCCGAAGGTGTATTGCAGGATGGCGAAAGTCTTGGCGAAGATGAACCCGAGCAGGTGGTCGTGTCCGCGATGGTAGTACGAATTTGCCAGCAGCACCTGCATGTGTTGCGCGGAAGCGCTGCCCTTCAACTTTGAAATCTGAGTGACGTAGAGAAAGCCCAGAAGGCCAAGCGCGGCGGCCTGTCCCGCGATCCAGATGGCAACCATCTGCCGGGAGGAGCGCCGGCTCGCCAGCCGCCACAATGAATAGGCTCCTAATGCACCCGCAAAAAGGATCGCCGACAAGTGGGTGAGCATGGCGAGATAGAGAAAGAGGAAGGAGGCAATCATCTTGCCGTCGGACTTCTCGTCCAACGCCAGCTCGAGCAGGTATGCCGCAGCCATCATGAAGCAGAGCAGGAGCGGATATTGGCGGATTTCCGAGGACAGCTCCACGAACACCGGAAGCAGGCTTACCAGAATCAATCCGACCCAGCCCACCGTGAGACCCAGGAGGCGGGTCAGCCAGCGGAAGAATATCCAGCAGAAAATTGTCCCGGCGATGACCGACGGCAAGCGCAGAAACAGCTCGGAGGTCCCTAACCTGCGCCACACGTGCAATAGCAGAATCAGCAGTGGAGGATGGGCCAGATTCAGGCTGGCGCGGTAGGCCTCGGCCAGCGAGGGTTTGTTGGCTGCCAGGAAGTGCATGGCTTCGTCGAGATTGAGGAAGGTGCCGGAGGCCTTCCCGAGCCGCAGCAGGAACGCCAGCAGCAGGACGAAGCCGGCGGCAAGATCGCGGTTGGCTTTGAATTGATTTTCCAGGCGATGGTGCCAGAGCTCAGTAACTGGCAACGACTATGATACCCGCACCCGCGTCCAATGTAGGCGCGAGCGCCCCGCTCGTGCGGCAGCGCCGCGCACGTTCAAGAACAAGGTCAAAGGCGGCGGACAGGAGTGTCCGCCCCACACATGGGTCGTGGCGCAGTTTGCGCAAAAACGATCCCATCCCTTGTCATTCATCGGATTTTCAAACTGCATGCGCCCTTCCTTGACACCCCTTCTCATGGCCTTTATTCTTAAATCTACTTCCTGGAGAACTTGCTCTTCAGAGCTGCTTCCGCGGGTTTTCGCGGTACGATTTTTGCGGCGCGGGGGGTGCCTGATGTTCATCGAAATCCACGAACTTGAGCTGCATCCCATTGATTTCGAAGAGGAAATTCGCCCGGGTGTGCTTGACCTGGGTGAGGACTTGCGACAGGTCGCGCCGCTGCACACTGCCGGACGCGCCCAGCTGGTCGAAGAGCAGCACGGCAAGCATAAGATAGTAAAGGACATACGGCTCGACGGGAGCCTCGAGACCCGGGTTGAGCTGGCCTGCGCCCGCTGCCTGGAACCGGTGGTGCAGGACGTGGCGCATAAGTTCGATCTGCTGTATCGGCCGCAAGGGGCAGACGCGGGACGCGAAGAGATTTCTGTCACCACCGCCGAGGCCGAGGTCAGCTATTATCAGGGTGAGGGTTTGCAGCTGGAAGAGGTTCTGCAGGAACAGGTCTTGCTGGCCCTCCCCTTTAAGGTGATCTGCCGCGATGACTGCAAAGGTCTTTGCCCGCATTGCGGCCAGAACTTGAATGTTAAACCGTGCGCCTGCGCCGAGCCGGTGGAAGATCCGCGCTGGTCGGCGCTGAAAGATATTCGCGGCAAGCTGGATCATTGATTTTCAGATTTGAAATTGAAATTCTCGCAGTCGAAATCGAAGAAAATAACCGAGGAATCGAATGCCTAATCCAAAACGGCGACACTCAAAACGGCGCACCAGCATCCGCCGCTCTCATGACGCACTCAAAAGCCACTCACTCTCCGAGTGCCCCAATTGTCACGAGCGCAAGATGCCGCACCGCGCCTGTCCCAAGTGCGGACACTACAAGGGCCGCGAAGTTCTGGACGTCAAAGAAGCCAGCTAGCCTGAACTCTCCATGCCAAGCGTCATAGCGCTGGACGCGATGGGCTCGGACCGGGCGCCGAAACCTGAGATCGAAGGCGCGATTCAGGCGGCCCGGCACCACGGCGTTCACGTCCTGTTAGTCGGAAACGAAGTCGAGTTGCGGGCCGAGCTGGCCAGCCATCCTGCCGCCGCAGGTCTTCCGATTGAAGTCGTCCATGCCAGCGAAGTCATCGCCATGGATGACAAGGCCGTCCAGGCGGTCCGTTCCAAGCGCGATTCCTCGATTCACGTCGGCATAAGGCTGGTGCGCGAAGGCCGCGCCGCCGGCTTTGTGACCGCCGGCAACACCGGAGCGGCCATGGCCACGGCAAAAATGGTGTTCGGAGGGATCCCGGGAGTGGATCGTCCGGCGCTGGCCGCGGTTTTTCCCACCGCCGTAAGCACGGTCGCGATCCTGCTCGATGTCGGCGCCAACGTCGATTGCAAACCGGAAAACCTGGAACAGTTCGCGGTCATGGGCGAAATCTATTTTCGCAGCATGTTCGGCACCCGGCGTCCGCGCGTGGGTCTGCTCTCGATTGGAGAGGAAGAGAGCAAGGGCAACGAACTGACGCGCGAAGCTTTTCAGTTGTTGAAGCGGCTGCCGTTGAATTTTATCGGCAACGTCGAAGGGCGCGACATCTACAGCGGCAAGGTGGACGTAATCGTCGCCGACGGATTCGTGGGCAACGTGGCGCTGAAGACGTCGGAAGGCGTGGCCAACCTGGTGCGCGCCACGCTCAAAGAGACATTGAAGGCCACGATCACGCGCCAGGTGGGGTATCTTCTCTCCCGCAGCGCGTTCGCCGATTTCAAAAAACGCCTCGACCATACCGAATACGGCGGCGCGCCGCTGCTGGGCGTGCGCGGCGTCTGTTTCATTACTCACGGATCGTCCAACATGAACGCGATCAAAAATGCGCTGCGAGTGGCCGCCGAATTTGCCGAGCGCAATATCAACGACAAGATTGCGAAAGAAGTTGCAGGGCTAAGGCCCTCGGTGCCGGTAAGCACCTAGAACCACGTAGGTCCGGACGCCCTCGTCCGGGCAGGCGATCGCAGCTCGCCAGAGAGTTTGTCTTTCAGAGTCTGGTTTGCCGTGTTTAGCGAGCCGAGCTTTGCTCGGCCGGGCGGACGAGGGCGTCCGCCCCTACGTGAAGCAAAACATCATGACCTTGCCATCCATCGCTTTCCTTTTCCCCGGCCAGGGTTCGCAGGCGGTCGGGATGGGCAAAGAACTGGCGGAGAAATATCCCGTCGCGCGACAGACTTTTGCCGAGGCCGATGAAGCTCTCGGTTACAAGCTGTCCCAGTTGTGCTTCGAAGGGCCGGAAGAGAAACTGCGGCTGACGGAAATCACGCAGCCTGCGATTCTGACCGCCTCGGTCGCGGCCTGGCGAGTCCTGCGAGAGCAAGGCGTCCATCCCAGCTTCGTCGCCGGACACAGCCTGGGGGAATATTCCGCTCATGTTGCCGCCGGCACCTTAAGTTTTCCTGACGCAGTGCGCACCGTGCGCAACCGCGGCAAATACATGCAGGAAGCGGTTCCGGTAGGCGTCGGCGCCATGGCCGCGATCCTGGGGATGGACCCGGAGAAAGTTGCCGCCGTATGCGCCGACGCCGCCCAGGGCGAAGTCTGTGAGCCGGCCAACATCAATTCGGCGGAACAGATCGTCATCTCCGGCCATGCGGCAGCGGTCGAGCGCGCCACCAAACTCGCCGGCGAACGCGGCGCTAAACGCGCCGTCATGCTGCAGGTCAGCGCCCCTTTCCACTGTTCGCTGATGAAGCCGGCGCAGGACCGGCTGGCAACAGATCTACAGTCGTTGGGATTTCAGAAGCCGGCAGTTCCGGTTGTGTGCAACGTCGACGCGGTCGCAATCGCAGACGCTGACGCCGCTCGCGATGCGCTGGTCCGCCAGGTCACAGGCGCGGTGCAATGGGAACCGTCCATGCGCCTGCTGATCGCAAAAGGGATCGAGACTTTCGTGGAAGTCGGCCCCGGGAAAGTCTTGTGCGGGCTGATGCGCCAGATCGACCGCTCGAAAACATGCCTCAACGTCGGCGATGAAGCATCTTTGCAGAAGACTCTGGAACTGCTCTCCGCAAAGCCGGCCTAGGCGGCAGGTCAGTGAAACAGAAGTTCGCAAGGTGGCGGGCTCAGCGTCCTGTCGGATTTTTCCACCCACAATTGAGCGTGCTCGGCGCGGTCATTGACGATGACATCCACGACCACCCCGCTGGCTCCGCTCGAACAGGTGCTGGCGCCGTTCACTTTGTAGCTGTTGATCACGCCCCACGGTCCGCCCGTGCCCCAGTCCTGGATGAACTGGTTCAGGGGATACCGGGAATATTTCGCGGCATGCTCTTTCCATTGCGGGTCGGCAAAATAAATGCCGTAAGCCGTCTCGTAGTCCTTGCTCTTGAGCGCGGCGAAGAACTTGTCGACCACCCGCTTTTCCGGCAAGTAACGGTTCATCCACACCACACCGGCCAGCAGGATGACGACGATCAGGCCGGCAATGATCCTGATCCTGCGCCGGCGCGCCGGCCCGGGATCGTACGGTGTGGCATCCATGCAGGGTCATGCTTCCCTAAGCATAATAGATTGCGGGACCGAGGTAAAAGTTTACTGTCAGCCTGAGTGTCATCCTGAGCGGAGCTCAGGATGAACAGGGTGCCTCAGAATGACAGGGCTTACAGCGTCCGTTTGAACAGGGGAGTCGCAATGCTCAACGCCACCACCGCGAACAGAGACAGATAAATGATGTCCGGCACAATCGCCGACAGGCCGGCTTCTTTCAGCAGCAGGGTCTTGAAGCCGTGGACGGCAAAGGTGAAAGGGTCCACCTTGGCGATTGCGCGCAGCCACCAGGGGAACGCCTGGATGGGATAGACCGCGCCGCTGGGGAAAAACAGCAGCGTGTTCAGGATGCCGAAGATGGCGCGCGGCACCAGCGGATCGTCGACCCGCACCACCAGCAGAAACATCATGGTATTCAGGGCCGCCGCGGTCAGCATAATCATCAGCAGCAAACCCAGTGCGGTGGAGAAGCTGAAAAGCGTGCCCACGCCAGCCAGCAGACAACCCATCACCGTGATCACCACTCCCACCATCACCGCCTTCACCACGCTGGCTGCGTTCAGCCCTAACACAAGTTCGGCCTTGGTGATGGGAGTGACCAGGTAGCCTTCGTGCACGCCGCGGGCCTTGTCGTCGATGTAGAGCATGCCGCCGCCGATCATCACCGACATGAAGATGGCCAGCGTGATCGAACCCGGCAGCAGAAATTTCATGTACTCGATATAGGGATAGAGTTCCACAATCTGCAGCACGGTCTTCTGCAGGAGGCGCGGCTCGACCACGGGATTATTCAGTGCGTTGGTAATCTGGGTAAGCGAGTCCTCGAGAGCTCCGCTCATGAAGTTGTCGCTGTTGTCCACCACCAGGGCGATCTGCGGCCGGTCCTGCTCGTACACCCGGCGGGAATATTGCGGCGGAATGATGACCGCGCCCTCGATCTTTCCGTTGCGCACATCTTCCATGGCCTGCTTCTGGTCGCGGTAGTAGATGGGTTCGAAGGTCCGCATGTTGGCACGGACGGAATCAAAGGCTTCGCGGATCTTCAGCGCCTGAGTTCCGCCGTCCTGGTCCACCAGTCCCAGGCGGGCATCGCGTATTTTTCCGCCGAAGGCATTGCCCAGCACGATGAGCTGCACCAGCGGGAAAATCATCGACACCATCATCAGCGCCGGGGAGCGGAAGAATTTCCGCATTTCACGTTCGACAATGGCCAGCATCCGGTTCATGGCTGCATTCCTGGTCGGGGCGGCATGACGAAGCCCTGCGCTTTTACCAGTTCGTCGCGCAACTGCCGTCCCGTGTAATGGACGAACACGTCGTCCAGGCTGGTGTTCTGCACCGAAAGCGATTTCACAATTACCCCGGCATGCACCGCGGTTTCCACCAGTTCGGTGGTGGTCCGCGATCCGTCGCCGGTCAGCACGCGGTACATGCCCGCGCCTTCATGCTGCACCGAGGTGACGCCATTGAGTTCGTGCAGACTTTTTTCCCAATCCGCGGGAGCATTCTCGAACTGCGCTTCAATCACGTTGGATCCCGGCACGCTGGCCTTCAGCGCCGGCGGAGTATCGAGCGCCACCAGCTTGCCGTGGTCCACGATGGCGATGCGGTCGCACAGGCGGTCGGCTTCGTCCATGTAGTGCGTGGTGATCAGGATGGTGAGCTGGCGGTGCGATTTGATGTTGGTCAGCATCTCCCACACCGCCACGCGGGAGACGGGATCCAGCCCGGTCGTGGGTTCATCGAGAAAAAATATTCGTGGACTGTGCACCAGTCCGCGCGCAATCTCCAGGCGCCGCCGCATGCCGCCGGAAAGCGTCTTGGTCTGCGCCCCGCGCCATCTGGTCAGGTCCACCAGTTCCAGCAGTTCGTCGATCGCCGCCTTGCGCTTTTGCGCCGGCACGTCGTAGAGCTTGGCGTAGATGTTCAGGTTTTCCTCGATGGTCAGGTCGAGGTCGCTGGTGAGCGCCTGCGGAATGACGCCGATGGCGCGGCGCACCCCGTCGGGATCCTTGCTTACGTCGTGTCCGGCAATCCGCGCCGATCCCGCGGTAATCGGGATCAGCGTGGTCATCATGCGGATCAGCGTCGATTTCCCCGCGCCATTCGGGCCCAGCAGGCCGAAGATTTCTTCTTCCTTCACGTTGAAGGAAACGTCATCCACGGCCGTGAAGTCGCCATACTTCTTGACGATGTGGTCCACTTCGATGGCGTTGCCGGGATTGATGGGCTTGACCCGCCCATCGGTCGCGGGCTCTCGCGCACCCGACGCGCCATTCGGTTTGAAGTCAGCAACCATGATTCGCCGTCGATCTGAAGTGGTCAAATCTGAAATCATCAATCTTCAATCTGAAATTGGAAATCACTACGGTTTCTCCACGGCCGCGCCGGTGTTGGAGGCGGCTTTGACCCGGTCCGGCGAAACCAGCACTTCCGCCGTCATGCCGGGCACATAAGCGTCCTTGGGATTGTCCAGGCGGACTTTGAGCACGATGGTCCTGATGTCGCGCTTGCGCCGGCTGACGTCGCGCTGGGTGGCAAAATCGGCTTCCGGCGCCTTGAAAAACACTTTGCCGGAAGTGATGGTGCCGCCGGGCAGGCGGATGCGCAGCGTGTCGCCCAGACCGATGTGGTCGGACTCGGTTTCCGGAATCGCGGCCCGCACCCAGGTGTCGCTCAAATCCACCAGGGTGACAATGGGCTGCCCCGGCGTCAGCACTTCGCCTTCGCGCGCGGCGCGCACCGAAACGGTGCCGCTCACCGGCGCGTAGATCTTGGTGTAGCCCAGGCGGACTTCGGCTTCCTTGAGCTGGGCCTCGGCGTTGGCCAGCTGTCCGCGCGTGGATTGCACCGTGCTCGCGGCCGCATGCGCCTGGTGCGTGTTGGCCAGCGCGGTATTCAGGTCGGCTTCAGCCGCGCTCACCTGGTCCTTCAAGGACTGCACCGTCGCCAGCTGCGCCTTCAGATTGCTTTCCGCCTGCACCCGGTCCTGGTCGGAGGCGACTCCCTGTTTCGCCAGTTCGATCATGCGGCGGCTGTCACTTTCGGTGCGTTGCAGCGTGGCTTCCGCCTGCAGCAGCTGGGCGCGAGCCGACTGCAGCCGGGCCTGGGCGTTCACCACGTTGCTCGAAGTCGACCCGTGGGTCGCCTGGCTGGTGGCCTGGGTGGCGGAAACCTGCGAACGCAGGCTGTCAATCATGGCGGCGGCGGCGCGGGCTTCGGCTTCCAGTTCCGACGGATCGAGCACCGCGATCAAATCTCCCTGTTTGACTTGCGTGCCTTCGTCCACCAGCAACTTCGCGATCCGCCCCTGTATCTGCGGGCTGACGATGACCTGGTTCGAATCCACGGTGCCGATCAGCACCAGGTCGCTGGAGCGCGGGGTCGAAAGCAGGTAGTAGACCGTCGCGGCGATCAGAATCACCCCGAGCAAGATCAGAAATTTGTTGCGCGCGTTCACTTTCGCTCTCCTTTGGAAATCGCTTGCTGGCGTGAACAGTGCCGCCGAGATGAAATCCAGCACCGCGGCCCGCCGGGCGGCGACCAATTCCGGCGCCAGGGGATCAATGCCTTTGACCATACGCAGGACCGGCGCGTTGGTGAAATGAAAGACGATGATGGCGATCATCGAGGGAACAAAGTGCATGGGATCTACGGCGCGAAAGTCTCCCGTCGCCTGTCCCTCCGCGATCACGGCCGCAGACTTTGCCGAACAGAGGGAGGAAGTACTGCTTCGCAATGCGCTGCAGATGCGGCGCTTTGCCACGGGCCGCGCGCATCATTTCGCTCTGCATGATCCTGGGATACAGGGGATGACTGGCGATGTAGTCGAAGTGCGCGCCCACGTAGGCCAGCAATTTCTCCCGCGGCGGCAGGTCGCTCGAGAGCGCCTCGTTAACGCTTTCTGTCAGACCGCCAAAGACGTGATCGAGGACGGCGCCGTAAAGAGTTTCCTTGTCCTTGAAGTAGTAGTACAGCAGTGCCTTGTTGACTCCGGCAGCGCGCGCGATGGCATCGGTGCGCGCCCCGGCCACGCCTTCACGGGAGAATTCTCGGACCGCAGCCTGCAGGATGGCGGCGCGGCTTTCTTCGGGCTGTCCCCGGGAGCCCAGGCGCGATTTGGAGACAGCGGCTTTCATGGCGGGACCCCGCATTAATTAACCGGTTAGTTAGATCATACAGGGCCGGCGATGGGTGCACAATACTTTTTTATGTCTGCAACAAATACAATCTAAAGACTCTTACCTTACCTGAGGAGAACCATGAAATACCGGAAACTCGGCCGCACCGGCTTTGAAGTCAGCGAGATGGCCCACGGACTGTGGGGGATGAGCGGATGGAGCGGCTCGGACGACCAGGAGTCCCTGGCGGCGTTGCAGCTGGCGACCGACATGGGCTGCAACTTCTTCGACACCGCCTGGGCTTACGGCGAGGGCAAGAGCGATGGCCTGCTGGGCGAAATTTTGTCGCGGAACCCCGGCGAAGCGCTTGTACGCGGCTTCGAAAATCCCGCCCATGAATCGCAAGTGGCCGGCGCGGTCCACCTACAAGTATCAGGATGTTTTTCCCGCTGACCATGTTTTCAAGCACGCCGACCTGATCCGGAAAAAACTCCGGGTCGACTCCATCGACCTGCTGCAGTTTCATGTGTGGGACGATAGCTGGACTGATCTGCCTGAATTTCGCAACACGGTCGAGAAACTCAAGCGGGACGGAATCATCCGTCACTTCGGGCTCAGCCTCAATCGCTGGGAACCGGACAACGGCCTCAAGGCCTTGCGCACCGGACTGGTGGACGCAGTGCAGGTGATCCACAACATTTTCGATCAGGCGCCCGAGGACAATCTCTTTCCGCTTTGCCAGGAACTGAATGTAGGCGTGATCGCGCGCGTGCCGCTCGACGAAGGCAGCCTGGGCGGAAAGATGACGCTAGAAACAAAATTCCCCAAGGGCGACTGGCGGGCCATGTATTTCGGCCCGAAGAACCTCGGTCCCACCATCGAAAGAGTGGAAAAATTAAAGGCATTGCTGCCGCCCGGAATGACGCTGCCGCAGATGGCGCTGCGCTACATTCTCTCCTTCCCCGCGGTGAGCACCATCATCGTGGGAATGAGAAAGCCCGAGCATGTGCGGCAGAATATTGCGGCCAGCGATGCCGGCCCGCTGGACGCGGCGCTGTTGCGCGCCTTGAAGGCCCATCGCTGGGACCGCAAACCTGAACCCTGGGCAGATTGATTGTGTTGTGTGGGACCGGGTCTCTGACCCGGTCGGGCGGCCCGAAGGGCCGCGGTCTTATGCAGTCGAAGTACAACTATCGCCGCCGCCTTCCACACATTCAAAAAGACTATCGTCCAATTTTCATCACTTTCACCACCGATCACCGCTGGCAGCTTCCGACGAAGGCCAGAGACATCGTTCTCGAATATTGTCTGAAGGAAAACGGCATCAAGTTCCACTTGCACGCGGCGGTGGTCATGCCAGATCACGCCCACCTCTTACTCAGTCCACTAACAAATCAGGATGGATGGAACTTCAGCCTGCCTCAGATCATGCATGCCATCAAAGGTGTCTCGGCCAGGAAAATCAACCTGCTTCTCGACCGGCGTGGTCCAGTCTGGCAGGAAGAATTCTTTGATCATGTTTTGAGATCGAATGACAGCCTTGCGGAGAAGGCCAACTACATCTGTCAGAACCCGGTGCGAGCGGGATTAGTCAAGGCTGAGAGCGAGTATCGCTCGTTGTGGAGACGGAGTCTTCCCGTCCTCTGACCTCAAACCAGCGGCCTATCAGGCCGCCTGACCGGGTCGGAGACCCGGTCCCACACGGCCACAGGAGCCGCCGGCGATCGATGGCACCAGCAGCACTTCGTCCCCATCCTGAAACGCGTACTTGTTTCCGCCCAGGAAGCGGATGTCTTCTTCGTTCACGTACACATTCAGGAAGCGGCGAATTTCTCCTGACTCATCCCGCAGGTGCGGTTTGAGATCGGGAAACTGCTGGTCGAGCGCGGTAAACAGTTCCGCCAGATTGCCGGCTGAGCACGTGACTTTCGCATTGCCTGCAGTCAGCCGCCGCAGCGCTGTCGGAATTTGCACCGTGATGTTCATCTAGACCTCAACAGTTTCTGGCATTTCTTTGGCGGGAGCGTTCAGCGTTCTCTCCAGATACTTCTCGAACTCGGCGAGCTTCGGCGCAATGGGCTCTTCGGCTTCGTATTTGCCCGCCAGCGCATCGGTGGTCTTCAAGCCGTTGCCGGTAATGCAGAGCACCGTGGTTTCGTCGGGCGAAATGCGTCCCTGGCGGTAGAGCTTGCGCGCCGTGCCGACCGTGACGCCGCCGGCGGTCTCGGTGAAGACGCCTTCATTCTCCGCCAGCAGCTGGATGCATTCCACCAGTTCGGGATCGGAAACATCTTCCGACCAGCCGCCGCTCTGGGTGATGACTTTGATCGCGTAGTGTCCGTCGGCGGGATTGCCGATAGCCAGCGAGCGGGCAATCGTGGTCGGCTTCTGCGGATCGATCTCCGTGTTGCCCGCCTTCACCGCCGTCGAAATCGGCGAGCAGCCCGTGGCTTGCGCGCCAAAGATACTTCACCGGCTTCGCTTCCACCAGGCCCAGCAGGACGAGTTCGTCGAACGCTTTCTTGATTTTTATGATCAGCGATCCGCCCGCCATCGGACACACCACGTTGTCCGGCAGACGCCAGCCCAGTTGCTCGGCGATTTCAAAGCCGACGGTCTTCGAGCCTTCCGCATAGTAGGGACGGAGATTGACGTTGACGAAGCCCCAGGGCCGTTCGTCGGCGATCTGCGAGCACAGCCGGTTGACTTGATCGTAGCTTCCCAGAATGCGCACCAGCTTGGCGCCAAAAACCTGCGTGCCCAGAATCTTCGCGGGCTCGAGATCGGCCGGAATGAAAATCACGGCCTTGAATCCGTTGCGCGCCGCCTGCGCCGCCACCGAGTTCGCCAGGTTTCCGGTGGACGAGCAGGAGACGGTTTCGAATCCAAAATTACGGGCCTGGGCCAAAGCCACTGCAACGACGCGGTCCTTAAAACTCAGGGAGGGCTGGCAAACCGCGTCGTTTTTCAAATAGAGGCACTTCGCGCCCAGCTTTTGAGCCAGGCGTGGAGCCTCGAGCAGTGGGGTAAAACCGGCTGGAACCGTGGGCTGATAATTCACCGGCAGAGGCAACAGATCGCGATAACGCCACATGCTGGCCGGGCCCTGGGCAATCCGCTCCCGGGTGAAGGTGGGACGCGCGGCTTCGTAGTCGTAGAAAACTTCGAGGGGAGAGAAACAATCGTCGCAGATGGAACGGGGCTGGTTTCCCCAGCTCTTGCCGCATTCCCGACAGCGCAATTCGTATTTCTGTGATTCGGTGGTGCGCGTTTCCGAGGTCATGAGCTACTCGCTTTGGAGTAGCCGGCGGGACGAGCCGTCCTGAAAAGTGCCCTGAAACGCGAAATCCTCTTTCCCTGGTGAATGAGGAAAAGAGGAACGAGATGCTGGAAATTCGGCACCCCGAATCTCATGTTCCCCCTGTGTAGGGCGAGAGTTGACACCGGGCGACCAGAAAATGAATTCTGATCCGGTTGTCGTGGCTTCGTAGGGCTCGTCCCTCAGCCACTCTGCATGAAATCCAAGGTCTGCTCCGCAGAGCAAACTTGATGAATCGTACCGGGTGAGGCCGGGGGTTCGTCAAGGGGTTGGGGTGGAGCAGCGCTTCAGCGCTGCGTCTGGGTGGGGCGAGATCGGCTCCAATGTGGACGGTCGGTGTAATTCAAGACCCCAACAGGTATTGTCATTCCGAAGCGCAGGCCTGATCACGCGCGGACATCTGCTGTCTTCGCTTGGACAGCAAGCAGATTCCTCGCCGATAAACCGGCTTCGGAATGACAAGCCCGGTTTTTTACGCGACAGCACCGCAACCCGGAGTGCCCAGCGCAGCCCAAAGATCCAGAAATACAGAGCCTCTCGCCGCCCCGCCCCCGGGAGCCGGTATCCCGCAACCGTCTTGACCCGAAGGATGCGGCAGCGCATAATTGTCGTCTTGCCAGACTGCGGTTTTCCGGACGGAAACCGAGTAGCCTGCCCCCGGCAAGAAAAGCTCGCAAGTTCCCGCAACCCCTAGGGAGATTTTCACATGAGCGACGAAACCAGCAAGCGAATCGGCGATTACGAGATTCTAAAGGAGTTGGGCGCCGGAGGTATGGGCAAGGTCTACCAGGTGCGCAACGTCATCACCGACCGCATCGAAGCCATGAAGGTCCTGCTGCCCGACCTGGCGGCGACCCAGGACCTGGCGGCCCGCTTTCTGCGCGAGGTCAAGCTCACGGCCAGCCTCGACCATCCCAATATCTGCGCGCTGCGAACCGCATTCTCGAACGACAACCGGTTGTACATGGTGATGGAGTACGTCGAAGGCACCACCATGGCGACCAAGCTGGATATGGGGCCGCTCTCGGTGAACGACGCGGTCAAGTACATCAGCCAGGTGCTGAGCGCGGTCAGCTACGCCCACCAGCGCCACATCATCCATCGCGACATCAAGCCCGCCAACATGATGCTGACCACGCAGGGCGTGATCAAGCTGATGGATTTCGGCATTGCACGTTCCGGCGACGAGCGCGGTTTGACCATGACCGGCACTACCTTGGGCTCGATCGGCTATATGTCGCCCGAGCAGGTGAAAGGCGATCCGACTGACGGACGATCTGACTTGTACTCGGTCGGTATCGTTCTGTACGAATTCGTGACTGGCCGCAGGCCCTTCGTGGCCAACAGCGAGTACTCCATCATGGCGGCGCATCTCAACCAGGTCCCCGAAGCCGCCGCTCGAGCTGAATCCCGGACTGCCGGCGGCGTTGAACGAAATTATTCTCATGGCGATTGCCAAAGAACCGGCAAAACGTTTCCAGACGGCGGAGGCGTTCGCCAACGCTTTGACCACCGTGCCCGCGTCCTCGGCAGTCGCTCCCACCGTCCCGCGGACCCCCATCGGCGGACCAACAGGCGGCAGCGGCGAGCTACCGGCCGGTTTCTGGGAAGCTTCGCCGACCATGGAAAGGCCGAGCGGGGCTCGCACACCGGTCCCGCCTTCGGCACCAGCGGCTACCCTGCCGGTCGCGCCTGCGATGCCGGCAACAGCCCCGATGACCGCCGCGAATACGATGCCGGCTACTGCGCCGATGTCGGCTGCTCCCGCGGCGCCGGTCGCGCAGCCAGCACCAGGAATCGCCGCGCCGGCAACGCCGGTGCCGATGCCGCCTCCTCCACAGTCGGGCGGTCATCGCGGTTTGTACATGACGCTGGGAGGTCTGGTTGTGCTGGTTGGTCTCGTATTCGCCGGAATTTACGTGCCCCGGATCAGCAAGACTAACGCGAAGGCTCCGGACACCTCGGCAGTCACCAGCACAGATACTACGACGACGCCGAGCGAGGTCCAGCCGGCACAACCGGCGGCTTCAGACGCTTCGGCTGCCGGCGCGTCCGCTCCAAGTTCGGCACCGCCGCCGGCCGCACCGGCCACCACGGCATCGGTGGACAATTCGCATGCCATGGAACCGGCGCAGCCTGCTCCGATGGCAGCCCCGGCGCAAGGCAATCTGGCCCCGGCGAAGCCGAGCCATCCTCGCGCCAAGAAGCTGACCGCGCAAAGCAACGGCATGGCCAACGATGCCGCCGCGCCTCCGCAGAGCGACAACGGAATGGCTGCGCCGGCTGCCGCCAACAATTCGGCCGCCCTGGATGAAGCAGAGACTCGAACTCGACCAGCTTTCCAACCGCGCCGCCGCGGTAAACAGCGGCCTGGATCATCTGCAACAACAGCAGAGCGCGGCCGGCTTTGGACTGCGTGGCGATATGGTCGCCCACCAGGCGAGCATGAAAGCTAACCTGTCCAAGGCGGAAGAGGCGCTTCAACATGGGGATGTGGCGAGAGCAAAGAAATTCGGCGATCTGGCGGAGCGCGACTCTGAACGCGCTCGAACGCTTTCTCGGACACTGAAGAGCGAATAGTTTCTAGTCTCCGACTTCAGACACCAATGGCGGCTGGACATCCTGAGCGGAGACTAGGAACTAGGAACTGGACACTGCTCTGTTTCACCGGCTGTATTGATTTCTCTTCTTCTCCTCGTGCCGCTCCAGCCCCAGCCGGATCAGGCGCTCGATCAAATCCGGGTAGGCCAGTCCCGAAGCCGCCCACAGCTTGGGATACATGCTGATCGCTGTGAATCCCGGCATGGTATTGATCTCGTTGAGGTATATTTTCCGGTTCTTGGGATCCATCAGGAAATCCACCCGCGCCAGGCCGGAACAGTCCACCGCCTGGAAGGCGCTGATCGGCCAGTTGCTGGATCTTTTTAGTTTCGGCCTTGCTCAGCTTGGCCGGGATGATCAGCTGCGATCCCTCATCGAGATACTTGGCAGTGTAGTCGTAGAATTCCTTGCCGGGAACAATCTCGCCCGGCACTGATGCCGCCAGGCTTATCGTTGCCGAGCACCGAGCACTCGATCTCGCGGGCCTTGTGCTTTTTGCCGCCAACGCCTTCCTCGATCACAATCTTGCGGTCGAACTTGGCGGCTTCGGCCATTGCCGGAGCCAGTTCCTTGCGCTCACGCGCCTTCGAAATTCCTACCGACGATCCCAGATTCGCCGGCTTCACGAATACCGGATATTTCAGCTTGCTCTCAACCAGCTTCTGGACCTTCTTCGGAGCGCTTTCCCAGTCGCTGCGCAGCACGGTAACGTGTTTCACGATGGGCAGACCGGCGGCCAGGAACAGTGACTTCATGACGTCCTTGTCCATGCCGGCGGCGGAGCCCAGCACGCCCGCACCTACGTAGGCAATATCCGCCAGCTCGAATAATCCCTGGATGGTGCCATCTTCGCCAAAGGTCCCGTGCAGGACGGGGAAGATGATGTCGACGTTAATCGCCCGGTCGCTGGCCCGCCGGGTCAGGGACTCGGACTGGAAAGGCGCGAGCGACCCGCCCGGGCGTTGGGGTTCCGGCGGAACCACTACGGCCTGCCCGGTGGCCAGAACCGCGGCCCCAGGCGTCGCTTCGGGGTCTCCGGCCCGCAGATGGGAGTGCGCCGCGGTCTTGCCCTGCAGCAACAATTCCGCGTCCCCCGCGGTCAGCCAGCGGCCTTGCTTGGTGATGCCGATAGGCACGACTTCAAACTTATTCTTGTCAATGGCGTTAAGGACCGAGGCAGCGGAAAGCAGCGAAACTTCATGCTCCCCGCTGCGCCCGCCAAAAAGTATGCCGACGCGTAGTTTCTTCATGGTTTTATAGGCTTGCGCAGACCCTTCTCATTCTTGCACAATGTCATACCGGCTGGGTTGTCAAGGGCTGTACCCAAGATAGCCGCGGCGACCAGACCGAAAGGTGTGGCCTTGTCTTGATTTCTTACCCGGGGGAAAAATCAAAATGAATACGCGAAAGACGATCTGGTTAGTGGCGCTGTCCTGGCTGATCTTAACCGGAGTGGGCATTGCCAGGCAGGCGCCCGCGGGCGCCCCGCCGCGCAAGAAGCGCGTGGCCGTCATGGATTTCGACTATGCCACGGTGCACAGCGGCATCGCAGCGCTGTTTGGCTCGGACGTCGACGTAGGCAAGGGAATCACCGACCTGATGGTGACCGATCTGGTCAAGGACGGTACCTACTCGGTGATTGAACGCAAGGCTCTGGACAAGATCATGGCGGAGCAGAACTTTTCCAACAGCGACCGCGCCAATCCCACCTCGGCGGCCAGGCTGGGAAAATTGCTGGGAGTGGATGCCATCATCGTCGGCAGTATCACGCAATTCGGCAACGAGACGAAAAACCAGAATATCGGCGGCGCCGCCGGCGGTCTTGTTCCCTTCGGGCTGGGTAATATCGGACGCAAGAAGTCCAAGGCCATCGTGGCCATCACGGCGCGCGTGGTGGATGTCGACACCGGCGAGATTGTGGGCGTCGCGGAAGGCAAGGGTGAATCGCATCGCGAGAGCACCTCGTTGCTGGGTACCGGGGTCGGTACCAAGGGATTCGGGAGCGGCAACGTCGACTTCGGCAGCAGTGACTTCCAGAGCACGATCCTGGGAGAAGCTGTAAAGGCTGCGGTGGAACAGACCACTTCGCAGGTGATCGCCGACCAGAGCAAGTTGGTGACGCGCACCATCTCGGTCGAAGGTCTGGTTGCCGCGGTGGACTCGGGACAGATCATCCTCAATGTCGGGTCGAAAGCGGGGGTCAAGGTGGGCGACCAGTTGACGGTCGAGCGGGTATCCAAGGTCATCAAGGACCCGGAAACCGGCAAAGTGATCCGCCGCATGGCCACCACGATCGGCGTGGTTCGGGTCACCGATGTCGACGATATCTCCGCGGTCGCGACAGCGGTTTCGGGAAGCGGGTTCAAGACCGGCGACGAGGTTAAAACGGTCACGCAATAAAAGTCGACGGTCGCGTCTGCGTCGCAAAGCAACTCAGGGCAGAGTGCCGCGGATGGAACTGTTCTTCGGATGATTCCGTCCCGCATGCCCATCACGGCCAAAATTTCTTTCAGCCCACTAATTTGTCGCCCGAGGGTGCCTCATGCGACTGTTAAAGTTGTCCATCTTTCTGGGAACAGTTCTCCTGGGCGTAGGTGTCCTGCCCGCGCAGCCGAAAAGTTCTCCGCTGACCAACAACGACGTGGTGAAGATGGTGAAAGCCGGGCTGCCGGACGCCACCATCGTGACTACCATCGCCGGCCGCGACACCCAGTTCGATCTCTCTTCCGCCGGACTGCAGGCGCTCGGCCAGGCCGGAGTGAGCAGCAAAGTGATACGCGCCATGCTGGCGGCGGAGTCGAAGAAAAAGGATGCGGCCGCCGCCGCGGAGACTTCGACAGCGGCGCCCGAGGCAGCTCCCCGCGCCAGAGGCCACGCCGGATGCGTCCTCGGGCATGGGCCCCCAGGCCAACATGCCGGCGGGAATGCCGCAGGGAATGTCACCGGACCAGACGCAGCAGATGCAGCAAATGATGGCCAACATGCCGCCTGAGATGCGCGAGCGCATGCAGGCCTCGATGGCCCAGCGCAACGCCAGAAGATCGGAAAGGGGAGGCGCAGGGGCTGGCTCGGCCAACTCCCTTGCGCCTCACGCCGGCGTGCCGGTTGCGTTGGATAGCCCGCTCTATACCTCTTTCGAACGGCTGAAGACCCTGCCCGGCTATCGCATGGTCATGAACATGCACACTACCGACCCCAAAATGGAGCAGATGGCCCAGAGCATGTTCAGCCCGGCGGAATTGCTGGTCGAAGGAAATACCCGGCAATACATAATGCACTACAAAATGCCCGCCACGGACGTGCCGGGAACGGTGGATGACTGGGAGATTCGCGCGGTGGTGCAAAACGGCCACGCCGCGAGCCTCATTACTTCGGCTGCGGTGCCTCGATTACTGAAGGAAAGCGAGGAAAAGGCAGCCAAGGACCTGGCGGAGATTGGACCGCATGGCCGCGAGCGCGATCGCGCACGCCGCCGCAGAAGGTCCCATGGGCGCGCTCGGAGCCGCGGCGACCGCCGCATCGACCGCCATGGCGCATGTGGAAATCGCCGGGTGCTGAAGCAGCAACGAGAGATGTTTTCCTGGCGCTGCAGAGACCTTCCCGCAGGCCAACGGGCCGGGCGGGAAGTCCGCCACCCAGCTTACCGACCTGCACCCCATCGGCGACCAGAACGTGAATGGCACCATGGCGGATGGCTATGAGTTTTATGCCTACGACAACGCCAAGACCCAGGGTACGGTGCACCTGCTGGTGGCCAAGGACACCGGCTTGCCTCTGCGCATCGAGATGAGCGATCCCAACAGCCCCGGCAGCATTCAGATGAACTACAGCCAACTCACGGGACCGGCCAACATCCAGGTTCCGGCGTGTATGGGCGGCAAACAGTAGTCTGTCGATTCGCGCTGCTGCCACTGGCCCAATCCAACACCGGACGCGGTGACGAAAATGGTCTCTAGTATCTTCTGATTATTGCCTCGCAACACTTCTGCCCGTAGATTTCAGCGCAATCGTAGGCCGGTTTCTTCCGCATTCTTTGGGGAGTCGAACCTCAGGGTTCGAAGCAGCCGGGCCGTGGAGTGCCTGATGAAATTGCGAGCAGCAGTATTTTCAGTTCTGATGGTGACAGTTGCCTCCGCTGTGGCGCTGTTCGCGCAGCAAGCGCAGCCCGAGAAGAAGGCTCCCGCCCCGCTTCCCAAGCACAAGATCGGATCCTTTGAGATTTCCATCAACTGGCGCACTCGCGCCGAGGGTTGGAACTGGTTCCAGGGGCCCACCGGGAACAGCGACTATCCCTTGTGGGATTCGCTGCTGCGCATCGGAATCGGACAGACCCGGGAGCGCATCGATTGGTTTGCCGAGATGGAGCAGCCCTCGATTCTCGGGCTCCCCAACGACGCGGTGGTCGCGCCTCCTCAAGGCCAGCTGGGCCTGGGCGGGACGTACTACGCCTCCAACTTCAACCAGACGAACACTGCCAGCGTCTTTCTGAAACAGGCATTTGTGGATTTCAAGCACCTTGGACCCACCCGGGTGAAACTGGGGCGCTTCGAATATTTCGACGGCACCGAGGTCAAGCCTAAGGATCCGACACTGGCGGCTGTGGTGCAGTCACGGATCGCGCATCGTCTGATCTCCAATTTCGGCTTTACCGCGGTGCAGCGAACCTTCGACGGCGGCCAGTTTTCCTTAAATTCCGGGCAGAACAACTTCACCTTCTTCGGCGCCCGGCCGACCGCAGGAATCTTTCAGGTGGACGGCATGCCCGAACTGGACATCGAGATTTACTACGGAGCCTTCACCCGAACCATGGAGACGGCGCACGGCGCCGCGCAATTCCGTGTGTTCGGGTTGGGCTACGTGGATGATCGCAACACCATCCTCAAGACCGACAATCGTCCCACGCCGGTCCGGACGGCGGACATCAATAAAATTCAACTGGCCACCTATGGCGGGGACTACGTACAGGTCCTCAATACCAAGAATGCCGGCAAGTTTGATTTCCTGGTCTGGGGAGTCTTCCAGGGCGGGGCCTGGGGAAATCTGACGCAGCGCGCCGGCGCGTTCGTGGGGGAACTGGGCTGGCAGCCCCCGGTAAAGCATCTGAAACCGTGGTTGAGCACCGGCTTTTCCTGGGGAAGCGGCGATGGCAATCCCAACGACTCGACCCACGGCACCTTCTTCCAGGTCCTGACCACGCCCCGGCAATATGCCCGCTTTCCCTTCTACAACATGATGAACAACGGCGACATTTACGGGACGTTGAATCTAAAGCCCACTTCGAAACTTGCTTCTGCGCAGCGAAGCCCATGCTCTCTGGCTGGCCAACACCGCCGACCTGTGGTATTCGGGCGGGGGCGCATTTCAACCGAAGACTTTCGGCTACACCGGCCGCCCCAGCAACAACTTCAGCAGCCTGGCGAAAGTCTGGGACCTCAGCGCCGACTACCAGATTACCCGCGCGGTGAGCGCCACGTTCTATTACGGCCATGCCTGGGGCGAGGCGGTGATTGCCAAGCTTTATCCCAAGGACCCGAACGGGCAGCTTTTTTTCCTGGAGACCAACTTCCACTTCTGAGGGCTGGTTTCCGGACCCAGGCCGGCGGATAATATATTTCAATTATTGACCGGCCGTCGACAACGTGTGATCGTGATCACATTTTTGCGGTAAGTTTAGGGTTCCAGGGAGGATGGTCATGGCAGTTTCAAGCCCCGCGCTTCCCCAGATTCATACTGCCCCAGGGTCGAACGCCAGCTTCTACGAGAAGCTCAACAGCCGCTGGCATGAGCGCGCCCTGCAGATTTTTATGGTCATCGTGCTCGGACACTGGGGCGAGCACCTGGCCCAGGCTTATCAGATTTACGTGATGGGATGGCCGCGCCCGAAAGCCAACGGCATTCTTGGCTTGTGGTATCCCTGGCTGATCAAGTCCGAAGCCTTACACTATGGCTATGCCATTGTCATGCTGATCGGAATCTGGGTGCTGCGCAAAGGGTTTACCGGCCGGGCACGCACCTGGTGGACGGTGGCCCTGGTGATCCAGTTCTGGCATCACATCGAACATTTCCTGCTGATTTGGCAGGCCACGGCCCACCACAATTTCTGGGGCAAGCCGGTGCCATTCAGTGTTTTGCAGCTGGTGATCCCGCGCGTGGAACTGCATCTTTTCTACAACTCGGTGGTGTTTGTTCCGATGGTCATCGCCATGTACTACCACTTGTTCCCGTCGGAGGCCGAGGAGAAGGAAATGACCTGCACCTGCGCCTGGGACCATGGGCAGTCCATGCAAACCGCCTGATTCAGTAGCCGCAACCGGGCTCCGAGCCATCGGGGCCCCCGATTTTTCCCACCTTGATGCATCAAGCTTTCTGCTTTAGTTCACGGTGAAGGTCATCGCGTTCGAAGTCTCACTCGCGGTGCCACCGCTGCCGTAGATGCCGCCTGAGCCCGGAGTGCCGGGATTGGTCACGCTCACCGGCACGCTGCCGGGTGTGGCGATGGCCGAGGCCGGGATCGTGGTTGTCAGCTGACCGCCTGTCATTCGGGTGGTAGTTTGCGCGGCCCCGTTCCAATTGATGACGGCATCATTGGCAAAATTGCTGCCGTTGACCGTCAGTACGAACTGCGGGTCTCCGGAGTTGGCCGTGTTCGGCACCAGCTGCGCGACCGCGGGCATGACTCCAGGCTGGGGCGCCGGCGCCTTCGGAGCGCTGTATCCACAACCCAGGCACACCAGGGTGAGCAGCAACACAAAGATGGTTTTCATTGTCTTCTCCCAATCGAGGATTCTGGTGGGAGGTTAGCAACCAGCAGAGCAGGGAGTGTCAGGCTGGTGTTACTTTCTTGTAAAGGAAATGTCTAGGGGGCTTCTGTCCGGGAGAAGCCGGCGAGGCAGGATTCGCGAATCGCTTACAGGATCTTCTTCCCGAATGCCGACTGCGCCAGCTCGACCGCCAGGTCCGCGGTACGGTTGTGCTCGTCAATCACGGGATTCACTTCGACGATCTCAAAACTGAGCATGCGGCCGTGGTCGGCGATGATTTCCATGGCCAGGTGGGCCTCGCGATAAGTCGCGCCGCCGCGGACGGGAGTGCCCACGCCGGGCGCGTCTTCGGGATCGATCCAGTCCATGTCGAGGGAAACGTGATAGCCGGCGGTGCCGCGTCCGGCCATGCGCAGCGCTTCTTCCATCACGGTGCGCATGCCGCGCTCGTCAATATCGCGCATGGTGAAAACCCCGATGCCGGCCCGCCGCACATTCTCTTTTTCGACGGCGTCGATGTCGCGCACTCCCACCAGCACGCAGTTCTCCGGCTTGACCTTGGGTGAGAAGTTGAAGATGTTGGCGAGTTCGGGAAGGCCCAAACCCATGATCGCAGCCAGAGGCATGCCGTGGACGTTCCCGCTGGGCGAGCTATCGGGGGTGTTGATGTCGGTGTGCGCGTCAATCCAGATCAATCCTATTTTCTGGTTTTGCCGGCGATAGAATTCGGCGACGCCGGCCACCGTGCCCGCCGCCACCGAGTGGTCTCCGCCCAGCACCAGCGGAATCATGCCGGCTTCGAGCGTCTTGATCACCAGCTCAGCGTTCTTGGTGCAGGTGGCGGTAATTTCTTTCAGATATTTGGCCGACGGATCGCCCGCCTTCTTCTGTTCCGCGATGGCCACGGAAATATTTCCCGCATCCTCTACCACGTGCCCCAGTTCCTCCAGCCGCGCCTCCAGGCCGGCCACGCGCACCGCCGAGGGCCCCATGTCCACGCCCCGGCGCGACTGCCCCAAGTCGAGCGGGACCCCGATCACCCGGATTTTCCGGGGAACGATATTGGACGAAAGTGCAGTCGGAGGCGTCATGGGCTCCTGGTCAAATCTGAAACCGCTGAGAACTGAGAACTTGCAACTGACAACTGAATACCAATCCCGAACTAGTAGCCGGCCTTCATACGAATAAAAATCCGGCGACACTGCGGCAAAAAAATCTTACGGGTAGAGCCGATTCAACATCCGCGGGAACGGGATGGTCTCCCGCACATGCTCCAGCCCGCAGATCCACGCTACCACGCGTTCGATTCCCATGCCGAAACCGCCGTGCGGCACGCTGCCGAATTTGCGCAGGTCAAGGTACCATTTGAAGGCTTCTTCGGGAAGTCCGTGCTCGCGAATCCGCTGCACCAGCAGATCGTGGGAAGCCATGCGCTGCGATCCGCCGATGATTTCTCCGTAGCCTTCGGGCGCGAGCACGTCCACGCACAAGGCCAGATCGGGACGCTGGGGATCGGGCTCCATGTAGAAAGCTTTGACCTTCGCGGGATAGCGATGCACCATGACCGGCTTGTCGAACTGCGACGAAATGTAGGTTTCGTCGGGCGATCCCAGGTCTCCGCCCCACTCGAACTTGTTTTCGAGCGCGCCCTTGGCGTGAGCTTCCTCGAGCATTTTTGCGGCATCGTCGTACGTGATGCGCGGGAATGGGGCCTCAACCTTCTCCAGCTTCGCGACATCGCGTCCGATGATCTGCAGATCGCCGCGCCGCCGTTCCAGGCAGCGCTTCACCACAAAGCTGATCAAACCTTCCGCCAGATCCATGAGGTCTTCGAGATCGGCATAAGCCACCTCGGGCTCGACCATCCAGAATTCTGTCAGGTGCCGCCGTGTCTTGGATTTCTCCGCCCGAAACGTTGGCCCGAACGAATACACCTTGCCCAGGGCCATGGCGGTCGCTTCGATGTAGAGCTGTCCGGACTGGGTGAGAAACGCCTGCTCATCGAAGTAGTCGACCGGAAAAAGGGTCGAAGTGCCCTCGCAGGCGGCGGGCGTGAGAATGGGTGGATCGGTCAGGGTAAAGCCGCGCTCATCGAAGAAATCGCGGCAGGCTTTGATGATTTCCGCCCGCACCCGCAGGATCGACGCCTGGCGCTGTGAGCGCACCCACAGGTGCCGGTGCTCCATCAGGAATTCGACGCCGTGCTCCTTGGGGGAAATCGGATACGGATCGCTCTCGGAGACCCGCTGCACCACCTGAACGCCCGACACGTCGAGCTCGTATCCGCCCGGGGCGCGCTTGTCGGCCCGGACCTTGCCTTCGACCATCACGCTCGATTCCTGGGTCAGGCCCTTGATCGCATCAAAGACTTCGGGAGCCACGGCATTTTTCGGCACTACGCCCTGAATCAGTCCAGAGCCGTCACGAAATTGCGGGAAGAGCAGTTTCCCGCTTTCCCGCAGGTTGTAGAGCCAGCCGCGAATGGTGACGGTCTGCCCCTCGTGCTTGCCGATCTCGGAAATCGTGGTTACGGGTGATGACATAAGATCTTAGGTAGCGCTACGCCTCCAGCATCTCGAACGTCGCGCGCATCTTCTCCACCGGATTCACCTTCTCGTCCGCTTCAATCTCCAGCAGCAAGGGCGGCGTATTGGGCGCCGAACGCAGCAATTCCATCGCTTCTTTCCAGTCGATGGTTCCGGCCCCCGGCCACAGATGCGAGTCGCGGTCTCCGGCATTGTCGTGAACGTGGGTCGAATGGATATGGCGTTTAAGGATTTCGAACGCCTGCGCCACGTTGCTCATGATATGGGCGTGGCCGAAGTCGAAGCATACGCCGACGTCATCGAAATGCGTGATCTGGATAAAGTCCAGCAGCTTGTCGGGCGTGGACAACTCGTTGGGAATATTCTCCAGCAGGATGCGCACCCCCAGCGGCTTGGCAAACGCCCGCAAGTGCTCGATCGAAGTCATGGCCGCTTCGAACTTGCGGTCGTCAAAGGACTCGCCGCTGGTCCCCAGGTGCTGCACCAGGAAGCGAAAGGGAATCTGCTCGGCGACTTCAATGGCCCGCTTGATCTCGTCCATGGCCTCGATGCGCTGCGCCCGGTCGGTGGCGGCCACGTTGACCGGCGGCGCGCCGGTGCGGCCGCCTTCGTAATCGGCGTACATGGGCGAATGAATGGAGTGCAGCGGCACGGTGCTGTTCTGAAACCAATCGGCAATTTCGCGCACATGCTGTTTGCGATTGGCGTAGTCGAGGTGCTGGCGAGCGGCAAAGATTTCGATGGCCTGCGCCCCGCCCCGCACCAATCCGTCCAGCAGGCCAGGATGCAGCCGCTCTTTCACATATACGTAAGTGGACATCGCCTTCAGCATAGGCAGCTCTTTATTACTCCACGGACCACGTAGGGGCAGGTGTCCTCACCTGCCCGGCCGGGCAACGCCCGGCAATTCTTTTCCCCGGTCGTCATTTGTACATCGCACTACGTTTGTCGAGCATCGCTCGACTGGCAGGTGAGACACCTGCCCCTACGCAAAACTAGAATCCTACTGCTCTTCCATTATTTCGTTTGTCGCTTGCACCCAGGCGGTCGCCACGTTTCGGGTCTACCATGATGCATTCGCCATCGCTCCAGTACGGCTCACGCACCCCTGCATCCATCTCTCCGAACTCGATGTGGTGGCCCATGCTCTCCAGCCGCTTGACGATCTCGGGAGGAAATCCTCCCTCCACGCTAGCCACATCCGGAAGCCACTGCTGATGAAAGCGCGGCGCATTCACCGCCTCCTGAATGTTCATGCCATAGTCAACCACTCCCATCAGGATGTTGGCTACCGTGGTGATGATCCGCGGACCGCCGGGCGAACCCAGCACCAGAAACAGCTTTCCATCTTTCAATACGATAGTGGGCGCCATGGCGGACAGCGGACGCTTGCCCGGCCCGATCGCATTGGCCGGCCCCTGAATCAGGCCGAACATGTTAGGAACGCCCTGCTTGGAGGCGAAGTCGTCCATCTCATCGTTCAGCAGGAAGCCCAGCCCCTCGGCCGTGACGCGCGAGCCATAATCGTCATTCAACGTGGTCGTGACCGCAACTGCGTTTCCCTCGGGATCGACCACTGAGTAATGAGTCGTGTGATTGGGCTCGAGCAAAGCCCCGGGCGGAAAATGCGCGGCCGCGTCCTGTTCGAGCTGGCTGAAGCTGGCGGGGCGGCGCAGATCTTTGCTCGCGCTGGCGTGCGCCGGATCAATCGATTCCCGCCAGGCCGCGCCATAGCGCTTGTCGATCAGCTGGGCCACGGGAATTTTGGAAAAGTCGGGATCGCCCAGAAATTCCGCCCGATCGTAGAACGCGCGCTGGAAAGCTTCCAGAGTCAGGTGCACGGCCTGGGCCGACCGGCCGGCGTATTTTCCCAGGTCGTAGCCTTCGAGAATGTTCAGGATCTCGATCAGCGTGGTGCCGCCCGACGACGGCGGGGGCGCGCTGATGATGTCGTATCCGCGGTACGATCCGCGCACCGCTTCGCGCTCCTTCACTTCATAATGCGCCAGGTCGTCCACCGTAATCAGGCCGCCGCCCTTCTGCAGGGACGCCGCCAGTTCGCGCGCCATAGCTCCATGATAGAAGTCATCCGGATCGGCAGCGATGCGTTTCAAAGTGCGCGCCAGCTCCGGTTGCTTGAACGCGTCACCCGCTTTGTAATAGTTTCCATCGCGCAGAAAAATGCGCCGCGATTCGGGGAACTCCGCGAGATGCTTATCCTCGCGCAGGACACTGGCATCGGAAGCCGCCAGAACGAACCCTTCGGTCGCCAGTTTTATGGCCGGCGCCATCACCTGCTCGAGAGTCAGCTTGCCGTAGGTTTTTTGCGCGTACACCATGCCGGCGACCGACCCGGGCACGGCAATCGCCCGATAGCCGACGATGCTGGCATCCTCAATGACATTCCCCTTGGCATCGAGATACATGTTCGCCGTGGCCGCGGCCGGCGCTTTCTCGCGATAGTCGATGAAGTGGGTCTTGCCATCCGCAAAGCGGACCAGCATGAATCCGCCACCGCCCAGGTTCCCCGCCTGGGGATGCACCACCGCCAGAGTGAAACCAACGGCGACGGCCGCGTCCACCGCGTTGCCGCCCGACTTCATGATCTGCACTCCAGCCCGCGAAGCCAATTGGTGGACGCTGGCCACCATGCCGCGAGGCGCTTCGACCGGCACCAGCCGCGCCCCGAAGCTCTGCGGAACGCCTGATATCAAGAGCAGCAGAATGAATAACTTGCAATGCGATCGCATGGGGTAAGACTGCTAGAGGCTAGCCCAGCGGGAGAGTGCGAGTCAAATCAGCGAAGGGAGAAGCAGGCACAGATTATGGAGTCCATGTGACCTATCTGGCGGTGATGCGTCCAAATACCGCCGCTAGGAATCGATGCGGCCGTCCATCGGCCGCATCAGTCACGCGGCAAGGAGCTCTTCATCGAAACTGAAACTGAAATGGAACTTCTGCCCGACAAACTCCGGTCCCACGGCTTTCGTCGGGTTGCCGCACCGTGGCATACGGTGTTCGTACTCGCCCTGATCGCGACCCTGGCGTACTGGGGAAAGCTGCGCGCGGATCAGATGCACGTTGGGCTGAATCCGGATCGAGTAACCATCTATGAGCGCACCATTTTGTTCGAATGGCTGATGCTCGGAATCGTGCTCTTCGGGGTATGGCTGAATGGCTCACCACGCTCTGCGATCCTGGGCGACAGTTGGCGTTCCGGCCGTCAGTTCCTCCGGGACGCCGGAATCGGGCTGCTATTCCTGATCGCATCGATCATGGTCACTTCCATCCTTGGTCCTCATGGGGGCACAGGCAATCAGGCAACCCAGTTTCTTCTTCCGCACGGGAAGATACAGATGATGCTCTGGGTCGTGCTCTCGATCACAGCCGGCATTTGCGAGGAAGCTGTTTACCGGGGCTACTTACAGAAACAATTCATGGCGTTGACCCAGAATGTCCCGGCCGGCATCGTTTTTCCCGCGCTCGCATTCGGCCTGGCTCACTCTTATCAGGGCTTAGCCCGGGCGTTTCTGATTGGAGTAATGGGTGCGATGGGCGGTATTCTCGCCTACTGGTGCGACAGCGTGCGCCCGGGAATGATCGCGCACGTTTTGCAAGATGTGCTCGGGGGCTTCGTCAAACACTAGTTAGAAGCACCCTTCTCCCGAATCAACCCTTCTTCGCACGGCGAGATTTCGGCTGCATGCGCTTGGCCGCCTTGGCCCTGCGGGTGTTGGTTTTGGTAGTCTTGGCCTTCGCTGCAACCATTTCATAGGACTGCCCAATCAGGTCTTTCACCTCGCTCCAGGGCAGGACGTCCAGCCGCTGGCATGACACCCACTTGTAGCGACCCACATACGGCGCGGGAATAATGTCCTCGTGCTCCACCAGTTCGGCGAAAGTTTCCGGCGCGCACTTGAACATCAGTCTTTGCGGCACCGAGCTGAGAGACAGCAAGGCAAAGATCTTCCCTCCCACTTTGAAGCAGAGAGTGTCTCCCCATTGCAGGTTCTCGGTGGCATGAGGGAAGGAAAGGCAGTACCGGCGGATGGCTTCAACGCTCATGGGTAGCGCAGGTCTGAAGAAAAGCCCGCGGTGTCATCCTGAGCGCAGCCAGTCCATTCTCTTGCGGATGGGCTGGCGGAGTCGAAGGACCCCTGCCGATTGAAAAGGCACGTCCACCTTGGGATTTCCGGGCCGGTGAACGAAGCACACCGAAACGCCGGCTGCTGAACCAGCCATAGGGGTCCTTCGACTCCGTGGCTGCTTCGCATCGCGAAGCGGCCACTCCGCTCAGGATGACACCCGGGCGATTGGAACATGCTCACACCTGCTCTCGCGCCTCGCCCAGGGTTACGCTGACGTCCATCTTGTTTTTCCCGCGATAAACCGTGATCCGCACCGTGTCGCCGGCCCGGTGATTGTTCATGACCTGGCTGAGGTCCTGCTGGTCCTGCACCTCCTGGCCATCGATGGCCACGATCAGGTCGCCCCCGATCATGATGGGGAGATTGCCGATGTAGGCGCGCTCGGTGCCGCCATGCAGGCCGGCGCGGTCGGCGGCGCCGCCGGACACCACTTGCACGATCAGCAATCCGCTGTCGGCGGCCAGGCCCAACTGGTCCGCCAGTTCAGGCGTGATCGGGATGGTGCGCACGCCCAGCGCCGGCCGCCGCACCCGGCCCAGGGTCATCAGGTCATTCAGCACAGCTTTGGCGGTGTTCACCGGGATCGCAAAGCCGATGCCCGCGCTCTGCCCGACATTGGAGGCGATCAGGGTGTTGATGCCGATCACTTCGCCGTGCCAGTTGAGCAGCGGCCCGCCGGAATTGCCGGGATTGATGGCTGCATCGGTCTGGATGGCCTCATCGATCTGCATCCCGTCCGGTTCCTGCACCGGGCGGATCGAACTGATGATGCCGCGGGTCATGGTGCCGGAAAGGCCGAAGGGATTGCCGATGGCATAAACTTTTTGTCCGACCTGCAAGTTGCGCGAGTCGCCCAGCACCATGGGCGTGAGCCCCGGGCCCTTGATCTGGATCACGGCCAGGTCGTGCGAGCGGTCGGTCCCCACCACCGTGGCCCGGTACTTCTTGCGGTTGTGCAGCGTGACTTCCACCTGGCGGGCCTCGGCGATCACGTGATAGTTGGTCAGAATGTGACCTTCCTTATCGATAATGAAGCCGGAGCCCTGGCCCTCCTGGGGCACCAGGCCGTAAAAGAAATCGAAGGTCATGGCGCGGGAAGTGATGTTCACCACCGAATCGATGTTCTTGCGATAGACGCCGATGTTGTTCTGCTCTTCGGCGTCGAGAGACTCGCCTGAAGCTGCCTCGGTAATCTCAACTTTGCCGATAGGACGGCCCAGCCAGTTCGCGGAATGCATGGAACCGGAACGGTAAGTCGTGAAGTAAAAGAACGCGCCGGCAAAGATCACTGCCAGCAGAAGGGGACGCAGCAGCTTCATAGTTCGAAACCTATAGTCGTCAACCAGATTTTAAAGCCAAGGCCCGTCGTAGTGCCGGCGTCTCGCCAGCTGTCCCGAGGGCATCTTGCAATCGCCAGGAAGGCGGCGCTACCTTGACGCTTCCTTTTCCAACTCGGCATAAATTTTATTCACCTGGCGCCGGGTGTCATCGAGCGACCCTGAGTTATCGATGACATAATCGGCAGCTTTGATTTTCTCATCATCAGACAGTTGGGCCGCCATGCGGCGCGTGACTTCGCGGCGGGCCGTTTCCTGGTCCACATTCAAACGATGCGCCCAGCGCTCAATACGCTGCTCCGGCCGGCAGGTCACCACCAGCAGGCGATCAAAGCCCGTTCCCATGCCCGCCTCGAGAATCAAGGCGGCCTCGACCACGGCGACGGCATGGGGATCGCGACGGCCTACTTCCGCCATCCACTCCTCTTGCCGCTGAATCACGGCCGGATGGACGATCCGATTCAACTCCTGCACCCGGGAAGGCTGGCTGGGGCCACCGAAGGCCAGTTCGGCCAGACGGGCGCGGTTCACGCTGCCATCCGGCTGCAGGATGCCAGGGCCGAAACGCGCCACAACCTCCTGGTAGACCGCCTCGCCGGGCTGCATGAGCTGGCGAGAGATCTCGTCGGCCTGGATCACCTGGGCGCCCTGGGCGGCGAGCATCTCGCCCACCACGGATTTGCCCGCGGCGATGCCCCCGGTCAACCCGACCTTAAGCACTTCGGGCATGCTCCGCCGCCCGGGCGGGCGGGCGCGAGCCCCTCCGCATGCGGGCTGCCTTTACGGTATTGGACATCAGCATGGCGATGGTCAGCGGTCCGACGCCTCCCGGCACCGGCGTAATGGCTCCCGCCACCTCGGCCGCATTGGGATGCGCGTCCCCCACCAGGGTCGACCCTTTGGCGCGGAAGCTCTCCTCGCGCTTTGCATTGCCGGCGAAAAGCCGGTCAAACTCCGCCTGCTCCGTCACCTTGTTCATGCCCACGTCAATCACCGTGGCCCCGGGTTTCACGAAGTTGCGGGTAATCATGCCGGCGCGGCCGATGGCAGCCACTAGGATATCGGCGCGCCGGCATACGCCGGGCAGGTCCCGGGTTTTGGAGTGGCAGACGGTCACCGTGGCGTTTGCGTTGATCAGCAGCATGGCGGCAGGCTTGCCCACAATATCGCTGCGCCCCACCACCACCGCCTCCTGACCCGCGACCGGAATATGGCTGCGCTGCAGAATCTCCATGACGCCCGCCGGCGTGCAGGGGACGAGTCCCAGGCGCTGGGTGGAGAGAAAGCCCACGTTGACGGGGTGGAAGCCGTCCACATCCTTGGCCGGATCCACCGCCATCAGGATTCTCTTGGAGTCGACCTGCGGCGGCAGAGGCAACTGCACCAGAATGCCGTCGATCTCGTCGCGCCGGTTCAGTTCGAGGACCAGCTCCAGCAACTCGTCGGTAGAAATCGTGTCCGGCGGAGTGAGCTTTTCGCTGTAGATGCCGACTTCTTCGCAACTCTTCACTTTTCCGCGAACGTAGATTTCAGAGGCCGGGTTGTGGCCGACCAGCACGACCGCCAGGCCAGGGCGCAGGCCGGCCGCAGCCATTTCCTTTACGTCAGAAGCGACCTCCGCCCGGATGTCAGCGGCGATTTTGTTGCCGTCGAGAATAGTGGCAGCCATGAACCTAGCCCTCCGCTGAATACTTCAAACTTTATCGTAAACCAGCTTTCAGGTGTCAGCTATCAGCTTTCAGGACAAAGCCTTCAGCAATCGTGGGGCTGGGCTTTTACTGATAGCTGACAGCTGATAGCTGAGAGCTCCTCAAAAAGCGTAAAATCCCCCCATGATTCCTCAAGACCTGCTCGACATCCTGGTCTGCCCCGTCTGTAAAAAGCCGCTGGCGCTTCAAGATGAAGGAAAGAGTCTGAAGTGTTCCGAGTGCCGCCGGGTCTATCCGGTGCGGGATGGAATCCCGATCATGCTGGTTGACGAGGCCGTGACCGATCCTTCCTGAGACGTATTGTGTCATCCCGATCCGTCCCATAACGACACAACGTGTCAATAATGGGAATTCCCGATATGGCCCGTTCGTGCCACACCAAATCAGCCTGCCGCCCGCATCAAAAGATATAGTTGCGCTGCAACTTACCGCAGGGTAAGGGGTTTAAGAAACTAAACCGGCGCGGCTTACGTATAGGAAGAAAGCAGCCGCCGTGCGGCACGAAAATTGCATGCAACGTTCATGGCAGGCAGTGAGTCTAATAGATTAAGGAAATTCAGGTCGGAGGTGATAACGACCATGAAAGAACGATTCTCCAGTACTGAATTGACGGCGCTGCGAAATGACCTTCTGCAGGGAGGCCTGATCGATTCGCGCGAAGCCGCTGAACTCCTGCAGGTTTTCCTCATGGGCCGTGGCTACGGGGTGTCGCCTCAAGCAGCCATGGACGCCGTGGGCCGGGTTGAGATGTCAGGCTGCTCCATGCCGGTGCTGCAAAGGGAGCTGGAGGGTCTGGCGCTGGTCATGTAAGCGGTGACCACCAGTATGTAAGAAATCTGCGGGGGCCTCAGAACCAAGCCGTTTCCCCGCGAGGTGAGTAACAAGAATGAGCCGGGCCAACCAGCCCGGCGTTTTTGTTTTTAGCGCAGCTTCTAGCTCCTGGCTTCTGGCCACGGCGTTTTGGCTAGAAGCGAGGAGCCAGCAGCTAGAAGCGCCTTTTTCACTCGTACCGCAAACTCTCCACCGGATCCAGCTTCGCCGCTCGGGCGGCTGGGACTGTGCCAAAGATTACACCTACAAAAGACGAAACCAGGATGGCGACGATCGCGGACAGGCCTGAAATCGGGATGCGATATTCCGTCAAAAAACGCACCGAATACGGAATGGCCAGGCCGATGACCACCCCGATCAGCCCTCCGACCAGGGAAATGGCTACCGCTTCCGCCAGGAACTGAAAACGAATCTCGCGGTTGGTCGCGCCCAGCGCCTTGCGGATGCCGATCTCGCGGATACGCGAGCTGACTGTCGCCAGCATGATGTTCATGATCCCAATGCCGCTGACCAGCAGCACCACCGCCGCCACCAGCAGCAACACCAGGGTCAGGGCGTTGGCGGTCTTTTCCGCCAGTACGACCAGTTGGGTGAGATTCATGACGTTGTACACCGACTCGGCCCGGTGCCGGCCCTTGATGACCCGGCGGATCTGCTCGGTTGCCGGTTCGACCATGGACGGATCGGCGGTCGAGAAATAAATCTGTTTCACGGTGGGAGTGTCGGTGAAGTAGCGGCTGACGGTGTAGGGAATCAGCATGGTGTAGTCGACGACTTCGGTTTGTCCAAAAGTGTCCACCCGCTCCCGGAAGGTGCCCACGATGGTGAAGGGCAGGCCGCTGAGCTTGATGATTTTGCCGATCGCCTCTTCCTGCGACCCGTAGAGCTCTTCGGCCATTTTCTGGGTGATGACTCCGACTTTGTTGTGCTCCTGCTCGTCCTTGGAGTCAAAGAACCTGCCGGTGACGACCACCAGGTTGCGCACAAGTTTGTAGTCGGGAAAAACTCCGAGCACGGAGATGTCGCGTTCCTTGCCTCCGCCCACGGGAATGCGTTCGCCGAGAGGGACGACGGGCGAAGCCGCAACAATGCCCGGCACCTCCTCCAGGGCCGCGTTCATGTCGTCGATGGTCAGCGGGTCGGGCGTGACATTGGCGATGCGCTGGCCGCCGCTCTGGTATTCAGCCTCAATCTGGTTGGTGCCGATTGACTGGATCTGCTGCAGCACATACTGCTTGCCGGTCATGCCGATGGTGACGACGAGGATCAGGGAGGCGGTGCCGATCACCATGCCCAGCGCGGTCAGGGCGAAACGGACTTTATTGCTGCGGAAAGTCTCGTAGGCGAAACTCAGAACCTCGCCGTAAACCATCTTCGGCGGACGCCGTTCCGGCGCGGTCGTGGTGGAGGTCGCCATGCCTCTTAGGTTAGATGCCAGCCGCGGTCCTGACAACTATGGCCGGTCTCTCCCCCAGGCCTCCACTTCGATAAAGCTGCACCACCGCGCCGGGTCCACCGGCACCAGATCGCTGATTCGCAGCCACGAAACTCGCCGCTTTTTGAAGAGAAAATCCTGAAACTCGGCCGATGATCCAATCTGAAGATCGATATGGCTGCCATCGGAAAACTCAACCTTCGCGGTCTTCCAGTAGCTGTCGTGAGGGAAATCCGCGCGGACCATCACGCGGACCTTGTCCAATTCGACGGGCCGGCCAAAGTCGAGCTTCCACCACAGGTCTGTACGCAGCTGCGGTCCCCAGGACTGATAAGGCCATGGGCCGTGATGGCCGTTTTTCGTGACTCCGTCAATCGCATTCCGCGCCCCGAAATCGAACAAATTCCTGGACACGCTGTTTGTGCTGGCGTGGGGAAAGAGCTGTACCGGGGCCCCTTCAGTTTCCCGCGCATCACACGGATTCAGGGCGAGGTTGCGATAGCCTTTTAGCTCCGGCTTGTGTAAGGCGCGAACCGCCACGCGATGAGACTTGCCCGCAAAACTGTCCGGGGCGTAGGCGCTGCCTGTCTGTTTCTCTTCAGTGCCGTAAGGAATCTCATAGGAGGCGCTTCCCGGAGAACCTGCGAGATAAATCAAGCACTCGGGCATGCTCTCGTCCACGCGTAATGCCATCCGCTGCGGTCCGCCGAGAACGATGCGATCGCCCGGCTGATACTCGCGCTCTACCACCAGCGCCGCAGAGGATTTCTTGGACGACGCGGCTGCGTTTTCGGGGCCCGCAATTCGGGCCCCGTGCCCATCTTGCACCTCAATATGAAATTGCGCTTTGCTCTTGCCCTTTGCGCTTGGCGATTCTTCGCCCGAGAGCGGCCTGGATGCCATCAATGCGCACAGGGAGAAGGCCAAAAAGACAATCCATTTTGCTGGCCGATAGCGGTGAGATTTCGCGGTCATAAGTTTAGTTGCTCCCATGGATGTGCAGGACGGGCGTCTCCCACCGTCATGGCGAGATCCGTGCATGCCGCCCCTCCTCTATACTTGCTTAAACGGGCGGCTTTGCCGTGCTCCGTGCGTAATAGCTGGCGTAGCCGGGGTCGAGCTTCCGGCCTTTCGCGCTGAAAATTCGGAAATGCGCCAGCCCCGCCCTCTGCAGAGCAAACTGCAGCGTCGTCCGTAGCACTCCTAAGCCATAGGTCACGCTGCGGCGGAAGTTGATGGATGACGCTTCCTCGAAATACTTGGTCGGGCACGATACTTCGCCGATGCGGAAACCGAAATTCACGCATTGCGCCAGCACCTGGTTATCGAAGACGAAATCGTCCGAGTTCTCGAGCAGCGGGAGATCCAGCAAGACCTGGCGGCTGAAGGCGCGATAACCGGTGTGATACTCCGACAACTTGATCCCGAGAAACAAGTTCTCGAACGCGGTCAGGAAGCGGTTGGCTACGTACTTATAGAACGGCATGCCGCCGTGCAGCGCCTGCCCGCCGATGATGCGCGATCCCAGCACCACGTCGTAAACCCCGTAAGCCACCATGCTGGCCATGGCAGTCACCAGCAGCGGGGTGTACTGGTAGTCGGGATGCACCATGATGACCACGTCCGCGCCCGCGGCCAGGGCCTCGCGATAGCAGGTCTGCTGGTTGCGTCCGTAGCCGTAGTTCTGGTCATGCACAAAGAATTGCAGCCCCAGCTGGGCGGCAATGTCGACGGTGCGGTCGGAACTGTGATCGTCCACCAGAATCCGGATATCGACCAGTTCGGGCAGTTCCGCCACGGTAGCCGCGAGGGTCTTCTCCGCGTTATACGCCGGCAGAACCACGGCGATGCGCTTCCCGTTAATCATGGACGATCATCATAATCTCACACGGGCCAGTGTGGGGCGGACACTCTTGTCCGCCGCCTTTGATTTGGACTTTGGGCATTCAAGACAAGCTCAACCTCAAGGGAGACAGCACCGAAGATTCCCACCGACAGACAACTTCAAAGGCGGCGGACAAGAGTGTCCGCCCCACTCCGATTGTTGATAAAATAGTCGTTCAGGCAAGCCTGAAACTCATGGCTGACGAACGTACGCTATTCGAGAAAGTCTGGAACGAACACGTAGTGAGTTCGCCGCCCGACCGGCTGCCCCTGCTCTATATCGACCTGCACCTGGTCCACGAGGTCACCTCGCCGCAGGCCTTTGACGGCTTGCGGGCGGCCGGGCGCCGGGTGCGCCAGCCCAATCGCACCGTCGCGACCGTCGATCACAATATTCCGACTGAGCCGCGCGGCACTCCCATTACCGATCCGATCGCCGCCCTGCAGATCCAGGCCCTGCAAAAGAATTGCAAGGATTTCGGGGTTCCGTTGTTTGACATGGACTCGCCCAACCAGGGCATCGTGCACGTCATCGGCCCCGAACTCGGACTGACCCAGCCGGGCATGACCATCGTTTGCGGAGACAGCCACACCAGCACGCATGGCGCGTTTGGCGCGCTGGCATTCGGCATTGGCACATCCGAAGTCGAGCATGTACTGGCGACGCAATGTCTGCCTCAGCGCAAACCGAAAACCATGCTGATTGATGTCCACGGAGCGTTGCCCGAAGGCGTGACCGCGAAAGATCTTGCGCTGGGCATTATCGGACAGATCGGCACTGACGGCGCCACCGGACACGTCATCGAGTATGCCGGCGAAGCCGTCCGCGCGCTTTCTGTAGAAGGCCGCATGACGCTGTGCAACATGAGCATTGAGGCCGGGGCCCGCGCCGGCATGATCGCGCCCGACGAAACCACTTTCGCCTATCTGAAGAATCGACGCTTCGCTCCGCACAATGGAAACTGGGAGAAGACGGTGGCGCACTGGCGCACCCTGCCTTCCGACCCGGGCGCGCGGTACGACAAAGTCGTCGAAATCGATGCCTCGAAGCTGGCCCCGTTCGTGACCTGGGGAACCAACCCCGGCATGGTGGTCGCTGTCAGCGGCCGGGTCCCGGAACTGAGCGAGCTGAAGAGCGAAGCCGATCGCAGCTCTGCCCGGCGCATGCTCGAATACATGGGGCTTGAACCCGGCACCCGGGTGGAGGAAATTCCAGTGGACCGCGTTTTCATCGGTTCCTGCACCAACTCGCGTCTGGAAGACTTGCGGGCCGCGGCTCGCGTGGCCCGGGGACATCACGTGAGCGCGAAGGTTCGAGCCATGGTGGTGCCGGGATCGCAGGCGGTGAAGCATGCCGCCGAGCAGGAAGGTCTCGACCGCATTTTTCGGGACGCCGGCTTCGAGTGGCGCGAGTCCGGCTGCTCCATGTGCCTGGGCATGAACCCCGACATCCTGCAACCGGGTGAGCGCTGCGCCTCCACCAGCAACCGCAATTTTGAAGGCCGCCAGGGCCGCGGCGGGCGCACCCACCTGGTGAGTCCGATGATGGCAGCCGCCGCCGCCATCGCCGGGCACTTTACCGATATAAGAAACTGGAAATTTAACCAGTAGCGCCGCATTAATGTAGCGCCGGCGTCCCGCCGGCTGTCCGGACGGCGTCCCGCCCTCCGACAAAGTCTGGAGAGCAAATGAAACCCTTCCGCAAGCACAAAGGCAAAGTCGCCCCGCTCGATCGCGCCAACGTCGACACCGACCAGATCATCCCCAAGCAATTCCTGAAGAGGATCGAGCGCACCGGCTTTGGCGAATTTCTGTTCTACGACTGGCGCCGCACCAGGGACGGTTCGCAGGACCCGTCTTTTTCCCTGAACCAGCCGCGCCATAAGGGCGCCAGCATTCTGGTAGCCGGCAAGAATTTCGGCTGCGGCTCGTCGCGCGAGCACGCCGTCTGGGCCCTGGATGATTTCGGCTTCCGGGCGGTGATCGCGCCCTCGTTCGCCGACATCTTTGCCAACAACTGTGTGAAAAATGGCGTGCTCACGGTGGTCCTGACCGAAGCCGAAGTCGAGGAGATCATTCGCCGTTCAGCCGAATTCGACGACTACCACCTGGCCATCGACCTGGAGCAGCAAAAGGTCCACGACGACCACGGATTCGCCGCCAGCTTCCAGATCGACGACTTCACCCGGCACTGCCTGCTCGAAGGCCTCGACGACATCGGGCTCACGCTGAAACACGAGCCCGAAATTACAGCCTACGAAGTCCCGGCACCCGGTTGCGCAGAAGATTGTGTAGGGCGGACGCCCTCGTCCGCCGCTTTTGACTTTGACGTTAGCCAGTCAGGGTAAGCCCGGCGAACAAACGACATTCAGAACCAATACCAACAGCGGCGGGCGAGGGCGCCCGCCCCACACACGCCTGAACTAAACCGGCGGCCCCGCCGGCGCCCCAGACGGTTTCAGCTTGGGCGTGTTCTGCGCCGGATTCTGCAAGAACAACGTGATCTCGTGATCCAGCTGTTCGATCGCTGGACCGCGGGTTGCGCTCTTCCTGGCGACGCTCTGCACCTCGCGCACTCCGGCCAGGGCCGCGGCGCGCACCTCGGGCGTGGCGTCGGAATTGGCCGCCAGGACCATCAACTGCTCGGCCACTTCGGTTTCCACCGCGCCCGCAAGGTCCCGTTCCGCCGGGTTTTTGGCAGCGCCGGAAAATGCGGCCGCCACCAGCGCGGAAACCACGCTCCCGGGCGCAGGAAACCGGCTGTCCTGACCCGAAATCACGGCCAGCCTCTGCATGCGCCCGGGATCGAGCAACCCTCCGGCGACAATCTCTGCCACGGCGCGCGCTCCATCCTGCGGACTGAAGAGATACCCGGCGGACGACGCGAAGCGCTCGGCATCCGGATCGCGGTTCTCAATGGGCGCCAGCGCCTTCCACACTTCCGCCGAAACGCCCAACTGGGAAGGATTCAACGCCGAGAGCACCAGTCGCAGAGCCTCCTTCTGACTCTCCGCCGGCCAGAGGATGATCGGCTGCTGCCCGTCGCCGGCGAGCGAAAGCGGAACCTGGGCGCTGCCGATTACATTGATGGCGGCTCCCAGCGCGTAGCGATGAAACAGATAGACCAGCGGCAGCCGCGAAGTGAACATCGAATTGGGCTCGCCCGGCCGCAGCATGCGCGGGCTGTAGTGCGCCAGCAGCGCATTCCGGACAGGCAGAACTTCCTTCAGCCAGGTCACCGGATCGGGACCGTCGTCGTAGGAATTCCAGCGCGGATCGGCGGTGTTTCCCCAAACGATTCCCTTCGCGATGGCGCCTTTCACGATCGCGTCCCGGCGCGCGCCTTCTTGCGCGTTGCTGCCCGGCTTGCCCTGGCTGTAGCCCCACTCGATGGCAAAGCGATCGTAGCTCCCCGTGCCCTGCATGTACGCGTCGGAGAGATCGGCGGTGCCGTCGGCGCGTATCGTCACCCGGGGCGCGAAGTAGTCCATCACCGACCCGCGTCCGTAGGTGCTGGCCACAAAGTTGTGGTCGAGGCCGAGCACGTGGCCCATTTCGTGGCAGGTCAGCAGCGCCAGGCGCTGCAGCATGACCTGTTCTTCGCTGGTTTTGGGATCGAGGTTGTCCAGGGCGGCGAAGGTATCGAGCGCCGGTTCGCTGTTGTCGCGCCCCGAGGGCATCACCGATTCCCAATAGTTATTGACGGTGCGCATGCGATGCGAATCCAGCTGCACCACGGCGTGAATGATCTCGGCGGTGCGCGGGTCGACGTGGCTCTGCCCCACCGACCATCCCCGGCCCGAGCGGTTCGTCCACTGAATGGTGGGATAGCGGATGTCCATCGGGTCGGCGCCCTCGGGCAGGTCCTCAATGCGCAGCGCATTCCTGAATCCCGCCTGCTCGAACGCCGCATTCCACCACAGCGCCCCCATTCGCGCCGCCGAACGCATCGGCTCGGGAATGGCGCGGTCGAGATAAAACACGATCGGCTTCACCGGCTCGCTGATCGCGGCGTTGGGATCTTTCTTCTGCAGACGCCAGCGGTTCACCAGGTAGCGCGTGATCGGCTGGTCGTAAGGCTGGGAAAAGTCCTGAAAGCTGGTGCTGCTGAATCCCACCCGGGGATCCTGCTCCAGAGGCTGGTATCCGGGCGCGGGCAGGGCCACGAACGAATGGTGCTCACGGATACTCAAGGCGTGAGGGTCGGGCTGGTTCAGATCGGTCTCGGAATCGGAAGCGAAGGTCAGCAGCGCTTCCACCTCTGTGTTCAGGGGAAAGCTTCCGGTGTGTTCCAGGTCAATGACGCTGCGGTCCTTGTCCAGCCGCCAGTCGGCTGCCTTGGACGATTGCTCCCGCACCACCACGCCGCCCACGGCGCGCGACGGCCGGCGCAGCTGGGAGAGCAGGTCAAAGGCGTCCCGGACGAGCAGGGCGTCGGCGTCCACCAGCACCGTGCCATCGCGCTCCGCTTCGACCGGCAGCGAGGCCAGCACGGACGTCGGGAAACTATATTCCACGGAGTGCTGCAACTCGGGCGTGCCGTTCGGAGCGAGGAAGCTGCTGTTCTCCTCGATCACCAGAACGCGCATCCCCACCCGGCGGAAACGGCATACGGAACCGGCTCCGAAGGAACTGCGGTCGGCGAAAGCTTCGATCGAACCGATGCCGCTGCCCAGTCCGGTGAAGTAGAGGAACTCGCCCTTGAGCGCCGCTGGCGAGAGCTCGAACAAAATGTCGCCCTTCTTTTCGTCCCAGTAGTAGGGAAAGAATCCGTCGTGGCGTTCCAGTCCGGCAGTGCGCGCCGCCAGGCCGGCCCCTTCGCCGCCCGGCTTGGCTGATGTCTGGGCGCGGGCGCCGGTTGCAATGCTGCTAGCGAACACGACCAGAACGAGCCAAAGGAGGAGTCGTTGCATAGGCTTTGTCTTATACATCAGGTGCCCGCGGTTGCTCAAACCTGGAACGGGACCAATCACGCGGCACGCAGGTGGGTAGTGGTGCAGTTTGAAAAGATCCGCAAGAACAACCCCATGCCTTGTCATTCCGAAGCCAGGTTTATTGGCGAGGAATCTGCTTGCTGCCAGCAGAAGAACAGCAGATTCCTGGCGCGACAATACCGCGCTTCGGAATGACAATCCTTTATGGGACAGACTGCACCACGACCGGCAGGCGGAGCGTGTTCCCACGGGCCAGATGGCAGCGTTACAATTCAAGGGTCAGTAAGCCGATCAGTTGAATCCTCAACCGTCGGGTCCTTATGAAATAAAACAATCATAAAAGGAGTATTCGATGGCGAACGAGAAACAGAACAAATGCGCACACCTACCTTGTCGTTGCCAGGTTCCAGCCGGGGGCCAGAAGTATTGCGGAGACGCCTGTCGTGATGCCGGTAAGAAGGACGTAGAGATCGCGTGCCAGTGCGGTCATTCTGCCTGCCCCCTCACCTGAGCCTGGGCGGCGGGATACATGGGTCCTCGGTGGCGCACGTCAGAGCCTTTCTTTCGCCCCTGCGGGGCCCGCTCAATTTTCCGGCACACCCACGGCTTACGCCGTGGGCTGCATTTTTGCACCGCTCTGCGGCTTACATCCGTGATGCTTGGTCCTCCGAATTACGGAACGGGGCATCGTACCAAACAGCGCCGCTAGAACCGGCCCAGGCGGATTCGCACCACCGCCGGTTGATCCGAGTGGAAGTTCAGGCCTCGGTCAGTCTCGTCGCCGTTCCACAGCCGCGCCGCCTTCCAGACTCCGTTCTCGTACGCACCTTCCTCGGCGGAGAGAATCTGCATGCGCAATCCGGGCAGCTGTCCGGGGGCGTGAAAACTCACTCGGGCATCAATACCCGTTACCAGGAATTCATCCGGCCCCAGTTGCGCGACCAGGGCAGCGCCGTGAGCGTCGCTGGTCCCCGGCGGCCGCCGGCCGTCGGGTTGGGGGAAGCCGTAGGAGACGGTCGCCTGCCAGGGGCCGAAGTCCAGCTCCTGGGACGCTTGCCCCGGCTCCTCCACGGAAGTTTTCAGCTTGCCTTCAAAATTCAGCCGGGCAATTTCCCGGCTCATCGGCCCGAGCAGCGCAAAGTTGCGGGCGTGCGCTTTGCTGGGTTCATCTCCCAGCAGGTTCCAGCCGGTCTGATCCACGCCGAACGGGGAGAAGCCGATTCCCCCATTGCCCAGCGCGTAGAAGAGAAATTTGGCAAAGTTGTCGTTTCTTCCGGTCTCCGGGATCCACAGCGGATTGTCGGGCCGGCGGTAGGCGCGAATTGTGTCCAGATAAAAGCCGGAGTCAGCGGCGTAGATGTCGGGGCCGATCATGTCGACAGAAGGAGCCAGGGCGCGCCACAGGCCCACCAGCTTTTGCACCGCCCCGCCGCTGGGATACTGAATGCCGGGAATCGCCATGCTCCGCTCGGGAAGCTCGGCGGGCGGATAGCTGATCCAGACGTTGATATAAAGCGGAATCGCGAATTCGGCCTTGCCGCCAGCGGCGATTTCGTTGACGTAGCGCGCCTGATGGTAGGCCTGGAACATCTCATCGGCTTCGGCACCGAAAACCTGGCTCCAGGTGCCGGGTTCCTTGTGGACAATTGCCAAGAGGTCGGCGGGAACGCGTCCGGCAAATGCGGCGTTCGCATCCGGCGAAAAATCGCGCACGCTGCCGATGATGCCGGATTCGTTTTCGACCTGGACCAGCAACACGGTGTGCTCGTCGCCATCCAGCGCCTTGAGATGTCGCATCAGGGCCACAAACGCGGCTTTGTCCGCTTCCAGATTGGCGCGCGAGTTTGCCGAGAGCACGTCAATCGGTTCGCCATTGGCGTTGATCACACGCGGAAACCGCTTGGTGTCGGTCTTGACCCACTCCGGCACATAGTGCATGTTGCCGTTTTTCCAGGTGCCGAACCACAGCAGCACCAGGTGCAGGTTGTGTTCGCGCGCGCCCTTCACCAGTTGATCTACATTGGCAAAGTTAAACTGGCCGGGTTGCGCTTCCATCTGCTCCCAATACACCGGCGCTTCCACCGTGTTGGCGTGCAAGTCAGCCAAGCGACTTCCACACTTGCGGCAGCTGCGAGGGCCACGCGCTGGAGTTATGAATCTGCCCGCCCAGGATCAGGTACGGACGCCCGTCAACCAACAGCGCCCAGCGGCCATCCTTCTGAACCAGTTTGGAAGCCTCTACGGCAAAGCCGAGTGGAAAAGTTGTGCAGGCAAGACAGAACAGAACCAGCAAACGGCGTAGTTGATGCATAAGGGCAACCTCGCGCCCACTATATGCGCGGCGCCACGCCTGCCGCAACTTCAGGGGATTCCGCGTTCGCTTTAACCGGGCTCATCGGGCTGGAGACTGTAGTAAAACAGTAGTAGCCGGAGAGTTGGCCGAGTGGTTGATGGCACCGGTCTTGAAAACCGGCATACCCGAAAGGGTATCGGGGGTTCGAATCCCTCCCTCTCCGCCATTACCTTAGTTATCTAGCACTTGCAAGCTGGTGATACCTACACTGATACCAGAATCAGGAAGGGTCACCGATGGCCAACCGCGAAGTCAATCTCACCAAAAGAGTCCAAACGCCGCACGGGTGGCGGTATTGCCGCGTTCTGCTGTCCGCCAATGGACGGGTGAAGCCCGACGTCGTTGTCGTGAATGGCAAGGAAGAACGACACCCGGAAGGCGCGTATTACCTCGAATGGCGCGAAGGCGTCAAAACGAGTCCGCCTGTCAGTGGGCAAGGATCCAGCCGATGCTAGCGCGCGGCGGCTGCGCAAAGAGGCTGAGCTGAATGCCGTGAACAATGGCGTCACCGTGGTTCCTGATGGGCAGAACGGGCACCGCTCACTGGCGGCAGCGGTCGCGGAGTTCCTGGACGAAACCAAGCTCACGAAGAAGCCGAAGACACTCGCCGCTTACACGACCGCACTGAACTACTTCACCGAGTCCTGTCATAAACAAAACCTTCACGAAGTCGACCGCAGAGACCTGCTCAAGTTTTCCGCCTTTCTGAGAGACGAGAAGGAACAGGCGCCACGCAGCGTCTACAACAAGTTCGAGAACGTAATGACGTTTCTGAAGGCGAACGGAATTCGTGGCCTAGCAGGAAAGAACGACTGGCCGCGCTACACGGAAGAGGAACCTGAGATTTACGAGCCGGAAGAACTCGACAAGCTGCTTGCGGCGTGCGATGCGGAAGAGCGGCTCTGGTACGAGTTCTTCCTGATGACGGGAATGAGAGAGCAGGAAGTCATGTACACGTACTGGTCGGACGTCAACGTCGCTCACGCAACCGTGCGCGTCAGCCACAAGCCTGATCGTGGATGGACGCCGAAGGCGTACAAAGAGCGCGAGATTCCGATTCCTGCGAAACTAGTGAAGAGCCTAAAGGCGTGGAAAGCCAAGGCAGACAAGACATGCGGTCTGGTGTTCCCTACTGCCGGTTGCAAGCCGAAGCTCGACTTCCTCGACTGCCTGAAAGCCGTTGCAGAGCGTGCGAAGCTCGACCAAGACAACTTCTGGCTTCACAAGTTCCGTGCGACGTTCGCGACGCGGTGTCTTTGGGCAGGTGTCGATCTCCGTACGGTTCAGCAGTGGCTTGGTCACTCAGATATGGAATCGACGATGCGATATTTGAAGCCGTCACGCAGCCAGCATGTACGGAATAAGGTGAACGAGATTTTCGCTTAGTCATATCGTCGTTCGACCGCCATCCCAGGAACTGGAGTTGCGGCAGGCAATCGCGGTACGAAGATCACGATGACACATGCGATTGACACAGTTCTTATCGACGCGATTCTCATTCAGCTGCTGAGGGAACTCGGGTTGCCCGAAACGCTTCCGCTCGCCAGATTCAGTCCACGCACACAGAAATGCGTTATTGGTGAGGCCGCGTGCCTGCAACGGGACGCAATGCCACACCCGACATTCGCTGTGTTTGTTGAGTAAGGCTACCCTCTGACCTGCGAGAGCTATCTCAACATCAACAATGTCGACGACGACGATCCCGACGCCGAACGGGAAATCGAGTTGCCTGATCTGTTTCAGAAGCTGATGGTGCCGCCCGGAAGGCATCTTCTAAATAGTCTCGTCGGGAAATGAACTCGCCGGCTGCTTGCGTCCCATTCGCTCCCAAGCCGGCGGCGGCGATTACCACCTGGCCGGTCTTAGAGTCGAGCAATTGGGTAACAACGGCAAAGTCTTCCACGATTTCCCCCTGCGGGCCCAATACCCAGGACCTGGCTTGTCCCGAAGGAACTCGCTCCCGAATCGTGAGGTGTCCGCCCTGTTCCGCAAACACGAAACGGAGGTTGGAAGTCATCTGCAGCGTCCGCCTGTTGTTGAAGGCTCCTGCACCGCGGCGGGAGAGTTGCGAAGGTCCTCGAACGAGTAGTTGGCGCCGATCCGGATCTGGCTAGGCTTGTCGATGTGGTCGAACAATGCCGAAAGCCTGGCCGCGACGTATACATCGCCCACGGCTACGCCATAATCGGTATAAGGAACCATGTCACTCCATTTCCGCTCGTATTCTGGAATACTCTCGACGTGGGTTTCTGCCGGGAAGTCCCTCCGGACATTTCAATTTTCGCTGCTCGTGCAGGGCTGAGTAATGTAATTGCGCCTGTCGGCTGCAGGGTGCTTTTTCGCCACGTGACCCTTCGTTTTATTGAATTCAAAAGCATGCCGTGACTTGTATTTTCCGCCCCCTTTGACTTTGCCGATCTGCCCTTTTGCGAGCAGTGCCCAAATAGGGGCACGCGCAGAACTTCGAGATTACGGAGTACCACGAACTTACAACTGCTGATTTGTGGTACGCGGGTTGCATGCGTTCTGGCGGGGAGAATACTTGCAGGTCAAGGGGGCGCTTCGAACGTGTCAGAGAATATTCACGAATTGATTGAGCATATCTATGCCCGCTACGAGGTACTGCCCTACTACATAGTCCAGGAGGAACCGCACGGAACCACGAAGAGGATTCAGGCTGGGTTTGATATCGAGGTGTACGGTGTCAAACCCAGCTTTGTGCGTCACCCTGGCCGGGACTATGTACTCGGCTGCGTGGCTTTAGAGAAGTTGGTGGAGACGGTGTTAACGCACACCGGCGAGTCCTGCTCAATAGAGGTCATCTCGTTTCCCTCGACCCTCGTCTTTGACACCAAAAGGCAGTTCCAGGAAGAGGCGATGCTGCGAATTAGGATCACGCATAAGGGTCTGCAACCTGTCGGCCAACCGGAAGAACGCGCCTTGAAGGAGATCAAGGAGCGCTTGCACGATGTGGGTCTTAGTCAGAGATGACTCGACACATTGATTCCGGCGGGTTAGCTGTCCAAATGAGCCGGATGATGTTCGGGCGGCTGGACCGCGCACACAGTGAAGGGCATTTCAGCTGTTCCGGAATCTCGGCAAAGCGAGGACGAGTGATTCGGACAAACCGCCCATGAATGACATCGGAAGGCTTTTCCAGGCTTTTCTAGCGCCAGCGATTTTCGTATCAGCGACGGCGCTCTTGATCCTCTCGATCAATGTGCGCTTGATGGGGATCGTGAGCCGATTGCGGCAGTTCGTGCATGCCCGGCACGACGCGGCCAAGGGTGGTCGCGCGCAGGAAGCCGAAACCTACACGGCACAGATCGGATCGATCGAGCGACGCGCGGAGACGATCCGTCGCTGTTTCCTTCTGGCATTGGTTGCACTCGCGGGCACTATCGCGTCCTGCCTGCTGCTTGGCCTCGGCCTTTACATTAAAGACGCCGCCCCGGTTGCGGTGATCGTCTTTGTGTTGGCACTGTTCTGTCTCCTGGCGGCGGCCATCTACTACGCACGTGAAGTCAAGGTCGCCCTCAGTTCAGTGCAGGAGGAAGCACTCGATTTACGCTTCATGGATCTCGAACGAGCCTCCGAGGTATCCGAGCTTACTGGAAGAATTGGCTCTGGAGATCGAAAGTGACCACCTATCGGTTTCGACCGTTTGTACCACCGTATCTTGGAGTTACCTTTTCCTTGGAACCTGAGCTTGTGCTTAATGCAAATCGATTCGACGCTGGTATTCAGGGTTGCGATCCGATCGTCCATCCAGGATTGCGTCGTCCGATTGAATGTGTCGTCGCACGCTGCAGTCCTGGCCGCAAATTGCCTCGCACCGACCCGGCCTCGTGCTGACACCGAATGGCATCTGCCCAGCGACGGTCTCGCCGGGACACGCGATTCGCGAAGATATGAGAAGCCGATGCTGTGGAAACACATGAAACTCCAACATCGTCGAAGACTCGACCTCATTATTCTGCCATTGGTACGGCAATTGCTATGTGCTAGAGGTAAATCAAAACAGGACTCATGCTGGACGGACTAGCGAGACGCGCGCTCCTCTCAGTTCGAGCGAGACTCACCCCAAGATTCAGAAGGTGCGAAGGTCGTGCATGGAGGATAGGTCCAGCGCTTTTACACCAAGGACAGGGTGAGATGCCACGAAGGCAATTGTGATAAATGGGTCGCACATCCACCGCAGGCCTAACAGACGAGCCGATCCAGGGAGCCAAAACAACGATGTGCAAGAAATCCACAAGCGGCACCACTCAACAGTCCAGGGTCAACGGCCAAACGACGATCGGTAAAAATGAGTACGAAGCCGAGATTTTCAAACTACAAGTTGAACTGGTCAAGCTCCAAGACTGGGTCAAGGCGACCAACGCCCGCATTGTGATCATTTTCGAAGGACGAGACGCTGCCGGCAAAGGCGGGATGATCAAGCGCATCATGGAGCGTGTCAGCCCGCGCATCTTTCGCGTGGTAGCCCTCCCCTCGCCGACCGAGAGGCAGAAGACGCAGCTCCCTGCCCAGCGCTACATTGAACAACTGCCCGCAGGAGGTGAAGTCGTCATCTTCGACCGGAGCTGGTATAACCGCGCGGGTGTTGAGTATGTGATGGGCTTTTGTACCGCGGAAGAGCACAGGGAATTTCTCAGGGACTGTCCCATCTTCGAGGGCTTCCTGATCAGCCAGGGCATTATCCTTTTGAAGTACTGGCTCGAAGTATCGGAAAAGGAACAGCACAAGCGCTTCCTCGCGCGAATTGAAGATCCTTCCAAGCGCTGGAAGCTTAGTCCCATGGATTTGGAATCGCACCGCCGTTGGTACGACTACTCACGGGCCCGGGATGCCATGCTTGCAGCCACGGATACGGTAGCGTCACCCTGGTACATTGTTCCGTCAGACGACAAAAAGCGTGCCCGCCTGAACTGCATTGCGCACATACTCAGCAGCATCCGGTACGAGGAGATTCCTTATACACCTCCCAAGCTTCCGCCCAGGCAAAAGCCGAAAGGGTACGTAGAGCCGAAGCAGAAGCATCGAATCGTCCCGCAGCTCTGGTAGGCGTGCAGCATGTCAAATCATCGGTGGTTCCGAGTCTCTTACCAGAGTGGCTGGTCTCATGCCGTGCGGATTGGCTGCGGCTCGACATCGTCGCGGGGCTGACTACCGGCGCAGTCATCATTCCCATGGCGATGGCGTATGCCATGATGGCCGGGCTGCCTGTGCAGGTAGGCCTCTACACCGCCCTGGTGCCGATGGTGATATACGCTGTGCTTGGGACGTCGCGCGTGCTCAGCGTCAGCACGACCTCAACGTTGGCGATACTGACCGCCTCTCAGTTGAGGCAGGTCGTCCCCAACGGCAACCACATAGCGCTGCTGAGAGCGTCGGCGACGTTGACGCTGCTGGTGGGAGCCGCACTTTTGCTGGCGCGCCTGCTGCGCCTGGGAATCGTGGCGAACTTTATCTCCGAGCCGGTGCTGGTTGGTTTCAGAGCCGGCATCGGGCTGGTCATTATGGTGGACCAGATCCCGAGGCTCCTTGGCATCCACTTCACAAGAGGCACATTCGTTCGAAACGTCCTCTCAATCGTTCACAGCCTTCCCAGAACGTCGTTAGCAACGCTGGCCGTCGGGCTCACAATAATCGTGCTTCTGCTGAGCATGGAGCGTTTCGTGCCGAAACTGCCGGCGCCGTTGCTGGCGGTAGCCGCTGCGATAACGGGCGCATACTTCTTGAATTTGCAACATCGAGGTGTCGAACTGGTGGGCCACATACCAGCAGGGGTGCCGTCGCTGGTGAAGGCCAGACCTTTCGCTCATAACCGTGCTGTGGCCCGGCGCATTAGGGATTGCCTTGATGAGTTTCACGGAAACGGTCGCGTCCGGCCGAGCCTTCGCGCGAAATGACGAGCCGGTGCCGCACGCAGGCAGAGAACTGCTTGCAACTGGACTCGCCAATGTCGGAGGCGCGCTTTTGGGTGCAATGCCGGGCGGCGGCGGCACCACGCAGACGGCAGTCAACTTCCGTGCAGGAGCTCGCACGCAATTGGCCGAGATCGTAACCGCGGCGATGGCGCTGGTAACAATCCTATTCGTCGCTCCACTCGTCGCGATGATGCCGCAATCCGCATTGGCGGCGCTGGTGATTGTGTATTCCTTCGGACTCATCAAGCCGATTGAGTTCCGTGAGATTCTTAACATTCGCAGGACCGAATTTTCGTGGGCGATCGTAGCGTTCGCAGGGGTCGTGCTCGTCGGCACCCTAAAGGGAATCATCGTTGCCATCATCGTTTCCCTGGTCACACTGGCGTACCACATGGCCGATCCTCCCGTGTATGTCCTGCGGCGCAAGCCTGGAACCAACGTATTCCGGCCGCAATCGCCGGAACATCCCGAGGATGAGAGTTTTCCTGGCCTTCTGCTGCTCCGGCCGGAAGGTCCAATTTTCTTTGCCAATGCGGCACAGATCGCACACAAGATTGAGCCGCTGGTCAGGGAAACGCAACCGAAGGTCGTCGCGGTGGACGCCAGCGGAGTCCTCGACATGGAGTACACCGCGCTCAAAATGTTCGCACAAGTTGCGAAGAGGCAGAGTCAGGATGGCATTCAACTGTGGCTGATCGGTATGAATCCCGGAGTTTTGGCCGTCGTACAACGATCACCGCTGGGACAGATCCTGCGACGTGAAGGAATGCATTTTAATCTGGAGATTGCCGTTGCACGCTACCTGAGGGATGAACTTGTACATGAGCAGCCTTGAGTTATGGTGTGTTCGAGCCGACGCGTGTTTCAAAGGAGTTCGGTTATCCATGAGCGCCGAGATGACAATGGCATCAATCTCGGCCTTTAAGCTGGTGCCGGGGGAATCGATTCCCGCCAGTTCTCAAGGGCATCGTTGAAAATACCACTTTCAAACTACGGGGCCGACCTGGCCGAGACAGTCACCACGGTATAGTGCTCGATCCGGCTCAGGGTGAACTCGCAGACGCTCCCGTGCAGAGAGAGGCCAGCGAACTGAGGCTGGGCCGCGTCCGGCGAAAGGACTTTCACTTCCCAGCCGCTCAGGTCCTTGTTTTCTCCCAGATCGACCAGCCCGCTCAGATCCAGCCGGACTTTCACGTTCTCTGCCGGGACCCGGTGATCGTAGTTGAGCAAGTGAAGAATAAAAGTCCGACCGTCGGGTTTCCGAGTCAACTGGCCCAGCACGTAACCGCGCGGCTCCAGGCTGAGGCGAGGCCCTTCGGCCGCGGCTTCGGCGCGCGCCACGATTCCCGACTTCGACTTTCCGGCCCTGATGATGACGCCCCCGCCGGCGGTGAACGCATCGCAACCGGGCCTTTTGCTCGGCGCTGAGCTTGGGCAGGCCAGCCGGCATCACCAGCACCTTGAACCGGTCCAGGGAAATTCCCTTGTCCAGGTGCGCGAGCACTTTGGTCTCGAAGAAGACACTCTGCTTGAGGAATTCGTCGGCCAGGGGGTTCTGCGGCTCTGCGGAGATCAAGGCGATCCGCGCCGCCGGCTCTGTCTGGTGATACAGTTCCTGATGCTCGACCAGGAAATGGTTGTATTGAGCGATGGCCGTCCAGGCATCCTGAGCCTCCGGCTCGCCGTTGATCAGCGCTGAGTGGAATCGGCCCTCGATGTTGCGCGAGGTGGCCGCGCCGAACGCATAGGCCTCGGCGATCGAAAGCTTCTGCTCGGCCGGGCTGGGGATGCAGCGTTCGCGCGGGCCGCAGTGGTAAAGGTCGTTCTCGTACATCAGAGGCTGCCAAAGCTGCTTCTCTCCGCTCAGGAATTTGATATTGCGCGCGTTGTCGACCTGCCAATGACCGTCCCACACACCTGGAGTGTCCTTGCCATCCTCCTCCCAGATCACTTCGTTGATGTCATTCATCGCAAACCGGTCCGGCGAAATGTGGATATTTGCATAAACCATGACCTTGGGCCGGCCGGTCTCCCGCGCCTTCCGCTCCGCCATCCGCTGGGTGTCGTCGAGCAACTGGGCCAGGCCGTCGTTGTAACCGATCATGTTGTCCCAGACGATCGCGTCCACTCCCGCGTCCACCGCCAGCTCCGCCTTCTTCAAGAGATAGGCCCGCCAGCCGGGCTTGCGCGCGTCGGCCAGACGGCGGTCCCAGGAAATCTGCAGATCGGTTTTTTTCGGGCCGGCATAGAACAAGGGGATGTGGTGCATCCACAGGCCGTATTTCTTGGTTTCCGGGTCGTCGCGGAAGGCGCTGCTGCGAAACATGTTGGAAGCTGACAGGTAAGCCGAGACGTGGATGCCGTTCTCATGGCAACGGGCGATTACCTTTTTCAGGTTCTCGCGGTTCTCTTCCTCGTCCTTCAGCGACCAGCCGCTGCTCCAGGTGACCCAGATCCAGTTGAACTCCGCCTGCTTGAGCAAGCCGAGCGTTCGCTCGAAATCGCGGTCATAGGTGTGGGTCAGCACCTCCTTCTCTTCGGCGCTGAACTTTTTGCCCCACCAGGTCCGCTCGGCCTTCCAGCTCTCGATTTGTCCGCCGTCGAGGCGGATGAAACGAAAATTCCCCTGCTCCGCCCACGGCGGCACGTCCTCCGGCTTGGCGCGATACAGTTTCGGCGCCGGCTGAAAAGAGTGGGCGGAGCAGAGCACCAGCACCGCGGCGACCAAGCCAATCAGTGCAATGCTTTTTCCCATTCGGAAACGCTGCATCGTCCTCTTCCTACGAAACGAGCAAGATCCCACAGTAAGCGGGGGCCAGCACTTGCATTTCGATCAAGAGGGACACGCGGTCGAACTTGACTGCGAGACTCACTCCTGAGGCAGAGCGATCAGGCTGCGGGTTTCGGAATCGTCACGCTCTGTTGCAGAGTGAAATCCAGTAAGGTCTCGCTCGGGATCTTCACTTGGTCTCCCTTGGTGATAATTTCCGAGGCAGCTCCCACGCCCGCCCCTGTTCCTGCCCCGATGGCCGCCCCTTTCCCGCCGCCTGCAAGCGCACCGATGATGCTCCCAATGGCGGCTCCCCCAACAGTTCTTTTCGCGGTACTCTCGCCCTTGGACTTGCCTGAGACTTCGTATTCTCCGGTGACTAGCGGCACAGTCTGGCCATGGACCACGATTCCCGTCAGCTCGAGTTTTAGTTCGGACCTTCCAGTGAAAGTTCCGGTCTCTTTCGACCCTTCCAACCGGCCGTAAACGTCTGCGCCCTTCGGAACCACCACATTGCCATCTACCGACAGAGGTTCTTCGAGCGAAGCCTGAAAACGATATCCCACGCGATTCTTGGTGGAGTCAATGGAATCGATGGTGCGAACCGAAATCCGTGTACCCGCAGGAATGGTGACCGACGGCGAAGACTTTTGCGACTTCATTTTGTTCTATGGACGAAGGCACACTCGGCTGCTTCGAGGGAACCGAGGGCGAGGCACCCTGCGCTTCGGACTCGAATCGCAACGAACGGATATCAGCGACATCATAGCTCTGCACTGACGACCCTACCTGAAAGCTGATGCTGGTCTGGGTCCCACTCATGAATTTACCCTTGATCAGACTTCCATTCTTCAATTCCAAAGAGTCCGCGCGGGCAGCTACGGCTGCCACACATAGAGCGACAATCACTCCGCAAATCTGCTTCGCGTTCATTACGAGTTCTCCTGTGTATTCGTTGGCCGGCGGCGTGCGACCAGAGTAGTGTGTCAGGTTCTCTGCCTTCATCAGAGTCGGAGTGTCTATTTGCTGCGTCCCGGAGGAAAGTCCTTCAGCAGTTTTTGCGCTCCTTTATTGAGCCTTTCCTGATTTTTCTCCTGTTTTTTGCTGGGTTCAATCGCATGTTGGGCAGCACCTATCCAAACCAGCTTCTTTGCAGCAGGGTCATACATACCAACGACGAAAGTCCCGATGTAATTGCTTGAAGTACTCGCCGAAAATGAATCGAGGCCGCCCCCCCACGGGCCCCAGCCGCCCATGCCGCCCCAGCCGCCCATGCCGGACGCGAAGCCGTTTATCTGCTTCTCCTGATCGATCGCGAGCTGGTAGCCAAGGAGTAAATCGGCTTTACCGCCGTCCACCACCTTGGTGAGGCCCTTGCCCGCCATTTGTGAATCGATCGCCTGCTTGACCTGGGTGTCCAGGATCTGGTCGGGATGGCCACCTACCGCAGGTACGCCTTGTACCTCGTCGACCCATGCATAGGTGTGGTATTTTGAAAAATCAGTTCCCGGCATATAGTTGGTTCTCACGTCCTGCGCGTATGTCACGGAGCACGCGACCAGCGCCAGGACCAATGCAGGACCAAACTTTGCCATCGCTGAAAGAAATAATTGCCTTTGTGAATTTCACTGCTGTCTCCTTAATAATTGTTGTGTTCTTGTGCCGCGTCCACTTTTACGCTTTCTCTGGTATTGGACACGGCTTTACACCCCAGATTTCGGTTGCGTATTCGGCGATCGTGCGGTCGCTGGAGAACTTCCCCGAGCCCGCCACATTCAAGATGGCCTTGCGCGCCCACTCGTCGGAATCGGCATATAACGCGCTCAGCTGCCGTCTGCCGTGAGGTATGAGTTCAGGTCCGCCAAGTGCATGTAGTGGTCGCCCTGCGTCAGCAACATGTCGCGCAACGGCTCGAAGACACCCGGCTCATAGCGGCTGAAATAATCCGAGAAAATCAAGTCCAGGGCTTGACGGGTCTCCGGATCGTGTTCGTAGTGCCAGTGCGGGTTGTACCATCCGCGACTGCCAATCACCTGCTCAGCCGTCAAACCGAAGAGGAAGAAGTTCTCCTCGCCCGCCTCTGCTGCCATCTCAATCGTCGCGCCGTCGCGTGTGCCGATCGTCAATGCGCCGTTCATCATGAACTTCATGTTGCTTGTGCCACTGGCTTCATAGCCTGCCGTCGAGATCTGGTTGGAGACGTCACTGGCGGGAATGAGGTGCTCCGCAAGCGAGACGCAGTAGTCGGGCAGGAATACCACTTTAAGCCGTTCGCGTACTGCGGGGTCGCCGTCGATGGTCGCAGCCAGATTGTTAATGAACTTGATGATCACCTTGGCGAGCCGGTAGGCAGGCGCGGCCTTGCCGGCGAAAAAGAACGTACGCGGGTACAGGTTGAGCCCCGGGTCCTGGCGCAGCCGGTTGTAGAGCACAACGATCCGCAGTGCATTCAGGAATTGGCGTTTGTACTCGTGGATGCGTTTGACCTGGCAATCGAAGATCGACTCCGGATCAACGGTCTGCCCTGTCGACCAGCGGAGCCAATCACAGAATTGTCGCTTGGCATTTCGCTTGGCTTTGCGGAAGTCATCACGGAAGCCATTGTCTTCGGTGAATGCTTTGAGCTTGCTTAATTCGCTTAAGTCACCGATCCAGCCATCTCCAATGGCATCAGTGATGAGTTTAGAAAGTCCGGGATTGCATAATTGCAGCCAGCGCCGGGGTGTGACTCCATTCGTTTTGTTGTTGAAACGTTCCGGAAAGATTTCCGCCAGGTCTTTGAGCGTGGTCTCACGCAACAGCTTGGAGTGAATCTCTGCCACCCCGTTGGTGCTGTGAGAACCTACGACCGCCAGATTTGCCATGCGAACCTTGCTCTCGGGGCCATCTTCGACAAGGCTCACGCGCTGAATGCGGTCTTTGTCGGCAGGAAACCGTCCGCGAACATCGCCCAGAAAACGGCGATTGATTTCATGGATGATCTCGAGTTGCCGGGGCAGCATTTCTTCAAACCACGCCACTGGCCATTTTTCAAGCGCTTCGGGCAACAAGGTGTGATTCGTGTACGCCAGCGTGTTCTGTGTGATATGCCAGGCTTCGTCCCATTCGAGGTGCACCTGATCCAACAGGATTCGCATGAGTTCCGGCACTGCCAGAGAGGGGTGGGTATCGTTCATTTGAATCGCCACTTTCTCTGCAAACAAGCTCCAATCCGAGTTGGAGCGCTGGAAGCGGCGCACCGCATCTGCCAGCGAGCAGGCAACAAGGAAGTACTCCTGCAGCAGGCGTAGAGCTTGCCCCATGAATCCTGAATCATCGGGATATAGGACGCGTGTCAGGGTTTCGGCCGAGAGGGTCTGAGTAAACGCTTCTACAAAATCGCCGTGAGAGAACTCTTCAAAGTTGAAGAAGTCGGGCGCTGCCGCGGCCCAGAGGCGGAGCGTGTTGATGGTGGAACCGCCATACCCGATCACGGGACGGTCGAATGGGATGCCGATCAGAGTCGATGGACGTCCAGGCACGGGGCGCAGGCTGCCTCCGCTGAGCTCGAACGAGCAACCCACGCTGACTTCCACCTTCTCGTTCGGACGAGCGATCTCCCACGGATCGGGAGAACGGAGCCAGTTGTCCGGCATTTCCTGCTGCCATCCGTTCTGGATTGATTGCCTGAAGATACCGTATTCATATCGCAGTCCATACCCCATCGCCGGTAGCTGCAACGTCGCGGCCGATTCAATGAAGCATGCTGCCAAACGTCCAAGCCCGCCGTTGCCGAGTCCCGCATCCGGCTCCTGCTCCAATATCTCGAGCAGGTTCAGTTTCTTGTCCCGGGTGAACTGGTCTGTGAGCGGAGCCAGCAAAAGGTTCGTAACATTATTCGCGAGTGAGCGGCCGATGAGAAACTCCATCGAAAGGTAATAGAGGCGCTTCGGGTTCTTCTCCTCGTAAGTCTTCTCGGTCAAGAGCCATCTCTGCGATAGAACGTCTCGCACCGACCGCGCAAGGGCGTCGAACCGGTCGCGCGCAGTCGCGGCCGCAAGATCGACGCCACTGTCGAACAGCAAGTGCCGTTCATACAGTGCTTCGTCCGTTCCGGAGAAGTGCACGGGACCACATCCGTACTTGGCGGTGAGTTTCTCAGTATCCGGCACTGCTTGCCGCTTTGCGGCGGCCTTAGTAATCATGATCGACTCTCTCCCATCTGCGAAAATGCGCCGGCTGGCTCACACCTCACCGGGACGATATATGTGATACGCAAAGGTTGTAATTCACACGCGTTGTGATCCTCATAGTGCCGCAGTTCATAGCAATTGCTGACATTCGCTCACTTCACTTCTTGTCGTAAGGCCACTTCCAGCCGCTGATCTCAGGACTGTCGATCCCGTACTCGTAAGCATGACGCCGGCATGCGATCTGGCGATCGCGGAATTCTTCTTTGGCGTGCGCGCCGATCCGCTGCAGTTTTGGGATGCGGTCAATCGCGTCGATCGCAAGACTGAACCGGTCCGTCTGGTTGTTAATTGCCAGCTCCATCGGCGTGTTGATGTTGCCCTTCTCTTTGTAGCCGCGCACATGCAGGTTGCGGTGGTTTGTGCGGCGATAGGCGAGACGGTGAATCAACCAGGGATAGCCATGGAAGTTAAAGATGATCGGCTTATCGACGGTAAAGAGAGAATCGAAGTCCGCATCCGTTAAGCCATGTGGATGTTCAGTGCTTGGTTGCAGCTTGAACAGGTCAACCACGTTAATGAATCGGATTTTCAAGTCAGGGAATCGTTCCCGGAGCAGTGCCGTCGCGGCCAATGCTTCCTGGGTGGGGATATCGCCCGCGGCAGCAAAAACCACATCGGGTTCCTGGCCTTCATCATTACTGGCCCAATTCCAGATACCGATACCCTTTGTGCAGTGGGTAACGGCAGCATCAATATCCAGGTACTGCAGATGGCGCTGTTTGTCCGAGACAATGACGTTGATGTAGTTTTCCGAGCGCAGGCAATGATCTGCTACGGACAACAGACAATTGGCATCCGGCGGGAGGTAGATGCGGGTTACTGCGGCACTCTTGTTGAGCACTACATCCAGAAACCCCGGATCCTGGTGCGTAAAGCCATTGTGATCCTGACGCCACACGGTTGAGGTAATGAGAAGGTTCAGCGATGCGATCTTGCGGCGCCAAGATAAATGATTGCAGATCGACAACCATTTGGCATGCTGATTGAACATCGAGTCGATCACGTGCACAAAAGCTTCATAAGACGATAGAAAGCCGTTGCGGCCCGTAAGCAAGTAGCCCTCGAGCATGCCCTCCATCGTGTGCTCGCTCAACATTTCGACAACGCGTCCGTCCGAAGCTAGTTCTGTTCCATCACGGTCCTCGGGGAAACTTTCAGCGATCCAGAATTTCTTCGAAGCCTGGTAAATTGCGTCCAGCTTGTTGGAAGTGTTCTCGTCGGGCGCGAACACCCGAAAGCTGTCCATATTCCATTTCATGACATCGCGCAGAAACACGTCCCAGCGGCGGCACATTCTCTACTTCGACGATTCCCGGGCGCTCAATCTTGATGGCGTAATCGCGAAAGTCGGGTAACCGCAGTGTTTTCCTGAGCTCTGCATTCGCGTGCGGACTGGCGCTCATGCGGCGCTGCCCTGTCGGCGCAAATGCGGCGAGTCTCCGGTCGCACCCTCCCGCATTCGTCGAAGAGTTCTTCCGGCTTGAGTGACCGCATCCAGTTCTCAAGAATGCGCAGGTGTTCCGGTTTAGTCTTGACGTCGGCCAACGGGACCTGATGCGAACGCCAGAAGCCTTCGAGCCGATGTCCGTCCACCTCCAGCGGTGCACCCCAGCCTTTTGGCGAACGCAACACCACCATCGGCCAGCGTGGTCGCGTGGCAACGCCCGTCTTCCGGCATTCTTCCTGATGGGTCTTAATTTCGGCAATGCAACGCTCAAGCGTCGCTGCCATTGCCTGATGCATGCTGTCGTGGTCAGAGCCCTCCACAAAGTAAGGAGTCCAGCCATACCCGCGTAACAGATCTTCCAATTCTTGATGAGTGATTCGCGCCAGCAGAGTCGGGTTGTTGATCTTGTATCCGTTAAGGTGAAGTATCGGTAATACAGCTCCATCGCGGATCGGATTCAGAAACTTGCTGATGTGCCATGAGGTCGCCAGCGGGCCAGTTTCGGCTTCGCCGTCACCCACCACGGCCGCAACGATCAGCTCGGGATTGTCGAACGCCGCTCCGCAGGCGTGCGAGAGGACATATCCCAGTTCACCTCCTTCATGAATCGAACCCGGCGTTTCTGGAGTACAGTGGCTGCCAATACCGCCGGGGAATGAGAACTGCTTGAAGAACTCTCGCAGGCCTTTCTCATCCTGGCTTTTCTCCGGATAGATTTCACTGTACGTGCCTTCCAGATATATAGGAGCTAACACTCCCGGCGCCCCGTGTCCTGGGCCTGCGAGAAAAATCATCTCGAGGTCGTCTCTCTTTATAAGACGACTCAGATGGGTGTAGAGGAAGGCGAGCCCGGGGCTTGAGCCCCAATGGCCGAGCAGTCGGCTTTTGATATGTTCTGGTTTTAGGGGCTCCCGTAAGAGGGGATTCGCCTGAAGGTAGATCATTCCTAGAGCAAGGTATTTGCACGCGCGCCAAAAAGCATCGATTCTATTCAGCTCATCGGCGCCTAGCGGCGCACCTGCAACGGTTGATCGTGCAATCCCTTCGGCGCTCAGTGGTCCGGCTAGTTCTTCAATTCCTGTTAGCGAGATCATTTTCCATTCCTTACTCGTATTTGTGCTCTTCCGACACTCTGGGGTTTAGCAAGCGTCGCCTTCGTCGTGGTTCAACACTCATCCAAAAACCGATGCACGCTTCTCTCAGTTAACAGTTTGAAAGCTCCAGCATTGCTCGCCGCCTCTACGTTGCAACTCGCGTTGAATCTGTTCGATTTCCGCAGCATCGCTGGCACTGATAGCGACTTCTCCGGCGAGGATTATGTACAGCATGTCAATGAGTGTGTCAGTCGGGATGTTCATCAGTTCTCCGAGCATGGCCTACTCCCCTGGAGCAATTTGAAGATCGCACTTCGTATTCGCAATCCGGCTGCCAGAGAGTGGCCAGTTGTAAGTGGATGAAAATACCTGTCTACCAATTGGATCGGAAGCTCCGACACAGACATCGAATGACCTGCCAAGGGCACTGACCGAATTTGGGCAGCAAGCCGAAGTTAGTCCCAGCCGCTGGCCTGTAGTTGGAGTCGCCATAAATCAATCTGCGATAGCTTTATTACGGCTTTTCGGCAGGCGTTTGCTGAACCTGAATGGTGGGGATCCGATCCGCCTTCGTCGTATCAACCGAGACGATTCCAAACTTCCCGTTCGAGTCGCGCGCTCGAATGGTTACTGTGGACTGTTCTCCCGAAGGTCCGGGAACCATCCTGCCGTCAACCAATACGGACACGCGGAGACCCGAGCCGGGATCGCCCGGATTGGTCTGTTCGACTTTTTGTTCGGTTGCTCGCTCACCAGTGGAACTCGAGCTCTCGGTACTGGTTTTGCGCTCAACGAGGTGCAGGCTACCGTCCCGCGTGGTACCCGGGACATCGATGGAATAGGTTTCCACGACGCTGCGTTTTTCTCCGGAGGTGCTCTCGGACTCCTGGCTCACGACGCGAGAGACTTCGCCTAGCTTGCCTTCGAAGTCGAGCCGGGAAACGCGCTCCTCGGTGGTGCGGTTCGTCCCTTCTTGCCTGGTAGTGGCTTGGCGTACTTCGCTCACTTGCCAGTTTCCGTTAACGTCCGGAAGCCATGTGGTTTTTTCAGTTTCCACCGTATCGTTCGCGGCTCGCTTGCGGAGCTCGTGCGTCTTGAAAGCTGGAGCCAAACCGCCGTTGACGCTTGGGAGCATCACCGTCGTGTTTGTTTCTTCCAGATCCTTCCCGATCTTTTTCGTCTCCACGATTTCGCGCTGTACGGGCTGAAGCCGTCCATTGACATCGGGGTTGTAGGTCACGCGCACCACATTCGAGTCATCGCCGGGCAGGGTGTGTTTCTCTTCTTCCGTCACCTGGACGAGGGCTTTCCTCCCATTTGCGTCTTTACCGAACGTACGCGTCGTGGCCCGTACCATAGTGGCGTCTACTTGCAGCGTTTCCTTTTCGATATCTTGATAAGGTTCGACACGGCCATCGGTCCCGCGGATCTCGACCGATCGCTTGTCCAACGTCCGGTTGCCGTTCTGGCTATGGCTTTCGATGATGCGCACGGGAATACGTTGAGGAGTTAGATCGTCGCTCTTCAAGTCCGTTGTGGCTGTCCACGACTTGGTCGGTTCCTCCGCTGTTCGGGAATCCGATGTCTGCGCAAATACGCTCGGACAAAAACAATATGCGCCGATCACGACGAGTACACAGCCGAGAGCAACAACACTTGAAGCGCGACAGCCGTCGGCGGATGGAAGAGCAACCGATGCAGATCGTATATAAGTATTCGAGGCCGGCATGCCTATCCCTCAACCACCCATCGCATTTGTGCCCGGGGAATTCCCTTTTTGTCGTTGACCAGGACCCAGTTCATATGAAGAGGATTAAATTCGGCCTCATACTCCTCCTTAGCTGGAGGGCAGATGTCACGGCAATGAACAACATCCAAGCGCACCGCGATTTCCGCCCGCGTATCGCTGCATCTCAAATCAACTCACCTCGACAGCGTTATAGCGTACCGAAAGACTCCGGCGCGCTTGCTGGGTTGATCTCGACATCGCAACCAAACACAAGAACCCAATGGCCTTCCAAAAAAGGGACCGCGCTCGTCGGCACAGTCCCAGGGTCAATCCTGCGGCGCCTGCAATACCAAGCAGCCGAGTGAGAATCATGTTTCCGCCCTCATAGGTTCCAAAGTTCCCAGGATTCAATGCGCCAACGACATTGATTAACTTCGTGAAAGCTTCGAGCACGAATGCTCCGAGAAGCCCGGTTCTTGCGCCCATGAAGTGCAGCAGAACATAGACTTCCAATATCGCCATGCCATGACATGCTATGTTGAGAATCAGGCTTGCCCAGAAGGCCTTGGGGGTTTCGTGGTGGAAGCGGAAAAGGTTGCTCTCGGCGGACTCGAAGACTGACTGCTTGCCCTCCAGCCAGTTCTTAAACCACGGCAAACGCCCAATCGATTTCGCAGCCGCGGACAATACCGGCCAACGTCTTTGAAACGCCACTGCCGTCACTACAAGCAATACCGCTAAGGCGCATGCAAATAGGAACGCATATAGTCGCCAGGTCCCAGAAAGCGATAGCAGGACAAGAGCAGCAAGAATTCCCGTTACGCTCACTAACGCTGAGGTCACGATGTAGAGCCCGCGATCAAGTGTCACTGACGAAATGCTATTGGCGACCGGCAGCGCGGAACCCAGCAAATACACTCGCGCGGTCTCGCCGAGTACCTGGCCGGGAAGACCAAAGCTTCCTATGGCCTCTGACACCAGACGAAGGCCAAACGTACGTGCGAACGAAACATTGCGGATGTCGCACGAAAATGTAAGCCGCCAGGCCAATGTTTTTGTGAGATGAGAAATCCCTCCCAAAGCTATAACCAGACCCAGCCCCCACCCCACGGTCTTTACCTGACCGACCACTGTGGACGGTCCAATTCCACGTATCAGAGAAACCAGGAAAGCAATGCCCAGGAGAGCGACCGAGAGGCGAATAAGCTGCCGAAATTGCATATGGGGTTTAGACATCGATGATTCTCAATTGCGGACGGTGGACTAGCGTCCGGCGTCCGCGATGACCTTCGAAAGTTGAATTCACGCTTGCCACGAAACAGCGGTCCTGCGTGTTATAGAGCTTGCGAGCGCTGAAACTTAGTGCTCACCTTTGCTTGTGAATTTGTCCAAAATAAACTCCTGCACCAGACCGCCAGCAACATGAAACTCCTGGGCCAAACCGCCAGCAATTAAGAAGCAAGTTTTCAAACTCCGCAAAAACGGCGATAATAACCGGGAGTCCTTCGCGGTTCGATCCATCGGGGAATGTCTAAGAAAATGCCCAAAAATGTGGTGTCGGTGGACGTGGAGGACTATTTCCACGCCGAGGCGTTTTCCGGTGTCATGGATCGCTCCCGATGGGAACGCCATACGAGCCGGGTCGAGGCGAACACCCGCCGTCTCCTGGAATTGCTGGCGACGCTCAATGTGCACGCGACGTTCTTCGTGCTGGGATGGGTTGCTGAACGCTTCCCCGGGACTGGTGCGCGATATTGCTGCTGGCGGGCATGAATTGGGGTGTCATTCCTACTGGCACCGCTTGATCTACAAACTGGAGCCAGCCGAATTTCGGGAAGATACCCGGCGCGCCAAGGACGTCATCGAACAAATCAGTGGGCAGCCAATCAATGTCTATCGCGCCCCAACGTACTCTGTGATCGACCGCTCGTTCTGGGCGCTTGAGATCCTGGCCGAGCTGGGATTCTCGTACGACTCGAGTATTTATCCGATTCATCATGACCGTTACGGGATGCCGGGTGCGCCGCGCGCGCCGTTCCGTTTTCAGACGCCTTCCGGCCCCATGACAGAGTTTCCCCTCACTACCTTCCGCCTGGCTGGACACAACATGCCGGTGGGAGGGGGGGCTATCTTCGCTTGCTCCCAAGAATGTACACGCGCCTGGGATTGAAACGAGTGCAAAAAGAGGGTCTGCCCGTCGTGATTTACATCCACCCGTGGGAGGTGGATCCCGAACAGCCGCGGTTGCCGGTAGGTTTGAGTACCCGGCTCCGCCACTACACCAATCTGTCGCGGACGTTTGAGCGCTTTCGGAGTGTACTGCAAAGCGGGACTACACCAGCTTCCGCGAAAGCGGACTCGCCGACGCGGCCAAGGACTTCGATTTCTATGCCTGGAACCAACACAAAAACTGACGAAACACAGCAGATCGCGAAGTATTGGAACGACATCGCAAACCAATTCGATGCGATCTACACCGGCAACAAGGACCCGATTGCCCGCGGTCTGGATCGTTGGCTGCGCCGCGACATCTACCAGCGTTTCGAATGGGTGATGAAGCCAGTCGGGCGACGTCACAGGAATGAAGATATGCGACGTCGGATGCGGATCCGGACGTTTTGTCACCGCCTGGCCAAACGTGGCGCGGAGGTGACCGGTGTCGACTTTGCTCCGGAGATGTTGAAACTGGGCGCGCAACTTGCCGAGAAAGAGGGCGTCGCGGATCGCTGCAAGTACGTGTTGAGCGATGTGCTGGACTGGAAGACCGACGAAAAGTTTGATGAGTCGATCGCCATCGGGTTCTGGGACTACGTCGCCGATCCGTTGCCGCGATTGAAGGTCATCCGTAGTCTTACCAAGACCACATTCCTCTCGGCCTGGCCGCGTGCTGCAACTGTGCGCGCTGCAATTCGCAAGGTGCGGCTGAAGGCGGACGGCTGCCCGGTCTACTTCTTCCACCTGGAACAGGTGGAAGACTATTTGAAGCGCGCGGGCTTCCGCGTTGACTCGCACGAGATACTGGGGCAATTGCACTGCGTCCGGTCCACGGCAATCTAACACGATGGCCAGGCTCCTGTTCTGGATCTCAGCCGGATTCGGGTTCTACGTTTATATCGGTTACCCGATCCTGCTGTGGGTTCTGCAAGCGATCTTTCGCTCGTCGCCTGACAAGCAGCCGGTAGAGCCTACCGTTTCACTGCTGGTGGCCGCGTACAACGAAGCCGCGGTGATCAGCGGACAAAATTCGCAACAGCCTCGCGCTCGATTACCCGGTCGACAAACTAGAGGTCGTCATCGCCTCGGACGGGTCAACCGATGCCACCGCAGAAATCGTCCGCACGTTTGTCAGAGACCGGTCGGACGGTCGAGTTCGACTTCTCAATTACGAGACGAACCGCGGCAAGACGGCAATGCTGAACGACGCGGTCCCGGAATTGCGGGGGGACCTCGTGGCTTTTTCCGACGCTTCCACGATGCTGGCTCCCGACTCCCTCCGCACGCTGGTGCAGTGCTTTAGCGACCCTCGTGTCGGCGCGGCCAGCGGGGTTTACCGTCTACTGAAGAAGGACCAATCGCGGATAGGTTCCCAAGAAGACCTCTACTGGAAGTACGAAACGCTTCTGAAGGTGCAGGAGGCCAAGCTCGGCGCATTTACCGGCGCGCATGGATCGCTGTACGCCATCCGCCGGGTGCTCTATCCATTTCCCTCCGCAAACACAATTAATGATGACTTCACGATTCCCATACGCATCCTCGAGCACGGCCACCGCGTGGCATACGAACCCGCCGCTGTGGCTTATGAAGAAGCCCATGAAATGGAAGGGTTCTCCCGCCGGGTGCGGATCACCGCCGGAAATATCGAGCAATTGCGAGAGATCAAAAGCCTGATCTGGCCTCCTCGGCTGTTTGTATTGTTCTGCCTGCTCTCCCACAAGACCGGACGTCTGCTGGTGCCTGTGTTCATGCTGATTGCGCTTGCAGCCAATATCGCCTTGAGAAATCAATTTCCTTACAACTGGTTGCTGCTGGGGCAAGTGCTTTTCTACGGGCTCGCCATACTTGGAGCTAAAGTAAGCCTCAAGCCGAAAGTCCTCCGCCTCCCGTATTACTTCTGCATGATCAACTCAGCATTGTTTGCCTGGATATATCACGCTCTGCGTCACGGTCAGGGCACGGTCCGGTCGCGGGTAAAGCTCGATCAACTGGGGAATCGTCCACCGCTACAATAGCGTTGCGTTCTGAAGGGAGGGATTGACGATTGAATCTGATTGCGTTGCGCCAAGCTGCTGTCGCCATTGTCGCCTTGGCGATCATCCCTCTCACCGCGGCTGCGCAGACTCTAACCGCGGCTGAGGCGATCCATCGCATCCAGCAGCACTACTCTGCTGCGCTTCCGCCTAACACTGTCGATACCGTAAAGGCCGGCGATCTAACCACTCCCATAACCGGAATTGCCGTGACCTTCCTCGACACCATGGATGTTCTGCGCGAGGCTTCCCGTCGTGGCGCCAATCTCGTGGTCACTCATGAGCCCACCTTCTATAACCACTTCGACGACTCGGCTTTTTTCGCCGATGACCCCGTCTACCGCGAGAAGCTCACCTTCATTCAGCAGCACCACATGGTTGTATTCCGGTTGCATGACCAAATCCATTCGGTCTCGCCCGACCCCATCGCCTCCGCACTCATCGCGGCCCTCGGTTGGCAAAGCTACACGCAGCCAACTAATCCTTTCGGGGCGACGATTCCAAATACGACGCTTGCGAAGCTGTCTCAGGAATTGGCGAAGAAGCTCGATGCCCGATCCGTCCGTGTCGTCGGGAATCCAGATCTTTCCGTCACTCGCGTAAAGGTCCTGCCCGGAGCATCAGGTATGCAGAAGCAGGTCCCCGCCCTCCGTAGTGACGATGTTGAGGTCCTCGTTGTTGGCGAAGCGGCCGAATGGGAGGCCGTGGAGTATGTGCGCGATGCGAGTGCGCAGGGCCGTCACAAGGCGATGATTGTGGTTGGCCACGAAGTCTCCGAGGAGCCCGGCATGAAGCGTTGCGCCGAAGACCTTCGCGCGCTGTTTCCCAATCTGCTGGTAGTCCATATTCCAGCCGGTCAACCGTTTTGGACGCCTGAGCACCCGCGAGACTCGTCCCAATAGCGTTGGTGCCGGCTGGCTCGTTCTACGCTCGTGCCGCCAGAGGTCGTCGACTTCACCCTGCCCGACCAAATCGGGGACTTACGCTCCATTTTTTTGTTGAGTCTGGGAACTGGCGAGTTCGAAAGTAGAGTCAGGCGAGGCGCCGCAGGCCTCAAAATGGCAGCCGCGCTGACAAGATCCATCCGTGGTTGTAAGTGTGAAAATGCGTCGCCGCAATTTGCAGTCCGACGCCGCCGGTGAACGATAGCCGTCGCCAGATAGGGAACCGGCCCGCCACTACACCCGGCGACAGGAACACCTGCTGTTTTCCGGCGTTCGGTCCATCGTGGTAAAACGTCGCATTCATCTCTAACTCGGGCGAGATTTTCTTCACGAAGCGATACTGCCCGATCACGTTCCAAAACACCGGTTGTCCGAGCCGTGCGCTCTCTTCCGTGGGCAGTTGAATCCCGGCCGTGCTCTGCACGTCGAAGTTCCCCCACCCTTTGCCGCCGCCCAGTGTTGGCGCCAGCACTGCGTGTGGCGCGCCGTTGTTGTGCGTGCCCGTCGGCACCGAAGCCACGAGAAATGCTGACAAAACATAGTTCCGGTGTTTCTCGTTACCGGCTGCAAGCCGGTACTTCACCTGAAACGTCTCGTCGCCCCAGCCGTCCTGCCGTTTGGGATCATGGTGAACGAAGTACGGGGGGATGCCAATTAGCACTTCGACGTTAGGCGCCACAATAAGAGACACACCCTTGGAATTGCCCAAGTTTTCGGTGAGGGTTGCGTTTCTCTGTCGTTGCCACAACACGTCGTAACGCACGCGCTGGTTCAACCGCGGCGTGGTGGTGAATAGAGGTGTGGCCCAATGCGGCTGGCTTGCCTCCATTTCGGCCGAGCGCCGGAAAAAGCTATCCAGCCACGACTGCCCTGCTGTCGGAACGCACACCGTGCACACTAGTACCAGAGTTGTCCATGCTGCGACCCGCCGCACACCGGTTACCCCAAATTAGGAAATCGACTACTTGTGGCATTACATCACAAGAGTGCGGGCCACCTCGCAGAACAGCCTCTGCGAGTGCTTACCGAAGGGCCAAAGCTAAAGAATCGAAGGCTGCAGATTCCTGCTAGATGCCCAGCTTCTTGACTTCCTCGTTGTAGTACTTGCGGTAGAGGATGTCCCACTCCTGGGAGCCTTCGAGGATGGTGCGGCGCTGGCTTTCGATCTTCTGCCGGGCGGCAGCGTCGATCTTGGCTTCCTCGGCCATCAGCAGTTCCAGAATGCGGCGGGCTTCCAGGCGAATGCTGTTGCGGTCCTCGATGAAGTCGACGTTGTCCATCTCGGCCAGGGTGTCGGCGACGGCGTGCGCCAGCTTGTTGACCTTTTCGCGGCTGATCCTCATAGCACCGCCTTGTACTTGCGCACCAGCTCGTTCTTGATCTTCTTGAACATCTCCTGGTAGTTGGCGCCGCTGCGCCGCATCTCGTCGGAGTAGGTTTCCAGGATGATGCGGACTTCGTCGTTGATGCGGTCTTCGAGGGTGAGCTCCTCCAGCAGGGCGGCATGGATGCGCTCGCGTGACCGCCGCCTTGTCGGAGGTCTCGATGAACTCACCTTCGATCAGTTTGTTGGTGACTTCGCGGGCCAGATAGCCCACATATTCTTTGGAGAAGAGCATGCTTGTTCGGAATCGTATGTCGGAAACATTATAGTCTAACACAGGGTTTCGGGCGATCTGACGCGTCTGAAGTCGCGCTGACAGCGGTCGCGTCCTGCACCGTCGAAGTTGCCTCAGCCTGCGCGCATCGGAGTATGATGAATTTCGCTGCGGCGCGGCAGTGTGCCGCGGCGCAGCCGCGAGAACCTAGCCATGTCCGACGATCTGTCCAGCCTGAAAGACGACATGATGGCGTTCATCCTCGGCCACGGCATGAGCCGCTTCCAGGGCTACGTCACCGAAGACGTGCACAGCGTCATGTGGGACCCGCGCGACAATCCCGAGAGCTGGAAGGACTTTGTCGAGCTGGCCAAGAAAGCCGGCTGCGCCTTTCTCTCCATGGACGAGGAAGTGCTGCAGCGCGACGAACTCGACTACCTCGTGCAGCGCCTGCAGCACGCCACCTATCCCAGCGACGACGACATCGAAGAAGCGCGCTGGCTGCGCAGCTACGTCGGCAAGACCGGCTTCCTCCAACTGGGCTGGCCGCACCAGGGCATCATGTTTCTCTACGAAGTCTCCACCGAGTGGTACGAGCGCTATCAGCACCTGCTCGACCTGGTGGAAGACTTCGGCACCCTGGCCATCGACGACACCGATCAGGACGACGAACGCTACGTGCGCTGGCGTCCTCCGCAACGCCGAGCCCGAAGACGTCGAGCGCCTGACTCGCGAAGCCGGGCTGTCGCCGGTCATCGCGCGCCTGCTGGTCGCCCGCGGCATCACCACCGCCGAACAGGCGCAGGAATTCCTGACGCCTTCGCTCACTCACCTGCACTCGCCCTACCTGATGACCGGACTGCGCGCGGCGGTCGAGCGCCTGCGCGCCGCCATCGAGCGCGGCGAGACCGTCTTCATCTATGGCGACTACGACGTCGACGGCACCACCGCCATCGTCATCCTCAAGACCGCGCTGGAGCTCTGCGGCGGCAAGGTCGAGTACCACGTGCCGCACCGCATCCGCGAAGGCTACGGCATGCGCGACGAGGTGATCGAGCAGGCGGCCGCTGCGCGGCATTCGGCTCATCATCAGCGTCGACACCGGCATTCGCGCCTTTGCCGCCGCCGAAACTGCCGCAGCGCTGCGGCATCGATCTCATCGTCACCGACCATCACCTGCCGCAGGCGGAAGGCGTTCCCAAGGCGCTGGCGGTGGTCAATCCCAATCAGCCCGGCTGCGAGTATCCCTGCAAGTCGCTGTGCGGCGCCGGCGTCGCCTTCAAGATCGCGCAGGCGCTGCTGGAAGCCACCGGACGCGAGCGGCTGCTGCCGTCGTTCCTGAAGATGGTCGCCATTGCGACCATTGCCGATGCCGTGCCGCTGGTCGGCGAGAACCGCGTCTTCGCCAAGCTGGGCCTGGAGGGCCTGCGCAATCCGGTGAATGCCGGACTGCGCGCGCTGCTGGCCAACTGCCAGCTCGACGGCTCGCGTCCGCTGAGCGCCGGCGACATCGCCTTTCGCGTGGCGCCGCGCCTGAACGCCGCCGGACGCATGGACGTCGCCGAGCGCGTCATCCAGCTGTTCACCGAGAAGGACGAAGCCAAGGCCGCCGAGATGGCGATGCAGCTGAACGAGCTCAATGGCGACCGCCAGCAGGAAGAGCAGCGCATCCTCGACGAGATCTTCCGCCAGATCGACTCCACGCCGGAGTGGAAGGACGCCTACTCCCTGGTGGTCGACGGCGAGAACTGGCATCGCGGCGTGATCGGCATCTGCGCCACCCGCGTGGTCGAGCGCTATCACCGGCCGGCGCTGGTCTTCTCCTGCGAGAACGGCGAGGCGCACGGCTCGGGCCGCTCCATCGAGGCATTTCATCTGCTCGATGCGCTGGAGTCCTGTCCCGAGCTGTTCACCCGCTTCGGCGGACACTCGCACGCCGTCGGCTGCGCGCTTCCGGCCGAGCGCCTTCCCGAGTTGCGCTCGCGCCTCGACGCCTATGCCCGCCAGCGGCTGGTGCCCGAAGACTTCGTCCCGGTGCTGGAGTACGACGGCGAGATTGCGCTCGACGACGTGAATCAGCAGCTTCTGGGAGTCGCTGGTCAGAGCTGGAGCCGTTCGGCTCCGGCAATCCGACGCCGGTGTTCGTGGCGCGCGGCGCGAAGCTGGTGCAGCCGCCGCGCATCATGAAGGAGAAGCACCTCAAGCTGCGGGTTGCTGCGGCCACGCGACGGCAACGGGCAGTTCGCAGCGGCCCAGGAGGTTGTGGGCTGGCGCATGGCCGAGCGCGCCGCGCAGGAGTCGCTGCTGCTGGGCGACATCCTCGATCTCGCTTTCACCGTGGATTACAACACCCATCCCGACTTCGGCGGGTGCAGCTGACCTGTCGGACTTCGCCCGCACGGCTGCCGGCGACTGCCGCTGACGCATCCGACAGCCTAGTCCGGCTTTACAGTCGCCGTTACTCCGGCGATAGTATTCACCACCGATGGAGACTGCGGTCTCAGCAGGTCTGTAGCAGTTGCGGCAACCCGGCGTTGCCGGACGGCAAGTTCTGTCTGTTCTGCGGAGACGTGCTGACCGAGTCGCTCCGAAAGGCCCTCGACATAGCCGATCCTCCCAACGCCGAGTCCCGAATCAAGCTCGTGGCAACCCGCCGAGCCGCCGGAGTACGCCGGTTTCTGGCTGCGGGTCTGGGCGGGCACGATCGACGTCTGCCTGGAAGCCATCGGTGCGCTTGCTGCTTACTCGTGATCGTTGATCTATCACTGCGATACTGCGTTCAGCTCGACGAGTTACGGGCTGAGTCCCATCACGGCGTCGCTACGTCACCGGCATCGCCTTCATCGCTTGTGCTGGCGATCGGCGCGTGGCTGTACTGCGCTTTCACCGAGAGTTCCGAGTGGCGCGCCACCATCGGCAAGCGCATCATGGGACTTCAGGTCGTGACCGCGTCGGGCGGACAGGCTGTCGTTTGGACAGGCCACGGTCCGCCACTTCATGAAGTTCCTCTCGCTGTTCACCGCCGCCGTCGGATTCATGATGGCCGGCTGGACCAAGCGCCGCCAGGCGCTGCACGACATGCCTTCCGATTGCATCGTCATCCGCGTCGCCGACCCAGAGCGCTTCTCGATCCTGCACGCGCTAGCAGCTCAGCTGTTCCGCCGCGCTGTCGATTGGCTGCCGCCAATCGCAGCGGCGTAATATCGAAGCCAGATGTTTCAATCCGTCGCTCAGGTCCGCAAATGGCTGGTGGGGTCTGCCGTCGCCCTCCTCGCCGTGGTTACCGTCTCGTACTACATCGCCCGAACCAGGGTGAAGCCCACAGCTGCACAGCATTCCCAAGCAACTGGGCATCGACATTCAGCAGACCAGCGAAGGCTTCTCGCTCTCCAAGTCCGAGGGCGGGCGCACGATCTACACCATTCGCGCCTCCAAGGCGGTGCAGTTCAAGAAGGGCGGCCACGCCGACCTCAAGAACGTGCACATCGTGGTCTACGGCAAGGCGCACGATCGTTACGACCAGATCTACGGCAAGGAGTTCACCTACGATCCGCGAAAGCGGCGACATCAACGCCATCGGCGAAGTTCACATCGATCTGCAGGGCTACGCCGAAGGGCCCGACCAAGCCCGACCAGGCGCCGCCCGAGGAGCTGAAGAACCCGATCCACATCACCACCAGTTCGCTCACCTTCAATCAGAAGACGGGCATCGCCCACACCGACGACGTGGTGGAGTTTCGCACCCTGCAGGCCTCCGGCACGGCCAAGGGCGCGTACTACGACTCCGACGACCAACCAGCTGCAGCTGAAGTCCGACGTGCACATCGTCACCACCGGCGACAATGCCGCCGACATCACCGGCACCAGCGGCACCATCCAGAAAGAGCCGCGGCAGGCCGTGCTCTTCAACGCCGCGATCTACGAGCCCGACCGCACCCTGACCGCCGACAAGCTCACCATGTTGTTCGAGCCCGACAACACCGTCCAGCACGCGCTGGCGGAGGGCAACGTCAACATCGAAGTCCGCGGACCGACCATCGTGGACATCAGCGGACCGCGCGGCGATCTCAACATGGGCCCGCAGAACGCCGTGCAGCAGGCCATCGTGACCGGAGGCGCGAAGTACAACACCCGCGGCGACAACCTGAGCCACGGCTCGGCGGACACGTTCATTCTCGACTTCGAGGCCGACAATCAGCCCACGTGCTTCCACATGGTGAAGAACGCCCGCATGCGGCAGGATCCCCAGCCCGGCAAGCCCGGCTCGCCCGGGCCAGCCCATGGAAATCGCCGCCGACCAGCTCGACTTTCGTGCTGGAGAACGGCAACGAGCTCAAGACCGGAGACACCGTCGGCAAGGCGCAGATCACGATCTTTCCATCGCCGGCCGGAGCGAAGGCCGCCAAGGCCGCCACGCAAGCCCGGACAGGACTTGGGCTCGGCCAACGCCACCACGGTCGCGACGGCCGGCAAGTTCCACGCCACCTTCGGCGAGGACAATCGCATGCAGACGCTGCATGGCTCGCCGGATGCGCGCATCGTCTCCACTTCGCCCGGACAGCCGGACAAGGTCAGCACCTCGCAGAATCTGGATGTCACCTTCGCTCCCGATGGTGGCGCGGAGAAGCTTGTCCAGACCGGAGACTTTCAGTATCACGAGCCTTCGCCCAAGCCCGACACCGGCGGACGCGCCATGTTTGCCGACAAGGCGACCTACACTCCGGCCGACCAGATGCTGGTGCTCAACGGCTCGCCGCGCGTCATCGATGGCGGCATGACCACCACCGCCGACGTGATCCGCCTCAACCGCCAAGTCCGGCGAGGCCTTTGCCGACGGCAACGTCAAGACCACCTACAGCGATCTGAAGCCGCAGCCCGACGGAGCGTTGCTGGCGACCTCCGACCCGGTTCACGTGACCGCCCTGCACATGACCTCGCGCAAGCAGCCGGGCGTCGCGCACTACACCGGCAACGTGCGCCTGTGGCAGACCGCCAACGTGGTGCGCGCTCCCATGATCGACTTCGACCAGCAGAATCGCACCATCGTCGCGCACGGCGACACCGCACAGTCGGTCTCCAGTTTGTTCGTGCAGCAGGGTGCAGGACGGCAAGCTCACGCCGGTCGACGTCACCGCCGACAAGCTGACTTACGTGGATGCCGAGCGCCGGGCGCGCTACACCGGCAACGTCCTCGCCAAGAGTCGCCACCGGCACCATCAGCGCCCAGCAGATCGATATCTATCTGAAGCCGGCTGACGCCGGCGGAAGTCAGGCGCGGGACCGACGCCAAGGCGTCGAAGCCGGTGATTCCCGGCAGCGAAGGACCCAGCCGGATCGACCACATGGTGGCCGATCGGCAAGGTGGTTGTCACCGAGCCGAACCGCCGCGCCGTGGGCGACCGGCTGGTCTACACCGCCGACGACGGCAAGTATTACCTGACTGGGAAATCCGCCTAGCATTTTTGATGCCGAACACGGCACAGTATGGGGCGATTCGTTGACTTTCTATAGTCACGATGATAGGGTGCTGGTGGAGAGCAAGCACTCTTCGCCCACCGTGACTCGCGCACGTATCACTAAGTAAATGCAGACTTTATCGGCGGACGAGATCGGCAAAAGTTACCGCGGACGCAGGGTCGTCAACGGCGTCAGCCTCAACGTAAAACAGGGCGAAGTTGTCGGCCTGCTGGGTCCCAACGGCGCCGGAAAAACCACCAGCTTTTACATCATTGTCGGCCTCATTCCCACCGACACCGGCCGGGTAGTCATCAACGACCAGGATATCACCGATGTTCCTATGTACCTTCGGGCGCGGAACTTCGGGATCAGCTACCTGCCGCAGGAGCCTTCGATCTTCCGCAAGCTGACGGTCGAAGACAACATCCTGGCGGTGCTGGAAGCGCAGCCGATTTCGTGGCACGAACGCCGCGAGCGGCATGGAGAGGCTGATCGATCAACTCGGTCTGGGCGTCATCCGCAAGAACCGCGGCTATGCGCTGTCAGGCGGGGAGCGGCGCCGCGTGGAGATCGCGCGTTGCCTGTGCATCTCGCCGTCGTTCATCCTGCTGGATGAGCCGTTTTCTGGAATCGATCCCATTGCGGTGCTCGATCTGCAGAAGATTATCTTTGACTTGAAGGCGAGTGGCATCGGCGTGCTGGTTACGGATCATAATGTGCGTGAGACGCTGTCCGTGACCGATCGCGCCTACATCATTAATGAAGGCAGAATCTTCCGCGCCGGCACGCCCGATCAGTTGGGCAACGATCCGGAAGTCAAGAAGGTTTACTTAGGCGAGAGCTTCTCGCTGTTTAGGTTTAGAATTTCGGCAGGAGGACTGGTTCCCCAAGGGTTCCCGTAGTCATGGTGTTGCTGCAGCCCAAGTTGAGTCTCCGCGTCTCTCAGAAGCAGATTCTGACTCCTGGGCTCGTGCAGATGGTCAGTGTCCTGGCGCTCAACAAGCTGGAGCTGGCCGACATGATTAATGCCGAATTAACCGAGAATCCGGTGCTCGAGGAACTGGAAGACACCGTTCCACTGCTCGATGAAGTCTCAGCCCGCGAAGAGAAGATGGATCGCGACAGCTCGGCGGCAGTCCTGGAAGAGCCTCCCAAGACCGCCGAAGAAAAAGACCCCTTCGAAGAAATCGATTTCGGCACCTTCTTCTCGGAATACCTCGATCCCGGCCTCCGTACCTCCATCGAGATGGAGGACAGCGAGAAGCCGTCGTTCGAGAACTTCCTCTCCAAGCCCACAACTCTGACCGACCACCTGATGTGGCAACTCGGTTCGCTGCATGTGAAAGAGGACGTGTACCGCGCCGCCGAACTGGTCATCGGCAATCTGAACGAAGATGGCTACCTGATCGCGACCGAGGACGAGTTGCTCGGCCTGATGGAGTACGAGCAGGATGCCTCGGAAGTCAGGCCGCAGTCCTCGACGAAGCCGATTGCTGTTCACAGCGCGGCGTTCGTTGAACCGGCAGATGCCGCATCCCAACGGCCACGAACCATCGCTCGGCCGTCCCGGACAGGCTGACGGACGAACCGGCAGCCGGAGGCCGCGACCGGTTCGCTGGCGCAAGCGACAGCATCGTTTGCTTCCGCGTCCCTCGCTGGTGCCCCCGCGCACCGCGCCGTCGCGTGTGCCCTTCAGCCGCGATGCGCTGCGCGAAGCCATCGACCTGGTCCGGCAGCTGGATCCCATCGGCGTCGGGGCTCGCGATCTTCGTCGAGTGCCTGCTGGCCCAGCTCAATAACCTGAAGACCATCGAACGCAAGAACGGCAACGGCAATCATGTCGCCGAAAAGGAAGCGATCGACGACGCCATCGTCATGGTGGACCAGCACCTGCACGCCTTGCAGAACAAGAATTACAAGGAAGTCGCCAAGGCCATGGGACGTCCGCTCGAGGCCGTCATGCGCGCGATGGATTTCATTCGTACCCTCGATCCGCGTCCCGGCCTGCGCTACAACAAGGCCGAAACCCGTCTCATCGAGCCCGACGTCGCCTTCGTCAAGCAGGGCGACGACTACATCGTCGTCATGAACGACGAAGAGGTTCCGCAGTTGCGCCTGAACCCGGCCTATCGCCGCCTGCTGAGCCGCGACGCCGCCGAAAAGGATGTGCGCAACTACGTCAAGGAGCGCTACAAGTCGGCCATCCAGCTCATCAAGAACATCGAGCAGCGCAAGCAGACCATCCTGCGCGTGTGCTACTCCATCCTCGCCCGCCAGCGCGATTTCCTCGATCAGGGCATCGACCACCTGAAGCCCATGATGATCAAGGAAGTGGCGGAGGAGATCGGCGTGCATCCCTCGACCGTGAGCCGCGCCGTGGCCAACAAGTATGCCCACACCCCGCAAGGCGTCTTCGAATTACGGTACTTCTTCAGCGAGAGCGTGAATGGCCCGGAGGGCGGCGGCACTTCGCTGCTTATCCTGAAGCGCCGGGTCAAGAAACTCATCGAAGAGGAAGATCCAGCCAGGCCGTTGACCGACGAGCAGATCACCCGCATCCTCCAGTCGCAGGGCATCCAGGTCACTCGCCGCACGGTCGCGAAGTACAGGGAAGACATGCGCATCCCGAGCACCCACCAGCGCAGAGTGAAAAATTAGCTGCTGTATCCGGCGACCACTGGTTCCGCTTGCGTCTTTTTGCAGCCTGCGGATGCCAGCCGGAAGGGAAGCCGTCGTGGTGAATCGCACCGCGGCCCAACCAGTCTTCAGTCCATTGAGGCTGCGGCGAGGAGGGAGCTCAATGAACGTAGAGTACTTTGGCCAGACAATATGAAATTACTCCCGCCGTTCGCGGCGAGGTGGAACTCGGCCTCACCAAACTCACGAAAATCCTCGGTGAGAACTTCAAGAGCAAGGTCATCCTGACCGTCGAAAAGCACCGCTTCATCGCGGAAATCACGGTGAAGCGCCGCCGCGGCCATCTCGTCGGACTGGCCGAGGCTACCGACATGGTGGCCGCCGTCAATCAGGCGCTGGAGCACATCGAGACCCAGGCGCTCAAGAGCAACGGACGCCGCCGCGCCACCCATCGCAAACCCAAGGACAAGAGCTGGACCGCTCCGGTCGAAGCCGAACCTGAGACGCAGATCGCGGTCGGCGCCAGCGCCGTCCACGGCCGTGCCCGTCGTGGTACACAAGTTTCCCTCCATCGCCCGCACCACCGAAGCGCACCTGGTGAAATCCACCGACTCGATCGCCATGCGCCCCATGACCATCGAAGAGGCGGTCAAGGAATGTGAGTTTCGCGACCGCGACGTCTTCGTCTTTCGCGATGGCAAAGGGCGGGTCAAGGTGCTGCACCGCCGCAAGGACGGCAAGATCGAACTGATCGAAGTCCCGTAGACGGGATTCATTGAGCAGGCTACCAAAAAGGGACACCCACGGGTGTCCCTTTTCAGCAATAACTTTTCTCGATGCCGTGCGCTTGGTACTACTCGATCTTTGAGCGAACAAAATTCTTATCGGTATGTGAAGCTCGATCACCCTCGAATCGAAGGTTTTACTGCTGCATGCCCGGCGAAGGCGGTGGCTGCGGCTTCTGGGTTGTGTCGCCTGGGGCTTCCTGGGGCGTTTCACGTGGCGGCGGCAGCGGATAATACCCGTGCTTCGCGGTCACCAGCAGACCCGGGCGCTTCACTCGCACTTCGATATCGCGATAGTTGCTCGACGGTCTTTGTGGTGTCGTGTAGCCCAGGGTGTACTGGTTGCGGGCCTGCGAGGTAATCGCCTGGTAGGCGGTTTCGATCGCCTCCCGCGAGTACGAGTCGATCACGTCTCCGCCGGTGGCATTGGCGTACTTCGGCAGGATGTTGGTGTAGCCCTGGCCGGGAATGTGGAGCTTGTCGAGCTTGCTCAGGCCTGGAGATCGCGGCCGCCTCGACACCCACCGCATAGATTGCGATTCCGTTCGTCAACAGCACCTTCAGCACCTGAGCATAGCTGGCGCGGCTGCCGTACTCGTAGCCGTTGCTGATGACGAAGATGATCTTGCGATTTTCGCGCGGCTGGTGGGCCAATTCTCCCGCCGCCATCAGGATGGCGTCGTTCAGCACGTGCGATTCGCGGGTTCCCGTTTGCAGTGGCAGTGGTGATCCATCGACCTGCTTGCCGTTGTTGGTCGGCCCCGACCCGAAAGGCCCACCCACCACCGGCGCGCCCGGGTTCTGGCCCTCGCAGATCGCGAATGCGCTGCAACGCCAGTTGCAGGCGCTGCGGATTGCCGAAGTCCGCCTGCTTGTGCACCGAGTTGCCGTAGGTGAAGACCGCCACCTTGTCGAAGGGACCAAAGGAGCCGTCCAGCGCGGAGTAGGTCTGCGCCACTTTCTTCAGCGTGATGTCCGAGATGCCCAGGTCAATCACCACGCGCCGCCGACAGCGGAAACGGATCGCTGGTGAAGAACGTGATGGTCTGCTTGATGTTGTCCTCGTAGACGCTGAAGTCCTGCGCCAGCAACCCGTCGACCATCTTGCCTTCGCTGTCCTTCACCGTGACCGGCACGCTGATGAAGTTGACGTCCTTGCTCAGAGTGAAGAGCTCGATCGAAGTCGTTGCCAGGGGCATTGCCGGTGCGTCCGGCGGGGACCGTCTTGATGCCCTGCGAGCCGGGCGGGGGCGCCTGCGGGTTGGTCGAGTCTGGTGGTGTCGCCGTCGAGCGAGTATTTGCCGGCTGCTGCGGGTTTGCTTTGGAAGGCGCGGCCCCGCTGTTGTCACCCATCCCTGGGACGGGTGCGGTCACGTCGGGCAAAGGTGCAGCGGGCGCATTGTTCTGCGGCTTCGGAGCGTCAGGTAGCGGCTGCTGTTGACATACCGCGAGCGGTAGCGGCCACGGTCATTACCGCCAGCAACAGGGCGGGATAGGCCCAGAAACTCAGTTGACGCTTCAACATGTTGAGTGGCTGATTCTCCAAGTCGCCGAACTTAGCCTCAGTATACCTGCAACCTAAAGTTTGCCGCACGCCGGAAGATGTTCGAGGCAGAGGATTGCAATACAATGGATGCATCCCATGGAAAGAGTGTGTATGTTGTTGACCCGGGTTCGCCACTTCTCATTAGTCGCTTTTGCTGCTGTTGTCTTTCGCGGTCTGGCTGGCTGCTCAGTCCACCGTGCACGACCAGGCTCCGCCCACCTCATCGGTGCCGCCTCAGACTCCCGACCAGCAATCGCAGCAGCCGGAGAACGATGACGTCTGGCCACGACCTTCAAGGCGCAGGTCAATGTGGTCAGTGTCTTCTTTAATGTCAAGGACAAGCACGGCCTGCTGATTCCCGGCCTCACCAAGAACGACTTCGAGGTGATCGAAGACGGCAAGCCCCAGACGGTTAAGTATTTTGCTGCCGACTCCGACCAGCCTCTGACCTTGGGCTTGCTTATCGACACCAGTCCCAGCCAGGAGCGAGTGCTGACCATCGAGCAGGAGTCGTGCGTCGAGTTTCTGCATAGCGTTCTCCGTCCCAAGGACCTGGCCTTCCTCATCAATTTTGACTCCGACATCGACCTCGATCAGGACTTTACGAATAACGTGACTTCCATCAAACGTGCCCTGAACAAGCTGCAAATCGGCGGCGGCGCCGCCGGCGGAGGACCGGTGGGAATGGGCGGTGGCCCCGTACCCAACGCGCATCCCCGTAGTACCGCGCTGTATGACGCGATTTACCTGGCTGGCGACGAGAAGCTGAAGAACGAAGTCGGTCGCAAGGCCATGATCGTCTTCACCGACGGCGAGGACGAAGGCAGCCGGCTGCGCATTCGCGACGCCATCGAAGCGCAGAAAGCGACGCGCATCC
>CAVTHC010000010.1:0-181190 GCA_963734455.1 Terriglobia bacterium
TTATGCTAGTCGAGGAGGCGCGCCATGGCAAACCTCGATTGGTCGCAATGTTCGGCGGTGGAGAGTGTTCCCGGCAAAGTGAGCGGCGCGTGGGTTTTGAAGGGCACCCGAATGCCGGTGTCTGCCATCTTCGAGAATCTGGAAGCGGGAGCGAACATCGACAACATCATGGAATGGTACGACGGCCTTGATCGTGAACAGGTAAAAGCCGTGATCGAGTTCGTCGCACGCAGCCTCGACAAAGCACCTGCCTGTGCTTCGTAGGGTTTAATCGATGCGCATCCTATTTGACCAGGCGACGCCTGTTCCGATCCGCCCCCACTTGGAAGGACATGAGGTGCGCACGGCCGCTCAAGAAGGTTGGAGCACGCTCAAGAATGGCGAATTGCTTGCCGCCGCAGAAGCTTCTGGTTTCGACGTCTTCCTGACCACTGACAAGAACATCAGCTATCAGCAAAACCTGTCAAACAGAAAAATCGCGATTGTGGTTCTCGGCCAGCAGCAATGGCCCAGACTTCGGCCTCACGTTCGGCTCGTGCTGGAAGCTATCAACGGGGCAACGCCGGGCAGTCATGTGGAAGTCCATTTACCAGAGGAGTAAGCTCGACTATCCCGAACACGGAAGTTGTGCCCGCAGGGCCGATTGTACTGAACGCGAAAGTGTGTGGGAGAGTAGGTCGTCGCCGGCTTAAATAAAGGCCACGTTGCGAAAGCAGCGTGGCCTTTTCCTTTTGTCTGTGGAGGGTGAAATAAAATGTGCGACATCATTAGCGGTGACACGTATGGCTATCCGGTAAACACCTGGGAACAAGCTAAGAAAGAAGCGATCCGCGGAATCGTTGACGAAGCCCGGAAGGGCTCCCCTGTTTACTATTCCGACCTGACCAAACACATCCATAGCATCGGTTTCGGCCCACACGATTCTAGTTTTCATCATTTGTTGGGACAAATCTCTGTGGAGGAAGATGCTGCGGGGAGAGGAATGCTAAGCGTACTCGTCGTCCGAAGAGAAGACGGAATGCCAGGCCAGGGTTTCTTTGATCTTGCCAAGCGTCTCGGGAGAGATGTTACAAACAGAGAGCGCTGCTGGAGCGAAGAGGCAGCATTAGTGCTAAGCCACTGCGGTAACCATCCGCTTGCGCCCTAAATTCCTTGATCTTAGGGCGTGAAAAAAGGTGGTTTGGGCTTTTCCGCTGGCTCTAGACCTGCACTGCTCAAGCGGCACAATCTCTCTCTATATCTTTTCGAATTGATCGACCGATCAAGAATCTGTCCTTGTCTCGTAATTTCAACTCCTTTGGAGCTGCATCTATCACAGACTCTTCGAACTGTTCATATTCAATCCAGCCCAACCAGTTTCTATAAGCACGTCCGATCTCCCGACAGACGCGGTAGTCATAAACGGTGAAGTCGTCCGGATACAGAATAGTCAAAATTGCACTCGCCGTCGGAAGTGCAAATTTCCACTTTTCAAGTAGAACCTCCAGCCTCTGTTTTTTTTCTGTAGCGCAGAAAAGGTCAAACGCCATAGTTGAGACTGCGGTTGCAAAGTTAGAACCCGCTATGTCCTTTAGCCGATCCCGGTGGTAATTCTTGGCTCTATTCGCCTTCCAGACCAAAATCATGTAGAAATCCGCGGGCTCTATCTTGCCGGTCCGTCTGAAGCCGTCCCCGACGCGCAGTAAGTACGTTTCGTTGTCGTAGTAATCCAAATAATTCTGCTGGTCATCCATGGCTGCAAATTATGCCACTAAACCCAGGTTGATGCCGTGCGAGACGGCCGGGCCGTTTGCACGTCAGGATGGGAAGCCCGTTCTTGGGATCATAAACACCGCACAATCGATAAAATGGGCTGATGGAAGCGGAAGCGGCCCCAGCTGCGAAAGCCGATAGCGGCAAGAAGGCAAAAGACCCTCGCAAGCATCACTATGTTCCCGTCTTCTATCAGAGCAACTTCACGAACGAGGCCGGGTTGCTTTGGGTCTATGACCGCCGAGCAGGAACCTATAAAGAACTGCATCCGCGCGTTATTTGCTTCGAGAAGGACCTGTACGCCGTAAAGCCCGAAAATAAGCCGGTCGACATGCAGGTGGAACTAAAAATCTTAAGTGTTGTGGATAGCATGGGCTGTCGGGGAGTCCGCGATTTCCAGATCGGTCGGCCGAACAGCGAAGCCGAGCAGTCGGTGGCACTCTTCATGGCCTTTCAGTGGGCTAGGCTGCCCACCATCAGCAGGGACATTCGGGCGACTTACGCGAAGGCCATCGAAGAGCTTGGCAGAATTGCTTTCGCGAATGTCGAGCGCGCGAAAGCTGTCATGGAAAAATACGTCCGAGACACAGGCGAGTCCATGAATGTCACGCCTGAGTCGATGGTGGAGGCCGTTCAGGGCAAGCACGTTGAGTTTGTCGCGACAGAAATTCCCTTTCTCGCAAATATGATGGAACAGGCGGTAAGTCTCGCCAAGCTGTTGACGCGGGTCGATTGGGACGTGCTCGTCGCGTCCAGCGAGACCGGTTTTGTCATTTGCGACTGCCCTGTGGTGGTTGTGCCACCGAAAGGGAGCGACGATGTTGGTTTCCTTGTGCCGGGGTCCGCAAAATATTTCCCGTTGTCGAGGCATCTGTGTCTTCGGCTCGGAGAGCCTGGAAGGGCAAGGAAGCATCGGAGGATCGACAAGGAATCCGTCCGCATTGTGAATCAGAACATCGCCGCGAACTCTGAGCGATTTATCATGGGACTTTCGAGAGTGCAGCTTGAAAATATCGTCTCGCGCAGCGGAAGCGCCAGAATGGAATCGACGCCTCGCTTCATTATCGAAACGATCGAGTCCGATGAGGACGGTGCGTTGCAGAAAATCTCATCACAGCCACGAAGGTATTTTTATCCGAAGAACGGTTCGCCTTTCGCACCCTAAAGTGGACGTGTCCGTGGAGTCCCACCCTTGCAAAAAGCGCAAGGATGGGGCACGCGGCTCAAGTTCTCGTCACAAACAAAAGTAGAGTCCTCGAAATAAGCTCGGCCTTTTCCGTTTTGGGAAGATATTCGCAAGGTTGCGATGTCCACTCCGATTTGAACAGCGGCCCAGGAACGCGATGCAGTTATATTATCCGCCAAGGGCAATAACTCGTAAGGCGGAGGACTTGATTATGTGCGTAATCTGCGAGCGGGAACTATGGGAGGAGCACCGCGTGATTGAACGCGAGTTCTTCAGGGCATGCAAACAGTGTAATAAGTTTCCTGGCACTAACTCCGATGGAACCTGCTATCACTGCTTTGCTATTGGCAATACGATAGACGAATGTCCCGAGTGCACGGGGAAACCATGGAGTGAGGAATTTATAGAGGCCAAAAACGAAATTGAAGGCCCGGACAAGCTGCTGGTCCCCTTCTAGGGGCGGCAAAATATGTCGGTACGGAACGGACTTGCGTGCTGCTGTTTACCACCCGATTCGCCTGGTTCCCGCTACCAAATCAAAATGCCGATCGCGGCTCAACAGCGGAAGAGCATGCTGCCGGCAAAGTGCTGCAATCCAAATGTCATTGGTTGGAATGGGCTTGCCTTGCCGCTTTAATTCGAGAGTGATCTCGGCGTAGTAGAAAGTAGTCGGTTCATTGATGTCCAGCACCAGGCAATCACTGATCAGCCCCTTTAGCCAGTTTACGTAAATGGCCCGGTTTCGCGACCGGGCGATGCCGTAGCGATACTCGCCCAACACAATCACGGGAACCGCAACCTGGTCGGCGCCAGCCAGAAGCGGAACAACTGCCGGATCGCCGTCGGCGGCGGCGGACAAGGCATGGGTATCGAGAATCACTTCCAGAGGGTCACTTAATTAGGTCATTTCCAGACATCCTATCAATCTGCTCGAAGGCCTCTTCAACACGTTTTTCGACTTGTCGTCTCTCTTTGTGGACGTGTTTGAGCTTTCCCAGATGTTTCATCCAGGGTTTTTCCGAAGAGGTCGTTCTTAATTTTTCCTGGACCGCCTCGGTGACAAACTGCCGCAGGGGAATGCCGCGTTCGGCAGCGACCGACTTGGCGCGGCGGAACAAGAAATCAGGCATCTCAAGGGTTGTCTTCACAGTCCCATATGACCATATTTATGGGAGGCGGTTTTCAGTAATGCGAAGGCAGGCGTGGTGGGCGCGGTCATCCTCGCGATTCGGAATCACACCCGGTTGTGATCCGGGTCACTTACGGTTGGTTGACTGCGGCTTAGGGTGGTCAAAGCTTACTTTTCAGGAGGTAAAGCAATGACTATCCCAAAGACGATGAAAGCTGCGGTGGTGGAGAAATTCGGCGAGCCCCTGGTGGTTCGAGAAGTTCCCGTCCCTGCGCCTGGACCGGGGCAAGCCCTGGTGGAAATCATTGCCAGCGGAGTGTGCCACACCGACCTGCACGCCGCCGACGGTGATTGGCCGATCAAACCAACTCTTCCGTTTATTCCGGGGCATGAAGGCGCCGGGGTTGTGGTGGCGCTCGGGCCCGGGGTCACCCATCTGAAAGAGGGAGACCGGGTCGGTCTGGTGTGGCTGCACAGCGCCTGCGGGCATTGCGAGTTTTGCCTGTCGGGCTGGGAAACGCTGTGCCCGGAACAGAAGAATTCCGGATATTCGGTGAACGGCAGTTTCGCCGAGTATGCCGTGGCGGAAGCCGATTATCTGGGACGAATTCCCAAGGGCCTTTCGTTTACGGACGCAGCTCCGATTCTCTGTGCCGGCGTCACTACGTACAAGGGCCTGAAGGAGACCCACACGCGGCCGGGAGAATGGGTCGTGATCTCGGGCGTCGGGGGCCTCGGGCATGTGGCCATTCAATATGCCAAGGCCATGGGGATGCACGTCGCGGCGGTTGACCTGGGGCCGGAGAAAATGGCGCTGGCGGAGCGGCTGGGCGCCGAGATTGTGATCGACGCCAAGACCCAGAACCCACCCGAGGAGATTCAAAAGCAGATTGGCGGGGCGCACGGAGTGCTGGTGACTGCGGTTTCAACCGGTGCGTTCAAGCAGGCGATCGGCATGCTGCGCCGCGGCGGTACCTGCGTGCTGAATGGACTGCCTCCGGGCGACTTTCCGGTTTCCATTTTCGATGTGGTGCTGAACGGCTATACCATCCGGGGATCGATCGTGGGCACGCGCAAGGACCTGGAAGAAGCGCTGGCGTTCGCCGCCGAAGGCAAAGTGAAGGCGACCATCGAGACTGTGCCGCTGGCGTCGGTCAATGATGTTTTCAAGCGCTTGAGGACGGGCAAGGTCAACGGCCGAGTGGTGCTTGGAATCGGAGAGCAAGCCATCCGGGGCAAGGGAAAAGGGCTCAAGTCAGCGGCTTGAAGGTTGAATTATTTCGAACCTTTGACGCGGTACCCGTAGAGAACCATGGGCGGAGACCCTTGAGAAGCCGATGGAGCAACCGTTCGGCATAATCAAAGGCCAGTCTGAGAAATCGGATTGGCCTTTTCCTTTGAGCGAATCCGAAAAAGATGGCGAGCCGGGCACTCCTCGTATATGCTCCCGTGGGCCGGGCGAGAAGAATTGAAGTCCTGGCTCATCCTTTTATGTCCACTATCAACGTAGAGCCTGCCGGGTCTGTAATGAGCCCGGGGAAAAAACTGGGCACGACGACCTTTACCGGCCGTAACGGGCTTTTGTGCCGCTATTTTTATTTTGCGATGTCGCTGTTGCTGGCGGCGATTGTGTTCGCCGGCTTCAAGCGTACGGTCAACGAGAACCTGTTCCATCCCGCGATCCCGCGGCCCTTCATTCTCTGGATTCATGCGTCGGCTTTTACCGCTTGGGTGATCTTCTTTATTAGTCAGTCCACGCTGGTGCGGGTGCGCAAAGTCAGCTGGCATCGCTCCATTGGATGGTTTGGCGCCGGGCTCGCTGCCGTGATGGTTCCGCTGGGCGTTACCACCGCCATCATTATGGCCCGGTTTGACACGGTCCAACTGCATGCGAAGGGCGCGGATGCTTTTCTGAGTATCCCGTTTTACGACATGATCGCGTTTGGCGTGTGCATTGCGCTGGCGATCTATTGGCGCACGAAACCGGAGCTGCATCGCCGGCTGATCTTCATCGCAACCTGCGGGCTGATGGACGCGGCTTTTGGCCGTTTTGACTACTTGTTCAACAATAATCTCTTCTTTCCCTGCCTGGATTTGCTGATCATTCTCGGCGTGGCGCGTGATCTGCTGGTGGATCGGCGCGTCCATAAGGTGTATGTCTACGCGGCGCCGTTCTTGATCGTTGGGCAAAGCCTCGCACTGTACATGTGGCGAAGCGATCCCGCCTGGTGGCAGGCGATCACGCGCGCGATTGTTGGATAGGCCTAAACTCCGTAACTCTGACCCATCGTTCGATGAGAGTCCGAAAGTCCATCCTTACCTGTGGCCGTGGAATCCCACCTTTCGCAAAAGCAGCGAAAGGCGGGGCACCCATCGACATATTTGGCGCCTAAATCTGGCCCTGGTTCGACTATCGTATCTGGCCTGATCTGCGATACACTTCCGCGTCCGCACTCAGCCAGGAGATCGTCTGTGGCAACGCTGCGTCAAACCCCATTTGAAAGTCCGTCGATTGCAGTTCGCAGAGCTCGGGCGGAGGACGCCCCGGTCTGTGGGCGGATCTGCTATGACGCCTTCACCAAGATTTCGACCGAGCACGGTTTCCCGCCTGACTTTCCTTCGGTTGAGGTGGCGGTAGGCGTGCTTTCGATGATGTTTGGTCATCCTGGTTTCTATTGCGTGGTGGCGGAATCGGGTGGGCAGATACTGGGGAGCAACTGTCTTGACGAGCGGTCGGCGATTGCGGGGTTGGGGCCGATTACGATCGATCCCCAGATCCAGAATAAGGGCGTTGGGCGCGCGCTGATGGAGGCGGCGCTGGCGCGTTCGGCGGAACGCGGCTTCCACGGCACTCGCCTTTTGCAGGCGGCTTTTCACAACCGGTCTCTGTCTCTTTACACCAAGCTCGGGTTTGACGCGCGTGAGCCGATATCCGCGATGCAGGGGCCGGCGATGAAGTTGGCGACTCCGGGGTATAGTGTGCGTCCCGCACGCGTGCCGGATCTGGAAGAATGCACCCGGCTTTGCCTATACGTACATGGTCACGATCGTGGCGGAGAACTGGGCGATGCGATTCAACAGGGGACAGCGGTTGTGGCCGAGCGAGACGGGCGAATTGTGGCATATTCCACACAGGTGGGTTTTTTTGGACACATGGTCGGCGAGACGAACGCCGGTGTCCAGGCGCTGATCGCGAATGCGGATGTCTTTCTGGGGCCCGGGATTCTTGTCCCGACGCGGAATGCGGAGTTGTTCCGATGGTGTCTGGAGAACGGGCTGCGGGTCGTGCAGCCGCTGACTCTGATGACTTTGGGCTTCTACAAAGAGCCTGCCGGGGCTTACCTTCCGTCGATACTTTATTAGGTCGAGATCTACTTCTTCGGATCAGAGAATATCTTCTACTGTCGGCGTCCGTGGAATCCCACTCTTGCGCACAACGCGCAAGAATCGGCCACTCGGGTTTTGGTCAGAGAAGTGCAAGCGTAGACCAACGGAGGCTGCTGAGCTTTTATGAATGACGAAAGGTTGGTCAGTCGGGGCGGGGCCGTGGTGCTTGGGTTTTTGCTCGCGCTGGGGCTTATTGTTGGAGGTTGGGTGCTGGGATCGCAGATCAAAGCAACCCGGTTGAGCGACCGCTATGTGACTGTCAAAGGCCTGGTGGAGCGCAAGGTTAAGTCCGACCTTGCGGTGTGGCCGCTAACTTATAAGGAAGCGGGAGATGATCTGTCCCTGGTGTATGCGAAGGCGGAGAACGACAAGAAAACTATTCTGGAGTTTCTTGCGGACCAGGGAATGCAGGAGTCCGAAATTGAATTAGGCGTCATCCGAGTTGTGGATACGCAGGCGAACGAATATGGAGGCGCGACCCGGGCGGCTCGCCGCTATATTGTCGAACAGCAGATCACGGTGCGCACTTCGCGCGTCGACCAGGTGGTGGCGGCAGCGCAGAAAACCATGCTGCTCTTACAGAAGGGCATCGTGTTGAGCACCAATCCCGGCCAGGGATTGACCTACCAATTTACCGGATTGAATTCCATCAAGCCGGATATGATCACGGAAGCCACACGGAATGCCCGCACTGCGGCTACTCGTTTCGCGGCAGATTCCGGCAGCAAGGTGGGCTCGATTCGGCAGGCGAATCAGGGCGTGTTCTCGATACTGGGTGCCGACCTGGGCGGCGATGGCGGGGAAGGCGGCGGGAATTTCGGCGGCGACAGCAGTGTCATGAAGACTGTCCGGGTGGTGACGTCGGTGCAGTATTATCTCGATGAATAGAATTCAGGAATATGAAGACCCGCCCCAGCAGAGCTTGGGCGGGGCACCTTCGAGTATCGTCAGTGGGAGGATGCTTTGGAGAGGCGGGATTTTGTTGCATCGGCAATCGCCATGGCGGGAGCGGCGTTGAGCGTTGGGGACGGGTTGGCGATGGCTTCGTCTCGGGAGTTCTATCAGTTGCGGAAGTATGCTTTGCAAGCCGGGCCGCAGTTGGCCTTGGCGCAAAACTATTTTGAGCATGCTCTGATTCCGGCGCTGAATCGGATGGGGATGGCTCCCGTGGGTGCTTTCAAGCTGGATATCGGTCCGGAGACTCCGACGTACTACTTGCTGATTCCGGCATCCTCGGCGGAAGCGCTGGTCACGGTGGACTTGCGGCTGGCAGAAGATGCGGAGTTCATGAAAACCTCGGCGGCGTTCTGGGGAGCGCCGGCGTCGGCGCCGGGGTTTGTCCGAGTGGAGAGTTGGTTGATGTCAGCGTTTCCCGGGTGGCCGAAACTGGTTGCGCCGAAGGGCGATAAAAGGATATTTCAGCTGCGGACCTACGAAAGCGCAAGCTATGCGGGGCACATCCGCAAAGTACGGATGTTCAATGAAGCTGAGATCGGGATCTTTACCCGGACGGGGTTGACGCCCGTGTTCTTCGGAGACACGTTGATCGGGTCCCGGATGCCGAGCTTGACTTACATGCTTACCTTCTCCGATGTGGCGGACCTGAATGCGAAGTGGAGTGTGTTTGTGAACGATCCGGCGTGGAAGGAACTCTCGCACCAGGCGCAGTATGCGGATGCCGAGATTGTGAGTAATATATCCAATTTGTATTTGAGTCCGTTGAGTGGTTCGCAAGTTTAGGGCGATGCCAGACGAACTTACGACTCTATATCGGCCGGTCGGGCAGGCGGAGTTCGATCTGATTCGGGCATCTGGATTTCGCACGTTCCCGCCGCGGTTGCCACAGCAGCCATACTTCTACCCTGTCCTCAATGAGGCCTACGCTACTCAGATAGCTCGCGACTGGAATACCAAGGATGAAAGTTCAGGATTCGCAGGATACGTATTACGATTCACGGTACGAACTGAAGTTCTGATCGACTACGAGATTCATGCTGTCGGTAGTTCGGTGCATCAGGAGTACTGGATACCTGCTGAAGAGCTCGAAAGATTCAACACAAGCATCGTCGGGACGATCCACGTAATATCGGAGTTTCTGCGCGAGGTGTAAACTCGGCGCAGAAACACAAGGTCCCTCGACTTCGCTCGGGATGACAGGTTTTGAAGGTTACGGCTGACTAACTTGCGGAGGAAAAATGCCGACTCACACATTGGACCCGGCTTTCCAGGGACTACTCAATGGACGTTACATTGCGACCCTCGGAACCGAGAACGCCGATGGGTCGATCCACCTGACGGCGGTCTGGTATCTGTTCGAGTCCGGCAGCCTCTTTGTCGCGACGTCTTCCAGGACGCAAAAGGCCCGTAATGCGGCGGCGCGTCGGAAGGCTTCGCTGATGGTGGATGCGCGAAAACCTGGGACGGAGCGCGGCGTCACGGCTGCCGGAAAAGTGGAAGTGATTTCGGGCAACCAGTCTCAGGAAATAAATCGGCGCATCCATGGCAGATATCTGAGCCCGGCGGCGCTTGCCGATCCGCAGGTTGGCCCGGTGTTTGCGTCGTTTGACGACGTGACCCTGCGGATTACGCCGGTTTCGTGGATCACATGGGACATGGCGGTGCTCGATGCCCAGGCTTTCGGCGGGCGATTGGGCAAAACGCCCGGATATATGCTGCCATTGGATTAAGCCTGCGCTCCTGCTTCCGCAAAAACTCCCGCCCAAGCGGAGCTTGGACGGGGTACCCCGCGACTGTCGGTGATCGTTCAGAATCAAAGACAAAGGCGTCGGACAGGAGTGTCCGACCCGCACATGCACGGATAAATCTCTTCAATATGGCTTATAAGGTTTTTTAATTAGCCGCGGGATGGAGCTCGCGATATTCTGATAGTTGCGAACCAGCCGTACGATCCCCACTGTAGGACAGATCGAGAGTCACAATTAAGGAGATTCATGTCGAACGAACTGCGCAACTTCCTGACACTGTCGTATGAAGAATTGGAACAGTTGAATCTGAAGGCGAAGGAGCAGCGCAAGAACCGCGTTGCCCTGCATAAGGTCCAAGAGGAGCGCCTCAAATACCTGACCGACGAAAAGCGCATCAAGGCGGTGACCGTGCTTTTCAGCGATCTCGAAGGCCGGCTGCACATGCTGGACTACGACAAGAAGTTCCTGATCAAGAGCTGGGACAACCTGACGTTTGACGGGTCGTCGATCCGCGGGTTTACGGCACAGCGGGAAAGCGATCTGCGGCTGGGGATCGACTGGGCGGCGTTCTACTGGGGGCCGGCGGATTATTTCGGGGCGGGCAAGGTCCTGGTCTTCGGCGACGTGATCGACAAGGGCGGCACGCCCTACGCCGCTGACATTCGCGGCATTCTCAAGATGTACGCCGAGAAACAGTTCAAGGACGAAGGCTACACCCTGAATGCGGCCAACGAGATTGAAGGCTTCCTCTTCAACGGCGTGGACGCGGAGCGGCGCTACAACGAAACCGGCAAGTTTGAATACGTGAATACCGGCGGATATTATCACTCGCTGCCCGGCGATCCGCTGCGCACGTTCATCGATACCACTGCGGAAGTGCAGCGCGCCATGGGCTTCCAGAACGAGAAAGACCATCCGGAAGTGGCGCCTTCGCAGTTTGAAATCAACTACGGGTACGGAGAAGTGGTGGCCGCGGCTGACCAGATCCAGATCTACAAACTGGTTTGCCGGCAAGTGGCGACCAACATGGGTTTCACGGCGAGCTTTCTCCCGAAACCCGTGGTGGGAGTCAACGGTAGCGGCATGCACACCAACGTTTCCATCAGCAAGGGCGGGAAGAATTTGTTCTGGGACCCGAAGGGCGAGGAAAAGCTCAGCAAGCTGGGCTGGTCGTTTGTGGACCGCATCCTGACCCACGGCAACGACATCTGCCTGCTGCTGAATCCCAGCGTGAACGCATACCGTCGGCTGGATCCGCACTTTGAAGCGCCCAACCAGATCAAGGCGTCGGCCGTGGATCGCGGGTCCATGATCCGCATTCCGATCGGGAACGAGAAGAGCATGCGCGTGGAAGTGCGCTCGGTGGCCCCGGACGCGAATCCTTACATGGTGATGCTCTCCATCTTCAAGACCGGCATTGACGGAGACACGGCGAAGATCAAGAACCTCCGCCAGGCGGAGCGCTACCTGCCCGACAACATCTACGATGCGCTGGCGAACTTCAACAAGGCGGAGTGGACGACCAAGCTTTTTGGCGAGGACGTGAAGGGACGGTATGCGGATTTGAAAAAAGCCGCGGCCGACCGTTGTCCGCGCCTGCTGGGCACGTTCGTGAAGCCGCCAGAAGTGCAATATCACCACGACGTTTACAACCAGTACCTGTGGAACATGTTCTAGACGCCGGGGCAGTGTCAGGCATCAGCCAGGCCACGTTCAGCCATGAGCGTGGCCTTTTTTCATGGCAGGCAGAGGGAGGGCGGCTTACAAATGTTTGCAGGAACTGACTGTGTCTTTACAGTGGGGCCCTTGTTCCGGTCATAAAATATAATTGCTGCGTCATGGGCATGGAATCCTGTCTGCCGGGAAGGAAAATGCGAGTCAGCCGAGTCGCGGTGCTGGGTGTCGGGACATTTCTGCTGCTCTGCGCGCCCTCGCTCTGGGCCCAGCATGGCGGGCACGGAGGCGGCGGCCGCCGGGGTACTCCCGGGGCTCCGAGTGCCGACACCAGCGACGCGGGCCTGACTGACTTCAACCACGCGCTCGCGGTCCAGGCGAATTCGGACCAGACGGCTCACTTCCCGGAGTTAACCAGGAACACGGAGAAAGCCAGGAAGCTGGCGCAGGAACTCTCGGGGCCGGGCGCGAAAGCCGATAGCGCGACGGACTTCTCCCGCCGGACTGCGGCCTTGAAGGACGCGGTGGAAGAGGCGCAGGGGGTCAACCAGGATTTTGTGAAGAGCTTCACGAAAGCACAGAAGGCCGGATTGAAGGAGATGGCAAAGAAGCTGGAGAAGGCGGATTCGGAGGTCACGAAACAATGGAAGGACCTGGAGAGACAGCTTGGAGGCGCGAATGGGGTGAGTGAAGGCATAGCCAGCGCGGCCGACAGGCTCGAGAAGGCGCTGGAGGAATTTCAGAGCCAGCAGACCGGTTTAGGCAAAGAGATGGGGATTCAGTCGCCGGCGACGTGACCGCCGTTTCAGAAGTGTGGGGCGGACACTCTTGTCCGCCGCCTTCGAAGTGGACTTGGTGACACATCCAGGGGACCGGCCTGGTTTGCGGGAGACAAGGTCAAAAGCGGCGGACAGGAGTGTCCGCCCCACACTTACGGTGTTACTACGCGCGCCAGGGTTTGCATCACTTTGATGGTTTCGTCCCAGCGAGCGTCGGGATCGGGCTCGGGCCAGGCCGCGGTCTGCACGATTACCACGTGCCGCTTGGGATTGACGTAAATTGTCTGGCCGTAGATGCCGAGCGCGGCAAAGGCGCCGTCGTCATCGTTGAGCAGCCACCATTGATATCCGTAGCCAAAATTCTGATGATCGTCGGGTCCGTTCGGTTGCGGCTGCAGAACTTTGTCCTTCGCCTGGGTTGATGCCTTGATCCACTCCTCCGGCACGACTCGCTGGCCTCCCAGGGTGCCACCGTACATGGCCATCAGGCCAAAGCGGACGTAGTCGCGCAAGCGGACATTCAGAGCGGAGCCGGCGCACATCTGAGGTTGCTTGCGGCTGCGAAACAGAAATGCGTCGCCCTCGGGGCCAATCTTGCTCCACAGCTTTTCTTCGGCATAGTGATTGAGGGTCTGGCCGGTTGCCGCTTCCACGGTCATCCCCAGCACTTGCGAGTTGATGGTCTGGTATTCAAACTTCGTCCCCGGCTTGATCTTGGCTTTGATGGAAAGCGCCAGATCATGGAAAGAAGGCTCCCCGTGCAGCAGAGCCGAGGCGTACCGGCTGATGTCCGCATCGGGATTGGTGTACTCTTCGTCGAATTGAACCCCGGAGGCCATCTCCAGCAGGTTCTTGATGGTGGTGTCGCGGTACCCGCTGCTGGCTTGCAGCCAGGGCAGGTATTTCACGACAGGATCATCCACACTCTTGATTTTGCCGTCTGCGATCGCGGCCCCGACCAGAATCGAGGTGAATGACTTGGACACTGAATTCGAGAGGAATCGCGACTCGCCGTCCGCCCCGTGAAAATACTTCTCCAGCAGGATCTGGTTGTCGTGCAGGACCACGAATCCGACCACGTAGTTGCGGACAAAATATTCGTCCAGAGTGTGCCGCTGGTTGGCGTAGGTGTAGCTGGCGGAGAACGGAGCCGAGGGCTGGCGCAAGGCAAACACGGGCCCATTGCGGCGAATCCAGTCCTGCTGGACATTCAGCTGGTCGATGTGATGGAAGTAATAAAGATTGTTGGGCGGGGAATAGAAGCTGTAGGGGGTGATGGCCCGGCGGGCCGGATCCATCTTGTTGACGTCGATGGGGCCGGGATAGGCCTCTTTTGCGCCGGCCTGGGCAGCGGCCGGCGGTACACAGGCCAGCATTGCGGCGAGGAGCAAGGTAAGGATGACGATCGGCTTCACGGTTGTGACTCCGGCTTCCTTGGTTTTCTGACGGCTCTAGTTATGGGGCCGCGCGGGCGAGCCCCCTTCGACTTCGCTCAGGGCAGGTCCGCGGCCACACATTCCACTCACGACAAGTGCAAGCTAGAACAGCGCTGTTGGTCTTCGCTTCCAGGTCTTTCCCTTTTCCTTGGCGATGTTTTCCATGTCGTTTACGTAGGCTCCGGCCTGGGTCAGAACGTGGTGCAGGTCATTACCGACGCTGATGAAGGTGAATCCCTTCTCGAGGAACTCGCCTACACGAGATGTGCCGAAGAGGAAGAGTCCGAGGATGAGGTTATTCTTGCGCGCGCTATCGACAAGTTTCTGGGTCGCGGCACCGAGTTCGGGCGAAGTGTACATGTGAGGGAATTCGTATTTCTCATAGAGTCCCATCGACATGCAGAGATCGTTCTGGCCGAGAAACAGAATGTCCACGCCGGGCACGGCGGCGATTTCCGCAATATTTTCGATACAGGAAGCGGTTTCCACCTGCAGGGCGACGATGCCGTTGTTATTAAAATTGCCGGCGTATCCCAGGAGTCCGGCCTTGTTCATGCTGCGCTGCGGAAAATAAACGGAGCGGGTCCCGACGGTGGGGTATTTGGTGCAGCTTACGGCCTGGCGCGCTTCTTCGGCGGTGTTGATGTAGGGGACGAGAACTCCGTCGGCGCCCATGTCGAGGGCCTGCTGGATTCCGGGGCGATCATCGTATCCGCCGACGCGGACCATGGATTTTGCACCGCCATTGGAAATTCCGGAAAGCATGGCGGAAAGCTTTTCGTAGCCCATGGGTCCGTGCTGGGTATCGACCAGCAACCAGTCATAGCCGCTGTGGGCCAGTTGCTCGGCGACGGTGGGGCTGTGCGCGTTCAAGAACAGGCCCATCTTGGGCGAGCCTTCACGCAGCTGCTTTTTGAAATCTGCGCCACTAAGGGTGGCTTCGGGCATAGCGGATTCCTCCTGAGAATCGATTGAAAGTTTCCTAGTGTAACCCACCGGGCGGGAATATTTCTCGAAGCGACTATGACCCTCGGACACGAGATCGTGTGGTCGCGGGCGACTCGCCCGCGTGCGGCAGGTGGCAACAATGGATCCTCTTCCTGGCAAAGCGCACGCGCTGAATTTTATTTGCTCCGGGGGAATCCCACCGGATCGAGGGCCAACCTGTACTGGGCTGCGCGGTGAAAGTCAAAAGCCGCGGGCGAGTAGCCCGCGACCACACGCTCAGGCGACGCGGTCGGTTACTTCCAGCTTTGTTCCCAGCACTGTGAGGAATGCGGAGAGCCAGGCGGGATGAGCCGGCCATGCGGGCGCAGTCACCAGGTTGCCATCTACGCAGGATTTGTCGATGGGCAGTTCAACATAAGTGCCGCCGGCGGCCGAGACATCGGGCGCGACTGCCGGATAGCAACTGCAGCGGCGTCCCTTGAGCACTCCTGCGGCGGCCAATATTTGCGCGGCGTGGCAGATGGCGGCGACCGGCTTGCCCTTCTCGAAGAAATGCCGCACCACTTCGAGGACCTTGGGATTGAGGCGCAGATATTCGGGAGCGCGTCCGCCGGGAATGACCAGGGCGTCGTAAGTGTCAGGTTTGACTTCGTCAAAAGTCGCGTTGAGCATGAAGTTGTGGCCGCGCTTTTCGCTGTAGGTCTGGTCGCCTTCGAAATCGTGGATGGCGGTGCGCACGGACTCGCCGGTCTTCTTGCCGGGACAAACGGCGTGCACGGTGTGGCCGACCATCTGCAGGGCTTGAAAGGGAACCATGACTTCGTAATCTTCCACGTAGTCGCCGGCCAGAAGAAGGATGCGTTTTTCGGGCATGATGTTCTCCAGCTGTCTATTCTGCCAGATCAGGCGCGGGTGGGATGTGAAGATTCTGCAATGACTGCTGGAACCGGGCCGTCGGGCTACGCCCGACCGGACGGCCGAGGGCGGCCGTCCGTATGCGGTCAGTGGCGAGTCTGCACGTGCTTAGTGCCGGTCGTGATCGTGGTCATGATCATGATCGTCGTGATGGCTGTGGCGCCAATCCCAATATTGCTTTTGCTCGTCTTTATTCAGCCGGCGGAAGTCGCGGTTGTCGCGATGAGTTTCGACGATCCACTGATGATAGTAGACGTCCTCATTGTGGTCCCAGCGATGGTAATCGTTGTAGTACGGGTCGTGATAGCGTCGGGTGGCGCAGCCGGTGGCGACGACTGGCACCAGGAATGCCGCGGCCAGTAGCAGCGAACTCAGGTACCGGGATCCACGTTGCATACGTCATGCCCTCCTTGGCAATGTTCTTTCTTCTTTCGAAGCTTTGGTGCGGTAGAGGACCCTCGAGTTGCCTGGTTTAATCTCCAGCAGATATCGGAAGAGGGATCTTTATTCGTTCTCTGTTGGAATGTTGTTGCCGCGTACCTTCTTGATTCGTGATGAGTTAGGCTTCGGGCGGGCTTCGGCCAGCTTGCCCCGGATCAGGTCGCCCGCGTATGATGCAGCGTTTATGACTGCGAAAATGTCTCCCCGTCCTGCGGGCCTGCGCGAGAAGTCGCAACTGATGTCGGCCTCGGAAATTGAGCGTACCCTGGTCCGGCTGGTCCACGAAATCATCGAGAAAAACAATGGCGCGGACGATCTTGGGCTGGTCGGCATCCGGCGGCGCGGCGTGCCGCTGGCCCAGCGCCTGGGGCAGATGATTGCGCGTATCGAGAAGACTCCGGTTCCGGTCGGCACGCTGGACATCACTTTGTATCGTGACGACCTGTCCACGCTGGGGCCGAAACCGGTGGTGCAGAAGACCGAGATCGGCTTCCCGATTGCCGGCAAGAACATCATTCTGGTGGATGACGTTCTCTACACCGGGCGGACGATTCGCGCCGCCATGGATGCGCTGTTCCGCGAAGGGCGCCCCAAGCAGGTGCAATTGTGCGTGCTGATTGACCGCGGGCACCGCGAACTGCCGATTGAAGCCGGATTTATTGGACGCAAGGTGCAGACCTCGGACCGGGAAATTATCGAAGTGAAATTGCGCGAAGTGGATGACCTGGAAAAAGTTCTGCTGGTGGAGCGGCAAGACTGATGCGGCAAACCCGATTTCAGATTGAAGAATTGTTGATTTCAGATTGTGTTGATCCCCGGTTGTCACGGATGGATCTGCGCGATTTGAAAGCGTCAATCTCGAAATCTGCAATCTGAAATCTGCAATCTGAAATCTTGAACCTGAAACTCCGGCTGGCCCTGGCATACCATGAAACAAGCTGCTCGCGGCTCCCTGCTGGGCATTGAACATCTCGGCGCGCCGGACATTCTGGGCCTGCTCAAGCTGGCCCGTCGAATGAATCCGCTCAAGCCGCGCCCTTTGCTGCGGGGCAAGCGGGTGCTGCTTCTGTTTTACGAAGCTTCCACGCGCACCCGCAGTTCCTTTGAAATCGCCGCCAAGTCGCTGGGCGCCATGACCACGCTGGTGCTCTCCAGCGGATCGAGCATCGAAAAAGGCGAGTCGCTGCTCGACACCGGCTACACGCTGCGGGCGGTGGGCGCGGATGTGATCGTGATCCGCCATCCCCAGGCGGGCGCGGCGGCGCTGATGGCGAGGTATCTCGATATTCCGGTGATCAATGCCGGCGACGGCATGCACGAGCATCCCTCGCAGGCCCTGCTCGATGCCTACACGATTCTGCGCCACAAGAAAACGCTGAAGGGATTGCAGGTTGCCATCGTCGGCGATATTTATCACAGCCGGGTGGCGCGGTCCGCGATCCACCTGCTGAGCAAGTTTGGGGCGCGCATCACGCTGTGCGGTCCGGCGGAGTTTTTGCCCGAGACCGCGCTCAGCCTGGCGCCGGGCCTGCACATCACGCGTACGGTGGAAGATGCGGTGCATGGCGCCGACGTGGTCCTGACGCTGCGGGTGCAAAAGGAACGACTGGCAGGCACGAAGATCAGCCTGCAGGATTACGTTTCCCGCTACCAGATGACCATGGCGCGGCTGAAGCTGGCGAAAAAAGATGCCATGCTGATGCATCCCGGGCCGATCATTCGCGGGCTGGAGCTGACCTGGGAAGTGGCGGATTGTCCGCAGTCGGCGATTGTGGAAGAGGTGCGGAACGGAGTGCCGGTGCGCATGGCGATCCTGGCCCGGGCGCTGGGGCGGGCGCGATGAAGACCCAATTCCACCACGGAGACACAGAGTCACAGAGAAATCTTTTGGGTTTTCAAATAATTGGGTTCTCCGTGGCTCTGTGCCTCCGTGGTAATGAGTTGGTCTGGGAAGGCGATTTGAATCCAAAGAGAGAAAATTACAGCTTGCTGATCAAGGGCGGGCGGCTGATTGATCCTGCCGCGAAGATCGACGCGACCATGGACGTGCTGCTGCGCGACGGGCAGGTGGCGGAGATCGCTCCGCCGGGCAAGACGCGGGGTACTGCCCATGAAAAAATCGACGCGCGCGGGCTGATCGTCGCGCCCGGCTTTATCGATCTGCACGTGCACTTGCGCGAGCCCGGGCAGGGTTACAAGGAAACCATCGCCACCGGCACGGCCGCGGCTGCCGCGGGCGGATTCACTTCCGTCTGTTGCATGCCCAACACGCAGCCGGTTGTCGACTCGCCGGAATGGGTCACGTGGCTGCAGCAGCCGGAGCGCGGCGCGGTGGTGAACGTCTTTCCGATCGCGGCCGCGACCCATGCCAGCAAGGGCGCGGTGCTTACCGACTTCCGCGCGTTGCAGCGGGCCGGAGCGGTGGGCGTCAGCGATGATGGCAAGCCCATTCTCAACGACAGCGTCATGCGCGAAACCATGCGCTTGTCTTCCGAAATCAATCTTCCCGTCATTCAGCACGCGGAAGATACGCGCATGACCGACCGCTGCTCCATGAATGACGGCCCGACGGCGTTTCGGCTGGGGCTGCGCGGCATGAAGGCGGCAGCCGAGGCGTCGGTGGTGGAACGCGATGTGCAACTGGCGCAGCAGTTCACCGGCGCGCGCCTGCACGTGGCCCATCTTTCGACCGCCGATGCGCTGAAGGCGGTGCGCCGGGGAAAGCGCAGCAAGTCGCATGTGACCTGCGAAGTCACGCCGCACCACTTCGCGCTGACCGACGCGGACGTCGGCGAGTACGACACCAACTTCAAGATGAACCCGCCGCTACGCTCGAACGAAGACCGCGAAGCCATCCTGGTGGGGCTGGCTGACGGCACGGTGGATGCGATCGCCACCGACCACGCGCCCCACGCGCCGCACGAAAAGATCATCGAGTTCGAACGTGCGGCGTTTGGGATCACGGGGCTCGAGACCGCGCTTGGCCTGGCCATCACGCATCTGCACCGCGGACACAAGATTTCGCTGGGCCGGATTGTTGAACTCTTTACTTCCGGGCCGGCGCGCGTGTTCAGCCTGCGAGGACGCGGAACGCTGATTCGCGGCAGCCATGCCGATGTCACCATCTTCGATCCGCAAAAGCGCTGGACGTTTGACGCGGCTAAGTCGCACTCAAAGTCGCACAATAGTCCGTTTGGCGGCGTGCAACTGACGGGGAAGGTTGTGGCGACGATTGTGAGCGGGCGGGTTGTGTATCGGGCAGATTGATCCGCTCATAGTTCGCGCCGGAACGGGTCTTCGACTACGTTCAGGCCGAAGCTCAATTTAATCAGCGGCTGAATTCAACCAATGCGAGCATCCAGATCGGCGATGTGCTTATCGGCCCGTTTGATCTTGAGGCGGGAGTTTTCTAACTGCATGGCTCAGATCTCTCGTGTTTTTAACCACGTAAATCTTAATATATACAACTAAATGTATATTTGATATGCTTTCCGTGTGGCGAATGAATGCCTGCATTTCCCAAAGACGCCGTGATTGCTTGGGAAGGCGATTCGAAGGAAGTCATTAGTTCATTCCCGGAGCAGGCTCGGCAAAACCTGGGATTTCAGTTGCGCCTCTTGCAACTGGGACAGCAACCGAACGACTACCGGCCCATGAGCACAATCGGTCCGGGCGTTTTCGAACTAAGGGATCAAGACGAGAGAGCCTGGTATCGGGTCATTTATCTATCGAGAATCCGAGACGTTGTTCACGTGCTGCATTGTTTTGAAAAGAGGAGCCGCGAGACTCCGGCTAAAGAAATCCGCACGGCGAGGCAGCGGCTCCAGGCTGTGCGGGCGCGAATGACACAGGAGAAAAAGCTTGGCAGGGAACACTAAGGCGGCGCACATTACGAGAGCAAACGTGCTCGATGACCTCGGCTTCTCGCCGGAGACGGCGACAGCGCTGAAGTTCAAGGCTGATTTATATCAGGCGATTTTGAGGTGTGCTCGTAAGTATTCTCAAAAACAGCTGCAGGTGATCTTGGGAGAGGCACAGCCCCGAGTGAGCGAGCTGCTCAACGGGAAGATTGCGAACAAGAGCGTAGACAAGCTGCTTTATTACGCCGGACGGCTAGGTATTGAAGCCAAAGCCAAATTCCCCCAGACCCACAAAGGCGTCATTCAGCGAGAACTCGTCGCGGCAGAGCGCTAGCGCTGCGGGATGCGATGTTCTAGCTCACTATACCCATTCGCTTTCCCACTCTTTTCAGCACTTCGAGCGCCTGTTGCAGTTCATCTTCAGTATGTGTCGCCGTCACGATGGTGCGGATGCGGGCTTTGCCCTCCGGCACGGTGGGGAACGCAATCCCTGTGCCCAGCACGCCTTCCTTAAATAGCTCGCGGGAAAAGTCCATGGTGAGTTTGCCGTCGCCGATGATGATGGGAGTGATCGGCGTTTCGCTGGCGGGTGTGGTCTTACCGCCGATGTCGAAGCCGAGGAGGCCCAGTTCCCCCTTCCAGAAACGGGTGTTCTCCCAGAGTCTTTCCATGCGCTCGGGCTCGTTTTCGAGGACGTCGAAAGCGGCGATGCAGGTGGCCGCCACCGAGGGCGGATGCGAAGTCGAGAACAAAAACGGCCGGGCGCGATGATAGAGAAAATCAATCAGGTCGCGGGTGCCACAGACGTAGCCACCGAGGGCGCCGATTGCCTTTGATAACGTTCCGACCTGGATGTCCACGCGGCCATGCATCTTGAAATGATCGATTGTGCCGCGGCCGTTGCGGCCCAGGACGCCGGAAGCGTGAGCGTCATCCACCATCATGATGGCGCCATACTTTTCCGCCAGGTCGCAGAGCGCGGGCAGTGGGCCGATGTCGCCGTCCATGGAGAAGACGCCGTCGGTGATCAGCAGCCTCTTGCCGGGCTGGTCCTTGATACTCGCCAGACGTTCCTCGGCCTGGGCCATGTTCTTGTGCTCGAAGACCAGAATCTTGGCGCGGGAGAGGCGGGCGCCATCGATGATCGAGGCATGGTTCAACTGGTCGGAGACGATGAAGTCTTCTTTGCCCAGCACCGCCGACACGGTGCCGGCATTGGCCGCGAATCCCGACTGGAAGACTACGCAGGCTTCGACGTTCTTGAAGCGAGCAATCCTTTCTTCCAGTTCCATATGGATTTTCATGGTGCCGGCGATGGTGCGGACTGCGCCTGACCCCACGCCGTACTTGCGGGTGGCCTCTAACGCGGCCTCACGCAGTTTGGGGTGCGTGGTCAGGCCCAGGTAGTTGTTGGAAGCCAGGTTGATGACTCTCTTGCCGTCGAAGGTGCAGACCGCGGCTTGTTCATCATCGAGGACGCGCAGGCGGAAATGGGTGCCCTTGGCTTTTAGGTCGTTGAGCTGGTCGGTCAGGTAGGAGAGCGGGTTGGAGCGGGCAGTGGTGGTTGCCATCTTTTTTAGATCTCCGATTGCTGGTGCCACTTCCAGTTTAATCTTCAAAACCAGTTTTCAGTTCATGGTTCTCGGTTCTCAGTGAGTTGGGATAGGGTTTTGAGGTCTGGAACTTCCAGGTCGGGTTGGGCGGATGCGGCTTTGGCGGCGCCGGATCCGGGACGCGGCGAGGGGCGGTTCACCCAGACGGTGGCGATCCCCAGTGATCGGGCGGGAATCACATCGTGGTAGATGCTTTGGGCGACGTGAAGCCACTGGGCCGGGGGCACGCCCGTCCGTTGCCGCGCCAGCCTGAATATCTCCAGAGACGGTTTGTAGGCGCGAACCTGCTGGGCGGTGATCAGGTAATCGATGGGAACTTCGAGATGGCGCGCGGTGTGGGCGAAGAGATCGTCGTCGACGTTGGAGATGACTGCCAGCTGGTAACGCGCCTTGAGCTGGTGGAGGGCCGCCACCGTGTCCGGGAAGGGCAGCCAGTTGGGGAGCGAGTTGGGGAGGGAATTGATCTCGGCATCGGTCGGGCTGAAGCCGAGGCGCTGGCCGAGCCCGCGCACCACGGACTGCAGAACTTCGCGATAGGGATGGAAGACTCCGCGCTCGGCGTCGGATTCCAGTTCGGAATAGAGATGCAAGAGTTCGGGATCGGCGATGGACTTGCCATGGGCGGCGAGAACAGGCCGGAGCGCGGAAAAGATTCCCGCCTCCCAGTCGATAAGAGTGCCGTAGCAGTCGAAGGACAGGAGGCGGAATTGAGCGAAGTTCAACATGCTCGATCTCTCTAAAAAGCGAACCCAGGGCTTGTGCCCTGGGCTGCCTTTACGACGAGTGCCTGGAGCCTACCTCACTTCGATGGGCTGTTCCAGCTTGAAGCTGAGTGCGGACTCGGCGGGCAGGACAATGTCCTTGTTGCCGGTGAACGCGGCACCGCCCGCGCCGGCACCACCGCCGGCCAGAGCGCCGATCCCAGCGCCCTTACCGCCGCCGGCCAGGCCGCCAATCAAGGCTCCCAGGGCGGCGCCGCCGCCGGCCAGGACCGCAGTGCGCTTGCCTTTACCGGTTGCCGTGCGTGCCACTGAGGATGTGGAAATGGTCTGGTCGGCACCGCCGATGGAGATTGAAGTCAGGCGCAGCTGCAGCGAGGCCCCGCCTTTGAAGCGGCCCAGCGGCCTGGCATCAACCACGGTGCCGGAGGCTGCCGCGCCCGCCGGAATTGCCGTCTTACCGTCGACCAAGACCGCGCTGGCCAATGTGGCGGTGAAAGTCTGACCCGGAGAGCTGATCTTGGAGCCAACCGCTTGTCCCAGACGAACCGTCAATACGGTCCCCGCCGGGACCACCAAAGGCTTGGGAGGCTCGGGTTTCATGTTCGACATCGCGGTATTGGACATAGCCGAGCCGGATCCGCTGCCGGACGCCGGGTTCGACATGTTTCCGGCGGGCGCGGACGAAGGGTTGCTGTTATCACTTGAGGCAGGCGCGGCCGTGGAAGGATTCGAGTCCGCTGGAGCGGCTGGTTTGTTGCAGCCGAGCAGGGCGAAAGACAAATAGAGACCAAGGGTGAGTGCTGTCAAACGGGTTCGCATGATTCCCTCCAATTGGGGATGGTCGATCGGAAAGCAGATTTTGCGCAAATGCTCTTAAACGGAAGCTGCCGATGGCTCCCGAACAAATTGGCCTAGATTTTATCCTTATAAGCAGCCGATGTCATGGCGGCAGGGCTGTTTTCTTTCGCCGGCTCAAGTTCCGAGGGGTCCAATCCAACCGGGCCGGGCGTGCCGTCCAGTTCGGCGCTGTTGCCGGCCGACGGGTCGGAGGCGATCGGCTCGATCGGGTCCGCGGTTTTCGTCGCGAGAAACTTCGCCGTGTTCAGGACCGGCCGGCCGAGGGACGGATTGTAGCCGGTCCATGCGCCTTCCGATTCGCCTCCACGCTCAAACTGCGCCCGCATGGCCTCCATCTTCGAATCGAGATCGTCAAGATAATGCAGCATGAGCGCTTCCGGGAACATGGGCAGTTTGGGCGAGCCGAAATCGTACTGGCCGTGGTGGCTGATAATGAGGTGCTCCACCAGCGTCTTCAGCGATTCGGGGAAATCAGGTATCTGCCGCAGCTTGGCCTGGAGCATTTCCAGTTCGATGATCATGTGTCCCAGCAGCTGGCCGCGGGTGGTGTAGGAAAACGAACGGTTGTAAGTGAGCTCGTGGATCTTGCCGATATCGTGAAAGAACGCGCCGGTGAGCAGCAGGTCGCGATTGATCTGGGGATAGTTGCGGCACATGAGGTCGCAGGAATTGAACAGCGAGACCACGTGCTCGAGCAGTCCGCCGATGAAAGCGTGATGTAAGGTCTTGGCGGCGGGAGCGTTGCGATAGGCTTCCGCGATTTCCGGGTCAGCCATGAAAGCCTCGACCAGCGCCTTGAGGTGGGGGTCCTTGAAACTGGCGACGTAGCCTGCCAGGGTTTGCCATAGCTCGCCGATGTCCCGGGTGGTCTTGGGGAGGTAATCGGCGAAATCGACTTCCGATTCTCCCAGGCGGCGCAGTTTGTGAATGGTGAACTGGAAGCGGTTCTTGTACTTGTTAATGAGGCCCTTGACCTTGATGAAGTCGTCCTGATCACAGGCGTCGATGGCGTCCTCGACGTTGTCCCACATCTTGGCCTCGATGTGGCCGCTGCGGTCGCCCAGGGTCAAAGCCAGGTAAGGCTCGCCGCTTTTCTTGGGTTTGACCTGGCGGGAAACCACCACGAAGCTGGAAGTGACGATCTTGTTCTCGTACTGGACGCAGTCGGAAACGAAAAATTCCTTCATAACTAATTGCCTGTCTTTCGCTTCCCAGGGTTCAACCTGGACCCAGGTTGAAATCAAAAGCAACTTAACCTAGAGGATGCCCAGCTTTTTCTTCTTTTTCTTCAGTTCCTTGGCGCCGGCGTCCTTGGCCGTGGTTTCAACCGGCTTGGTCTGGTTGGGGCTGGCGCCGGTATCCACGTAACCGGGCTTGATATCGATATAAGCGTCCTCGCGCAGCTTGAGCAGGTAAGCGCGCAGCGCGGGCTGGAGTTTTTGCATGTAGATCGCGTCCTGCACCTTGGGCTCGATTTGACTGAGCGGGGGCACGCCGGCCTGCTGATGTTCGGTGACCTTGAGGATGACAAACCCCTGTTTGGTGCGGATGACGTCGGAAACTTCGCCGGGCTTCATGGCGAAGGTTCTGTCCTCAAGTTCCTTGGCCAGGGTGCCGCGTTTGAAGTATCCCAGATCGCCGCCCTGAGCGGCGGTGGGTCCGTCGGAGTTCTTTTTTGCGATTTCGTCGAAGGCAGCACCCTTGCGAATCTGGGCCAGCAGGTCGTCCGCCTTGGCTTGCGCCGCAGCAAGGGCCTGCGCGTCATCGGCGGGAGGGTTCTTGTCGCCCTTGCTGCTGGAAATCAGCAGTTCACTCAGCCGGATCTGTTCCGGTTGCTCCATCTGGCTCTTGTGCTCATCGTAGAACTGCTGCAATTCCTCCTTGCTGACATTCATGCGCGAGCCGACTTCGCGGGAGATGACTTGCTGGGTGATGATCTGGTTTTTGAGGTTCTGCTTAAAATCCTCGTACGAGATGCCTTGGCTGGTGGCGGCCTTCTCCAGATCTTCCATCGAGTTCATGTGCATGTCCTTGCGCATTTCGTCCAGGCGCTTGATCACCTCGGTATCGGCGGTGATGCCCAGGTCCTTGCCCTTTTCGAGCAGCAGTTGCTGGTCGATCAGGTCGCGCAGGACATCTTTGTCCCTCTCTTCGACGACTTTTTCGGCATTGGCGGGGTCCTGTTGCTGCGCCTCCTGGCGCAGCTGCTCTTTGCTGCGCAGGTATTCGGCGCGGGTAACAATCTGATTATTAATGCGGGCTATAATTTCCTCGACCACCGTGTCGGCGGACAAAAGCGGAGGCAGGGCGGCAACACAGATCAGCAGGAACCAGGGGAGTAGTTTTCGCATAGGAATCGGCCTGACAGCCTGCGTAAATTGTACCTCCGGAGGCAGGTCCGCGGCCACTGGTCCGGCTGTTTGGTAGTGGCCTTTTTCCTTTAGCAAGCGGCTGAGCGGCTCACAGGAAAGAAAGCTGGCAGTGGTGCCGCTGCGCGCAGGGTCCTTCGTGACTAAAGTCCCTCAGGATGACGCCACTTCACCGGAGTCTGTCAGGGATGATGCAACTTCACCAAGTCTCTCAGGACGCCGCTTCGAGATTGCAGTTCAAATTCAACCACTACCTGCTGTTATGATGAATAGTTTTGTGCCTTGCTGGATTGCCGCTGTTTATAACCGTAAGGAGACTTAGGATGAAGCTTCTCGCATGTTCTGCGCTCATTATTCTGTTCGGCTTGGCCGCTATTCCCGCCAAGGCCCAGAAGACCAAGGGGCGGAAGGCCAGTTCCGCGGCACCCGGGCTTGCCCGGTTGCAGCAGATGACGGCCCGCTTCGCGCCTACGATTCTGCGGGTGGATACCTCGAAGCTTTCCAGCGGAGATCGCCAGGCGCTGGTCAAGCTGATCGAGGCCGGGCGGATCATGGACGAAATCTTCATGGCCCAATACTGGAGCGGCAATCTTGCCCTGTATTCCCGCCTGCAGAGGGACCGAACGCCCCTGGGCCAGGCCCGCCTGCGATATTTCTGGATCAACAAGGGACCCTGGTCAATCCTGGATAACGACCAGGCCTTTCTCCCGGGCGTTCCCGCGGAGAAGCTGAAGGGATCGAATTACTATCCCGAGGACATGACCAGGGAAGAGTTTGAGAGCTGGGTGGGGACGTTATCCAAAGACGAGCAGGAGCAGGCCAAGGGCTTCTTCACCGTAATTCGCCGCAAGACCGATGGGGGCGCAAAAACCCTGGCGGCCATCCCCTACAGCGAAGAGTACAAGGCTGAACTGACCCGGGCCGCGGCCCTGCTGAAAGAAGCCGCCGATCTTACCGACAACGATTCGCTGAAAAAATTCCTCAACCTGCGGGCGGATGCGTTTGTCTCCAACGATTACTATGCCAGCGACCTGGCCTGGATGGATCTGGATGCGCCCATCGATATCACTATTGGTCCCTACGAGACCTACGATGACGAGATCTTCGGTTACAAGGCGGCCTTCGAAACTTTCCTGAACCTGCGCGACGATGAGGCCAGCGCAAAGTTTTCCGCGCTCAGCGCGCATCTGCAGGAGATCGAGGACAATCTGCCCATCGATCCCCAGTACCGCAACCCGAAGTTGGGTGCGGCGGCGCCCATCCGCGTGGTCGACGAGATTCTCTGTTCGGGCGATGCCAGCAAGGGAATAGCAACCGCGGCCTACAATCTGCCCAACGATGAGCGGGTGGTCAGTCAAAAGGGCAGCAAGCGGGTGATGCTGAAGAATGTCCAGGAGGCAAAGTTTCGGAGCGTGCTGATTCCGATTGCGCGCCGCATGTTGCCGGGCGCGGCCCGGGACGTCAACTTCGAATCGTTCTTTACCCACATTGTGGCCCACGAACTGATGCATGGCCTGGGGCCCCATCAGATCAAGGTGGATGGACGGGACACCACTCCACGCGCCGAACTGAAAGAACTTTACAGCGCGATTGAGGAAGCCAAAGCCGATGTCACCGGCCTTTTCGCGCTGCAGTACATGATGGACCATGCCCAGGAAATGAAGTTGTCGAGCGTGTTGCCCTCCGACGACGCCGCGCAGCGGCAGCTCTACACCACCTACCTGGCTTCGATGTTTCGCACCCTGCGCTTCGGGTTGAATGACGCTCACGGCAAAGGCATGGCCATCCAGTTCAACTACCTCATGGACCGGGGGGCATTCAGCCAGCGCCCCGACCAAAGTTTTGCCCTGGACCTGGAAAAATTCAAACAGGGAGTTCGCGACCTGGACCACGAGCTGCTGACCCTCGAGGCCCAGGGCGACTACGCCGGCGCGAAGAAGTTGCAGGACGAGATGGGAGTGGTGCGCCCCGGGGTGCAGAAGTCACTCGACCGCCTGGCAGGAATCCCAACCGACATTGTGCCCGATTTTGTGACCGCCGATGAGCTGGCGCCAGAGAAGGCGCAGGCCCCGGCCGCGGTGCGGAAGAAGAAGAGGTAGTTTGAAACCTGATCCTTGCCGGGGCCTGCACGAGCGCGGGCGCTCGCGCCTACATTACGTTTTGGCGGCGCGGACCAGAGCTAACGCCGTCACGTCATTGTGGACGGGGGGCTTGCGCATGAACTGCTGAACGTCGTCGATCATGGTGGCGCAGAGTTCTTTGGCAGTTTCGTTCGTAGCTTGCTGCAAGCCGGTTTTTACCCGTTCCAATCCGAATTCTTCGCGCTTGCGCCGGCCTTCGAGCAGGCCGCGGGAAACCAGGAGAAGGGCGGCTCCCGGCGGCAACGCCACCAGCGGAGCCTCGCAGGTGGCGTGGGAAAAAAGTCCCAGGGGCAGGCCGGTGGCCTGGAGTTCGGTGATGCCGGTCATGTCGCGGAGCAATCCGGGAGTGTGGCCGGCGTTGAAGTAACAGATGGTGCCCAGATCTTCGTTGTAGCAGCCGGCAAAGGCCGGGCAGGAGCGGATACCGCCTTCGGCCGACATGATGGCGCGGTTCAGTTCGAGGCAGAGTTCGGCCATGGCGTCGGCCTCGTTCACGTCGTCGGCCGAGAACAGTTCCGGGGAACGGGTGCGGAAGGTCTGTTGGGCGGCGGAAACGACCGCGCTGTTTTCTTCCAGGCGTCCCGCCATGTCGAGCAAGCCGAAAAGCACCCGGTTGGGCGTGACCCGCACGAAGTCATGGAGGTCGCCCCCCTGGCGTTCGCCGTAATAGGCGGCAGCCAACTGGGCGGAGTGCAGTTCCGGGACCTCGGCCTGGACCGGCTCTTGAGGCGCCGCGGATTTCCCGTGGTTAAAGAGGAAGCGCATCGGGATAATTGATCGGCGAAGTTAGCACAGAAGCACGCCAGGGGCAATAACCACCGTGATGGTGTGGGGCGGGCGCCCTCGCCCGCCGTTTTTGAACTTGATTCCGGGGATAGGGATCAGCCGGTTGCTGCTGATAAATCCACGAGTCAAAAGCAACTTCAAAAGCGGCGGGCGAGGGCGCCCGCCCCACACAGGCACCCCCATACACAGGCTTACGCCAGGTCGAAGAGCAGGACTTCGGCGTCTTCGGTGCCTTTCACCACTAACTTCTCTTCTTCGCTTACGGCCGCGCCGTCACCCTGGTTCAAGGTTTGGCCGTTCAGTTCTACAGCGCCTTTGGCGACCTGCAGCCAGGCGTGCCGGCCCTTGCCCAGGTTGTGCTTCACTTCGTCTCCGGGCTTGAGCAGCGCGGCATACAGCTTGGCATCCTGGTGGATGGTCACGGAGCCGTCCCGTCCGTCGGGGCTGGCGATCAGACGCAGCTTGCCGCGTTTTTCCGCCTCGGGGAACGCCTTCTGCTCGTAGCCCGGTTCGTGGCCGCGGCGGTCGGGCAGAATCCATATTTGCAGCAGGTGCGCCGGATCGGTTTTCGAAGCATTGGCTTCGCTGTGACGCACTCCCGTGCCCGCGCTCATGCGCTGTCCGTCGCCGGGGCGAATGATGGAGCCGTTGCCCATGCTGTCCTGGTGCTCGAGAGCGCCATCGAGGACATAGGTAATGATCTCCATGTCGCGGTGCGGATGCATGGGGAAACCGTGGCCGCCCTGGACCCAGTCTTCATTGATGACGCGCAGGGAACGGAATCCCATGAAGCGCGGGTCGTGGTACTGATCGAAGGAAAAAGTGTGAAGAGTATTGAGCCAGCCGAAGTCGCCTCCGCCGCGCTCTGCACTACGCCGGATTGTGATCATAGGAGAATCCTCGTTATAACGACTATTTAGATGCGGGCTTGCTGGAAACGATTCATGGCGGGGTTCGATGCCTCAAAGAGAGAGTTGTTTAGAGGGAGCACGAGCGGGGGCGCTCGCGCCTACATATTACTTCTTTTTGGACGAAGCTTCGGATTTCTTCGAGCCTTCGGACTTGGAGGTATCGGACTTGGAGGAGCTTTCGGCCTTCGACGAGTCTTCCGGCTTGGACTTGGAGTCTTTGCTGGAGGCTGAGTCGCCGTTCGAAGAAGATGATGCCGAGCCGGTCGAGGACTTCTTGGCGTAGTCGGTGACGTACCATCCCGAGCCCTTGAACTGGACGGCCGGGGCGGAAATCACCTGTTCGATCGGGCCGCCGCACTTGGGGCATTTTTTTACGTGAGGATCGGAAAATTTCTGGATGCGCTCAAAGCGGTGATGGCACTTCTTGCACTCGTATTCGTAAAGTGGCATGGACTTCCTGAGACTCTCCTGAAAAAGCAGGTGAGTTTTAGGTGTCAGATGCAGAACTCAACTAGATTCGAACCGAGAACTGAGATCTAACAACTGGTCACTGTCTACCTGATTCTAGGGTTTGTGCGCAACCTCGTCAATGAACCGGCGTATGCACGGCTTCGCGCACACGCCAGGACGCGGAGTGACCGATGTTAGACTCGCCTCATGAACGTGCTAGAGGCCGCGAATCCGAAAGGCCCTCTGACGCCGGGACTTTACCTGGTGGGCACGCCCATCGGCAACCTGGAAGACATTACGCTGCGGGCGGTGCGCGTGCTCAAGGAAGCCGACCAGATTGCCTGCGAAGATACCCGGCAGACGCAAAAGCTGCTGAACCATTACGGCATCTCGACGCGCACGGTCAGCTATCACGAACACAATGAACTGACCCGCGCCCCCGAGCTGGTGCTTGATCTCGAAGGCGGGGCGCGCGTGGCCCTGGTGACGGACGCCGGCATGCCGGGGATCTCCGACCCGGGCTTCCGCCTGATCTCACTGGCGATTCGACACCATATCCCGGTGGTGCCGATTCCGGGGGCGTCGGCGTTTCTGGCGGCGCTGGTGGCCAGCGGCCTGCCCACAGACTCGTTTCGCTTCAGCGGCTTCCTTCCGTCCGAAAAGCGGGCAGCGGCGGCAGATGCTGGAAAGTATTAAGGCCTCGCCGCGGACCCAGGTTTTTTACGAAGCGCCGCATCGCACGAAAGAAGCGGTGGAAGACGTGGTCGAGGTCCTGGGAAAAGAGCGGCCGCTGGTGATCGCGCGCGAGGTCACCAAGATTCACGAAGAGTTTCTGCGCGGCCGGGCCGGCGAGATTCTGGAAATACTGAAGGCCCGAGGCGACATCAAGGGCGAGATCACGCTGCTGATTGGCAAGGCGGAAGAAGGCCAGCAGAAAGCGGCGTCCAGTTTAAGCGTACGCCAGCGGCTCGAGCAGATCATGGCGGAAGAAAAGCTGGACGAAAAGGCGGCGCTCAAGAGAATTGCCAAAGAGATGGGAGTGTCGAAGAGCGAAGCCTACCGGGAGTTGCAGCGGAGCAAGTAAACAGATCCCGGCACAAGCCAAGTAGGCCCGGACGCCCCGTCCGGGCAGCCGGGCGAAGCTCGGCTTGGTTTACTAGTCTCGTGTCTGTACTGGAATTTGGCGAAGTTACTGTCGAGCTGCGCTCGACTGCGCGGACCAGGCGTCCGCCCTACGTGGTCTCTGGTGATTCCTACTTTCCGGCCAACTCTCGCTTCACTGCATCGCTGACCAGTTTCCCATCCGCGCGGATTCCTGCGCCGGCGAAGCGCGCCATGACATTTTTCATTACCGTCCCCATTTCCTTCATGGTGGGCGCGCCCATTTCGGCGATGACCGCCCTTACTCCGGCGACGATCTGGTCTTCGCCGGCGGCCTTGGGCATGTAGGCTTCGATCAGGACGATTTCGGCGGCTTCCTTGTCGGCCATTTCCTGGCGGCCGCCCTTGGTGAATTGCTCGACCGAGTCCTTGCGCTGCTTGATCAGGGTGCTGAGGACTTGTTGCGATTCCTTGTCGTCGAGCGGGGCCATTTTTTCGATCTCGCGGTTCTTGAGCGCGGTCTTGACCATGCGCAGGGTGGACAGGCGGTGCTCGTCGCGCGCCTTCATGGCGGCGGTGATGTCTTTCTGGATCTGTTCGCTGAGGCTCATGGGTGAATTATAGCGTCTGGTCGCGAAACCAAGATCATTAACCACGGAGGACACAGTGGACACTGAGGAAAGCCTTTGAGCTGACACTTGGAAGGGGGCCGTCCGTGGTGAAGAGCTTCTGATTCCGGTAAACTGTTACGACATTCCTGACAAAGGACTTCTCTATACATGCTGCGCAAAAACCGTCTTTTTACTCCCGGTCCAACTCCCATACTTCCCGCGGCCCAGACTGCCATGGCGTCGTTTGCCATGCATCATCGCACCGCCGACTTCCGCGCGTTGTACACGCGCGTGCTGGCGGACATGAAAGACTTCATCGGCACCCGGAACGACGTGCTGATCGTGGCTTCGTCCGGGACGGGCGTAATGGAAGGCTCGGTTTCGAACCTGACTTCTCCCGGCGACAAGGTGCTGGTGCTGACGGCGGGCAAGTTCGGCGAACGCTGGCGCGATCTGGCCAAGGCCTTCGGGTGCGTCGTCGAAGTGCTCAGCGCGCCCTACGGCGAAACTCTCTCGCTGGATGACATTCGGCAAAAACTGACTCCGGACGTGCGCGTGGTTTACGTGCAGGCGACGGAGAGTTCCACCGGAGCGCGGCACGACGTGAAGGGGATCGCGAAACTGGTCCGCGCCCAGGGCGACGACACCCTGCTGGTGGTGGACGCCATCACCGGGCTGGGCACGACTCATTTCGACGTGGACGGGTGGGGCATCGACATCATCATCGGGGGTTCGCAAAAGGCCTTGATGATCCCGCCGGGGCTGGCCTATTGCTCGGTGAGCGAGCGGGCCTGGAAGCGGATGGAGACGGCCAAGTCTCCGCGCTACTACTTCGACTTCCGGAAAGAGCGGAAGGCTGCCGCCAAGGGAGAGTCGGCCTACACGCCGGCAACGTCGCTGTTCGCGGCGTTGGGCGCGGCGCTCGATTTCATCCGGCAGATGGGCAACGGCGACCTGGTGGCGGGACGCGAAGCCCTGGTCAACAATGCCGAACTGGCGGCGGAAATGACCCGCGCCGGGGCGCAGGCGCTGGGCCTGAAACTGTTTGCGCCGTCCGCGCCGGCCGCGGCGCTTACCGCCATTTCGTCGCCGCCGGGAACGGATTCCAGCGCGATCGTCAAAGAGTTCCGCGAATCGTTTGCCGCGGTGGTGGCCAATGGCCAGGGCGAGATGAAAGGGAAGCTGTTCCGCATCGCGCACATCGGCTACTACGACTATCTCGACACCATTGGAATTCTGGCCGCGCTCGAGCATGTGCTCGCCAGCGTGACCGGGAAGCCGGTGGAGTACGGAGCGGCGGTGCGGGCGGCGCAGGAAGTGTACGCGCGTAGCCTCGCGGAAAAACGCCAGCCGGTCGGCGCCTGAGTGGTCCGCCAGAATCCGCAGGGTAAATGGAGGACGGGCGTCCCGCCCGTCGGGCACAGGCCAGCGCTTGACGGGCGGACGCCCGTCCTCCACCTCCACGCAGATCGTCACGTACTTTCATAAGAGCCGTCGCAGGCAGCATTTCAATTTCGTCGGAGAGTAGGACCCTGACTATGAAAGTTGTAGTGGCAGAAAAGATTTCAGCCTCGGCCATCGACCTGTTGCGCGAGCCGCGCTGGACCATCGTCACGCCCGACCAGGTGGAGGGCAAACTGGCGGCGCATCTGCAGACCGCCGATGCGCTCATCGTTCGCTCCGCGGTGCAGGTGGACGCCGACCTGCTGGAACATGCCCGCAAGCTCCGCGTCATCGGGCGCGCCGGCGTGGGCGTGGACAACATCGATCTGGATGCCGCCACCCGCAAGGGCATTGCGGTGATGAACACTCCCGGCGCGAATGCCATCGCCGTGGCGGAGCACGCTTTGGCGCTGATGCTGGCCATGGCCCGCCACATCAGCCGCGCCAACGAGTTGATGCATGCCGGAAAGTGGGAGAAGAAATCTCTGCAAGGCACGGAACTGCGCGGCAAGACGCTGGGCATCGTGGGCCTGGGAAGAATCGGCATGGAAGTGGCGCGGCGGGCGCGGGCTTTCGGGATGGAGATTGTGGCGCACGATCCTTTTGTATCGGCTGCGGTGGCTAAAGAGCAGGGCATCCGGCTGGCCAAGCTGGAAGAAGTTTATGCCGCCGCCGACTACCTGACGTCTGCACGTCGGCCTGACCCCGCAGACCGCCGGCATGATCAACGCGGATTCGGTGAAGAGAGATGAAGCGCGGGGTGAGGCTGGTCAATTGCGCGCGCGGCGAGCTGGTGGATGAAGCCGCACTGGCGCAGGCGGTCAAGCAGGGTCATGGTGGCCGGGGCCGCGCTCGATGTATTCACCGACGAACCCTTGAGAGAACTCGCCTTTGACCGCGGTCGAGAACGTCATCCTCACGCCGCATATCGCGGGCTCGACCAATGAGGCGCAGGAGGCGGTCGGCTACCAGATCGCGATGCAGGTGAAGGAGTATCTGAAGCACGGCGTCATTCAGAATGCGGTGAATGTGCCGTCGGTCTCGCACGACGAATATCTGGAACTGCAGCCTTACGTCGTGCTGGCGGAACGGCTGGGCTCGTTCCTGGCGCAGGTCAGCGAGGGCACGCTGGAAGAGATTTCGCTGCGCTACAGCGGGCACATCGCGGAATGCGAAGACCGACCTGATTCGCAATGCCGCGGTCAAAGGCATCCTCAATGAAGCGCTCGAGGAGAAGGCGAACCTGGTGAACGCGGAAGCGATCGCTGTCCTCCCGGGGGCTGCGCATCCACGAGTCGCGCAAGCCGCACAGTCTCAGGCGGCGCCGGCAGCGTGCTTTCGGTGCTGCTCAAGACGTCGACGGGCGAGCACCTGGTCAAGGGCGCGGTGCTGCACAAGGACACCCGCGACTGCTGCATGTGGACGGCATTGACGTGGAGGCGCCGCTCGAGCGCGATCTGATTTACCTGCGCAACCGGGACGTGCCCGGAGTGATCGGCAAGGTCGGCACAATTCTGGGCAAGCACAAGATCAATATCGCCGAATTTCTCTCTCGGACGCCGATCGGGAGACGAAGCCGGGCGTTCCCGGCGAGGCGATCGCGGTCGTGCACGTGGATGGAAAGGTGCCGCAGGCGGTGCTGGCCGAACTGAGAAAGGTGCCGGCGGTGGAACAGGCGAAGGCTATTCGGTTGTTCTAGGGTGACTGGGAAGCGTAAACTAGTGATGTTCATCCTCGCCGCGATGAGCGGAGTCGAAGGACCGCTGGCATCTAGTGACAGTGCGAAGCTGTTCGGGAGTCGAGCGGCGAGAACCGTGAAGCGGGTAGCCGGGTTCTTCGACACGCGGTGAAGCTGATTCGCGTCTGCGACAGCTACTCCGCTCAGGATGACAGCTCTGTGGGAGGAAATCCAGGTTGACCGGTACATCCCCGGAAGCTGCGGCTGGTTCCAACAACTGAACTGTTGTCACGAAGCGCGCGAGGACAATTGATGTTAACGAAGATCCGGCATCGCAATGGCGGCATTCTTTCTGCTCACATCCATCGGATGGGCGCAGGACAACACCTACGACATCAGCCTGGGCGGGGCGCTGGTGTTGAACAAGCAGTCGACAGGCAACGGCACGGTGCTGACGCCGACCGACTCCGGAGCGGTCCTGGTTACGGGACGGTACCGGTTTTCGGATCACAGTTCGGTCGAGATCAACGTATTCGCACACGGCAAACTCAGCAGATTTATTTTGCCGCGCCGCTGACCTATCGCATTCAGGGCACGGTCGCGGAATACTCCGGAGCTTACGTTTTCAGTTTCCACCAGAGCGAAAAGATCGAGCCCTTCGTCTTCGCGGGCGCGGGCGCCCTGGTCTTTTATCCCGGCTACGGTTCCAGCACGATCAACGATGTCCAAACCACTCTTCCCTCGAGCCGTCAGACCCGGCCAGCCTTTCTCTATGGCGGAGGATTCGACTGGCAAATCTTCTCGAGCGTTCCGCTGGTTCGCAGGGCTTCCGTGACCAATCACCTGGCTTTGCGCCTGCAGTACCGGGGACTGGTTTACAAGGCGCCCTCTTTCAATGTGCAGAACCTGTTTACCGGTGCCAGAGGACACATGGCGGAGCCTTCGGTAGGTATCGTGGTGAAGTTCTAAGCCTGCGATAGGTACCCCTTTCTGCTCGCCGGCCCTTGGTGCCGGGTGGTTTTGCAATAGAATCGCGAGGTCAGTCGCGCACGGGGGTTCGACGTCATGGCTTACCTCTTTCGCCACACCGGCAATTGCGTTTTCATCGCCGTCCTCTCGCTTTTCACGCTGGCCGGCACGCTCGGCCGGGCAGCCCAAACCTCAAGAAAAAGAATCTCCTACGGTACCGCAGGCTCCTGTCACGGTAAACGGCAACACACTGTTCACCGTGCAGGGCGTGCTTTCCTTCTCCGCCGCCGCGCGGGCTGACGCCATAAGCAGGCGGATTCGTGAACTCTCGAAAGATGTGATGTTCAACCCGGAGTCCGTGTCGGTGGCAGACTCGGGAATTAGTACCGACATCATGGCCGCGATGTGATCGTGATGAGTGTTACTGACCAGGATGCCAAGCTGGCGAAACAGTCGCGGCAGGATCTCGCCAATGACTACGCGCAGCGCATACGGGTGGCCCTATGGGGCTTCGCCGCGAATACAGCCTCAAGAGCCTTCTCCTCGGCGTCTTGTACGCCGTCATTGCGACCGCCGATCCTGCTCTTGATTTTCGGTGTTTTCGGCCGCTTGTTTCCCGGGATTTACCGGACTCTGAACGGCTGGCGCGGCACGCTCATCCGTTCGTTGCGGATCCAGCGATTCGAAATACTTCCCGCTCATCGGATTACCGATTTCGCAATCGGAGTCATCAAGTTTGTCCGCTTCATTCTTGTAGTTATCGCTCTGTATTTTTATGCGTCACTGGTCCTGGGCTTCTTCCCGTGGACGCGAGGCTATGCACAGGTTCTCGTCGAGCTACGTGCTTGTCTCCGCTGCGACTGATCGTCGGCGACGTACGTCGCCTACCTGCCCAACGTGTTTTTCGTCGCGGTCATCGTCCTGGTGTCGTTTTACGTGATCAAGTTCATCAGGATCATCTTTCGCGGAACTTGGCCGGCAGACGATCAGCTTCCCGAACTTCTATCCGGAGTGGGCGGAGCCGACCTACAAGATCGTCCGCTTTCTGATCATGGCGCTTTACCGCTGATCGTGATTTTTCCCTACCTGCCGGGAGTCCAAATCGCCGGCTTTCCAGGGAATTTCCATCTTTCTGGGCGTGCTGTTCTCTCTCGGATCGACATCGGCGGTGGCCAATATCGTCGCCGGCGTCATCCTGACCTACATGCGCGCTTTCAAAATCGGCGATCGGGTCAAGATCGCCGATACCATGGGAGACGTAATCGAAAAAACGCTGCTCGTCACGCGAATTCGCACGATCAAAAATGTGGAGATCACAATCGCGAATGCGATGGTGCTGAGCAGCCACATCATCAACTTCAGCGCCTGCGGACAGCAGGAAGGCCTCATTCTGCACACCACGGTCACGATCGGTTACGACGCTCCGTGGCGAACAGTGCACCAACTCCTGATCGACGCCGCACTGGCGACGGAGGCACATTCTCAAGGAGCCCGCAGCCCTTTATTTTCCAGACGGCCCTCGACGATTTTTATGTTCACTACGAACTAAATGCCTATACCGACCAGCCCAGCCGGATGGCCAATACTTATTCCGATCTCCACGCAAATATTCAGGACAAATTCAACGACGCCGGGGTGGAAATCATGTCGCCCCACTATTCGTCGGTTCGAGACGGGAACCAGATCGCGATTCCCCAGGACCATCTGCCCAAAGGCTACACTGCCCCCGCATTTCGGCTGGGCGTGCTTGATGATGTCCTTGATGCACTGAAGGGAAAATCTAAAGGTGCCTCCGCAGATCGAGCGAACCCCAGGCGAGCAGACGAGTCCTGACCCTGAGTAGGGGGACCGGGCGTGATTCTAGGAATTTAAGGCTTGTTTGCGGAGCTTGCGGCTTTCCGCCAGCAGCGCCATGGAGTGCATCAGGTTTTGCAAGGTGACGATACCCACCAGGCGCTGGTCTTCGACCACCGGGATGATGCTGAGGTTTTTGGTGGTGAGCTTGCGAAAGGCGGAGGCCAGGGACTCGCCCTTCTGGGCCACGTCGAAGATACGGTTCATCACCGCCTGGACGTAGCCATTGCCTTCGGCGCGGAGCGCTTCCAGGATTTTCTGTTTTGAAATCACTCCCACCATGTCGCTGCCGCGGATCACGGGGAAATCGTCCTGCAGGCAGTGCACGGCTTTTTCGAGCGCGTCCTCGAGCGTATCGGCCGGGGAGAGCGTGGCAAAGTCGGTGAGCATGATGTCTTCCAGGTGCACTTTCTCGAGCACCGACTGAAAGACCGCTGAGCGCTCTTCCATCTGGGAGGCGATGAACAGGAACAATCCCACCAGGGTCAGCCAGTAGTTGGGCAGCAGCATGCCCCCCAGGATGAACATGGTGGCGAAGGCCTGGCCAATCGACACGGCGCGGCGCGTGGCCTGCACCGGATCCATGTGGCGGCTGAAGAGCGCGCGCAACACCCGCCCGCCATCCATGGGATAGGCCGGAAGCAGGTTGAATCCCGCGAGATAAAGGTTGGCCCACACCAGGCTTCGAGGAAGATTGCCGGAGCGCATGAAAGGCCAGCTCCATAGATCGGCGTGGGGAACCACCGCCCAGACGACCAGTCCAGAGACGGCAGCCAGCAGCAGGTTGGCCAGGGGGCCGGCCATGGCGATACGGATGTCCCGCTTCCAGGCGGGAAGGGTGGCCTCGGCCACGGTCTGGCTGTCGTCGAGTTGCGTAACGCCGCCAATCGGAAGCAGGATGATGGACTTGGCTCGAATGCCCGAGCGCCGGGCCATCAGGGCATGACCAAACTCGTGGACCAGCACGCCGGCGAAGATAATGCCCACCAGGGCCAAGCCTCGGCCGTCGTTGGCCGTCCGATGGGAGGCGTAATCGGTGTACCAGACAAAAAGCGGCAGCAGGAAAAACGTCCAGTGGATGCGAAGGTCAACGCCGAAAACGCGACCTATCGAAATGGACCAGCTTCTCATGGGAGCCCAGCGGGTTTTTCCGCTGCCATCATTCTATATAGTTTAGACAACGGAGAGGAGCCTGGGGTTGCGATTTCATCATATCCAAGGTAATCGGGTGGTCTGCGGCAGGCCGGACAGCGCGGGTCCGAGCCAGGCGGCACCGTGCGAGTGATTGCCGGGAAATTTCGCAGCCGCCCCCTGTGCTCGCTCCGCGGCATGGACCTGCGGCCCACCGCCGACCAGCTGCGGGAAACCCTGTTCAACGTCCTGGCCGCGGGAAACCCGGACGCATTTGAGGGCAAAGTCTGGCTCGACTTATGCGCCGGCACGGGAGCGGTCGGGATCGAAGCTCTGAGCCGCGGAGCGGACCGGGTCTATTTTGTGGATTCCTCACCGGCAGCCACCGCGCTGATCCGACGCAATCTAGACTCGTTGGGAGTGGAGACGGGCTTTGAGGTGGTCAGGGAAGACGCTTCCCGAGCCCTGCGCAGCCTGGAAGCAAAGAACGTCATTGCCCACTTCATCTTTCTCGATCCTCCCTACCGCATGGAGAAGATCTACGCGCAGGTCCTCCAGCTGCTCTCGCAATCCCCCTTACTTGCGCCGGATGCGGTGGTCGTGGCCGAGCATGACAAGAGGTTCGATCCCGGCGACGGCTTTTCTCCCCTGCAGCGTTTTCGCAAACTCGAGCAGGGGGACGCGGTCTTGAGCTTTTACCGTCCGAAGTGAAAGATTGACGAATTTTCGGATTGCCGGATTGGTGAATCGAAATCGGCAAGATTTCAAATTCGACAATCCGTAAATTCGGCAATCCGTAAATTTCCTAAATCCTCACTTGATGGACATTCCATCCCGAAAGTCGCAGGCGGCTGGCCCCACGTGGCCTGTGCTTCCGCACAACTAGCTGAAAGGGCAACCATTTATTCTGCCGGTTCTGCGGGCGTGGCCGAGGTAAGTGAACCTGGTTACCAAAGTTTGGCCGAAATCTGTGCAAGTTGTTGTATTAGAACACTTTAATTGATATCAATGAATGCAGATTCCCACTCAAAAATGTCCAGAGGAATCATAACGGAGGGACGTGGGTAGCGGCTCTCAGTCGTGGAGAGAACTGAGCTTCGGCGCCAAGCTGTTCATAAGCCTGGTGGTCGTGGCGGGGACGTGCGTGCTCGTGTACGGGGCCGTCCGGCCGACCAGCAAGAATATCGCGCAGTTTATCTGCTACCTGCTGATCGCGATTCTAGCCGCCCGGCTGAAGGTCCGCTTGCCTGGGATCACCGGCACGATGTCGGTGAATTTCCTGTTCATCCTGTTGGGAATATTGGAGTTGGGTTTTGCGGAGACGCTGGCCCTGGCGACCGCGGCCATCCTGGTGCAGTGTTTCTACCGCGACCGTCCCAGTCCGCTTCAAGTCACGTTCAACCTGTCGGCGAGCGCGATGTCGATTGCCATCGCCTACAACGTTTACCACCTGGCGATTTCCCAGGCGCAAGTGAAGAGTCATCCCTTGCTGCTGGGATTGGCGGCAGTCACCTATTTCGCGGCCAACACGGGGTCGATCGCCGCCGTGATCGCGCTCACCGAGCGCAAGTCGATCCGGCGCATCTGGGTGGAATGCTATTTCTGGTCGTTTCCCTATTACCTGGTGGGCGCCGGCTTTGCCGGCATGATTGGCTGGTTCAACCGCGAGTTTGGTTGGGAAACCTCGCTGCTCATCGTGCCCATCATTTACCTTATCTACCGGTCCTATCGGCTGTATCTGGGAAAACTTGAAGACGAGAAGCGCCATGTGGAAGAAATGGCGACGCTGCACCTGCGCACCATTGAGGCGCTGGCGCTCGCTATTGAAGCCAAGGACCACACCACCCACGATCACCTGCAAAGAGTGCGGATTTATGCCATCGAGGTGGCCAAGGAGCTGGGCGTGACGGCGGGGGAGATGGAGGCTCTGCACGCGGCCGCGCTCCTGCACGACATCGGCAAACTGGCCGTGCCCGAGCACATCATCTCGAAACCCGGCCGCCTCACTCCGGAAGAATTTGAAAAGATGAAGATCCACCCGGTGGTAGGGGCGGAGATCCTGGAGCGGGTCCGCTTTCCGTACCCGGTGGTGCCGATTGTCCGGGCCCATCACGAGAAGTGGGATGGATCCGGCTACCCCTACGGACTGAAGGGCGAAGAGATACCGATCGGGGCGCGCATTCTTTCTTCCGTGGATTTTCTCGACGCCATGGCCTCTGATCGGCAATACCGGCGGGCGTTGCCCCTGGAAGAGGTGATGAAGCGGCTGTCGGCGGAGTCGGGAAAGTCGTTCGATCCGAAAGTGGTCAGGGTCCTGGAGAGCCGCTATCGCCAACTGGAGAAGCTGGTGGAAGCCACCTACGGTCGCCACCCGGCGACGCCGCTCTCGACCGAAATGAAAGTGGAAGCCGGGGCGGCTCCGGCGGCGGGCTTCGAAGACATTACGGTCAAAGACGCTCCCGGGCAGGAAGCCACCTTCCTGTCGTCGATCGCGGCGGCGCGGCAGGAGGCGCAAACCCTTTTCGAACTGAGCCAGGACCTGGGCGCCTCGCTCAGCTTGGGCGAGACCCTGTCGGTGTTTTCTGTGAAGTTAAGACGGCTGGTGCCCTACGATGCGATTGCGATCTACGTAAAGCGGGACGCGGAGCTGGTTCCGGAGCTGGTGAGCGGGGACAACCACCGCCTGTTCTCTTCGCTGCGCATTCCGTGGGGCAGCGGCCTCTCGGGCTGGGTGGCGCAGAACCGGAAGCCCATCATCAATGGCAATCCCTCGGTGGAGCCGGGGTACCTGAACGATCCGACCAAGTTCAGCACGCTGCGTTCGGCGCTGGCGATTCCGCTCGAAGGATTGGCGGGCGTGGTCGGGGTGCTCGCTCTTTATCACGCGGAAACCGATGCCTTCACGTCCGACCATTTGCGCATCCTGCTGGCCATCAGTTCGAAGATGGCGCTGGCCATCGAAAATGCGGTGAAGTACGAGCAAGCGGAAAGTTCGGCGGTCACCGACTACCTCACGGGATTGCCCAATGCCCGGTCGCTGTTCCTGCAACTGGATCGCGAGCTGGCCCGCTGCAAGCGCGACACCACATCACTGGTCGTCATGGTCAGCGACATGGACGGCTTCAAGCAGATCAACGACCGCTTCGGCCACCTCGAAGGCAATCGCGTCCTGCGGCTGTTCGCGCAGGCGTTGAAAGAGACCTGCCGCGAATACGACTACGTGGCCCGCATGGGTGGAGACGAATTTGTAGTGGTGGCGCCGGGCCTGAGCGCGGAGGCCGCCACCAAGAAGGCGGAAAACCTGCGGGAGCTGGCGCGGCACGCCGGGCAGGAAGTTTGCAGCGAAGATATTCTTTCGCTGAGCGTGGGACAGGCGCTGTATCCGGAAGATGGAAAAGACGCGGAAGCGCTGCTGGCCGAAGCCGATCGCCGCATGTACATCGAGAAACAGAAGCAGCCTTCGCGCAAGAACCGCCGCCTGTATCCTCGCATGAAATGCCGGGTCACCATCGAATTGCGGCCGCAGGAAGGCGAAGTGCCGGTGCTGGGCAACCTGATCGATGTCAGCCTGGGCGGCTGCTATGTGGAAACCAGCACCCTCATGCCCGCCGGCTCTAAGTTGAAAGTGATTTTCTCCATCGATGACGGCAGGCTGCAAGCTTCCGGCTTCGTGGTGCGCATCGATCCTGGATCAGGCATCGCCATCCAGTTCAACGATATGAATCGCGAGGACCGGGACAAGATGCACAAAGTCCTCGAGTTCGTGCACAACAGCACGATGTTTTACGACAACCGCTATTTCTCCAAGCTGATGAAGTCTTGAACGGCGGCCGAACTCTGACGCCAAAAGGGGCGGCTGTCATCCTGAGCTGCGCTCAGGATGACAACGCAGTTCTGAGTGGACGCGCTACTTGCCGGCGGTGACCAGCGGCTTTACGTCGCCGCAGTTCGCCCCCAGGAATTTCGCGCTGAACGTCTTGTCGATCTCCATGTTGACCGGTTTCCCCTGGCGGCCAAGCGTAACTGCCGTGCGGCTGCTTCCGCTGAAGTTCTCCGGGCCCGCCAACTGGAAATCAATGTGTCCCCTGGAGCTTGATCCCTGGCCGTTGCATTCGGTGTCATAGGAGATTCCGTGCGCCGATTGGACTTTATTGCTGACCTTGCATTGCACGCCCGCGGCCGCCTTGTTCGAGGCCGTTAAGTAGTCTCCCAGGGTCGTCCCGGCGGTGAAACAAGACCGGCCCGCCGCTTCGTTATCCATGGCTCCGGCTTTCGTGCGCACATGAGTTTCCCAAAGGCCAGGTTTGAGCGGAAGGTCGGAAAGCTGCGCCACCAGAATCGAGGGCAGAAGCCAAACCGCCGCGGCGGCGCACAGAACGAAGAGGTTAGATCGCTTCCAATTCTCCACGAGAAGCCTCCATGTGGGACAGTTCCCACCGGCGAAAATAGCGGAGACATTTTACGAGGTCAACCAAACTCGTCCTTAATTGTGGATTAACCACAAAGTGCTTTTATCCCAATAAATTGGAAGGACTGCTTAACCGGCCTTCAGGATCTGGAAGACTCGCACGATGATGGCAGCCCTGTCGTGAGGGTAAAGGGCTGGGTTAGAAGAACCGCGTTCAATTACCCCCGCTCCGATAGGATCACTCCGAATCTGGCTCTTCCACCGACCCCATGAACAGGATTGTGTTCGCGAGGGTATCGCAGATTGCAAAAAAGAACGGGCGGTCTACGATCATCTCGAAGGTGCGTATTCGAGGGCGGCCGTATTCGGAGGATAGAGGCATCATCGCAAAGGTGGTTGCGGCAGCCTCCGTACCCTCTTCGTTGACTTCAACGAACGCACGATGGAGGACGGTTTCGATCCAGATGGCCGGGGGTGGCGGGGAAATGGCATCGAATCGGGCGCGTTGTGGGTCGAAGGCCAGCGCCATCCCCAGCTGTGAAAGGGGGCTGTTCAGCATCGCCTGGCAGGTCAGCTTGAAGCGGGGGAGCCGAAGGTGACCCTCCATTGATTTGAAGCGCCGCATCCACTTGTCCCAGGCGCCGGAATTCAGGTCCAGCTGAAACTCACGCAGGCTCGACTTCTTCGCCGGTAGAAAGACATACATCGCCAGACGCGGCGTCTCATACGGGAGACGCACGGCCTGGAACCTGGAATCCTCGTAGTAGGAATAGGAGCCGTATTGGCTCATGAGGGGAACTCTCAGCTTTTTACCTTCGCTGGTATAAAACCATTCCTCGCGAGTGACCTTGGGCATGAATCGATCACGCCAGGAATCCTTGAAGTAGACAGCATTGAGGGCAACAAGAAAGGTGAGGGGATCGAGCGAGCTTAGAATGCTTCCAATCTTGCCATGAGTTTTCTCCGCGACCCAGGCATTGATCCTGGCTACCGCCCGATCTCCACCAAAATCGAGCGCAAAGACTTCCGCGCCGTAATCTTGCCTGACCCCAGCGACGTAGTCGGAGCGAGGGCTGAACCCCTGATTGCACCAGAGTGAATTGGCCGCCTCGAGCTTCAGGCCCGGACTCTCGATCTGCAGGGCGGACCTCAAAGCGCCGATTTCCGATTGCAGGTCTTTGGGTCCGAGGCCGGCGACTTCGAGAACCCTGGCCATCGCCTCGCGAGTCTCCCCGGTAGCGCCGTCGTGCAGCGGCCACAAGCAGAGCATTACGCTGGCGGGAGAGAAGAACACGTTCCGGGCATTCGGCTGCCCAGCAAGTTGCCGGAAGAGTCTAAAGGCGAATCGCCGGCTCGGGGACTCGCTCTTCTCGGGAGAGTGCAATGGCAGCTCACTCTTGGCGGCAAATGGCCAACGCATATGACACCTCTCAGTGCGGGGTCGGCTGGCTAGCGGGCGCGAGCGCCCCGCTCGTGCGAGACCGTAGCACTGCCGCACGAGCGGGACGCTCGTGCCTACATAGACGCCCATCAAGAACACGTTACTGGGGCAGGCCCAATTGCTTCAGCAGGCTGATATAGCGCGGATCGCTGTGCCATTTGTCGAACGCGTGTACGACTTTAATCGGCTGCAGCCCGCCGGACTTTTCTGCTGCCGCTTTGTCCAGCCATTCAAAGGTCTGCGCTTTATCGCCAAGTCGGGCATAGGCATAGGCAATTGTCGCGGGGTCCACATATAAACGTTTTGCCAGCTGCTTCCTAAGTTCGATTTCCCGTGCAATCGCCGCTTTCGCGCCGGACCGGGCATAAACTGCAGTGGCGTCGCGGGCGATTGCCAGTTCGTCGGGGTCATTGTTCAGGGTGGCAAATTTCATCCACTCTTCCATGGCCAGATCTTCCTTGCCCGAATCCCGGTAGACAGTCTGCAACTCGACGTGGGCATAGGAGTAGTTGGGGTCCATCTCCAGCGCTTTTTTGAGCTGCTCCAAGGCGGCGTCATACTGCCCGGCATTGGCCAGGATCTGACCGAGATTGCATTGATATTGCAGATTCAGCGGGTCGAGTTCGACCGCGCGGCGAATATGGTTGAGAGCTTCCTCGTGACGCGCCTCCCAGGAAAGAAAGAGCCCGAACCAGTGATGGGCGTTGGCCAGATTCGGGTTGAGTTGGAGTGCCCGCTTGAATTCGGCCTCCGCCGCGGAGAACTCAAACAGGCTCCAGAGAGCGCCCGCCAGGGCGGCGTGAGCGTCGGCCGAAGAACCATCGATCTCCAGAGCTTTCTCCGCTGCCGCCTTGGCTTTGGGAGCGGCTTCGCTCTGCGGGATCGGAGTGTAGTCCGGCGCCGCGACATAATAGTTGGCCAGCCCGACGTACGCCAAGGCGTAGCCCGGGTCGCGCGCGATGGCTTGCTCGAAGTAGTCTTTGCCTTTTCCCAGGGTCTCCGGCGTGCGCTTTTCCCAATAGTAGAGGCCCTTGAGGTAGAGCTGGTAGGCTTCGGGATCGCTGGTCCCGCCCTTGGCGACCTGCTTCTGAGCCTCACCCGATAAACGCTCGCGCAACTTGGCGGAGATGGATCCGGTAATTTCCTGCTGCACGGCCAGAGCGTCGGAGAGCTTGCGATCGTACTGATCGCCCCAGAGGTTGCGGCTGTTGCGGGCGTCGATCAGTTCCGAGCTGATGATGAGCTGGTCGCCGTGCTGCACGATGCGTCCCGTGACCAGGGCCTGGACCTTCAAATCTTTCGCCACGGTTTGGGGATCCACGTCGCGCCCCTTATAGCGAAATACCGAAGACCGGGCCATCACCGTGAGGTTCGGCAGTTGCGAGAGATCATTGATCAGACTCTCGGTGATGCCGTCGCTCAAATAGTCGGAATCCGGATTGTTGGTGGCGTTGACGAAAGGCATGACCGCAACCGAGGTGATCTGCTCCGAGCCGCTGCGGCTTCGCCAAAAGAACGCGCCGCCCGCCAGCAGCGCCAGCGCGACGATGCCGCCGATGGCCCAGATCAGGGTCTTGTTTTTCCTGGAAGGGGATTGCTGGGCCGCGATCTCGACCCGCGCGGAGCTCGAATCCCGGCGCAAGCGTTTGAGATCGGCCAGCATTTCCGCGGCGCCCTGGTAGCGCAGGGCACGATCTTTCTCGAGCGCCTTGCTGATGATGCGCTGCAGTTCTGCCGGCAGTTCCGGATTGAAACGCGCCGTCGAGGCAGGCGCGCCGCGCAGAATGGAATCGAAGATCACCGCCGAAGTGTTTCCGCTGAACGCCATTCGCCCCGTGGCCATCTCATAAAGCACGGCGCCGAAGGAGAACAGGTCGGTGCGGGCGTCGAGCTCTTCGCCCCGGGCTTGCTCGGGTGACATGTAGGCCACCGTGCCTACCGCGGTTCCCGGGCTGGTCAGGTTTTCCTCGACGGTTGCGCCTTCGGCGGCGGGAGCGTGCGCGCCGGTCAACTTGGCCAGCCCGAAGTCGAGGATTTTGGCTTGCCCGCGCTTGGTGATGAGAATGTTCGCCGGCTTGATGTCGCGGTGCACGATCTTTTCGGAGTGGGCGGCATCAAGCGCGTCGGCGACTTCGATGGCCAGGGCCAGCAGCGTCTCGGTGTCCAGGGGCTGGCCCGAGATGCGGTGTTTCAGCGTGACCCCGTCCAGGAACTCCATGGCGATAAAGGCCTGGCCGTCCTGCTCGCCAATGTCGTAAATGGTGCAGATGTTGGGATGATTCAGCGCGGAAGCGGCCTGGGCCTCGCGCTGGAAGCGGGCCAGGGCCTGCGGATCGCGGGCGACATCCTGGGGCAGAAACTTGAGGGCTACAAAACGATGAAGCCGGGTGTCCTCAGCTTTGTAGACCACGCCCATGCCGCCACCGCCCAGCTTCTCGACGATGCGGTAGTGCGAAATGGGGTGCCCGATCACTGAGAGCGAATCTTACGTGGGAGAAAAGGGCAAGTCAAAGCAGGCGAGAGCAGCCTTCGCGGGCGAGTCGGCCGCGGCCACACAGGCAGTTCAGCTTATCTTTTGCCGGGGTGAAATTCTCCACGGCTGGAGAATTGGTGGAAGGGCCATTCGCCGCTCCTGGCCTGGCCGGCGGAGGGAGCGGCAGCAGCGGCCGAGGCGATGGGGGTTTCCGATCCCCAGTCCGCGGGAGCGGGATGAATACCCCAGACGTTGCCGGGCTCGTCGAGCGCGATACCCACCATCCACCACTGGCCTCCGGTGCCCAGGGGCACGCAGTTGGCGACGCGAGCAGTCACGCTTTTGCCGATGGGGAGGTCGTCCAGTGAGACCGCCACTCCCGCTTGCAGCGGGCAGGAAAGCCGTACCCCGCAACCCTGCGTATTAAGCACCAGCGTGTGTCCGGTTTCCGAGAACGGGGTGGCCGGGTCCAGGCTGGTGATGCGAAGCAGAATCTGGGCGCGGATGCGGGTGCTGCGCCTTCCTGATTCAGGTGATTGTTCGGTGTCCATAGTGAGAGCTTCCTAATGAGTTTACGTTCATCTGGCAACTTCGGTCGCGGGGTCGTGGGCCTCGGCGAAAACTAAAGTAACTCCGCCTTCGCGTCCGCGCAGAGGCCATTCTTCCCTGAAGCTGTACCTCTTGGGATTTCGCTGAGAGCTGAAAGCTGAGAGCTGGCAGCTTTCATGCCGTCAGGGGCCGAATCTGGATCAGCGGAGCAGAAGGGATAGATTGTTCCCGGCGAAGCATGTTTGCGGAACGGATCCCGGTGCGTTCGAATGACTTCTCGCAGTCCGCGGTCGACGGTCCACGCATGTTTCCCTCCATGTACGCGAGGCCGGGGCAGCGGGTGCAAGTGCCGACGTGGCTGCAGGTCGAGCACACCGGCAAATCTTTGGCGCGAATGGAACGGACCTCGTTCAGTTCGGACGAATGGTTCCAGATGTCGAGAAACTTTTGCCGCCGCACGTTGCCGCTGGGGAGGGGAAACTGCACGCAGGGGAAGACATCTCCGTAGGGCGAGATGTAGGCCAGGGTGTGACCCGCGCTGCAGGGGTAGCCTTCCATCACGTCCTCATCCGGAACCGGAGGCGCGGCGCAAAAGGCTTCGACGTTTCCCACCAGACTTTCGTTGCGAAATACGCGATTCAATTCCGACCCGGGAATGCGCAGATCGAGGATCGACCTGTCGCCATCCATTTTCGGGGTGATGGTTGGGTCGAGTGTGTACTGAACGCCCAACTCGCGTGCCAGCGCCTGCACGCCGGCATGGTCGCGCATGTTGGCGGTCATCAGAACGTTGGCGATGGTCACCCGAAGTCCCTGCTGGGTAAGAAAACGGATGGCCTCAATACTGCGGCGGAGCGAGCCCGGAAGTTTGGTGATGGCGTCGTGGACTTCGGGGCGGTGCGAGTAGATGCTGACCTGCACCTGGTCGACGCCCAGTTCCAGCATGCGCCGCGCTTCCTCCTGGCCAATCATGACCGCATTGGTCTTGATTCTCACGTTGAACATCAGATGCCGCGCGTATTCCAGGAGCTCGAAGAAATCGCGCCGCATCAGCACTTCGCCGCCGCTGAAGGTCAGAAAGAAGGTGCCGGCTTCCGCCAGTTCGTCGAGCACGCGCTTGATTTCGGCGGTGGTCATTTCGCCGTGGTCATCGTGGTCCAGGTAGCAGTGCACGCAGCGCTCATTGCAGCGGTAGGTGATGTCGAAATGGACGGACATGGGAACGCCCAGGTCGAGAGCCCGCTGGCTCATCTCCTGCATCAGGCTCACGCCGCCTCCGTGGGGCTGAGGGCGGACTCAGGGAAGGGTGTGTCGGAAACCTGGAGAATGCCGTGGCTGGAGAGTTGATCGACAAAGCCTTCCACGTCGCGTTGCGCGGTCTCGGGGTCCACGTCGAACTCGGCGCAGACGTGGGCGGCCACGATTTCAGACAGCGGAGTGCGGCCATCGGCGGCCTGCCAGATCACGGTGGCCACCGGATTCAGGGTAAAGAACGTGGAATCGGCGGCAGACATGATCATCATCTCGCCTCCCAGAAGGCGAGAGGCGATGGCGGAACTCTTCGCGATGTACTTTTCCATATGCTTGTCGCTCATTACTGATTCACCGTACCCAAGCTTCACCCGATCAAATCCCAAACCCGGGAATCGGGAGTAAAGGTCAGGCGCCGCACGGCAACGCGCTCGACAAACTCGCAAGCCGACTGAAAGACTTTCTGTACCAGTTCGATGTCCTCGGCGAAAAATAGGATGTTCCTCATCAGGCGGCGGATGGCCTCAGGTTTGGCCATGGCTTCGATCTTGTTTTCCGGACCTTGCCTGAGGAAGAACAGGGACGCGAGGGGAGCCGAGCAATTTTCCCCGACACGCGCGAGTTCTCCGGCGAAAGGCGTTCCGCAGGCGCGATAGCCGTCGCCGACGCGCCGGACGTATGACACTTCGTCGGTCAGCAGAGTCACGTCGGGGGGCGCCAGCCGGGAAATAGTCGTTTTACCGGCGCCCGACACTCCGGAGAACAGGAACGCGCGTCCGTTACGGATGGCCCCGGCGGAATGCAGGAGAAAGCCGCCTTCCTGCGCCAGGATCAGAGTGTGCACGATGCGCAGGACCGAGTCGATGGAATACGGATTGGCGGACTGGCGAATGCGGCCGCGTCCGGCGCCAGGGTCCCAGTGGGCGCGAAAATCGCCCCGCCGCAGCCGCCAGGTGCCGTCCTGTATCTCGACTCGGACCTCTTCGTCGGGCGCCTTGCGGGACGGCGTGGTCAGTTCGATATCAAATTCAAATCGGGGAGGCGCGGTGGAATCGACGAAACCAGCGTAGCGGCGCGCCAGCAATTGCCGGAAGGAATAGTCCTGCGTGTGCAGTAGGATCGGCATGCCCCCGATCTCGACCGTGATCTGGTAGCTCGGATTCACTCTCGGGCAGCTCCGTGATACGGGCTTAAAATCGCCCATACCTCTGTTCGGTCCCTATGCTGCGTTAGCCAATGTAACTTCGGCGTCGCCATCATTGGGGTGGCGATAATTCCAGAGCCGCAATCCCACCCGCCGCAAGATGCTCCCGCGGCACAACCCCCAGGCCAGCAGCCGGCGAAACGCTGAAAGCTTTCGCGCCGGCATGAAACTGGAGCCCGAGCGCCGGACCTCAACAACTTTTCCCAGCAATTCGCTTCTCCCCACCGGGGGATCATCCTCGAAGATGCAATCTCCCCGCGTAACCAGAATCGCTGTATCGCTCGTGAGGTCGCGGCTTACGATGCGGTGAATGAAAAAACGGTCCTGGCGCATGTAAAGCACAATCTCGCCGGGCTCGACCTGCTCCGGGCGAACCGACCGGATGGTGAGAACATCGCCCGGCCACAGAGTGGGAAGCATGCTCACACCACGCGCGCGGACTTTCAACGTGCCCCACGATCGCAAGGCCTCAGCCGCCAGCCTGCATCTGCTTTCTTCGCGGACTTGAGAATCCATTGAGCCACAATCTGTACCGTAACGTACCGGCCAAAAGGTCTCACCAGCGCGGCGTTCCGGCGGTGTGCAGTTTTGCTCGTTGCAGGATTAACGATAACCCACGGCACATCCCAGCGGAAGGCATGAATGCAGAACGCTATTGCGTCGCTGGGTACCTGTTGAACCCATCGGTTGAATGTGACCATCGGGCACGCTCGGTCATGCACCCGGGCGCGGCCGCGGCACTAAAGAAGGCGAGGAGAACAGGCCGAGTAAACCGCCACGGGAGAGGTTTGCATTATAGTTTCGCCAGAGAGATGTCCGGTCCGAGGATCGAGAACGGTTAACCGACTACCATCGCCATTGCCACAACCTGCCCCATCCCGCCCGCCTTCAGCGGTCGCTCCCTGCGCCATCATCTTCAGCCCCGAACTGGATTTAATTCTGGCTTGTTGCGGCGACGATTCCGACGGGCGCCTTGCCGTGAAGATCCCACAAATTCTCCAGCGCGGGGTCAACTGGGAGCGGCTGGTTCAGTTGGCCGATCAGCATGGCCTGGTGCCGCTGGTCTTTCGCCGCCTGTCCGTCGAGATGGACACCGGCCAAGCGCATGCCCTGGAAGCGCTGCGCCAGCTGGACAAAGCCAATGCCCACCGCACGCTGTGGCTGATGCTTGAGTTGCTCAACATACATCGCCATCTGCGGGCTCGCGGTTTGGATGTCCTGCCCTACAAAGGCCCGCTGCTGGCGGAGAAGCTCTATGGCAACGTCGCGCTGCGCCAGTTCTCTGACCTCGACCTGCTGGTCCGGCCGGATGACTTGCCCGCCATCAAGCAGGCGCTGGCTGAACTGGGTTACGAACCGGGCCTGCGGCTGGCGCAGGCGGCGGAGCGCGATTACCTCAAATCCGGATACGAGTACACCTTCGACGGCGCCCGGGGGCGCAACCTGCTCGAAATCAAGTGGCAGATCCTGCCGCGGTTTTATTCCATCGGATTCGACGTCAGCGAATTCTTCGAGCGAGCGGCGGCGGTCACGATTGAAGGCCAGCGGCTGCGCACGCTGTGCGACCAGGATCTTATGCTGGTGCTGTGCGTGCACGCCGCCAAGCATGCATGGAAGCAAATTTCATGGCTGCGCGACATTGCGCAATTGGCCCGGTCGCAGGGACTCGATTGGGCGGCGCTACGGGCCAAAGCCGAAAGGCTGGGGATCCTACGCATCGTGAGCGTGACCTTCCAGCTGGCCCACCAGTTGCTGGGGGCGGAGCTGCCGGCGCAGCTCCGCATGGAGATAGAGAGAGACGCAGAGGCGGAAGTTCTGGCCGAGCGCGTGGTTCGCCTGATCGTGGCGGAAGAAGAGTTCGATCCGGAATCGATGGCATACTTTCGCCTGATGATGGAATTACGAGAGCGCCGGCGAGACCGCGCCGCATTCTGGTGGCGGCTGTTAACCACGCCGGGCGCGGGAGAATGGGCGACGGTGCGTTTGCCCGGGCCGCTGTTTCCCTTGTATCGCGTGGTCAGGGTTTACCGGCTGGCGGAGCGATTGCTGTCGCCGCGCTCGGCTTAAGCGGGCTGGCTTAACGACCCGTTCAGGGGCAATACTCGCGCGTCCGTCCGCACACGGAGCCTGGGCCGCCCGTCGATTAGTATGGGGAGTGGAGGCATGGTTTCAAATGTTTACCTCGCGGCCGATTGGATTTGTGAGCAGTCCCTACAAGAACGTGAGCGAGATTCCCCGGGGGCTGGGCGCTCAACATCAGGCCGATGGAGTGCTCAAGATCCTGCCCGAGTTTGAGCCGGGGCTCAGCGACATTGAGGGCTTCTCCCATCTCATCGTCATCTGGGAGTTCGATCGTTCAGAGGGGTTCGAATTGCTGGGATGGCCGCCTTCCGACAATCGGCCACATGGTGTGTTTGCCACTCGATCTCCACGACGTCCGAACCCGATTGGCCTGACCACGGTCGAACTGCGCCGCCGCGAGGGCGTTGAGCTGCATGTTCGGGGCGTCGACATGCTGGATGGGACGCCGATTCTCGATATCAAACCCTACCTGTCCAGCATTCCGTCCGAAAAATTGCGGCGGGGATGGCTCGCGGAAGCGGAAGCGCGACAAAGATGACCTCTGCCCCCGAGAATCAGTGCAGAAAAATGGACTAGTGATCCTGCATGTTGTTCTGCGCCCGTAAGAACGCGAAGTCACTGATATGCACCCAGCCCTGGAAAGGAAGATTCACATCGCCGATGGCAAGCAGCGCCAGCGTGATGAGCAGGGTGAACGACAATACCTGAATGGCGTGCAGCGCCGCATTGTCCGAGCCGAACAGTGAAGTCGAAAACACGGTTACAGCTCCTCCGGTGAGCAGGACGCACCAGAAAATGACGGGGAGCCGGACCTGGCTCTGGATCAACCGAGTACGGCGATGCTCGGTGAGCGCGCTCAGCTCGCTAAGCGCATGGTCCTCCGCGAGGAGCTCGGCCGACGAAGCAGTCTTGACCGACATCAGCGTCCTCCACATCGCCTGGTTGATTTCATGGCTGCCTTCGGGTATGCGGTCCTGCGCCATGTCTGGCCAGTCTCGTTCGATGACTGCCCGGGCGTACTCGCGAGCCTCGCTTTCGAGTTGCAGGCGTTGCTGCGGGGGCAAGCCCTCCGCCAGGCGGTACATATTTCTCAGGGCGTTGGCCTCAAGATCCACGTTGAGATTGGCGGCCTCGAAGGCGGTCCACACGGTATAGAGCATGAAGCCGAGAATCACCGCGTAGGTCGTGCCCAGAATGCCGAGTTGCCATCCAATCAGGGCATTGTGCACACTGCGCTTTTCCCGGGGCCAGATCCAGTTCAACCCGGCCAAAAGGAGCAGCGAACCGCCCGACGCGAAAATGAGGATGAGAACGTCTTGCAGAAAGCTCAACATGTCGATGCCAACTTTCTTCGCGCTTGCGCCGCGACTCGCGCGGTTAAGGGCAGCGGTCTATTCGCCGGACGGTCTCCGGGCATTTTTCTTTGCCCGGCCCATTCCCGCTCTTAAGCCTTGTTCCACCACCCGCCTGTATCCAGATTTGTCCATGCGAGCCAGAGTCGCGGCGGAGATGCCACCCGGCGTGGCCGCTTCGTGAAGTAACGCCCGTAGTGACATACCGGATTCACGCCAGGCCAGAATTCCGTCAGCCAGCGCATGCGCCGCAGCGGTGAGGGCGGTCTGACGATCGAGGCCGAGCTTCATCGCGGCTCCCGCCAGCGCGTCCAGGGCATGGTAGCCGTGACTGGATGAATAAGTCACGGTGAAAGCGTCGAACCTGCTCTCGGGAATTTCGTAGACCGTTCCCACGAGCGCGAAGAACCTCCGTATTTCGCGACGGGCCGCGGCGGGGAAAGCGCGGTCAAAGGTTATCGCGGTAAGACCGCGGCCGCTGCGGGCGACCGGGCTCGGCATGGCGCGCGCCCAGTGCGAGGGACTGTCCATCCAGGCGCGCAGGTTCTTGAGCGGAATGCCGGCGGCCAGGCTGACGGCCATGGCCGGCCGGGCCGGCTTGATCTCGCGCAGGAGTTCGTGGACGGAATCCGGCCGCACGGCGACGATCAGTAGATGCGCCTGTTCGATCGCCCGCTGCAGGTTCGGTTCAACCTCCACCTGGTATCGAGTTCTGAGCTGGCGCAGTTTGCGAGCGTGGCGATCGTGCACGACGATGGGCTGGCGGTAACCCGCCAGGCGCAACCCGGCCAGCAGCGCGCCGGTGATGCGTCCGCCGCCGAGAAAGACGACGGCATTCTTGCGCTCGGCTTTCATGCGGGATCCTTCATTTGAGGTTGGCGCAGGCCCGGTCCGCGGCTTCGATCAGCAGCGCCACATCTTTTTCTGTGTGCGCAGTGGAGATGATCCAGTGCAGTCCGTTTGAAGGCGTCATGTAAATGCCCTGGTCGAGCAGGCGATGAATGAAGCGGGAATAGAGGGCAGTATCCACGTAAGTGCAGTAGTCGCGGTAGTCGTGGATGGCATCGCGCTGGGTGAAGTAAATCTGGAACATGGGGCCGAAGCCCTGCACGATGGCTTTCATCTGGTGACGGCGGAAAACTTCGCGCAGGCCGGCGATGGCGGCGTTGCCCACGGCATGCAGCTTCTGGTATGCGCCGTCGGCTGACAACAGATCGAGATTGGCGGCCACCACTTTCATGGTCAGCCGATGCCCGTTGAAGGTGCCGTAGTGCAGCACCATGTGCTCGCTCCAGCGCATGCGATCGAGAATGGACCGCGGCCCGGCCACCGCGCCTACGGGAAATCCCGCGCCCAGGGCTTTGCCGAACGTGCTGATGTCGGGAGCGATGCCGTAGTACTCCTGGCATCCGCCGGGGGCGTAGCGGAAGCCGGTGACGACTTCGTCGAGGATCAGCAGCGCGCCATATTGTTGTGTCAGGGAGCGAAGCCGTTGCAGATATCCATCCCGCGGCAGAATGCAGCCCATGTTGGCCATGATGGGTTCGGTGATCACGGCCGCCAGCTCGGGGCCGTGCTGCTTCATCACGCGCTCGAGGGCAGCGACGTCGTTCCAGGGCGCCAGCACCACGTCGTCGAACGTCGTGGCCGGAATGCCTTCCGAGTCGGGCATGCGGGCGGGATTCTCCGGCGGTCCCAATTTCTCCGGCGCGTGACTGTGCGCATTGAGAAGATAGGGATCGTACCAGCCGTGGTAGTGACCTTCGAATTTCAGGAACTTGGTCCGGCCGGTGTGGGCGCGGGCCAGGCGCAGGGCCAGCATGGTGGCCTCGCTGCCGGTGTTGGTGAACCGCACCACCTCGGCGGAGGGAACCATGCGGCGCAACCGCTCTGCGGCTTCGACCTCGGCGGAAGTCGCTGCCGCGAAGTGCGAGCCTTGCGCCATGGTCTGCGAAACCACCTCGACCAGTCTGGGATGAGCATGTCCCTGGATCAAGGCGCCGAACGACATCAGGAAGTCGACGTATTCGTTGCCGTCGGCGTCCCACACATGGGAGCCCTGGCCGCGTTCGAGGAATATTGGGCCGGGCGAGAAGACGGCAGCGCCCCGCGAAGGCGAGTTGACGCCTTCGACCAGGGATTGCTGCGAGCGCTCGAACCATTGCTGCGAGTTTTTGCGAGTTGTAGGCATCTAAAGAGCGGCCACGGATTTTCACCGATCTTCACGGATCAAAAATCTTTCTTGTTCTTGCCTGATCCGTGAAGATCCGTGTAAATCCGTGTAAATCCGTGGTCCGCTTTCCTTTTAGTCTGCGGTGCCGCCGCCGTCTACTACCAGCGTTGCTCCGGTCATGAATGACGAATCGTCCGAGGCCAGGAACAGCGCGGCTTGGGCGATCTCTTCCGAGGTGCCGATTCTTCCCAAAGGACGATTGCTGCAGCCCGCGAGGTAATCTTCCCATTTCTGGCCGCGCATGCGTGCGTCTTCGGGCAGCATGGGCGTATCCACGTCGCCGGGGCAGATGCAGTTTACGCGGATTCCCTGGCGACCGTGATCGATGGCCATGGCCTTGGTGAGCAGCACCACGCCGCCTTTCGAGGCGCAGTAGGCGACGGCCGCATCGCCGCCCACGATACCCCATCCCGAACTGTTGTTGATGATCACGCCACTCCGTTGGGCGATCATGCCGGGCAGGGCGAATTTCGACATCAGGAAAGTGCCTTTCAGGTTGATGTCAATCTGCAGGTCCCATTCCTCCTCGCTGCAATCGAGCGTGGTATGAGGATAGAAAACGCCGGCGTTGTTGAAGAGAATGTCGAGGCGTCCAAAGGCGGTTACGGTTTCATCCACTGCGCGCCGGCATTCATCGGCTTTGCGAACGTCGGTGCGCAGGAAGATGGCGTGGCCGCCCGCTTCAAGGATCTGCGCGGTCACGGCGTGGCCGCGCGTCTCGTTGCGGCCGGTGATGGCGATTTTTGCGCCTTCCCTGGCGAAGCGAATGGCGGTGGCCTCGCCGATGCCGGAGGTGCCTCCGGTGATGAGCGCGACTTTGTTTTGCAGACGCATGCGAAACCTCTGCGGAGCTCTGCTCCGCCGGGCGAACGAGGGCGTCCGCCCCTACGTGGATCCTGCCAGGCCGCCGCCGTCCACCACCAACGCCGTTCCGGTCACGAACGATGACGCATCGCCGGCCAGGTAGAGGGCGGCCTGGGCAATCTCTTCCGGCTTGCCCACTCGGCCCAGCGGCCGTTTCGCAGATTGCGCCAGGAACCTGTCGTTGGACTCGCCCAACTGCTGGGCTTCGTTGCGCAGCATGGCAGTGTCGGTGTCGCCGGGGCAGATGCAGTTTACCCGAATATTCTGCGGACCGTGATCGATGGCCATGGCCTTGGTCAGCAGCACCACCGCGCCCTTGGAGGCGCAGTACACTGCGGCCCTGGGCCCGCCGGCGAGACCCCATCCGGACGCAGTGTTGATAATCGAGCCGCCGCCGGCCGCCGCCATGATGGGGATGACCTGGCGGGACATCAGAAAGATGGATTTCAGGTTAACCGCCATTACACGGTCCCAGTCAGTCTCGCTGAGTTCGACGACCGAGGCGCGGCGGATGATTCCGGCGTTGTTGAACAGGATGTGAATGCCACCAAATTCTCGGACAGCGCGCTCGACGACACGCTGGCAGTCGGCGGCGCGGGTAACGTCGCCGGGTTCGAAGATGGCGCGGCCGCCTTGGGATTTGATTTCGGCGGCGACGGCGTGACCGGCGGATTCATTGATATCCGTGAGGACCACGGCGGCGCCTTCGCCGGCGAACAGGAGCGCAGTGGTTCGCCCGATACCGGAAGCGGCGCCAGTGACCAGCGCGGTTTTTCCGATGAGCTGATTGGTCAGCATTGATTTCTATGTCATCCTGAGCTCCGCTCAGGATGAAGCCGTATTCTCGCGCTCTCAAGTCGCGTTACCACCGACCTCAGCGGCTGGCCAGGCCTCCGGCGGTTTCGGCGCCGTCAATGGTGTACACCTGGCCGGTCATGAAGGCCGCGTCGTCGGACGCGAGGAAGGCGAACAGGGCTGCGATCTCTTCCGGTTGAGCGTGGCGTCCCAGCGGAATCTTGCGATTGACCGCGTCCAGCATCTCGTCGGTGTATTCGGCGCGCTGCATGGGCGTGAGCACGTATCCCGGCGCGACGGCGCACACCCGGACTTTGGGCGCGAGTTCAAGAGCCATGGATTTCGTCAGCTCGATGACTCCCGCTTTGGTGGCATTGTAGTCGGCATAGAAAGGGTAGCCCATTAGGCCGTTGGTGGACGCGGTCTGCAGAATGACGCCGCTGCCGCGCTTCCACATGTGGCGGGCGGCGGTCTGCGCCATGTAAAAGACGCCGGTGAGGTTGACCGCGATGGTCTTGTCCCATTCGTCGGGAGTGATGTCGAGAAAGTTGTGGCGGATGCTGATGCCGGCATTGTTGATCAGCACATCCACGCCGCCCATCAGGCGGACGGCCTCGGCAAAGGCGGATTCCACCTGTTTCAGGTCGCAGACGTCGGCGTCCACCGTGCCGGCCAATTTCGGCAGCTGCGCCTGAATTTGCGCGCGGCCTTTGGCATCGCGATCGAGCACGACGACGGTTGAACCTTCCTCCAGAAAGCGGGCTGCGGTTGCGGCCCCGATTCCGCTGGCGCCTCCGGTGATGAGCACGCGCTTGCCTTTGAGTCCTCGCATGGGTGTCCCTTGAACTTGCAATGTGGGCGCGGGCGCCCTCGCCCGTGCACCCCGATCCCAACGATGCTAAATGATGAATGGCCCCAGCACGAGCGGGGCGCTCGCGCCTACATTACAACTTGCCGCCGAAGAGGAAGACCAGTTCAATGACCAGGATGACCACCACCAAGAGTTCCAGCACGAAGGCGCGGCTCTGGTTGAACTGGTCGACCATGAAGCGGTAGAGGTCTTCGGCGGTATGCAGTTTCTGGTTGACCAGGTCTTTGTAGTCGGGCACGCCGACCTTGGCGGCGGCCAGCTTGTAGAGGCGGGCGGAAAACATGTCGCTGAGAAACTTGATGGCATTGTCGGCGCGCTCGGTCAACTCGTTTACGTCGAGCAGAACGGTGTGCAGCTTGGTCGCGGCCCTGGCCAGGCGCCAGCGCGCCAGCATTCCGGTGCCTTTGTCGAGGGCGGCGTACACCACGCCCAGCTCGCGGGTGAGGAATTCGTCATAGTGGCGGAATTCCAGCAGCTGCGAGTTGGCGTACTCCAAAAGCTGGATGGCGGTCTCGGCGCCGGCCTCAGTGTCATAGAGGAAAGCGGCGTTCCAGCCGATCACGGCCAGGTCGTTGGGGTAGTACGAAATGCGGGATTGCAGAATCTCGTTGCGCTCGCCATCCGAAAGCTGGGCCGTTTCTCCGCGCACGATCTGTGCGATGTGTCCCCCCTGGGAGGCGCACAATTCGGAGGCCGAAGGAGAACCTGCAATCTCCCTGACATGGAAAATAAAATAGTCTTCACTCAACCAATCCGAATAGGGCTTGACCAGCGCCGGTGCCGCCCGCTCCAGTTTCTGGCGCACAATGCGGGAAGCGTGCTTCTCAAAGTCCACGTCCCAGACCCAGCGGCTGCCCATGCGGACCAGGGTGTCCCAGTCGCCGGAAAAAGGCAGCTCGAAAACCACGCTGAGCACGCCATAGTCGTAATACTTGATCTGCCCTTCCAGCCGCTCGCCGCTTTCAAGGACCAGGGGGCCAATAGGCTCGACCACCGGGGGGCGCTGGTAGCGAACGTATCCTGGGGCGGGATGCTTGAAGTTGGGCTGCTCCAGGGTGCGCGCGCCAAAGATATGCCGCAGCTCGTCCAGCCGGATTTCCTCGCAAACATCGAACTGAATAAGGACGAGGACGGAACCGCGCAGGGCGGGCTCGACCGGGACTTCGGCCAGGCGATCGGTCACGACGGGATTAAGAAGGACTTCGGAATCTAGAGCCATAAAAGCCTACTCGCCGGCTGGGGAAAAAAGCTGGTTGGTAGCTACTATTCTCCCAGAATAACGGCAAGTTGGGGAGAGGTCTGGGTAAAAACCGTCAAGTGATTGAATATAAACGCTTAATGTTGGCGCGAGCGCCGTGTGGGGCGGGCGCCCTCGCCCGCCGCCTTTGAACTGGATTTTGCAAGACTCATCGCACTGCGTCTCTAGAAAGCAAAATTCTTACCATCAAGATCAAATTCAAATCCAAAAGCAAATTCAAAAGCGGCGGGCGAGGGCGCCCGCCCCACACGGCGCTCGCGCCCACATTAGCGACGGGATCTCAGCCACCAGAGGAGGGCCGCGGCGGCTGCGGCTCCGGCAAGGGCCAGGCCGGAACGCTTCATGGAACCATCCAGTTCAGCCTGCCTTCGGGCGACCTGGGGCGTCTCGGGATAGTTGCCCTCCGCCGGGAGCGGCCCTTTAAGGGCCGCTGCGATCACCTCCGCCAGGTGCAGGGAATGGCGGTCGGTCGATTGGGCGATCTGTTCGCGGCAACTGAAGCCGTCGGCGATGATGAGGCTGCCGGCTGGGGCCTGGCGGACCGCCGGCAGGAGTTCCAGTTCGCCGATCGCCATCGACACGTCGTATTTCTCCTCGTCGAATCCGAACGAGCCGGCCATGCCGCAACAACCCGGCGCCGGGGCGCTCCAGTCCACGCCCATTTTGCCGAGAACGGACTCCTCATCGGTCATTTTCATGAGCGACTTGTGATGGCAATGGCCGTGGATGAGGGCCTTGACCGGGAGGTTGGGCAGCTGAAAGTGGGTGGCTTTCCTTTCCAGAAATTCACTTAGCAGGAATGTTTGCCGGGACAGCTTTTGCGCCCGGGCGTCGTTGGGAAACAGATTGATCAGTTCGTCACGAAAGACGGCGGCACAGCTGGGTTCCAGAACGACGATGGGAGTGCCGGTTTCGATTTCGGGGGCGAGGGTGTCCAGAACCTTGAGTAGCAGGCGCTGGGCGCGCTCCAGCATGCCGAAATCGTAGAGCGGGCGTCCGCAACAAAGGATGGAATCGGGTATGGACACACGAAATCCGGCGGCTTCCAGAACTTCGACCGCTGCCTTGGCGGTGTCGGGCAAGAAGTAATTGTTGAACGTGTCCGGCCAGAGCATCACCGGAGGGCCTTGGGGATCTGCCGGCTGCCGGCGCCCGGCCGTTCTGTGTTCAAACCAGGCCCGAAAGGTCTCGGGAGCGAATGCCGGAATACTGCGCTGGTGCGGCATTCCAGCCGCCAGCTTGGCGATATCTCGCAAGAAGGGCAGCTGGGTGGCAAGGTTCACCAGTCCCGGCGCCTTCGAAGCCAGGCGCGCCCAGAAATCGATGTTGGCGAAGGCGTAGTGGCTGCGCGGTCGCAGGCGTCCCTCGTGATAGTGGGAGAGAAATTCGGCTTTGTAGGTGGCCAGGTCAACGCTCACCGGGCAGTCGCTCTTGCAGCCTTTGCAGGAGAGGCAGAGGTCGAGAGACTGCTTTACATCTTCGTCGCGCCAGCCGTCACGGATCACGTCGCCCTTGGCCATCTCCCAGAGCAGGTGAGCGCGGCCGCGGGTGGAGTGCTCCTCCTCATGGGTCACGCGCCAGCTGGGACACATGACACCGCCTTCCTCGCGGCGGCATTTTCCTACTCCGACGCAACGCAGCATGGCGTGGGTCATGCTGCCGTGGTCGTGGGGAAACTGGAAGTGGGTCTCCGGGTCCCAGGGCTTGTAGTCCGCGCCCAACCGCAGATTCTCGTCCATGCGGTAGGGCTCGACCAGTTTGCCCGGGTTCATTTTCCAGGCAGGGTCCCATATTGCCTTGAATTCACGGAAGGCAGTGATCAGCTCCTGGCCGAACATTCGCGGCAGCAGTTCTGCCCGGGCCTGGCCGTCGCCGTGTTCGCCGGAAATGGATCCGCCATGGCTGACCACCAGGTCGGTGGCGGCTTCCATGAACTGGCGGAATTTGGCGATGCCCGGTTTCGATTGCAGATCGAAGTTGACGCGGTTGTGGACGCACCCGTGGCCGAAGTGTCCATACAACGTGCTGCGGTAGTTGAAACTGTTCAGCAGCTGGCGCAAGTCGCGCAAATATCTGCCCAGTTTTTCCGGGGCCACGGCCGAGTCTTCCCAGCCTTCCCAGGTCAGGTCTTCTCCCGGGACGTAGGAAATTACCCCCAGGCTGGATTCGCGGACTTCCCACACTCGTTTGACCTGCTCACGATTTGTGAACAGGCGCAGGTTGGGCGGATTGGGGCCGCGGTTCAGGGCTTTCATCAGCCCAGAGGCCTGCGCTTCGGCTGCGGCAACGGTGTCGGCGCCGAACTCCGCCAGCAGCCAGCCGCCGCCCTCGGGCAACAGCGCCAGCCCCGCCGAATTGATGCCGCGGCGCCGCGTGTATTCGACCAGCAAGTCGTCGATGCCTTCGAGACCGATAGGCTTGTGGGCCAGGACGTCGGGAACGTGATCAGCGCACTGAAAGATGTCGGGATAAGCGATCAGCAGCAGGACCCGGGCTGGAGGGCTTTCGACCAGACGGCAAGTGGCCTCGAGGACCGCGGCGCAGGTGCCTTCGGACCCGACCAGGGCGCGCGCAACATCGAAACCATTTTCCGGCAGCAAGTAATTGAGGTTGTATCCCGAAACCCGCCGCGGAATGTTGGGAAACCGCTGACGGACCAGATCGGCGTACTGGTCCCGGAGCTGTTTCAGGCCAGCGTAGATTTCTCCGCGGCGTCCGCCGTCGCGGATGATCTGTTCCAACTCTCCGTCGCTGGTCTTGGCGACCTTCAGACGAAGGCCGTCATAGGTGAGGACATCGAGAGCTTCTATGTTGTCGTCGGTCTTGCCCGCCATAACGGAATGCACGCCGCAGGAATTGTTGCCGATCATGCCGCCCAGGGTGCAGCGGTCGTGGCTGGCCGGGTCGGGGGCGAAAGTCAGATGATGCTTCTCGGCGGCGTTGCGCAGGTGGTCAAGAACCACGCCGGGCTGCACCCGGGCGGTGCGGCGCGCGGGATCGATCTCCAGGATGTTGCCCATGTAGCGGGTGAAATCGAGCACCAGGGCGACGTTGCAGCACTGTCCGGCCAGCGAAGTTCCGCTGCCGCGGCACAGCAGGGGCGCACCATACTCGCGCGCCAGCGAGACGGCGGCGATAACGTCATCGGCGTCGCGGGGACGGACGACGCCGATCGGGACCTGGCGATAGTTGGAGCCGTCGGTGGCGTAAAGAGCGCGGCTGCTGGAATCGAAACGGACGTCGCCGCGGAGGTTCTTGCAGAGGGCCTGTTCCAGCGCAACGGCATCGACAAGAGAAGTGCGGGCGGCGCCGGCGATGGCTACGTAATTTTCGGACATTCTTTTGCTTTTGCTGGTGTGGGGCGGGCGCCCTCGCCCGCCGCCTTTGACCTGGATTTTGCAAGACTCATCAAGACAACGCCGTTACAAAATTCTTATCATTAAAAGCAAATTCAAAAAGCAAATTCAAAGGCGGCGGGCGAGGGCGCCCTCCCCACACGATTCTGCATACGGGGGGTGCTCAGTTGTCCGAGTCACCGCCGCCGATCATCTTGCCGGAGACCCTGGCGATGTGAATTCTGGTCTTGCCGTCCTTCGCTTCAATGTTGATGGTAATCATGTTTTTCTTGTCGGTGGAAATGATGGCGTAGTGGTCGCCGGTGGTGGAGACCACGCTGGCGTTGGGCAGCCTCGACTTATAAAACTCACCCACCGTAGTGACCGGATCACCGCTCTCAAAATCCGCCGCCGCCGTATGCATCGCGCCCATCGTCATGTTCGACGTGGTGCCCTTGATGACCTGCGCTCCAGGATACAGATCGACCCCCAGGTTGCGCGCGGCATCGTCGGGGTCAGTGGAGGTATCCATGGTCCCGAAAGGAGTCTCGACCCTCACATTCCCGTTCTCATTGTGAATGCGGCTGCGCCGGGCGATGCGGTAACCGATGAACGAGACGGTGCCGACCGCGAGAATCCCGAGAACCACAATCACGGCGACGACGATCAGGATGATCTTCAGGGCGCCGCTCTTCTGGGGCGTGCCAGGCGTGCCTCCGGCAGGAGTAAAGACGGGAGCGGCGGCGGCCGCGCCGGGCTGGGTGGTGCCGCATTTGTTGCAGAACTTTGCTCCGCTGTCCAGGGTTGCGCCACAAGAATTGCAGAACGCCATCGCATCACCTCGCGCTCAAGTTTTTGTTCACAGACGGCGGAGTAACCCGCAAGTTCACATCAGCAGCCGGGTGGTGTAGTCCGCCAGGCTTAACCCCAGCAGCAGAACAAGAAAGAAGATGGCGGAAACCACCACGACCCTGACCAGCTTATCGCTGGTGTATTTCACGTGCATGAAAATCAGGACCACCAGCAGCGCCTTGACGGTCGCGATGACCAGGGCCACAACCGTGTTGAACGGGCCGAGATCGATAAAGGCCACGCCGGCGGTCACGCCGGTCAGGACCAATAGCGTCAGCCAGACGGCGATGTTGGTTTTCGCGGAAACGACGTGTTCGGACATAGGAAGCATCCTTTGGAGCACTTGGCAATTGGCAATTGGCAATTAGCCAAAATCCATGGGAATTAGCTAATTGCTAATTGCTAGTTGCCGATCCGCTCACTTCTTTCGATCGATCAGATACAACAACGGAAACAGGTAGATCCACACAATGTCGACAAAATGCCAGTACAGGCCGGAGTTTTCCAGCGGCGTGTGATATTCCGGCGTGTAAGCACCCTTCCACGCATGGTAGAGCAGATAGCTGAAGATCCCCACCCCGATGATCATGTGCAGGGCGTGCATGCCGGTCATGGCAAAGTACAGCGAGAAGAAAAGCTGCGCGTGATGCTGGTCGACCGGCTGATCGGGATGGCCGGGAAGTCTGGCCTCGAAGTTGAAGGTGGGGCCGGGGATGTGGTGCTCCTTGAACTTGCTGGTCCACTCGACGCCTTTGATTCCCAGGAAGGCCAGGCCGAGGACAAGAGTAAGCGCCAGGTAAATCACTTGCTGCTTGCGCTTGTCCAGTTGGGCGGCGCGCACCGCCATCACCACCGTCAAGCTGCTGCAGATCAGGACGGCGGTGTTGACCGTGCCCAGGGTGATGTCGAGCGAACTGCTGGCGGCGGCGAAGTCGGGGAAATACCAGTAGCGATAGATGAGATAGGCGCAGAACATGCCGCCGAAAAACATGATCTCGGTCGCGAGAAAGAGCCACATCCCCAGGGAGGAAGCCTCGCGTTGCTGCTCCATGGTGGCGAAGTGATGCTTGAGCGCCGGGTTGTGAGGTTCGACCGCGATCGGGCTATCCGCCACTGCGGGCCTCCTGCGGAGCGGGAATGTGCTCGTAGTCGTAAGCTTCCCAGGTGACCACCGGGGGCGTATCAAAATTGTAGGTGGGCGGCGGCGAAGTCGTCATCCACTCCAGGCCGGAAGCGTTCCAGGGATTGTCGGGAGCGACTTTGCCGTAGCGCATCGACCACAGGAAATACACCATGGGCAGAAGATACCCGACCGCGAGAATGGTTGACCCGGCGGTCGAAAGCACGTTCAGCACCTGGAATTCCGGCGGATACTGCCAGTAGCGCCGCGGCATCCCCAGGTAGCCCAGGATGAACTGGGGGAAGAAGGTCAGGTTGAAACCCAGGAACACGATGACCGCCGCCAACCGGCCGAGCGATTCGGGATACATACGTCCGGAAATTTTCGGCCACCAGAAATGCATGCCGCCCAGATAGCCCATCACCGCTCCCCCCACCATGATGTAGTGGAAGTGGGCCACGACGAAGTAGGTGTCGGTGACGTGAACGTCAATCCCCAGCGCTGCCAGGAACAAACCGGTAAGGCCGCCCATCAGGAACAGTCCAATGAAGCCGAAGGCGTACAGCATGGGCGTCGAAAACGTAATCGAGCCTTTGTACATGGTGGCGGTCCAGTTGAAGACCTTGACGGCGGAAGGGACGGCCACCAGGTAGCTGAGGGCAGAGAAAATCAGCGCCGCGTAAAGCGAAATCCCGGCCACGAACATGTGGTGCGCCCACACCAGGAAGCCGAAAACGGCGATGCTGATGCTCGACAGAGCGACAAACTTGTAGCCAAAAATGCGTTTGCGCGAGAAGCACGGAATAATTTCGGTCACCACTCCCATCGAGGGCAGAATCATGATGTAAACCGCGGGATGGGAATAGAACCAGAACAAATGCTGAAACAGCAGCGGATCGCCGCCTCGCGTGGGGTCGAAGATGCCGAGGTGGAGCGCGCGTTCGAGCACCACCAGCACCAGGGTCACCGCGATCACCGGCGTCCCCAGCAACTGAATGATGCTGGTGGCGTAGTGCGCCCAGACGAACAGAGGCAAACGATCCCAGGTCATGCCCGGGGCGCGCATGCGGTGGATGGTGACCACAAAATTCAGCCCGGTCAAGATCGACGAGAACCCCGAAATGAAAATCGCCAGGCCGGCCTCAATCACCTTGGTATTGCTGAAGGCGGTGCTGAAGGGCGTGTAGAACGTCCAGCCTGTGTCCACGCCGCCGGTGAGCATGCAATGCAGCATGAGCGCGCCGGCGATGATGTAGAGATACCAGCTCAGAAGATTAATGCGCGGGAAGGCCAGGTCCTTGGCGCCGATCATCAGCGGGATCAGGAAATTGCCCAGCACCGCCGGAATGGAAGGAATCAGGAAGAAAAAGACCATGATCTGGCCGTGCATGGTGAACAGCTTGTTGTAGGTGTCGGCCTGCACCAGGTCGCCCACCGGAGTCAGCAGCTCCAGCCGGATCAGCAGCGCGAAAAATCCTCCAATAAAGAAGAAGAAAGTAATCGAAAGCAGATAGAGCAGGGCAATGCGCTTGTGGTCAACGGTAAGCAGCCAGGACTTGATACCGTATTCCTGGTTGAGATAATTCTCGCGTTCCGCGGTGATCGCTGCGGTAGCCATTGCTATTGCACCTTGGTTTCCTGCGGCTTCGCGCCCGGCGGAACCACCGCCGGACCGCTCGCCGCTCCCGAGGGACTCGGGTTCAATGATTTTACGTATGCCACCAGCGCGTTGAGCTGCTCTTCACTGACCAGCCCCTGAAAGACCGGCATGATGGGTTTGAATCCGCTGACGATTTTCGCGGCCGGAGTCAAAATGGATTCCCGAATGTAGTTTTCATCGGCCGTGACCACGCGCCCGTCTTCCAGCTGCACCGGCTTGCCGAAGAGGCCGACCAGATTGGGCCCGCGGCCCTGGGTATCGGAGCGGTGACAGGTGGAGCAGCCCAACTGCTGGAAAATATTCTGGCCATTCGACGCCATGGATCCGGAGGCGGCGCCGCCGCTGAGCCAGGCCTGGTATTGCGCCGGTTCGAGAACCACAACTTGCCCGATCATGCCGGAGTGCTGCGAACCGCAATACTCGGCGCAGAACAGATGATAGGTCCCCGCCTTGGTGGGATGAAACCAGGCCGTGGTGTAGCGCCCGGGCAGCACATCCTGCTTGATGCGGAAGGCCGGAACATAGAAGCTGTGGATCACATCCTGTGAGGTCAGGATCACCTTCACGTCGCGGCCCACGGGAACATGCAGTTCGTTGATCTCGCGCTGGCCTTCTTCGTGCTGCAGCTTCCACATCCACTGCTTGGCCACGACATAGACTTCGGTGGCGCCGCGCGGCGGGGTCCGCTCCCTAAAGTAAATGACTGCGCCCCACACGAAGATGACGACAAAAATAAATAGAGGAATCACCGACCAGGTGACTTCGAGCGCGGTCGAGCCTTCAATCTGCTCGGCGACGACGCCTTTGCGGCGGCGATAGCGCACCGCGAACACCACAATCATGGTGAAAATCGCCACGCTCATGATCGTGGACAGAGCCACCAGGAAGATAAAGAGCGCGTCTACGCTCCCGGCTGTCGTCGAGGCCCGCGCGGGCCAAAGTGGAAAAGTATCGAACATGGTCAGTCGTCAGTCTTCAGTCTTCGGTCGTCAGCCCTTCCCCTGCCTGTGGGTCGGACACTCTTGTCCGACGCTTTTGACTTTGCTCTTTTAGCATCCCAACAGCTTATCGTGCCGCGTGCTCACCGCGTCCCGATCCAAAACGGATCAGCACGGTCATCAGAATCCCCAGCGCCAGGATGGTCGCGAGTCCTGAAAGCTGCAGCACCCGCGAAATAATGGCTCCGTACTTGCCGGTCGTCGGATCGTAGTGATAGCAGTACAGGAGCACCTGGTCGGCCAGCGTTCCGATCTTGTTCTCCGACGCCTGAATCAGGCCCAGGCGCAAATCCTTGGGCGCGTACTCGACGCCGTAGTAGTACTGCGCGATCTTGCCGTCCGGGGTCAGCACCATGATGGCGGTGGCATGGGCGAACTGGCCGGTCTTGGGGTCGTACTGGTACTGGAAGCCGGCAGCCTTGGTCAGCGCATCAATCGACTCCTGCGGGCCGGTCAGAAAGTGCCAGCCCTCGGCCGCCCCGGCGCGGCCATAACGCTTCAGGAATTCGGCCTTCTTTTTCGTGGCCATGTCCGGTGTTTCACGCGGATCGAAACTTACGGTCAGGACGTCAAATTCTTTCCCTACGTCGAATTTCAGCACGCGCAATGCGCTTTCGAGGCCGCTGAGGACTTCGCCGCACAGCATGGGGCAGTTGTAGTAGACCAGGTTCAGGATCATCGGCTTCTTGCCGAAGTAATCTCCCAGGCGGACCGGCTTGCCGGTTTCATCGCGGAAGCTGAGGTCGGGAGGAATCTGTTGGTCGAGGTGCTGCTCGATGCCAACATTCTGCAATCCCGGCGGACGCATATTCGCCGGCGGCGACATGATGCCCTTGGTCATGCCCTGGCCGAAGGCAGCCGCGGACATTAACAGGGCGGCGAATGCGATCGCCAGAATTCGCCTCGAGTTGTTAGTTTGCTCTGACACTTCTAATCCTCAATCCTCAAAGACCCGACTCCGAAATCCCGGGTGGAGCCGGCTACTTCTTCTTCGCCGGCTGGCCGCTGGTATCTGATTTGTGCGCCGCTTGCCTCGCCGTGTTCACAGCCGATGGCGGAGCCACGCCAGCCTGCGGCCGGGTGGGAAGTCCGCGCTGGGCGATCAGTTCCATGGCGCGGTCGATGGGAATTCGCACCACGCCGGCCTCCTGGTCGACCCAGCCGTAACTGTTCAAAGCCTGTTCTTCCTGCAGGCGGAACTGGTTAATCTCGTTGGTCTCGTTGGTCTCCAGCCGGGGCTGGGGAAATTTCGCAATGTCGCCGGGCGCAACCAGCCTGGGGTCGGTCCGGCTCTGCTGCGCCAGCGGATTCTGTACCGGCTCGTGGCGGTTCTCGTACGCGTCCAGGTATCGGTACATCCCTTTCAGGACGAGCGCCACCAGCAGGCAGCCGACGACCAGCGCGGCCAGGAAGATGAGGATCGGCCTGGCGCCAAGGTCCTCCTGCTCGAACTCGACTTCCTCGTTTTGCCCGTCGATGTGGATGTGTTCACTCATAAAAAAATTTCCAGCTGGTTATTCGTGCGCCCCTTCGAGGACCTCCACCGCGTAAACGTCATACGCCGGAACCAGCGGCATCGTGCTCAGATTGCGGAAGAAGTACGCCAGCCACAGGCCGCCCATCGCAATCGGGACCACCACGTCCAGCCAGGTAAGGTTGAAAGTGGTGGAAAAATTAGGCTCGATGATCCAGAACAGGTCGACGTAGCGCATCAGCAGAAGCCAGACTGCCAGCCAGACCAGGCGCGTGATATTGCGCTTGAAGGGACGCGAGATCAAAATCACGAAGGGCGCCGCGAAATGGAACACGACCAGGAAGAGGCCCACGTATCCCCAGCCGCCATGCAGGCGCCGCATGTACCAGGTAATTTCTTCCGGCAGGTTTCCCGCCCAGATGATGAGCCACTGCGAAAACGCGAAGTAGGCCCATACCATGATGAAAGCCAGCATGAAGTTTCCGTGATCGTGCACCTGGTCGGGCTTCAACAGCTCCGACATGGGTTTGTAGCGGAACAGGATTCGCTCCACCACCACGGCGAAGCACAGCGCCGAGAGCACTTGTCCGATCAGGAATGACAGGCCAAATATGGTCGAAATCCAGCTGGGGTCGATGGACATGATCCAATCGATGGCGGCGAACGTAATGGTGAAACCGTAGAGGATCAGTCCCGGCCCGCTTAGCGCCTTGAAGCGCGCGCTGTGGTCGCGCATCGGGGGATGATCCTGCTCCGCCGACCATTTGGTGAGGAAGAAAGACAGCGCCCACCAGATGGCGAAATAGATGGCGGCACGAACGATGAATCCGTTGACGGTAAGGTAAGTCCTGGTGATTTCCTGCAAGTGCTCGCGCAGGTGTTTGTCGGCGATAGCATCGAGCGGCCGGGCCCAGATGTACAGCCGGCGAATGCCAAACAGCAGCGGGATGAACAGCGCCACCATCAAGGGCACGCAACGCATGGCCGCGCCCAGGATTCTGCGGATGACCATTCCCCATGCGCCCTTGGTCAAATGCCGGAGCATGAGAATCGCCATCGATCCCAGGGTCACGCCCAGCCACGCCATGAAGGCCAGCAGATAGGCGCGGAAGAATTCGTCGGGGCGAAGCCATGCGCCCAGGGCGGCGATGACACTGAACCCCACACCGACGATCAACGAGCGCTGCTGAATGGCTTTCACCACCGGCGGGGTCATCAAGTCGAGGTTGCGCATGGGAACCGTGGTCATTTCGGCCCCTCTTCCGGAGAACGGTGCGCGGGTTTGGTCTCGATCACGGGCAGGGTTGCGCCCGAACCCAGTTCTTCGAACTGCGGCGGCTCGGAGGGGACTTTCTGGCCCGCGGGAAGGTCCGCGCTGGTGGCCGACTGGCTCAGTTGCAGAGCGCGGATGTAGGCCACGATGGCCCAGCGGTCCCGGGGCGCGATCTGCGACGAGTAATCGGGCATCGAACCGAAGCCGTTGCTGATTACGTCGAAGAAATACCCCAGCGGCGCTTTGCGCAGGCGCTCGATGTGATAAGACGGCGGCTTGCGCGGGAACCCACGCGCCGGAATCACCCCGTTGCCATCGCCCATGCGGGAATGGCAGGGAGCGCAAAAAATATCGTAGCGTTGCTGTCCCCGGGCCAGAAGCTCCGTCGTGACCGGGAAGGGCATGTAATCTCCGGGATCGTTGCCCACCTTTCCGGTGTAGAGATAGCTGTCTTCATGCAACTGTCCGCGGGCCACGGTGCCTTCGACCGGCGGGCGGGCCGAGCGCAGATCGGTGTAGAAATCGCTCTCGGCCAGGGGCTTGAAGCGAGGCTGGTCGTGCATATCCTGGCGGCACCCGGCGAGGGCCAGCAGGGCGACGAACAGCGCCAGCTTCGATGTAGGCGCGAGCGTCCGCGCACCAGCGCTCGCGCCCACATCGATCTTGGGATGCGCCTTAATCGGGCACCTCCGAGATGGAGCGCGGATTCAGGCTCTCCAGAAACCTGCGGACTTCGGCCGGCTGGTATTTCGGGTCCGAGGAGAACACCATCAGGAAGAATCTGTCTTTGCTGGCGAACGCGAAACGGGGCGAATTGAATACCGGATGGTAGGGCATGGGCAGGCCGTTGAGCGCCAGCATGCCGAACACGGCCGCGATTCCCGCGAACAGGATCGTCATCTCAAAAGTCACGACGATGAACGCGGGCCAGGAGTGATACGGTTTGCCGCCCACGTTCACCGGGTAACTGACCACGGAAATCCAGTACTGCATCAGGTAGCCGGTCAGGCCGCCGATGATCCCGCCGATCAGCACCACCAGGGGAACTTCGTCGTGATGGAACCCGATCGCCTCGGCCAGTCCTTCGATGGGAAACGGGCTGTAAGCGTCGATCTTCTTGTAGCCTGCTTCCCGGGTGAGGTTGGCGGCATGCAGCAAGGTGTGAACCGAATCAAATTCGGCCATGATGCCGTAAACTTTTGCGCGCTTCATTCCTTGACCTCCGCCTCGGGCAGCAGAGTGCGCATTTCAAAGATCGAAATCATGGGCAGCAGGCGAACGAACAGGAACATGGCGGAAAGGAACAGGCCGATGGTCCCGATGTAGGTCATCCAGTCCCAGCGCGTGGGATAGTACATGCCCCACGACGAGGTCAGGAAATCGCGATGCAGGCTGACCACCACGATGATGAATCTCTCCAGCCACATGCCCACCAGAACAACGAACGAAATCAGGAACAGCCAAACCGGGCTGCTGCGAAGTTTGGGGATCCAGAGCACCTGGGGAATCACGATGTTGCAGGTCAGCAGCATGTAATAGAAGAACGAGTACGGTCCGTGCAGACGGTTCCACAGCAGGAAGGCGTCATAACGGTTGCCGCCATACCATCCCATGAAAGCTTCCACCACGTAGCCATAGGCCACGATCAATCCCGTGGCCAGCATCACCTTCGCGGCATTCTGCAGGTGGAGTTCGGTGATGAAGTCTTCCAGGTTGTAGACCTTGCGAATGGGGATGGCCAGCATCAGCACCATGGCAAAGCCGGAATAAATTGCTCCCGCGACGAAGTAAGGCGGAAAGATGGTGGTATGCCAGCCGGGCACGATGCCCACGGCAAAATCAAAACTGACCACGGTGTGGACGGAAAGCACCAGCGGAGTCGCCAATCCCGCGAGTAGTAAATAAGCCGTTTCGTAACGGTGCCAGTGGCGAGCCGAGCCGCGCCAGCCCATGGCCAGCATGCCGTAGATAATTTTCTTCCAGCGTTCTTCGGAGCGGTCGCGCAAAGTGGCGAGATCAGGAATCAGCCCGATGAACCAGAACAGGGCCGAGATGGTGGCGTAGGTTGAGACCGCGAATACGTCCCACACCAGAGGGCTGCGGAATTGCGGCCACACCCGCATGGTGTTGGGATAGGGAAACAGCCAGTAGGCGAGCCAGGGGCGTCCGACGTGGATCAGAGGGAAAATACCGGCGCTGGCCACGGCAAACAAGGTCATGGCCTCGGCAAAACGGTTGATGGAGTTGCGCCACGACTGGCGCAACAGCAGCAGGATGGCGGAAATCAGCGTGCCGGCGTGGCCGATTCCGATCCACCACACGAAGTTGACGATGGCGAATCCCCAACCGATGGGAATGGTCACGCCCCAGATGCCTACTCCTTTAACGAACAGGTAGGAGATGGCGAACAGCAGCATCATGGTCAGCAGGAACATGACGCCAAACCCGACGAACCACGAGTTCGAAGTGGGACGAGTCAGCACGATCGAGCTGATCTTGTCCGTGACCGAACCCAGGGTGTAGCCCGGTTCAATTACGGGTGCGCGTTCGTCTTGGATGGGATCCGCCATGTGTTTAACCGTGTTCCGATTCCAATGCCGGATTCGGGTTGCGAATGTCGGCCAGGTAGGTCGTCCGGGGACGCGTGTTCAGGTCGCCCAGCAGACTGTAATTCCTCGGCTGCGCCTTCAATTTTGAAACCCGGCTGTTGGGATCGTTGATGTTGCCGAAAACAATGGCGTCCGCCGGGCACGACTGCTGGCACGCCGTCTGCAGTTCGCCATCCTGAATCTTGCGGTCTTCGCGCTCGGAATCGATCCGGTGTTCATTGATGCGCTGCACGCAGTAGGTGCACTTTTCCATGACGCCGCGGCTGCGCACGGTCACGTCCGGATTGCGCATCATCTTGTACTGCGAAGTTTCCCAGTCCTGAAACAGCAGGAAATTAAACCGCCGCACCTTGTAGGGGCAGTTGTCGGAACAGTAGCGCGTGCCCACGCAGCGGTTGTAGACCATGTCATTCAGGCCTTCGCTTGAGTGCACGGTCGCGCCCACCGGGCAGACCACTTCGCAGGGAGCGTTCTCGCACTGCTGGCAGGGCACGGGCTGGAAATAAGCCTTGGGATTGTCGCGGTCGCCCTGGTAGTAGGCATCCACGCGCAGCCAGTGCATGTGCCGTCCCAGCACCGTCTGCTCCTTGCCCACCACGGCAATATTGTTCTCCGACTGGCAGGCCACGATGCAGTTGTTGCAGCCCACGCAGGCGTTCATGTCGACCGTCATGCCCCAGGCGTAAGGCTCGGCCGCGTAGGGATAGGGCTTATACAAAGTCAGGTCTTTCGGCGGTTCTTCTTCCCGCGCGAAGTCTGGTTCCTTGCGGTACTCCTCGATACTCGCGGTGCGCACCAGGGGCCGCGAGCCGGTGGGCGTCTCCATGGTCTGGTAGCCCTGGGTAGAGGCCAGCTTGTACGTGCCTCCCGCCTTGCGAATCGCAACTCCGCCGGTGAACCAGGGCGTGGCGCTGGTGCGAAGAGGGTACATATCGAAGCCGGCGCCTGTGCCGACCCGCCCGGCGCGGCGGCGCCCGTAGCCCAAAAACACGGTGATGGAATTGTCGGGATGGCCAACCTGAATCCAGACCGGGGCGGTCACCTTCTTGCCGTTGAGTTCCAGTTCGACCAGGTCTTCGGTCTTGATCCCCATGCGCTCCGCCATGGCCGGGCCCATCAGCACGGGATTGTCCCAGGTGAGTTTGTTCATCGGCTTGGGCAGTTCCTGCAGCCAGCCATTGTTGGAGAATTGTCCGTCGTAGATGGAAGGATCGCGCCGGAAATTGATTTCGATGGCCTTGGGGTCAACAGCCGGGGTCGACGGGAAGCCCGCAGCCTTGCTTCCAACCTGTTTCGGCGTGAATGCTGTGCCTTCAACCCAGCCATCGTGCAGCGATTTTCTCCAGAATTCGTCGAAATCCACTCCGGAGTGCTGCTTCTTCCAATAGGCCTGCACGATTTCATGGCCGCCGGTGTTGGCCTGTCCGGACATCATCGCCACCAGTTCATACGCGCTCCTGCCGTCGTAGAGTGGCCCGATCAACGGTTGCACGATGCTGGCTGTCCCGTCATAGGCGCGAGCGTCGCCCCAGGCTTCGAGGTAGTGGGTCTCGTTCACATGCCAATGGCAGAGCTCCGCGGTTTCGTTCTGATAGAGGCCGAGATGGACCCGCTGCGGAATACTCGAATTCTTGAGAGCGTCAGCAAATCCCACGTCGGCGGGAGCATCGTAAGCGGGATTGCCGCCCATGATCACGAGCATGTCCACCTTGCCGCCCCGCATGTCCGCGACCAGGTCTTTGAGCGACTCGGTCTGGTTCACCGGATTGGCATTAACCGGATCGGTGTAGAGGACAGTCTTGCCGACGTTGCCCAGGGTCTGATTGATGCGGTGGACAAAGGCGTGGACGACCGCGGGTTGATGGTCCCCGGCAATCACCACGCTGGATCCGCGATGACTCTTGAGGTCGGCCAGCACCGCATCCAGGAATTTCTGCTGTTCCGCGCGCACCATGCTCTTGTCGGTGTCGTCGCCGAGCATCATATCCAGCGCCCGCACGAACGCTTCGATCTCGACCGCCCGCGCCGGCAGCCGATGGTCCGCCCTGGCGCCCGTCGAAGTCGGCGTGCTCTCCACGACGTAGAGCCGGCTCATCTCGCCCGCATCGGGATTGCGGCGTCTGGCGAATTCGCGGGCGTAGCGGGTGAAGCCGGGGAATCCCGCGTAGAGGAAGTCGGCGTCGAGCGAGAGAACTACATCCGCATTTTCCAGCTTGTATTGCGTCTCCACCGGCTGGCCGAAGGCCAGCTTCGCGCCTTCGAGCACGTTGTCGCGGTTGGCTGGCTCATAAACGTGCCATTTGGCCTGCGGATAGGCCTTGAGAAACGACTGCAACTGGTCGGCGAGGGTGGGCGAGGAGATGGTCGGCGTCAGGATGCGGATGCCCCCGCCCTGCAGACTTTTCTGGATACTCAGCGGGGCGCGCATGGCCTCGACCAGCGATCCCCAGGAGCGAATGTCGCCCAGGTAGGTCACGGTCTGGGAGCGGTCAGGGTCGTACATCCCCAGGATCGAGGCCTGGGAGAAAATGTCGGTGCCGCCGAGACTCGCCGGATGCTGGTCGTTGCCCTCAATCTTGGTGGGACGAAACATCTGGCTCTCCACCAGGACGGGGCTGGCGTATCCGCCCAGAGTGAACGCGGTCGCGAAGAACAGCGGCCGTCCGGGGACCAGTTCCTCCGGCTGCTTCACATACGGGACAATCGGTTCGAGCGGCTGCTTGGTGCAGGCGCTCATGCCCGCCATGGCCAGGGATGCGCCCATCAGCTTGAGGAAGCCGCGACGGGAAACCGCATCCAGCCACTCCGATGCGCCCTTAGGAAATTCCCGGTGCAGCATCTCCTGGAAGTCGGGGCTGCCCGCCAGTTCCTCGAGGCTGCGCCAGTATTCCGGCCCCTTGGTCTCGGCTAACTTGTCGCGGGCCGCGTCCAGATCGAGTGTGCCCTTCTTGCTGGGGCAGACGTCCTCGCGGTTCGGCTTGGCGGATTGTTCGTCCATCTTCATACACTGCTTCTCTGAATGGAGGACGGGCGTCCCGCCCGTCCAGCCGGGCGAGACGCCCGGCCTCCATCAAAACTTTACCGATGGCACGTTGAACAGCTGGTGATGCCGGTTACCGTGCGCAGCTTGTACTGCTTTACCAGGTCTGTGCCGAGCGAAATCTGATCGGTGTACTCTTTGCCCTCGAACTCCACCGGCTTGCTGCTGGTGGGCTGCTCGTAACGCATGTTGAAAACCTGATCGCGCGGCCGGAGATTTTTCTCCGGCGCCCGATGACATTCCAGGCACCACTCCATCTGCAACGACGCCTCGTTGTACATCAGCGGCATGCGGTCCACCGGACCGTGGCAAGTGTTGCAGCCTACACCTTTATTGATATGAATGCTGTGATTGAAATAGACGAAATCGGGCAGATCATTCACCCGGGTCCAGACCAGCGACTTCCCGCTCTTGTAGCTCTCGCGCACCGGCTCCAGCAGGGCCGCGTTGGTCCAGATCTGGGCATGGCAGTTCATGCAGGTCTTGGTCGGAGGAATGCCGGCGAAGCTCGAAGTCTCGACCGAGGTGTGACAGTAGCGGCAATCGATGCCCAATCCGGCGACGTGGTGCTGATGACTGAAGGGGACAGGCTGCGGGCGGCGCACGCCCGCGTAGGTCACGTAGGGGGAGCGTTGAATCTCCGCCGCCGCCCAGAACAACGCCGCTACGACGAATATGGCGCCATAGATCGTCGCTCGCGAAAGTGTGTTCGTGCTGCGATGAAAGATCTGCATCGAATGGGAACGTTACGTACCACGACAGCCTTATGACAGGCCGTCGGTTCGTGCAGCGTTGCGCTATGCGGCCACGGGCCGCAAACCTAGGGAGCAATAAAACTGGAAATTATAGCAGCAAGAGATTGTTGAAACACCACGGCTGCCCAGGGAATAAACAAGTGTTACAGCCCGGTTAAAAAACGACTGATTTAGTGCGCCACCGTACAGCGCTTGGGGGCCCTACTTCAGGTTCATCACCAGCAGCTTGGGTTCGGTCATTTCTTCGATGGCGTAGCGCAAACCTTCGCGGCCCAATCCGGAATCCTTGACCCCGCCATAAGGCATGTGGTCGATGCGGAAGGCCGGCACGTCGCCCGCAATCAGCCCGCCTACCTCCAGTTCTTCATAGGCATTGAAGATCAGTTTGGCGTCTCGTGTGAAAAGTCCCGCCTGCAATCCGTAGGGAGAGTTGTTGATCTGTTTCAGGGCCTGGTTGAAATCGTCGTAGGGTTCGACGGTCACCACCGGAGCGAATATTTCCTGGCAGTTTACTTTCATCTCGGGGCGCGTGCCGGTAAGGACGGTGGGCTCGAGCACCGGCCCGCGGCGTTGTCCGCCGCACAGCAGCCGGGCCCCGGTGCGCACCGCTTCCTGGATCCAGTCGCTGGCGCGGATGGCGTCGCTTTCGCGGATCAGTGGTCCCAGGTCGGTGGAATCGTCGAGCGGGTCTCCGGTCTTTAGCTTCTTTACCCCTTCAAGCAACAAGTCGGTGAACTTGGGGAAAGCAGTGCGCTCCACCAGGATGCGCTGCACCGAGATGCAAGTCTGTCCGGCGTAGGAGAAGCCTCCGACCACGCAACGGTCGGCGGCGTAAGCCAGATCGGCATCGCTGTGCACGATGACGCCGGCATTGCCGCCCAGCTCCAGGACAACTTTCTTCTTCCCGCAATTTTTCTTGATCTGCCAACCCACGGCCGCGCTGCCGGTAAAGCTGATCAGCTTGATACGCTCGTCCGTCACCAGCAGGCCGGCGTCTTCGTTCGAGAGCGGAAGCACGTTCAGGCCGCCGTCCGGCCAGCCCGCCTGCTGCACGGCCTCCGCCAGCAGCAGCGCGGTCAGGGGAGTCTGAGGAGCGGGCTTCAACACCAGGGGACAACCGGCGGCAATGGCGGGCGCAACCTTGTGGGCCACCAGGTTCAGGGGGAAATTGAAGGGAGTGATTCCGGCAATCGGCCCCAGCGGGAAGCGGCGCACAATGCCCCAGCGCCCGGCGGTGAACTCCTGCCAGTCGAGCGGCAGGTATTCGCCGTAAATCCGCGTGCTCTCCTCGGCGGCGACGTTGAAGGTGAAGATGGCACGTTCCACCTCGGTGCGCGCGGCCTTGATGGGCTTGCCCGCTTCCTGCGCCATGGTGCGGGCAAATTCCTGCTTGCGCTCGGAGATGTTCTCCGACACCCTCCGCAGCACGCGCTGGCGTTCAAAAGCCGGCAGCCGGCGGGTGGTGCCGAAAGCTTTTACGGCGGCTGCGATGGCGGCTTCGGCGTGTTCCCGCCGTCCCTGGAAGACCGTAGCGATCACGGCTCCGTCGAACGGGGCCCGTATCTCGACCGGGTCGCCTTCCTCAATCCACTTGCCATCGACAAAAAAGCCTTGCGTGCCCACCGGAGTCGCCGTCATCTGTGCCATGGCGTTTCTTTGACCTCCTCGGGAAGTGGAAAGGTCATTATAGGCCTTCCGCAAAACGTCGGCTGTCATGCTGAGCGGAGTTTGGCCGGTCGCTCGCCACCGACCTCAAGGAGTCGAAGCACCGCGATCGCCGTCACGACATTTCGCGAACCGAGGCTGATAGCTCGCACTTGAAGTCGAGCGGCGCTCGACCGGACAGCCGGGGGCGGCTGTCCCCACGTGGTTCGTGATGCCGCATTGGACTAGAATTTCCGGGCGAGGAGACGAAGCTGCGGCCATCTATTCCACAGATCGGTGAATTGCTGCGTCAAGGCTCGATCTCGCCGGTCGAATTGACTGCCGATTGCCTGGCCCGCATTGAAAAGCTCAATCCGAAGCTGAATGCGTTTATTACGGTGACGGCAGAATCCGCGCTGGCGGCGGCCCGCCAGGCCGAAGCCGAGATTCGGCGCGGTGACTGGCGCGGGCCTCTGCATGGCATTCCACTCGGCCTCAAGGACCTGATCGACAACGCCGGGGTTCCGACCACCGCTGCCAGCTTATTGTTCAAAGATCGGGTCCCAGCGGAAGACGCTGAAGTCGTGCGCCGCCTGAAAGCTGCCGGCGCCGTCCTGCTGGGAAAACAGAACCTGCACGAGTTCGCTTACGGCGGCAGTTCGATGATCAGCGCCTACGGCGAAGTGCGGAACGCCTGGAATCCGGAACACATCGCCGGCGGCTCTTCGGGAGGCTCGGCCACCGCAGTCGCCGCGGGATTGGGCTACGGAGCGATTGGAACCGACACGGCCGGGTCGGTCCGGGAGCCGAGTGCGCTATGCGGCGTCGTCGGCCTCAAACCGACCTATGGACGGGTCAGCGCCCGGGGCGTGATTCCGCTTTCAATTTCTCTCGATCATGTCGGGCCCATCGGACGTACGGTGGAGGACGTCGCGGCAATTTTTGCGGCCATCGCCGGCCACGATCCCGCCGACAAAGCGAGCGTCGACGCCCCGGTCGAGGATTACGTGGCGGCCCTGAAAAACAGTCCTTGGCCCTTGCGGGTCGGCCTTCCGAAGAAATTCTTCTTTGAAGATCTGGATCCGGAAGTCGCTTCCGCGATCCATCATGCGGTTGCCGGGCTAGCGGCCATGGGCGCTGAAATCCGCGAAATTGAATTGCCGGTTCCGACTGACCGGACCCTGCAAAGCGCCGAGGCTTATGCTTTTCACGCGGAATTCGTGGCGCGCAGTCCTGAACTTTACCAGCCGGAAACGTTGCGCCGGATTCGTACCGGCCAGAACGTCAGCCCCGAGGCCGAGCTCGAATCCCGCCGCGAACTGGAACGGGCGCGGCGCGGTATCGCATCTATCTTTGCGGATGTAGATGTCCTGGTGACCCCGGCCACACCAATTGCGGCGCCTGCCATTGCGGAACTCAAACAAGACCCCGATCTTCTGCGGCCGCGGGAACTGCTGCTGCTGCGCAACACCCGCCCGGTCAACGTATGGGGACTGCCGGCGATTTCCGTTCCCTGCGGATTCACCGAAGCCGGGCTTCCCATCGGCCTGCAGATCATTGGGCCGTGCTGGGGAGAGACCCTGGTTCTGCGGGTCGCCCACGCCTATGAACAAGCAACCGCCTGGCACAAGCGTGAGCCCCTGTCTGCCTGAGCGCGGAGTCAAAGCACCCCGGAGCTTCCCGATTTTCGTTCTGCCGCTAATTTAAGGACCAGTTTCCAGTCTTGAGTTCTCCGTTCTCAGTCAGGGGCGCTTAATTTCCCGCCAGGGCTTTATCCATGAATCCGGCTTCGTCAGCCTTCAGCTTTTTCAGGCCGTCGGCGGGCAGATACACCATGTGTCCTGCGTCGTAGGTAGCGAAGGAAATATTATTTCGGTACTGGGGCGCCAGGTTCAGGTGATCGACGGTGTAGTCGGCGGCGTAAAACGGAGTCGCCAGGTCGTACAGACCTTCCATCACCAGGACCTTCAGGTAGGGATTTTTCACGATCGCCTGGCGCAGCGCCGTGGCCGTGTCCGGGAATCCGGTGATTCCCGAGCCCCAGTTCCATGAATTCTCGAAGAAGTTCTGATCGGCGGGAAACACCTGGTACGGCATGTCGGTCTTGTAGCCCAGTTCGGTGCGGACATAATTGTTGAAGGCCGAGGTGAAAGGCGGCAATATCGCCGATTCAGTGGGATCGTAAAACGGCGTATCCAGCAGTCCGTTCGGATCGGGACCGGTGAAGCGTCCGTCCAGCCGGCCCACGCGCAGTTTCTGGTCGAGCAACAGATAGTGGGTAAACTTCGGCACGTCGATACGCAGGTTGGCCTGGTCGAGCACCTCTTTGCTCAAGCCGGTATAGCGCGCCATCTGATCGATAACTTTCTGCCGCTCTTCCGGGGTAATCGCGTCGCCTTTGGCCAGCGCCTCGGCGTATTCGGTCGAGGCCCATTGCTCTGACTCCTGCCGCGCCTTGGTCATGTCCTGCATCAGGTCGGCGGGCAGTTTCTTGTGATAGCCCGCGATCATGGTGAAGCTGGGAATCAGCAGGATGTAGGGCTGGTCGTTGCTCTTGGTGTCTTCAAGCGTCTGGAAGCTGAGCGCGGTCGAGAGCAGCGTAATGCCATTGAAAGAGATGCCCTGGTCCACGAGATTTCCGGCAATGCCGGCGGCGCGCGTGGTTCCGTAGCTCTCGCCGAACAGGAAGAGCGGCGAACTCCAGCGCTCGTAGCGCGTGAGATACAGCCGGATGAATTCGCTGAAGGCGTCGATGTCGCCCTTCACGCCCAGAAATTTCTTGGACAACTCCGCGTTGGCGGCGCGGCTGAAGCCGGTTGACATCGCATCCACCAGCACCAGATCACTCTTGTCGAGCAGGGTATGCGGGTTGTCCGCAATGTGGTAAGGCGCGGGCGGCAGCAGGCCGTCGGGCCGCAATCCTACCCGTCGCGGGCCCAGCGCGCCCATGTGCAGCCAGACGGTCGCCGAGCCCGGGCCGCCGTTGAATGCAAAAGTCAGCGGACGTTTTTCGGCTTCCTGGCCGTCCAGCGTGTAGGCCACAAAAAACATTTCGGCTTCGATCTTGCCGTCGCCGCGCTTGAGGGGGAGCCGGCCCGTGGTGGCGGTGTACTTCAGCAGCTTGCCATCCACCGTGATCTGGTGATGCGTCACCACCGGCGGCACTTCGGAGACGTCAAACTCTTCCTTATCTTTGTCGGCTCCAGGCTTGGGAGGTGTCGCCTTCGCCTCTTCCGACGGCGGGTTGGGTTCTGCCTTTTCGGCGGATTGGGCTGGTTTTTTCTCCGGGCTTTTGGCAGCAGCTTCCATATTCTTGTTCTTCTTTTCTTTCGGGGCGTCTTTCGACGAACTCTGCTGTGCCGCGCCTCCAGCAGCCAGCGCACACAGCAAAGCAATTGTCACAATAAGGACACGCATGTATCGGCTCTCCTGAAATGTCTGAGTATCAAAGCTTGAATTAGCACAGCGCGGAATTATACCCGGAGCGCGGTTCCGCACGCGGCAGTGGAGGACTGGCGTCTCGCCCGTCATGCACAGGCCATTGCCCGACGGGCGAGACGCCCGTCCTCCATTCATTGTCTAGCATCTGATATTTCTTACCATCGCCGGATTGCGGATAACGTTGCTAAGATGTTGCGGTGCCGCTGAAAACCCTCCGGGAAGCCCAAAGCCAGATTCTCCACGCCGATTCTCTTGCGTCCTTGCCCTGGCTCATTCACGGCTTCAGCACCCGGCCGGGCGGATTTTCCCGGGCTTACGGCAAGCGCAGCCTGAATCTCGGATTCACCGGGGAGGATGCGAAGCGGGCGGTGGAACAGAATCGGGCCGCCTTTCTCCGGCGATTGAGGGCCGTCCGCAAGGGGCGCGAGTGGCCGCTGGTCACGCTGCGCCAGATTCACTCCGACCTTATTCACTGCGTTTCCGAAGTCCCCGAAGCCGGTCTCACCGGCGACGGCCTGATCACCCGGACCCCCGGTCTGCTGCTCGCGATTCTGACCGCCGATTGCCTGCCAGTCATTCTCGCGGACCGAGAACGCCGGGCAGTGGGCGTGTTTCATGCCGGATGGCGCGGGACCGTAAAACGCATCGTGGAGAAAGGCGTGGGCGAGATGCAGCGCTGGTTCGGCAGCCGGCCCCGGGATATCCGGGCGGCCATCGGGCCCGGCGTTCACGCCTGCTGCTACGCGGTCGGTCCGGAGGTGCGCACCCAGTTTGAATCCCAGTTCGAGTACGGCGGCAGACTGTTCCATGAAGTCGAGGAATCGGATCCGGTTCGGGAAAAATATCCGCTGCTGTTCTTGACGGCTCGCGCCCCCGGCCACAGCGAGTTGCCGAAGAAGATTTTTCTCGATCTGGTGGAAGCGAACCGCCGCCAGTTACTCGCGGCGGGAGTAGCGGCGAAAAATATCAGCGCCTCTCCTTTGTGCACTTCATGCCGCACCGACCTGCTGTTCTCCCATCGCGCGGAAAAGGGAGTCACAGGGCGAATGATGGCGATCGCAGGAATTAGGCCTTGATATTTAAAGCGAACATTCGGAGTTCCCGGTGAAGCAATCTTGCGAGGAATTTCCTTTGCGCACTTTGCGTTGTCCCTTTTCGTCCTTTGCGGTGAAAGATCTTGACCGCAAAGCACGCAAATTACTCGCAAAGTGCGCAAGGGTCGGACTGCTGCTGGCTGTGTCTTGCATGTTGAGGTCCGCTTGCGTGGCTGAAAATAGAGCGCAGGAAGAGCAGGTCGATCGTATTTTTGAAGCTTTGAAGTCAACTCGCTCGCCGGGTGCGGCCGTGCTGGTCATCAAGGACGGGGTGGCCGTGTTCAAGCGCGGTTATGGCGTGGCCGATCTCCGTTCAATGCGGAGAATCGACGCGCATACCAATTTCCGCCTGGCGTCATGCACCAAGCAGTTCACGGCCATGGCGGTCATGCTGCTGGTGCACGACGGCAAGCTGCATTACGAAGACCGGCTCACCGATATTTTTCCCGACTTTCCCGACTACGGGAAATTGATCACCATTCGCAATCTTCTGAACCACACTTCCGGACTGCTGGATTACGAAGACCTGATGGCCCAGCCCGCGCCCGGAACTCTGCCGGAAGCGGTCCCCCAGATTAAAGATGCCGGCGTGCTGCAGCTGTTGAAGCAGCAGAAAACCACAAAATTTCCGCCGGGCACGAAGTGGGATTACAGCAACTCCGGCTATGTGGTGCTGGCCATGGTGGTAGAGAGAGTCTCGGGTCAGCGGTTCGGTCAATTTCTTCACGACCGAATTTTCGTTCCGTTGGAGATGAAGCAGACCGTGGCTTATGAGAAGGGCAAGAATACCGTCACCCATCGCGCCTACGGCCACACTCATGAAGGTGGAGTCTGGCGCGAGATGGATCAGAGCCCAACCTCGGCCACGTTGGGCGATGGCGGCGTCTATTCGTCGCTCGACGACCTGGCCAAATGGGACCGCGCGCTGGCGCGCCACACCCTCTTGAGCGAGGCCGAGATGAAGCCGGCTATTACTCCGGTCCAGGTGTCCGATGGCAGCGTTCGGGACCCCGATGGCCGGCCGGCGGCGTACGGCTTTGGCTGGTTCCTGAATCCTTACCAGGACCACTCCCGCATGTGGCACTACGGCGAGACTGTGGGTTTTCGCACCACCATCCAGCGTTTCGTATTCGACAGACTCACCATCATTGTGCTCAGCAATCGCGACGATGTGGTTCCCGCTAGTCTGGCCCTGAAAGTTGCCGATCTTTTCCTCAGCCCGCATCAGGGAGCATTGCAGTAAGATTCCAACCAAGACCGGCAACGCCGCTGTGGCGCCGGCATCTTGCCGGCTGTCCCGAGGGCGTCCCGACCTCGGCGCAGTAATCCGGACAGCTGCCGCGGGCAAAGAAAGTTCAGGACCAGGATAATCAGGATCAGGATAATCAGGATTCAGGATAAAGAGATGCTCATGTCCGAAGTAGTGGAAAAGCCCGCCGAAAACGCGAACCAGGAGTCCACTCCGAGCGCCGCGCCTTCGGTCGAGGTCTATGCCGTCTACGGCGTCGAACCTGAAATCCAGGCCTACGCCATGGCCAAGTATTCGCGTTCCGCGCTCTCCATGAAAGAGTCGCTGCGGGAGATCAGCCAGCAGAAGGCGGAGAAGTTTCTCAACACCTTCTACTTCCAGTACGGCCATCGTTCCATTGCCGACCTGGCGCACATTGCGCTGGCTATCGAGCGCCTGTCGATTCTTGCGGCCATTGCGGTCGCCGACGAGCAGCGTTGGGACGGTCAGGAACGTTCCACGCGCTATCAGGACTTCAAGAAGAGCGGCTACTACGTGCCCGACTTCGGTGACGCCGGTGTGGCGGCGGGCGACCCGCCCGCCGCCCAGGTATCTGCCAAGGATTTCTACCGGGAGACGGTCGATGCCCTATTCACGGAATACGAAGCGCTCTCCGACCGCATGTCCCTGTACCTGGCCAGCATCACGCCGAAACCAGCCGAGATGAAGCAGGAAGCTTACGAGCGCACGCTGCGGGCCCGCGCCTTCGACATCTCCCGCTACCTGCTGCCGCTGGCGGCCAACACTTCGCTGGGGGAGATTGTCAACGCGCGGACGCTCGAAAACCAGGTGTCGCACCTGCTTTCGCATACCCACAAGGAAATCCGGCAATTGGGAGAGTTGCTGAAACGCGCGGCGACCTCGCCGGCGTACAACGTAAACCAGGACTCGCTACGAGAACTTGTCGAGCAGATTCGCGCAGCCTCGCCCGAACTAGGGGAGCGCGCCGAGCAGGAATTGCTCAAGGAAGTCCGCGTGGCCCCCACGCTGGTGAAGTATGCCGATCCCAACCCGTACGAGATCGAAACCCGGCGTTCGCTTAGGCAGGTGGCGTCCGAACTGATGGGCGACTTGCCCATTGCTCCGGCCCCAACCGTCGACCTTCTGGAGGAAGAACCGCTCGAGGTCGAACTGGCGGCCACGTTGATCTACGAGCATAGCCACTATTCCTACCGGCAGATTCGCCAGGCGGTGCAGGCGGCGGGCGAGCAGATTCGCCGCGAAATTATCGATCTGGGGCTGAGAAATCGCGGCCGCCATGACGAAATGCTGCGGGCCTTCTGCGCCGGGCAACAGTTCCGCTTCGACATCCTGATGGATATCGGCGGTTTCCGCGACATGCACCGCCACCGCCGCTGTATTCAGATCGGCCAGGAGTTCACCACCAAACATGGATACGACACGCCGGAGGAGCTCGAAGCGGCGGGAGCGCGAGAGAACTACGACGCGGTGATGCAGCGCACCGCGAGCGCGGTCGAACAACTGGCAGCGGCGAGGAGGAGCCGAGGCCCGGGAAAATTCGCAGTACGCCATTCCGCTGGGCTTTCGCAAGCGCACCCTGTTCAAGATGGATTTTGCCGAAGTGGTTTACATCTCCGAGCTGAGGACCGGCCCGGCCGGCCACTTCTCCTACCGCCACGCGGCGTACGCGATGTATGAAGCCGTGGCCAGGAAATATCCCGCGCTGGCGAAGTATCTAAGGGTGCATGATGTGAAGGAGCCGGTCGATCTGTTGAAGCGCTAGCGTGCGCAAGGTCAACTCCAAGTTCAACGCCGCGCGGCGACGCCTGCCCTGAGCGAAGTCGAAGGGAGTGCCCGCCCCACACTATTTCTTCCTGTCAGAGGGGCGCGCTCAAAGAATAGTTAGTTCCTCTTGCACTAAAGTCACCTAGCCAATCCTGCCCTACGCCTAGATGATAGTTACTTCGGGACGTGTGTCTTCCCAAAGACGGCTTATGCCTGGTGCCTGTATCCACGAGTTTTTCTGGCCGCTGCGAGCTGCCGACGGCCGCTACTACCAGGTGTGTCGTAATTGCGGCATCCAGTGCGAATACGACTGGACGACCATGGACCGCGTGGGCGGCGTGCCCGGCGTTACCCTTGCCCCCGGCATCTCCGGTCCCAAGGCAGGCGCCCCTTCCGGAGCGCAGCCCCGGCTGAAGCTGCTGGTCGAATTGGAACCGGCGTATCGCGTATTTTTTCGAAACCTCGCCGACCTGCTGCGCCCTGCGTCTCCCGCAGAGCCCACAATCTGGGCGGCGGCATTCTGGCGCGAAGCCTTTTGCGATACCGGCATACCCTGGCAGCGCTTCGCGGAAACACTGGTGGGCCAGTTGGTGATGGTCGCCATGGTGCTGCTCGTCTCCCAGGTGTGGACTTCGCCCGATCAGCCCATGCGGCGCAGCATGTTCGAAAATACCCACCTTACTTACTACAAGCCTGAGGGATCGTTTCCCGCGTTACGCAGCAGTCCGTCGCGGGCCCGCTCGGCATACAGGAAGCCGGCCGAGTCCGCGCGTGGAGGCTCGATTCACGTGGCGCCGGAACGCGCCCAGGACGCCGTCAAAGCGCCCGAGATCAAGCTGAAGGGACCGGCCCGGCCTGACCTGGCGGCCTCGAGTGTGCCGCCGGAGATGCCGATCGCCGCCACCAGCAGGCCATTGCGATTGCCGCTGCCGGCAGGTCCGACCACGATCGTTGCGCCGCCGTCCGAGATCAGCCAGGGGACAGCCCGGCGGCTCGGTCTTCCGCAGGCTTCCGGCATTGCCCCGGCCCCCGAACTGGGAGCCGTTTCCTACAGACGAGCCGTGGCCGAGCCCGGTGCGACCGTGGTTGCGCCCGCGCCGGTGGTGCGGGCCGCGGTGCGAAGACTCGGAGACATCAACATCGGGCCGAGCGCGGTGGTCGCGCCTGCGCCGCGTTTGCCGCTGGGCGAGCAGAGCATGATTTCGGAAGGGCCCGGGGCCACTCTGGGTAGTCCGGTCGCGTTGGCGGTGCCGCCTCCGGCGGCCCCAGGTTCCGGAACCCTCGCAGCGGGACGCGTGGGCGCGCTGTCAGGCGTCGGTTCGGTAGTGGTCCCTCCTCCGCCATCGGTTCAGGGCATCGGCGAATTGGCCGAGGGTGGACGCCCGGGCTTGTCATCCAGCCGAGCGTCGTCCACCAGCACATCCAGCAGGACATTCTCCGGTGGGTCACTCTCCGGCGGATCAGTCTCCAGCGCCGGCGTGCAGGCTGTGCCTCCGCCGCCATCCCTCGACGGACGCGGGGGCCGGCGCGGGTCAACGCGCCGGTGCGCTCTCCGGTCTTGGATCGGGCAGCGGCTTACAGGGCGTAGCGCCGGCTCCGTCGGTGGGGGCCGGCGGCAACTCCGACCACGGGGGACGCCAGGTGGCGATGAACAGCCCTCCCGCGCTTGCGCCGGCCGCGCCGCCGGTAACCGACAACCCGCGGCAAAAGGCTGAAGACGAGCGCGAACCCGCAACCCAGGAGATGCCTCTGCGTTTGATTGGCCTGGCCATGGCCTTGCCGAACTCGTCTTATTTTTCCAATTACGAGGTGTACATCGCCGAGCGCCGGCTGCGCAAAAATCTGACCGAGCTGGTCAAACTGGTCTACGTCTATCTTCCGTATCAACGGCGGCTGTCCGAGTACGGGGTGGACAACTCGAAGGTGTACAAGCTTCTGGTCAGCCGGGACCGAACCTGCGACGAATCGCTGATGCAGATGACCTGGCCGGAAGCTGATCCCCACCCCGATGTGCACAACGCAGCCGACGCTCCGGGACTGAGCGCCGAGGACAAAAAGAGCATGCTGCCCTGCTACCGCACCACCGCTGACGCCTACCGCAAAGCCATTTCCCGCCGCTAATCCGAAGTTGGGAATTCCCCGGACCCTTTCCCGCGCTAAGTTCACGCTACATGAGCGAGTGGCGGTTTTTGGGTGACCCTGATCACGCTGATTCGCCCGAATTCCTTGACCTCGTGGTCCGCTCCCAGCGGAAGCCGCGAGCCGAGCGACGGCTCCTTCCAGGCGGCGCAAACGACCCACAAGGGATCGCCCGGTGGCAAACCCAACGCGCGCGCCGAGTCTGTGACGTCTTCGACCATTTCCACGGGGCGAAAAGCTATCTGCGAGCGCATCCTGGGTACGACCACGAGGTAACCGTCGAGCCGTTCCTCGACTCCCGCGCTGGAGCTCCATTCGTCCAGCCTCGTGTCGTTTCGCGCGAGGTAGTACCTGAGGTCATCGAGAGTCACGTCGTCCACGAAGAGCGGTTCTCCCCGGGGAACCGTCCGGCCGAGGTAATCGATGGTTTCGGTCATGGCGAATCTGGGCAGGACTCGCGGGTCATTCTCCGGGGCGGAGTGGGCAATCCAGACCGGCGCTACCACGAGTCCCATCAGCAACAGCGGCACAGTCCACCCGCGCGGCAGCCAGGCGACGGCGGCCGAAATGCCCAGCGCGAGGAAGGGCAGCAGATAGGCCTGGTGCCGGGAACCAGCGAAGGGGAATACCCGGAAGGCCGCCGCCGCGAGCCCCACAACGAAGGGAGAGATGACCAGCAGCCCGGTGATGCCCGGCGCTCTGGTTCGACCTGCCAGCAGGGCAGCGACCCCAGCCACGAAGACCAACAGCAACAGAATCGCCAGGGGGCGGGGACCGACGGCATAGTAGAAGGTCCCAGAGACCGCTCTCCACACAAATCCGAGAGCGCCCTCATGGCCTGCGGCGTAATAGTAGCGCTGGAGATAGTCCAGGCTCCCGATGGAAGTGAACACGGCGGACCGGCGAATGTGTCCCAGGTACAAGCAGCCCAGCAGCGTCGCCAGGACAAGTTGGGACGCAGTGATCGCGATCAGGATGCCCTGGGGCGCGCCGCCCTTGAGCCAGCTGGGCGAGGCCAACCGAAGCGACACATACAGGCCGAGCGCGACCAGGACTACGACGGCGGTGTAGTTCGTCAGGAGAGCGCCCAGCAGAAAGAGTCCCTGCACGACGGCCCAGGTGGTCGAACGCTCGGCGAAGGTGCGCTGGGTCGCGTAAAGAGAACCGCAAACGAAGAGAAGCAGCAGGCCATACTGGCGGACCTCGGTCGCAGCCGTGATGGCTGCCGGGGACAAAGCCAGGAACCCGAGTCCGGCAAGGGCTGCGATCCCTTCCAGACTGCGCCGCATCCAGGCGAATGCCAGCCACAGCGCCGCGGTCCCGGCGACCAGGCTGGGCAACCTGAGGATCAGCTCGGTCGCCCCAAGGAAGAGAATCCCATGCAGGACCAGGATGAAAAGTGGTGGATGCGCCAGCATCAGAGATGCCTTGTAGGCCTCGAGCCAGCTACCGGATCGAGCGGCGCCGAAGTGTTCCGCTTCGTCGGGGTTGAGGTAACAGGACCCAGCGTAGACCATGCGTATGGCGAAGGCGGCCGCGATGATCGCTAACGCCACCCAGGTTGAGTTCTTGATGAGCCACGCCTCGAGCCGATCAGATTCCGCGCCGTATTGGATCGACATGGTGCCCTTCCGGTCCGTCGAATTTCGCAGGACTGCCGGGAAGGATCCGATTGCCGGGTATCCGACACCGATCTCCACGTTGAAGGTCAAACGCTGTGGCCGGCGGATTAACCGCGGATCTTCCTGTTAGTCTGAGCTTGGGTTGGGCCTAATCCAGGGGTCGTAACGGCGTCGCAGCTAGGAACAGAGGAGGGGGATCCACTGCAAAAAAACGGGGATTTTTTCTTTCGAAGAGCGGCGCGCAGAAATACTGATGCGAGAGAACCGCTTCGTCAATGGCACGTTCGTGCGGTTGTGGGGCTGTGTGGTCGCCCACGGCCACACGACTACCGGCAGGTCAGGTGTACATCACCTTGCGGTCGCCTTTTACAATGCGGCCCACGGTGAAGGCTTTTTCTCCCGCGCGCTCCAGCACGGTCTGGGCTTTCTTGAATTTCTTCGAAGGCACGATCAGCAGCATTCCCAGTCCCATGTTGAAGGTGCGGAACATTTCTTCTTGCGGGACGTTGCCCAGTTGCTGCAGGTGCTCGAAGATCGGCGGCACTTGCCAGGAGCCCATCTCGATGACGGCGGCCACGCCGCGGGGCAGGACGCGCGGCAGATTTTCGGTGATGCCGCCGCCCGTGATGTGGGCCATGGCGGAGACACATTCGCCATCCACCAGGCGCTTGATCGCCGGCCAGTAACTCTTGTGGGTGCGGAGAAGTTCGTTGCCGACCTTCCCCTTTAGTTCATTTACATAAGAATCGAGGGTGTATTTGCCGACTTCGAACAGCAGCTTGCGGGCCAGCGCGTAGCCGTTGGTGTGCAGGCCGTTGGAGGCGAGGCCCAGGATCACGTCACCCACTTCCACCGCCTTGCCGCTGATAATGCGCTCGCGCTCGACCGCGCCGACGATGAATCCGGCCAGGTCGTATTCGCCATCGGGGTAGAAGCCCGGCATCTCGGCGGTTTCCCCGCCGATCAGGGCGCAGCCGTTGTGCTTGCAGGCTTCGGCCAGGCCCTCGATCACTTTCTCGATGACCTCGGGTTCGATGCGGCCGCTGGCCAGGTAATCCATGAAAAACAGCGGCGTCGCGCCCTGCACCGCAATGTCGTTGACGCAGTGATTGACCAGGTCGGCGCCGATGGTGTGGTGGACGTCCATCTCGAAGGCGATTTTCAGCTTGGTGCCGACGCCGTCCACGCTCGAGACCAGGATGGGGTCCACCCACTTCGCCTTGTCCACGGCAAACAGGCCGCCGAAACCGCCGATTTCGCTCAGGACGCTGCGGGTGAACGTCTTGTGGGCGAGATACTTGATCCGCTTTTTAGTGCGGTTGGCGCGGTCAATGTCCACACCAGCATCGGCGTAGGTGACAGCGGTCTTCGAGGGATCATGGGCCACAGGAGTCAGTGCGTCTCAGTTGAGTGGGGAATTCGCCAGGCGTCGCGCACCGGGCAAGCCGCGATTGTAGCACGGTGGCAGGTGAGCAAATCGGGGTGTCGGGCAAAATGCAAATCCCAGAATGGAGATCGAGGGAGCACATTCCGCGGAACGAAATCCGCCCGATCACTGGGCACGGAACTTACCCCGGAATTGAGATGGCGTAACCATCCGCCGAGTACGCCGCGATAGGAGCGGGGCCGATGTTGTCTATTGCGTGATGTAGGCCGAGACGTAGTAGATCAAAACGCCGAACAAGGCCAGGCCTGAAACTGCGTAAGCGGTCAGGACCCAAACGTTGCGTCCTTCGTGGTGCGTGGCAGCAGTTTGTGAGCTGGTAGTGGCCGAATTCCCAAGGACTCGATTCTCCATGAACCCTCCACGAACAAGGCGGAACCAGACGCGACGTGGCGTCCGTGGCTGCCGAAGCAGCCCTGATGCGGCGCATGTTACTACGACTCGGTTGCGCCCGGCACAGAAAAGTTAGGGGCTGGACAGGGCGATGGGGCAAGGGTTCGTTTACAAGGAGTTACGCCTGGTCCAGACTGGGAGGCGCAGCCACCGGCCGCATGGGTTGCGGCCATCGTCTTTCGGAAGAAGGGCCGCCTTTCTGGTCGCATCCTGCGATCGGCTGGGCGGGCTATAATTGCGCGCACCGATGGCTCTTACCTCCGGTACAAAACTCGGACCCTACGAAATCCAATCGTCGATCGGCGCGGGCGGCATGGGAGAGGTGTATCGCGCCCGCGATACCCGTTTGGCCCGCGAGGTCGCGATCAAGGTTTTGCCCGAAGCCTTCGCCCGCGATGCTGACCGCCTGCAGCGCTTTGAGCACGAAGCCCGGGTGCTGAGCACGGTCAACCATCCCAACATTCTCGCCATTCACGATGTGGGCGCGCAGGGCGATCTGCACTACCTGGTTTCGGAGCTGCTTGAAGGCCAGACGCTGCGCGAAAAGATGAGCGCCGGCCCCCTTTCCCAGCGCCGCGTGACCGAGTACGCGGTGGAAATGGCTCGCGGGTTGGCCGCGGCGCACGACAAAGGCATCGTGCATCGCGATTTGAAGCCCGACAACATCTTCCTCACTAAGGACGGCCGGATAAAGATCCTCGATTTCGGATTAGCCAAGCAATCCATCGGCGAAGCCGGTCTCTCCGGACAAAGCGCGACCGCGGCCGCGCCTACGCCCACCCAACCGGGCACGGTGATGGGCACCGCCGGCTACATGTCTCCCGAGCAGGTGCGGGGACAAACCGTCGACCACCACTCCGACATCTTCAGCCTGGGCGCGATTCTTTACGAAATGATTTCCGGGAAGCGGGCGTTCAAGGGCGACACCGGCGTCGAGACCATGAACGCCATCCTGAAGGAAGACCCGCCTGAATTAAACGAGAGCGGACTGAATGTGACGCCCGGACTCGATCGCATTGTCCGGCACTGCCTGGAAAAGGAACCGGGGCAGCGCTTCCAGTCGGCGCGCGATCTGGCCTTCGATCTGGAAAGCCTGTCGTCGTTGAGCGGCGCGGCGAAGCCCGTGACCGGTTCACATCCGGTGACGGCCAGAAAGTTCAGAACTTTGTGGCTGGCCGCGATTCCCGTCGTGTTGCTGGTGGCTGCGGCGGCCTTCTGGGCAGGGCATGCGAGCCAGAAGTCTTCGACGCCGGTCTTCACCCGGCTCACGTTTCGGGGCGGCCATGTGGGGGCGGCGCGGTTTTCTCCCGATGGCCAGACCATCGTGTACAGCGCGCAGCTGGGTGACGAACCGCTGCAGCTCTACACCACGCGTCCGGACGCGCCCCAGTCGCGCGAACTCGGCCTGAAGAACAGCAGCATCCTGGCTATTTCCAAGCAGGACGAACTGGCCATCACCCTGAACCACATCCAGCCGATGGCGAATGCCGGAGGCGGAACCCTGGCCCGGGTGCCGCTCACTGGCGGTTCACCGCGCGAAATAAGCGAAGCCGTGGGCAACGCCGACTGGTCCCCCGATGGCCAGTCCCTGGCTCTCGCCACTTTGGCCGACAGCGCCTTCAAACTGGAGTATCCCCAGGGCAAGACGCTCTACGAAACGCAAGGCTGGATCGGCGACTTACGGGTTTCGCCCGACGGCAGCATGGTGGCTTTCGTCCATCATCCCATTCGCTGGGACAGCCTGGGGACGATCATGGTCGTGGATCGGCAGGGCAAGAGCCGCGCGCTTACCGGTTCTTTCTCCGATGCGCGCGGCCTGGCCTGGGCGCCCTCCGGGAAGGAGATATGGTTTACCGGCTCAAACGTCCACCTCTCCAGCAATTTGTTCGCGGTCGATCTCGAAGGACATCAGCGCCTGGTGTGGGCGGGCGCGGGCGGGGTCGTGCTGCAGGATATTTTCCCCGACGGCCGGGTGCTCTTCATCCGCGAGAACCGGCGGCGCGGAATCGCCGGACTATTCCCCGGCCACACTTCGGAAATCGACATGAGCTGGCAGGACTGGTCGTTGGTCACTCGTATTTCGCCCGACGGCAAGTGGATTTTTTTCTCCGAGGAAGGCGACGGTGGAGGCCAAAAGTATTCAGCGTACATGCGCGCGACCGATGGCTCGCCCGCGATTCGCCTGGGAGATGGCACGCCCTATGGTGTGTCTCCTGATCTTAAGTGGGTGGCTTCCATTATTCCCGGACAGCCGCAGCAGTTGTGGTTGCTGCCCACCCGCGCCGGGACGCCGAAGAACCTCTCGCAACCGGGCTTCGACTATGACTACGCCGTGTGGTTTCCCGATGGCAAGCACCTGCTGGTCACCGGCCGGGAGCCGGGGAAACAGCTGCGATCCTATCTGACCACCATGGACGGCGGAGCCCTCACTCCCCTAACCCCCGAAGGCGTGCAAGGCTTTCCCACCGAAGATGGCAAAGAAATCATCTCGCGGCAAGGCGACACCTTTAAGTTCTATCCCATCGACGGCGGACAGCCGCGCAGCGTGCCGGCCAAAATTCCTGATCTCACCTCGGCGTGGAGCTCAGGAGGCGGGCGGTACATCATTGGAGCCGAGCGTCCGGAAGTTCCCTTGAAGTTGTACCGTTACGACACCGTGACCGGCGAAAGAAAACCCTGGAGGGAACTGGTGCCGGCGGACCGGGCGGGAGTTTTCGTCGCCAACATATTCGACATCACTCCGGATGAACGCTGGTATGCCTACTCCTACGTGCGTGATCTCTCGGACCTCTACCTGGTCGAAGGTCTCCGCTAAGATCACAAGCCGCAATTAGCCTCTTCCCCACAGCGGGCTGGAACGCCAGCGCTCAAGTGCTGAAAATCAGCTTCGCTAAAAGCCTGGTTATCCGTGGAATGTAGTTCTCAGGCCGATGCTTCCTGTCGGTGACGTGATCTTCCTGCGCTTGCCAGTCTCGTGGGGGAGAATGCGCCTGATTAATTCGGTCGATGACTTCCTGCAAGGTCAGGGGTGACATACAAAATCTCCTGATCCTCCGACTGTGCCTTCGGTCTTGCGCAACCGCAATACAGTGAAATCCGTAGAGCCTGTTGAAATACCTGCTCGCGATCCGGAAAAACTCGAAAACCCCGGCGCGGGCAATGGCATCCAAGCTACTAGGAGAGCGGTAGCCTGCCCTGTTGAAAAAATGCGACGAATCAGCCTAAAAAATTGTCCCTATTGCGGGTGCTCGAAGATCTACACTTCGTCCTCGACGACGCTGTGGCACAAAGTGTGTTCCCTGTTCTTACTCCGACTGGTTCGCTGTCATGTCTGCATGCGCCGTCACTACCGGCCCGTTTTTCTGCCCGCCGCCGTGAAAAATGTGGCTAGCGAGCCCTTGCGACGGGAGGCCGCTGGAGTCTGGACCATCAAGGATAAGAAGACGCGTTCCGCGTAAGCCGCGAAGCCCGTCATTCGACGCGCTGGGATAGCGGGCGCTTCAAAGCCCTGTTCTCTCTTGTGGTTCCGTTTTGGGACTTTTCCACCGCCACCGCTATAAATTCGCCTTTTCTTCGCTTCGATACCGTTGTATAATCCGCCCTTCGACACCTTCTGCATTCTTCATAACTCAAAAGGAGCCGCATTCTTATGGCTGACGATCGAACAAGAGCGATTGATCTGGCGTTCGCGCAAATCGAAAAGCAGTTTGGCAAGGGCTCGATCATGCGGCTGGGCTCGAAGGAAATCGTCCCCATCGCCGTAATTCCCACCGGCGCTATTTCCTTCGACGCGGCGCTGGGCGTGGGCGGCTTCCCGCGCGGGACGCGTGGTCGAAATCTTCGGACCGGAATCTTCCGGCAAAACCACCATCGCTCTGCAAGTGGTGGCGCAAGCCCAAAAGACCGGCGGCATGGCGGCCTTTGTGGATGCCGAGCATGCGCTCGATCCCGCATACGCCAAGAAACTCGGGGTGGATGTCGATAACCTGCTGGTCTCGCAGCCCGATTATGGCGAGCAGGCGCTCGAGATCACGGAAGCTCTGGTCCGCTCCGGCGCCATCGACGTGCTGGTCGTGGATTCGGTGGCCGCGCTCGTCCCCAAGGCCGAACTCGACGGCGAAATGGGCGACAGCCACATGGGCTTGCAGGCGCGGCTGATGTCGCAGGCGCTGCGCAAATTGACGGGAACGGTTTCCAAGTCGCGCACCTGTCTCATTTTCATCAACCAGATCCGCGAAAAAATCGGAGTCATGTTCGGCAACCCGGAAACCACCACCGGCGGCCGCGCTCTGAAGTTTTATTCCTCGGTGCGCGTGGATATCCGCCGCATTGCCGCCATCAAAGAAGGCGACGTGATGATCGGCTCACGCACCAAGGTCAAAGTGGTGAAGAACAAAGTGGCCGCGCCCTTCCGCGAAGCCGAGTTCGACATCCTGTACGGCGAAGGCATTTCGCGCGAAGGCGATCTGCTTGACCTGGCGGTCAACAACAATCTGCTGGAGAAATCGGGCGCCTGGTACAGCTACAAAGGCGAGCGCATTGGCCAGGGCCGCGAGAACGCCCGCCAGTTCCTCAAGGACAATCGCCGAGACCTTCGTCAAGCTGGAAGCCGAAGTGCGCAAGCATCTGGGATTGGCCACGCCGGTGCTGCAGCCCGCCGCTGCAGCGCAGGCGGCAGCGGCAGCTCCGGGAGTCTCCACGGGCGCTCGCGTCACCACCATGCCCAGCGCGGCCCCGGAAGCGGCCAAAGTGCCGGCGGCCAGGCGCTAGTTCTGTCATCCTGAGCGGAGCGCCACCGCGGCTCGATTGATGGAGGACGGGCGTCCTCGCCTGTCCAGCACTGGCCATTGCCTGACGGGCGGGACGCCCGTCTTCCAAGGGTTCGAGCGGCGCTCGGGATGACAGGTCGTTTTTGGTAAAGCAATTGCCATCTCTCATCCCTGCCGCATAGAATCTTCTTTAACCCCTGCCTGCCGGTTGCCTGTCAGGAAAATTGAGGACGCTTGAAGAAGGTCATTGCCATCTATCCCGGCTCGTTCGATCCGCCGACCAACGGGCACCTGGACTTGATTGACCGCGGCAGCAAGATTTTTGACGAGCTGATTGTGGCCATTCTGCGCAATCCGGACAAGAACCCGCTCTTCAGCCTGGGTGAGCGCCGGACCATGCTGGAGGCCTTGACCGCCAGTTTCAAGAACGTTCAGGTGGATGTGTTCGACGGCCTGACGGTGGAGTACGCGGCCCGGGTCAAGGCCAGCGCCGTGTTGCGCGGCATTCGGGCGCTCAGCGATTATGAATACGAGCTGCAGATGGCCATGATGAACCGCAAGCTGCAGCCCGACCTGGAAACGGTTTTCATGATGCCGGCGGAACAGTATTCCTACCTCAGCTCGCGGCTGGTCCGCGAGGTGGCAAAACTGGGCGGATCGATCCAGGGACTGGTGCCGGAAATGGTGGAACGCCGCCTGCGCGAGAAACTCGATCCGGCAATCAAACTAAAGGACGCAAGACCAACCAGAACAGGAAAACGAGCATGACTCCAGTGACCGAAGCGACCCCGGCCCTTAAACTTACCGAACGAATCAACCGCATCGAGCCTTCTGCCACCATGGCCGTGGTTGCCGAAGCCGACAAGCTGCGCCAGCAGGGCATTGACGTCGTGGACTTCGGCGCGGGCGAGCCGCACTTTTCCACGCCGCAGCACGTCAAGGACGCGGCCATCGCCGCCATCCAGAATAATTTCTCGAAGTACACCGCGGTGGGCGGGACGGCGGAGCTGCGCGACGCCATCGTGCACCGCCACGCGGCCGATTTCGAATCCGACTACCGCCGCGAGGAATCCATGGCGTCGGTCGGCGGCAAGCATGCCCTGTTCAATGCCATCCAGGTGCTGGTCGATCACGGCGATGAAGTGATCCTGCCGGTGCCGTACTGGGTGTCGTTCAAGGACATCGTGCGCTACGCGGGCGGGAACTGCGTGCTGCTGCAATCCGACGAGAGCCAGGGATTCCGGGTGACGGCGGAGATGATCGAGCGCCTGGTGACTCCGCGCACCAAGATGATCATTTTGAATTCGCCGTCGAATCCTTCGGGCGCGGTCATGTCACCGAAGGATCTGAAGGCGGTGGTGCAACTGGCGGCGGAGCGCGGCATCTGGGTGCTCTCCGATGAGTGCTACGTGTATCTGAACTACACCGGCGAACAGTTTTCGGTGGGATCGCTGCGCGAGTACCGCGAGCGCATGCTGATCATCGGATCGCTTTCGAAAACTTATGCCATGACGGGCTGGCGGCTGGGCTATGCGCTGGCGCCGGCCGCGGTGATTGCGGCCATGCAGAAACTGCAGAGCCAGTCGACGTCGAATCCGACTTCCATCGTGCAGAAGGCCGCGGTGGCGGCTTTGAACGGCCCGCAGCAGTGCGTCGAAGACATGCGCCTGGAATACATCAAGCTGCGCGACCACGTGGTCAAGGGATTGCGTTCCATCCCGGGCGTGCAGTGCACGCTGCCCGAAGGCGCGTTCTACGCCTATCCCAACATTTCGTCGTTTTTCGGGCGCGGCGGCGATCAAGTCCGCTTCCGACGTGGCCGGCCGGCTGTTGCGCGAAGCGCATGTGGCGACCGTGCCCGGCGAAGGCTTTGGCACTCGCGAGCACATTCGAGTTTCTTACGCCACCACCGTAACCGAACTGGATCGCGGACTGGAGCGCATGCGCAAATTCTTCGCCGCGCTGTAAGCCGGCGGCGGCGCGGAAAATCCTCGGGCGCAGGCCTGGGTTGCGATTCCACATGCACATCGCGTGAGCGCTCTCTATCCATTTTCGATGCAGCCGGCCTTCGACCCGCGGCCCTGGGGCACGCTCGATCTTTCGCCTATTTATCCCAACCACAAGTTCGAGGAGAAGATTGGCGAGGCCTGGCTGACGGGCGATGCCGGCAAAGTGGCGAACGGTCCTCTGAGCGGCCAGTCTCTCGCCGATCTGAGCGCAAAGTATGGCCGTGAACTGGTGGGCGATGCGGCGCTCGATCCCAAACGTTTCCCGCTGCTTCTGAAATTTCTCTTTCCCCACGAAAAGCTTTCCGTGCAGGTGCACCCGGATGACGCGGCGGCGCGCCGCGCCGGGCTGCCTTGCGGGAAGACCGAATGCTGGTACGTGGTGCACGCCCGGCCGGGCGCGCAGATTGCACTGGGCCTCAAGCCGGGGGTCAGCCGGGAGCAGTTCGAACGCGCGATCAGGCGAAAAACGCGCCGAGGAAGTGCTGAACTGGATCAACGTCTACGCCGGCGAGATGATTTACGTGACCGGCGGAACGGTGCACACGCTGGGGCCGGGATCGATCATGCTGGAAACCCAGCAGCAGTCGGACACGACCTATCGCCTCTACGATTACGGGCGCCCGCGCGAGTTACATCTGCAACAGGGGCTGGCGGTCATCAAGGAAAAAACTGGAGCGGGGAAAGTGGTCCGTCCCGCGCCTTTGAAGTTGAACGGCGGAGCCAATCGGCGCGCGCCCATGATTTCGTCGCCGTACTTCGTGGTGGACATGTTTGAACTCAAGGAACCGCACACCTTCCAGACGCAGGACGAAAGCGGAAAACGTTCGGTCCAGATCCTGGTGGCGGTGGAAGGCTGCGGAATCGTTGAAGCTTCCGGAGCCAACCCGGTTACACTGGCCCGGGGCGACGCCGTGGTGGTGCCCGCGGCGGTGGGCGAGTTTCAAGTGCGCCCGCAGTGGTCGGTGGAGTTTCTCAAGGCGTCGGTGCCCGGCGGCGCGGTGCCGGAGCCGGAAACAAGAATGTAAAAGAGTTGCAGATTCAGATTTAGGTGCAGATCGAAGTGAATTCAAATCTGCAATCTGAAATCTGAAATCTGAAATGTTTTATTCGTGTCCAAAACCAACTTCCATCCCGTGATTCTTGCCGGCGGCCGCGGCACCCGCTTCTGGCCGTTGAGCCGGCAGCGTCGCGCCAAGCAATTGCTGGCGCTCGATGGCAAGCAGACCATGATCCAGCAGACGGTGGCGCGCTTGCTGCCGCTGGCTTCGCCCACGCGTTTCTGGGTCATCACCAACGAGCACTTGCGGCGCGAGATCGCGCGCCAGCTTCCGCGCCTCCGCCCCCGGCAGATTCTGGCCGAGCCGGTGGGGCGCAACACGGCGCCCGCCATCGGTTTGGCTGCGTTCATTCTGCTCAACCTCGATCCCGACGCCGTGATCGGCCTGTTTCCCTCCGACCATGTGATTGGCGACGAGAAACGATATCGCCAAGTGCTGCAGCGCGGGATCGAGATTGCCGCTGCGGGAGACAACATTGTGGTGCTGGGCATCCGTCCCACCCGCGCGGAGACCGGCTACGGCTACATTGAGGCCGGTTCGTCATTCGCGGGAAACGCCCTGCGGGTGCGCCGTTTCACGGAAAAACCCGACGCCAGCGCGCGCCGCCGAGTTCGTGAAAGCAGGAAACTATTTCTGGAACAGCGGCATGTTTCTGTGGAGCGCGCGCACGCTCTCGAATGCGCTGCTCGAACACCTGCCCAAGACCGCCTTGTTGCTGCAACAGATTGCGGCCAGCGTTCGGCACGCGCAAGTTTGCCGATACTTTTGCCCGTCTTTATCCCAAGTGCGAAAACATCAGCATCGACTATGCAGTGCTCGAACCTCGTTCCGGCGAGGGCGAGCAGAACTCCAACATCATTTGCCTTCCCGCCGATTTTGGATGGAATGATCTGGGATCGTGGACCGCGCTGCACGAGCATCACGTGAGCAAGAGCCAACCCCAGGATGACAACCTGATCGCCGGCGAAGGCTGGTTCACGCTCAATGCCCAGGGAAATTACATCCACGCTCCAGGGAAATTTGTGGCCGCTCTCGGCGTAAACAATCTGGTCGTGGTGGAGACCGAAGATGCTCTGCTCATCACCACCCGCGACCAGGCCCAGGACGTGGGCAAAGTGGTGAAGTACCTGGACGAAAAGAAATTGCGTAAGCTGGTGTGAAAGTCAGTCGTCAGTCATCGGTCGTCAGAAAAGCAGCTGTTCTACGATTTTGCTGACGACTGAAGGCTGACGACTGACGACTGAAGACCGACGACTGATGACTAATATCAAATTCGGCACCGACGGCTGGCGCGGCATTATCGCCGACGACTTTACTTTCGAGAACGTTCGCCGCGTGGCGGGCGGGATTGCTGCCTACGTCCTCAACCATGAGGATGCGGCGCGCGGCGTGGTCGTCGGCTACGACACGCGTTTCTATCGCAGCAGGCGGCCCGGCTCGCGGCTGAGATCATCGCCGCGGCCGGCATTCCAGTACAGCTCACCTCGGATTCCACGCCGACGCCGGCCATTTCGTTGGCGGTAAAAAGCCAGGGCGCCGCCGGCGGAGTGGTGGTCACATCCAGCCACAATCCGTGGAACTGGAATGGCGTGAAGTTCAAAGCCAAATTTGGCGGATCGGCCACGCCCGCGATCATGAAGGTGATTGAGGAAGAGGTCGGCAAAGGCTCGATGCCCAAAGGCCAGGCGGCTCCAATTAAAGAAGTTGACCTGAAGCCGGCATACGCGGAAGCCATCTGCCGATTCGCGGACCTCGATCTGATCGCCAAGGCAAATTTCCGCTTTGCGGTCGATTCCATGTACGGTTCGGGGCGCGGCGTGCTGACCGGGATCTTCCAGAATCGGGGCATCCACTGCGTCGCGATCCGCCAGGAGTTGAACCCGCTGTTTCCCGGGATCAATCCCGAGCCCATCGAGCCCCACATAGAAATGCTGCGGCAGACCGTGCTGAAAGAACACTGCCATGCCGGACTGGCGATCGACGGCGATGCCGACCGCATCGGCGCCATTGCCGAAGACGGCAGTTTCGTGGATTCGCACAAATGCTTCGCCGTCCTCCTGCGCTGGATCCTGGAGCGAAAGAAGTGGCCCGGCGACGTGGTGCGCGCCTTCAACACCACCGGCATGGTGGACCGCATCGCCGCCAAATACGGGCGCAAGCTGATCGAGTGTCCCATCGGTTTCAAGTACATTGCCGACCTGATGATGGAGCACGAAATTGTCGTGGGGGGCGAGGAATCCGGCGGAATCGGATACTCCCGCTATCTGCCCGAACGCGACGGCACTCTGAATTGCCTGCTGTTGGCCAACGTGATGGCGGAAGAGCGCAAGCCGCTGGGGCAGTTGGTGGCCGATCTGCAGCGCGAGTACGGGCCGCACTACTATGGGCGTCGCGATCTGCACATTACGGAAGAGATGAAGCGAGGCGCGATCGAGCGGGCGGGCTCCGGCCAGACCAACCGCCTTGGCCGATATTCCATCAAAAAGAAGGGAACGCTCGACGGAATAAAATTCTTCCTGGACGCTCCCACCGAGGGCAACGGGGCCGTACCCTGGGTGCTGTTTCGGATGTCCGGCACCGAGCCGCTGCTGCGAGTCTATTGCGAAGCGGCGTCGCCCGGGCTGGTGGAGGAGATTCTTTCCCTTGCCGAGGCGTTTGTAAGGGCTACGGGTTCGTAAGGGACAGCCCTGGCCGGCCCGGCAACGACCACGGAAGACGCGGAAGACCCGCATAACCATTGGCCTTCCGGGTCTCGTATTTCGTTTTCGGCGATACGATAATCAGTCAGGCCACAATGGTTTCAGCAGCTGCTACCGCACCGGTTCCTGCCGACTCGCCTGATGCGCGGCGTTACAACCGCATCCGGCGCTGGCTCGGCATTGCCGACTTTATCCTCGGGCTGGCCCTGATGGTTGTCCTCCTCGTAACCGGGTGGAGCGGCCTTCTCCGCGATATCGCTTACGAAGCCACATTCCAGCACTATGGCCTGGCCTTGTTTCTTTACGTGCTCATGCTCATGGTGCTATCCAAAGTTCTCGGCCTGGGCCTCGACTATTACAGTTTCCGCCTGGAACACCGCTATCACCTTTCCAACATGCGGCTGCGCGCCTGGCTCTGGGATGAGAGCAAAGGCTTCCTGGTGGGCGTCGTCCTGGCCGGTATCGTGGCCGAGTTGCTTTACTTCATCATGCGCCAGGCGCCGCAGCACTGGTGGCTGATTGCCTGGGCGGCGTTCCTGGGACTGTTCGTGTTGCTGGCCCAACTGGCGCCGGTGGTCCTGTTTCCGATTTTTTACAAATTCGCGCCGCTCGAAAATGAGGAATTGAAAGAGCGACTGGTGCGGCTGGGCGAGCGCGCGGGCACCCGCGTCCGCGGCGTTTACCAATGGAAGCTTTCGGAAAAAAGCAAAAAGGCGAACGCAGCCCTGACCGGACTGGGCAACACCCGCCGCATCATTCTGGCGGATACCTTGCTGGCGAATTACTCGACCGATGAAATCGAAGCCGTGCTGGCCCACGAACTCGGCCACCACGTGCACCGCCACATTTTCAAAAGCATTCTGGTGCAGGCGGGCATCACATTGGTCGGATTCTGGGCGGCCAACTGGGTCCTGCATTACGCGGTGGACCGGCAGCACATGTTCGAGACCCTGTCCGACTTCGCGAATCTTCCACTGTTGATGCTGGTCGCCACCACGCTTTCGCTCCTGGTGCTGCCGCTGCTCAACGCTTACTCTCGCTTCAACGAACGCCAGGCCGACCGTTACGCTTTCCGGTCCATCCCCACGGTGAAGCCGTTCATTTCTGCCATGAAGAAACTGGCGGAGCAGAATCTGGCGGAACGTTCTCCCGCGCTCTGGGTGGAGTGGCTCTTTCACTCGCATCCCGCGATCTCGCGGCGCGTGGCCGCGGCCCGCAACTTCCAATCCCCAAAAATGTAGGCGCGAGCGGTCCGCTCGTGCGGAGTCAACCCGATCTGGTGCTAACCCTTCCGAATTCGAACGCACGAGCGAGGACGCTCGCGCCTACATTGGCTTGACTGGGTTCGCGCGCCGCCGTATCTTGATTTCTGTCCGGGCCCTTGGCCGGGACCAATTCTCTTCAGGAGGCGCCTATGTCTGCCGTGTTCACGCGGAAGCATAGGTCTGCCTCTGCCTTGTTCTTCTAGGTAGCGTCCAGCTTCACTCCCGGCGCTCCTGTAATCCTGCAAGCGCGGACCCAGATCTGCTTCCATCCATCGCCATTTCTCGACTCCGTCGCCGCGCCTCCAAGCGGCAGAGGAGTCGATTCGTTTGCATTGGGCCTGTCAGGCCGGAGCGATCGACGCGGTCGCGGAAGCAGGGAGCTTCTCTACATATGGAATTCACAGCACAGCTAAAAGATCTGGGATGGAATTCGTTTTTCGAAAGTCATTTTGAGGAGTTGGACCAACCGTGAACCTGGGCTCGCGCCCGCGCGAGTGGTCGAAGAATTCAAGGGACTCTACCGGGTAAGGTCGGCGCAGGCGGAGTACCTGGCCGAAGCCGCGGGCAAGCTTCAACATCAGGCGGCCGGCCGGGAAGACTTTCCCGCGGTAGGGGACTGGGTCGCGATCATGGCGCGTCCGCACGAAGGCCGGGCGCGAATCGAGCACGTGCTCCCGCGCCGGACCAAGCTGGTCCGCAAAGTTGCGGGGCGCGGGATGAGCGAACAGATCGTGGCCACGAACCTCGACACCGTGTTCGTGGTGAGCGCGCTGAATCGCGAGTTCAACCTGCGGCGCATTGAGCGCTACCTGACCATCGTGTGGGACAGCGGCGCGCGGCCCGTCGTGTTGCTCAATAAGGCGGATCTCTGTCCGGATGCCGCCGCCCTCGCCGCAGATGTGGAAAGCATCGCCCTGGGCACGCCCGTCCACCTGCTGAGTGCGCTGGAAAAGACCGGCATCGAAGCTGTCCGCTCGCATCTGGCGGCGGGAGCCACTGCGGCGTTTGTGGGCTCATCCGGTGTCGGCAAATCGACCATCATCAATCGGCTGGCGGACGCATCTCTGCGCGTGCAACCGGTGCGCGAGCACGATGACCGCGGGCAGCACACCACCACATCGCGCCAGATGATTTTTCTTCCCGGCGAAGGCATGGTGATCGATACGCCGGGGATGCGCGAACTCCAGCTCTGGGAGCACGAGGAAGGCGCGGCGCAGGCGTTTCAGGATATCGCCATGCTCTCTCAGCATTGCAGATTCCGGGACTGCGGTCATCAGGGCGAGCCGGGATGCGCGGTTGAAGCGGCGGTCCAGCGGGACGAGTTGCCGTTCGCAAGGCTGGAAAACTATCGCAAGTTGCTGGCCGAGCTTCGCTTCCAGGAACGCAAGATGAATCCCGAGGTGGCGCGGCAAGATAAGGAGAAGTGGAAGAAAATCCACAAGGCCATGCGCAACCGGCCGGACCGGTTTGAAAGCTAACGGCGTGAACCGAGGATTTCTTCCACCCGCCGCAGATCTTCTTCGGTGTCCACGCCGATGGTGTCGAAGCGGGTCTCGGCCACGTGAATCGGGATTCCGTTCTCCAGGAAACGCAGCTGTTCCAGGCGCTCAGCAGCGTTCGAGCGAAGACTCGGGAAGGGCGACGAAGCGGTCGAGCGCCGGCTTGCGATACGCGTAGAAGCCAAGATGCTTGAAGTATTTCGGCCGCGCGCCGTCGCGATCGTAGGGTATCGTCGCGCGGGAAAAATAGAGAGCCCGATGCGCCGCGTCCGTGACTACCTTGACCGCGTTCGGATTGGCGATGTCGGCGGGCGCGGCCGGAGTCATCAGGGTTCCCACCTGCACTGCCGGGTCTTGCATGACGTCAATCAATCCGGCGATGTGTTCCGCCCGGGTCATGGGCTCATCGCCCTGGACGTTCAGGTAGACATCGGCGGCAACGCTTTGCGATATTTCGTGCACTCGTTCGGTGCCGCTGCGGTGCGCAGCCGACGTCATCCGGGCCTTCCAGCCGTGACCGCGGCAGACTTCCATGATTTCATCGGAATCGGTGGCGATGATGACATCGTCGAGCAAGCCCGAGCCCTGGACCGCTTCATAGACCCGGCCAATCAGGAGTTTTCCGGCAATCTCGCGCAGCGCCTTGCGCGACAGCCGGGTGGAGGCGAGACGGGCGGGGATCACGGCGACGGTTCGCATTATCTGTTTACCCATGATATACACCTCCGACTCAAACGCGATGGAGGACGGGCGTCCCGCCGGTCGAGCACAGGCCATCGCCTGACGGGCGAGGACGCCCGTCCTCCACCGGACTGGGGAGGGCCATCCGGCTGTTCACTTCCCGGTGACTACCGGCTGACACTGGTGAAACTACGTTATATACTGATCAACTCGCGGGCCGCTGCCCCCTCTGGTACCGCGTTTAGGGCTCGTGTGCGCAAGCCCGGGGTTGCCTTTAGGAGCTTCCATTCCCCGTCACGGGCCGAGGTTACTGATGGAAGAGTTCTCTCGAGGCCGCCCGGACGGAAAACCTTCAGACCCAGGCGAAGGTGGCGCGGCTGTTCGCACACCCTCCAAGGGTGACAGTTCTTCTCCCGGCACCGCTGCGCCCTCGGACTCGCCCACCCTGATCGATATTCCCAGCCCGAGCACGCCCGTCCCCGCCTCCGATTCTCCCACGATGGTGGACATTCCGAGCGGCAGCTCCTCGGATTCGCCCACGCTGGTGGACCTTGGCCCCGACTCTCCCACCATGGTGGAAGGCATCAGTCCGCTCCCGGGAAGGCCAGCGCCGCCGCGGACGCAACCACGATCCCAGAGCAACCCGTCGATGCTGGCGCCGGGCGCGCTTCTGGGGCAGCGTTACGAAGTGCTGCAAATCCTGGGCGAAGGCGGCATGGGCGCGGTCTACAAAGCGCGGGACATCGAACTGAATCGCATGGTGGCGCTGAAAGTCATCCGCCCCGATCTGGCCGGGCAACCAGGCCATCATTGACCGCTTCAAGCAGGAACTGCTTCTGGCCACCCAGGTCACCCACAAGAACGTCATCCGCATTTACGACCTGAGTGAGGCCGACGGCATGAAGTTCATCACCATGGAGTTTGTCGAGGGTGAGGACTTGCGCGGCCTGATGCAGCGGAAGGGAAAGCTTGCCCCCGAAGAAGCGGTCGAGATCATGCAGCAAACCTGCCGCGCGCTTGAAGCCGCGCACAGCGCCGGCATCATTCACCGCGACCTGAAGCCGCAAAACATCATGCGCGACAAGGCCGGGCGGATGCTGGTGATGGATTTCGGCCTGGCCCGCACCCTCGAAGGCGACGGCATGACCCAGACCGGCGCCCTGGTCGGCACCATGGACTACATGTCCCCGGAACAGGCTCTGGGCAAGGACCTCGACCAGCGTTCCGACCTCTTCGCCATGGGGCTGATCTTTTACGAGTTGCTGACCGGCAAGATGCCCTACAAGGCCGACAGCGTGGTGGCCAGCCTGCTCAAACGCACCCAGGAAAGGGCGGCTCCGGTTTCGAGCCACGATGCCTCCATCCCGGGCCCGCTCAGCAATATTGTCAGCAAGTGCATGGAGCCCGATCTGAAGCTGCGCTACCAGAGTTCGGCTGAAATTCTGGCCGATCTGGATGCCTGGCAGGGCGGACGCGCGGCCGCGACCCTGAATTTTCCCACCAGTTCGAAGCCCTGGGGGCAAACCATTCCCTGGCACTGGATCGGCGTGGTGGCGGCGGTGCTGGTGCTGGCCGTGGTCGGCTTTGTGTACCGCGACAAGCTGTTTAGTCCGACCGCCGCCCGTACCCCGGCCGGGCCGGTGGTTTCACTCGCCATCCTTCCATTTCGCAACGCCTCCGGCGATCCCAGTCTGGACTGGCTGGGGCCGAGCGTGGCGGAAATGCTGAGCACGGACGTCGGCCAGTCGTCGCAGCTGCGCACGGTCAGCCCCAACGTCCTGCACCAGATCTTGACCGACCTGCGGGTTGCTCCCGCCACCGTGCTCGATCCCACGGCCATTCGCCGGGTGGCGGATTTCAGCAACGCCGACCGCGTGGTCTGGGGACAGTACGCCAAGTTCGGCGACCAGATCCGCATTGATGCCACGCTGCAGGACATCAAGAACGATCGCACTGTTCCGCTGAAGATCGATGTGCCCAGCGAGAAAGAGATTCCCGGCGGCCATCGATCGCCTGGCCGAGTCGATCCGCCAGAAGCTTTCCCTGCCGGAAGACGTGCTCAAGGAATTGAAGGCCAGTTCCTTCCAGCCGGTTTCGCAATCGGTGGACGCCTTGCGCGCCTACAACCAGGGAATCGGGTTGCAGCGCGACGGCAAGAACCTCGAAGCCCAGAACCAATTCACTCAGGCCACCGCGGCCGATCCCTCGTTCGCCCTGGCTTTTTCCCGGCTGGCCCAGACCTACAGCAGCCTGGGCTATGACGACAAAGCCGAGCAGTCCGCCCAGAAAGCGGTGACCCTGAGCCAGGACCTCCCGGAGGCGGAGAAGTATCTGATCGCGGCCATGCGTTCGCAGGTCACCAAGAACTATCCCGAGGCGATCAAGGCCTACGAAAATCTGGCCAAGGCTTCGCCCGGCAACTCTGAAGTGCAATCGACCCTGGCCGGTCTTTACAAGGATTCCGGAAATCTGACCAAGGCCAAGCGAGTCCTACCAGAAAATTCTGACCGCCAATCCCAAGGACGTCCTGGCCACCATCGAACTGGGGCGCGTGGCCATGAAGAGCGGCGACTCCCAGGGCAGTCTCGACCCTTTCAACCGCGCCTACAGCCTGGCCGTCCAGATGGATAACCAGGAGCAAAAAGCTGCCAGCCTGCACTTCATGGCGGTGGCTTACGACAATTTAAGCAAGCCCGAGGAAAGCCTGCGCAACGAGCAGCAGGCTCTGGCCATCTGGCGAAGCATCGGCCAGAAGCGTGGCCTGGCGCAAAGCCTGAACGAGATAGCCTCGGCGCAAGCTTCGCTGGGCAAGACCAAAGACGCGCTGGCCAGCTATCAGGAGGCGCTGCAGCATTCGCCGCGAAATCGGCGACCGGCGCGGCCTGGGCGACACCCTGATCGACCTGGGCAATTTCTACGATGCCTGCGGCGATCACGAGCAGGCCCTGAAAATGTACAAGGAAGCCCTGCAGACCGAGCGCGATCTCGGCAATGAGGGCTTGCAGGCCATTTGCCTGAACAATATCGGCAGCGTGTACCTGGAAAAGGGCCAATACCAGGACGCTCTCACCTACTTCCAGCAGGCGCTGCAGCTGCGCGAAAATTCGAAAGTGCCGGGCGACATCGTGGATGCCGTCCACAATCTTGGTTTCGCCTCGGCCGGCATGGGCCAGTACGATCAGGCCATTACCTACTACCTGCGGGCGCTGGATTTGCGCCGCAGCATGGACGACCCGCGCGGCGCGGCCATCGAGTCCTATAGCCTGGGCGTCCTGTTCGGATACCAGGGGCGCTTCGGCGCGGCCATCAACTCCAAACAGGATGCGCTCAAGGCTTTCCGCGACATCAAGGACAAGACTTTCTGGATGGCCAAGGTGCTGGCGGGTGTCGGCGAGGCGCTGATCCAGGCGGGGCGCGGAGACGAGGCCAAGAGTTATATGGACGAAGCGCTCAGCCTGTCGCGCGAGTTGAAAAACGACGGCATGGTGGCTGAGACCCTGGGCGTCCAGGGCGACATGTTCTTCTACGCCGGAGATTTCAAGTCCGCGCATGCCTCCTACGAGCAGGCGCTGCAGGCGGCCACGCGCAGCAAGGAACCCGACACCATTCTGATCGCGAAAGCCAAGCTGGCCAAAGTCGAAGTGCAGGAAAAGCGCTCGCAGGAAGCCATTTCCAGCCTCAAGCCCCTGATCCAGCAGGCCGACGATGTCGGACAAAAATACATTTCGGTCGAGTCTTCGGTCGCTCTCGGCGAAGCCATGATGCAAAGCCGCGACACGCCCATGCCCGCGACCAGCTGGAACGCGCCCTGCTGCTCTCGGACAAACTCGGCATGCAACCGCTGAGCGCCCGCGCCCACTACCTGCTGGCCACGATCGATAAAGATTCCGGCAACAGCAACGACGCCCGCGACAATTATCGCGAAGCTCTCCGCCTGCTGGATGCCATGAAGAAAGATCCCGGAGCCGAAAAGCTGCTGCAACGCGCCGACTTCAAGGCCATCTACGACGCCGCCACCGCCGGCGCCCAAGCCGGCAAGAGCTAGACGCACCCCGCAAAGCCGCAAAACCCACGTGGGGACAGCCGCCCCCGGCTGTCCGGCCGAGCCCACAGGCTCGGCGTGTTCTGTGTTACAACCGGCCTCTGTGCCGCTCCGATGCATGGGAGGAAGCGCGGCTCCCCATAGCCGCAGGAAGAGCCCGCCAGAATGGCGACGACAACGCGCGACTGGAAGCATTCGACCTGGTGAGAACTGCGCTTCCAGCAACCACGACTGAAGTGGCGCAACCGAAGAACCGCAACTGAAGAGCCGCGCCTCAGGCCCGCATTGGGCAAAGAGGCGATCAGGGCCACGTGGAAGAGCGGCGCTTTAGCGCCGCGTAAGCCGGGCAGGTCAACGGGGCTTTAGCCCCTGAGGGCCGAGGCACGAAAAAAGGGCGCCGCGAAAGCGGCGCCCTTGAGTTGTAGACAGCGCGCGGTGTTTCCCCGCGCGCTGTCTGTTCATTCCTATTTCACGACGTTGTAGATAACGACGTTAGCACTTGACGTTCCCGCCGCTGTCCTTCGACGTGACCGTGAACACGTGCAGTCCCTTGACCGACGTAGTCGACGCTGCCGGTACAGTGACATGCCGCCGACAAGTGCAGGTGCAGTCTGGCTAGTTGTTCGGATTCGGCGCCTGGCTCTGTGGTGCAGCTGCCACCGTCAGATACGGGCCCGTGGCGCTGGTCGGAGGCTTGAAGTTCGTCTTCGGATCGCTGCAGGTATAGCTCGCCATGACCCGGTGCATTGCTCTGTGTGATAGGTGGTAAATGTCGGAGCGGTGACCTTGATTCCCGGAGGCAGCTTCGCCGGACGTGGCGTAGGTTGCTACCCAGCAGGAACCGCCACCGCCGCTCTTGCCTTTCGTCGTGCCCAGAGGATCGCCCGATACAGGAGAAGGACGAGATCTGGTTGCTCGCGAACAGGGGGAGTGCTGTTCGTATCGGCGTACAGGGATGCCCGCGACGCGCACCGTCGCCCTTGAGCCAGCCCGGGTACGGCCCGATGGTCGAAGTTGAGCAGCTGGAACCCAGGATTCTCCGACTTGTCGAAGGTGAATTGGGTACCCAGGTCGCGAAGAAGTCCTGAGTTGGCGTCCCCGCACGTTCGTACTATACCCGGATGGACACGTCAGCTCGGACAGGTCAGCGCTGAATCGCGACTGACATTCGCACGTCCGTGTAGCAGCGTTCTTGTACACGAAGCACTGGGTGCTAGCGGGAAGCTCTTCTGTACTAGTTTGTTGCACGCTCTCTGACTCGATCAGTATCGGTTGAACCTGCACCGTCGCCGCAGATGGGTGTTGCCTCCTGCTGTCAAGCTATCGCGTCGTACTCGTAAGCCTGGTTCGCTGGTGCCACCATTGAAATGGAAGGGTGGCTGCGATCCGCCCTGCGGTGATCGACGCGCTCTGGGCCTGCGGCGTGAATGTCCAGTTCAGGATGTCTTGGTTCTCAGTCGCCACCGCCTGTCGCCCCCGTGAACCCGACATAGGCGGTGTTGTCCAGGCCGAACTCAACGTGGTCAAATCGAACGCAACGCCGGCCGGGTGCGGATTAGGCAGGTCAAGCGACGGCCGGGAACAAGATCAATGTTGTCGACGATGACGTCCAGACGCCTGCGCACTCGAGTACGTAGACTGGTCGCCGTGTGGGTATGGCCGTCGGCCAGTGTGGTGTTGCAGTCAGCCAGGTACTCGGAGCCATTGGCCCAACAGATTGGCATTGTCCCGAGCGTGGTCTTGCGGTATTACGTGGGCCAGTGCTGCCGCAGCTTTGAATCGCCACATGGTTGTTGTCTCGGGTCGATCCCAGGGTTCTGGTAGGTGTCGAACTCCACGGCCAGGCTGTTCGGGATGGCCTGGCCCTCGTTGGCCACTGTCAGCATCCGAGTCCGGAGCCCCGTAACCGATCGCGCCACCCGAGCCGCCGTCGGCTGAAGACCCGAATCGCCGTCGAACGCGGGCGAATTCTGAATCACGAAAGCGATACCGTCCGCCGGTCCAGAACCGTTGATGGCGCTTGCGCGAACTGGAATGTGAAACGTGGTCGAGAACGGCCGGCGACCGGCTGCCGCGTGTTGAACCAGGCAGACCCGGACACGTGAGTCTGTCCAGTCCGTCGGTCAGACTGCAGGACGTGACCCGCAACGCTGACCATTATTGGTCGCCGCCCCATTCAGCGTCAGGTTGCTTACGTCAGCTGAAGTTCGGTGAAATGAAATCTGGCCAAATAGCGGCTGTGCTCCCGCCCACCACCACCACGCCGCAATCGCGGCCACTACCACAAATCTTGAAATCGCTGCTGACTTCATAAATTTCCCCCTTATAAACCGCGCGCTGGTTTCCCAGTCGTGCCTTTGGACCTGACGCGAATGTTGCAAACTTTTTGATCCTGGAACCCAACCGCTGCCTTCGGGCTCCAAGCAGGCCGAAGCATTCTTCCGCAATTGCCCGGCCAAATTGTGGACAACACAAACCAGATGATTATTCCCGGAGTATTTTCTTCGAATGACGCAACCTGTTTGGTTGGTCTCGGCGCGGGGCGCGGGGGGAAACGGGTTAAGCCCGGATGTTTGATGGTCAGCGGACAACCAGCTTTTGACCATCCACTCGCATGCACCCGGCGCTAGGGCCCGTACACTCTTGCCGAACGTTGGAATTCTGCCCTCGAATCGCCCGCCTGTCAACGGAATTACGCTGTCCCCCGGTGTATATCTTGGCGACGAACCGGGGCTGCACTCAATGCAATTTCTTGCACAGTCAATCACGCCAAATCCCGTTCTGGGCCTGCCATTCCGCCTGCTGGAAGCGCGGAATTCAGGGCCCTGGCACAGCCAAAATGCAACCAACTGGTCCACCATGGCGAAAGGCTTTCCACAGTCGGCCTCCCGGAGAAGTCCGTCCAAGCCGGTCCGGGGCGGCCTTGGCCTCGTCCCAGTGCCCCTACTGCACCCCGGCGGGGGGACGCACGTTGCCGTATTCGTAGCGGATGGACGTGTGCTGCTTGTCGCCATCGCCGGTGTCGATATCCTCCTCGGTCTTCAGAGGCAGCCCTTTGCTTTTGGAAATCCAGGTCTGTGCGTCCGACTTGATGCCATCGTTGTCGCTGTGGGCCATGTACAACGCTGCCAGGTCGCCGTTCACCAATTCGTCGCGAACATGACGGCACGAGGTCTTCGAGTCGCGAATGTTTTCCTGTTCCTGTTTGAGCATGTCTTGCGCCGTCATCTTGCTGTGAATCCATTTACCGTTGGCGGTGGCGTATATCGCGTTGTTGAAATAGATCACCTCGGCATTTCGGCTCTTGCCGCCGGGGAGGGCCTGCGTGGTGTAAGCATGGGTTGGAACCGCGAAGATTTTGGTCGCGGCGTCAAATATCGGCTGGCAGGCGGCATCAGCGGCGAGCGCGGGCATAGCCAACATCGAGCCCAGGAGAGCGGCGAAAACTGCGTTGAGCAAGCGATTCATGAATTCCTCCTTCGTGCAAAAACGAGCGGACGTTGGACGCGCCTCACTGGGCGGCGACTTGATCACCGGCAATCGATCTTCTGCTGAGTAAAAGACACAATCGTTTTCGCCGAGAGTCCGGGTTCAAGACGGTAATAGGTGACGGCGTAAGCGTCCGTATTCTCGCCTTCTTTCCCGGCGTTTCCGGTGACGAACACGATCAGCGTGCCGGCGTCGTTGTAGAACGTGTCCTGCGAGCGGCCGTCTGCGTAGGCGTGGGCTTTGTGAAAGCCCGCGAGGTGAGCCGCATACCAGGCCACGGTGGCATCCACCTTGGAGTCGATACCGTAATAGAACTCGCCTTGCATTTTGCTTTTGCAGACCTGCGAATCGTGCATCTTTGTGGGTTCGTTGCCAAAATGATGGGTATCGGTTGCGGGATCGAGAGGAAGCCCGGTCAATGGATCGGTTGTGAGGGTTGCAGCTCCGGCCAAGAGTGCGAAGCCCAGGCTGGCAAGCATCATCAGGGTGCGAAACAACTTCATGGTTACAGTGTTTCGCATTGTCGATAATCCTTTCCTGTGTCGATCCTTCACCTTTTGATCATTCACTTACTATTTCCAGCGCCGTGATCGATGCGCGGGCCAGCGGCCAAGCACCGCGGCTTACGTGACGACAATTGAAGCAACCGCCACAATCAGAAGAGGCAAAGCCAACTGTCTGTTCTCTCCTGAACTTTCTTCATTGATCACCGGCACTCGAGTTTCTGCTGTCCAAAGGAAACGATGGCCTTTGCGGGAAGGCCGGGTTGAAAGCGGTAGTACGTGACAGTATGCGTGTCGACGTTCTGTCCGTCCGCGCCGCGCTCTCCCAGAACTGACACCACCAGCGTCCCCGCGTCGTTGTAGAACCGGTTCTGCGAACGATTGTCGAAGTAGGCGTGGGTCTTACGGAATCCCGTGAGGTGAGCGGCGTACCAGGCAACCGTGGCATCCACCTTGTCATAAACGGTATAGAGGTTGGCCTGCATTTTGCTGCCACAGATCTGCATCTCGGCCATTTTTGTAGGTGCGTTTCCCAGACCCATACCAAGGTCGGACTTGGGATCGATCGGCAGTCCCGTCAAAGGGTCGGTAGTCAGGATTGTGGTGCCGGCGGAAAGCGCAACGCTCAGGCTGGCAAGCATCATCAGGGTTCGGAAAAATCTCACGGTGAGTCTTCTCCTGGTCAGAAAGTTAAACGAGGTGTTCATTTGCACGACGCATTCGAGGGACTGAACACCATCCACTGGTGCTCGGTGAGCGGGGCTTTCACCACGATGTACATCACGGAAAACGTTTTGTCGCTCTTGGGAGTTCCAGTGATGTTCACGCCCTTGGTGCCGTCGGGACTGAAGAACGTGTCCTGCGACCGGTCGTCCCAGAAGGCGTGGACCATGTGATACCCCGGCAGGTGAGCTTTGTACCAGGCAATGTCGTCCGCTACTTTTTCGAGCTTGAAGATGAGCGGGTATTGGTTGGCTTGTGCCGGCTTGCCGCAGATGGTAATGCTCAGGGGACTGTTGCCGGGCATCATGCCTGGCGCCAGCGGAAGGCCGCTTATGGGATCGTTCGCGGATCCAGCGGCGAAGGCTGGAACCGTGAAAACCAGCGCCGCGCCGATGGCAGCCAGTAAAAGCGATTTCAAGATAAATGCTTTCATGTCGTTTCCTTTTCTCCTGTTCGAACGGTTCTCTTTGAACGATCCGTTTGAACGATCCGTTATGAACTCCGTGAGCTCCTCTACAAGCGATCCGCCAGTTTTTTCGCCAGCGGCTTGATCGCTTCCACCGAGCACGGGCAGGTGGAATACATGATGCGGATCAGCTTGTCGCCCTTGCGCACCATCATCATGGCGCCGGCCTCATCGAAGGCCTGATCGCCGATTCCTGAAATGTCCTGCGCTCCCGGCCCCAGCCCGCCCAGCACTTTCCGGTTCAGCTGCATTTGGGTGTCGGCCGAATTGTTGTCCACGCTAAACATAAAAACCGGGACATTTCCGTTGTGGTCCATTCCGGTGTCGTGACCTTCGCTCTGGATCATCTTGGCCATCCCTCCGGTCAGCGTCTGGATGGTCTGTTGGGTCTTGGCGTCGGCGCCTTTGGCGCCCATCATGGCGGCCATGTGTTTGGAGGTCATGTCGGCCGAATCGCCCAGCGCCAGGTAGTTGCAACCGGCCTCGGAGGTTTCGGTGGCGACAATGCTGACTCCGACGGCGCGGCCGACTTCCTCTTTGCTCAACAAGCGGCAGGGATCTCCGCTGATGGCGCCGTTCGAACCGCTGTCGCTCGAACTGCTGCCGTTGCCGGAAACCATCTTCGAGATGGAACCCATGACCGAGTTGTCACCTGAACTGGAACCGCTGTCCGAACTCGAGCCCAGGCCGGGCACCTCGCGGGCGACCTCGTGCACCTTCTGCTTGACCCGGTACACCACGTAGTACACGCCGCCGGCGGCGAGGGCGCCGATCACCACCACGAACACGACGAAGGCGACGAGAATCTTGACCAGCGGGCTGCCCTTGGCCGGGGCTTGTCCTGCCGCCATCGGCTGTGGAGGCACGGCCGCGAGATTTGAGGGTTGGGCTGGGGCGGTCCGAACCGCCGCTGGTTGCGCGGGAGGGGCGGCCGCCTGCCGCATGTCCGCTCCGCACTTGTTGCAAAACATCGTCCCGCTTGCCGGGGCGCCGCATTTGTTACAGAACCTGGCGCCAGGCGGGGTCGCGCTCGCGACGGCGGCCGGCGGCGCGGCGGAAACCGGTGCGGCCGGGTGTGGCGCCGGGCGTGCGGCCAGACGGGTGTCAGCTCCGCACTTGTTGCAAAATATTCCGCTGACCGGTGCTCCGCATTTATTGCAAAAGTTAGCCATAATTGGAATTCTCCTGTCCCTCGCTTTCTGCTCCCCTTCATGAAGCGGGAAATTACGGCTCGACCTTATACAGCGCCGACATTCCCGCATCCATGTGATCGTCGATGTGGCAGTGGAACATCCAGATCCCCGGATTGTCGGGCACCATGTCCACGGTCAGCATCTGGGCCTGCATGAGTTCTACTACGTCGGTGCGCTTGCCGTCCTGAAGTACGACATTGCCGTGCCAATGTGGGGTGTGAAAACTGAATGCCTCGCCAAGGCTGACCAGATACCAACGCACGCGCTCGCCTTTTTTCATGGTCATTACGGGTCCGGTGCCGTACAAGTAGCCGTTGATGGAGAATTTGAGGTTCGCGACGATAAATCCAGACCCCAAACCCGAAGGATTGCCCTGGTCATCCACGGGCTTGAACTCTCCTTTATCGACGCCCTTTGGATCGCTGGTGTAGGTCTGAATGTTGTGGTCGATATACCAGCTCGAATTCTCATCGAATAACATGTAGAGGCACACGAATTCCCGGTCTACATCTTTTGGCTTGCCGTCGGCATTGGCCATGCCGCGCCGTGTCACCAGAATCGCGCCGACGAGCCCGGTCTCCACATCATGGTACTCATTGGTGTGCGAGTGATAGAGCCACACGATTGAGCTGGGATCGTTGGGTCCGGGGCCGGCTCGCTCCGGCACCTTCCAGATGTAAACATGGATCTTGCCGGGCGCGACGGCATCGTCCTCCTTGTCCGCCCCGGAGGTTCCGTCGTCGTACGGCGAACCTTCGGAGTCTTTGTCGTAAAACACTCCGTGCGGGTGCATGCTATAAGGGTGGGTGGCGTTGTTCTTGAACACTACGCGAATGGTATCGCCAACTTCGGCGCGAAGGATGGGGCCCAGAATCCCGATGTGCTCCCATTGGGCGGGACGCGGCTTGAGCTTGGTGAAGGTTTCGTCGGTGTACTCGCGATAGAGGGCCTTGCGATAAACCGTGCCGATGCGATGCGGTCCACGCTCGGTAAAGACCTTCGAGTAGCCTTCGAACTTCATGCCCATCATCTTGTTCACGCCGCCGGGGGCATAATCCCAATCGACTTCGTCCGCGGCGATGTAGTAGGTGCGGACCTTGGGCGCGACCGGCTCCGCCTTCGCAACCCCAGCGAAGCAGGTAAGAACCCATAGCATGGCCAGCATCGATTTCTTCATAGACCCTCCAGGCACTGGGTTGGCATCTCTCCGCTCGGCTCACCCCTCGATGGCCGGGACGTCCACCTTGCCGGCCGACAGGACGATGGCGCTACAAAATGCCCTTCGAGTGCGAACCTGAATGTGAAGCAAGTCGCAGAGGGAGTCAATGAAACTGCTCTTTAAACCTGCATTAACTGCGAAATGCCCGTCAGATAAGGGTTTAGGCGGGTGTCTTAACTGAGGTGGCGAGTGATTTCCCGTGATAAGATTTGGCCTCGCCAGTGCGCTTGCCGCCAAGACCAGGGGTAATCGGGATCATGGGCAGCTCCCCTCAAGAACCAACCCGGTACTGCTTCGGCCCCTTCGAACTAGACCCGGTCGAAGGCCGGCTCTCGCGCGGCGGCGCCCGGATCAAGCTGCAAGACCTGCCCCTGCGCTTATTGGTCCTGCTGGTGGAGCGTCCCGGCCAAATCGTGACCCGGGAGGAGGTACGGCAGCGCCTTTGGCCCGAGGACACTTTCGTCGAATTCGACAACAGCCTGGGAGTGGCGGTACGAAAACTGCGCGAGGCTTTGCGGGACGATGCCGATGCGCCACGCTACGTTGAAACTGTGCCTCGCAGAGGCTACCGCTTTGTGGCCCCAGTCACGGTGCAGGATGCGGCTGACTCCGACGATCTAACCGGAGAGCCGGCGAAAGAGGCGAGTGCTTCCCCAGTCAACCGGGTCGAAGCGGAGAAGGCGGCGCGTGCGGCATCCCTGCCCGGACGCTACTGGGTCATCGCCTGCCTGGTCCTGCTGATGGTCGGAATCACGGTTTATGAGTTCCGCTCCAATCCCCGGCAGTCCGCAGCCAAGGTCGAAACCGCGGGCGCCATGTCCCGGGCACGGCCGCGCCGCTCCGTGGCGGTGCTGGGCTTCCAGAATCTGGCGGGACGTCCGGACGACGACTGGCTCTCGACCGCGTTAACCGAAATGCTGAGCACGGAACTGGCGGCGGGCGGCGGACTTCGCCTGGTCCCCGGAGAAGACGTGGCCCGCGCCAAGCGCGAGCTGCCGCTGGCCAACGAAGATACCCTGGCCAAAGCCACATTGGAGAGGCTGCGAACCAACCCTGGGGCGGACGTCGTGGTCCTGGGCGGCTACACCATGCTGCCCGGCAAGGCAGAGAACCGCATCCGGCTGGACGTTCGGCTGCAAGACACCGCGGCCGGAGAGACCATCGCCGAACAAGCTCTGACCGGCAGCGAGGACAAACTCTTCGAACTGGCAGCGCAGGCGGGAGCCGAGTTGCGGCAAAGCCTGGGGGTGAATTCTGTTTCCGCCGAAGCGATCAGCGCCGCCCGCGCTGCTCTGCCCTCCAATCAAGCGGCGGTGCGCTTGTATGCGGAAGGCCGCGCCAGCTTGTGGGCATTCGATTTCCAGGGCGCTCGCGATCTTCTGGTCAAGGCGGTCGCGGCCGACCCCAACTATTCCCTGGCTCACTCCGCCCTGTCTGAGGCGTGGTGGCACATGGGGTATGCGGGCAAGGCGCGCGCGGAGGCCCAGCAGGCTCTGGACTTGTCGCAGCATCTTCCGCAGGAAGAGCAGTTGCTGGTCGAGGGACAGTACCGCCGGGCGATTTCCGACTCGCCAAAAACCGTGCAGGCCTACCAGACGCTGTTCCACCTCTTTCCGGACCGCCTCGACTATGGCCTGCTGCTGGCCTCGGCGCAGATGTACATCAGCCCGGCTGAGTCCCTGCAAACCCTGGAGGCGCTCCGCCATCTGCCGCCGCCGGCCGGGGACGATGCCCGCATTGACATGATGGAGGCTTCCGCGCTGATCGATACCGACTTCACCAAAGCGCGGAGCGCGGCGCAGCGCGCCATCGACAAGGCCAGCGCGCAGGGCTCCCATGTTCTGGTGGCCCGGACGTATGGAATCCTTTGCCAGCAAGCTCCGTCGGTCGAAGCTTCAGCGGACACGATTCGCGAATGCGAGATCGCGCTGCAGAGCTCCGTCGCGGCGGGAGACATGAACGGCGAGGCCATGATGATGACCGACCTCGCCGCCCTCTATTATCAGCAAGGCGACCTGGTGCGCGCCGAAAAGATGTGGCGCCAGGCGATCGATGAATTTCGCCAGGTCGGCAACCCGGACGGCGTGGCCTCCGCTATGGCGAACCTCGGGAGCTCGGACCTTACACGGGGGAACCTGGGTGAAGCGCAGAAGCTGCTGGACCAGTCGATCCCCCTCTACCAGGCCGTCGAAGACAAGAGCGGAGTGGCACTGTCTTTGAATAACCTGGGAGATCTGGCGCGCCAGCGGGGAAATCTGCAAGCCGCGGAGACCACCTACCAGCAGGCAAAAGCGACCGCGCAGGAGATCGAAGACAAGAGCGCAATCGGGTACGTGCTGAGCGGCTTGGGAGACGTCTTTACGGATCGCGGCGATCTGGCGGCCGCGCGCAAGTCCTATGAAGAATCGCTGGCGCTGCGAGACCAGGCAGGGGAAAAACAATTGGTAGCGGAAACCCAGGTGTCCCTGGCTCGCCTCGCGGTTGAAGAAGGTCATCCCGCCGACGCCGAAACCGCGCTGCTGAAATATAAAGATCTGTTCGATAAACAGCAGGAGGCCGACGACGAACTGACGGCCAGCGTCGTCCTGACCCAGGCTCTGCTGGCCCAGGGCAAGCAGGCGGATGCGCAAAAAGAAGCGGAAGCCAGCAAGGCCCTGGCCGGGCGCAGCCAGAATCGCCTGGCCCGCCTGCAATTTGATCTGGCGGTTGCGCGTGTGCTGCTGGCTTCCGACCATCCCGAATCGTCCCGCGTGCAGCTCGAGAAAATACTGAAAGACGCCCGCGATCACGGATTCGCCGGCGTCGAATTCGAAGCCCGCCTGGCGCTGGCGGAGTTAGAGAAGAAATCGGGCCACGTTTCAGCTTCGCGAACCGAGCTGGCTGCTCTCGAGAGCAGCGCGCGCAGCAAAGGCTTCGGCCTGGTGGCCCGCAAAGCCGCCGCTACCCGCTGAGCCCGAGCGCGACGCGACGCGCATCTTATTTCGGGTACCACTCCAGTAACCGCACCTCAATACCCGTCCCTTCCAAACCTTTTTGAAAGACCGCGAGATCAGACCCGCGGTAGTGATAAGGGATGACCACCCTGGGGTGAAATGCCTTGACCGCATCCGCGGCCTCCTCGGGCGGCATGGTGTAAGGCAGGTTCATGCACACGAAAGCCACATCGATGTTCTTGAGGGCGCGCATTTCGGGCACGCCTTCGGTGTCGCCCGAGAAATAAAAGCGCTTGCCGCCGTAGGTGAGGACGTAGCCGTTGCCGCGTCCCTTGTCATGAAAGAGTTTTCCCGGAGCCGGGCCGCGCTTCAGGTTGTAGGCGGGAATCGCTTCGATGGTCCAGTCGCCCCAGGTTTTGGTTTCGCCGTTGGCGATGGGCTGAGCGCTGGTCACGGTCTGGACCACGGCGGGCGGCGCCAGAATCTCGGTCCCGGCCTTGCTGAGGTCCTTGATCGAGTCAGGATCCATGTGGTCGCCGTGAATGTCGGTAATCAGAATGAGGTCTGCTTTCGGGTCCTCGGAGAATTTGACCGGCTTGGCCGGATCGAGGTAGATGGTCTTTCCTCCCGCCGCGATCAACGTGCTGGCGTGATTGAGCGGCGTGATCGTGACCCGCCCCGCCGCCGTCGGAAAAACCTGGGGCTGGGCCGCGCTATACGCGAGCGGTGACAAGGCGAAAACACAGAAGAGAAGAATAGGGATCAGTTTCATGGTGGGCCTCGAAAAAATCAGGATTCAGCATGAAGAGCCTATCAAAAAGTGGCGGAGCATGGCCGTCCTAAGATATGAGCCCTCGTCCCCGTACGTTGCGCCTATCGCGGCTCACCATCTACAATCGGGTGACGGCGGACGAAAGCATAGTGCCTCGTCTCGAAAACCCGTCCGGCGTCGGCCCATGTTTTTATCCCAACCGCATGGGCAGAGTAATCCGCGTAAGTTGTTGCAAATAAAATGTGGCGGCGTAGCTCAGGTGGTTAGAGCGACGGTCTCATAATCCGTAGGTCCGTGGTTCGAGTCCACGCGCCGCCACCAGATTTTCAGGAGGATGTATGCTGGTCGTCCGCAATTGCTTTGTTGCCAAGCCAGGGAATGCAAGCAAACTCGCGGCCCAATTGAAGGAGGCAGCCAGCGCTGCCCAGATTCCCGATCATCGAGTTTTGACTGACCTGACCGGTGACTTCAATCGGGTCATCCTGGAATTTGAGGTAGAGAACGTGGCTGGATTTGAGGCGCGCCTGAAAGACTACGGAACAAACCCCGCGTTCCGCGAAAAGATGAAGGGCTACACCGACTTGTGGGTCACGGGCAGCCGAGAAATACTTCAGGTCGCCTGACCTTACTTTTGTTTGCCGAACTTTTGTTTGCCGGCCATTCGTTCAGAAACCGCTGGATTCCGTTAGCAGACTTTTCGACCCTGACCGCGGGCCGGCACGCTTCCATGCGGGCCCTTCGCGGGCGTTTTGGTTCTGCAGAGGGCTTGAGTGCGCGGCACGATCCGGAATATTCGATAATTCCTAGATGGAAGCCAACGGTTTACCCTCTCGCACCTCGATTCTGACCGCGGCGGCACGTGCGCTTGGGTCACGCGAACCCGATGCCAGCGTCCGCAATCCCGACTGGGTCGCCGGCCGGCTGATCGGTCCGGCTGAGTTGGTTCTGATCTCCGACCATCCCATCAGCCAGGCTCTCGACCGGGATTTTCACCAGGCCATGGACGATCCCGATGTCTTCGGCTTCGCCTGGCTGATGCTGGTGCGGACGCGCTTCATCGACGAACTGATGGAGCGCGCTGTCCGCGGCGGGGCGACCCAGTTGGTGATCCTGGGCGCCGGGTTCGATACGCGGGCCCACCGCTTCACCGAATTGTTGAAAGACACCACGGTCATCGAGGTCGATTACGGCGCTACCCAGGAGTACAAGAAGCAGCGCGTCGAAGCCGCTTTGGGCGGCGCGCCCGCCAACCTGGTATACGCCCCGATCGATTTCGCTCGGGAAAGCCTTGGCGAAGTGCTGCGCCGCGCCGGTTTCCAGCGCGCACGCAAGACTTATTACATTTGCGAGGGTGTCAGCATGTATGTCCCGGAAGAAGGGATGAAGGAAACCCTGCGCGCCATCGCTGCGGAATCCGCTCCGGGGAGCGCGCTGCTGCTGGAGTATCTCAACCGGGGCGGCCTCGAATTGCTGAGAAAATATCCCTCGGGGATGATCAAGAATGCCTTCGATTGGGGAGAGCCATTCGTGTTCGGCGTGCCCGACGGACAGGACCGGGAGTTCTTCCGCGAAGCGGGTTTGGAACTGGGCGAGACGCTGAAGATCGGCAGCCCCGAATCGGTGAAACGATATGCCATGCGCCAGGATGGAAGCTACTACGGCGCGCATCTGGAGAAAGTGTTTGAGCAGCGGCGCGAAGCCGCCCTGAAGGCCATGGACGATGCTGGCCGCCAGCAAGCCGCCCAGGCCGCTGTTACGTCGGGCTACTGGTTGGCCGAGTTGTCCGTCCCCCATCGTCCTTCCTAGAAGGTCATCATGCAGGGTAGATTGCGGGCACTGCTTCTGTCCCTGGACACTGAAGATCGTTCGGCAGAGGATTAGTTTGGGAGTACCATGCGGATGTCATGTGGCGTCTCCGCAGCAGCCACGGTCGGGGCGATTTGGGCTTCGCATGGTTTCTATGGTCAAGGTTGACCCTGATCATCGTGGTGGCGGCGTTGTGTACGTCTCGTCTGGCCGGACAAGCCACTCGCGGCTCCGCCACCAAAGCGCCGGGTTCTCTAATCCACAGTTCGCTTCCCCCGATTCCTGACGACCGGGTCACCGGTCCAGACCCTGGGACAGCTTTTTCGGTCGCCACTGACGAGTCATGTTTTCTGTGGCCGCTGACCGGCGTGCGCGCCCCGACCGCTGGTGTTGCGTCTCTGGATGTGCCCGGCCGGGCTCGAAAAGATTTTCAGCGAGCGTGCAGGGCGGCCAACGAACGGCGGCTGTCCAAAGCTGAAGAGCATCTTCGCCAGGCCCTGCGGGCGGATGCGCAATACCCGGCGGCGTGGCTCCTGCTCGGCCAGGTTTTGAAGGCACAACAGAAGCCGGACGATGCCCGCCAGGCCTGCGCCCAGGCTCTAAAGGTTGACCCCAACTACCTTCCCGCTGGTCTCTGCCTGGCCGAACTCTGTGCCATCGAGCAAAAATGGGATGAGATGCTTCGCCTGGCCAACGCCAGCATCGCGCTCGATCCGGTCAACAATTTTCACGCCTACTTTTACGCGGCCGGGGCATACTTCGGATTGCATCGGCTGCCCGATGCCGAGAAGAATGCCTTGCGGGCGGTTGAGATCGACAAGGACCAGCGCGAACCGCGAACCCATTTCTTGCTGGCTCAAATCTATGAAATGCAGCATAAGCCGGAGGCGGAAGCCGCCCAACTGCGCGAATACCTGAAATCTGCCACTGACCCGCAAGATGTGGCCATGGTGAAAAAGTACCTGGCGGATCTGGGGCAGAGTCCCAGGAAATAGTCCTCGTGTGAGGTCACGATCCCTTGCTTTCGCTGGTCGTCGGACCAAAGCCCCAACCTCCGCACATGGCCTGGCGGAATTTTTCCCGCTCCTCAGGCGTCATCTTCTCCCGGCGCTCCGCCATGCGACCGCGGAACTTAGAGCGGCCAGAACCGTGACGTCCCCATCCGCCGAACAGGATGCGGCACAGCGCCAGAAGGCCAACCGCTTGCCAGAAGGTAATCATCCTCCAGCCGAAGAGCGGCGGCAGCAGCCAATTCCACAGGCGCATCACTAATTCGCCGCCGATGGCGATAAATGCCGCGATCCCCAGGATCACCAGCGGTACGATGAAAATCAATTTCCATTTCTTTCGCATGTTCAGTTCCTATCCTTTCGTGAATTCGTCGTAGATGCTCTGCAAGCGCTCGCGCAGATGCAGCACCGCGTAGCGTTTGCGCGAGAGCAGCGTATTCAGGCTCACGCCGGTCTCGGCGGCGAGCTGCTTGAAGCTGCGCCCTTCCAGTTCGTGGGCCACAAACACCGCGCGCTGCTCCTCCGGCAATTCGTCGACCGCCAGCTCGAGTTCGTGAAGCAGCACGCTGCGGGCGTACAGCGCCTCCGGTCCGGCGTCGGGCGAAGGCAGCAGGTCTTCGAACCCCGGCAGTTCGCCGCCGTCATCGTCGTGGTTGGGCGCGACGGCGGCATCGCTGAAGCTCTCCGGCCTCTTCTTGCGGAAGAGGTCGGTGATGCGATTGCGCGCCACGCGAAACAGCCAGCCGGTGACATGCTCGATGGGCATCAGCAGATGGTTCGCTTCCACCAGTTCGTAGAAGACGTCCTGCAGAATGTCCTCCGCGTCGCGCGGATCGGGCACGCGCCGGCGGATGAAGTTGCGCAGCCGGGACTGCTCCCGCTTGACCACGTCGGAGATCCGCTGGTCCGGTTCGATTGCCATCCGCTCCAGGCTCGCTGCGCCGCTCATCTTCATCTCTGCCTATGCTTGTAGACGGATGAGGGGGTGCGGATATTGTAGGGCCGCTAAGTTGCTGAGGGGATGGGGCTGATTTAAAGACGGTCTTCGGCTGGCCCGGGCGCCACTTCTCGCATATCTTTGTGGGCACAGAAAACGACATCATATGATGCTATAATAAGTGCCTTAAGCCTCTTATGAGAACAACTCTTGCACTCGATGACGATCTCATGCGCATCGCCCAGGAGTTCACCGGGGTGGAGGAGAAAACGGTGTTGATTCGCGAAGCTCTGAAGGCCCTCATCGAGCGGGAAAGTGCTCGCAGATTGGCGTCTCTGGGAGGAACAATGCCGCAATTGAAAAATATTCCACGCCGCAGGCCGCGTAAAACCGCCGGGCAAGACTAGGACGCGGCCAAATTGATTCTTGCCGATACCTCCGTCTGGATCGACCACCTCCGTTCAGGGAACCATAAACTGCGCGAGCATCTTAACCAGGGGCAAATTGTGATCCACCCCTTCATCATTGCGGAACTTGCGCTGGGATCGTTGCCACAGCGCGCCATGACCCTTGCCCTGCTGGACCTTTTGCCCCAAGTGAGAGTGGCGCAACTCGGCGAAGTGCGGGTGGCGATTGAGGCGCGTCGTTTGTACAGCCTCGGCATCGGCCTGACCGACGCCCACCTGATCGCCTCCGTCTTTATCAGTGCGCCCACGCTCCTGTGGACAAGAGATAAGCGGCTCAGGAAGGCCGCCGAAGGACTTGGTATTCACGCCAGCCTGGCTTAAGAAATGGGAACCAACTCGCGCCTCTGCAAACTAGGGCGAAGGTGGGCCACTGGCTTCCCCTATTTAGCGCCGGACATTTTTTGCTGCGCCTTGTATGCCTTCCAGGCTCCATCGATCACGTAGGCATGAATGGCATCGTCTTCTTCCACGGTCAGCTTCTTGATGTTGGGGAATTGCATGTCAATTCCGAAGCCGAGCATGCCCGCTTCCCGGTGGGTGCCGGCCAGAACGATCGCGTGCCATTCTTTGTGGACTCGCGGCGGCGCGTAGCGCAGGTCGGGAATGGCGCCGTTCACCGTCCAGGCTCCGCTGCCGTCGAGTCCCGGAGAGTGGCAGCCACTGCATAGGTGGGTTTCGTAAAGAACTTTGCCTTGTTCAATCATTTCTTTGCTGAAAGTCTGCTCCGGCGGCTTCGGGACCCGCGGGACTATGTTCATCGGATGCGGGAATTGAGTTTTCCCTCCCAGCTTAAAAGCCAGCAGCCTCGATGGCCCGCGTTTCGATTCGGGTGTTGCCATCATGCTGGCCGGGCCAAAAATTCGCGAGGCCGAACCCCATCCCACCGGAACCAGGATGTATTGCTGCCCGCCGGCGCTGAAGCTCACAGGGGTAGCGTCAATCGCCGAACCAGTATTGAGAGACCAGAGTTTTTTCCCGCTGTCGGCGGAGTAAGCGCTGAATTCGCCGGTGCCTTCGCCTTGAAAGACCAGATTGCCGGCGGTTGAAAGAGTGCTGCTGTTGACCGCAATAGGTTGCTCCACCGACCAGCGCACGGACTCGCTGACCGGGTCCCAGGCTACGAGTCTTCCGTCGAAAGCAGCTGCCCACGCGCCTTCGCCCCGAGGCTGATCTTCATCGCGATCGCTATCCGCGGCCGCTTTAAGCAGCGCCCGGCGATCGGTAGTCGGGACATACACCAGCCCCGTGATCGGGTTGTAGCTCATGTGCCACCAGTTGTGCACCGTCCAGCCCGGTTTCGCTCCGGCCATTTCCAAAGGCCGCCCGGTCTTGGGATCGAGAGCCGCAGCCCAAGGGACTTTTACCAGCGGGTTCCCGGCGATGAACTCGCCCGTCTTCGCGTCCAGCACGTAGAAGAAGCCATTCTTCGGAGCGGTCATGGCCACGTGACGCTTTTGTCCGTGGATCTCGATATCGGCAACAATAATGTGGAAGTTCTCGGTATCGAAACGGGGAGTGCTGGTCTGGAAATGCCAGACATATTCTCCCGTGTCTGCATTCACCGCGACGATGCATCCGGAAAACAATTTGTCGCCGCCCGGACTGTCCTCGCGGGAGTCGGTGCCTTCGCCGACCCCCGCCCGGGAGGTGCCGAACAGCAGAAGGCCGGTTACAGGATCGTAAGTGATCGGGTCCCAGACGTCGCCGCCGCCGAATCTCCACCACTCTTTGCCGGTCCAGGTCTTGGCCGCCATTTCGAGCGCCTTGGTTTCGAACCCTTTCGCGGGATCGCCCGGCACCGTCCAAAACCGCCAGACCTCCTTCCCGGTTTCGGCGTCAAAAGCAACCAGCGATCCCCGGACGTCGTCATCCGATCCGTTGTAACCGATAAATACTTTCCCTTTCGCGACGTGAGGAGCGCCGGTGGTTCCGGTCACCGCCGGATCGCAGATGGGCGACGCCCATACCTGTTGTCCGGAGCCGGCGTCGATGGCAAACAAACGGCAATCTCCCGTGCCGACATACACCTTCCCATTCCACACCGCCGCACCCCGGTTGACTCGGGCCGAATAGGAATTCTGGGTGCTCAAACCGAGCGATATCTTCGGATCGAACTTCCACAACAGCCGCCCCGACAGCGCATCCACCGCGTACACCCGCGAGAGCGAGTCGGTCACGAAGATTCTGCCGTCGACCACGATCGGCTCCGCGGCCATGCCCATCGGGCTGTCAATATCCAGCCACCACGCCAGCCCCAGGTTGCCGACGTTCTTGTCGGTGATTTCCTTCAGTGCGCTGAAGTGGCGCTCGCCAAAATCTCCGCCGTCCACCATCCAGTTGGTGCCGTGCGATGCCTCGGCCAGGACTCTGGCTTCGTTGACGTCGCCAGCCTGGGTTGGCGCATCCGCTGACGATCCAGCGATCAGACTCCAGCCGGCCAGCACACCCGCAGCCATCAGGGCAGAAATTTTAGATCTCTTCAAAGGGCCGACGATCATAGGGGAATGCCTGGCGCTGCCGCGTGGAATTTTTTGCGTAAATCCTCGGGCGCAATCTTAGGTGGGAAGCGCGGGTGCGTCAATGCGCCGATTTCGTACTGGCTGCCCGGGCTCGACGATGCAGATCGGGCGACTTCAGCCGAACGCTGAATTCCTCAAAGCTCGGGCCCGGTCCTTGCCATTCAAGCTCACCGACGGTATCAAACATTGGAACATCCAGCCGCAGGGTGGCGAGGGTGCGAAACAGCAGGGCATCGTTCCACGCGCTGAACAGCGACTCGGACAGCGGCCGGGCTTTGCGGATTGAGGGATGCCAGGCTCGCCAATCTTTCGGAATGTCTTCCAGCCGAGGATATTGGGACAACGTGAGAGCTGCAGCCTTGGCACCCCATCCCGGCAAACCCGGAAAGCCATCGGCGCTGTCGCCGACCACGGCCAGGTAATCCGGAATGGATTGCGGCTTCACCCCAAATTTGGTCACGACGCCGGCTTCATCGCGCAAGATTTCGCGCCGGCGGTCCAGTTGCACGACTCGCGTGCCCACCACGCACTGGCTGAGATCCTTGTCCGGCGTGCAAATGAGAACCTGCTTCACACGCTTGTCCTGCGCGGCCTTAGCGGCGGCGGAAGCGAGCGCATCGTCGGCCTCAAAGTAGACCATGGGCCAGACCACGACGCCCATGGCTTCCAGCGCCTTTTCGAGAATCGGGAACTGCGAGAGCAATTCCGCGGGCACACCCTCGCTGGTCTTGTATCCGGGATACAGATCGTTGCGAAAAGATTCCACAACGTGGTCGGTGGCAACCCCGAGGTGAGTGGCGCCGCGCTCGATCATGGATAAGACGGAACCCAGCACGCCGCGCACCGCACCGACTTCCTGGCCGTTCACGTCGGCCGCAGCGGGCACGGCGTAGTAGTACCGGAACAATTCATACGTCCCGTCAATCAGGTGAATATCCATGCGGCTCCAGTAAGCCAAATCATTCTACCGCCAGCCTTCGAGAACTTGAGGATAGCGGGATTTCCTGGCAGTAGTGCAGTTTGCCAGAAACAACTCCGCCCCTTGTCATTCCGAAGCCAGGTCTATCGGCGAGGAATCTGCTTGTTCCCGGCAGCGAGCCAGCAGATTCCTCCCGCGACAAGCCGCGCTTCGGAATGACAATTCTCTTGGGGATTAGGAAGTCCACCACTTAGGACCCTTTACGACCTTTGCGGTTCAAGATTTTGACCGAAGAGTCCACAGAGCTAGAATGATCCGGCATTCCACCCCGCACACGTGAACATGAAGCGCAGAGACTTTGTCCGCTCCTCCGTCCTCACCATGAGCAGCGCCTTGCTCGCGAAGTCTTTACCAGCCCTTTTCGCCGAGACGACGCCGAATCCCGAGGTCAAGCGCGTCCTCGCCATGTTCAAGTGCCACTTCGACGCCGGATTCATCGACACGCAAACTGCCGTCGTCCACAAATATTTTTCGGAATTCTTTCCGCAGGCCATCACCATCGCCGCGCAGTCCCGCCAGCCGGGGAACCAGCGCTACGTTTGGACCACCGGCTCATGGCTCCTCTACGAGTACCTCGAGCAGGCCTCGCCGCAGGACCGCCGCCGCATGGAACAGGCGATCGCGGAGGGTGACATTGCGTGGCACGCCATCCCCTTCAGCTGGCAGACGGAGATGATGGACGCCTCCATGATTTCCGCTGGCATCGCCTTGTCGCACTCACTCGATGCCCGCTTCGGCCGCCGCACCACGGGCGCCAAGATGACCGACGTGCCCGGCCACACCCGCGGCATCGTCTCTCCGCTGGCCGCGCAGGGCGTAACCTTTCTCGACATCGGCGTGAACGACGCCAGCACTCCCGCCGAGCTTCCGCCGCTCTTCGTCTGGAAAGACACGCGGGGCGCCGCGCTCGTAGTCATGTACCACCACAGCTACGGCAGCATCGTGCCTGTGCCCGGCTCCGACCTCGCCGTCGCCATTATCGTGCGGGACGACAACAGCGGCCCCCACCCTCCCGCCGAGATCGCCGGCATCTATTCCGACCTGGGCCGTCAATTCCCCAACGCGAAGATCACCGCCACCGGCCTGACCGAAATCGCCAACGCGGTTGAGCCTTTCCGCAAAAACCTTCCCACCATCACTCAGGAAATCGGCGACACCTGGATCTACGGGGTCGCCAGCGATCCCCTGAAAGTTGCCCGCTATCGCGAGATCTCCCGCCTCCGCCGTTCCTGGATTGCCGGCAGCAAATTCCAGGCGGGCGACGCCACCGACATCGCTCTCCTCCGAAAGCTCCTCCTCGAAGCCGAGCACACCTGGGGCACCGACACTAAAACCTGGCTTGACTTTGACCACTACATCCCTCGCGATCTCGCCAAAATGCTCGACACGAAGAATTACAAAGTCGTCGAGTTCAGTTGGAACGAAAAGCGCCAGGACCTGTTCGACGGAATCGCAGCGCTCCCGGAGCCCTTGCGCGGCGAAGCTCAAGCCGCGATTCGCGCTCTCGCTCCACAACCGCCACAGCTCCCTCAGTCATCGCCGCACCCCGCCGGGAAAGAAATCGAGACCGCGCATTTCATCGTCTCGCTTGATCCCCGGACCGGAGCCATTCATCGCCTGCGCAACAAGCAGAGTGGCCGCGAGTGGGCCTCTCCCGATCACCCGCTCGCGCTCATCTCCTACCAGACGCTCTCGCCCGCCGACTACACGCGGTTTTTCGCCAACTACATCATCAGCACCGCCGATTGGGCGAAGAAGGACTTTGGCAAACCCAACATCGAGCGCTTCGGCGCCGAGAGCCGCGAATGGCAGCCCAGCCTGTCGAAGCTCGAAATCGCTCAAGCCGGGGATGATTGCCACCTGCTGGCTCACCTCAACATCCACGACCCCGAGGCCGCTGCTTCCGGCCGCGCCGCCTTTCCGGGGCAGATGTATCTCAAGCTCACGCTGCCCGGCGCCGAGCCCGCCATCCACCTTGAGTTGTCCTGGTTCCAGAAGCCCGCGACCCGCATGCCCGAGGCCCTCTGGCTCACCTTTAACCCGAATGTTTCTGACCCGCAAGGATGGATGATGGACAAATCCGGCGAGCCGGTCTCACCCTTCGATGTCGTCACTGCCGGCAGCCGCCATCTGCATGCTGTTTCCACGGGCTTCAGTTGCCGGGACGATCGGCACTCCTTTACCGTCGAAACTCTCGATGCGCCCCTGATTGCGTTGGGTGAGAAGTCTCCGCTGAACTTTTCCCGCGCGCAGCCCGACCTCGCCGGCGGAGTTCACTGCAACCTCTTTAACAATGCGTGGGGCACCAACTACATCATGTGGTTTGGCGAGGACATGCGTTTCCGCTTCCGGTTGCGTGCCTGAGCCGCATAGGGCTCGCCTGCTTAGGGGGCCAAGGAGGACCGGCCGGTGGTAAACTGCGCGTATGGCTACCAGGAAAAAGCAGGCAAAGTCGAAAAAGAAAAAAGCTCCGAAAAAAGCGCTGAAGAAGACGTCCAGGAAGAGAACACCGCCTAAGAAGAAGGCGGCGAAGAAGAAGGCTGCCCCAAAAAGGCCCGCCGCGAAAACCACGCCCCGCGGCAAGAAGGCTGCCCGGAAAAAGGCCCGCACGCGCAGGCAACCGGCTGCAGCCAAGAGCCCAAGCATGGATACTGCCGCTTTCACTCGCGAAGGACTGCGAGCACGCTCCGGCGGACAGTCGGGAGATTTGCAGGGATTGTCGAACATCGCCGGCGCCGCTTCCGAGAGTGTCGACGAACTTCTCGAGGAAGGGAACGCGTTCGAGGCCGACGTGGTCAAGGGCGTGGAGGATGCCGGAGACGAAGGCGAAGTCCACACTCATGAAGTGCCGGAGGACGATGTTCCGGAAGAGTACCTGGACAAGGACTAGATCAGCGGCATCGTCCTCGCTCCAGCCACGTTCCCGGACAGGTCGGTTTAGACCGGAGCCTCCGGGGCCGCCGCCAAAACAGATGTGATCGCCGGATACATCCGGCGGAACGCGGCGTAGCTGGTGTTCATCCGCGCAACCGTTTCCGGCTGCGGATCGACGCGTTGGGCAACTTTCACAATCGCCTTGCACGCGGCGTCCACCGAACTCCACACTCCGGCTCCGACGCCGGCGAGGATGGCGGCGCCATAGGCTGCGCCTTCTTCCGCTTCGAGCACCTCGACTTCGTGTCCATACACGTCGGCCTGAATCTGCCGCCACAACGAAGACCGCGCTCCGCCGCCGCCCAGGCGAATGTTTCCAACCGGCACGCCCATTTCCGCGAACAGGGTAAATGAATCCCGCAAACTGAACGCCACGCCCTCGAGGATGGCGCGGACCACGTGTCCCCGGGTGTGCGACGCGGTCAAACCGATCAAGGCGGCGCGCGCGTTGGGATCAAGGTGCGGAGTACGTTCTCCCATCAGGTAAGGCGCCCACAACAAGCCGTCCGAACCCGCCGGCGCGGCCGCAGCCTCGGCAGTAAGCCGTTCGTAAGGATCGCGCGCGTCATTCACGCCGGTCGCGCCCGCGCCAAACGTGTCACGGAACCAGCGCAGCGAAAGACCCGCAGCCTGGGTCACGCCCATCACGTGCCAGCGCCCGGGAACGGCATGACAAAACGTGTGCAGCCTTCCCCTCGGATCAAGCGCAGGACGATCGGTCGCCGCGAAGACCACTCCCGAGGTTCCGATGGTGGCGCTGACCGCGCCAGGAGCTACGATTCCCATGCCCACCGCCCCGGCCGCCTGATCGCCCGCGCCCGCCACCACGGGCGTGCCCACCGGCAAACCGGTAGCCGCCGCCCCGGTCGCGGAAACTTTCCCGCAAATCTCCGGCGACTCAAACAACCGCGGCAGCAGCGAGGCTTCGATGCCGGCCGCTTGCATGACCTCTGCGGACCAGCGGCGGTTCGCCACATCCAGCAGCAGCGTGCCGGAAGCGTCCGCCATGTCCGTGGCCCGCTCCCCGGTCAGGCGGAAGCGAACGTAATCCTTGGGCAGCATCACCGAGCGGACGCGCTTCCAGTTCTGCGGCTCGTTTTCCCGCACCCACATAAACTTGGTCAAAGTGAAATTGGGCAGGGCCGGATTGCAGGTGAGCTGGATCAGCTTCGAGGCGCCGATTTTTTCGGTCAGTTCCCGGCATTGTTTTTCGGTGCGCACGTCGCACCAGATCAGCGCCGGGCGCACGACCTGATCCGCCTGGTCGAGCATTACGGCGCCGTGCATCTGTCCGGAAAATCCGACGCACGCAATCTGGTCAGCGCGCAGAGCCCCGCCCGCCAGGGCTTTCCGCACGGCGACGCCGCAGGCCCGCCACCAGTCTTCGGGGTCCTGTTCCGCCCAGCCGATCTGCGGCGAAGCGAACGGCGCATGTTCTTCGGTGGCGGACGCAACAATGCGCCCCTCCCCATCCACCATCACAGCACGAGTGCCGCTGGTGCCGACGTCGATTCCAAGAACGTAAGTTCGCATTCAGTAATTCCAGCTTTCCCGGGGCGGCCCACGACTAGCCCCCCAGATACAACCCTTCCTTCTTTATGTACTCTTCCACCGCGGCATCGACAAATTTGCGCAACGGCTTCCGGGCCACGACCGCTTCCCGGATCGCCGTGGCCGACACCGCCTGGTGCACATTCTCCAGCAAATGTATCGTCGCCCCGTTCAACACCAGGTCTCCCGTGGCGGGCTGCCTGGCGAAGGGTTTGCTCACCGACTGCGGAGGACGAATCTTTTCCGGGAGGGAGTTCGCCACGTCGGCCAGCGAATATCCGGGGCGGCTGGCCACGATGAACTCGCATTCGTGAAACAGCTCTTCGGCCTGGTGCCAGTGCGCAATTTCGGAGAAGGCGTCCATGCCGATCAGGAAAAACAGGCGGTCACTCTTCTTCAACGACTCTTTCAGACGCTTCACCGTGTCGATGGTGTAATTCGCCTCCGGCACGATGATCTTTCGCGGATTTCCCTCTCGCCCCGGGGACGGAAGTCGTATCCGCTCTTGGAGCTTCCAAAACCGATGGGACAAATGCCTTCTCGCCCATGGTGGCGAGCACCACCATGGCATAGCGATGGAAATACGGGGTGACCGACCGGCTCTGTTTGTGGGGCGGCACATTGGCCGGCACAAAGTGAATGCGCCCCAGGTCGAAGCGCTCCTTCGCTGCCCGCGCCAGGGCCAGGTGCCCGTGATGAATCGGATCGAAAGTCCCGCCCAACAAGCCAATATTCATGAGATCTCGCTCGTAAGGTTTGAGTATCCCAGTTTTCCTTTGCGTCCTTTGCGGTCAAAATCCTAAAAGCCGAAACCGCAAAGGACGCAAAGAAATTCCGAAATGGACGCGAAGGAACCGCGTTGCGGACTCCGGAGTACGGGTTGCCTGTGTGCCGGGATTCTCCCGGTCAGCTGCCGTTTGGCCGGTCTTTGCATGCACTCACGTAACTCGCGCCCTCCCAGTCTGGGCATTAGATTCTACTTATGCGAGCGAAGCTCCCCCTTCTTCGCAACCGCAATATCGCTCCGGCTCGGGCCCCAGTCCTCCGATACGGCGTCGCCGTCCTCAGCATTATTCTTGCCCTGATTCCGGCCTTCCTGCTTTCCGACGTGGTCGAAAGCCGCCTGGTCGTGTTCGCCGTGGCCATCATGGTCAGCGCCTGGTACGGCGGCTGGAAGCCTGGCCTGGTGGCGACGTCTTTCGCGCTCACGGTCAGCGCGTATTTTTCCCTGGCCGGGGCCCGCAGCCCCGCCGACTACCGCCGGGCCATCATACATCTTGCGTTGTTTGTGTTCGTGGCTGGACTCATCTGTTTCTTCAACGCCGCCCTGCGGTCGGCCCAGGAAGGACTGCGCCGCTCGGAAATAAACTTTCGCTCGCTGGTCACCCATGCTCCCTACGGGGTGTGCCGCTGCAGCTCCGACGGCATTCTGCTCGACGTAAACCCGGCCCTGGTGGCCATGCTGGGCTACAGTTCAGGCAAGAATCTCGTCGGCCGCAACCTGGCCAACCTGTATTCCGATTCGCAACAGTGGTTCAGCCTGGCCGACTCCCTGCATCTGCTGGAGAAATTTCAGGGCTTGCCCGCCGACTGGTTGCGCGATGACCGCACAGTGGTCAGCGTGCGCCTCTCCGGGCGCGCATTCCGCGATGAGCGAAACACCATCTTCTTCGAACTGTTCGCCGAGGACGTCACCGAGCGTCGCGCCCTGGAGCAGCAGCTGCGCCAGGCCCAGAAGATGGAAGCCGTGGGCCGCCTCGCCGGCGGCATCGCTCACGACTTCAACAACCTGCTCATGGTGATCTCCGGATACTCCGAGTTCCTGCTGGGCCAACTCGGCGATGAGCCCACCCTGCGCGGTCACGCGCAGGAGATTGCCAACGCCGCCGGACGCGCCACCTCTCTCACCCGCCAGCTGCTGGCCTTCAGCCGCAAACAGATGCTGGCTCCGAAGATCGTGGACCTGAACAGCGTGGTCACCGAAAACGTGAAAATGCTGACCCGCCTGATCGGCGAAGACATCGACCTGGTCATGGTTCCGGGCCCCGACATCGGCGCGGTCAAAGCCGATCCCGGACAGATCGAGCAGGTCATCATGAACCTGGCGGTCAACGCCCGCGATGCCATGCCGCACGGCGGCAAGCTGACCATCGAGACCGCCAACGTCACGCTCGACGCCACCTACGCCCGCTTCCACGCCCCAGTCAAGCCCGGAGATTATGTCATGCTCGCCATCAGCGACACCGGCATTGGCATGGACGCCGACACCCAGGCCCATATCTTCGAGCCCTTCTACACCACCAAGGGGCTGAAGGGCACCGGCCTCGGCCTCTCCACCGTGTACGGCATCGTCAAGCAAAGTGAAGGATACATCTGGCTCTACAGCGAAGCCGGCAAAGGCACGTCATTCAAGATCTACCTGCCCCGCTTCAGCGCCACCGGAGAAGTTCTGGTTACACAGCCCGTTGCCGCGGAGGCAGACCAGCTCGCCCCGGGTCACGAAACCATCCTGCTGGTAGAAGACGAAGAGAATCTGCGCCGCCTGGCCCACCAGTATTTAGAGAACCAGGGATACACCGTGATCGACGCCCCGGACGGCGCCACCGCCATCCAGATTTCCCAGGCCCACAAAGGCCCCATTCACCTGCTGTTGACCGACGTCATCATGCCGGGAATGAACGGGCGTGAACTGGCCAACCAGGTTTCTCCCACTCGCCCCGAGATGAGAGTGCTGTACATGTCGGGTTATACGGAGAACCACATTGGCCACAACGGCACGCTGGACCAGGGCATCACCCTGCTCCAGAAGCCCTTTACTCTTCCCGCGCTGAAGGCAAAGGTGCGGGAGATGCTCGATACTCCACTCCCTCAGGAGAAACAAATGTCTGCTCGCTTGGCTCAACCAGCTCCAATGGCTCGCACTCGCAACAAAGTGTCCTCCCCCTTCCGCGCCACCCGCTTCGATCTTCACCTGCCGATGAAATACCGGCTGGTCGGAGAAAGTGGATGGCGCGAGGGAACAACCGAAAACATCAGCCGCTCGGGAATGCTCTTCCAGGCGGAAGAACCAATCGCTCCCAATGCGCAGCTCGAGATCAACCTCGTGCTGCCCGCCGAAATCGCCGGCCTGGCCGCGGCCGAAGTAGTTTGCCGGGGCGAAGTCGTGCGCGCGGTCCAAACCGAAGCCGGTACCGTAAGCCCGACTCTGGCCGCGAAAATCCTGCAATACCACTTCCAGCACGGCTCCCACCTCTCCGAGGCGTGAGCTGTTTGTTGGAAGTCACCACACAGGCGAAAAGGCGTCCGCCCAAAAATCGAGGCGCGGGCGCCTTCGCCCGTGCGGGCGAGCGCAGCTCGCCTGAGAAGCCGGCAACCCGCCCAGAATCTCTGCGAACTGGCGCCCTTAGCGCATGCCGCCGGTAGCCAGCAGCTGCTCACCTGTGAGCCAGCCCGAATCGTCCGAGGCCAGGAACGAGGCGATAGAGGCGATGTCGCCGACCTTCCCCGTGCGTCCGAGCGGGGCTTGTGCGATATAGTTCTTTTCGAAGTCGGAGCCAATAACGCCGGCGCTGACCGTGCCCTCGGTTTCGACAACGCCGGGGTTAATGGTGTTCACGCGGATCTTCCTCGATCCGAGCTCTCGGGCGAGCACGCCCGTAATGGCGTCGAGCGCGCCCTTGGTGCCGGTGTACACGGAGCTGTTCGGCGGCGTAACCCGGCTGACGCCGGAACCGATATTGATGATGCTGGCGCCCTCGCCCAGATGCTTTACGGCTGCCTGCGTAGTCAACAGAACGCCCAGCACGTTGATGTTAAATAGCCGGTGGAAGGACTCTTCGGTGACGGCCTCGATAGGAGCGAACTCGTAAACGCCGGAGTTGTTGACCAGGATATCGAGACGTCCGTAGTTCTTGATGGCCGCGGCAATCAGGCCCTGCGCCTCCGAGGCCTTGGAGACGTCCCCAGCCACGGCGACAGCCTTGCCGCCGGCTGCGGTGATGGCGGCAACCACCTTGTCGGCGCCAGCCTTGCTGGAAGCATAGTTGACCACTACTGATGCCCCCTCGCCGGCGAGCGATTTTGCGATGGCGGCTCCGATGCCTTTGGATGCGCCCGTTACCACTGCGACCTTGCCTTTAAGCTTGCTCATATGTAGTTCCTTTCAAATCCGTTGGCCGGAAGATGTTGTGGCCTGCTGCGCAGGCCCTGATCCAGTGCTGCCGGATAAGATGTGGGCCGGCGCGGCCAGGATTCATTAGTTCTGGACATATGAACTATTGAACAATGGCGCCGCTGCGGGTAGGATTAAAGGCCGATGAGACCTCTTTTTCATCCCTCGATCGAAGATGTGACCGTTGAAGGCATCCTGCACGCGCTGTCTGACCCGGTGCGGGTGGCTATCTTCGCCCAGATCGTGGGTTCGGGATGTCCACAGAATTGCTCGGACTTCACGACGATCAGTGCAAGGGCCATCCCTAAGTCAACCATGTCCCAGCACTTCAAGGCGCTGCGGGAGGCCGGCCTGATTCGAGGGGAGCGCGTCGGGGTCGAGATGCGAAATACGTCTCGCTGCGCGGAAATCGAGAAGCGTTTTCCCGGATTGATCATGGCGATCGTGAAGGCCCATGATGTGCAGTCGGCGGAGGAAGCGCGGGGACGGAAGCGAAAGACCCGGCTGGCGAAGAACTAGCTGCCGAGGCGTCAGGGAATGGAAGTCAAAACCTCGCGGGCGAGTCGCCCGCGGCCACACGGTTTCGATGCGATTCTCGAAGAATCCTTCGACGCTGGCCAGGATCTCCACCCGGCTCTTCGATTCGTAGATGGCCTTGCGCAGGGCGGCGCCGCCGGCCACGCCATGCGTGAACCAGGAGGCAAACTGCTTCATCTTGCCCTCGGCTCCCGGCATCTCCTCTTCGATCAGCATTTCGAAGTAAGTGCGAATCATCTGGTAGCGGTCAGCTTCGCTGGGCTCGTCGTAGAACGAGGCGGATGGTGTGGAACCGGGTATCTGACTCGGTTGGGCCGGGCGAAGCCCGGCAGGGTGTTCGATGGCCGCTGCCGAGCAATGCTCGGCCTTGCCGGGTCGAAGACCCGGCCCCACGCGGGCGTTTTCGATCCCAGCCGTGTACTGCTCAATCTGCCGGAAGATCCAGGGGTTCGACGGGGCCATCCGCCCGATCATGACCGCATCGCATCCCGTCTGCGCCACCATGGCGCAAGCGTCTTGCGGCGTGCGGATATCGCCATTCCCAATCACCGGAATCTTCACCGCATCCTTGATCGCCGCGATCCATTCCCAGCGGGCCTGCCCGCTGTAACCCTGTTCGCGGGTGCGGGCGTGCAGCGCCACCGCGCACAGCCCACAGTCTTCCGCCATCTTCGCCAGTTCGACGCAAACGATGTTGTCGTCATTCCAGCCGGCGCGGAACTTCACCGTGAACGGAATCGTGACCGCTGCCCGCACCGCCTCGAAGATCTTCCCGATCGCCGGCAGGTCCTTGAGCAGCCCGGACCCTCCGTTGCACTTCACCACTTTCTTCGCCGGACATCCCAGATTAAGGTCCACCAGGTCGAATCCCAGCCCTTCGACCATTCGGGCCGCCTCAGCCATCACATAGGGATCGCTGCCAAAAAGCTGGGCTGAGATAGGGTGCTCGTCCTCGTAGAAATGTAGATAGAGCTTGGCCTTCCGGTCTTTCGAACGCAGGATGCCATCGGCCGAGGTGAACTCGGTCATGATCAGCCCGCACCCGCCCAGGTTGCGAATGAAGCGCCGAAAGACGGTATCGGTCACACCCGCCATCGGCGCCAGCACGGTCGCCGGCGCGATCCGCACCGTCCCAATCGTCAACGAGGAAGGAACAGGCACAGCCGGTGTGGCGCGGGCGCCCTCGCCCGCGACCGGCCCCGAGTTGTCCCAATGCTTGCGCATGAATAGTCGTCGGTCGTCAGTCGTCAGTCGTCAGCAAAACCTGGATGCCGATGACTGAGGACCCACGACAGCCAGATCTCTATTCTACCTGTCTCCCCAAAAACAAAGCCCCCGCCAAAGCAGGGGCTAAGAAATCTGTGAGAATCCGCGAAAATCCGTGGCCGAAGTTACTTCTTGGCCGGTTCCGCCTTGGCATACTTCCGGCGGAAGCGCTCCACCCGGCCAGCCGTATCCATCAGCTTCTGCTTGCCGGTAAAGAAAGGATGACATTGCGAGCAGATTTCGACGTGGATATCGCCTTTGTGGGTCGACCGGGTCGTAAAACTGCTGCCGCAGGCGCACATAACGCGAATTTCGTTGTAAGCGGGATGAATAGCTGCCTTCATGGGTTCTCCAAACTTGGTCAAGACATTAGATTCTAAAGGATAACCGCAGGATTCAGCAACCCCGGGGAGGCCAGTCTAGTGTGGGGCGGGCGCCCTCGCCCGCCGCTTTTGAAGTTGGTTTGTTGTGTTTGCCTCCGGTTTTGGGCTGTAGCTCCTGGCTAAGGGCCACGCTAGAAGCGACAGCCAGAGGCTGGAAACAAAAGGTCAACAGCGGCGGGCAAGGGCGCCCGCCCTACACAAATAAAAAAACGGCAGGACCGACCTCCTGCCGTTCTCGTTAAAACCTGGGCCTGCTTACTTACCGCGGTTGACCGCTTTCTTGAGTTCGGCTCCGGATGAAAACTTGGCGACCTTCCGGGCAGCGATCTTGATGGTGGCGCCCGTCTGCGGGTTACGCCCATTGCGGGCTTTTCTCTGCGAGACGGAGAACGTGCCAAAACCAATCAGCGCTACTCGATCTCCTTTTTTCAGAGCAGAAGTGATGCTGTCGACAGCGGTGTCGATAGCCGTGGCTGCCGTGGCCTTGCTGATGTGGCAGCTAGCTGAGATTCGGTCAATGAGATCGGCTTTATTCATCTTCTCTCCTGGCAGGTTTCGTTAGTCCCCCAGCGCGTACAGGGGAGGGAAAAACGCACACTCGCTGAGTGGGGAAACCCGACGGCCTTATTTAGCTACCGTCTGAAGAGATTGTCAACTGTGGAAATCCGCGCCAGATGCCGATTTTGGGTCACTCCCATTGGGTCACTCCCATATTGATCGCTTCGTGGCCGCCCGGACAGGAGGAAAAACGTCAGGGCGGAAGCCGGGCTGCCTCATTTCCTCAGCCCTCCACAACTCCGGCCCCAACATCACAGGATGTGCACAGGCCCACCGGCTTTGCCACTTGCGCAAACCGCATCCGCGAGTGCAAAGTTTAGTAAGCAACAAGGAAAAGAACCCAGGTCATGAAAGTTTCCGCGGACGTGTGTCCTCTGTGTGAAGGTACGGGCTGGAAATCAGTCTCTATCGGCTCCGAGCGTCGAGTGACCCGTTGCGACTGCCGCCGGCAGGCGCGTACCCAGACCCTGCTCTCCGCCGCCCGCATCCCCAAGCGCTACGAACACTGCGAGCTCTCGAACTTCGAATTTGATGGCCCTCATCGGGCTCTGGCTTCAGCTCGCCTGGCTGCCTGCAAGTTCGTCGAGGAATATCCGGTGGACAGCACCGGACTGCTGCTCATCGGCAGCATCGGCGTGGGCAAGACCCATCTCGCGGTCGGCATCATCAAGGAACTGGTCGTCAGCAAAGGCATTCCCTGCCTGTTCTACGACTACCGCGAATTGCTGAAGCAAATCCAGAATTCTTACAACGACTCCGTCAAGGCCACCGAACTGGACGTCCTGCGGCCGGTATTCGAGACCGAGGTCCTGGTGCTGGACGAACTCGGCGCCGTCAAGCCCACAGAGTGGGTCTGGGATACGGTCAGCCTGATTTTGAACACTCGCTACAACGACAATTGCACCACCATTATCACCACCAATTTCGATGATCGTCCCGCCGCCGCCGTGGCCGGTCCCCGCGGCGCCGCCCGCGAAGAGACTCTGGGCGACCGCATCGGAGAGCGCATGCGCTCCCGCCTCCACGAAATGTGCCGCGTCGTCAAAATGGAAGGCGAAGACTTTCGCCAGAAATTCCGCAGCGCCAGCTTCCGGTAAGTTCAGGCCACGGATCCAGGGCCGAAGCCGTACCCCTCAACTGAGAACTGAAAACTGAGAACTGAGAACAGGGGACAGAGAACTGCAAACGTTTTACCCGATTTTCCTCGCCCAGGGACCGCTCGAATCCGCACCGTTTACCACTCTGTGTGAACATTTGATTTCTAGGTCCGGGTTATCATCCGTGTCAATCCGTGGCCGCGTTTCCTTCATTTCCCGTGGTGAATCAAACTAGAATGCCTGAGTGCTGACCGAGCGCCTGGAATTCATTCCCGATCGCGATGCGGAAGTTTTCGCCGCCGCTCCCGCCGCGCCGGCAGTCTTCCTCCTCCGCGGTGACGATCCCCAGGCCGAGCCCTACGTCAGCAAGACCGCTAACCTGCGTCGCCGCCTGCAGCGTCTTCTCGGGCCACCGGAACAGACGCGAAGGCTGAACTTGCGCGACCGGGTGCACTCCATCGAGTACACCGCCACTGGCTCCGATTTCGAATCCGGCTTCGTGCTCTACGGCGTGCTCCGTCAGGCTTTCCCCAGGACCTACGCCGACCGCCTCCGCCTGCGCTTCGCGCCCCTGCTCAAGCTGCACCTCGAAAATGAATACCCGCGCGCGTCCGTCACAACCCGCCTGGGCCGCCTGGGCGGGCGCTCGCTCTACTACGGGCCGTTTCCATCCCGCGCCGCGGCGGAAAAGTTCGCCAATGATTCCCTGGATTTCTTCAAGATGCGCCGCTGCGTGGACGATCTCCATCCCGATCCAAACTTTCCCGGTTGCATTTATTCCGAAATGAAGATGTGCATGGCACCCTGCTTCAAGGGCTGCAGCGACGCGGACTATCAAACTGAGGTCGGCCGGGTGCAGGCCTACTTCGACAGCGGCGGCGACTCCCTGGTGCGGGAGATCGGCGCGCAGCGCGACCAGGCCTCGACCAGTCTTGAATTTGAAACCGCCGCCGCCTTGCACGCCAAGGTTGAAAAGCTCAAGCCGGTACTCAGCCAGCTTCCCGAGATGGTGCGCCGCATCGATCAACTCACCGCAATCATGGTGCAGCCGTCGGCCAAGCCCGAATCGGTGGCGTTCTTTTTCATCGATGCCGGCCTGATCACCGGCCCGCTCACCTTTCCCATCCAGGCGGCGGAGCACGCCAAATCGCAGTCCATGGAATCCCGCCTGCAGGCCGCTCTGGCTGCGCTTCCCAACGCGAACCCGAAAACCGCTCTCGAAACCATGGAGCATCTCGCCATACTCAAACGCTGGTTCTATCGCAGCACCCGGTTGGGAGAAATCTTCTTCGCTGACCCCAAAGGCGGATTGCCGCTGCGCCGCCTGGTGCGCGGTATCGCCCGCGTCTATCGCGGCGAGAAGCCCGAGGCCTCTGCGGTGAATATTGAGGACCGGGTGACAGGTTCTCCCTAGCCGGCCGGTGTTAGACTGTTGCGTCCGATCATCAATCCCCGGAGAAATAACAAAATGGCTGACGCGAAAGTTCTGTCCAATCAAAAGACCATCCTTTCCAACCAGGCCACCATCGCGAAAAACCAGAAAGCGATTCTCGCCAACCAGATTGCAATCGTGAAGAACCAGAAGACCATCATCGCCAACCAGGGCGTAATCAAAAAGAACCAGTCGGCTCTGGATGAGATCCTCAAAAATCAAAAACTGATTCTGGCCGCCGTATCCAAGTAGCGGAGATCCGCCACCCGCCGTGTAGGGACGGGTCCCAGACCCGTCCAGGCCGAGCCCCGCTCGGCAAGCCTTTGCCCTTTCCTCGAATCGCAAACCAACATCCCGCCGTTTGACTTGCTCGCCCCGCGGACATACCATGACCCGGCCCTACCCCAGTGTGGTCAACTCAATCCCAAGAAGAAGAGAGGAACCATCCGTGAGAAATAGAACGACAAGAAACATCGTAATGGCCGTTGTAATTTGCCTGCTGGTCTGTGTGGCGTCGAGCGCCGCCTTTGCGCAAAAGGGAACCGTCCTACGCGTGGTCGTGGTCAAGACCGACAACCCCGCCGCCTATGTGCAGGAAATCGAAAAAGGCAGGCAAATCATGAAGAGCCTCGGTGTTCAGGCGACGACGCGAGTGTGGCAAGCCAGGTTCGCCGGACCGGAAGCCGGAGCCGTGGTGGCAAGCATCGAGTATCCCAGCATGGAGGCTTTTGCTGACGCCTACAAAAAGACCAATGCCAGCACTGACTATCAGAATTGGGTAAAGGGCCTCGACAAAATAAGAAAGATCGTCTCCGACAGCATCTATACCGAATGGTAGCCAACTAAACGCAGCACACTGGAGACGGGGTGCCCCACCTCCTTCGCGTTGGTTGCGAAGAGGGTGGGGATTTTGGACCTCCCAGGTACCTGTCCCACGGTTCAACCCGCTTTCGTATGCGGGTCCGCCGATAATTCTTCACCGCTTTCTCAATCCCCGGTCCGGCTTTCTTCAGGTCTTCAAGGTTCCATGAGTCCCTAGCCACTGTAGTTCGCCACAACTCGCGCCACTTTCCCGCCCGCCGACAGTTCCATGAATTCTGCGGTGCGTGTTCCTTTTTGATTTGCATAGTACAGCACGATGCTGCTTATGCCCCAGAGCACGTCCTCAAGACGAAACTGGAGATCCGGATACGCTTCCAGCCCGCGCTGAAAGTAAGCTCTCAAGTTTGCCTTCCCTGCCACCTTGCCATCCGCCGTCCCCAAAAGACGCGCGGCCACGGGCGAGATCAACTCGATGGCGTCGTCATAGTGCGCCATGATCAAGTCCAGATCATGCGCGTTCCACGCCGCAACCCAATGATTAGCCAGACTCCGCGCTTCGTCTCTCGTCACGGCCCATCCTCCAGGTTTTACAAAGAGGCTGCCCCACCCTTGCGTTTCTTGCAAGGGTGGGAAAGGTTCATGCGTCACCGGGCATTAACCAACTCTGGGCCACTCGCCCGACGTGACCTTATCGTGTTTCACTTGCCCTTCAAGCCATCGCGCCAGGCCATGACTTCAAGTTCGACCCGGACCGCGTCCTGGACAGCAATCACCGGCCGCGCTTCCATTTGAAATGCCGGAAGCATCGAGCAAAACTTGTGCACCGCCAGCGGATCGTCGCAGTCCACCAACAAATGCCCGCCCCAGTCGCCCACCCGTATCACGAAAAACTCAATCTTGAAATTAGCCGGCGCCTTCCACTGCCCAAACACTTCAAGGATTCGCTTCTGCGCATTCTCGTACTCCGCAGGCGAACCCTGCGGCCGTTCGTTCCAGCTGATCACATATTTCATCGAATCTCCTTTTTTGTGGCAAATGGTCTGAGCGATAAGAACCGCTAGAGTCTACTCCTCGCCGGCATCTCCGAAGATGAGTAATCTCTGAGAGCCAAATTTTCATCGGAGACTATCGACGGGTGGCCCATTCTAATTTCGCGCCTTTTGCGAAATTAGAGTGGGGGCCCCTCAGACCGCCCAAACCCTGTCATCCCGAGCGAAGTCGAGAGCCTACCGTTTGTCGGCATCGTCATAGGCAAGAATAGGCATCGCGGAACAATCCCACCTCTTCGCACGTAGTATCGGGTGCGCATATCTCTCATAAAAAGGGGTACGAATGAAAAAGCTCAGTGCTCTTTTGCAAGCCGTCCTCGTTGCAGCGTTGCTGGCTGCACCAATCACTTACGCCCAAGCTCAGACTCCCGCCTCAGACCCGCTCTTCAAAACCATCCAGTCCCTGGATACCCAACTCTTCGACGCCTACAACCACTGCGATCTGGAAAAATTCGGATCGCTGATCACCGACGATATCGAGTTCTACCACGACAAGACCGGCCTAAGCCGCGGACGCACAGCTCTCGTCGAGGGAATCAAAAACAATATCTGTGGCAAGGTCACCCGAGAACTCGTTCCCGGCACCCTCGAGGTCTATCCCATCGCCAACTACGGCGCGGTCGAGATCGGCATCCACCGTTTCCATCACCCCGGACACGAGGACCCCGGCTCCGTCGGCGAAGCCAAATTCATCCACCTCTGGCAAAACCAGGACGGAGTGTGGAAGGTCACCCGCGTCATCAGCTTCGACCACCAGTCTTTGACCAAGTAAAGAACGCACCGCGAGGAAACCCGATAGCAAAGAAAGGCGCGAGGGCAAAAGAAAGGCACGAGGGTGCCCCATTCTAATTTCGCGCTCCTTGCGAAATTAGGGTGGGGATTTTGACCTCGAAGATTCAGACCTCCCCACTCCTGTCATCTCGACCGAAGCGAGCGCAGTGGAGAGACCTTGTGTTGGTCATGCATTCACAGGCTCAACAGTCTCACCCGGCAATCCGCCCCGAGCCGCCTTCTTCCGCGCTCTCTTCTCCGCCCCGCGCAGCAGATTCCATCCTTCCATATACTGCGCGAACTTATGCCCCTTCCTCGGCGTAAGGTTCAACGACAAATTCCCCTCCACCACATCAAACGGGATGATGTACCAAACATCCACCGGCACCAGGTACACCGCAAAGAAATCCACTTTCCCCCGCGCATAGCGCTCATGCTTCGGCCCGGTAATATTGGATGTGTACGATCCCTTGCGGCAAAACGTCGTTGACTTCACCTGGATCCGCAGAAACCTCCCATTCTGTTCCACCCAACGTCATAACTGGCCGAGTCCCCATGCGGACGCGACACATTCAACCCCCGGTCCGCCGCCCGCGCCATAAAACAAAGTTCCGCCCACTCGCCGCGTTCTTTACAAGTCTTCTTCGACCTCATGTTTTTTCTCACGCCCACTCCTTTTAAATCGAAAACGTCACCCCCAAATAGAAAACGCGGCCCCCATGGGCCGCGCACATTCGATGCCTTAATTCAATCTTATCAACCCGACACCCAGAAATGGGACACCCCACCCCGCTTTATATCTCCCACCGTTCCCTCACCATAGCGCAATTCCTGTAATTTCTCCCTATTGACAACCCCAGCCCATTCATCACGAACTACGTAGGGGCAGAGCCTGTCCTGAGCGGAGTCGATAGATCCCACCTGCCCAGCCGAGCAAAGCTCAGCAGAAAGCCGTGGGTGCCCCACCCTAATTTCGCGCTCTTTGCGAAATTAGGGTGGGTATTTTGACCTCGAACCTTCAGACCTCCCCAACGACTGTCATCCCGAACGAAGTCGAGGGACCTTGGGTTTGCTGGCATCGTCACAGTCCCGATTAAGGATCGTGCGTCGAACGCACCCGTAGTTGTCTGTGTCGGTGGCCGAGCGCCCAGCCCTCTCGGCGGGTGGCCCACTCAAGCCCGGTTTTGGCTTGAGTGGGGCAGTTCCACCGCTGGACAGCATCTGCCTGCCGCTCGTTCGCGTTTTCGTGCCGTCCATTCTGACTCGATCTCCACCCGTCACTCACAGCCAGTTGCGTAGTGGCGAAAACTGCTCCACTCCCAGTCCTCCGACCGCTCGCACAAGCCACGCTTTACCGGATTTCGATGAATATAGCTTAGCTTTTCCACAAACTGCGGGTGATTTCGAATGTTGAAATCGTAATACCGCTTTTGCCAGAAATGATCCGCATCGCCAATCAAACGCCGCGATACTCCCTGCTTCAATGACTTCAGCGCATCAGCCAGGGTATGGTGCTGCGGTTCGCCGAGCAGGAGGTGAACATGCTCGGGCATGACCACATATCCGTAAACCTGAAGCCTGAAGCTGCGCCGCACGCGCTCTAAGGCTGACTCGAAGATTCTTCGGTTTGTGTCCGCAGTGAATAACGGACGGCGATGGTAGCAACAGAACGCGACGAAATGACTCTGCCCGCTGTGCTGAAAACGCGTTAGTCCCCATGGCATGGGGACAGTCTATTTTGTTTCTTGACCCAAGTCTGTGACGTGTGAACATCCCCACTCAAGCCAAAACCGGGCTTGAGTGGGCCACCCGCCCCGCGTCATCAGCTTCGACCACCAGTCTTTGTCCAAGTGAAGAACGCTCAGCGCGAGGAAACCCTGATGGCAAAGAAAAGCGCGTGGGTGCCCCATTCTAATTTCGCGTCTTTTGCGAAATTAGAGTGGGGATTTTGACCTCAAAGCTTCAGACCTCCCCAACCCCTGTCATCCCGAGCGAAATCATTGTCATCCTACCGAAGCCGCGGGCCTACCTTGAGCGAACCCCTGGCCCACGAGATTTTAGTCGCCCATGGCTGACGATCCTTTACTTGGGGACGCTGAAAATGGCGAGACGTTTGCCGCCCATATTGATGGTTTCCAGTAGCGTTGCCACGAAGACTCGCTTCTTTCCCTTCTGGACCGCTAGCCTCCAACCTTTTCCCTTTGTCATCCGGTCGCCACGTCGAGCCTTATGGCCCATAATCTTTATCTGCCCTGCCATTGAGTGTTTCCTCCGCGAAAATATTTTGCTCTATAGATTTGTCTCAGTGACACGAAGCTGCTCCAACGCTTGACGTATGATTTCCTTCGCACACGGGAGACAATATCCCTTCCAGTTTTGCACTTCTTTTATCTCGAGCACGGTATCTCCTTTCAACACCAGGTGGTTCGGGCTGTGATAGCACTTCCTTTTTCTTCCCGCAGGCACGACCCGGTGAGTGACAAGCAGCGCTTTGTAACGAGCCATATTCTGACTCCTTTCACTCGATTCGTACTTTAGCAGCGACAGCATCGATGATCGCGTCGATGTTGTCGTGCGCCTGAATGAGTTGTTCCCTCGTAAGCATGTCCCGTTCGTCTGGCCCAACTTTTAAGTATTCCATCACCTGCTGATTCAGCAGAACTATTGCGGCGGCGATATTATTTGTAGTCCCAGTTTGTGGAAATTTCTTAGGCAGGTCGAAACCAACAACCGACAGTTTTAGTTCGTTAAGAAGTTGCTTACTCGCGGAGCGGATACGTTCTTCAAGCCTCTTGCGCGCTTGCTGGCGTGCTTTTTGTGGCTGAACCGACTGCTCTAAGACTATTCCTTTATCCTGCTGGTCCGCATTGTCTCTGATTCGCCTCTCGAGTTCAGCACGGGTTACACCAAGCTGATCGAAGTCGATCCCCCTCAAGGACAAAGCATTGACCAAGTCGTCGAGTACAGCCGATGCATCTTCCGGAAGGAACCGATTCTTAACGTAGTGCGCAATGGTTTCCTCCAGCACCACCATCGACGGCGCAAAGAGCTTTCGCTGACCTACATCTGGGGCAGATGTGTTGGCGATTTGGGGAACAACGAAATCTCGATCACTGTTCGCGAGGCTAGCAAAGAATTCTTCATCATCCTTATCTAACTGCCTCATCTCGTCCCACCAGCGGTCGACGTTCAGGCCCACGTGGGAAACTACGTAGCCACGGTTGTCAGGGTTTCCGGGAGAGTTAGGGGTTATGACTCGCATGATTCGACCGATGAATTGGACATAGGGCACAAAATGCCTATATGGGCGAAATATAGCCGCAACACTGAAGTGGGGATAGTCCGCACCTTCAGCTAGCATTTGCACTTGGACCACGATATCTAAGTGTTTGCTCTCTATCTCCCGCCGGATCGCCGCGATGCGATCCGAGTCTAAGTTACTATGTAATACTGCGGCTCGATAGTTTCGCTCCTCGTACAAGCCTCGGATAGCGTTGGCGTGATCAATGGTGCATGCTGCCGCGACAATTTGATGTTTTGCTTTTCCTGTTGATCTGAGCTCCTCCATGCACTGAATAGAGTGGTTCACTATGCTGCGATTGCACTCGGGCGCCAGCGCTATTCCTTTGCTGAACCAGGTTTCCTCTTTAAGTTTCAGGACTTCATCTAATGTGTGTCGTCTTTGTTCCCCCTTGTAGGTAAACGTGAGGTCAATGGGCTCTAGGCGATGCGACGCTACATCTTTTATGTAGCCTTCTTTTATTGCGTCCGCGATAGGAAATCGATAGATCCTTGTACCTTCCACCTTTTGCCCATCGGCCCGCATGGGAGTCGCTGTAAAACTAGTTATCTTTGCGTCCGGGAAATGCTCAAGGGTGTCTTTCCATGTCGGTGCGACATTGTGATGGCCTTCGTCGAGTGCAATGAGATCAAAAAAATCGGGGGATAGCTTTCCAAGCCACTTTTCGGCGTCGCCCGCGACAAGCTGTTGGATGTTTGTGACCACAATCGACGCTTCATCACAATCAATAATATTCGCGCTTTCGTCGAGGACTGCACAGCTAGGACCTGAACCGTTGTGTAGAACGCCTCGGCTTCGTAGGAAACTGTTCGCACTCGTATAGTCAAGGTTCTTGGCAAGATTTTGCCGGATTTCCAGGTTGGGTGCTACAACCAGCATTCGACCGCTCGATATTCCAAAAGGAAGTAAGGAGATCGTGCCGGTTTTTCCGCATCCAACCGGAAGTTGTATTATTGCGTGGTCATTGCTCGCCTTGAAGTGCTTGACGGCTGCGAGATAGGCTTCTGTTTGCGGCCTGCGTAGTTGAGAATTGCCTTGGATGTAAGGCTCGATTTCGCGAAAGATCCAGGATGGGTCCTTGTATTTCGCCGAAATGTCTCCGAGCTGTTTGGCTAGCCACTCAGTTGTTCCGGTAGAAGAGCTTAACTCAACGGCTGTTTCTAAAACTCGTTTCGCCTCAATAAGGCGATTGGCATCTCTCAGGCAACTGGCCTGACTGATGAGGTTGATGATTGCATCGTCTTTGCGATCCGATTTCACTAATTCGCGAGCGATTCTTCCTTCAAGGGTCGCGGCGAAAGAGGCGAGTTCGGAGGTCTTCCGGCGATCTCGGACCCGTTTGGCGTCTTCGAGGTCTAGAAGAAGTCCGTTCTTCTGTCCTATTAAGTCGCGAACAAACTGCATGTCTTCCCTCGTCATTTCGGTTCGTAGAACCACAATCGAGCGGTTTTCTTTTCGTAGATCGCTACACAAACGAAACCATGCTTATTAAACGGATTCTTAAGCAGCTGTTCTGCTTTCTGAACACAAAGCGACTCTAGGTCTCCCGATTGTTGGCCACTTACTTCAAGCAAGAGCTCTTTGTCGCCTATCCAGTAGTCTGCCTTCTCTCCGCGACGCGTGACTTCGGTGATCTCACGGTTGGCACGGTTCTCAACGAGAATGCAAGCTAGTCCCAGCGTGGCGAATTCCGTTACAACGGGAGCCTGATAAGTACGCGTCACTTGCTCGCAGTCTTTTTTAAGACCGTTCCACCACAAATCGAGGGTACCTTTTGCTGGTGGGTCGGCACTGGCGGCGCGAAAGCTATCTTCTACTTCGCGGCTGCCGTCATGATAGTCGTCCGGCGGCAACAGGCGGATTGTGAGCGGCGAACGCCAATCCTTCGCCCGCACGAGCGGGTGGGCCGCGTGGAGGTTGCAGACGGCGATTCGAATGCTTTTCGTTTTCAATTCTTTCCTCAAGGATCGCGATTATAAGTAGCGGACAGAAAAAGGGGCCACGGCTACGCCGTGACCCCCCTCAGAGTCGAGCTTCTTTTTACCCTATCGCGCTGCCACTGCCAAGGCACTTTCGTGCCATTAGTTTGGTTTTACGAGCACCCGCTCGTACTCCCGCAGCTCCCACACCGGTAGCAGCTTCCATTGCGCGTCATGATGGATCCGCAGAAGCTGCAGGTGGGGGCATCGCCCAGGTCAATGAGTCCGGCGAGAGCGTCGGCGGCGTGGACGGACCCGCGCCGGTCGGCCGTCTGCTCGTCGGTCGTCGGCCGTCAGTCGCTCAGCGACTGACGGCTGAGAACTGACAACTGACGTCCGCATCTGCAGGTTCTCGAACAGCATGCCCTGCTGGCCGGTGAGGAAGCGCAACTGCAGCCAGCGGAAGATGTAGTCCATGATCGACTTGGCGAAGCCGATGTCGGGATTGCCGGTCCAGCCGCTGGGCTCGAAGCGGGTGTGGGCGAACTTTTCGCAGAACAGTTTCAGCGGCACGCCGTGTTGCAGCGCGATGGAGACGGCCAGAGCGAAGCTGTCCATCAGGCCGCTGACCGTGGAGCCTTCCTTGGCCATGGTGATGAAGAGCTCGCCCGGGCTGCCGTCGGGATAAAGGCCGACCGTGATGTAGCCCTCGTGGTCGCCCACCTTGAATTTGTGCGTGATCGACGCGCGCTCTTCCTGCAGCTTGTGCCGGACGGCGCGCGGCGGAGCGTTGAGATCGTCTTCTTCAAGCTGTGCGCAGCAGATGCTGCGCGGCCAACGCAGCCGCGGCATCGCCCTTCTTCGAGAGCGCCGTCGTGGTGCCGGACGGCGCTCAGCGGTTGCGACTTCTTGCATCCATCCCGATAGACGGCCACAGCCTTCAACCCCAGTTTCCAGGCCTGGATGTAGCACTCCATGATGTCTTCCACGGAGGCATTCTCCGGCAGGTTCACTGTCTTAGAGATGGCGCCAGAAATAAAAGGTTGCGCCGCCGCCATCATTTTCAAATGCCCCATGTAATGAATCGACCGCGTCCCCTTGGCCGGCTTGAACGAGCAGTCAAACACCGCCAGATGCTCGTCCTTAATATCAGGCGCGCCTTCGATGGTCCCGGTGGCGTCAATGTAAGAAACAATCTTGTCCGCTTCGTCATGATCGTACCCCAGCTTAAAAAGCGCAGTAGGCACAGTATTATTCACAATCTTAATCATCCCCCCGCCCACCAGCTTCTTGTACTTCACCAACGCCAAATCCGGCTCAATCCCGGTCGTATCGCAATCCATCATGAACCCAATTGTTCCTGTTGGAGCTAGAACTGTTACTTGGGAATTGCGGTAGCCGTGTTTTTCGCCGTGGGCGAGGGCTTCGTCCCAGGTGGCTTTGCTGGATTCGTAGAGCGGGGTTGGGACATTCGTTTTGTTGATGTTGTTGACGCTCGCGCGGTGCATGCGGATTACGTCCAGGAACGGCTCGCGGTTTATGTACCAGCCGGGGCAGGCTCCTCCGGGCATGACGTTTGCACCGAGATTCGTCTCGGCCAGGCCCTTTTGCGTCGGCTCTGTGGCTGGGACTAACGGCGGGCAGGACTCCGCGATGCGGGAGGATTGCAGGTAGGCTTCGCCGCACATGATTGCGGTGACGCAGGCGGCGTAGTCGCGTCCGGCGTCGGAGTCGTAGGGGAGGCCGGCGGCCATCAGTAACGCGCCCAGGTTCGCGTAGCCTAGCCCTAGCGGACGGTAGTCGTGCGAGTTCTTCGCGATCATCTCTGTGGGGTAGCCGGCGTTGTCGACCAGGATTTCCTGCGCGGTGATCAGGACATCGACCGCGTGGCGATAGGCTTCCACGTCGAAGGTGCCGTTGGGCGCGAACTTCAGCAGGTTCAGGCTGGCCAGGTTGCAGGCGGAATCGTCGAGGAACATGTACTCCGAGCATGGATTGCTGGCGTTGATGCGGGCCGTGTTCTTCGAAGTGTGCCAGCGGTTGACCGTGGTGTCGTACTGCATGCCGGGATCGCCGCAGCGCCAGGTGGCGTCGGAGATCCGGTAGAGCAGATCTTTGGCTTTGAAGTTCTGCATGGGGCGTCCGTCGCGAACGGCGCGGGTGGTGAAGCCGTTGTCGCGCAGGACGGAATACATGAAGTCGTCGGTGACGCGGACGGAGTTGTTAGCGTTCTGGAAGAAGATGGACGAGTAGGCATCCGAATCGGGCGACGAGCCGTCGTATCCGGATGCGATGAGCGCGTGCGCCTTGGCCTCTTCTTTGGATTTGCACTCGATGAAGTCAACGATATCGGGATGGTCGATGTTGAGGATGACCATCTTGGCGGCGCGGCGAGTCTTGCCGCCCGACTTGATGACGCCGGCGAAGGCGTCAAAGCCCTTCATGAAGCTGAGCGGACCGCTGGCGGTGCCGCCACCACTGAGGCCTTCGGTGGACGAACGCAGCGAGGACAAGTTGGTGCCGGTGCCTGATCCCCACTTGAAGAGCATGCCTTCGGTCTTGGCGAGAGTAAGGATGGAATCGAGCGAGTCCTTCACCGAGTTGATGAAGCAGGCCGAGCATTGCGGCGTCTTGTAGCCGGTGACGCCGAACTCAACCCTTGCGCTGGCTGGATTCCAGTGCCAGTTCTGGGCGTCGGAGTTGGGCTCGATGCGGTCGCATCCTACGTTGAACCAGACGGGCGAGTTGAAGGCGGCGTACTGGCGCAGCAGGATGTGCGCGAGCTCGTCGTGGAATGTAGCGCCGTCTTCCGGCGTCTTGAAATAGCCCTGCGACAAACCCCAGTCGCGGATGGTCTCGGCTACACGAGTCACCAGGGCGCGGACTCCGCTTTCGCGCTCGGGCGTGCCCAGCGTGCCGTGCAGATACTTACTGGCCACAATGTTGGTGGCGGTCACCGACCAGTCCTTGGGGACTTCGACGTCTTTCTGTTCGAAGATCGGGTTGCCCTTGGCGTCCGTGATCAGGGCGGTGCGCTTCTCCCATTCGATTTCGTCGTAGGGAGACACGCCGGCCTTGGTAAAGAAGCGGCGGAAGCTGAGGCCCGGGGCTTTCTTGCTGGGGGTGACGGTGCTTACCGGGGCCGCGCTGGTCTCGGTGATGGGGGCTCCTGCTTTTACCTCTGCCATTTCTGTTTCTTCTTTCCTGGGGATTCTGAATCTCATCCTGATTTCTAATTTCCAGTATCGCGCAGCGCTGAATCTTTTTTAAGACCAGTTTCCAGTTTCCAGTTCTCTGTTCCCAGTTCGGATTCGGGATTGCCGGGCGGTTGCAGACATCCAATGCTGCAGAGCGGCGCAGGCGGCATGCCGTTGGGCGGCGTCTTCGATCACCGCGTAGCGGGCGAAGCAGCGACCCGCGGACAGGCGTTCACGGTGCGGACTGCCGGGCAGAAACATGCGGCCCAGGGCCATCCCCAGGTCATCGGTTTCGGAGACCTGAAACAGGCCCAGCATGCGTTTGCCACCCGTGGCCGGGGCTACGATTTCCTCGCCGAGGGCGAAGATCCCCGCCTTGCTGGACATCAGCACCAGGCTGAAACTGTCGGCGCAGCGGAACCATCGGGACCATTCCACGCGGCGATAGTCGAATTCCGGTTCCACCCCGTTGCGGGTGAACGACTCGCTGACCATGCGCTCCAAACCTTCCATGCCAATCCTTAGTTTCCAACCTCGAACGAAAGGGATTGCGAGCCCTCTTTCGAGGCATTTTCCACAGCCTGGCTTGTCAACTGTCGTCGCTCCCTCGGGAGGAGTCCAGCCATCAATTACAGGGACGAGGGAACGGCCACCGCACCACGAACCCGCCCAACTACGGGTTCACCTAATCAGTTCTGGCAAGACGGTGCACGGTCACCTCGAGTCCTGAGCACCGACCCTTTGTTTTCTTGCTCTTGCCAAGGGTCATCCCGCCTTCGTTTCGGAGGCGTTTGAAGCCTTATGGGATGCAAACAGTACGCCCGTATGTTGGGGCTGTCAAGAGGGTATCCCTATATATTGTATCTCAGTCTTAGCAAGTGGGATGCTGCCCCCTCGGCCCGGTTTTTCCACAAGGCGGTGTTTCGGTCGAAAGTTCAGGTGGCACGTTGTCGCCGTGCCACCCCGGATTTGCCATTGTTCGAGTTTTTCCGTGGCCGGCCAGGTCGCGGTCCAAAATTTCCGGGCCGCTCACGCCAGCATCTCGGCTCGGGCCGAAGTCCGGCGTTTCAGATCTGAAAGAGAGAAATTTCGTCTGTCCAGCAGGGGCCACTTCTCAACGGCGGGACCCATGGCTACGTAGACATCCTCGAAAATTTCACGGGGCGCGATTCTTTGCGTGCCGTCCGAGGATTCCACAAGATAGTCGCCTTTTTGCCCGCGATGTTCACGTCCGAGCGCATCCCGGAACTCCAGGGGACCGGTGAGCTGCCTGGCCCGAATCAGAAATCGCGTGCGATAGACTTGCCATTCGTTTTCTACTTTCCTCACTTTATTCCACCCTTGGGGGAGGGAATATCATTGGGAATTGGTTGGAGCAAAAGCACATTTTTCTTTGGCTGGATTTTCTGTGAAGGTGAAAACGAATCTACGCGCGATCAGCGGCGCGGTCAATCCCGAATAATTGTGCAATTCGAAAATTTGTCAGCGCCAAATTTTGGGGATGCTGCGACGCTGGAAAATGCGTTAAGAGTCGCTACTGGAGCGATGCGGAGCATCTCGGCCGGATCGAAGTCGCGCGCTCACGCAAGCCTCCACGGCAAAAATTTCCACAAGCAAAAACCACGGGGGCGGATGTTCCATCTGCCCGGCAGTGCGAAGCCTTCACCGGGGGCAGCGGAAAAACTTGCAATGTCATCTTGAGCGTGGAGTCGAAGGACCCTACTCCGCTCAGGATGACAGGGTGTTGCAGGCTGTTGCGGCAAGAAAAAGGGCAGCACTTGGCCGCCCTTGCTGAAGTCCGTGGTCTGAAGTCCGACGTCCGCTCTACGCTGGCGCCGGCCTCTCGCCGCCTTTGGCGCGTCCGGGTTGGAGGTCGGGTTTGATCACCTGTTGTACTCCGTCGTCGGGCTTGGGCGGAGGGACGATCTTGGGCAGTTCCTGACCGTCGATGATCATTTTGATCTGCGCCGCGTCCAGCACTTCGCGTTCGATCAGCGCCAGTGCGATCCGGACCAGCACATCGCGGTTGGAATGGAGCAGGTCCTTGGACGAGTCATAGCCGCGCTTGACCAGCTTTTGTACTTCGGCATCGATCTTGACCGCGGTGGCTTCGCTATAGTCGCGATGCTGAGCGATCTCGCGGCCCAGGAAGATCTGCTCTTCCTTCTTACCGAAAGTGAGCGGGCCCAGGTCGCTCATGCCCCATTCGCATACCATCTTGCGCGCGAGTTCGGTGGCGCGCTCGATGTCGTTACCGGCGCCGGTGCTCATCGAATCCAGGAACATCTCCTCCGCCAGGCGGCCGCCCATCAGGATGGCAATCGAGGTTTCGAGGTAGTTCTTGTAGTAATTGTGGCGGTCGTCGATGGGCAACTGCATGGTCACGCCAAGAGCCATGCCGCGAGGAATGATGGTGACCTTGTGCAAGCGGGTCGGAATGCGGCAGCAGCGCCGCCACCAGCGCATGGCCGGCTTCGTGATAGGCCGTGTTCTTCTTTTCCTCATCGGACAGCAGCATGGACTTGCGTTCCACGCCCATGAGGACTTTGTCCTTGGCCAGTTCGAAGTCGTACATGAGCACGGCTTTGCGGTTTTGCCGCGCCGCTGCCAGGGCGGCTTCGTTCACCATGTTGGCCAGATCAGCGCCGGAGAAGCCCGGGGTGCCGCGGCCCAACACGAAGAGGTCAACATCGTCGGCCAGGGGAATCTTGCGGGTATGCACGCGCAGGATTTCTTCGCGGCCGCGGACATCGGGGCGGCTGACCACTACGCGCCGATCGAAGCGTCCGGGACGCAGCAGCGCCGGATCGAGGACGTCGGGGCGGTTGGTGGCGGCCATCAGGATGACGCCTTCGTTCGACTCGAAGCCGTCCATTTCGACCAGCAGTTGATTCAGGGTTTGCTCGCGCTCGTCGTGACCGCCGCCCAGTCCGGCGCCGCGATGGCGTCCGACGGCATCGATTTCGTCAATGAAGATGATGCAGGGGGCATTTTTCTTGCCCTGCTCGAACAGGTCGCGAACCCGGCTGGCGCCCACGCCTACGAACATTTCGACGAAGTCGGAACCGGAGATGGAGAAGAACGGCACGTTGGCTTCGCCGGCGACGGCTCGGGCCAGCAGGGTCTTGCCGGTTCCCGGAGGTCCAACCAGCAGTACGCCTTTCGGGATGCGTCCGCCCAGCTTCTGGAACTTTTGCGCCTCGCGCAGGAATTCGATGATTTCTTTCAGTTCTTCCTTGGCTTCATCGACGCCGGCCACATCCTTAAATGTGACCTTTTTCTGCTGCATGGAAAGCAGCCGGGCGCGGCTCTTGCCGAAGGACAACGCCTTGTTGCCGCCGGTTTGCATTTGCCGGATCATGAAGAACCACAGGGCTGCGAGCAGGATCAGGGGGGCCCAGGTGCCCAGCAACTGCAGAGGCCAACTGCCACTGGTGATGTCGCGGACGGTCATGGCGACGTCCTTATCACGCAGGGTCTTGATCATGTCGGGATAGTTTGCCGGGGCGGTGGTGTGAAACGCGGAATTATCGTTGCGATAGTGGCCGCGCACTTCCTGGCCCGTGATGGTGACGTCTTTTACGTTGCCCTGGTCCACATCGGACAGGAACTTGGAAAAATTGACGTCAGCGTCTTTTTGTCCCGCACTCCCGGCTTTCATGACCTGCCACAGCAGAAAGGCCGAAAGCACGATCACCAACCAGAAAACCACCGTCTTGACTGTAGAATTCACCGAACACTCCTGAGAAAATCACGCGCACGCCAAACCCTGGCAGCTTACTGCACCTAGTTAGATGCCCCGCCCGAGGTTTTGGATTGGACATTGCAAACCTTTATTCTAACCGTTCCCAAGGCAAAAAGGTCGCTGTTCTGCGGATGACTTAAGTCACGGGTTGGCTTCAACTTGCCGCGCCAATAAAGGGCAGATTCCGGTTGGTTTGCTCAGGCGAACCCAATCCGTAACCCACCAGGAAGGCCTCATCGACCAAAAAGCCGAAATAGTCGGGCTGCAACTGGACCCGGCGGGCCGATTGCCGGTCGAGCAGGGTCGCCAGTTTGACCGAGGCCGCGCCGCGGGCTTTCAGGTCGCTCATCAGAAACTCGGTGGTGATTCCGGAGTGCACCAGGCCCTCGACCACCAGCAGGTTCTGGCCGCGAATGTCGGGCTGGTGGCTGAAGAAAATCTCCAGTACGCCGCCCGAGCCATCTTCCCCGTGGAGCTGATATTTGGGCTTGATGAACTGGCAGATCACGGGCACTTCGAGGGCCCGCGCCAGGTCGGCCATGAAGATGAAGCCGTTCTCCAGCAGGGCCAGCAGGTGGATGGACTGGCCGCGGTAGTCGTCGGAAATCTGGCGGCCCATCTCGCGCACCCGCTTCTGTATCTGTTCGGCGGAGATCACGGTGCGGAGCGGTTTTGTGGTCTCAGTCATGCCGGACGTCCTCCAGACCGGGCAACTCGCGAATCAGCAGGGCCTGGCGGGAGCCATCCTTGGGGAGCAATCGCGCCGGCGTGGGAAAGCCGCGGAGCCATACGATCTCCTGCCCGCTGATCACCACCGGCCAGAGTTGGCGGACCGCGCCGGAGAGCTTGCGCTCCTGCAGCAGTTCCTTGATCTTTTTCGGAGACTTGGAGTGGGCCGGCCAATACCGGTCACCCGCGCGCCAGTTACGCACGGTCAATTCTGGCTGCAGCAATGCGGGGTCAAGCATGTGGTCGGGATTATAACCCGAGGATGCGCTGGCCGGAACCAGCGTGGCATCAAAACAGCTTCCGGCTTCAGGCACACGAATGGCGCCGGGCACGGTCAGGACGTAGGCATAATCGGATTTGGCCGCGGCCGGGCGGGGCAGGTCGAATTTCAAACCATCAGGGCTCGCGGAAAGAAGCCACCCGCCCGGCAACATGGCGGACCTGGGGCCGGACGGGTCGAGATCGAGAATCTCCTCCACGTGGCGGAACTCCAGATTCAGCCCGAGGGACTCCGCCGCTGCCCGGACCATGCGCCGCCGCAGGGCCAGGGGCAACGCGGCCAGAGCGGCTGGCTTGAGGGTGCGGGCCTGCGCCTGCCAGACCTCCGGCAGCGCTCGTGAAACTTCCTTCTGCCAGTATTCCTCTTCCGAGCGCGCGATGTCGGCCGTCTCCCCCAGAGTTTCCCGCACTGCCGGGTTCAGGGTGCGCTCCAGCCGGGGCACGATCCCGTGGCGCACCCGGTTGCGGGCGTGGCGAAGATCGCGGTTGCTGGAGTCCTCGCGCCAGTCCTGGCCGATTTCGCCCAGATAGCTTTCCAAAAGTTTGCGCCTGGTCTTCAGCAGAGGGCGGATGATCGAAAAATCAGAAGCGTCGAATGATAGCCGGGGATAAATCCCAGCCAAGCCGCGAGTGCCCGCCCCGCGAACGACTCTGAGCAGAACAGTTTCAGCCTGATCGTCCAAAGTATGACCGGTGGCAATGCGGTTCAGCTTGTTCTCCTCAAACAGCTGGCGGAAATATTGATAGCGCAGCTGCCGGGCGGCGGCCTCGGTGCTGAGGTGGTGGCTGCGGGCGTGGGCACCGACATCGCCCGTGCCGGCGAACAATTCCAGCTTGTGCCGGTGCGCTAACTGGGTGACGAACTGCTGGTCGGCGTCGGATTCTTCTCCCCGCAACTGATGATTGAAATGGACGGCAGAGAGGACGATGCCGAGTTCCGGACGCAATTCGAGCATGATTTGCAGCAGGGCCACGGAATCGGCTCCGCCCGAAACGGCGACACCCACGCGGTCGCCGGCCTGGAGCAGGCCCTGACGACGGATGTAGTCGAGGACGCTTTGCGGCAGGGTGCGCACGGGAACATAGTACATCTGGGGTTGGGTGGTTTACCCAGGCGGGTTGGACGGTATGGAATTCGCAGTCCCCACGTGAGACAACCTGGGCTTCCATTTCAGTTACCGCGGTTTCGTGACGTGCGGAACTCTGCGACCGGACGAGGCGAACCTGATTGCTCGTTCATCTGGCCGACTCTCCATGCTGGAATGCGGCCGCAAGAGTCTCCCGCTTGCAACGCGATCGGTTTTAGAACCCAGGTTGGTCGCATACGTCAGCGGCGGTGGTTCCTGGATCGATGTTAGATCGACGATGGCGATGCCGTCACCGTTTCCTGTGATCGCAATCAGGGCATTGTCCTTGCCGTCGGCGACGAGCGCATCGTAGTTGGGGGAGAGAGACACCGGCAGCGCTATGCGGTTCAACAGGTTTCCCAGTCTGCCGTCTGACACGTCAATGCCATGGGTAGTGGGCTGGAACAACAGGCTGCCGTCGGCGCTGAGTTTGGCGCCGTAGACATAGGCAATGTTCATCACTTCGCGGTTATTGAGGGCAATATACGACTCTCCATCGAGGCTGTAGTCAAATAGAAAGCCACTCGCCTCGAATCCGTCCTCCGTGGCCGAAAGAGTTAATTCATAATCTCCATAGCAGCATCCTGCGTCCAGCGAGGCCGGAACCCACTTGTCGGTGGCGGTATCCACATAGAAGACGAAGCCATCCTCGTTATAAAAAACGCGACTGTTGTCAGAACTGATGGCATTTCGCAGGTAGGCATCTTGTGCACCCAACCCAGGACCATTGATGCCATAGTCGAAAATTGCTCCGGTGTTTGTATTCAGCTTAAAGAACTGGTCGGCTCCGCCTCCCTGTCCCAGCACCGTAACCATGTAATACACGTTCCCGGCATCGCTGATGGCGAGCCCACATGGGTTGACCGTGAAAGGAGACAGAGAACCGACGATGAAGGTCTTGACGGATGCCGGATGCGCCGGATCCAAGACGTAGATGGCACCGGCACTGGCGTCGGAGACCGCCAGCTTGCTGCCGTCGGGGGACAGGGCGATTCCCCTCAGCCTCTGCGTCGTTCCTTGGGGTGCGGGGATGTTGATGGCAGGCTGCCACGAGCTTAGAGCCTTAGAGAAGACCTGAATCTGGCTGGTGTCTGTGAAGTAATAGAGATCGGTGTACCGGTCGTAGATGCCCTGTGCCAGGTTCGAACCCGGCAGCGCGAATAGCTGAATCGCCGGCAAGTATGTCAATGCGGCATGGGCGGTGGCGCTGCCGCTGATACTGGTAACAGTCACATCCGCGGTCGCGGTGCCGGAGGGGATGGTGTAGGCGATGGCTTGGAGGGGGAACGGGGGGTTCTGAAGCGGATACGCATACGGTGCGAAGCCCGTGATCGGTACCGGATTGCCGCCCACGCTCACCTGCAAGGAGGACGGAATGCCGCTGCCGGCGGCGCGCGCAATCTGCGGCAAGGGGCCTTCTACACCGGAACCCACGGGACCAAAACCATACCCGTAGATGACTCCCGTCCCTCCGCCTTCACTGGTCGACATGGTGGGGGTCACCTGGAGAATTGTCGGGCCATAGCTGAAGCCCTCCGGCATGAGCTGCATGCCACCGTCGGCGGTGAACACATAAATATCTGCTGGCCCTGCATTACTCGTAGGAGAGGTAGCTGAGAGTGAACCGAAATTTCCGAACGTATTCGGCCCCGAGACTCCGGACACATGGGTAGCCCCTTGATGGCCGAAGTACACAGCGCTCAGTGGGCCGAAAGGCGCGGGCTCGGTCACCTTCACTTGCGTACCCCCGGACGTCGGTCCAGTCGCAGGATTCAAGTATCCGTTCGGGAACTGAGATCCCACAGCGCCCGTCCGCATCGCAGTTGTGTCGATGAACCCGACGCCTTCCTCCATCGGTCCCACCAGCAAGCCCGTAGCATCCGCTGCCTGGAGGTTCGGATTCTCAATGGGACCCCACGCTCCTCCTCCACTCGTGACCGGGACATTCATATTTGGAAGCCAGCCCACCTGCTGGCCGGTCGACAAATCGTAGGCGTAGATGATCCAGTCGTTGGGGACGAACAGTGTCTTGGAATCTGCGCTTATTGCGAACCCGGCCGCGGTAGAGGTGTTGCCGCTCACCAAGATCTGCGTCACCAGGTTTAATGTCGCAGCGTCGTAAACATAGGCATACGAGGTGTTCGTCAGAGTGAGGGTGTTGGCGGGCACGACGATGTACTTTCCGTCGGGAGACAAGCGGAAATTGACTGCTGGAAAACCGCCAGGTCCAAAGGTGCTGCTTTGGCCTGTCGATTCGTCCACTTCGCAAAGTGGCCCGCTGTCGACGCTGCCCAAAATGATCTTGCTCCGATCCGGCGTGCGCGAAAAGCCGCCAATGTTGCCGGTGAAGGAACCGCAGTTGGTTACTGCCAGGGAATTATCGGCCGGGTTCCAAATGGCAAAATCCAGAGAACCATCGAGAGACACGCCGCCGGTCCCGCCCAACAGCGCGAGCCGGCCGTCAGCCAGGACGAGGGCAGAATCAGTGAAATAGCCCGAAGGCCCAATCTGAGATCCCAGATACCGGTTGGTAACCCTCATGGAGACAGGATCTATGGTGTACAAGTCGCCGAGGGCAGTCCCTACGTAAAGAGTTTTGTGGTCGGGGGTGTCGTCAATCGAATATGCCCCAGGGACACTGATCGCCCCCAGAAAAGTCTCTGATGCTGCATCCAAAACCATCACGTGGTTCGAGCCAGGGTCAGCGACGTAAAAGTAGTTTGTGATCGGGTTGTAAATGATCCAGTGCGAGTTAACAAACTGGTAGTACTCGGTGGTGGCATCGGTTCGCACGTACTTGGTCCGACCGGCTGCAAAGGCGCCGTTTCCGCCGCCTCCATTTCCACCACCCCCACCGCTTCCCCCTCCAGCCCCACCGCCTCCCCCTCCTGCGCCGCCGCCTACACCACCGCTTGAACCCGATCCTCCCCCTCCGCACGCCGTCACCACCAGCAGCAAAAGAAAGACGATTAGAGATAGCCAGGAATAGGGATGCGGCCGGTAGCGAGAAACTTCGTTGCCCTCAGCGATCATAAGGGTGTGCGTCAGGCGCAAACGATCCACGCGCGATCGGGGATACCGGCGAGGCTGCTCAGTATGGCAAGTACCCCGATGTCCGTCAAGTTACTTGGGCAGTTACTCCATCAGGCGGTTTACGTCGGCGAAAGGGATTCCGCCTTCGAGGGTGGTGTAGGTTCCAGCGCCCTTGAGCTCTGCCGCGATTTGTCGCAGGAGGCCGAGGGTTGCGCGCATAGCGGCCGATCCGACGCTGACTCGGGCTACACCCAGCTTCTTCAGTTCCGGTATCGACGGGGAACCTGGGCCGGCGAGGATATTGACCGGACACTGCAAGTCTTTCACGAATTGCCCGATTGTCGCGGCGTCGCGCAGGCCGGGGACGAATACGCAGTCCGCACCGGCATCGCGAAATGCGGCCAGGCGCCGCAGGGCTTCGTCGTAGCGTTTTTCCGACGGGCCGACTTCGAGCAAATAAACATCGGTGCGGGCATTGAGGACGATGGGCAGTTCCTTGACTGCCTTCACCCTTTCGATCTGCAGCGCCAGATCCAGAAGCGGGTGCTGCGGATCGCCGGTGGCGTCCTCCAGATTCATTCCGACTGCTCCGGCAGCGAGGACGTCGCGGGCAGTGCGAGCAGCGTCTTCCGGGCGTGCGCCGTATCCCGCTTCGACGTCGGCGGTGACGGGGAGCTTGACCGCTTTTGCAATGCGAGCGACCGCCGCCAGCATTTCTTGACGCGAAATACGTTGGCCGTCGGGATATCCCAGGGTGAAGGCGATGCCGGCGCTGGTGGTGGCGACGGCGCTGAAGCCGGCCTGCTGGATGATGCGGGCGCTGGCGACGTCCCAGGCGTTGGGCAGGATGAGGGTGTGGTTGTGATGCAGGGCGCGGAGGGCTTCGGTCTTGGTTTTTTGCTGATCGGGGCTCATGACTGGGGATTGAGCAAAACCCTAGCCGAGCTTTGCTCGGCCCGGACGGGTCGGAGACCCGTCCCTAGACGGTCTGGGCCAGGTACTGACTTTTTGCCCTGGCCGCTAGGCGGCTTTGGGCTTCGCGACTCGACGCGCCTCGATGCCGTCCAACGCGCTCCACAGGGCTTTTGCCGCGTTCCCGGCGGCGGTCAGAGCTGCCTCCGCGGCTTGCGGATTCTGTTCCAGGCGGTTGGCCAGTTGCTGCCGCCAGATCTGCGAGTGGTACACATCGGCGGTGCTGTGCAGGGTGAAATATCCGCAGGTTTTGTCGTCGGCGCCGTACATCTCGCGCAGTCCGCGCGCTTTCTCCGTGGCCACACGCGGGACCTGCGATTCATAAGCGTAGAACGCGGCCAGCGCTTCTTCCGGCGCGCCCTCACTGGCAACATTATGGAAGAACGCCATCAGATTCGTGATCTCAGGGACGGTCTGATGTCCGCGCAGGTTGCGGCTTGCTCCCATGCCTTCGGCGAAGTCCAGCCACAGCTCGGCGTGCTCGGGATTCGCAGCGTCACAGCCCTTCTCGTCGGCCAGATTGGCGAGCACGGCCCGGCGCAGTTCGCCTTCTTCAAGACGCATGCTGAGTTCCGCCAGGTAGGTGGGGAAGGCGTTTACGTGATGGTAGTAATCCCGCGCATACTCGCGAAGATCGTCGCGCAACAGCTGGCCGGCACTCCAGGCCCGGTAAAAAGGATGGCAAAGCAGATCGAACGGCGCGATGCGCGCATCCAGTTGGTCGAAGAATTCTGCGGTAGTCATGTTTGGCCTCAGTTTGGTGTGCCCTCAATATACGGGCGTCCGTGCCGGCCCGCAACCATGCCGATTGTGATGGCCGTCACAGAACGGCGTCGCGCCCTTCGCGTAGCCTGAATCCGGCTGGAGGATTTTCGTGCAGACTGGCTGCAATCGACAGGTCAGGATACGGATCGGCAGACTGGCGGCTGCGGTCCTTTTTGCATTTTCAGCGTTTGCGGCACCACAAGGACGGGGCAGCAGCCGGAAGGCATTCGTGGTGTCGAATGATCCGCGAATCCCAGATGAAGTGCGTTACAAGGCGGGATACGTGAACCCGGTTGCTCCGCCGGCCGGCTTCAGTTCGGCGCGGCTCTGGGGTATCGCGATTGCAGACACGCGGGTGCCGGGCCACGAATCGGCGCAGGTGGAAGTCAGGTGGACCCGGCTGTCATGCCGGATCGACGGCAGGGAAGTTGTCCTTAATGATGACGGCGCCCAGGTGCAGGGAGGGCTTTACCGCCGCCAGCCGTGGTTTGGCACGGACGCGCACGATCCCATGCCGGTCGCTTACGATCCGGCAGACCAAGCCGTGGTGTTGCGCGTGGGCGAGCGTCCGGATCGAGTTTGGCATTTCTGGAGCCCATCGCCCCGCGCCGCCTTGCCGCCGGGCAAGCGCGAAGGCTGTACGGTGCGGGCCCGGGTCAGGATTTCTTCCGGCGCGCTGTTGCAGATGGGCATGGACTACTGGCGTTCGCCGACTGTTCCGTTCGGTTCCGGCGGCAACAACCACGAAGCCGGCGCCAGCGATTGGTATTTTCCCTCGCCGCAATGGCAGGAAGTCTCGTTCACCGACAGGGGAGGGCCGCGGTTCTAGCAGGTTGGTGGAGGCCGGGCGTCCTTGCCCGGCGGGACGGGCGGGACGCCCGTCCTCCATTGCTTCCACCTGGTCCTTGTTAGAATGAAGCTTCATGCCCTCATTCACCGAACAGTTCGATGTGGTTGTGGTGGGCGCGGGACACGCCGGGTGCGAAGCCGCCATGGCGGCCGCGCGCATGGGGCTGAAGACGGCGCTGTACACGCTTAACGTCGATCTGATCGCGCAGATGTCCTGCAATCCCGCCGTGGGCGGCATTGCCAAGGGACACCTGGTCCGCGAAGTGGATGCGCTGGGCGGCATCATGGGCGAAATTACCGATGCGGTCGGCATCCAGTTCCGCTTGCTCAACACTTCGCGCGGTCCGGCAGTATGGTCTCCGCGGGCCCAGTGCGATAAGCAGGCCTACCGCTTGAAGATGCGCGAGGTGCTGGAATCGCAGCCGAATTTGAAGATCAAGCAGGCGGAAGTTGCGGATTTTGTTGTAGAGCAGTTGTCAGTCGTCGGATCTCAGTTCTCAGCCAGGCAGGTTGCCAACGACCGACGACTGACGGCCAACGACGAGGAGCGCAAGCGAGTCATCGGTATTCGCCTGCGTGACGGGCGCACCGTTGGCGCCGGGGCGCTCATCATTACGACCGGCACATTCCTCAACGGCCTGATCCACTGCGGCGAACAGCAATATCCTGCGGGACGCTCCGGTGAGCCGGCGGCGGTGCTGCTGGGCGAGGCGCTCAAGCAACTCGGTCTGCGCGGCTGCCGGCTCAAGACGGGAACGCCGCCGCGGTTGGACGGGCGGACTATCGACTGGTCCCGCTTTCAGGTGCAGCCCGGCGATGCCGACCCAACGCCTTTCAGCTTTCGCACCCGGAGAGTCGCCCATCACGATTCGCAGGTGCCCTGTTACATTGCGTGGACCACGCCGGAAACGCATCGCATCATTCGCGAAAATGTGCATCGTTCCCCGATGTACAGCGGGCAGATCCATTCCATCGGGCCGCGCTACTGTCCGTCAATTGAGGACAAGATCGTCAAGTTTCCCGACAAGATCACGCACCAATTATTTCTCGAGCCCGAGGGCCTGAACACGCACGAGATTTACGTCAACGGCATGAGCACGTCGCTGCCGGTGGAAGTGCAGATGGAGATTCTGAAGTCGATTCCCGGCCTGGAGAATGCGGACATGCTGCGGCCGGGGTATGCCATCGAATACGACGCCATCGATCCGACGGAACTCGAACGCACCCTCGAAACCAAGAAGATTGCCGGCTTGTTCCTGGGCGGCCAGATCAACGGCACCAGCGGATACGAAGAGGCTGCGTGCCAGGGCTTGATGGCCGGCATCAACGCGGCGTTGCAGGTCAAGAACGAAGCGCCGCTGGTGCTCGATCGCACCGAGGCTTATACCGCGATCCTGATCGATGACCTGATCAGCAAAGGCACAAACGAACCGTACCGCATGTTCACTTCCCGCGCGGAGTTCCGGCTGCATCTGCGGATCGACAACGCCGACCGCCGCCTCACCCCGCACGGCCGCCGCGTCGGCCTGATTTCCGATGCGGCGTGGAATGATTTTCAGGCCAAGCAGCAGCGCCACCACTCCATGAAGCAGTTGCTGGAGAAATCAAAGCTGACGACTTCGATGCTCGAGCAAATGGTCGAGGTTCCCACAGACTGTGCGGGACCGGGTCTCCGACCCGGTCAGGCCGAGCCAAGCTCGGCAGCCGACGATTTCGTCTCTGCCATCGGCCAGAGCCTGGCCCAGTTGCTCAAGCGACCGGAGATCACGATTGAGCGCCTGCTCCCGGTGCTGCGCGAAATCGGCCCAGAGATTTTTGAAGAAGAAATCCGTGCAAATCCGCGCGAATCCGTGGCTGCTCTTTCTTCGTCACTCCGCAACGAGCTGAAGTCGGTCGAGACTGAGATCAAGTACGCCGGCTATCTGCTGCAGCAGGAACGAGCCATCGATCGGCTCAAGAAGGCGGAACAGCGCGCCATTCCGCTGTGGTTTGATTATGGTTCGGTGAGCGGACTGTCCCGCGAGATACAGGAAACGCTGATCAAGGTCCGGCCGCGGACGCTGGGACATGCCTCCCGTATCCCCGGCGTTACTCCGGCGGCGGTTTCGCTGGTTCACGTCTTCATCGAGATTCAGGCGAAGCGACGCGAACAAGCTGCAGTGATTTAGGGGGCTGGGGGCAGTACCTCAGCGGCTGAAGCCGCCTCTGAGATGGCCCCTTAACGCAGCGCTGAAGCGCTGCTCCACCCAAAAAGGGCTCTCCGAGGTCAAGAGCTGAGAAGGGTAACTGATGATGGCCACCCTGGCCGCGAACGTCGCCTGCTATACGCGGATGGAAAGCCCGGTTGGGCCGCTGCTGCTGGTCGCAGACGACAGCGGCCTTCGCCGTATAGATTTTGTAAATGGAAGGACTCCCGCAGCAGCCGATCCGCAATGGCATGACGATGCGGAACCGCTGCGCGAAACCATCCGGCAGCTGAGCGCCTATTTTGCGGGAGAGCTGGAAGCCTTCGATCTCACGCTCGCGCCGGCAGGTACGCCTTTCCAACGGACCGTATGGAATCGCCTGTGCGAAATTCCCTATGGCGAGACGATTTCCTATGGCGAACTGGCTCGCCGAATCGGCAATCCTAACGCCGCGCGCGCCGTCGGCCTGGCCAATGGCTCGAATCCAATTCCGATCGTGATCCCCTGTCACCGCGTGATCGGCAGCAACGGGAAACTCACCGGCTATGGGGGAGGGTTGCCCATCAAGGAGAAGTTGCTGGCGCTGGAGCGCCGCCAGTTGCGCTTGCTCTAAATAAAATGCCGCAGTGCAGTTTGGGCCAAGACGACCGTACCCCCTGTCGTTCCGAAGCCAGGTTTATCGGCGAGGAATCTGCTTGCCGGCAGCGGAAGAACAGCAGATTCCTCGCCCGACACTACCGCGCTTCGGAATGACAATCCTTAATAGGGGCTACCTGATAAAAACCTTGCTGCACAACCGCCTTTGGCATCGGTTACCATAAGAGTGCTGGCAATCGGACAAAACAAGCATCTAAACCAATATGAATAATCCCGTGATCGCCTTCGCTTTCCTCCTGATCGCCTCCCTGGCCTCGGCGCAGACCGTGGATCCCGCGCTGCGGCCGCCCAAAGGTGCGCAGGTGGCGCTGGTGGTGTTTGAAGACCTGCAGTGTCCCGACTGCCGCCGCGCCGCTCCCCTGGTGGAAGAGGCGGGCCGAACTTACAAGATTCCGGTGGTCCGGCACGACTTCCCGCTGCCCATGCACAACTGGTCGTTCGACGCTGCCATCATCGCGCGCTACTTTGATACCCAGTCGAAACAGCTGGGCAATGATTTTCGCGACTACATCTTTCAGCATCAGCCGGAAATCACGCCGCCGACGCTGCGCGGCTTCGCGGAAAAATTCGCCGCCGAGCACAAAGTCGAGCTGCCGTTCGTGGTCGATCCGCAAGGCAAACTGGCGGCCGCGATCAACGAAGACAAAAACGCCGGCCAGCGCGTCGGTATCAATCACACGCCCACGATTTATGTGGTCAGCAACAAGACGCAAGGCAAGCCGTTTGTCGAAGTCGTGGACCGAACCCAGCTTTTCCAGTTGATTGATGCGATGAAGAACGAGTAGCGAAAAATTCGGGCCACGGATTCACGCGGATCTTCACGGATAACCTTTAGATCTTAAATCCCGTGGAAATTCGCGTGAATCCGCGGCCCTGAAGTTTCTAACCGACCTGCCAGACCGTGTCCAGCACGGTCCCATCGACCCACTTGACGACCGCGACCGGGTGGTCGCCCAGCTTCGGGCGAACCGGTTTGCCGCCGCAGATGCGTTCGACTTCCGCCTTGATGTCTTGAATCGGGCGTATCGGCAGGCTCGATCCTTTCACCGCATCCAGCAAGTCCTGACGCTGCGGATTGATGGCAATGCCGCGTTCGGTTACGACGACGTCGATCAGCTCGCCGGGGCCGGTCAGGGTTGTGACCTGGTCCACGATCACCGGAATGCGATCGCGGAACGACGGCACTGCGAGAATCGTGCAACCGGCTTCCAGGCAATTCTGCCAGCCGCCAATGCCGTGCAGCAGCCGGCCATCGGAGTGCGTGACCACGTTGCCGTTGAAGTTCACGTCCACTTCGGTCGCGCCCAGCACCACGGCGTCCACCATGGAAGCGAATGAACCCTTGCCGTGGTAGTTATACGAGGTGAACGGAGACGTGGGTACGTGCCGGGGATCGCCGGCGATTGACTTTACCCCGTCCAGGTCAAAGGTCTGGCCATCGAGGATGTAGTCGGTCAATCCTTCCTGCAACATTTCCACCAGATAGCGAGTCGAACCGCCGCGGACGAAACGCGCTTTTACTCCATCTTCTTTCATCATGCGGCGCAGGTAGTCGACAAACGCCAGCGCGATGCCACCCGCTCCCGCCTGGAAGGAAAATCCGTTGCGCATGATGCCGGCGTCGCGCAGGAAGCGGGCAACGTACTCGGCTACCCGCAGGCGGTCGGGCGAGCGCGTGATCTGGGTGGTGCCCGAAACAATCTTTGCCGGATCGCCGATGGAATCGACTTCTACAACGTAATCGACATTGTTGCCCTGAATCTGCCAAGGAATGCAAGGGAAGGGAACCAGGTTGTCGGTGACCACGATGACGTTGTCGGCGTAGGTCGTGTCGGCGAGGGCAAAGCCCAGCGATCCGCACGCCGACTTGCCGTGCGACCCGTCGGCGTTGCCGAAGGCGTCGGCGGTAGGCGCGGCGATGACCGCGACATCAATGTGCACTTCGCCATCCTGGATTGCCTGCCAGCGCCCGCCATGCGAGCGCAGCACACCCAGGCCGCGCATCTTGCCCTGGGTGCAGTAGTCGCCGAGGGGCCCGTTCATCGAACCTTCGATGTGATGGATCACGCCCGACTGCATCAGGTCGATAACGGCTTTTTGCGAAGGAAACGATGCGCTGGGAAACCACAGCAGGTCCTTGACACCGATCTTTGCCGCAGCCTCCAGCATCATCAGCGCGACCCGGTCGCCATCCCGCAGGTGATGATGGTTCGAGATCACCATGCCGTCGCGCAGTCCGCACTTGCGGAGCGCGGCCTCCAGATCGGGGACGCGCTTGTCGCCGTCGTCGGGATAATCCTTGCTGGAGCGCACCGGGGGAGCAGCCTTGCGGCCGCGCGGCTGATATTTGGCCACGCCCAGGTAAGGAATCTGGGGCTTGCCGTTGACCATGGTCGGAACCATGCGTCCCGCGGCGTTTTGGACCAGTTCGGCTCGGTCAGTCATTCCTCTCCCTTGACCCGTTAATGGAGGACGGGCGTCTCGCCCGTCCCGCCGGGCGGGGACGCCCGGCCTCCACTCTGCTCGTCGAGCTGCGCTCGACCTGGGCGGGTCAGAGACCCGCCCCCACACAGTCTCTGCCTGGTCATCACGCTTTCTCCATTCGCTTGGCCAACTCCACCAGCTTCTGCGCCCGCTGCACCACCGGCGGATCGATCATCTTCGATCCCAGGCTGACCACGCCCAACCCGCGCTGCTGTGCGTCTTCGAACGCAGCCACGATCTTCAAGGCTTTTTCAATTTCGGCCGGCGACGGCGCGAAGGCGGCATGAATCACCGGAATCTGTCCGGGATGGATGCAGCCCATGCCTTCGAAACCGAGCGCGCGGGAATTTTCGGCCCAGCGCCGCAGGCCATCCAGGTCGCCGACGTCGCTAAAAACGGAATCGATGGCCTGCACTCCCAGCGCTCTCGCCGCATTGACCAGGCGCGTCCGCGCGTACAGCGACTCGCGACCTTCGGCGGTTTTGGCCACGCCCAGGTCGGCGGTATAGTCCTCGAGGCCGATGGTGAGCGCGACCACATTCTTACTGACCTGCGCGATCGCGCACGCGTTTTCAATGCCCAGCGCGGATTCGAGAATCGGCATCAGCCAGATGGGGCGGGTGATGCCGTAGCGGCCTTTGAGTTCGTTAATCATGCGATCGGTTTCCGCGACCTGTTCGGGCAGTTCGGTCTTGGGGAGCAGCACCAGGTCCGGCGATTCGGGAACAATCTCCGCCAGGTCTTCGAGGCCCAGGGGCAGCTGATTGATGCGCACCATGCGCTCGCACTTGCCGAAATCGACGGCGCGCAGCGTGTTGCGGGCAAGAATGCGCGCGGCATCTTTTTCGGCGTGATGGACGGAATCTTCAAGATCGAGAATGATGGCGTCGGGCCCGTGCAGCGCCGCGTTGATGAAGTACTTGGGTTCGGAACCGGGAAGATACAGGCGCGAGCGGCGCAAGCGATCGCGCGGCGATGGTTCCGGCAGCGCGATCTTTTCCGGCGACGCCTTGCGCCCCAGGCCCAGCCCGGCCCGCCGCGCGGCAGTTTCGATCCGGGCGGAGATTACGAAGGGCAGCGCTCCCTCGTCGCGGAGTTCGACGCGGGCATGCTTGATGCCGAGCACGTCCAGCACCTGGCGTGCCTGCGACACGATCGAGTCGCCATAGTAGGCCACGACCCGGGACTGCATGGTGATCTCGAGTCCGCCGCTGTCGCGCGCCTCAATCGCCACGTGCAGGTCGGAACGGACATCCCGGCCACAGTGCCCGGCTTCGCCCATCCCCGCCGTTTTTTCCGCGGAATTCATCATTCCTTTCACCACAGCCATTCACCACTGTCCCCACGCGGTCCTTGCTACTTCAACTTCGCCAGAATCGCGTCGCCCATCTGGACCGTGCTTGCGGCGCCTTGTCCGATCGATTTCGCGCCGCCGGGAATCCGCATCATGTCGTAGGTCCGCACTTTGCCTTCCTGCACCACCTCGGCGATGGCCTTGCGAATGCGGTCCGCCTTGGCGCCTTCACCGATGTGATCGAGCATCATGGCGGCGGAAAGAATCATGGCGATGGGATTCACAATCGGAGGATTCAATTCCGCATACTTGGGCGCCGAGCCATGGGTCGGCTCAAACACGGCGACTTCGTCGCCGATGTTGCCGGAGGCGGCAAAGCCCAGGCCGCCCACGAGTCCCGCGAACGCGTCGGACAAGATGTCGCCAAACAGGTTCGAGGCGACGATCACGTTGTACTCTTCCGGATTCTTGTTCAGCCACATCAACTGCGCGTCGATGTTGGTCGACCAGAGCGCGATTCCGGGATATCCCTTGGCTACTTCCTTGGCGGTTTCCTCCATCATGCCCGAAGTCTCGCGCACCACGTTGGGCTTCTCACAGATGGTCACGCCCTTGAAACCGCGCTTTTTGGCATATTCAAACGCGGCGGTGACGATCCGCCGGGCCGCCGCCCGCGTGATGATGCGCACGCTCACCGCGAGGTCGGGGCCCGGCACGCTGTTGAATGCCTTGAAACGGGGATGCGTGTTGAGCGCCGCGCGGACGTTTTCTGGAGGGTTCGTCCACTCCACGCCGACGTACATACCCTCGGTGCCCTGGCGAAAGACCGTGGTGTCGACTTTGGGCTCGTCGAATCCGCCGTCGGTGCGCTTGCGAATGTAGTTCAGCGGGTTGCCGATGAAGCCGATGCAGGGCCGCATGCAGATATCCAGATTGAACTTCTGGCGCATGGTGACGATCGGGCTGTAGTACACCAGGCCCTGGCCGCGCAGTTCCGGTTTCAGTTCGGCCTGCGCTTCCTTGTTGGGCTTCGAAGTAATGGCGCCGAACAGGCCGAGCTTGTGCTTCTTGAGCAGGTCAATGGTGCGGTCGGGGAGCGCGTTGCCTTCGTTGCACCAGATCTCCCAGCCAATGTCGGCATGAATGTATTCAGCGTCGAAGCCGACGGCTTTCAGGACTCGCAGGGCCTCGGGAAGGACCTGATTGCCGATGCCGTCGCCCGGCATGGTCACTACTGTGGGTTTCGCCATTCGTGCAGTTTCTCCTCTTGTCATCCTGAGCGCGGCATCGTGTTTCGCTGGCGAAACACAATGCGGAGTCGAAGGACCCCTACTACCTACAACAAACTCGGCTGAAGTTTAGCCTTGCGGCAGTCTGGCGGGCGAGGGCGCCCGCCCCACACAACAACTGACTAACCCAAGCCCAGTCGCTTTGCTACCAGATTCTCCACCCCTTGCGCGATCACCAGGGATTGCGGCACGCTGCCGAGCGCCGGGAACGCGAATTTCTCTCCACGCCACGTGATCATGCCGGAAGTGAAATCAATGGCAATCTCGTCGCCCGGAATGATCGTCTTTTCTTTCGCGCCAATTTCTTTGACGAATTGCGCACGCAGTTTTTTCACTAATTCCGGGACTTCCACGCACAGGAATCCGTTGTTGTAGGCATTGCGCAAATACGTCTGCGAGAAGCTGGCGGCAATCACCAGTGGAATTCCTTTCGCCTTGAGACAGGTGACCGCCTGCTCGCGGCTTGACCCGGTACCGAAATTGAAGCCGCTCACCACCACGTCGCCGGCACGGGTTCGCGCGGCGAATTGGGGATCGTAATTCTCCATCACTACCTTGGCCATGGTTTCGGGCGTGACGTCGTCGCGGTAAGTGTAGTCCTTCCCATAAATGGCGTCGGTATTCACGTTGTCTTGCGGCAGGAACACCAGCCGTCCCTGCATGCGCTCGGGAAAGCCGGGGAGGATGTCGACTTTCTCGGCCGCGGCGCCGGTGGAAAATTCCTGGTACTCGCGCGCCGGCGTGCGGTCCGCCATCTTGTAGTGTCCGCGGATGTAACCGGCAACGGCGGACGCAGCCACAACCTCGGGGCTGGCCAGATAGCATTTGGCGTCGCGCGATCCCATGCGGCCCTTGAAATTGCGGTTGGTGGCGGAAATCCCGACTTCTCCCGGCTCCAGCAGTCCGACTCCGAGGCCGATGCACGGCCCGCATCCCGCGGGCAATGGATTGGCTCCGGCATCGAGCAGGGTCTGCCAGATGCCGCGCCGCTCGGCTTCTTCCTGCACCCACTTGCTGGCCGCGCCCAGGTACAGTTTCACGCCGGGCGCAACTTTTTTGCCTTGCAGCACGGTGGCGGCGGCGGCCAGGTCCTCAACCCGCGAATTGACGCAGGAGAGCAGGTAGGCTTTCTGGATGGGAATCTTCTGCTTCTCGATTTCGGCCAGCGAAGCCATGATCTGCACGGTGTCGGGTCCGGAAACGTGCGGCGTCACCTGCGACAGATCGAGCACGATGCGGGCGGCATAGACCGCATCGGGATCGGGCCGCGGCGGATTTTCCGACCAGTTCGCGAGGTCGCGATCGGTGAAGCGCTCGATGCCCATCGCCGCCAGGCGCTCCTTCACGGCTTTCAGATACTTGATCGTGACCTCGTCCACCGGAAACCAGCCGACCAGCGGGCCCCACTCGGTGGACATGTTGGAAATCGAAAAACGCGCGTCCATGGAGAGACTGGCCACGCCCGGTCCGCTGAATTCGACGGCGGCGTTCAAGACTTCATCATGGTTGTAGAGTCCGCACAGCGTGATGATGACGTCCTTGCCGGTTGCGCCCGCGGGCAGCGCGCCTTCGAGGACGACCTGGATGGAACGCGGAATCTGCCACCAGAAATCGCCCGTCGCCCAGGCCGCGGCGGCGTCGGTGCGCACGATCGGCGTGCCGACGGCGCCCAGCGCGCCGTACATATTCGAGTGCGAATCGGAGGCGACGACAAAAGTTCCGGGCAGAACGTATCCGCGCTCGACCATGATCTGGTGGCCGATGCCGGAACCCGCGGGGTAGAAATCCACGCCGTGAAATTTGGCGAAGCCCTCTATGGCTTCGTACTTGTGCAGGTTCGAATCTTCCTTGTTCTGGATGTCATGATCGAGAGCGAACACCAGCTGCCGGGAATTCTGGATCTTCTTGGCGCCAATGGTTTGAAACTTCTTGATCACCGCCGAGGTGTTGTCGTGGGTCATCACGCGGTGCGGGCGGATGGCCACGAAGTCCCCGGTCCGCAGCGGACGCTTGGGCCCCTCGGCAAGATGTGCCTGCGCGATTTTTTCAACGATAGTCTGACCCATTAAAGCGCTCCTGGTCGTGTGGGACCGGGTCTCCGACCCGGTCAGGCCGAGCCAAGCTCGGCAGCTTCGCAGAAGCGAATGAACTGCAAAATGAACCTCGGGGGCTGAAGCTCTCGTCAGTCAAGACGGCTTATTGCAGGGCCAAGGCCCTGCCTCACCCAAAACCAAGCTTGATGGCACTGACGAGGCTTTGCGCTCGAAACCAATTCCCCTGTCAAAACTCTTTTCAAACGCGGTAAATTCGCGTTCCAGTTTCCACTGTACCCGCGCCCGGTCGCTGGCATCGAGAAATTTCTTGCACCCGGCGGAGACGCTGGCCGATTCAGGACGGTCTCCGGCGCAGGCACGTCACTGAATGATATGCCTGCGGGTCAGACCACAGACTGGCCCCGGCCAGGAAGCTGTGTTCCAGGCTTTGCCGCGCCATGCGCTTCAGGTCCGCATAGGTGAGATGGTAAGTTTCGGCGGCGCGCACATATTCGTGCGTCATATCGGACCGCGAAACGCCTTCATCGTCGGTGGCCAGGGCCACGGGCACGCCGTAACGCAAATATACCGGCAAGGGATGCTCTTCGCCGCGCACGCCGAGAATCAGGTCGTTGGAGGTCAGGCAGATCTCGACCAGCACCTTGCGCCGGGCCATTTCCTGCAGCAGGCCGGAGGCGTCATGCTCGTTCATCACGCTCACGCCGTGGCCGATGCGCTCGGCATGGCCTTTCTCGATCGACTCTCGAACGTGGAAGCTCAAACCCTCAGGCGGAACCAGGCCCATGGCGAGCTCGCCGGCGTGCAGGCTGATGTGCACCCCGGGATAAATTCCGTGCAGGTAGTCGAGCATCTTCATGTGCAGGTCGAAATCGTGCATGGGCACATACCAGTCTTCGGGCATCACCAGATTCAATCCCACGAAGCGCGGGTCGGCTTGGGCCAGCTCGAAGCCCAGCAGGATTTGCGCGTAGACCTGTTCTTTCGGCAGCCCGCGGAGCACCTGATACAGGTAACGGATGGTGACGCCGCATCCGGCGCTGGCCTCGGGGCGTGCCGCAACGCAGGAGTTGGCGCATTTTGGCTTCGTCGTGATCCAGCCGCTGCCGGGTGGCCGCGACCACATCGTTCAGGCCCGCAGCCAGAAGCTTTTCTCTTAGTTTCGCGAAATCATCGTCCCATCCGACCTTGGCACCCAGTTCCGGCGCGAGATTTCCGTCCGCCGTATGCATGAGTTCGAGGTATTGCAGATGGTCGGCCGCGGCGCGCTCTGCGGTTTCGGCGATGGAATCGCCCAGGTGATTGGTCATGGCGGGAAGAAACTTATCGAAAGTGGCAAAAAAATGGTCGTGGCCAGGCTCTTCGCCGGCCCAGTTGCGCATGGACCAGGCATCGACGATGGAGTCGTAGAGAACCTGGTCGTGGTAGGCACAACGGATGGAAGGCTTGCTGGCAAAGCGGTCGCAGGCGTCGTCGCAGGGCGGAGCGATCAGGACCGAAGTCGTGCGGTCGACGCAAAAGCCGTCCTGGGCGGCGAAGTCGATAAGGCTCTCGGCGTAGATCGCTCCCGCCAGGTGGATGTGCAGGTCGCCGCCCTTGGGCATATCCCGGAGGAAGGCCAGCAGAAGTCCGGGCTGATGGCGGACGGAGTCGAAATGGCGGGCGGTGCGCTGCTCCGGGCTGGAGCTTTTCTGTTCCGCGGCGGTGCTCAGCGCGGACAGCACGAGCGCAAAGATCACGAAACCAGCCATTCGTGTCACAGCAATCCCCCTGCACGAACCGGCATTTTACCTGATGGCAGGATTCTGGCAGCTTTGCGGCGGAAGCTCTTAACCGCAAATTCGCGAAGGACGCAAAGAGAATGCAGCGGAGGACGGGCGTCCCGCCCGAAGGCACAGGCCAGTGCTCGACGGGCGGGACGCCCGTCCTCCACTTTCCCTGAATTCGGCTTCCAGCAAGGTTCTTGCCGGATTTTCACAACCGAGGAATGCCCCTGTTTTGCCGCGGTCATTGGGGCGGCTCCATGAAATTCGCCAGAAAGGGCAGCATCGTCATAAAAATGCGAACCGTCGCTGCGCTGGTTGCACAAGATGTGTGGCACCCGCCTGTGGACGGCCTGCACTCGATTGATTTTCAAGACGATAAAGCGCCCGCTTTTTTATTGACTCTAAAAATGAAAGGAGTAAAAACAAACTCGTTCTTTGACAGCTTCTGAAGTTTTCCCGGTTGGTGCGGCGTCCGGGGCTCAAGCCAGGTCACTCTTCGCATCGCAAGATGACGAAGGGAAGGCGGGCAAGGGTCTATAGCAAAGCGCTGGTCGAGGCGAACAAGAAGATATGTCGGAGGCAGGATAGAGTCCCGAGGCGTTAGGCAGGTTTGTCCGGTTGGCGGTAAGCCCGGAGCCCAAGCATGATCGCGCGAAGCAGCCCGCAAGGGTAGCTACGAGAGCAGGTCGGTGAGGGTCTAAAGCGAGCTACTGGCCGAGATGAATGGGCATAACACCACCTCGGGGCTCTTATTTTTTTGCCGGGGCATCTCTCAAGGCCCCTGAACGACCTGCAGCTTTCCAGTCGGCGCCAGGCGGGCGCGAAAGATGGTATTCGTGGCTTCCACTTCACCCACTGCGTCCACGTTCAGGTCGTAGGCTCCCTGCGGCAGGTTTTCCGCGAACGGAATTTCGAACTCGTCGGTGTCTCTCTTCAGGGTGAAGTGCTGATAGCCGACCGCCGTGGCCCGTCCATTCTCGTTGACCGCCAGGGCGATGAAGGTGAAGTCGAAATCGTTGCCGGTCTGGTTGGACACTCGAATCGCGGCTTCCAGGCGGTGGCCGGTAATCTTCGGTTTCCTGCTCCACTCGACCACCAGCGGCGCCACCACCTCGAGCACGAATTCCTTCTTCTTTTGGGCGACGGGCTTGCCGCTGTCGGTGACGGTCACGACGAAATGAAAACTGTCGACTTCGGTGGGAGTGCCGCTGAGCGTGCCGTCCGGCGCCAGCTCGATGCCCTCGGGCGGCGATCCATTGGTCACTTCCCATTTAAGCGGAGTGATGCCGCCTTGCGCCTCCAGTTTGAAGTGATAGGGCTGGCGCAGGAACGCCTTGGGCAGCGGGGCAGTGGACAGCACGATGGGTTCGCCCGTGGCCGCTCCCTGCTGCGCCGCGGACGATCCCAGCAGAGCCAGGGCCAGAAGTGTCGATCCTGCGAGTCTCAGCCTCATAGCGCCTTAGATGGCACTCTAACACTGGACGGCTGGTTCCGGCGCTGACCGGAAGGACAGGGTTGGGTTGCTTGAGGCCCTCCGCCTACTTACTTCCAGGAATTCTTCCACCGCTCGCTCGAACATGCTGGGCTGGTCCACGAACGTCATGTGGCCCGATTTCGGCAGGATTACCAGCTTCGAGCCAGCGATCTTCCTGTGGATGGCCTGCGACAGCGACGGGTCCGACTCGTCGTGGTCGCCGACCAGGATGAGCGTCGGCACTTTGATGGTGGGCAGCCGCTCGGTGTATTCGACCGACTTAAGGTTGCCGTCAATCACGAACTCTCCGTGCGATCCCCACATTTCGCGGTAAAGCTCCCACGACATTTTTCCGTTATCGACCGGGTCGTAGTTCGCGTCGGGATGGTTCTGGTAGATATAGGGAAAGTAGCCATCGCCCCAGGCCGCTGTCATGTACTCGGCGGTGTAGCGGTTCTTCTCGTAGTCCTTGCCGTGGCCGTAAAGGCCCTCGGCTTCCATCTTGTTGATGTGATCGCGCACGTCGGCCGGCATTTTTTCTTTCATGTGCCGGAAGACTTCGTTGATGGCTTTGGTGCTGGCGAAGGTGCTGGCCAGGATCAGCCGGGAAAGATTCTTCTGGTACTTCAGCGCAAAGGCCTGCGCCAGCACGCCGCCGTAGGAGTGTCCCAGCAGGCTGATCTGGCCGAGGCCCAGGGCCTGGCGGACGGCTTCAACGTCTTCCACCATGTTTTCGACGGTGTAGCCGGAAGCATCTTCCAGCGGCTGCGAGCGCCCGGAGCCGCGCTCGTCAATGAAGATGAGCCGATGGTGCCGGGCCAGCGGGAGCAGATAAGGCAGGAAGTAGTCATGGGACGCGCCGGGCCCGCCATGCAGGAGCATCAGGGGCTGGCCACGGCCAAAGCTCTTGTAATAGATCATGACGCCATGCGCATTCACGTAGCCTTCGCGGATGGGGTACACGGCGTCGGCGGCCGAAGGGTTCTGTGCGGTGGCAATTGCCGGCAACAAGAGCATCAGGAGTAAGGAGAAGAATGCAGGAAGTTTGGTCATGGCCGCCCATGCTAGTCCCATCGAATAACTGGAGGCAACTGGACGCTCAGGTCAGGATGCGCAGAGCCAGCGCTCCCGCCGCGACCACCAGCATGAAGGCGGCAGGCCCAGTGCCTTTGAGGTCGCTGACCCGCACATGCGATACCACCGCGCCCACGAAGTAGAAGACGAGACCAATGCCGCCCGCGATCCCTAGGAGAGGCCATTCGATTCCGGCCAACAGTCCAGACGCACCGGCAAACTCAAAAGCCGCCAGCAGCGGAAAAAATTTCAACGGCACGCCCACGGTTTCGTGGATCACCCGCACTTGATGCGCATCGCGGCGAATTTTTCCGACGCCGGAAAACGCGACCATTAACGAGAAGACGATGGTTACCACGAGGTACGCGATATGCATTCGGACACCTCCACTGCGCCCCCGATGCCGGATTCTTATCGGGCCCTATTGTCGCACCTTGGGATGCGTTGATTCCGGAGCAACGAAGACCTGGATGGTCCCGTGGAAGAGCGGCCCTTCAGGGCCGCGTCGTGGGGCGACAGAGATATCGGGCTTGAGCCCCAGTGGCGCCACTGGGCCTAAAGGCCGTCGTCGAGAGCGTCTAGAACGCGGCCCTGAAGGGCCGCTCTCTTCCACGGTGCCAGAAATGTCCGGCGAACTCGACGAACTGGCATCTGCTGAGAGGATTGCGATTAACGGCTTTAGCCTACAACGAAACCGGATGCCCCCTCGACTCCTGCTGCGTCCCCACGGTAAGCTAAATCGTTTTGTTGCGGAGGGCGCACGAATGCAAGAGGCAGTTGCCAAGCTTTGGCCGGAGATCCAATGGATCGAAGACAAGAAACTGCGCAGCCAGGTCACCCAGACCTGGGTCAAGGCGTTGGAGCGCAGCCCGCTGAAGCCCGACGATCTCAATCGCATTCCCTTTACCCTGCTGGTGCCGAACTGTCCGATCACTTTCATGGAGCACAAGCGCTGCGTGGTGCACATTGCGCGCCGGAGCGCCGAGGCCATGCAGGAATTCATGGGACGCGCCTTGCCCATCCACATGGATACCGTGATTGCGGGCGCCATCCTGGCGGATGTGGGCAAGCTACTGGAATACGAACTGGGCGCCGATGGCAAGAGCCGGCAGAGCGAGCGGGGAGAGGCGTTGCGGCATCCCTTTACCGGGGTCGCGCTGGCGCTCGAATGCGGCGTGCCGGATGCCGTCTGCCACATCATCGCCGCCCACGCCGCGGAAGGCGACCTGGTGAAGCGCACCACCGAGGCCTACATCGTGCATCACGCTGACTTCATGGCGTATTTGCCCTTCAAGAATCCTAAAAATATTCAGCTCAAATAGGAGACACAGACTTGGCCACGAAAGAAGCAGGCGGCAAAGAAACCATCACCGCTGGAATGTCGCGCTGGGCTGCCGGTCTGAGCTATCCGCAGCTTTCGCAGGAAGCCGTCTACCAGGCGAAGCGCTTTCTGCTCGATTCCGTCGGCTGCGCGCTGGGCGGATATCAGCAGCACGATGTGAAGATCGCGCTGGCCGTGCTCGATGAGATTGCCGGACGCGGGGCGGCGACGGTGATTGGCACGGGCAAACGCATCGATCCGGTTTCGGCGTCATTGGCCAATGGGCTGATGATCCGTTGCATGGATTACAACGACATTTACTGGAAGCAGGACCCTTCGCATCCGTCGGATATTTTCCCCGCCGCTCTGGCCGGCTGCGAGCGCGCAAAAGGCGATGGTAAAGAATTGATCGTAGGGCTCGTTCTGGGGCACGAGTTCGAGATGCGTTTCTGCGAAGCCGCTTTCCCCGGGATTCGCGAACGCGGCTGGCATCACGCTACCCTGACGGCGTT
>CAVTHC010000011.1:0-155692 GCA_963734455.1 Terriglobia bacterium
TGTTGAGATGCTGCCCGATGGTGCCGGCATAGTTGGTGACGACGACGTCGCCTTCCTCCAGCCTCTCGGGGCCGTAGAGCAGCAATCCATCCTGCACGGCCGCGCGCATGACATCGGCGACGAAGACCGGCATGCCCGCCGTGCATTGGCAGATCAGGTCACCGTTCGCATCGACGATGCCGACCGCGTAGTCCTTGTATTCGTAGATATAAGGACTGAATGCAGTCCGTGTGATGTTGACGTCGACTTCGTCGGAAATCGCGACGAGGCGCCGCCGGATGACCTCCACGGTGACGGGATCGATCGCCTCACGGTCACGGTGTGCGGCTGGCGCAGCGGCGCGTTTCAATCGCGGCAGTCAATGTCGATCTCTCCGAGCTTTCCGATGAAAAATTGATCGTCCGGTCCGATCAGCGTGCTCGATCCGTATTCAACGATGAGCGCCGGGCCTTGTCCGCGAAAGCCTCGGTTCAGCGAATAGCGATCATAGACCCGAGTTGGCACGAAGCGATCCTCCTCCAGGAAGAAGATCGGCCGTACTTCAGGGTCGGCGGCCTGCGGCCTTCCGCTGGCCGGGCAAGGCGGGCGATTTCCGGTCGCTTCATATGCAACGTTGCGAGTGAGTGGAGCACTACAACTTCTACTTCGGCCGCGGCGTTGGCATGGCCATAGCGATGGCAGATACTCCCGGTCGAACCGGGCCCGCAGCCCGGCCGCATCATCGCTTCACTGCGATCGGAATTTTGATCGAATGGTGCTGGCCCTTGTAGCGCAATTCCGCCTCGCGCTCGATTGTGATGGTACCGCCGCCGAACTCGCGCTGAAAGCGCTGCGCGACCCGCGATCTCAAGCTCTGCATAGACGGTGGCGACCTTTGCCAGATTGTCCGGATTGAGACGGACCACGAAGGTCTGTGCCATGTCGAGCCGCGGATCGGCCAGCATCATGCCGATGCGGCGAAATTGCCCGGCTCCGGCGGAACGATCACCCGCGGAATCTTAAGTGTCGGGCGAGTTCAATGCCGTGCAGCCGGCCGCCGCCGCCGAAGGCAGAACAGAGCAAAGTTCGCGGATCGTAGCCGCGCTCGATCGAGATCTGTTTGATGGATCGCCGCCATGGTCATCGTGCCGATCGTCAGGACGCCCTTGGCCGTCTCGTCCACCCGTTCTCGCCGCGATAGCCGAGCGGCTCCGCGACGCGCTTTCGCATCGTCCGGCGGCCGCTCGGTCCCCAGGCGCATCTCGCCGCCGAGAAAGTTGGCGCGTCGATGCGGCCGAGCAGCAGGTTGGCGTCGGTGACCGTCGGCTCCGCACCGCCGCGGCCGTAGCACACCGGGCCCGGCATCGAGCCGGCGCTGCGCGGCCCGACGTTGCAGGCCGCCGCTGCTCGTCGAGCCAGGCGATCGAGCCGCCGCCGGCGCCGACCTCGAGGATGTCGAGGACCTCGCCGCGTACCGGAAAGCCACGTCCGGTCCCGCCGACGTAGTAGGTCGATTTTACGTCGAAGCGGCCGTCCTCGATCACCGCGCATTTCGCCGTCGTGCCGCCCATGTCGAAGGCGATCACATTGTCGACGCCGAGCGTTCGTATAGCTGCGGCGCCGATGCAGCCGCCGACCGGACCCGACTCCACCAGCTGATCGGCTCGCGGCAGCCACGCTCGGCCGAAATGACGCCGCCGTGCGACCCCATCAGAAGCAGCGAACCGCCGAACCCGCCGTTGCGCAAGCCGGCGTCGAACTCGCCGATATATTTGCTGACCTGTGGGCCGACATAGGCGTTGGCGGCGGCAGTCGCGGTGCGCTCGAACTCGTGCCACTCGCGCGTCAGCTCGGTGCCGGTGGTGACGAACGTGCCGGGCAGCAGGCTGCGTAACTCGGTCGCGACCGCCTGTTCGTGCTCAGGCGTGAGGTACGAATTGAGGAGGCTGACCGCCACCGCCTCGACCTGCCGTGTCCTCAGCGTTTCGGCCAGTTGCGCCAACTCATTGCGGGCGAGAGGCGTCCGGATACGTCCCGTATCCGTCCATCCGCTCGGCAACCTCGAAGCGCAATTCACGCGGGATCAGCGGCGCTTCGCGATGAAAGCGCAGATTGAATGGCTGCGTGCGATTGCCGCGTCCGATTTCGAGCAGATCACGAAAGCCTTTGGTGGTCAGCAGCGCAGTCTTGGCGCCCGCTCGTTGCAATAATGCATTGATGACGAGCGTGGTACCATGCTTGATGAAGGTCGCCTGGCTCGCGTCGAGCGCGGCCTTGCGAATGCAATCGAAGATGGCATCGCCCAGTTGGCTGTAAGTTGTCGGACTTTTGGTGTAGGCGACCGCACCCGTCTCGACATCGCAGGCGACAAGATCGGTAAAGGTGCCGCCGATATCAATGGCGATGACGTATGACACGTTATGAGGCTCCGCACTCGTTCATCACAATGCGCACGCTGGCCCGGCGATTTCCGTCGATGATCAATGATATCAGTCGATCTTGATGCCCGCGCTTTAATCACGTCGGCCCATTGCGGGATGCGATGCTGCAGCATCTGGGTGATCTGTTCAGGCGTCCCGACTCCGGGATGACTTCGGCCGCGCGTAGTTTCTGCTTCACTGTCTCGTCGTCGAGCGCGCGTTTGATCTCGACATGGAGCCGGTCGATGGCATCCTTTGGCGTCCCGGCCGGTCCAAACACGGCGTAGGTGGTGCCCGCATCGAAGTCGCCGATACCCGTCTCCTTGATCGTGGGTATTCCCGGCAGGTCCTCTGAGCGGTTCCGCCGGCGACCGCCAGCGGGCGAAGCTGACCCTGCCTCACATTCTGCAGCATGGTGGGAATTGGTGCGATCCAGAATGCGATCCGCCCGGCCACGAGATCGGTCACTGCCTGTCCGACAACGCGATAGGGCACATGCACCGCCTTGATGCCGGCCAGCGGCTGAACAGTTCACCGTTGAGATGGCCCGGGGTGCCAACCCCGGTCGAGGCGAAGGTCAATTCGCCGGGCCTGCTCTTGGCCAGCGCCACAAGATCCTGTGCGGTCTTCACCGGCAGCGTATTGTTGGTGAGCAGCACGGCGCCGGTGGTGCCGAAAATGGCGATCGGCGCCAGGTCTGCAGCGGGTGATATTTCAGCCGGGGATAGAGGGTGACGTTGGCCGCCAGTGAGCCGGAAGGGTCGGCCATGATCACCGTGTAGCCGTCGGCGGAAGCATTCACTACCTGGTCCAACGCGATGGTGCCGCCGGCACCGGGCCGGTTGTCGATGACGATAGTCTGGCCGACCGCACGCGAAACCTGATCGAACACGACGCGGGCGACGACGTCGGTCACGCCGGCGGCGGCGAACGGCACGACCAGCTTGAGCGGCGGTTGGGATATTCCGCAGCGCCGGCCGGCGCGGCCGTGACGACGATTGCGGCCGCAAGCGCCCCCAGGCCAACCCAGAACGTCCGCACCATGAAGCTCCCCGGCTTTGCTGTATCCGGCCAAACGGCCGACGCGACTTTATTGGCTCGCGGCAGATCATCAATGGCTTATGCATGTGCGTGCCGCGGGCCGACATTCCCGCCGCGCGGAGCACTGCAGCCGCCGGTTGAGCGAATTGGCTGCGGGCCGGCTCAGACCCGAAATTCCCTACTCTTGGGCACTTTTTTCTCTCGAGGCCTTTTTGTCGTCGGCCGTCCCCACTGGCGCCAAATAAGTGCGGAATCCGGCAGCGGCTGAATTGAGCCCGCGGGGCAGATCGTGCATGACCTATCAAGCCGATGAAGAAACCACGCATGAGCAAAATCGCCAAATCCGGGAAATCCAGGTTCAAGACGGGCAAGGTCAGCGAGCGCAGGACCAAGCCGCGAAAGGCGCGGCCGGACGACGCCCGACGATCTCCCGAAATGAAGAGCTCGCGCAGTTAAGCGCCTGCTGCTGGAGATCTACGATCTCAATGCCGCCGGCTCGGTGCTGTCGTGGACGAGGCCACTTACATGCCCAACGGCGGCGCTACCGCGCGTGGCCGTCAGACCGCGACGCTCCGCCGGCTGGCGCATGAACGGTTCGTCGATTTGCGCTCGGCCGGCTGGTCGATGATCTCGAACCCTATGCCGAGGGCTTGCCGCCGGACGACGGCGACGACGCCAGCCTGATCCGCGTCGTACGGCGCGACTTCGAGAAGGCGATCAAGGTCCCGGCGGACTATGTCGCGCGCGCCAACACGCACGGTTCGGCCTCCTACAATGCCTGGACGCGGGCGCGGCCGTCGAACGACTTCGCGGCGATGATCCCGCATCTGGAAAAGACGCTCGATCTCAGCCGCGAATACGCCGGCTTCTTCGCACCCTACAACCATATCGCCGATCCGATGATCGACGACGCCGACGAGGGCATGACCACAGCCCTCATCCGCAAGCTGTTCGTCGAACTCCGGCGCGAATTGGTGCCGATGGTGCGCGCCATTGCCGACCAGCCGGTGACTGATGACGGCTGCCTTCGCGCGCGTTTTCCCGAAGCCGCGCAGCTTGATTTCGGTTTATCGGTGGCGAAGCGCTTCGGCTACGACCTTGCGCGCGGACGGCTCGACAAGACGCATCATCCGTTCTGCACCAAATTTGCCGCCGGCGATGTTCGCATCACCACCCGCGTGCGCGGCCGTCGCAAAGCGGGAACTCGAAGTGGGCGAGGAGACGGACCTGCGTCTGAAGACAAACGCTCACTCCCTACTTAGAAGATGGGCCGTGCAGTGCACGCTCGTGACTGATTCCGAGACAGATCTGTCTTGGTTCAGCCTGAATTGGAAGACCCGCCCGTTCGAGTTAGCGAGTAAAGCAAAGGATACTCGGCGAACTCAGGTGATTGTACAGGTCGTTGAACACGCAGTCTACGGGTTCCTCTTCTCTGTTCCGATTGTTGGCGTGGGCTTGGGCGCTGGCAACTCCGGCACCGGTAGGTGTAAGCGTTGGCACAGATCGAGGGCGGCGTCGTAGATGCTTTGGCCGGTGGCGTGGGCCCAGAGGTCGAGGGCGTTGCCGGAGCGGCCGCACTTGAAGCAGTGGAAGGTGTGCTGTTCCAGGTTGACGGAGAAGCAGCGGCTGGTGCCGGACGTCGAGCCGTGCAAGGGGCACGGGCCGCGTTGTTGGCGCGCCGTGGCTGCTGCGGAGCTGGAAGCCGAGCAGTTGCAGGACGGCGGCCATGGTGACCAGCGGCGCGCACGGCGGCGAAGTCGATGGCAGGGTGTGAAGCCGGTGCGCGCCGGCGCTGGGCTCGCGGCCGGCTTGCGCGTTGTTGCTTGGCGGCGCTCGCGGGCCTCGGCCAGTTTGCGATCGCGTTCGGCGAAGATCTCGCTTGTCGCGGCCGTCGAGCTTGTCCTGGGGCGTGACGTAGCCGATGGCGCTGTGCAGGCGGACGGTGTTGTAATGGTCGACGTAATCGGCCACGATGCGGCGGGCGTCGTCCAGCGACAGCGGCACCTGGACGCGGATGCAGTCGCCCTTGAGGGTCTTGTGCCAGCGTTCGATCTTGCCGTTGCTTTGCGGATAGTACGGCGAGGTTCTGACATGGGTCATGCCGCAGATGCGGATGAACTCCTTGAAGTCCTTGGCGATGAACTGCGGGCCGTTGTCGGAGATGATGCGCGGCGTGACGCCGGGGTAAGCTCTCGCGGGCGCGCTGGAGGATGGTTTCCACGTCGGTTTCCTCCATCTTCTCGCGGATTTCCCAGTGGACGATGAAGCGGCTGCAGCCGTCGAGGACGGCTGCACAGGAAGTAGAAGGTGCCGGCGATGTTGAGGTAGCTGACATCGACGTGCCAGTGCTCGTGCGGCTGCAGGGGCTGCACGAAGCCGGTGCCTTTCTTGGTGGGCGTGGGCGTGTGCCCGGCCAGCAGTCCCGCGGCCTTGAGGACGCGATAGACGCTGGCCGGGCTGCAGGCGACGACGTCGGCATCGAGCATCATGAAGGTCAGCCGGCGATAGCCTTCCAGCGGGTGCTGGCGGGCGAAGTCGCGGATGCCCTCCTTCTCGTCGTCGGTCAGCCAGTGGTCGCGCGGCACCCAGGCGTTGTGCTCGTTGACCTTGCCGAAGCGCTGCTTCCAGTCGTGGAACTTGCTGGTGCCGATGCCGACCCAGGGCAGGAAGCGGCCGACGGCGATGCTCGGTCTTGTCGGCCCAGGCGCGGACGAAATCGACGATCTCGTCGCGGGTGTCGTGGGGGACCCAGCAGCCCGTCAGGGTTCCCCAAGCTCTTTTTTTAGCTGGGCGTGCTCCTCCATGAGTTCGGCCAGGACCTCGTTCTTGCGTTGCAGCTTGGCTTCGAGCTGCTCGATCTTGCGCTCCTTGGCGTCCTCGACGGCCTTGGACTTGCGGCCGTTGCTCGAAGGCGAGCGTGGCCGTTCTCGAAGAACTCCTTCTGCCAGCGGTAGAACAGGTTGGGGTAGATGTCGAGTTCATCGCAGAGGTCGGAGACGGGGACCTTGTCGACGAGGTGCCGCTTGAGGATGGCGACCTTCTCGGGGCCGGGAAAATGACGACGCGGCTTGTTCATGGGAAACCTCCGTTCAGGTTATGCTAACCCGAACGGCGGCGTTCTTCCAGATTCGACTGAGGCAAAACAGTTGCCTTTGCACTTGCGCTCATGACGTCGTGCTCCCCAGTCCTTCCGACCCCTGAGCAGCTTGGAAGGATCAAAACGGACTTCCCGAGCGGAAGGTCATCGGTCCAAGACACCGTCACCACCCGCACCGCCGGTATCACGTTCAAGCTGATCCCGGCTGGAGAATTCCAGATGGGCTCGCCCAAGAATGACAAGGACGCCGAGTACGACGAGAAGCCACAGCACCTCGTCGGAATCACTCGGCCGTTTTACCTGAGCGTGCACGAGACGACGCGGGGCCAGTTCCGCCGGTTTGCAACGGAGACGGGGTACAAGACCGACGCGGAGAAGGACGGCATGGGAGGCTATGGATGGAACGAAGAGGCCAAGATCTTTGAGCAGGCCCCGAGATACACCTGGCAGAACCTTGGTTTCGATCAGACCGACGATCACCCAGTCGCAAATGTGAGCTGGAACGACGCGACGGCATTCTGCTAATTGGCTGAGCCGGAAGGAGGGCAAGTCGATCCGCCTTCCCACGGAAGCAGAGTGGAAATACGTCTGCCGGGCTGGCACGTTCACGCGGTACTGCTGTGGAGATGATCCAAACGGCCTGTGCAGCTAGGAAACGTGGCGGATGAAACGTTCAGAAAGAAGTTCCCTAGTGTCCTGAGTTAGAAATTCGCCAGATAACCTTGACTTATCGCTTGATTCATCATATAATTCTCTAAAGGAGATATATGATGAGCAAAGGCGGTCGCCCCAAAGCCCCACTGATCCTCAGCGACGACGAGCGACAGAAGCTCGAAACCTGGGCCAGCTCGGCCCAAGAGCACCCAACGACTCGCCACCCGCGCCAGGATCGTCCTGGCCTGCGCCGAGGGCCTGGACAACAAGGACGTCGCCGCCCGGCTCCGCGTCAACATCGCGACCGTCGGCAAGTGGCGGAAGCGGTTCCTCGACGACCGCCTCGAAGGGCTGACCGACGAGCCCCGGCCCGGCGCCCCGCGCAAGATCACCGACGCGATGGTCGAGGAGGTCGTCACCAAGACCCTGGAGGAGAAGCCCAAGGCCGCCACCCACTGGAGCACCCGCGGCATGGCCGAGGCCGTCGGGCTGTCCCAGAGCGCCGATCGTCCGGATCTGGAACGCCTTCGGGCTGAAGCCCCACCAGGCCGAGACGTTCAAGCTCTCGACCGACCCCTACTTCGTCGAGAAGGTCCGCGACGTCGTCGGGCTGTACATGAGCCCGCCGGAGAACGCCATCGTCCTGTCGGTCGACGAGAAGAGCCAGGTCCAGGCGCTGGACCGCACCCAACCGCTGCTGCCGATGACCCCCGGCCAGGCCGAGCGGCGGACGCCCGACTACGTCCGCAACGGGACGACCTCGCTGTTCGCCGCGCTGAACGTCGCCACCGGCGCGGTGATCGGCAAGTGCTACCGGCGGCACCGGCAGCAGGAGTTCCTCAAGTTCCTCAACGAGATCGACGCCCAGGTCGCCGAGGGAGCCGGGCGTCGAGATCCACCTGGTCCTGGACAACTACGGGACGCACAAGACGCCCAGCGGTGAAGCGGTGGTTCGAGCGTCATCCCGAGTATCACCTCCACTTCACGCCGACCAGCGGTTCGTGGCTGAACCAGGTGGAGCGGTTCTTCGCCGAGATCACCGAGAAGCGGATCCGTCGCGGGGCGTTCCGGAGCGTGGCGGCGTTGGAGAAGGCGATCATGGAATACCTGGCCGAATCACAACGAGAATCCCCAGGCCGTTCGTGTGGACCGCCAACGCGGATCTGATCCTGGAGCGGGTCAAGAAGGTTTGTGAGCGAATTTCTAACTCAGGACACTAGAGCCGACGCAGACGATCGCAGCGGAGGATGGCTTTGTCTATACGTCGCCCGTTGGCCACGTCGCCCCAATGCTTGGGGATTGTTTGACATGCATGGGAACGTCTGGGGTGCGGTGCGGATTGGTACGCGCGAATTACTATGGGCACTCACCCAGGGAATACCCAACCGGTCCGGCGTCCTCGTTCCGACGCGTAATCCGGGGCGGGAGCTGGTTCTTCGATCCTCGCACTTGCCGGTCGGCTTGCCGTGCCGCTCGGGCCCCCCAGCCGGTGTACGACTTCGTGGGGTTTCGCCTGGCTCTGGGAACTTGACCGTGGATCGGCCGGGTGTAACGGGAAACGCCACGAGTGCGATTCCACCATGTCGGTGAGGCCAGCTGCCCTCTTTGCGTCTAACGCCGGCCCGTAGTAGACTGACAACATGTAATGAAATCACCTATCTAAGCCACGTGCGACCTTGTGAATAACCAGGCAACAAGTGCAAGCAGTGAACGCCCACACCCTTCGCTGGGAAGATCTGCCCCGGCCGACCTGAAGAAAGACGCCAGCGGTTTCGACCTGCCGATTGCGCGCTGGGGCTTCTGGTCGCCAACGGGCAGGTGGCCTTCGACCGGCCCGGTAACTATGCCATTGTGGGTGAGCTGGCCCTCACCGGCGAGACCCGGCCCATCAAGGGCATTCTGGCCTATGGCGCTTCAGGCCGTTGCCGAAGGGCGTGACGGACTGCTCGTTCCGACTGCCAATGCCGCCGAGGCCGCGGTGGTCGAGGGACTGAATGTCTACCCCATTGGCAGCCTGGCCGAGGCGGTCGGTTTTCTCTCCGGCCAGCTCGAAATGGACCCCGAAACGGTTGACCTGGATGAGATCTTCGCCGGGGCATTCGCACATGGAAGAAGACTTTGTTGATGTGAAGGGCCAGGACTACGCCACTGCGCGCCCTGCTGATTGCCGCCGCGGGTTCGCATAATGTCTTGACGTTGTGGGCAAATTAACCCCTGATGTGATGCCCTGCGGGTCGCTGCTAGATGATTCCCGTGGGCAACTCTGGTATCGAGGAAGGAGCGAGTCGGAGTCCATCGCCTTTAGAGGACTAACTCGATGACACGGACGATATTGACCGTGGCGTCGACTATGCTCGCCCCTTGGACCATGGAATCAGGCCCACTCGGGTTCCGTCGAATGGACGGCAGGGGATACCATCGTACGGGCAAATCTGGACGGCACCGCGCTGCAGACTGTCGTCAGCGGGCGGTCCGAATCAGTTGGTATCGCTCCGGGACGCATCGCCGCGGCCAGAGGAGTCAGCCGGCGAACCGCCTTTCGATCCATAGAGAACGCATCGACTATTTGAACATGCGATACTTTGATCTCGTCCACTCCCTAGCCCATGTTTGGGGTGCGTCGACGTAAGTCCTTGGCGGGTAAGGGTCGAATTTTCGGATTGTCACTACATCACGGTTTCTTCGCCCGCGGGGGGTGATGGCGGCTTCAGTTCGGTGAGCTTCAGGGCCTTCAGGACCCGCCGCGCGTCCGGGCAGCCGCCGCTGACACCGCGACGCTCCGCCTGATCCTCCAGCCGAAAGGTCACCAGCCGTACCGTGCTCAGGCCTCCATGGCCCGCTCCGCGGAGAAGTCGATCGCCCGCTTCCTCGAGCCGGCGACCCAGGAGCCGCTGCACCAGCAGCGCCAGTGCCGCTACGAAGATATGTGCCTTCACTCGCTGCTCGATCTGATGATAGATCGGCCGCATCGCCAGTACGTCCTTGAGCTGGCGGAACCCCCGCTCCACATCGCTCAGGTCCTTGTAGATCGCCACCACCTCGAGCACGCTCAGCCCCGACTCGCTGGTCGCGATCACATATTTACCTTCGATCCTCTTCTCACTTGCCAGGCCCTTCTCGTTCTCGAAGTAGCGGAAGCCTCCCTGGTGGATGTCCCACGAGTAGTAGCGGTAGCCGTGATTCCGCTGCAGCAGCCGCTCGGCCGCGGCACCGATCTTCTCGGGTTGCTTCAGCTTGCCGGCCGCCACCCGCTCCCGGAGCTTCTCCAACGCCTGGCGTGTCCGCTCCATCGACCTCTGACGCATGGCCTGCTCGTAGCCGCGACGCTCGTCGGAATCGACGATGATCACCCGCATGCCCTCGACTCCCGACGGGACTTCCTGCGCCCGCGTGCGCGGCGGATCGGTCTTCTCCCGCGCCGTGATCCCCACCGGGCAATCGATCCACTTGGCCTCGTCGACGGCCTCCAGCCACCGGTCCAGCTTCTTGTTCCGCCGCCGCTTCAGGCCGACCAGATAGCCATGACCACCCGCGGTGATCGCTTCAAGATTATCTTGGTGACCATGCCTCGATCGCCGACGAAGACCAGGCGGTTGAACCCGAATCGCCGGTGCAGGTCGGCGATGGCCTTGCCGACGGTGGTGTGGTCCACCTCGTTGCCGGCCCAGACGTGATGCGCGATCGGCCAGCCCGAGACCATCACCACGGCGACGATCACCTGGACGTTGTGCGGCTTGCCATCGCGGCTGTAGCCGTGCTTGGCGAAGTCGGCCGGCCCGGCACCCTCGAAGTAGGTGCTGGTGATGTCGTAGAGCACCAACTCGGGCTTGAGGCTGAACAGATCGCGGAGGCGGTGATAGAGGGCCAGCTCGATCTGTTCCTTGGCGGCCACGAGCTGATCGAGGGTGCGGTACCAGGCCTCGAGTTGCCGGAAATGAACCCGGACCCGCTTGTGCTGGTGCCAGCGCGGCACGAACCGCCGCCCCTGACGATCGCAGACGAAATCGGTCTCCAGCCAGCCGGCCAGGCCGTGTTCGCTGGCGGGACGGATCAGGCGATTGGCGATCAGCACGAACGCCCGGTCGGCGAACGGCACGCCCTTGGCCTTGCCCAGCGCCGCATCGAGGATGGCCCAGAGCCCGAGTTGATCGAACAGGGCCCGGACGGCGAGGACCGGCCCCCAGGTGGAGGCATCGAGGATGTCGAGGTCGTTGTCCCGAGGTGTCTCCGGGTCGGCATCCCGGCCGAGCAAGCGTTGCAGCTTGGGGAAGATTTCGGCGAGCAGGTCCTTGCGGCCCAGGTCGGCGACGGTGCGTTGCTTGACCTTGCCGTCGTCGCGATAGGCCTCGACGACGCGGACATACTCGTTGACCGCGCCGCTGGAGGACCGAACTTTGACGGTTCTGAGGTACATGTCGTGAAGTATCACGACGCAATGTACGCGAAATCAAGGCGAAAATCGGGGAAATTGCCAAAAATCGGGTCGATATTGTCACTACACTTTTCAGAAAGCAACGGCGTGCTCGCTCAGCCAAACCCCGGAAAACAGAGGAAATCCGCGCGACGCCCGGCGCGCGGAAGGCGATTTCACCCCAAACATGGGCTAGCGTCGCACCGATGCAGGTCCGGTTGCCACCTCCAAACGGGAGGTATTCGTGAGGGCCGTACCGGTGCTCGAGAAATCGCTCCGGACGAAAACGATCGGGCTCTTCGTAGAGCTCAGGGCGGTGATGCACCAAAAACGTGCAAGGCAGCAAGGTAATTCCTGGATCATAGGTATGCCCCATGATTTCGACCCGCGTGGTCAGCTTGCGACCCGACGGGGTTGGGACTACCGGGTACATTCGTAACACTTCCTGGCAGACCGCGGATAAATAGCTCAGTTGCGCAATTTGCTCGGGATCAGGCCTCGTACCCAGCGACTTGATTTCCCGAATCACTTTCTCTTTGACCTCGGGGATCTCGCAAACCCAGTACAGAGCCCAGGACAAAGCGATCGCTGTTGGGTCCACACCGGCGGTCAACATCGTGAAGACATGGTCGTGGATCTCGTCATCCTCGTAGAGCGATCCCTTCTCATCGCGGGCGTGCGAAAGGACACTCACGAGGTCGGCCCGATCGGCCGCTGGATGAATGCGTCGCGCATGGATCTCTCTCGAGATCAACTCGCGGAACCTGGGCTTGAGGTGCCCGAAGCGTCGCCAGGGGCTCCAGGTGCCCAGGTCTTGCAGAATCTCGTCCCTGAAAAGCCCGACGATCTGGCGGCATGGATCGCTCTCGATGTCGCCAAAAAGCACCAGAAGCATGAACTGCAGCGAGAGAATGTGGCTCGATTGCCGTCATCGAAAAGGGACTGCCCATCGGCCAGTCGTTCACGGCCTGCTCGGTGAGGCGCTGGATCAGACGAAGGAATTCCGGCGACGTTTGCCGATGCAAGGGCGGCATCAGCAGCCGCCGCCGAGATCGATGGCGCGGTCCGTCCGAGAGAAGCAGCGACTGTTCACCCATGACGTACTTGTATTGTTCGTTGTAGTGCCGGCATTCGTATGCCTCGACAGGCAACTGGAAGATCTGACGAACCGCCGAGGGATGGCTGAACAGGACGATCGATCCCAGTGACCCAAGCTGAACGGTGAACGTCTCTCCAAATTGAGCAGCACAATCGCGCCAGAAATCCACTGGATTCTCAATCCAGGACTGGGCTCTGAAATCCAACCAGGTTGATCGGGACCGGGAGGCAAGGACATTCCGCGCTCCGTGAGGGGCGGCGTAGGCCAATATCCATCATCAGGCCGACGTCGCTCCAGTTCTCCTTTGAAGTCGCTTCAAGTGTGGCAGGCGCAGGACCACATCGCATTCAAGGAGTCGTTGTGCCGCCGGCGCCTGAGTGGAAACCGACAAGCCTCGAGCCGATGCAGAGAGTATGCACGCTTCAGCCCAGGCAAGGATGAGTGTAGCGTGAATGTTTTGTCATAATCAGTCAAGCAAAATCCTGGCAAGACGTGAAAAAAGATGATTGAGTGACTCGGTTTAGTTAGGAGGCTTATCTTGGGCGGCAGGCAAGGAGAAAAGACAGCCCGATAGGGTAGAACGCAGATTTCAGGCCCGCACGATTCTGGCCGCGTGGCGAGCTCACGTTCTTCATGGCGTTGCGGGTGTCGACGATCAGAGGGGCATGCTGGGCGATCCAGGCCCAGTCGTAGGCCGAATGGTCGGTGACGATCAGCACGCAGTCCTGCGACTTGCAGGTAGTCCGGCGTCAGTTCCTGGCTGGACATCTGGAGATGGGGATAGTGGCGCATCGGCGGCAGCGACGGGGATGTGCGGGTCGTTGTACTCGACGATCGCCCCCTTCTGCAGCAGGAGGTCCATCAGCTCGAAGCCGGGCGACTCGCGGGGATCGTCGACGTCCTTCTTGTACGCCATCCCCAGGAGGGTGATCTTGCTCCCCTTGATCGGCTTGCCGTCGTCGTTGAGCGCGTCGGCGACCTTGCTCGACGACGTAGGCGGGCATGGACGTGTTGATCTCGCCGGCCAGCTCGATGAACCGGGTGGCCAGGCCGTGCTTGCGGGCCACCCAGGTGAGGTAGAACGGGTCGATCGGGATGCAGTGCCCGCCCAGTCCCGGCCCGGGATAGAACGCCTGGAATCCGAACGGCTTGCTCTTGGCGGCCTCGATCACTTCCCAGACGTCGATGCCCATCCGGTCGTAGAGCATCTTCAGCTCGTTGACCAGGGCGATGTTGATGGCGCGGTAGGTGTTCTCGAGGATCTTGCAGGCCTCGGCCACCTCGGGGCTGGACACGGGCACGACCTTGACGACGACCTTCGCGTAGAGAGCAGCCGGCCAGCTCCAGGCTGGCCGGGTCGAGGCCGCCCACGACCTTGGGGATGGTCGGCGCCGAGAACTGCGGGTTGCCCGGATCCTCGCGCTCGGGGCTGAAGGCGAGGAAGAAGTCGCGCCCGGGCTCGAGGCCGCCGGCCGCGAGCAGGGGCAGGACGACGTCGCGCGTCGTGCCCGGATAGGTCGTGCTCTCCAGCACGACGAGCTGGCCGGGCCGCAGCCGGGCCGCGATGGCCTCGGCCGACTTGACGATGTAGGTCAGGTCCGGCTCGCGGGCGTCGGTGAGCGGCGTCGGGACGCAGATGATGATCGACGTCCGGCTCGTCGAGGCGCTCGAAAGTCCGTCGTGGCCTCGAATCCCTGCTCGCGCATCTGGCGGATCATGGCGTCGGGGATGTGGCCGATGTAGCTTTCTCCCCGCTCGAGCTTGGCGACCTTGACGGGGTCGACGTCGAAGCCGAGGACGGCGATCCCGCGGTCGGCGAAGGCTCGCGCCAGCGGCAGGCCGACGTAGCCCAGGCCGATGATCCCGACGCGCACGGTCCCCGACTCGATCTTGGAGAGGAGTCTCTGGTGTTGCTCGCCATCGGCCTCGCCGGTCGTCACTTTGCGTGAAGATCCCGATTCACTTCGTTCTGACATCGCGTTGCTTCCTCGAATCGTAAGTACGGCCCGGACATTCCATCCTCGAATGCCTCGAGCCTCTGTCGGCCACGGGCATCAGGGTGTCGGACAGAACCGAGCCAGCTCCTCCCGGCGCTCGCCGAGCTTGCGGGCCAGGTCGACCGCGCGAGTGACGCGATGGACCTGCCAACAGCCGGGCAGAGTCGATCGCGGCTGCGGCGGATGCCGACGTAGGTCCGGAACCGATTGAGCCTCTTGAGCGGCAGCTCGGGCTGGTCGGGGTCGAACTCCCAGGGATGGAAATAGAGTACGGTCGCACCGCAGGACGGGTCGCGACGCGAGAGCGACAGGGCCGTTCTCATGAAGGACAAAGGGAGGAGCCGGAAATATCCCCCCCGCCGATCGGGAGATTCACCCCCCCCACACGCAGGGTCGCCGGAGGAAGCTCCAGGATCTCATGCCTCGCGCCACGTGCCAGGAACGGGCCGCGGGGTGCATCCGGTATTCCGTAACGGTCGTGGCGTACCGGGTAGATCGAGGAGTCGTAGAGGAAACCCAGCTCCGCGAGGACGTCCAGGGCCCAGGCGGTTTGCCGCACGATGCTGAATGTCGGCGCCCGGTATCCGACCACGGCGGTCCCGCTGACCTGCTCGAGGGCATCCTTGCTGGTGCGGACGTCCTCCCGGAAACTCACGGCGTCCATCGACGTGGATGCGTCGATGGTCCCAGCCATGGCTGGCCACCTCGTGTCCGGCCTCGTGGATCGCGCGCACCAGCTTCGGGTTCGGTCCTGGCGATCTGCCCCACGATGAAGAACGTGGCGAGGATCCGCCAATCCGCGAGCTCGTTCGAGGATCCACTCGGTCGACCTCCCGCATCCGCTCGCGGTATCGCTCCTGGAGCTCGGGAGTCGACGATCCATCCCGGCCGCCGCCTCGATGCGGTGGTGCTCCTCGACGTCGAAGCTGAGGATCATCGGGATGGGATCCGATCGGTCGCGAGGGGGCGACTCGTCGTCGCCGGCCGCGGCGGGACGGTTCCGAACCCGACGGGACTCTCATCGGATGCTTGATGTCTTCATGCTCGAGAACTACCTGGCATTGACGGGAATCTCCACTTCCTTGTCGGATCGGTCAGACGCCTCAGGCGATGCGGGCCTCGCTCGATACCAGGCGATATAGGCTTCGAGTCCCTCTCGGAAGGGAGTCCTGGGACTGTAACCCAGCTCGGCCTGGCCCGTCGACGTCGGCGTAGGTCTGCCGGACGTCGCCGGGCTGCTCGGGCAGGCGCCGGATCCTGCGGCGTCTTGCCGAGGGCCGAGGCGATCGCGTCGATGAGGTCTCGCAACTCGATCGGGATCGGAATTTCCCAGGTTGTAGAGGTGATGCCCCGTGCAGCGATCGATGGCGCGGACGATACCGTCGACGATGTCGCCGACGTACGTGTAGTCGCGCCGGGTCGTGCCGTCGCCGAACATCGGCACCGGCTCGCCGCGATCGATCAGCCGGGTGAACTTGGCGATCGCCAGGTCGGGGCGATTGCGCGGCCCGTACGCGGTGAAGAATCGCAGGCCGGTGACCGGCAGGCCGTGCAGGTGGTGGAAGGTGAACGCGAGCAGCTCGCAGGCCTTCTTGGTCGCGGCGTAGGGGCTGACCGGCAGGTCGACCGGGTCGGTCTCGCGAAACGGGGCGTCGGGCCGGTCGCCGTAGACGCTCGAGCTCGAGGCGTAGACGAACCGCGGACGCGGCTCCAGTCGCGCCGCGGCTTCCGGCGAGCCAGCGACCGCGGTTTGCACCAGGCCCGACGAGGTGGAAGAAGATTGCGCCCGACCCGCATCTCCACGCAGCTTACGCCGCACGCTTCCTGACCTACCGCCGGCTCTACGCCAACCTCAGGCGAGCTCGCGAAGCCACGGCGGATCGGCACCCGGGCGGGACACGGTGATGCAGGCAGCCCTGGCCGCGAAGCCGAGCGCATCTACCAACTCGGCCTCGTTCAAGGCGGCGATCGCGCGCTTGTCAAGAAGGCCCTTGTCGTCAAGGCGCTTGATGACGCCGGCCGAGAACGTGTCGCCGGCGCCGATTGGTATCGGCGACGACCACCTTCACGCCCGGCACGGAAACGGAAACGCGCTTCGACAGCGCGTCCGCGCCCTCGCTGCCGCGCGTGAGGATGATGAGCCTGGCGCTGCGCTCCAGCCAGCGCTGCGCGAACGGTTCGACATAATCCTCTGACGCCAGAAAGACCGCCAGCGGAGCGATGTCGCCAACCTGGCCGATGCGGCCGAGCGGGGTCTGCGCGACGACGACTTTCTCGAAGTCAGATCCGATGAAGCCGGCGCTGTGGGTGCCTTCGGTCTCGACTATGCCGGGATTGAGCGTGTTGACCCGGATCTTCTTCGGGCCGAGCTCGCGGGACAGCACGCCGGTGATGGCGTCGACCGCGCCCTTAGTGCCGGTGTAAACCGCGCTGTTCGGCAGGTGTGATGCGGCTGACAACGGAGCCGATGTTGATGATGCTGCCTCCCTCTCCGAGGTGCTTCACAGCGGCTTGCGTGGCAAGGAGGAGGCCCAGCACATTGATGTTGAAGTGCCGGTGAAAGTGCTCCTCGGTGATGGCCTCGATGGGGGCGAACTCGTACACGCCGGAGTTGTTTACGAGGATGTCGAGTCGGCCGTAGTTTTTGATGGCGGCTTCGATGATGCCCTGCGCCTCGGCGGCCTTGGAGACGTCGCCGGGCACGGCGACGGCTTTGCCACCGGCTGCGGTGATGGCGGCGACAACTGCGTCTGCACCAGCCTTGCTGGAAGCGTAGTTCACCACTACGGATGCGCCTTCTGCAGCCAGCGACTTGGCGATGGCGGCTCCGATGCCTTTGGATGCGCCTGTGACGACTGCGACTTTACCTGTGAGTTTGCTCATATTCGGTCCCTTTCAAAAATACGCATATCGGAAGTTGTAGACCTGCATCGATTCCGCAGGCCCTGAATTCAGTGCTGCCCGATAAGATGTGTGCCGGTATCGTGGAGATTCATTAGTTCAGAACATATGAACTATTGAACAATGAAGCCATTGCGGGTAGGATGAAGGGCCGATGAGACCTCTTTTTCATCCCTCGATCGACGATGTGACCGTCGAAGGCATCCTGCACGCCCTGTCTGACCCGGTGCGGGTGGCGATCTTCGCCCAGATCGTGGGCTCAGGATGTCCGCAGAATTGCTCGGACTTTACCGGGATCAGTGAAAAAGCTATCCCTAAGTCAACTCTTTCCCAGCACTTCAAGGCCCTCCGGGAGGCCGGCTTGATTCGAGGGGAACGGGTCGGGGTCGAGATGCGAAATACGTCTCGCTGCGCGGAAATCGAGAAGCGCTTTCCCGGACTGATCATGGCGATCGTGAAGGCCCACCAGGTGCAGTCGGCGGAAGAAGCGCGGGGACGCAAGCGCAAGACCCGGCGCGCGAAGAACTAGCTGCAGAGCGTCACGGGATGGAAGCTAAGACCTCGCGGGCGAGTCGCCCGCGGCCACACGTCTCGATGCGGTTCTCGAAGAAAGCCTCGACGCTCGACAGGATCTCCGCCCGGCTCTTCGATTCGTAAATCGCCTTGCGCAGTGCAGCTCCGCCCGCCACGCCGTGCGTGAACCACGAGGCGAACTGCTTCATCTTGCCTTCGGCCCCCGGCATCTCTTCTTCGATCAGCATGCGGAAGTAGGTGCGGATCATCTCGTAGCGGTCCGCTTCGGTGGGCTCGTCGTAGGCAGGGCGGCTGTGAACGGGCTCTGATCCGCGCTAGGCCGGCGAAGCCCGCTGGTGTTCGACGGCTGCCGCGAGCCAGGCTCGGACTGGCCGGGTCGCAGACCTGGCCCCACACGGCGTCTGCGATCCCAGCAGTGTACTGCTCAATCTGCCGGAAGATCCACGGATTCGCCGGCGCCGTCCGCCCGATCATCACCGCATCGCATCCCGTCTGCGCCACCATGGCGCAGGCATCCTCGGGCGTGCGGATGTCGCCGTTGCCAATGACCGGAATCTTCACCGCATCCTTGACCGCAGCAATCCACTCCCAGCGCGCCTGGCCGCTGTAGCCCTGCTCGCGGGTGCGGGCGTGCAGCGCAACCGCGCACAGCCCGCAGTCTCCGCCATCTTCGCCAGTTCCACGCAGACGATTTCCTCGTCGTTCCATCCGGCGCGGAACTTGACCGTGAACGGAATCTTCACCGCCGCCCGCACCGCCTCGAAGATCTTCCCGATCGCCGGCAGGTCGCGCAGCAAGCCCGAACCGCCATTGCACTTCACGACTTTCTTCGCCGGACAGCCCAGATTCAGATCGACCAGGTCGAAACCGAGGCCCTCGACCATGCGGGCCGCCTCGGCCATCACCTGGGGATCGCTGCCAAAAAGCTGCGCCGAGATGGGATGCTCGTCCTCGTAGAAATGCAGGTAGCGCTTGGCCTTCCGGTCTTTGTGCGCGCAGGATGCCATCGGCCGAGGTGAACTCGGTCATGATCAGGCCGCACCCGCCCAGGTTGCGGATGAAGCGCCGAAAGACGGTATCGGTGACGCCAGCCATGGGCGCCAGCACGGTCGCCGGAGCAATCCTCACGCCCCCCATCGTCAACCAGGGAGGCACGGGTGCACCGCCTGGTGTGTGGTCGCGGGCGCACGCCCGCGCCGGGCGTCGAATTGTCCCAGTACTTACGCACGCTCTATTCTACCGGTCCGCCCGAAAAACAAAGCCCCCGCCAAGCGGGGCTGAAAATCGTGTGATCCGCGTAAATCCGTGGCCGAACTTACTTCTTCGCCGGCTCGGCTTTCGGCATACTTCCGGCGGAAGCGCTCCACGCGGCCGGCGGTATCCATCAGCTTCTGCTTGCCGGTAAAGAAGGGATGGCAGTTGGAGCAGATTTCCACGTGGATGTCGCCCTTATGGGTGGAGCGGGTGGCAAAGCTGTTGCCGCACGCGCACATAACGCGGATTTCGTTGTAAGCGGGATGAATGGCTGCCTTCATGTGGTCTCCAAATCTTGGTTCGAGTCATTAGATTCTACAGGAGTTACGCAGGATTCAGCAACCTGAGAGGGCGCGGACACCCTAGGCCGCCGCCTTTGAAGTCGCCGTGGTCAACGTCAGCTTTAACGGTCACGTCTGGACCGATTGAAGCTGAGTCAACGATCAAAGGACGACGGAATGCCCGCCCAACACAATAAAAAACGGCAGGGCCGACCCCCTGCCGTTCCTTGAACGTTCGAAAAATCCTGGCCCTACTTCCCGCGGTTGACCGCTTTCTTCAGTTCGGCCCCAGCCGAAAACTTTGCTACCTTGCGGGCGGCAATCTTGATGGTTGCGCCCGTCTGCGGATTGCGTCCGTTGCGCGCCTTCCTCTGCGAGACCGAGAAGGTGCCAAAACCGATCAACGCTACCCGGTCTCCCTTTTTTAGTGCGGCAGTAATGCTGTCCACCGCGGTGTCGATTGCGGTCGCAGCCTGTGTCTTGCTGATTTTGCTCCCCGCTGCGATTCGGTTAATGAGATCGGCTTTGTTCATCTCTTCTCCTGGCAGGTCTCGTTATGTCACCAGCCAGCGGCACGGGGAGGGGTGCAGCCCGCTGCAGTGAGGAAACCCGAGCGGCCCTATTTAGCGCCCGTTAAAGATGAATGTCAACTGTGGAAAACGTGAAAACCCGCACAGAAGGCCCATGTTGCACCAATTGAGGCACTGACTCGTTCCGAATTCCGGACGGTCAGGAAGCAAACAATTCCGCGAATGCGGAACGCGCGTCGGCTCCGCACCTTGGATTGGACCTCATTTCCTCAACTCTCCACAGACAGTCCTACTACTTCACAGGATGTACACAGGCTGCCACGCTTCCCCACTTGCGCGAAATCGCTCCGCCGAGTGCACAGTCTTAAGTAACAAGAACAGGCCCCAGGTGATGAAGGTTTCCGCGGAAGTTTGTCCCATTTGCTCCGGTAGCGGCTGGAAGCCGGTGACGCTCGGCGTCGACCGGCGCGTGACGCGCTGTGATTGCCAACTGCAGGCCCGAAACCAGGCGCTGCTGGCAGCGGCGCGTATTCCCAAACGCTACGAACATTGCGAGCTCTCCAACTTCGATTTTGACGGGCCGCACCGCGCACCTGGCCCCGGCGCGCATGGCCGCATGCAAGTTCGTGGAGGAGTATCCGCTCGACAACACCGGCCTGCTGATCATCGGCTCGCATCGGTGTGGGCAAGACCCACCTGGGCGTGGGCATCATCAAGGAACTGGTGCTCAGCAAAGGCATCGCCTGCCTCTTCTACGACTATCGCGACTTGCTGAAGCAGATCCAGAATTCCTACAACAGTTCGGTGCAGGCGACGGAACTGGAAGTCCTGCGGCCGGTGTTCGAGACGGAAGTGCTGGTGCTCGACGAGCTGGGCGCAGTGAAACCCACCGAGTGGGTGTGGGACACGGTCAGCCTCATCCTGAACACGCGCTACAACGACAAGCGCACGACCATCATCACCACCAACTTTGCCGACGAAGCCCGCCGCTGCCGTGGCCGGCCCCCGCGGGGCCACTCGCGAAGAGACCCTCGGCGACCGCATCGGCGAACGTATGCGCTCCCGGCTGCACGAGATGTGCCGCATCATCAAGATGGAAGGGCAGGACTTCCGGCAGACGTTCAGGAGCGCCAGCTTCCGGATAAGGCATCACCGCAGAGAGGACGGAGAACAGCAGAACTGTCCTTACCGCTTGAGGTTTCGACGACTGCAGACCGTGTTATCCTGGAATCGGGCAGGGTACCTCCTGCCCTCTGGCCTCTGGTGAATCTCTAGAATGCCTCGTGCTCGACCGAGCGCCTGGAATTCGTCCCCGATCGTGATGTCGAGATCTTCGCCGCAGTCCCTGCGGCGCCGGCGGTCTTTGCCCTCCGTGGGCACGATCGCGGAAGCAGAGCCCTACGTCAGCAAGACCGCCAACCTGCGCCGCCGCCTGCAGCGTCTGCTCTCTGCTCCGACCGAGCACAGCAAGAGACTCAATCTGCGCGACCGCGTGCGCTGCATCGAGTACACGCCCACCGGATCGGACTTCGAGTCCGGGTTTCTCCTGTATCGCGCTTCTCCGCACGGCATTTCCCAAGACCTACGGCGACCGGCTGCGCCTGCGCTTTGCGCCGCTGGTCAAGCTGCACCTGGAAAACGAATATCCGCGCGCGTCCATCACCACCCGCCTGGGCCGGCCGAGCGGCCGCTCTCTTTACTACGGCCCGTTTCCTTCCCGCGCCGCGGCGGAGAAGTTCGCCAACGACTCGCTCGACTTCTTCAAGATGCGCCGCTGCGTGGACGACCTGCATCCCGACCCAGCCTTCCCCGGCTGCATTTATTCCGAGATGAAGATGTGCCTCGCGCCCTGCTTCAAAGGCTGCACCGACGACGAGTACCGTGGCGAAGTGGCCCGCGTGCAGGCCTATTTCGACAGCGGCGGCCAATCGCTGGTGCGGGAGATTTCGGCGCGCAGCGCGACCAGGCGTCCGCGGCGCTCGAATTCGAAAATGCTGCCGCGCTGCACGCGAAGCTTGAAAAGCTCAAACCCGTCGCTCGGCCCTCTGCCGGAGGTTGTGCGCCGCATCGACCGGCTCAGCGCGCAGTCATGGTGCAGCCGTGCGCGGTGCCCGAATGCGGTCGCATTCTTTCGCTGGAGCGCGGCCGGATCACCGGGCCGCTCACTTTTCCCATCCAAAGCCGCGGAGCACACCAAGTCGCAATCCATGGAAGCGCGCATGCAGACAGCCCTGGCCGGCTTCCCGCCGAGAACCCAAAAACCGCGCTGGAAACGATGGAGCATCTCGCGCTGCTCAAGCGCTGGTGCTATCGCAGCACGTCGGACGGGAGAGATTTTCTTTGCGACGAGAAAGGCGGGTTGCCCATGCGCCGCCTGGTGCGCGGCATCTCGCGCGTCTATCGCGGCGAAAAGCCCGAGACGCTCGTTCCAGACCTCGAGGACCGGGTTACGGGTCCTTACTAGCCAGGTTTGTCAAGCCTCCAGGTTAGTCGCTTCAGTCGACCCATCTTCACGTTCGATACGAATTCCGTTGGGATCCACCAGCTGCTCCCCCCGCGCATCGTGCTGAACTGAAAACGACTCCAGTCCGTTAATGTTCGCGTTCACTGGCGCCGCGTTCCGCCCTTCCACCAGATTGACGGCCAGGTGATGGTGATAGCCGTCCCACGCCATAAATCGAAACGCACCCCAATCCAGAGTCATGCGCAGGCCCAGCTTTTCGTAGAAGGCCTGCGAGCGATCAAGGTCGGCAACGGTCAAGTGCATATGTCCAAGACGCGACCCGGGCGGAAAGCCTTGCCATTCCGCCACCGACGGCTGTGCCAGTTCATGCAAGTCCAGCGGTAGGGTCGCCATGCTGATGCGTCCATCGTTCCATTGCCAGGATTCCACCGGACGGTCCGCGTACACTTCGATCCCGTTCTTCTCCGGGTCGGAAAAATATAGCGACTCGCTCACCAGATGATCAGCGGCGCCCACGAAGTGCCACGGCTTCTCCATCGCAAAACGCAAAAACGCTCCCAGCGACGGCCGGTCGGGCAGCAACAGCGCAAAATGAAATAACCCCGCGGTCCGCGGCGGACGGGGCTCGCCACCATCCAACCGTTTCAGCACAAGGCGTGCCTCGCCCGCAGCCAGATTCGCATGACGGTCCGAGTGATCCAGCAGTGCCAGCCCGAAGTTTTGATAGAACTCCGTCTGCACCGAGAGATCCAGCACCTTGAGCGTAACGTCACGCAAGGGCCATCGCGCATGTGTCATGGAAACCAACCCGCAGGTCGATATCGAGACTAGTGTAGACTAGCCGCCACCTTCTGAGGGCCGGGGTGATAAACTGTCCCAGCAAAAACTCACCCATGGAGAAATGAATATGGCTGATGCAAAAGTTCTGTCCAATCAAAAGACGATCCTGTCCAACCAGGCGACCATCGTCAAAAACCAGAAGGCGATCCTTGCCAACCAGATCGCAATCGTGAAGAACCAGAAGACCATCCTCGCAAATCAAGGCATAATCAAAAAGAACCAGTCCAGCCTTGACCAGATCCTCAAAAATCAAAAACTGATTCTGGCCGCCGTAACCAGGTAGCAGCAATCCCCCCGCCCGTGTAGGGACGGTTTGGGGCCTGCCCTGAAAGAAGTCGAAGGGACCCGTCCCCCCAGGCCAAGCCCGCTCAGCAAACCGCAGTCCTTTCCTCGAATCGCAACCGAGCGTCCAACCGTTTGACTTGCCCGCCCCGCAGACATACCATGACCCGGCCCTACCTCAGTGTGTTCAACTCAACGAAAGAAAAGAGAGGAAACATCCATGAGAAATGGAACGACAAGAAACATCGTAATGGCCGTTGTAATTTGCCTGCTGGTTTGCGCAGCGTCAAGCGCTGCCTTCGCGCAAAAGGGAACCGTCCTGCGGGTGGTCGTAGTCAAGACGGAGAATCCCGCCGCCTACGCTCAGGAAATCGAAAAAGGCAGGCAAATCATGAAGGGCCTGGGCATCGCGGCCACTATCCGTGTGTGGCAAGCCAGGTTCGCCGGACCGGACGCCGGAGCGGTAGTTGCCAGCATCGAGTATCCCAGCATGACCGCCCTCGCCGAGGCCGATGCCAAATTGAACGCCAGCAGCGATTACCAGGCGTGGATCAAGAACCTGGACAAGGTCAGAAAAATCGTCTCCGACAGCATCTACACCGAATGGTAGCCCGATAAACCCAGCCCACCGGGTGCCCCACCCTCCTTCGCGCGTGGCGCGAGAGGGTGGGACTTTGACCCGTCCAGAAACCTGTCCCCGGGTTTAAGCCGCTTTCGTATGCGCGCCCCGGCGATAATTCTTGACCGCCCTCTCTATCCCCGGCCCGGCCTTCTTCAGGTCTTCAAGGTTCATGGCTGGACGCAACTCGACGTGCGCATTAAACGCCAGAAACCAGGGCTCGGCCACGGCGGGAATCTGGGACACATCTTTCAGGTCGAAAAAGACATAGCCGGTTCTCTTGCCGTTCTCTTCGGCGAAATAAGCAGCTTCCGGCTTCAGGTCGGCAAGAATCGATTCAATCGTCTTAGGCAATGTGCCGTCGCCGATGGCGGTATTGCCGCTCTCTACCGGGATTACAGCCTTGAGCAAACATCGCATGAAACACCTCCGCGGCGAGTCTAGTCCCATCCCAAGAGAACGGTCAATCGAGACGCGTCTTAAGGCATGCCAGTAGTGCAGCGCGTCCACCCCATCGGACCTGAAACCTCCACATGGGGTTTATCCACTGTAGTTCGCCACAACTCGCACCACTTTCCCGCTCGCCGACAGTTCCATGAATTCCGCCGTCTTGGTTCCTTTTTGATTGCTGTAATAGAGCACGACGCTGCTTATTCCCCAGAGCACGTCCTCAAGACGGAAGTGGAGTTCCGGATACGCTTCCAGCCCGCGCTGAAAGTAAGCTCTCACGTCTGCCTTCCCTGCCACCCTGCCCTCCGGCTTCCCCAGGAGTCGGGCGGCCGCGGGCGAGATCAGCTCGACCGCATCTTCATAGTGCGTCATGATCAAGTCCAGATCATGAGCGTTCCACGCCGCAACCCAATGATTGGCCAGGCTCCAGGCTTCGTCCTTCGTCACCGCCGTTCCCTCCGCTCTTACTGGCGAGTGGCCCATTCTAGTCGCGCTCTTCGCGACTAGAGTGGGATCTTTGATCCTTGAATTCTCCCTGAGCCGACTCCAGCGCCCCAGAATGGGCCACCCGCCTTACGCGAGCCTATCTCACTTGCCCTTCAGGCCGTCGCGCCACGCCATGACTTCGAGTTCGGCCCGCACTGCATCCTGGACGGCAATTACCGGCCGTGCCTCCATCTGAAATGCCGGCAGCATCGAGCAAAACTTGTGCACCGCCAGCGGATCGTCGCAGTCCACCAGCAAATGCCCACCCCAATCTCCCACTCGTATCACGAAAAACTCGATCTTGAAATTCGCCGGCGCCTTCCACTGCCCAAACACCTCCAGGATTCGCTTCTGCGCATTCTCGTACTCCGCAGGCGACCCTTGCGGCCGTTCGTTCCAGCTGATCACATATTTCATCTCATCTCCTTTTTTGATTGCGGATGGTTCTGAGCGATCAGAACCGCTAGAGTTTACTCCTCGGCGGCATCTGGAATCAGGAAAGCTCTAAAGGGAACGGATTTCTGCGGGTGCCCCATCCTAATTTCGCGCCTTTTGCGAAATCAGAGTGGGGATTTTGACCTTCTTCTCGCGCCCGCGCAGCAAATTCCATCCTTCCATATACTGCGCGAACTTGTGCCCCTTCCTCGGCGTAAGGTTCAACGACAAATTCCCCTCCACCACATCAAACGGGATGATGTACCACACATCCACCGGCACCAGGTACACCGCAAAGAAATCCAGCTTCCCGCGCCCATAACGCTCATGCTTCGGCCCGGTGATATTCGCCGTAAACGATCCCTTGCGGCAAAACGTCGTCGACTTCACCTGGATCCGCAGAAACCTCCCATTCTGTTCCACCCCGACGTCATAACTGGCCGAGTCCCCATGCGGACGCGACACATTCAACCCCCGGTCCGCCGCCCGCGCCATAAAACATAGTTCCGCCCACTCGCCGCGTTCTTTACAAGTCTTCTTCGAGCCCATGTCTTTTCTCACGCCCACTCCTTCACATCTGAAATGCACCCCCAAATAAAAAACGCGGCCACCATGGGCCGCGCATATTCGATGCCTTAATTCAATCTTATCAACCCAACACCCGGAAATGGGACACCCCACCCCGCTTTATATCTCCCACCATTCCCTCACGATAGCGTCATTCCGGTAATTTCTCCCTATTGACAACCCCAGCCCATTCATCACGAACCACGTAGGGGCAGGTGTCCACTGGCGGGTGGCCCACTCAAGCCCGGTTTTGGCTTGAGTGGGGCAGTTCCACCGCTGGACAGAGTCTGCCTGCCGCTCGTTCGCGTTTTCGTGCCGTCCATTCTGACTCGATCTCCACCCGTCCCTCACAGCCAGTTGCGTAGTGGCGAAAACTGCTCCACTCCCAGTCCTCCGGACCGCTCGCACAAGCCCACGCTTTACCGGATTTCGATGAATATAGCGTAGCTTTTCCACAAACTGCGGGTGATTTCGAATGTTGAAATCGTAATACCGCTTTTGCCAGAAATGATCCGCATCGCCAATCAAACGCCGCGATACTCCCTGCTTCAATGACTTCAGCGCATCAGCCAGGGTATGGTGCTGCGGTTCGCCGAGCAGGAGGTGAACATGCTCGGGCATGACCACATATCCGTAAACCTGAAGCCTGAAGCTGCGCCGCACGCGCTCCAAGGCTGACTCGAAGATTCTTCGGTTTGTGTCCGCAGTGAATAACGGACGGCGATGGTAGCAACAGAACGTGACGAAATGACTTTGCCCGCTGTGCTGAAAACGCGTTAGTCCCCATGGCATGGGGACAATCTAGCTTGTTTCTTGACCCAAGTCTGTGACGTGTGAACATCCCCACTCAAGCCAAAACCGGGCTTGAGTGGGCCACCCGCCCCGCGTCATCAGCTTCGACCACCAGTCTTTGTCCAAGTGAAGAACGCTCAGCGCGAGGAAACCCTGATGGCAAAGAAAAGCGCGTGGGGTGCCCCATTCTAATTTCGCGTCTTTTGCGAAATTAGAGTGGGGATTTTGACCTTGAAGCTTCAGACCTCCCGAGCCCTGTCATCCCGAGCGAAGTCGAGGGACCTTAGTGTTTTGCTCGCAATTACTCCACGAGTTCATCGGCGGCAGCGCTGGCAGCAACGCAAAGCTCTTTAAACACCCGCGCGTTGAACGGATTGTCCGCTCCAGCTCGACGTAGAATATTTTGGAAGTCGGCCCGAAGCACCCGATAAATCTGCATCATCTGGAAAACCGTGGGCTGCCGCTCACTCCTGACGAAGACGTTGCACAGCTCGCGAAAAACGCCTCGCACCGTCCCGCCGTGAATGTACGGGTCGGTTCCATCCAGGTCGCTCAGCGACTTGCTGAGCCTGTGTCTCTGCGATTCGCACACCACCCAGGCATGATTTCGATGAGCGCCCCTTTGCAGAGCCACCGTCAACCCGAGCTCGAATGGCATATTGAACCTGGGAGTTCGAGGCGAGTTCCGGTCGAGCTGAACCCGTGACAGGTCGTGAACCGAATATTCCGACTGCAGGATCAAGGCCACAATTCGATCCAGCCGTCGGCGGCTGAAGGGTATCTCTAACGTCGCTCTGGGAGTGAAACCGAAGGCGCTGACGGCGGCAATGTAGGCGAGGAAAAGCCTTTCGAACGCAGAGTCATAGGGAATGTTAAGAAAGACAGATTCTGCCCTACTATCGCGCCGCGCGCCCCGCCGAGGATGTCTTCTTGTCTGTCGCTCGGGCATTTCTCCCGCTGCTCTTTTTTTGCACAGTAGCCCGAGTCCCTTTTTTGTTCTTACGATGAGCGAACTCAACCGCAACCGGGTCACGACGCCCGACCCTTTTCGTAAATTCTTTCACCGTAGCAATCAGTTCGCTGGTCCGGGATGGGGAAACACCAAGCGTGCGCGCCGTATCGTACGCACTCGCGAAGCGGCCTCGAACCTTAATGGGCTGTTGCATTGCTTCTATTATATGCCACACGACCAAAATGTCCTGCCATTGTAAGAATCGGATGGGTCAGGCCGCCAATGTGGCTCTGAAACTCGATAACGTCCCGTCTGTCCCCGAGTTTTCATTCCTGCCAATCGATTTGGACCTAGACTTGTCGTGCTAGGATAACTTTTGTCGTGTCTTCAGTGAGGACCATGCTATGGCGATGATCCGGCGATTCCGAGTCGAAGGTCTGGCTGGAAGACGGGAGGAATGCGCTGCAGAGTTGAATGAGTACGTGAATGTCTGCTTCGGATCAAATGGTAGTGGTAAGACTTCACTGCTGCGAATTCTCCATTCTGCGCTTTCCAATAGAGCCGAACTTCTGAAAGATGTGCCCTTCAGAAGGGCGGAAGTCGTGGTTTACTCTTTCTACAAGAAGATCGAGTACACCTACACCCTGGACAAGTACCCGGTTGCTGAATCCGGCCGCCTTGACAGCGAGCTGGAGCAACTTCAGAGCCCGCTTCCTCGACAGAAGTTGAAGAGGAAGCTTGCATGGATCATCGACCCTCCAGACGGCGGCGCATGGCACCACACGTTTCTGCCAACCACGAGGCTATACACACTCCCGAAACCACTTTCTGCACTCTACGGTTACACTGCGAGACCTGAACAAACGGAGGAGCAATTGGAGACCTCGTTTGTGGAGACCCTGACTGATACCTGGAGAGACTATTCCGCACAGCTCGCGCAACAAACCACAGAGGTGCAAGAGGAGGGTTTAGCTAGAATTCTCCAGAGTGTCATTTCTCGATCGGAATCATCTCCCGACGAGTCCGACACGAACCCCAAGGACGCCTACAAAGCAGTTTCTCAATTTCTCAGCAGACGCAATATGAGTGCTGCCTCACTTACCGAAAAAGAATTCCTTCAACGATACCAATCGGATGTGCAACTGAGAAGCGTTTCAAAAGACATTGAAGTGATAGAGCGCCGCATAGCCCAACTCGTGGCCCCGCGAGACACCTTTAAGGAGGTTGTAAATGAAATGTTCTTGCCTGGTAAGCAACTCAAATTTGGAGAGAAAGGGATTGAAGTTGTTGTTGGGGACGAGAACATCAACCTTGCCACATTGTCGTCTGGTGAAAAACACCTGCTAAGAATTCTCGTCGAGACTATTGGCATGAGGGCAGCGCCGATGTTGGTTGATGAGCCTGAGCTTTCCATGCATGTGGACTGGCAGAGGCGATTGATCTCGACTATGAGGATTCTGAATCGCATGAGTCAAATGATTTTCGCAACCCACTCTCCAGAAATCATGGCCGAACTACCCGATTCAGATATTTTCCGCATATGAAGCGTTTGAGGCATACAGAGCAGGGGTTTATAAGATATATGCAAATGTCAGGACGGGGCTTGTTCGTATTCGTTGAGGGTACCAAAGCGGATCGTTACTTCTACGCGAGGATCTGCAATATCGTGTCCCTAAAAAGGGGGGTGCAGTACGAGACGATTTCTGGCGTTGAAATAACAGGAACTGGAGGCGGCAAGGGCAAGCTTCTCAAGTTCTTCAAAACGCTTGCAGCCTCAGCAACATTGGTGTCTGATTTCAAAGGGAAAAAGACTGCAGTACTTTTCTTTTTAGACAAAGATATTGACGACATTTTAAGAGCCACCGTCAAATCCCCGCATATTGTGTACACGAGTACCTACGATGTCGAGGCACTGATTTTCCAGCATGGTGACTTGCCCGGTTCAAGTGCTGCGCTGGCATCACTGGATCGTGCAGACGTGTCTACTGCGCTCGGAGACACAAACGCATGGAGACTCTCGTGCGCTGAGCGCTGGAAGGAGTGGACAAAAATTTGCGTCTTCTGCGTCCGACATCAGGCACACAGCGTTGCAAACTTCCACAAATTCTCGCAAGTAAATCAGGCCCATCACGGAACGTCGACGGGCCCCTTGAATGCGCAGGCGGTGGCGACTTACTGGGCTAAAATTCGTGCCGCGACATCGCTCAGCCCAGTGCAATTCGAACGCAAGCGTAAGGCGGTTGAACGCCTAATAAACTATTTGTTTTCGCAAGGTCGTCATTCCATCGTTTTCAAGGGCAAGTGGTATCTTCCATTTCTGACCTCCCAACTCTTCGACGTCGCGGACGGTAAGGCCTTCGACAAGAAAGCAGTGGATGCCGGGGTCATCGGCGCACTCGCTAACAGCATTGATTTTTCTGGTGCGTGGGCACAGCCCTTCGTCGACGGCATACAGAATGTCGTTTCCTATCTCACCTGAACTGCCATTGTCCGATCTCTCATCCAAGATTCGCCTTCTTGTGCGAAACGGGCCATGGAAACCGAGGACAGGCGGGGTGTTCCACATTTCTCGCGAAGATTTGCGACGCGCGCGCATATGCACTGACCAATCCTACCGAACCCCGCTCGGCAGGCTGGGCAGAGGCCCGGTGCCACACAGTCCGTACTAGCTAGCTGCACCCGCTCGTACTCCCGCAGCTCCCGCACCGGTAGCAACTGCCATTGCGCGTCATGATGGATCCGCAGAAGCTGCAGGTGGGGGCGTCGCCCAGGTCGATGAGTCCGGCGAGAGCGTCGGCGGCGTGGACTGAACCCGGCGTCGGACCTCGGACTTCGGACCTCTGGTCAGAAGCAGCCGAGCCGGTCACATCGTCTGCGGCTGACGGCTGAGGTCCGGCGCCCGGCGTCCGCAGTCTGAGGTTTTCGAACAGCATGCCCTGCTGGCCGGTGAGGAAGCGCAACTGCAGCCAGCGGAAGATGTAGTCCATGATCGACTTGGCGTAGCCGATGTCGGCGTTGCCGGTCCAGCCGCTGGGTTCGAAGCGGGTGTGGGCAAACTTTTCGCAGAACAGTTTCAGCGGCACCCCGTGTTGCAGCGCGATGGAGACGGCCAGAGCGAAGCTGTCCATCAGACCGCTGACCGTGGAGCCTTCCTTGGCCATGGTGATGAAGAGCTCGCCGGGGCTGCCGTCGGGATAAAGGCCGACGGTGATGTAGCCCTCATGGTCGCCCACTTTGAATTTGTGGGTGATCGACGCGCGCTCTTCCTGCAGCTTGTGCCGGACGGCGCGCGGCGGAGCGTTGAGATTTTCTTCTTCGACCTGCTGCTGGGCGGCGACCGCGGCCGCGGCATCGCCTTTCTTCGAGAGCGCCGTCGAAGTGCCGGACGCGCTCAGCGGTTGCGACTTCTTGCATCCATCACGGTAAACAGCCACAGCCTTCAACCCCAGTTTCCATGCCTGGATGTAGCACTCCATGATGTCTTCGACCGAGGCATTCTCCGGCAGGTTCACTGTCTTAGAGATGGCGCCAGAAATAAAAGGTTGCGCCGCCGCCATCATTTTCAAGTGACCCATGTAGTGGATCGACCGCGTCCCCTTGGCCGGCTTGAACGAGCAGTCAAACACGGCTAGATGCTCATCCTTGATATCCGGCGCCCCTTCGATGGTCCCGGTCGCGTCAATGTAGGAAACAATCTTGTCCGCTTCGTCGTGATCGTACCCCAGCTTGAACAGCGCGGTAGGCACAGTATTGTTCACAATCTTAATCATCCCCCCGCCCACCAGCTTCTTGTACTTCACCAACGCCAGATCCGGCTCAATCCCGGTAGTATCGCAATCCATCATGAACCCAATTGTTCCTGTTGGAGCTAGAACTGTTACCTGGGAGTTGCGGTAGCCGTGTTTTTCGCCGCTGGCCAGGGCTTCGTCCCAGGTGGCTTTGCTGGATTCGTAGAGATTGGTTGGGACGTTGGTTTTGTTGATGTTGTTGACCGACGCGCGGTGCATGCGGATTACGTCGAGGAACGGCTCACGGTTGATGTACCAGCCGGGGCAGGCGCCGCCGGGCATGCGCGCGGGCGAGTCGCCCGCAGCCACACGTGCGCCTAGATTCGTTTCGGCCAGGCCTCTTTGCGTGGGCTCGGTGGCGGGCACTAACGCGCGGGCAGGACTCGGCGATGCGCGAGGATTGCAGGTAGGCTTCGCCGCACATGATTGCGGTGACGCAGGCGGCGTAGTCGCGGCCGGCATCGGAGTCGTAGGGGAGGCCGGCGGCCATCAGTAGCGCGCCCAGGTTCGCGTAGCCCAGACCCAGCGGACGGTAGTCGTGCGAGTTCTTGGCGATCATCTCGGTCGGGTAGCCGGCGTTGTCGACCAGAATTTCCTGCGCGGTGATCAGGACATCGACGGCGTGGCGATAGGCTTCCACGTCGAAGGTGCCATTGGGCGCGAACTTCAGCAGGTTCAGACTGGCCAGGTTGCAAGCCGAGTCGTCGAGGAACATGTACTCCGAGCAGGGATTGCTGGCGTTGATGCGGGCGGTGTTTTTCGACGTGTGCCAGCGGTTGACCGTGGTGTCGTACTGCATGCCGGGATCGCCGCAACGCCAGGTGGCGTCGGAGATCCGGTAGAGCAGGTCTTTAGCTTTGAAGTTCTGCATGGGGCGTCCGTCGCGGACGGCGCGGGTGGTGAAGCCGTTGTCGCGCAGGACGGAGTACATGAAGTCATCGGTCACGCGGACGGAGTTGTTGGCGTTCTGGAAGAAGATGGATGAGTAGGCATCCGAATCGGGCGACGAACCGTCGTATCCCGAAGCGATCAGGGCGTGGGCCTTGGCCTCTTCTTTCGATTTGCACTCGATGAAGTCGACGATATCGGGGTGGTCGATGTTGAGGATGACCATCTTGGCGGCGCGGCGAGTCTTGCCGCCGGACTTGATGACGCCGGCAAAGGCGTCAAAGCCTTTCATGAAGCTGAGCGGACCGCTGGCAGTGCCGCCGCCGCTCAGGCCTTCCGTGGAAGACCGGAGCGAAGAAAGGTTCGTGCCCGTGCCCGATCCCCACTTGAAGAGCATGCCTTCGGTCTTGGCCAGAGTGAGGATGGAATCGAGCGAGTCCTTTACTGAATTGATGAAGCAGGCGGAGCACTGCGGCGTCTTGTAGCCGGTGACGCCAAACTCGACGCGGGCGCTGGCGGGATTCCAATGCCAGTTCTGGGCGTCGGAGTCGGGCTCGATGCGGTCGCAGCCAACGTTGAACCAGACCGGCGAGTTGAAAGCGGCGTACTGGCGCAGCAGGATGTGCGACAGCTCGTCGTGGAAAGTTGCGCCGTCTTCCGGCGTCTTGAAATAGCCCTGCGACATTCCCCAGTCGCGGATGGTCTCGGCGACGCGCGTCACCAAGGCGCGAACACCACTCTCGCGCTCGGGCGTGCCCAGCGTTCCGTGCAGATATTTACTGGCCACGATATTGGTGGCGGTCACCGACCAGTCCTTGGGAACCTCGACATCCTTCTGCTCGAAGATCGGGTTACCCTTGGCGTCGGTAATCAGCGCGGTGCGCTTCTCCCATTCGATTTCGTCGTAAGGAGACACGCCGGCCTTGGTGAAGAAGCGGCGGAAGGTGAGGCCCGGGGCTTTCTTGCTGGGGGTGGCGATGCTTACCGGGGCCGCGCTGGTCTCGGAGGTTACGGGGGCTCCTGCTTTTACCTCTGCCATTTCTGTATCTTCTTTCCTCGGGATTCTGTATCTCAACCTTGATCTCTAATTTCCAGTATCGCGTAAAGACTATTTAAAACCAGTTTCTAGTCTTCAGTTCTCTGTTCCCAGTTCGGACTCGGGATTGCCGGAGGCGGTTGCCGACATCCAATGCTGCAAAGCGGCGCAAGCGGCATGCCGTTGGGCCGCGTCTTCGATTACCGCGTAGCGGGCGAAGCAGCGGCCGGCGGACAGGCGTTCACGCTGCGGACTGCCGGGCAGAAACATGCGGCCAAGGGCCATGCCCAGGTCGTCAGTTTCGGAGACTTGAAACAGGCCCAGGATGCGTTTGCCTCCCGTGGCCACGAGTTCTTCGCCCAAGGCGAAGATTCCCGGCTTGCTGGACATCAGCACCAGGCTGAAACTGTCGGCGCAGCGGAACCATCGGGACCATTCCACGCGGCGATAGTCGAATTCCGGCGCCACCCCATTTCGGGTGAACGACTCGCTGACCATGCGCTCCAATGCTTCCATTCCAACCTCAGTTTCCCACCTCGAACGAAAGGGATTACGAGCCCTCTTTCGAGGCATTTTCCACAGCCTGGCTTGTCAACTGTCGTCGCTCCCTCGGGAGGAGTTCTGCCATCAATTACAGGGACGAGGGAACGGCCACCGCACCACGAACCCGCCCAACCACGGGTTCACCTCATTCGTTCTGGCAGGACGGTGCACGGTCACCTCGAGCCCTGAGCACCGACCCTTTGTTTTCTTGCTCTTACCAAGCATCAACCCGCCTTTGTTTCGGCGGCGTTTGAAGCCTTATGGGATGCAAACAGTACGCCCGTATGTTGGGGCTGTCAAGAGGGTATCCCTATATATTGTATCTCAGTCTTAGCAAGTGGGATGCTGCCCCCTCGCCCGGTTTTTCCACAAGGCGATGTCTGGGTCGAAAGTTCAGGTGGCACGTTGCCGCCGTGCCACCTCCGGATTTGCCATTGTTCGAGTTTTCCGTGGCCTGCCAGGTCGCGGTCCAAAATTCCCGGGCCGCTCACGCCAGCATCTCGGCTCGGGCCGAAGTCCGGCGTTTCAGATCTGAAAGAGAAAAATTTCGTCTGTCCAGCAGGGGCCACTTCTCAACGGCGGGACCCATGGCTACGTAGACATCCTCAAAAATTTCACGGGGCGCGATTCTTTGCGTGCCGTCGGAGGACTCTACAAGATAATCGCCTTTTTGCCCGCGATGTTCACGTCCGAGCGCATCCCGGAACTCCAGGGGACCGGTGAGCTGCCTGGCCCGAATCAGAAATCGCGTGCGATAGACTTGCCATTCGTTTTCTACTTTCCTCACTTTATTCCACCCTTGGGGGAGGGAATATCACTGGGGATTGGTTGGAGCAAAAACACATTTTTCTTTGGCTGGATTTTCTGTGAAGGTGAAAACGAATCTACGCGTGATCAGCGGCGCGGTCAATCCCAAATAATTGTGCAATTTGAAAATCTGTCAACGGCAAATTTTGAAGATGCTGCGCCGCCGGAAAATGCGTTAAGAGTCGCCACTGGAGCGAGGCCGAGCATCTCGGCCGGACCGTAGTCGCGCGCCCACGAAAGCGTCCGCGGCAAAAATTTCCACAAGCAAGAATCACGGAGTGCGAAATGGCTCGGTGGAGTCGAAGGACCCCTACTATCTTGAAAGGCTGGGAGCGGAGAGTGCGTTTCGGTGCAGCCTATAGGGGTCCTTCGACTGCGTGGCTGCTTTGCTGCGCGAAGCGGCCACTCCGCTCAGGATGACAGTGAGGGGAAGGTGGTTTGCCGCAAAGAGAAAGGGCGGCTTTTGGCCGCCCTGGCTGGGGTCTGACGTCCGCTCTACGCTGGTGCCGGCCGTTCGCCGCCTTTGGCGCGTCCGGGCTGCAGGTCGGGCTTGATGACCTGTTGTACTCCGTCGTCGGGCTTGGGCGGAGGAACGATCTTCGGCAGTTCCTGACCGTCGATGATCATTTTGATCTGACTTGCGTCGAGTACTTCGCGCTCGATCAGCGCTACCGCGATCCGGACCAGCACTTCGCGATTGGCCTGGAGCAGGTCCTTGGAGGTGTCGTAACCGCGCTTGACCAGCTTCTGCACTTCGGCGTCGATCTTGACCGCGGTGGCTTCGCTGTAGTCGCGATGCTGGGCGATTTCGCGGCCCAGGAAGATCTGCTCTTCCTTTTTGCCGAAGGTGAGCGGGCCCAGGTCGCTCATGCCCCACTCGCAAACCATCTTGCGGGCGAGTTCGGTGGCGCGTTCGATGTCGTTGCCGGCGCCGGTGCTCATCGTGATTCAGGAACATCTCTTCGGCCAGGCGGCCGCCCATCAGGATGGCAATCGGAGTCTCGAGATAGTTCTTGTAGTAGTTGTGCTGGTCGTCGATCGGCAACTGCATGGTGACGCCGAGAGCCATGCCGCGCGGAATGATGGTCACCTTGTGCAGCGGATCGGAGTGCGGCAACAGCGCCGCCACCAGAGCATGGCCGGCTTCGTGATAGGCGGTGTTCTTCTTTTCCTCGTCTGACAGCAGCATGGACTTGCGTTCCACGCCCATCAGGACTTTGTCCTTGGCCAGTTCGAAGTCGTACATCAGCACAGCTTTGCGGTTCTGACGCGCCGCCGCCAGGGCCGCTTCGTTGACCATGTTGGCCAGGTCGGCGCCGGAGAAGCCCGGGGTGCCGCGGCGCCAGCACGAAGAGATCAACATCGTCGGCCAAAGGAATCTTGCGGGTATGCACGCGCAGGATTTCTTCGCGGCCGCGCACATCGGGACGGCCGACCACGACCCGGCGATCGAAGCGTCCGGGCCGGAGCAGCGCCGGATCCAGGACGTCAGGGCGGTTGGTGGCGGCCATCAGGATGACGCCTTCGTTGGACTCGAAACCGTCCATTTCAACCAGCAGTTGATTGAGGGTCTGCTCGCGCTCGTCGTGACCGCCGCCCAGGCCGGCGCCGCGATGGCGTCCGACGGCGTCGATTTCGTCGATAAAGATGATGCAGGGAGCGTTCTTCTTGCCCTGCTCGAACAGGTCGCGAACGCGGCTGGCGCCCACGCCGACGAACATTTCGACGAAGTCGGAACCGGAGATGGAGAAGAACGGAACATTGGCTTCGCCGGCGACGGCCCGTGCCAGCAGGGTCTTGCCGGTTCCCGGAGGTCCGACCAGCAGCACGCCTTTCGGGATGCGTCCGCCCAGCTTCTGGAACTTTTGCGCTTCGCGCAGGAATTCGATGATTTCTTTCAGTTCTTCCTTGGCTTCATCGACGCCGGCCACATCCTTAAACGTGACCTTTTTCTGCTGCATGGAAAGCAACCGGGCGCGGCTCTTGCCGAAAGACAACGCTTTGTTGCCGCCGGTCTGCATCTGCCGGATCATGAAGAACCACAGGGCTGCGAGCAGGATCAGGGGGGCCCAGGTGCCCAGCAACTGCAGAGGCCAGCTGCCAGTCGTGATGTCGCGGACGGTCATGGCGACGTCCTTATCACGCAGGGTCTTGATCATGTCGGGATAGTTGGCCGGGGCGGTGGTGTGAAACGCGGAATTATCGTTGCGATAGTGTCCGCGCACTTCCTGGCCCGTGATGGTGACGTCTTTTACATTGCCCTGGTCCACATCGGTCAGGAACTTGGAAAAATTGACGTCAGCGTCTTTTTGACCCGCACTCCCGGCTTTCATGACTTGCCACAGCAGAAAGGCCGAAAGTACGATCACCAACCAGAAAACCACCGTCTTGACTGTAGAATTCACCGAACACTCCTGAGAATCACGCGCACGCCAAACCCTGGCAGCTCGCTGCACCTAAGTTAGATGCCCCGCCCCAGGTTTTGGATTGGACATCGCAAACCTTTATTCTAACCGTTCCCAGGAGAAAAAGGTCGGCGTTCTGCGGATGACTTAAGTCACGGGTTGGCTTCAACTTGCCGCGCCAATAAAGGGCAGATTCCGGTTGGTTTGCTCGGGCGAACCCAACCCGTAACCCACCAGGAAGGCCTCATCGACCAGAAAGCCGAAATAGTCGGGCTGCAACTGGACCCGGCGGGCCGATTGCCGGTCGAGCAGGGTTGCCAGTTTGACCGAGGCGGCGCCGCGCGCTTTCAGGTCGCTCATCAGGAACTCGGTGGTGATTCCGGAATGTACCAGGCCCTCGACCACGAGCAGGTTCTGGCCGCGAATGTCGGGCTGGTGGCTGAAGAAAATCTCCAGTACCCCGCCCGAGCCATCCTCCCCGTGGAGTTGATACTTGGGCTTGATGAACTGGCAGATGACCGGAACTTCGAGCGCCCGTGCCAGGTCAGCCATAAAGATGAAGCCGTTTTCCAGCAGGGCCAGCAGGTGGATGGACTGGCCGCGGTAGTCGTCGGAAATCTGGCGGCCCATCTCGCGCACCCGCTTCTGAATCTGTTCGGCGGAGATCACGGTGCGGAGCGGTTTTGCGGTCTCATTCATGCCGGACGTCCTCCAGACCGGGCAACTCGCGAATCAGCAGGGCCTGGCGGGCGCCATGGTTGGGACGCAATCGCGCCGGCGTGGGGAAGCCGCGGAGCCATACGATCTCCTGCCCACTGACCGCCACCGGCCAGAGCTGGCGTTCTGCTCCGGAAAGCTTCCGCTCCTGCAGCAGTTCCTTGATCTTTTTCGGAGACTTGGTGTGGGCCGGCCAATAACGGTCGCCCGCGCGCCAGTTACGCACAGTCAATTCCGGCTGCAGCAATGCAGGGTCGAGCATGTGGTCGGGATTATAACCTGAGGATGCGCTGGCCGGAACCAGCGTCGCCTGAAAACATGCTCCAGCTTCAGGGACATGAATCGCGCCGGGCACGGTGAGGACGTAGGCATAATCGGACCTGGGCGGGCTGGGCAGGTCGAACTTCAAACCATCAGTGCTCGCGGAAAGAAGCCACCCGCCGGGCAACATGGCGGACCTGGGGCCGGGCTGGTCGAGATCGAGAATCTCTGCCACGTGGCGGAACTCCAGATTCAGTCCGAGGGACTCCGCCGCTGCCCGGACCACGCGTCGCCGCAGGGCCAGAGGCAACGCCGCCAGGGCGTCCGGCTTGAGGGTACGGCGCTCGGCTTGCCATACCTCCGGCAGTGCTCGTGTAACTTCCTCCTGCCAGTACTCTTCTTCTGAGCGCGCAATGTCGGCCGTCTCCCCCAGAGTTTCCCGCACTGCCGGGTTCAGAGTGCGTTCGAGCCGGGGCACGATCCCATGCCGCACCCGGTTGCGGGCGTGGCGAAGATCGCGGTTGCTGGAGTCCTCGCGCCAGTCCTGTCCGATTTCCTGCAGATAGCTTTCCAAAAGTTTGCGCCGGGTCTTCAGCAGGGGCCGGATGACGGAAAAATCAGAAGCGTCGAATGACAGCCGGGGATAAATCCCAGCCAAGCCGCGGGTGCCAGCCCCGCGGACGACTCGAAGCAGAACGGTTTCAGCCTGATCGTCCAGAGTATGACCGGTGGCAATGCGGTTCAGCTTGTTCTCCGCGAACAACTGGCGGAAATGTCGGTAGCGAAGCTGGCGGGCAGCGGCCTCGGTGCTGAGGTGGTGGCTGCGGGCGTGGGCCGCGACATCGCCTGTGCCGGCTAACAATTCCAGCTGGTGCCGGTGGGCTAACTGGGTGACGAACTGCTGGTCGGCGTCGGATTCTTCTCCCCGTAGCTGATGATTGAAATGGACGGCAGAGAGGACGATGCCGAGTTCCGGACGCAACTCGAGCATGATTTGCAGAAGGGCCACGGAATCGGCTCCGCCGGAAACGGCGACACCCACGCGGTCTCCGGCGTGGAGAAGCTCCTCGCGACGGATATAGTCGAGGACGCTCTGCGGCAGGGTGCGCACGGGAACATAGTACATCTGGGGGTTAGTGGTTTACCCAGTGCGGGGTTCGACGCTATGGAATTCGTATTCCCCAGGTGAGACAACCTGGGCTTCCATTTACTTACCGCGGTTTCGTGACATGCGGAATTCTGCGACCGGGCGGGGCGAACCTGCTGGCTGGTTTACCCGCCTGAGTCCGCCTGCTGGAATCTGGGCCCAGGAGACTCCAACTGGCAATGCGATCGGCCTTAGAACCCAGGCCGGTCGCATACGTCAAGGGCAGTGGTTCCTTGATCGCGGATAGGTCGATGATGGCGATTCCGTCACCGCTTCCTGTGATTGCCATCAGGACGTTGTCTTTGCCGTCCGCGACGAGCGCATCGTAGTTGGGGGAGAGAGACACCGGCAGAGCGATGCGGTTCAACAGGTTTCCCAGTCTGCCGTCTAACACGTCAATGCCATTGGAAGTGGGCTGAAACAACAGGCTGCCGTCGGCGCTTAATTTAGCGCCGTAGACATACGCAATGTTCATCACCTCACGATCGTTGAGCGCATAATACGACTCGCCGTTGAGGCTGTAATCGTATAGGAAGCCAGTCGCCTCAAATTGAGCCCCTGTAGCTGAAAGAGTTAATTCATAATCTCCGTAGCAGCATCCTGGGTCCAGCGAAGCCGGAACCCACTTGTCGGTGGCGGTATCTACATAGAAGACGAAGCCATCCTCGTTATAAAAAACGCGACTGTTGTCAGAACTGATGGCATTTCGCAGGTAGGCATCTTGTGAACCCAATCCAGGACCGTTGATGCCATAGTTGAAAATTGCTCCGGTGTTTGTATTCAGCTTAAAGAACTGGTCGGCTCCGCCCCCCTGTCCCAGCACCGTAACCATGTAATAGACGTTCCCGGCATCGCTGATAGCGAGCCCGCATGGGTTGACCGTGAAGGGGGACAAAGAACCGACGATGAAGGTCTTGATGGCAGCGGGATGCGCCGGATCTAAGACGTAGATGGCGCCGGCACTGGCGTCGGAGACAGCCATTTTGCTGCCGTCGGGGGATAGAGCGATTCCCCACAGCCTCTGCGTCGTTCCCTGGGGCGCCGGGATGTTGATGGCAGACTGCCACGAGCCTAGAGCTTTAGAGAAGACCTGAATCTGGCTGGTGTCTGTGAAGTAATAGAGATCGGTGTACCGGTCGTAGATGCCCTGTGCCAGGTTCGAACCCGGCAACGCGAATTGCTGAATCGCCGGCAAGTAGGTCAATGCGGCATGGGCGGTGGCACTGCCGCTGATACTGGTAACAGTCGCATCCGCGGCCGCGGTGCCGGAGGGGATCGTGTAGGCGATGGCCTGGAGGGGGAAGGGCGGGTTCTGTAAGGGATAGGCATACGGTGCGAAGCCGGTGATCGGTACCGGATTGCCGCCCACGCTCACCTGCAAGGAGGACGGAATGCCACTGCCGGCGACGCGCGCAATTTGCGGCAAGGGGCCTTCTACACCGGAACCCACGGGACCAAAACCATACCCGTAGATAACTCCCGTCCCTCCGCCCTCAGCTGTCGACATGGTGGGGGTCACCTGGAGAATTGTCGGGCCATAGCTGAAGCCCTCGGGAATGAGCTGCATGCCACCGTCGGCGGTGAACGCATAAATATCTGCAGGCCCTGCGGTACTCGAAGGAGAGGTAGCTGAGAGTGAACCGAAATTTCCGAACGTATTCGGCCCCGAGACTCCGGACACATGGGTAGCCGCTTGACGGCCGAAGTACACGCTGCTGAGCGTGCCAAAAGACGCGGGCTCGGTTACCTTCACTGGCGTGCCTCCGGACGTCGGTCCAGTTGCAGGATTCAGGTATCCGTTCGGGAACTGAGATCCCACAGCGCCAGTCCGCATCGCAGTTGTGTCAATGAACCCGACGCCTTCCTCCATCGGTCCCACCAGCAGGCCCGTACCATCCGCTGCCTGGAGGTTCGGATTCTCAATCGGGCCCCACGCTCCTCCTCCACTGGTGACCGGGACATTCATATTTGGAAGCCAGCCCACCTGTTGACCGGTCGACAAATCGTAGGCGTAGATGATCCAGTCGTTGGGGACGAACAGTGTCTTGGAATCCGCGCTTATTGCGAACCCGGCCGCGGTAGAGGTGTTGCCGCTCACCAAGATCTGTGTGACCAGGTTTAATGTCGCAGCGTCGTAAACATAGGCATACGAGGTGTTGGTCAGAGTGAGGGTGTTTGCGGGCACGACGATGTACTTTCCGTTCGGAGACAATCGAAAATTCACCGCGGGAAAACCGCCAGGTCCAAAGGTGCTACTTTGCCCCGTCGATTCATCCACTTTGCAAAGCGGCCCGCTATCAACGCTGCCCAAAATGATCTTGCTACGATCTGGCGCAGCGCGAAAAGCCGCCAATGTTGCCGGTGAAGGACCCACAGTTGGTTATTGCCAGGGAATTATCGGCTGGGTTCCAAATGGCAAAATCCAGAGAGCCATCGAGAGACACGCCGCCGGTCCCGCCGAAAAGCGCGAGCCGGCCGTCAGCCAGGACGAGGGCAGAATCAGTGAAGTAGCCGGAAGGCCCAATCTGAGATCCGACATACCGGTGCGTAACCCTCATGGAGACAGGATCTACGGTGTACAGGTCGCCGAGGGCCGTCCCCACGTAAAGAGTTTTGTGATCCGGGGTGTCGTCAATCGAATATGCCCCAGGGACACTGATTGCCCCCAGAAAAGTCTCTGATGCTGCATCCAAGACCATCACGTGGTTCGAGCCAGGATCAGCGACGTAAAAGTAGTTTGTGATCGGGTTGTAAATGATCCAGTGCGAGTTAACCCACTGATAGTACTCGGTGGTCGCATCGGTTCGCACATACCTGGTCCGACCGGCGGCAAAGGCGCCGTTTCCGCCGCCCCCATTTCCACCGCCCCCGCTTCCCCCTCCAGCCCCACCGCCTCCCCCTCCTCCACCGTCCCCTACACCACCGCTTGAACTCGATCCTCCCCCTCCGCACGCCGTCACCAGCAGCAGCAAAAGAAAGACGATTAGAGATAGCCAGGAATAGGGACACGACCGGTAGGGAGAAACTTCGTTGCCCTCAGCAATCATAAGGGTGTGCGTCAGGTGCAAACGAACCACGCGCGGTTGGGGATGCCGGCGAGGCTGCTCAGTATGGCAAGTACCCCGAGTCCCGTCAAGTTACTTGGTCGGTCATTCCATCATGCGGTTTACGTCGGCGAAAGGGATGCCGCCTTCGAGGGTGGTGTAGGTTCCGGCGCTCTTGAGTTCTGCCGCGATTTGTCGCACGCAGGCCAAGGGTTGCGCGCATGGCTGCTCGATCCTATGCTGACTCGGGCTACGCCCAGCTTCTGCAGTTCCGGTATGGACGGGGATCCTGGGCCGGCGAGGATGTTTACCGGACACTGCAAGTCTTTCACCAGGCGTCCGATGGTGGCCGCGTCGTGCAGGCCGGGGACGAAGACGCAGTCGGCACCGGCGTCGCGAAACGCCGCCAGGCGCCGCAGGGCTTCGTGGTAGCGCTTTTCGGGCGGGCCAACTTCCAGCAAATAAACATCGGTGCGGGCATTGAGGACGATGGGCAGTTCCCGGACTGCGTGCACCCTTTCAACTTGCAGCGCGAGCTCCAGAAGCGGGCGCTGGGGATCCCCTGTGCCGTCCTCAAGATTCATTCCTACTGCGCCGGCAGTGAGGACGTCGCGGGCGGTGCGGGCGGCGTCTTCCGGGCGTGCGCCGTATCCGGCTTCGACGTCGGCGGTGACGGGGAGCTTGACCGCTTTTGCAATACGAGCGACCACCGCCAGCATTTCTTCGCGCGAAATGCGCTGCCCGTCGGGATATCCCAGGGTGAAAGCGATGCCGGCGCTGGTGGTGGCGACGGCGCTCGCGCCAGCCTGCTGGATGACCGGGCGCTGGCGACATCCCAGGCGTTGGGCAGGATGAGGATGTTGTTGTGATGCAGGGCGCGCAAGGCTTCTGTCTTCGTTTTTTGCTGATCAGGGCTCATGGGGTGGGCCGACCAAACCCTAGCCGAGCTGGGCTCGGCCTGGACGGGTCCCTTCGACTTCGCTCAGGGCAGGCTCCGACCCGTCGCCACACGGTCTGTGCTGGTCACTGACTTTTTTCATTCTCTCCAGAAATTTTCCCGCGCCCGATGAGTCTGCCCTGGCCGCTAGGCGGCCTGGGGCTTCGCGGTGCGGCGCGCTTCGATGCCGTCCAACGCGGTCCACAAGGCTTTGGCCGCATGCGCGGCTGCGGTCAGAGCCGCCTCGGCGGCCTGCGGATTCTGTTCCAGCCGGCTGGCCAGTTGCTGCCGCCAGATCCGCGAGTGGTACACATCCGCGGTGCTGTGCAGGGTGAAATAAGCGTAAGTTCTCTCATCGGCGCCGTACATCGCGCGGAGCCCGCGGCCTTTCTCCGTCGCCACACGCGGGACCTGGGATTCGTAAGCATAAAACGCCGCCAGCGCTTCTTCCGGTGTCCCCTCACTGGCAACATTATGGAAGAATGCCATCAGATTCCTGATCTCAGGGACGGGCTGGTGCCCGCGCAGGTTGCGGCGTGCTCCCATGCCTTCGGCGAAGTCGAGCCAGAGTTCGGCGTGCTCGGGATTCGCATCGTTCCAGCCCTTCTCGTCGGCCAGGTTGGCGAGCACGGCCCGGCGCAATTCGCCCTCTTCAAGACGCATGCTGAGTTCCGCCAGGTAGGTGGGAAAGGCGTTTACGTGATGGTAGTAATCCCGCGCATACTCGCGCAGGTCGTCGCGCGACAGCTGACCGGCGCTCCAGGCCCGGTAAAAGGGATGGCAAAGCAGATCGAACGGCGCGATGCGCGCATCCAGTTGCTCGAAGAATTGTGCGGTCGTCATAATTTGGCCTCAGTTTTGGTGTGCCCTCAATATACGGGCGTCCGCGCCGGCCCGCAACCATGGCGATTGTGATGGCCGTCACAGAACGGCGTCGCGCCCATCGCGTAGCCTGAATCCGGATTGGGGATTTTCGTGCAGACAGGCTGCGATTGACAGACCAGGAGAGGGGTCGGCAGATTGGCGGCAATGGTCCTTCTTGCGCTTTCGGCGCTTCAGGCTCAGGCACAACCCGCGGCGCCAGAGATCCTCGCTCTTTCGCCGCGCCGCATGGCCCCGAGGGCACGCGGGTGGAGATCAGCGGCAGGAACCTGGCGGGGGTTTCGGAGGTGCTATTCGGGGGAAGCCAGGCAGTGTTCGCCGCGGTCTCTTCGCAGAGGCTGGTCGCCATCGTTCCGCACCGGGTGCCAACATCCAGTTTCACTGTGACCACGCCACAAGGACGGAGCAGCAGCCCGAAGGCATTCGTGGTATCGAATGATCCGCGAATTCCGATGAAGTGAGTTACAAAGCCGGATACGTGAACCCGGTTCCTCCACCGGAGGGCTTTGATTCGGCGCGGCTCTGGGGTATCGCGATTGCGGACACGCGGCTGCCGGGCCACGAATCGGCGCAGGTGGAAGTCGGCTGGACCCGGCTGTCCTGCCGGATCGACGGCAGGGAAGTGGTCCTCAACGATGACGGCGCCCGGGTGCAGGGAGGGCTTTACCGGCGCCAGCCGTGGTTTGGCACGGACGCGCACGATCCGATGCCGGTGGCTTACGATCCGGGCAACCATGCGGTGGTGTTGCGCGTGGGCGAGCGTCCTGACCGGGTGTGGCATTTCTGGAGCCCGTCGCCCCGCGCCGCTTTGCCGCCGGGCAAACTCGAAGGCTGTACCGTGCGCGCCAGGGTCAGGATTTCTGGCGGCGCATTGTTGCAGATGGGCATGGACTACTGGCGTTCGCCCACAGTTCCGTTCGGCTCCGGCGGCAACAACCACGAAGCCGGCGCCAGCGACTGGTATTTTTCCTCGCCGCGGTGGCAGGAAGTCTGTTCACCGACATGGGAGGGCCGCAGTTCTAGCATGTTGGGTGGAGGCCGGGCGTCCTCCATTACTTCCAGCCGGTCCTTGTTAGAATGAAGTTTCATGCCCTCCTTCACAGAACATTTCGACGTGGTTGTGGTCGGCGCTGGACACGCCGGGTGCGAGGCCGCGATGGCGGCTGCGCGCATGGGGCTGAAGACTGCGCTGTACACGCTGAACGTCGATCTGATTGCGCAGATGTCGTGCAATCCGGCGGTCGGCGGGATTGCCAAGGGACACCTGGTGCGCGAAGTGGACGCGCTCGGCGGCATTATGGGCGAGGTCACCGACGCGGTCGGCATCCAGTTCCGGTTGCTCAACACTTCGCGGGGTCCGGCGGTGTGGTCACCGCGGGCGCAGTGCGACAAGCAGGCCTACCGGCTGAAGATGCGCGAGGTGCTGGAGTCGCAGCCGAATTTGAAGATCAAGCAGGCGGAAGTGGCGGATGTGATTTTGGAAGTCGTTGGCGATGCGTTCGTCGATCGCGGGTTCGTCAGAAGATCGCCACCCGGGCGAGGGAGGGGGCTGCTTGCGAACAGCGAACGACGATCAGCGAACGACGTCCCCAACGACCAGCGACCAGCGACCAACGACTGCATTCGCGGCATTCTGCTTCGCGATGGGCGCCGGGTTTCGGCGCCGGCGCGGTCATTATTACGACCGGCACGTTTCTCAACGGGCTGATTCATTGCGGGGAGCAGCAGTATCCTGCGGGGCGATCGGGGGAGCCGAATGCGGTGCTGCTGGGCGAGGCGCTCAAGAAGCTGGGGCTGCGCGGGTGCCGCTTGAAGACGGGAACGCCGCCACGGCTCGATGGGCGGACGATCGACTGGTCGAAGTTTGCGGAGCAGCCGGGCGATGCCGACCCCACACCGTTCAGCTTCCGCACCAGGCGGGTTGCTCATCACGACAAGCAGGTGCCGTGCTACATCGCGTTCACGACCGAAGAGACGCATCGCATTATCCGCGAGAATGTGCACCGGTCGCCGATGTACAGCGGACAGATTCAGTCGATCGGGCCGCGCTACTGTCCTTCGATCGAAGACAAGATCGTCAAGTTTCCCGACAAGGTCACGCACCAGCTGTTTCTCGAGCCGGAGGGGTTGAACACGCACGAGATTTACGTCAACGGCATGAGCACGTCGCTGCCGATTGATGTGCAGCTGGCGATTCTGAAGTCGATTCCCAGGTCTGGAAGACGCGGAGATGATGCGGCCGGGATATGCCATCGAGTATGACTCGATCGATCCGACGGAACTGCACCGCACGCTGGAGACGAAGAAGATTGCAGGGCTGTTTCTCGGCGGGACAGATCAATGGGACGTCGGGGTACGAAGAGGCGGCGTGCCAGGGGATTGATGGCCGGGATCAACGCCGCGCTGCAAGGTGAAGGGCGAGGCGCCGCTGGTGCTGGATCGCACGGAGGCGTATACGGCGATCCTGATCGATGACCTGATTTCCAAGGGGACGAATGAGCCGTACCGGATGTTCACGTCGCGGGCGGAGTTCCGGCTGCATCTGCGGATCGACAACGCCGACCGCCGCCTGACGCCGCATGGGCGGCGAGTGGGGCTGATTTCGGATGCGGCCTGGGCGGAGTTTCAGGCGAAGCAGCAGCGGCTGGAGGGGATGAGAGCGCTGCTGGAGAAATCAAAGTTGACGAGTTCGATGCTCGAGCAAATAGTCGAGGCGGCCACAGATTGGCGCGACCGGGTCTCCGACCCGGTCAGGCCGAGCAAGACTCGGCAAAGCGAACGACGACTCCAGTTCCGCCGTCGGCCAGAGCCTGGCCCGATTGCCGAAGCGCCCGGAGATTACGATCGAGCGCCTGCTGCCGGTGCTGCGCAATCTCGTCCCGGAGTTTTTTGAAGCGGAAGAAATCGGCGTGAATTCGGGGGAATCAGGGGTAGCTATTTCTTCGGCGGTGCGCAACGAGCTGAAGTCAGTCGAGACCGAAATCAAGTACGCCGGCTATCTTCTCCAGCAGGAGCGAGCCATCGACCGGCTCAAGAAGGCGGAACAGCGCGCCATTCCGCAGTGGTTCGATTATGGTTCAGTCAGCGGACTGTCGCGCGAGATACAGGAGACGCTGATCAGGGTCCGCCCGCGGACGCTGGGACATGCCTCCCGGATTCCCGGGGTTACTCCGGCGGCGGTTTCACTGGTGCATGTTTTCATTGAGATTCAGGCCAGGCGGCGCGAGCAGGCTGCGGTGATCTAGGGGGCAGTGCCTCAGCGGCTAAAGCCGCCTCAGAGATGGCCTCTTAATGCAGCGCTGAAGCGTTGCTCCACGCACCAGGGCGGCGCGTTTCATTTCCGAGTCAGCTGAAGAAGGTAACTCGCGATGGCAATCCTGGCGGCGAATCTTACCTGCTACACCCGGATGGAGAGCCCGGTGGGGCCGCTGCTGCTGGTCTCGGATGACAGCGGCCTTCGCCGCATAGATTTTGGTAATGGAAGGACGCCCGCCCAAGCCGATCCGCAATGGCACGACGATGCGGAACCGCTACGCGAAACCATGCGGCAGCTGCGCGCCTATTTTGCGGGAGAACTGGAGACCTTCGATCTCACGCTCGCGCCGGCAGGCACGCCTTTCCAGCAGAGCGTATGGAATCGCCTGTGCGAAATTCCGTATGGGGAGACGATTTCCTATGGCGAGCTGGCTCGCCGTATCGGCAATCCGAACGCGTCGCGCGCGGTTGGCCTGGCCAATGGCTCGAATCCGATTCCGATCGTGATCCCCTGTCATCGTGTGATCGGCAGCAACGGGAAGCTCACCGGCTACGGGGGAGGATTGCCCATCAAGGAGAAGTTGCTGGCACTGGAGCGCCGCCAGTTGCGTTTGCTATGAACGGGCGGTCACGGAACCCTGCTTCGTAACCGGTTCCGGAATCAGTTACCATAGAGTGCAGTAAAACGTACAGAGCCGGCATCCAAATAAATATGAATACCCACGTGCTCGCTTTCGCTTTCCTGCTGGTCGCTTCCCTGGCTTCGGCCCAGACCGTAGATCCCGCGCTGCGGCCGCCCAAAGGTGCGCAGGTGGCGCTGGTGGTGTTTGAAGACCTGCAGTGTCCCGACTGCCGCCGCGCCGCTCCCCTGGTGGAGGAGGCCGGCCGCACTTACAAAATTCCGGTTGTGGTCCACGACTTTCCGCTGCCCATGCACAACTGGTCGTTCGATGCGGCCATTATCGCCCGTTACTTTGATTCCCAGTCGAAACAGCTGGGCAGCGACTTTCGCGACTACATCTTTCAGCATCAGCCGGAAATCACGCCGCCGACGCTGCGCGGCTTCGCGGAAAAATTCGCCGCCGAACACAAAGTCGAGCTGCCGTTCGTGGTCGATCCGCAAGGCAAGCTGGCGGCCGCGATCAACGAAGATAAAAATGCGGGACAGCGTGTCGGCATCAATCACACGCCCACGATTTATGTGGTCAGCAACAAGACGCAAGGCAAGCCTTTTGTCGAAGTCGTGGACCGCACCCAGCTTTTCCAGTTGATTGATGCGATGAAGAACGAGTAATTCCGGGCCACGGATTCACGCGGATCAACACGGATAAACTCGTAAAACTTGAATCCGTGAAAATCCGCGGGAATCCGTGGCGCAGAAGTTTCTAAGCCACCTGCCAGACCGTGTCCAGCACGGTGCCATCCACCCACTTCACGACGGCGACCGGACGGTCGCCGCAGCTTCGGTCGGGCGGGCTTGCCGCCGCAGATGCGCTCGACTTCGGCCTTGATGTCCTGAATCGGACGGATCGGCAAGCTTCGAGCCTTTCACCGCGTCGAGCAGATCCTGGCGCCGCGGATTGATGGCGATGCCGCGCTCGGTCACGACCACGTCGATCAGCTCGCCCGGCCCGGTCAGGGTCGTGACTTCGTCGACGATCACGGGAATGCGATCGCGGAACGACGGCACGGCGAGAATCGTGCATCCGGCGAAGAGGCAGTTCTGCCATCCGCCGATGCCGTGCAGCAGGCGGCCATCGGAGTGGGTGACGACGTTGGCGTTGAAGTTCACGTCCACTTCGGTGGCGCCGAGGACGACGGCGTCGACCATCGAGGCGAAGTTGCCCTTGCCGTGATAGTTGTACGAGGTGAACGGCGAGGTGGCGACGTGGCGCGGATCGTTGGCCATCGACGCACGCCGTCGAGATCGAAGGTCTGGCCGTCGAGGATGTAGTCGGTGAGGCCTTCCTGCAGCAGTTCGACCAGGATACTTGGTCGAGCCGCCGCGGACGAAGCGGGCCTTCACGCCGTCCTCCTTCATCATCTGCTTCAGGTACTCGACGAAGGCCAGCGCGATTCCGCCGGCTCCGGCCTGGAAGGAGAAGCCGTTCCTCATGATGCCGGCGTCGCGCAGGAAGCGCGCGACGAATTCGGCGATCCGCAGGCGGTCGGGCGAGCGCGTGATCTGGGTGGTGCCGGAGACGATCTTCGCGGGATCGCCGATGGAATCGACTTCGACCACGTAGTCCACGTTGTTGCCCTGAATCTGCCAGGGAACGCAGGGGAACGGAACCAGGTTGTCGGTGACGACGATGACGTGGTCGGCGTAGATGGAATCGGCGAGCGCAAAGCCGAGCGAACCGCAGGCGGACTTGCCGTGCGAGCCGTCGGCGTTGCCGAAGGCATCGGCGGTGGGCGCGGCGATGACGGCGATGTCGATGTGAACTTCGCCGTCCTGAATCGCCTGCCAGCGTCCGCCATGCGAGCGCAGCACGCCCATGCCGCGCATCTTGCCCTGGGTGCAGTAGTCGCCGAGCGGGCCGTTCATGCGAGCCTTCGATGTGATGGATGACGCCCTTCTCCATCAGTTCGATCGCGCCCTTCTGCGACGGGAAACGACGCGCTGGGAAACCACATCAGATCTTTGACGCCGATTCTGGCGGCGGCTTCGAGCGCCATGAGCGCGACCGCGATCGCCGTCGCGCAGATGATGATGGTTGGAGATCACCATGCCGTCGCGCAGTCCGCACTTGCGCAGCGCGGTTTCGAGATCGGGGACGCGCTTGTCGCCGTTGTCGGGATAGTCTTTGTTGGAGCGGATCGGCGGCGCGGCCTTGCGGCCGCGCGGCTGATATTTGCCGACGCCCAGGAAACGGAATCTGCGGCTTGCCGTTGACCATGGTCGGGACCATGCGTCCGGCGGCGTTGTGGGCCAGTTCGACTCGTTCGGCATTCGTCGCGCTGGCTCCACTCTGCTGTCGAGCTGCACTCGCCTGGGCAGGTCGAGACCCGCCCCTACGCAGCTTCCCATGCGCTTCGCCCGCTCCACCAGCTTCAGCGCGCGCTGCACCACCGGCGGATCGATCATCTTCGAGCCCAGGCTGACGACGCCCAGCCCGCGCTGCTGCGCTTCTTCAAAGGCGGCAACAATCTTCAGCGCTTTTTCGATCTCGGCCGGCGACGGGCGCGAAGGCCTCGTGGATCACCGGAATCTGTCCGGGATGAATGCAGCCCATGCCTTCGAATCCGAGGGCGCGCGAATGCTCGCCCCAGCGCCGCAGGCCGTCCATGTCGCCGACGTCGCCGAAGACGGAATCGATGGCCTGCACTGCCGGCGGCGCGCGCCGCGTTCACCAGGCGCGTGCGCGCGTACAGCGATTCGCGACCTTCGGCGGTCTTCACCACGCCGAGGTCGGCGGTGTAGTCCTCGAGGCCGATGGTGAGCGCGACTACGTTCTCGCTGGCGCGCGCGATGGCGAACGCGTTTTCGATGCCCAGCGCCGATTCCAGAATCGGCATGATCCAGATGGGACGGGTGATGCCGTGGCGGCCTTTGATTTCGCCGATCATGCGGTCGACTTCCGCGACCTGTTCGGGCGTTCGATCTTCGGGATCAGGATCAGGTCCGGAGCTTCGGGAACAATTTCCGCCAGGTCTTCGAGGCCGAGCGGCAACTGGTTGATGCGCACCATGCGCTCGCACGCGCCGAAATCGACGGCGCGCAGCGTGTTGCGCACCAGGATGCGCGCGGCATCTTTTTCGGCGCGATGGACGGAATCTTCGAGGTCGAGAATGATGGCGTCGGGCCCGTGCAGCGCGGCGTTGATGAAGTACTTGGGCTCGGAGCCCGGCAGATAGAGACGCGAGCGGCGCAGGCGATCGCGCGGCGATGGTTCCGGCAGCGCGATCTTTTCCGGCGACGCTTTGCGCCCCAGGCCCAGCCCGGCACGCCGGACGGCGGTTTCGATGCGGGCGGAGATGACGAACGGCAGCGCGCCCTCGTCGTGGAGTTCGACGCGGGCATGCTTGACGCCGAGCACGTCCAGCACCTGGCGCGCCTGCGCCAGGATCGCGTCGCCGTAGTAGGGCGCGACCCGCGACTCCAGGGTGATCTCGAGGCCGCCGCTGTCGCGCGCCTCAAAGGCGACGTGCAGGTCGGAGCGGACGTCCTTGCCCCAGTGCCCGGCTTCGCCCATCGCCCGCCGATTTTTTCCGCGGAATTCATCATTCACTTGTCACGCGGACAGCGACATTCACCACGTGTCCTCGCACGCTGGGTCACTTGCTACTTCAACTTCTCCAGAATCGCATCGGTCATCTGGACGGTGCTTGCCGCACCCTGACCGATGGATTTCGCGCCGCCGGGAATCCGCATCATGTCGTAGGTCCGGACTTTGCCTTCCTGCACCACGTCGGCGATGGCCTTGCGAATGCGGTCCGCCTTGTCGCCTTCGCCGATGTGATCGAGCATCATGGCGGCGGAAAGAATCATGGCAATCGGATTCACGATCGGAGGATTCAGTTCGGCATACTTGGGCGCCGAGCCATGGGTCGGCTCGAACACGGCGACTTCGTCGCCGATGTTGCCGGAGGCGGCGAAGCCCAGGCCGCCGACCAGTCCCGCGAACGCGTCGGACAAGATGTCGCCGAACAGGTTCGAGGCGACGATCACGTTGTACTCTTCCGGATTCTTGTTCAGCCACATCAGCTGCGCGTCGATGTTGGTCGACCAGAGCGCGATTCCGGGATAATCCTTCGCAACTTCCTTGGCGATTTCTTCCATCATGCCGGAGGTTTCGCGCACCACGTTGGGCTTCTCGCAGATGGTGACGCCCTTGAAGCCGCGCTTCTTCGCATATTCAAACGCGGCGGTGACGATGCGCCGGGCCGCGGCCCGCGTGATGATGCGCACGCTCACCGCGAGGTCGGGGCCCGGCACGTTGGCGAATGCCTTGAAACGGGGATGGGTGTTGAGCGCGGCGCGGACGTTTTCCGGAGGATTCGTCCACTCCACGCCGACGTACATGCCTTCGGTGCCCTGGCGAAAGACCGTGGTGTCGACCTTGGGCTCGTCGAATCCGCCGTCGGTGCGCTTGCGAATGTAGTTCAGCGGGTTGCCGATGAAGCCGATGCAGGGACGCATGCAGATATCGAGATTGAACTTCTGGCGCATGGTGACGATCGGGCTGTAGTAGACGTGGCCCTTGCCGCGCAGTTCCGGTTTCAGTTCGGCCTGCGCTTCCTTGTTGGGCTTCGAAGTGATGGCGCCGAACAGGCCGAGCTTGTGCTTCTTGAGCAGGTCAATGGTGCGGTCGGGGAGCGCGTTGCCTTCGTTGCACCAGATGTCCCAGCCGATGTCGGCATGAATGTATTCGGCGTCGAAGCCGACGGCTTTCAGGACTCGCAGGGCCTCGGGAAGGACCTGATTGCCGATGCCGTCGCCCGGCATGGTCACTACTGTGTGTTTCGCCATTCGTGCAGTTTCTCCTCTTGTCATCCTGAGCGCGGCATCGTGTTTCGCTGGCGAAACACGATGCGGAGTCGAAGGACCCCTACTACCTACAACAAACTCGGCTGAAGTTTAGCCTTGCGGCAGTCTGGCGGGCGAGGGCGCCCGCCCCACACAACAACTGACTAACCCAGGCCCAATCGTTTTGCTACCAGATTTTCCACCCCTTGCGCGATCACCAGGGATTGCGGCACGCTGCCGAGCGCCGGGAACGCGAATTTCTCTCCACGCCACGTGATCATGCCGGAAGTGAAATCAATGGCAATCTCGTCGCCCGGAATGATCGTTTTTTCTTTCGCGCCAATTTCTCTGACGAATTGCGCACGGAGTTTTTTCACTAATTCCGGGACTTCCACGCACAGGAACCCATTGTTGTAGGCGTTGCGCAGATAAGTCTGCGAGAAGCTGGCGGCAATCACCAGTGGAATTCCTTTCGCCTTGAGACAGGTGACCGCCTGCTCGCGGCTTGACCCGGTACCAAAATTGAAGCCGCTCACCACCACGTCACCGGCACGGGTTCGCGCCGCGAATTGGGGATCGTAATTCTCCATCACTACCTTGGCCATGGTTTCGGGCGTGACGTCGTCGCGGTAAGTGTAGTCCTTCCCATAAATGGCATCGGTATTCACGTTGTCTTGCGGCAGGAACACCAGCCGTCCCTGCATGCGCTCGGGAAAGCCGGGGAGGATGTCGACTTTCTCGGCCGCGGCGCCGGTGGAAAATTCCTGGTACTCGCGCGCCGGCGTGCGGTCCGCCATCTTGTAATGTCCGCGGATGTAACCGGCAACCGCGGAGGCAGCCACAACCTCGGGGCTGGCCAGGTAGCATTTGGCGTCGCGCGATCCCATGCGGCCCTTGAAATTGCGGTTGGTGGCGGAAATCCCGACCTCTCCCGGCTCCAGCAGTCCGACTCCGAGGCCGATGCACGGCCCGCACCCCGCGGGCAAGGGATTGGCACCGGCATCGAGCAGGGTCTGCCAGATGCCGCGCCGCTCGGCTTCTTCCTGCACCCACTTGCTGGCCGCGCCCAGATACAGTTTCACGCCGGGCGCGACTTTTTTGCCTTGCAGCACGGTGGCCGCGGCGGCCAGGTCCTCAACCCGCGAATTGACGCAGGAGAGCAGGTAGGCTTTCTGGATGGGAATCTTCTGCTTCTCGATTTCGGCCAGCGAAGCCATGATCTGCACGGTGTCGGGTCCGGAAACGTGCGGCGTCACCTGCGACAGATCGAGCACGATGCGGGCGGCATAGACCGCATCGGGATCGGGCCGCGGCGGATTCTCCGACCAGTTCGCGAGGTCGCGATCGGTGAAGCGCTCGATGCCGGTCGCCGCCAGGCGGTCCTTCACGACTTTCAGATACTTGATCGTGACTTCGTCGACCGGAAACCATCCCACCAGCGGGCCCCACTCAGTGGACATATTGGAAATCGAAAAACGCGCGTCCATGGAAAGACTGGCCACGCCCGGCCCGCTGAATTCGACGGCGGCGTTCAGGACTTCATCATGGTTGTAGAGTCCGCACAGCGTGATGATGACGTCCTTGCCGGTTGCGCCGGCAGGCAGCGCGCCTTCGAGCACGACCTGGATGGAGCGCGGAATCTGCCACCAGAAATCGCCCGTCGCCCAGGCCGCGGCGGCGTCGGTGCGCACGATCGGCGTGCCGACGGCACCCAGCGCGCCGTACATATTCGAGTGCGAATCGGAGGCGACGACAAAAGTTCCGGGCAGAACGTATCCGCGCTCGACCATGATCTGGTGGCCGATGCCGGAACCCGCGGGGTAGAAATCCACGCCGTGAAATTTGGCGAAACCCTCGATGGCGTCGTACTTGTGCAGGTTCGAATCTTCCTTGTTCTGGATGTCGTGATCGAGAGCGAACACCAGCTGCCGGGAATTCTGGACCTTTTTAGCGCCAATGGTTTGAAACTTCTTGATCACCGCCGAGGTGTTGTCGTGGGTCATCACGCGGTGCGGGCGGATGGCCACGAAGTCCCCGGTCCGCAGCGGACGCTTGGGTCCCTCGGCAAGATGTGCCTGCGCGATTTTTTCAACGATAGTCTGACCCATTAAAGCGCTCCTGGCCGTGTGGGACCGGGTCTCCGACCCGGTCAGGCCGAGCCGAGCTCGGCAGTCTCGCGAAAATGAACTATAAACCTCGGGGCTGAAGAGATTGTGTCACAACCTGTCTTTCGCCCCTTCGGGGCTGGCTCGCGGTCGCCTGCTTACCCACGGCTTGCGCCGGGGGCTGTATTCTTGCGCGCTTCGCGGCTCCTGCATCCTCGGAAAGCTAGAACTTCTTTTCGAACCCGGCAAATTCCTGTTCCAGTTTCCACTGTACCCGCGCCCGGTCGCTGGCATCGAGAAATTTCTTGCACCCGGCGGAGACGCCGGCCGATCCAGGACGGTCACCGGCGCACGCCGTCACTGAATGATATGCCTGCGGGTCAGACCACAGGCTGGCCCCGGACAGGAAGCTGTGTTCCAGGCTCTGCCGCGCTATGCGCTTCAGGTCCGCATAGGTGAGAGGGTAGCTTTCGGCGGCGCGCACATATTCGTGCGTCATATCGGAACGCGAAACGCCTTCATCGTCGGTGGCCAGGGCCACGGGCACGCCGTAACGCAAATATACCGGCAAGGGATGCTCCTCGCCGCGCACTCCGAGAATTGCGTCATTCGAAGTCAGGCAGATCTCGACCAGCACCTTGCGCCGGGCCATTTCCTCGAGGAGACCCACTGCGTCATGTTCGTTCATCACGCTCACGCCGTGCCCGATGCGCTCGGCATGGCCTTGCTCGATCGACTGGCGCACGTGAAAACTCAAACCTTCGGGCGGAACCAGGCCCATGGCCAGCTCGCCGGCGTGCAGGCTGATGTGCACCCTGGGATAAATTCCGTGCAGGTAGTCGAGCATCTTCATGTGCAGATCGAAGTCGTGCATGGGAACATACCAGTCTTCGGGCATCACCAGATTCAATCCAACGAAGCGCGGGTCGGCCTGGGCCAGCTCGAAGCCCAGCAGCATTTGCGCATAGACCTGTTCTTTCGGCAGCCCGCGAAGCACCTGATACAGGTAGCGGATGGTGACGCCGCATCCGGCGCCGGCTTCGGGGGTTGCGCAGCGCAGAAGTTGGCGCATTTTCTCTCCGTCGTGATCCAGTTGCTGGCGGGTGGCCGCGACGACATCATTCAGGCCCGCCGCCAGAAGCTTTTCTCTTAGTTTCGCGAAATCATCGTCCCAGCCGACCTTGGCTCCCAGTTCCGGCGCGAGATTTCCGTCCGCCGTATGCATGAGTTCGAGGTATTGCAGATGGTCGGCGGCGGCACGTTCCGCCGTTTCGGCGATGGCGTCGCCCAGGTGATTGGTCATGGCGGGAAGAAATTTGTCGAAGGTGGCAAAAAAATGGTCGTGTCCAGGCTCTTCGCCGGCCCAGTTGCGCATGGACCAGGCATCGACGATGGAGTCGTAGAGAACCTGGTCGTGGTAGGCACAACGGATGGAAGGCTTGCTGGCAAAGCGGTCGCAGGCGTCGTCGCAGGGCGGCGCGATCAGCACCGAAGTCGTGCGGTCGACGCAAAAGCCGTCCTGGGCGGCGAAGTCGATAAGGCTCTCGGCGTAGATCGCTCCCGCCAGGTGGATGTGCAGGTCGCCGCCCTTGGGCATATCGCGAAGGAAGGCCAACAGAGGTCCGGGCTGATTGCGGACGGAATCGAAATGGCGGGCGGTGCGCTGCTGCGGGCTCGAGCTTTTTTGTTCCGCGGCGGTGGTCACCCCGGACAGCACGAGCGCAAAGATCACGAAACCAGCCATTCGTGTCACAGCAATCCCCCTGCACGAACCGGCATTTTACCTGATGGCAGGATTCTGGAGGACGGGCGTCCCGCCCGTCCTGCACAGGCCAGTGCTCGACGGGCGGGACGCCCGTCCTCCACATTTCCTGAATGCGGCTTCCAGCAAGGTTCTTGCCGGATTTTCACAGTCTGAGAATTGCGTTTTTGTTTCCCTTCCGCGCGCCCGCCGGAAGAAATCCGCGAAAAAATGCCAGCCTGACCAGGAAATTGCCCGCCGCGAGTATGCCCATTGCACCAATCGCGTTGCACCCGGTTGTGGACGGCCTGCACTCGATTGATTTTCAAGACGATAAATCGCCCGCTTTTTTATTGACTCTAAAAATGAAAGGAGTAAAAACAACCTCGTTCTTTGACAGCTTCTGAAGTTTTCCCGGTTGGCGCGGCGTCCGGGGCTCAAGCCAAGTCACTCTTCGCATCGCAAGATGACGGGGGGAAGGCGGGCAAGGGTCTATAGCAACGCGCTGGTCGAGGCGAACAAGAAGATATGTCGGAGGCAAGATAGAGTCCCGAGGCGTTAAGCAGGTTTGTCCGGTTGGCGGTAAGCCCGGAGCCCGAGCATGATCGCGCGGAGCAGCCCGCAAGGGCAGCTACGAAAGCAGGTCGGTGAGGGTCTAAAGCGAGCTACTGGCCGAGATGAATGGGCATAACACCACCTCGGGGCTCTTAATTTTTGCCGGGGTATTGGTCACGGTCCCTGCACCACCTGCAGTTTTCCTGTCGGCGCCAGCCGGGCGCGAACGATCGTATTGGTCGACTCCACTTCACCCACTGTGTCCACATTCAGGTCGTACGATCCCTGGGGCAGGTTTTCCGCGAACGGAATTTCAAATTCATCGGTGTCTCGCTTCAGGGTGAAGTGCTGATAGCCGACCGCCGTGGCCCGTCCATTCTCGTTGACCGCCAGGGCGATGAAGGTGAAGTCGAAATCGTTGCCGGTCTGGTTGGACACGCGAATCGCGGCTTCCAGCCGGTGGCCCGTAATCGTGGGCTTCCTGCTCCACTCGACCACCAGCGGGGCCACCACCTCGAGCACGAATTCCTTTTTCTTCTGGGCCACGGGCTTGCCGCTGTCGCTGACGGTCACGACGAAATGAAAACTATCGACTTCGGTGGGCGCGCCGCTGAGCGTGCCATCCGGCGCCAGCTCGATGCCCTCGGGCGGCGATCCGTTGGTCACTTCCCACCGGAGAGGCGTGATGCCGCCTTGCGCCTCCAGCTTGAAGTGATAAGGCTGGCGCAGAAACGCCTTGGGCAGCGGAGCCCTGGGCAGCACGATGGGCTCGCCCGTGGCCGCCCCCTGCTGCGCCGCGGACGATCCCAAAAGAGCAAGAGCCAGAAGTGCCGATCCCGCGAGTCGTAGATTCATGGTGCCTTTAGATGGCAACGACGGAACACCCGGTCGGATCCGCCACCGGTCTGCCAGTCAACTTGCGGTCACTCTATCATCGCAGGGTAAATCCCACGCTACACGGAAGGTCGGTTCGCGCCCGGCGCTCCAAAGGTCGCATCGATCCCGAATCCGTCTTCCGGGGGCATGTAGAGAGACTCGTAAACCTCCACTACCGCGTGAAAATTGTTGATTCTTAAGGTGCTTCCAGCAAACTTTGATGGTTAGAAATTGCTTTTCGAGGCGGGTCATATTACAACCCATCCATGCCACGTCGTCTCGGCACCCTGTTGCTATTCACCGTTCTGACCAGCATGGTCATCGGTCAGACTTCTCCTTCCGCTCCTTCGAAAAAAGATACAACCGGCGAAGCCTATGTATTCGAGCGCATTGCGGAGCATGTGCGTTTTGAGAACGACGGAACCGGTTTTCGCGATACCACGGCCGTTGTTCGCATACAGAACCAGGCTGGCATGCAGCAGTTCGGACAATTGATCTTTGGATACTCCTCCGCCACCGAGCGACTGGATCTGGACTACGTGCGTGTGCGCAAACCTGACGGACAAGTGGTGCCCACTCCAGTCGCCGACGCCCAGGATTTCGCCCCGGAAATTCTGCGCGATGCACCCATGTACAGCGATTACCGGCAACGGCACGTCTCAATCGTCGACCTGCACCCCGGAGATGAACTCGAGTATCACACCGTCGTCCATGTCACGACAGCGCTCGCGCCCAATGAGTTCTGGTATGAGCACACCTTTCCGAGAAACGTTGCAGTCGGCGAAGACCGCTTGGAGATTGATCTCCCCAAGTCACGCGAGGTAAAGCTGAAAAGTCCAGACCGGAAATACGAAGTCCAGGAGACTGGCGACCGTCGCGTCTATACCTGGGTCGTTCGCGATGTCGCTCCCGATCGCAAACACGACCGCGATGACGAAGATTTTGACCCTAGTGACCAGCAGCCGGATGTGCAGCTCTCGACCTTCGCTGACTGGGTGCAGGTGGCGCACTGGTACGCCAAATTGCAGGGAGAGAGAGTGGTGGTGGATGATCGCGTCCGCCAAAAGGCTGTCGAGTTGACCCGCGGCGCTGTCAGTCCCCTGGAGAAGGCACGCCGTCTTTACGACTACGTCGCCGGGAATGTGCGTTACGTGAGTCTTTCTTTCGGAGTTGGGCGCCTGCAACCACATGCGGCGTCGGAAGTTCTGCAAAACGGCTTCGGCGACTGCAAAGACAAGCACACTCTGCTCGAGGCATTGCTGCGGGCTGCCGATATTCAGAGCTATCCCGTCCTGATCAGCAGCTACCGCAAAATTGATGCTGATATTCCATCGCCTGCGCAGTTTGATCACGAGATTACCGCAGCTCGAGTGGGAAAGGGCGAAGAGCTTACCTGGCTGGACACTACCGCCGAGGTCGCTCCCTACGGCCTGATCATGTACCCGCTCCGCAACAAACAGGCTCTGCTCGCCTCCAACGATTCTTTCGCGGGGCTGCGGAAGACCACGGCTGACGCTCCGCTCAAGAATCTCGTCGCCATCAAGATCGACGGCAAATTCTCCGAGACCGGTGTTCTGGACGCAGATTTCGAATTGACCGCCCAGGGTGATAGCGACTTGCCCATACGAATCGCATTGCGCCGCGCCCCGCCCGCAGCCTGGCAGCAAGTGCTGGATCTCTTCTCCGCGGTTTGGGGTTATCCCGACGGCGACATCTCGGAGGTTCATGTCGACACTCTCGAGAACATCAGCAAACCTCTTCACCTGACTTACCATTTTCATAAAGAAAACTTCTTCAGAGTTCCGAGCTGGGGGGCGAATTTCCGGGTTCTTCCTCCCATCCAGATCTCCGGCCTGTCGCCGGCGAATCCGCGGAAAGGCCCAAAGCCGCTGGACGTTGGTCCGTCGGTGGAAGAGACTTTCCGGGCACATATTCAATTTCCGCCAACTTACAGCGTGACTGCGCCGGATTCGGTTCGGATGGTTCGCGACTACGGTGAATATTCTTCGTCTTACACGTTGAACAAGAATGTTCTGGATGCCGAACGCCACCTTGTTCTCAAAGTCAATGAGCTACCGCCAGCCCGCCGCGCGGACTACGAATCGTTCCGCAATCTCAGCAGCAGGGACGTGCAGGAGTTTCTGAATTGCAACATTGCGCCGGCATCCGCGGCCGCCGTGGCCTCGGCTTCCAAGGTAACTGGCAGCCCGGAAGAATTGCTCAAGGCTGGCACAGCTGCGCTGGAGCGCAAGGACTTCGCTTCCGCCGCCGACCTGCTGAAGCGCTCCCTCGACCAGGATGCAAGCCAGAAAAACGCCTGGGAGGACCTGGGACTCGCCTATGCCGCCCTCCGCAGGCATGACGAAGCGATTGCTGCGTTTCGTAAGCAGATCGAAGCCGATGCCTTCCACGCGCGTGCCCACGGCGATCTTGCCGCGGAGTTGCAGCAGCAATCAAAATTCGACGAAGCTGTCGCGAGCTACCGAAAACAGGTAGAGATCACTCCTGATGACAAATCCGCCCACAAAAATCTGGGATTGCTTCTGGTTCAGACCCATCATGAAGACGAGGCTCTGACCGAGTTGGAAACAGCAGCGTCCCTTCCTCCTGACGATCCTGAGGTGCAAATCGCGCTGTCTCGTCTATACGCGAAGAATGGAAACACGGCCAAGGCTGACGCGCTGATGAAGAGCGTCACTGGGACGGCGAGTCTGACTTCTGGACCTGACCTTTACGCGGCATCATTGCGTGACGACATCGATCCCAGGCAAACTGAGCGTGATGCCCGGCAGACACTCAACAACATTGGAGACCAGTTCGACTCGGGTGAGTTCGATCGGCTCGGTCCTTCTGCGTTTTCAGCCATGAATCTGGTGGCGCTGGCATGGGCCCGCTTGGGATGGGCCAAGTTTCTGCAGGGTGAAACCCTGGAAGCCATGCAGTTTTTGAACTCGTCGTGGATCTTGAGTCAATCGGGAACGGTGGGTAACCGTCTGGCTCGCCTTTTAGAGAAGGAAGGCCAGCGTGACAAAGCCCTCCGTACATATGCGCTGGCGCTTGCGGCAGGCGGTGCCGAAGCGGATGCTTCCCGCCAAGCGGTCGGAAGGCTGGCGGCAAATCCGGCTGCTGCGGACAAGGAAATTGCCCAAGCCGTCACCGAACTGCATTCTGCCCGGACGGTTGCCTTGCCGGCGTTGGCACCGGGTACGGTTTCGGCTAATTTCGCGCTGGTTTTTGACAGTGCTACCAAGCCGGAGCGGGCCGATTTTATGGACGGCGATGCCGCGCTGAACGGAGTCGGCGCCCAGTTACAGCAGAAGGATTACCCCGTGAAATTCCCCGACGTGTCTTCCGTGAAGCTGATTCGGCGGGCCCGCCTTTCCTGCAGCGGCTCCAAGTGCGGTGTCGAACTGCTGCCGCCTGAATCGATAAATACAGGTGATACTCCAGCTGCTGCGGCGAAGCAATAGCCAGCAGGCGCTCGTCCAGTCGGAGGAATGAAGCCCGAAATTACTTCCCCAGAAATTCCTCTACCGCCTTCTGGAACATGCCGGGCTGGTCGACAAACGTCATGTGGCCGGATTTTGGCAGGATTACCAGCTTCGAGCCACTGATCTTTTTGTGGATGGTCTGCGACAGCGACGGGTCCGATTCGTCGTGGTCGCCGACCAGGATGAGGGTCGGCACTTTGATGCCGGGCAGCCGGTCGGTGTATTCGACCGACTTCAGGTTGCCGTCAATCACGAACTCTCCGTGCGATCCCCACATTTCGCGGTAAAGCTCCCACGACATTTTTCCGTTGTCCACCGGGTCGTAGTTCGCATCGGGATGATTCTGGTAGATGTAGGGGAAGTAGCCATCGCCCCAGGCCGCGGTCATGTACTCGGCGGTGTAGCGGTTCTTCTCGTAGTCCTTGCCGTGGCCGTAGAGGCCTTCGGTTTCCAGTCTGTCGATGTGCTTGCGCACATCCGCGGGCATCTTTTCTTTCATGCGCAGAAAAACCTGATTGATGGCTTTGGTGCTGGCGAAGGTGCTGCCCAGAATCAGCGCCGAAAGATTCTTCTGATATTTGAACGCGTAGGCCTGCGCCAGCACGCCGCCGTAGGAATGTCCCAGAAGGCTGATCCGGCCGAGGCCCAGGGCCTGGCGCACGGCCTCAACGTCCTCCACCATGTTTTCGACGGTGTAGCCGGAAGCATCCTCCAGTGTCTGGGACCGGCCCGAGCCGCGTTCGTCAATGAAGATGAGCCGATGGTGCAGGGCCAGCGGGAGCAGATAGGGCAGGAAGTAGTCGTGGGATGCGCCGGGGCCGCCGTGCAGCAGCATCAGGGGCTGGCCGCGGCCGAAGCTCTTGTAATAGATCATGACGCCGTGCGCGTTCACGTATCCTTCGCGGATGGGGTATACGGCGTCCGCGGCGGCAGGGTTCTGTGCGGCGGCAATTGCCGCGGGCAACAGGAGCATCAGGAATAGCGGGAACAATGCGAGAAGTTTGGTCATGGCCGCCCATGCTAGTCCCATCGAAAACTGGAGGCAACAGGACGCTCAGGTCAGGATGCGCAAAGCCAGCGCTCCCGCCGCGACCACCAGCATGAAGGCGGCAGGCCCAATGCCTTTGAGGTCGCTGACCCGCACATGCGACACAACCGCGCCCACAAAGTAGACGACCAGGCCGACGCCGCCCGCGATCCCCAGAGAAGGCAGAACGATTCCAGCCAACAGTCCAGCCGCGCCGGCAAACTCACAAGCCGCCAGCAGCGGAAAAAACTTCAACGGCACGCCCACGGTTTCGTGGATGACTCGAACCTGATGGGCATCGCGGCGAATTTTTCCCACGCCGGAAAACGCGACCATTAAAGCAAAGACGATGGTTACGACCAGGTACGCGATATGCATTAGAACCTCCGCTGCGCAACCGAGGGCGGATTCTTATCGGGCCCTATTGTCGCACTTTGGGAGGCTTTGATTTCCGGAGCAGCGAAGCCCTGGACAGTCCCGTGGAAGAGCGGCGCTTCAAGCGCCGCATCGTGGGGCGACAGAGATTCGGGCTTCAGCCCCAGTGGCGCCACTGGGCCTAAAGGCCGTCGTCGAGAGCGTCTAGAACGCGGCCCTGAAGGGCCGCTCTTCCACGGTGCCAGAAGTGTCCGGCGAACTCGACGAACGCATCTGCTGAGAGAATTGTGATTAACGGCTTTAGCCTACAACGAATCCGAATGCCCCCTCGACTCCTGCTGCATCTCCACGGTAAGCTAAATCGTTTTGTTGCGGAGGGCGGACGAATGCAAGAGGCAGTTGCCAGGCTTTGGCCCGAGATCCAATGGATCGAAGACAAGAAACTGCGCAGCCAGGTCACCGAGACCTGGGTCAAGGCGCTGGAGCGCAGCCCGCTGAAGCCCGATGATCTCAATCGCATTCCATTCACCCTGCTGATACCCAACTGCCCCATCACGTTCATGGAACACAAGCGCTGCGTCGTCCACGTCGCGCGCCGGAGCGCGGAGGCCATGCGGGAATTCATGGGGCGCGCCCTGCCCATTCACATGGACACCGTGATTGCGGGCGCCATTCTGGCGGATGTGGGGAAGTTGCTGGAGTACGAACTGAGCGCCGACGGCAAGAGCCGGCAGAGCGAGCGGGGAGAGGCGCTGCGGCATCCCTTTACCGGAGTCGCACTGGCGCTGGAGTGCGGCGTGCCGGATGCCGTCTGCCACATCATCGCGGCCCACGCCGCGGAAGGCGACCTGGTGAAGCGCACCACTGAAGCCTACATCGTGCACCATGCCGACTTCATGGCGTATCTGCCCTTCAAAAACCCCAAAAATATTCAGCTCAAATAGGAGACACAGATTTGGCTACGAAAGAAGCAGGCGGCAAAGAAACCATCACCGCCGTAATGTCGCGCTGGGCCGCTGGTCTGAGCTATGCCCAGCTCTCGCAGGAAGCCGTCTACCAGGCCAAGCGCTTTTTGCTCGATTCCGTCGGCTGCGCGCTGGGCGGATATCAGCAGCACGATGTGAAGATCGCGCTGGCGGTGCTGGACGAGATTGCTGGACGAGGACTGGCGACCGTCATTGGCACGGGCCAGCGCATCGATCCGGTTTCGGCGTCCTTGGCCAACGGGTTGATGATCCGCTGCATGGATTACAACGACATTTACTGGAAGCAGGACCCTTCGCATCCGTCGGACATTTTCCCTGCCGCTCTGGCCGGCTGCGAGCGCGCGAAAAGCGATGGCAAAGAATTGATCGTAGGGCTCGTGCTTGGGCACGAGTTCGAAATGCGTTTCTGCGAAGCCGCATTTCCCGGTGTTCGCGAACGCGGCTGGCATCACGCCACCCTGACTGCGTTTGTCTCGCCGATCGTTGCGGGCCGCGTCATGCATCTTGGCTGGGAACAGATCCAGCATGCCATCGGCATTTCGGCCAGCCGGCATGCGACCCTGGGCGCGGTCACCGCCGGCAAGCTGACCATGATGAAGAACACGGTCGATCCCATGGCGACGCAGAGCGGAGTGCTGGCGGCGTTGCTGGCGGAGCGAGGCTACACCGGTCCCGAGCACGTGATGGACGGCAAGGAAGGCCTGACCCATTGCTTCGGCCCGTCGTGGAAGTTGAATCTGCTGACCGATGGATTGGGCGAGTCATGGCGCATCACGCAGTGCGGCATGAAGGCGTTTCCCACCGAGGCGCTTACCCACACACCGATTTCCGCCGTGCTCGATATCGTCAAGTCGAATGACCTGAAGCCGGAGCAGGTGGAGAAAGTCCAGATTCGCTCGCTGGCGCGGGCTGCCGACATTCTTTCTGATCCCAGCAAGTACGATCCGCGGACCAAGGAAACGGCGGATCACTCCTTGCCCTACGTGATAGCGGCGGCGATCGCGGAGCGCCAGGTTACGCCGGTGCAGTTCGAGATGAATAAGATCATGGATCCGACCATCCGGGCGCAGCTGAAAAAAGTGGAAGTCGTGGCCGATCCCGAGATCGAGAAAGTTTTCCCGGCGCTGCAGCGCGTGATCGTCAACCTCACAACCACCGATGGGCGGACGTTTAGCAAACAACTGGACTATCCCAAGGGCGATCCGCGCAACCCGCTCTCGGATGCTGAAGTCGAAGAGAAGTTTGCCGCCCTGGCGGAAGGCGTGCTGTCGGACGGTGCGCAGAAGAAGCTGAAGAACGCGATCTGGGGTCTGGAAAAGCTGGGTTCGGTAAGCCAGCTGATGGCGCTGATGAAAGCGGATGTGCGCGCCAAGGCGGCAGGGAAGGCGAAGCCTAAGGCAAAGACGAAAAAGCGGAATTAGAACCCTGGAGGGTCTGGCGCGACAGGGCGAAACTTATAACCAAAATGACGGACGACTTCACCAAAGCTACCGCGGCCGCGCGCTTCCTGCTGTCGCAGACCGCGCTGCAACCCAAGATCGGACTGGTGCTGGGCTCCGGCCTGGGAGGATTCGCTGACGAACTCTCCGATGCCGCGCGCGTACCCTATAGCAATATTCCTTTTTTCCCGCGCGCAACGGCGGTCGGACATGCCGGGCAGATGGTGATCGGAAACGCTGCCGGGGTTCCGGTCGCGGTGATGCAGGGACGAGTGCATTTGTATGAAGGCTACTCCGCCCACGAAGTCACTTTCCCCATGCGGGTGTTTGACTGCATGAATATCCGCGCTGTGATTCTTACCAACGCGGCTGGCGGCATCAATCTGGAGTACAAACAGGGCGCGCTGGTCGTGCTCACCGACCACATCAATCTGCAGGCGCACAATCCGCTTATCGGCGCGAACGACGAACGCTTCGGCCCGCGTTTCCCGGATATGACACAGGCGTACTGGAAGCCTTATCGCGAGATTGCGCTGGCGGCCGCAAAAAAGGCGGGCAAGACGCTCTACCAGGGGGTATACGCCGGATTACTGGGACCGAATTACGAGACTCCGGCAGAGATTCGCTACCTGCGGACGATTGGCGCGGACCTGGTGGGGATGTCTACCGTACTCGAAGTGATTGCGGCGCGCCACATGGGAATGAAAGTGCTGGCGATTTCCTGTGTGACCAACATGGCTGCCGGAATTCTCGACCAGGTTATCCATCACGAAGAGGTGCTCGAGACCGGGGAGCGGGTGAAGGGCGATTTCGTGGCCCTGGTGCGGGCGGTGCTGCCTGAGATGGCGAAGGATGTGGAGGCGGCGCCCGCTGGTTGAGACGAGTCTTCCAGGAAAGGGCGCGCGGGCGAGTCGCCCGCGGCCACACCATCCTTCAGTTTTTCGCCCGGGAGAAAAAGATTGGAGCTGGCGGCTTGATGGAATAGACGGCTGCGAAGCTGCCCTGGTTGACCGCCAAACCTATATTGCCGCGGGAATTGACGTAGAGCAGGGGCTTCTTCAGAGGCACGTCGCTGAACGTCCCGACGAAAGGGATGTCCATCGCGGTCTTGCCGATGGTGACGTGCACATTCTGCCCATGCGTGTAGCCCAGCTTAAGAAAATCGTCGCCGCTGATGTCGGTCACCAGGTTGCCGAATGGACCATCGGTGGCGATGACATCGCCGTTGAGGCCGCGCTCGTCGAGCCGCGGCGCCGCGAGATCGAGCCGGACCAGCGTACTGGCTGCCAGCTCGGGCCCAACCTTCGTCCAGTCGGCGCCGTGAGCGAGGTGGGCGCCGACCGGGGAAAAAATGTCGCGCCCGTGAAAAGTTGAGGACAACGCCGTGCCGATCATCCAGTCGCGGTTTGTGATCTCGCGCACCGCCTCGATTCCGTCGCGGTCCTGGACCAGCGTCATCAATCCATTGTCGGGCAGCACGAAATATTGGCCACGCTTCGACTTCACCACTACCGCCTTACGGGTACTTCCCACGGTCGGATCGATGACCACAACGAACACCGTGCCCGAGGGGAAGTACGGAGTCGCGCCGTAAAGGAAGCGGGCACCGTCGAGGATGGAGAAGGGCGTGACCTCGTGGGTCAGGTCCACGATGCGCAGTTCGGGCGCGATCGAGTACATCACGCCCTTGCAGAGCGCCACCGAATCGTCCACCACGCCGAAGTCGGTCATGAAGACGACCGTGGGCGGGGCGGGCGCGGTGGTTTGGGCGGCGATCGTCCGGCCCGAGATGCCCAAAAGCAAAAAGAATCCGAGAACAGTTTGGAGTAAGCGGCGGCTCATAGGGTTTGTAATCCTGGAAACGTAAAGTAGTTTACTGGAGCTCAAAAAGGATGCAAAACCCGGATTTCGGTGCTGGCTCGGTTCGAGATACTCCTTAGATACAAAGTTGTCATCCTGAGCGGAACCGACCGATTCGCCCGCGAATCGGTTGGTGGAGTCGAAGGACCCCTATAAGCTTCCAACCGTTTGCGCTGGTCCAGCGTCCGCTGAGCGCAGCCCCGCCCGGGAAAGCCGGGCCGGTGGATAGGGTAGGGGTCCTTCGACTGCGTCAATCCATTCGCAAGCGAATGGATTGACTCCGCTCAGGATGACAAGGTGTTGGGGCTTGATCTGGGCCGATTTCAACGGTTGCCTGCTGCCGGTGTCACCCGTCTATAATCCCTCAGTGCTGTACCCATAACTTAGGAGGTATGCATGTCCTCGGCCATCCCCGAAAAATATCGTGATCTGTTTAGCAAGCGCGCCTTCGCCAGTCTGGGCACGCTCATGCCCGACGGCCGTCCCCAGGTGACGCCGGTGTGGTGCGATCTGGAAGGCGATCTGGTGCTTTTCAATTCCGCCAAGGGCCGTCAAAAAGACAAAAATGTGCGCCGCGATCCGCGCGTGGCGCTGGCCATTGTCGATCCGGAAAATCCCTACCGCTATCTTGAAATTCGCGGCCGGGTGGTTCAAATCACCGAAGAGGGCGCGGACGCTCACATCGACAAGATGGCGAAGAAGTATCTGGGCGTGGACAAGTATCCTTACCGGCAGCCGACCGAAGTGCGCGTGATTTACAAGATCCAGCCGGAACATACCACCATGATGGGCTGAGGTGGCGGCGCCTTTTGGTGGACCGATAATGAGTGCCTGACGAATCGCCGAGGGCGGGACGCCGGCGCTACCGAAGCTAACTCTTATGACGACTGCACAGACCAATATGGCCGCACTCGATATTGCCCGGGTGCGTTCTCAGTTTCCTTCGTTGTCCCAGATGGTGGCCGGGCAGCCTGCGATTTTTCTCGATGGCCCCGGAGGCACCCAGGTGCCGCAGCGCGTGATAGACGCGATCGGCGACTATCTGAAGAACTCGAACGCCAACACCCATGGCGCCTACGCCACCAGCCGGCGCACCGACGCCGTTGTCGCCGAGGCCCGCGCCGCCATGGCAGATTTTTTTGGCTGCGACAGCGATGAAGTAGTCTTCGGTCCCAACATGACCACGCTGACTTTCGCCATCAGCCGCTCGATCGGGCGCGAACTGGGGCCGGGCGACGAGATTCTGCTTACCCATCTCGATCACGACGCCAACGTTTCTCCCTGGCGCGCGCTGGAGGAGCGCGGCGTGACCATCCGCTTCGTAGACGTTAATCAAGACGACTGCACCCTCAACATGGCCGACCTGGCGCAAAAGATCAGCAGCCGGACCCGGGTGGTGGCAGTGGGTTACGCCTCGAATGCGGTGGGCACGATCAATGATGTGAAGGAGATTGTCCGGCTGGCCCATAAGAAGGGCGCGCTCGCCTACATCGATGCGGTGCACTACGCGCCCCACGGCCCGATTGATGTCCGCGACCTGGATTGCGATTTCCTGGTGTGCTCAAGCTACAAGTTTTTCGGGCCGCACATGGGGATTCTCTACGGCAAGCGCGAGCACCTGCAGCGCCTGCAACCTTACAAGCTGCGCGCCAACACCAATGCTGTCCCCTGCCGCTGGGAATGGGGCACGCTGAATCATGAATGCATTGCTGGAATCACCGCGTGCGTGGACTACCTGGCCGATCTGGGACGCCAGGCGGACCCCGCAGCCTCAACTCGCCGGGCCGCGCTGCTGGCGGCGTACGGCGCCATTCAGCAATACGAACATGGGTTGGCGGAAACCCTGATCGGCGGATTGCTGGCCATTCCCGGGCTGAAGTTTTACGGCATCCGCGATGTCGCGAAACTCGACCGGCGCTGCCCCACGGTGGCGGTGCGCATCGCGAGCCAAACTCCACTGGAACTTGCCACCAAATTAGGCGAGCGTGGTTTCTTTACATGGGACGGCAACTACTACGCGCTGAATCTCAGCGAGCGGCTGGACGTCGAGAAGGATGGCGGCTTCCTGCGCATTGGCCTGGCGCATTACAACACCGCCGAGGAAGTGCAGAGATTTCTAAGCGCTCTGCGGGAAATTGCCGGCTAGCGCCGGCTTTTCGCTTCTATCTTGTTTCTTTATCCCTTTTCCGGCCGCGGTATCTCGAGAACCTGATTGCCTTTTCCGATCAGGGCGATGCTAGCCATTCCGATAAAAAGGCCGTGCTCGACCACTCCGGGCGTGGTTTCGAGCTTGCGGGCGAGCGCGGGCGGATCGGGAATCTGTCCGAAATAACAGTCGAGAATGTGATTGCCTTCGTCGGTGATGAACTTGCGGCCGGAGGCATCTACACGGACTTTGACCTCGGCTCCCATGGCGGCAATCTTTTTTGCCACCAGCGCCTCGGCAAACTTGATCACTTCAACCGGGACGGGAAATTTGCCCAGCACCGCCACCTGCTTGGAGGAATCGGCGATGATCACGAATTTCCGTGTGGCTGAAGCTACGATCTTTTCGCGCAGCAGCGCCCCGCCCCCGCCCTTGATCAATCGCAGTTGAGGGTCGCACTCATCGGCGCCGTCAATGGTGACGTCGATATCCTGAACCTCGTCGAGCGTGGTGAGGGGTATGCCCAGGCTGGCCGCCAGTTCCTGGGTGTGAACCGACGTGGGGATGCCGCGAATCTTCAGCCCGGCCCGCACTCGTTCGCCGAGAAAGTGGACCGCGTAGACGGCGGTCGATCCCGTTCCCAGGCCGACGATATCGCCATCGCGCACGAATTGCAGGCTGGCCCGCGCCGCAACCTCTTTTTCCCGGTCGTTCGCCATAGGGGTGAGCGATCCTCGCGACCGATACTCTACCGCGTTCTGGGTTTGCGCACCACTGTTGGGCGAAGCTTTCAGGAACGAGCCGAGCGCGGCGGAGCCGCCCCGCTCGCGGGCGCGGCCGTTGAGGCCGAGGCCGGAATCATCGGTTGAGGAGCGCAGGGAACAGCCAGCCGAGCTATGCCCGGCCTGGACGGCCGGGGGCGGCCGTCCCCACGTGGACTGGGGTGGCTAAAGGGCCGTGGCCCAGACGCGCTCGCCAGGAGTAATCTTTAGTGACCGAACCCGCATCAATAAGGGTTGAAGACGCCGCAATTCAACGGCAGACCGGGATTGTCGTGATTTGGTTGAAAAAAGGCCCCTGTAATAAATCTGTGAGCCGAAAGGTTCGGAACCGGGTTTTCGGTCCTGCGATCATGGTCTGGCTGGGCCTGTTCGCCCTGCCTTGCATCGGTCCGGCTCTGGCGCAGTCGCAGCAGCCCGATCCGCGATTGCCGGGAAACATCAGCGGGACGGTGATTGATCGCACCGGAGCCGTTGTAGCCGGATGCCGGGTGCGGCTTACCCCTGCCAACCAGTCCGCAAGTATGGAAGCATTGTCCGGCGACAATGGACAATTCTCTTTCGCCAACGTACCTCCTGGACCTTTCCAGCTCACCATCACGTCCCCGGGGTTCGCGCCGCAGGCAGCATCTGGAATTTTGCATCCGGGGGAGACCTACATCGTCCCGCCGGTCGGGTTGACGGTTGCGACCGCGCTGACCGAAGTGCAGGTGGGGCTCTCCACGGTGGAAGTGGCGCAGGAGCAGGTACGGGACGAAGAAAAACAGCGGGTGCTCGGCTTCGTGCCCAATTTCTATGTCACCTACGTCCCGCATGCGGCGCCTCTCAACTCGAAGCAGAAGTTCACGCTGGCCTGGAAGACCACGATCGATCCAGTCACCTTCGCATTGGTCGGGGTCATTGCGGGCGTCCAGCAGGCGCAAAATTCTTTCAGCGGATACGGGCAGGGGGCTGCAGGCTACGGCAAGCGCTACGGCGCATCGTATGCCGACCTGGTTTCCGGCACGTTCATCGGAAGCGCCATCCTGCCCTCGCTGCTGAAACAGGATCCACGGTATTTCTATAAAGGCACGGGCAGCAAGCGGTCGCGGGTTCTGTATGCCATTGCCGGGGCGGTGATTTGCAAAGGCGACAATGGCAAGTGGCAGCCCAATTACTCGAGCGTGCTCGGCAATCTCGCTGCCGGGGGGCTCTCAAACCTCTACTATCCGGCGAAATCTCGCGATGATGCCGGATTAACCTTCGAAAGCGCGGCCATCGGGATTGGCGCGACCGCCGGCGCCAATCTGATCCAGGAATTCCTCATCCGCAAGCTGACGCCGAAAGTTCCCCATACCGATCCTGCCAAACCATAAAGCATGACGGGGAAGGCCCTCAGGCCGTTACCTGGATCAGGGGCTTGGTCCGTTCGAGGACTTCGCCAATTTCGACGGCCGGAACTCCGCCGGCCCGCAGATTGTCCACGAGTTCCTGGGAGCGTTCGGGTGCGACTGCGATCAACAGGCCGCCCGCGGTCTGCGGATCGAACAGGATGGTCTTGAGTTCATCCGCGATTCCTTCTTCATACTCAACCACGCATTCGGCGAAATCGCGGTTGTTTTTCAATCCGCCGGGGATGCTGCCGGCGCGAATGCAATCCTCAGCGCCTTCGAGTACCGGGATTCGATGGAGGCGGAAGCGTAGAGAAGCGTTCGATGCCAGGGCCATCTCGCGGGCGTGGCCGATCAGGCCGAAGCCGGTGATGTCGGTCAGGGAGTGGACGGGAAGGCCTGCCGAGCTCTGCTCGGCCTGGACGGGTCGGAGACCCGTCCCCACACGGTCTGTGGATGCGCAGAATGCGGTGATGATTTCACTGGCGATCTTGTTCAGGGTGGTCATTGAACGGGTGGCCGCCTCGATCCAGGATGGCTTTGCGGTTCCGTTCTTGATCGCGGTCGAGATGACACCGGTGCCCAGCGCCTTGGTGAACAGCAACCGGTCGCCGGGTTGGGCGCCGCCGTTAGTAAATATGCGGGCTGGATGAATCAGGCCGGTGACGGAGTATCCGAACTTGGTTTCTTCGTCGCGAATGCTGTGGCCGCCCACCACGGTGCAGCCGGCTTCCATCATTTTCGAAAGCCCGCCGGCTAGAATTTGTTCCAAAACTTCAAGGTCGCCCTTGGCCGGAAAACACACATGAGCCAGCGCGGTGATGGGACGGCCTCCCATGGAGTAAACGTCGCTCAAGGCGTTGGTGGCGGCGATCTGGCCGAAGGTGTAAGGATCGTCGACCATGGGCGTGAAGAAGTCGACGGTCTGCACCAGCGCCAGGTCAGGTGTAATTTTGTAGACGCCGGCGTCGTCGGCGTGATCGAAGCCGACCAGAACGTTGGGATCGTGCTGGCGCGGCAGCTTTCCCAGGACTTTGTCGAGGATGGCGGGGCTCAGCTTGGAGGCACAGCCGCCGGCTTTGACGGTCTCGGTCAGGCGGACGCTTTTGACGTCGGGCATGGAGACATTTTAGAAGAAATTGCCGAATTTAAGAATTTACGGATTGCCGAATTTACGGATTGAAGGATTTGCGATGTGGGTATCCTGAGGTTTTTCAATTCGTAAATCCGTAAATTCGAAAACCGAAGATTACTTCACTGCGACGTCCGTTACCTGCAGCTCGGGAAACTCGTGGTTCCAGTCGGCGGTAACGTGCTCGAAGGTGAGGCGAAACGGCTTGCTCTGGGATGGGGCCAGGGGCGCGACGGCGAGGTCGACGGCTTCCGGGTACGGTCCGCTGGTCTGGAGAATGCGCAGGGCGACGTCTTCGGCCTGGACAACCTGGCCGAGTGAATCCTTGAAGGTGACGTTCACCATGGCCCGGCTGACGGTCTTGTCTCCGGCGTTGGTGACTGTGCCGTCAAGGTAGGTGACGGTTGACCCCACAAAATTTTCCGCCGCGCTCATTTTCATATCAGAAAATTTTATGTTGGCGGCGTAGGGATGGGGAGGATTCGCAATTTTTGAATCGGTGCGCAACAGCAGGGAAGCAATCACCACCACGATGACCACCAGCGCGACGCCGAACACAATCGGAAGCCAGCTGGAGTTGCGTTCGTCCGCCGGCGTGACCGGCGAGGGCTGGAGCAGGCTTCCCATGGGGAGATTGTACTCTGAGGAACAACGAGGACTTTAGAGTGACTGGCGTCATCCTGAAGGACTTCAGTCCTGAAGGATCTTGCGCGCAGCCTCTGGGCGCTCGCCCAACGGCACATTCGCCTCGCGCCAGATCCTTCACCCGGCTAAAGCCGGGGTTCAGGATGACGCATTACAAATTGTCGTCCCTACTCGCCCCCGACAATCAGGCCGTCGATGCGAATGGTGGGACTGGCCATGGCTCCGCGAAATTCTAGATCGCTGGCGATGTCGGAAATGTTGAAGAACATCTCTTTGAGATTTCCCGCCACCGTGATCTCTTCGACCGGATACGCCAGCTCGCCACCCGAAATCCATAGCCCAGAAGCGCCGCGGGAATAGTCGCCAGTCACCAGATTGGCGCCGTGGCCGAGAAATTCTGTGACATACAACCCTTCGGGGATGCCGGCAATCAGTTCCTGCGCAGTTTTCCTTCCGGGTTGCAGAAAATAATTTCCCGGCCCGATTCCCGGAGTACCCGCGAGTCCGCGAGAGGCGTTGCCGGTGGTCTGCAGGCCGAGTTTCTTCGCGGTGTAGGTGTTGAGGAGATATGACTTCAGCACGCCTTTTTCGATGACCACCGTGCGCCGGGTCGGGATGCCTTCGCCATCGAAGGGCGAGGTGCCGAAGCCTCCGATCATGGTTCCGTCGTCGATCACGGTGACCTGGTCGCCGGCGATCTTCTGGCCCAGCTTGCCGGCCAGGAATGACGCGCCGCGATACACCGAGTCGCCGTTAATGCCTTCAAAAATGTGTCCCAGGATGGACGTGGCCACCATGGGATCGAGCACGACCGGAACCTGCGCGGTCTTTACCTTGCGCCCGCCCAGGCGCCTTAATGTGCGCTGGGCCGCGATCCGTCCGACGTCTTCGGGCGAGTCGAGGCGACCCAGATTGCGCGCCACCGAGAACCAGTAGTCGCGCTGCATGGCGCCGTTTTCCGATTGCGCGATGGGCACGGCGGCAACCGAACAGTACGACCTGCGGTACTCGCCCACAAATCCGTGAGAGTTGGCCAGCACCTTGTGGCCGGTGGCGGCGTCGAACGATCCGCCTTCAGAATTCTTGATACGCGGGTCGTAGTCGAGCGCGGCTTTCTCGGCGCGGCGGGCGTAGTCGATGCGCTCCGGGCCCGGCAGCGAGTAGACGTCGGGAGAATAAAGATCGAGATCGCCGGCGAGCGAGCCCAGTTGCGCGGCCTCCGGAATGCCGCTGAAGGGATCCTCAGAAGTGATTTTCGCCAGCTCCAGCGCCGACTTCAGCATGCGGTCGAGGGCTTCACGCGAGAAGTCGCTGGAATAGGTGCTGGCGGAACGCTGGCCGTGGAAGACCCGCACGCCGATGGATCGCGAGCCGGCCTCCTTCAGAGTTTCGACCTGGCCGAGACGGACGAGCGTAGAAAATTCATCGCCTTCGCGGACTACACATTCGGCGGCGGTGGCGCCTCCGGACATGGCGCGGCGGACGATGTCCTGCGCCAGATCACGAAGATCAGTTTTCAGTTTCTGGTTGTCAGTTTCCAGTTGAGTTTGAGTCATAGAAAATACGTCAACCACGGAGACACGGAGTCGCAGAGTAATTCTTCTTCTCTCGTTTTTCTCTGTGACTCCGTGTCTCCGTGGTGAATGTGTTCTACTGCATGAAGCCGCCGGGATCTTTCTTTGCCGTTCCGCCGACGGTCAGGCGGTCAACTTTCAGCGTGGGGATGCCGACTCCGACGGGAACCGCTTGTCCGTCTTTGCCGCAGGTGCCGACCCCTTCATCGAGTTTCAGATCGTTGCCGACCATGGAGACGCGAGTGAGGACGTCGGGGCCGTTGCCGATCAGCGTCGCACCTTTGATGGGGGCGGTGACATGGCCGTCCTCGATCAGATAGGCCTCGGATGCGGAGAAAACAAACTTTCCGCTGGTGATGTCCACTTGTCCGCCGCCGAAGTTTACCGCGTACACGCCATGCTTGACGGAGCGGATGATGTCTTCGGGATCGTCCTGCCCGGCCAGCATGTAGGTATTGGTCATGCGCGGCATGGGAATGTGTTCGTAGCTTTCGCGACGGCCGTTGCCGGTGTCGGCCATGCCCATCAGCCGGGATGAAAGTTTGTCGCTCAGGTATCCCTTCAATATTCCTTTTTCGATGAGGACGGTGTTCTGGGTGGGCTGGCCTTCGTCGTCGACGTTGAGCGAGCCGCGGCGCCAGGGCATGGTGCCGTTATCGACCACCGTGCATTTTTCGCTGGCGACACGCTTGCCGATGAGCCCGGCAAATGCAGAAGTCTGCTTGCGATTGAAGTCGGCTTCGAGCCCGTGGCCGACGGCTTCGTGCAAAAGCACGCCGGGCCACCCCGGGCCGAGAACGACTTCCATTTCGCCGGCTGGGGCTTCGCGAGCGTCGAGTTGCAGAATCGACTGCCGCGCCGCTTCCCGGGCGAAATATTCGGGAGTCTTTTCCCCGAAGAAGAAGTCGAGGGCAACCCGTCCGCCGCCGCCCGAGCTGCCGCGAGCGGAGTTGCCTTCCGTCTTGGCGATGCAGGAGACGTTCATGCGGGCGAGAGGCTGGGAATCTTCCGCGAACGTGCCGTCGGAACCTACCACCAGGATGTTGCGCAGCTCGTCCGAATAACTGGCGCGTACTTCCTTGATGCGCGGATCATAGGCGCGGGCCGAAGCGTCGGCGCGCATGACCAGTTCGACCTTGGCAGTGATTTCAGCGTCCACCGAGGGCAGAGTGACCGGGTAAAGACTGCGAGCCGGTTTCTCCTGGAATCCCACGACTGGGGTCTTCGAGGGGCCGCTGGCGATCAGGGCCGCGGTGCGGGCGGCGTGCAAAATACGCTCCGACGAAAGATCGTCAGTGTAAGCGTAGCCGGTGCGCTCGCCCACCACTACACGAACCCCGCATCCGGCAGAGATCCCCTGGGAGGCGGATTTCACCATGGACTCGTCCACCATCAGCGAGGTGGACGAGAGGTACTCGAAATAAAGATCGGCGTACTCGCCGCCGGCCGAGAGGGCCGCTGCCAGGTAGCGCTCGAGATCATGTTCCGTCAGGCCGTAATGCTGAAAAAAGAAGCGATTTTTGTCCACAGTCGTTAGATGTCCTTGAACGGGGAAAGACTCCCCGGGGCTTGCTTCATTATCCCACAGGGGTTAAGTGTGGGTCGGACACTCCTGTTCGACGCGCTTGACTTGGGGTCTTGCTGGAATGTTCTGCTTGGACCGGGTGGGACTTGGCAAGCCAAAGTCAACGGCGTCGGACAGGAGTGTCCGACCCACACGCCCTTCCGTGGACGGTGGTAATGGTCATCCGTCACAGACACGGTGTCACGAAAAATGAAAATATCCTAACCATGACTCCCGAGGCCCTGGCTCGCACCGTGGAAGACTTTCTTGCCGGAGCGCGGGACGCCGTCGTGCTCGATGACGGCGCCGCCGTGTTTGATCTGGCGCAGGCCAAGTATTCCATTTCGGGCGAGCACAACAAGTGTTTGCTTCACCTCTGGTCGGCGGAGCGAAACCTGGTTCGGCGAGTTCTCGACGTCGAAATCAAGCATGAAGTGCTGCGGCTGGCGGTGCAGCGGTTGGGGCAAACCCGTCCCGGCAAACTGGAAATCTGCCGGCAGCGCGATCGCCGCACGCCGACGGCGAAACGGGCGGCTCGCCTGGCCTACCAGCACAGCCTGCAGCGCACTCTGGAACGGCGCTTTCCGGCCTGGGTTGCGTCACGGCTCACTACGTCCGCGGACCTGGAGCGATCGTTTGGTCCGGTTTACGCCCGTGGACTCCTGCGCCGGGGGCAATCCGGCTTTGCGGTGCTGGGCGTGAATCCACAGGAGACCCAGGCCTCGATTGACGCTGCCCTGACCTTCGGCATCCTGTGGCTGGACGCCTGCCGCCTGGCACAGGCCGGCAAAGGGGTCGTCGAAGGCCTGAAACTGTTCCTGCCCGCGGGCACGTCCGCGCTGACCCGCGAACGCATGGCGCATTTACACCCTGGCGCCTCCAAATGGCAGCTCTATGAATTGGAAGATCGCGAACAGAATCTCAAGGAAATCGAGGTGTCAGATGGCGGCAACGTAAGGACGCGGCTGGTCCACTGGACCGACGAAGTCGAAGCCGCGGAGCGCTTCGCCGAAGCGATTGGACGGGTTCGGGAGCTGATGCCGGAAGCCGAAATGGCGGTGATTTCGGCGGCTGAGATCGCCTTTCGCTGCCGTGGACTGGAATTTGCCAAGGCCCGCATGGCCCACCATCTCGGCTCGCTCCGCAGCACCCCTGAGATCGTGTTTGGAGTGGGTGCGGATGAACGCGTGTTGAGCGAACAGAACGCGGCCGTCTTCCGCCGCCTGGTGCACAGCGTGGGCGAAGTGCGTCATGCCGAAGGGCCGCGAGATCACGCTCTCTGGCGGCTGCATCCCGAGCGCTGGCTGGAATCGCTGGTGGTGCAGGACGTAAGCCAAGTGGACGAGCGGCTCGACGCTGCGGAGCTTTATTCCCAGGTGCCGGCATTCTCCGCCTCGGACCGCGCCATGATTGATGTCCTGACGGCCACGCGCGAGGGCAGGCTGGCTGTGGTGGAGCTGAAGGCCGACGAGGATATCCACCTGCCTCTGCAGGGCCTGGATTACTGGTCGCGGGTGGTCTGGCACCATGCCCGGGGAGAGTTTCAGCGCTTCGGATATTTTCCCCGGCGGGAATTGTCGCGGGAACGGCCTTTGCTGTTTCTGGTGGCTCCCGCGCTGCATGTTCATCCTGCCACCGATACCTTGCTGCGCTACATTTCGCCGGAAGTCGATTGGGTGGTGGTGGGCATTGATGAGCGCTGGCGCGATGGAGTCCGGGCGGTTTTCCGCAAACGGCCGCGGGACATGGAGCTGAAGCGAGATCCTCGATCGAGAGACTGTGCGTGAGTAACGGCGCTACTTTGCTGCGGCTACTTCTCCGGCCAGGCTTGCACCAAACGGCGGAGGTCCACCAGTTGGCCGAGGTGATAGGCATTGTGGTCGGCCACCAGCAAAGCTTCGCGCAGGATGGTCTGACCGTCGCCCCAGGGAATGCGGGCGTGCAGATCGATTTTCGGATTGGCCACCAACCCCTGCATCGTTTTTAAATCCAGGCGAAATTTCCTGATGCTGGTATTCCAGGCGGTCGAGTTGGGAGGACCGTCGCTGTCCGGCCAGTAGCCCTTGGGCCAATCGGGCGAAACATGCTTCCGGTTCCGGCTGAATTCGAGGATGTCGTGTTGCGCGATGCGCATGTGCTCCAGCAGCATCCAGGGAGAGTGCGGCAGGCCGGCGGGTTTTCGTCCGCGCAAGTTCGCCGGGATGCCTGCGATTGCTTCTTCAAACCGGGCGTGGGCGCTTCTGCCCTTCAGCAATTCAAGCACATGCCGGCGCAGGGAACTGTTGTGGTCGTTCTTCATGTTTCCTCTTGGGTCTGATGTTGGAGAACGGGCGTCCCGCCCGTTCCTCCGCTGGCTCTTTCCCTAGTCGAAATCAATCTTCTCGAATCCCAAGCCTTGCAGCAGGCTGGTGATGGTTGAACTCGCATTCTGCTGGGCGGTGCGCAAGATGCCGTCGGCCAGCGCCGCCTCCTGCAGCTGGCGTTCAGCTTCCTGGCGCACTTGCGACTCGAGATTGGGGTCGGTGGGCACCAGCAGGCCGGTCTGGCGGGAGTACACGCGCGTCTTCGCGCTGTCCAGCCGGGTGCTGAATACCTGGGCCGCGGGAAGGTGCAAATGAATCTGCCGGCCTTCCACCTTGACGTCGCCCGGTTTCAGGCTGGAGAAATCAATGCCGGCGACCACTTCTCCGTGGACCAGCAGCAGCAGGCGATCTCCGGCCAGAAAATCCGGGAAGATGGGATTTTCCTTGGCGCCGCTGACGATCTTGTCCATGGTGTAAACCACCGTCTCCAGGCGTTCCAGCCGCTGGATGCGATCCACCACCGTAGGCTGGCTTACATCGATGCTGAGGGTGCGGCCGGTCACCGCCGACCACATGCGGCTCAACAATGCCGGGCCGGAATTCCGCGAGAGCAGCAGAAATCCGATCGAAGCCAGCAGCAGCGCCCCGAGCAGCAATCCGATGACGAGGGCGGCCACGACTGAAGATCGCGCGGCTCGAGGAGGCTCAGGCATGGTGCAAGACTAACATCGCCAACCGGAATGCGAGTAGGAACGAAAGCCTTTTCCGCTCATGATTTTATGGGCACAGACCACGTGGGGATAGCCGCCCGCGGCGGTCCGGCGGAGCGCCGCTCCGCAGTTCTTGTTTCTGGCGGAAAGCCGGGTCGAGCTGCTGTCGACTGGACAGCTGAGGACAGCTATCCCTACGTGGCCTGTGGATCTGGCCGCGGATGCTTTGTGCAACGAAAAGGTTGCATTTTTACGTCGCACCAAGGTAAGATGCACATTGAACGCAGCAGTAAAAGCGTTTAACTCGTCGCTGTACGCCCTTTCTTCCAAACGGTTCAAAACGTGGCCCAATAGTATGCGTGGGGTGACCCTAACTCGCCTCGCAACAGGTTCGGAGAGACCTTATGGCGTGGTACGCGTATTGCATCACTGAGCAACAGACCCTAGCGAATGGAACCCGTTCTCGCCGTCCTTCCCTGCTGGAAGGGGTTCAAGGAGTGAACGGCGCAGCTGTCCTGGCTTATCCCAGCGGAGAATTCAACATCGTGGTCAGCGAGTACGAGCGCGATAACGTGCAGTTTGGGGAGAAAAACGTCCTTGAACATGCACGCGTCGTGAGCATGTGTTTTCGCAGTGGAACGGTTTTGCCGTTTCGCTTCGGGACGATTTTCGACACCGACGATGCCTTGCGGCATGCCGTAAGGTCCAATCGCCGTACTTTCGGCCAGAGCGTCGCCCGGTTGCGCGGCAAGGCCGAGATGCACCTGAAGCTAAGAGTCAAGGATGGCTCGCTGCGCGAAGCCATGGCCGAGATCGTTCTGCCTGATACCGTGGGCGGCGATTATCTGATCAAGTTGCGGGAGAAAGCTTCCCAGGACCGCGAACGCCGCACCAAGGCCCGGGCGCTCTCGGTGCAAGTCCATAAGTTGTTCAATCCACTGGAAGAAGAGATTAGCTGTAAGCGAGTGGATTCAGACGGAATGTTGATCGATATTGCCCACCTGATTGATTCCAAATCCATTGAAAAATATCAGAACCGCTACAATAGCGCCGCCAAGCAGTTGAAGAACTGCGAACTGGCGATCAGCGGTCCCTGGCCGCCGTATCACTTCCTGCCCGGCAAGCTACGGATGGTCGCAGGGAACTCCTAGACCGGACCTCGGACATCGGACTTCGGACCTCGGCCTCCACGGCTAAGGTCTGAGGTACGAAGTCTGACTTCAATGGAGGACGGGCGTCCCGCCCGTCGCGCACGGACCATCGCCTGACGGGCGAGGACGCCCGTCCTCCACGTTCCTGGTCTGAGGGCTGAAGTATGCAGCGAAAGTGCAGGATTCTGCATTTCAACGTTGTTCCGCCGGCCTGTGATTTCCTCTTTCAGGACTCAACGAGTTTTAGCTAAGTGCATATCTTGTAGCTGTTTGCAGATGGGCCGGCACTCGTCTGCCTGATCCCGGCGGCTTTGGTTGCGCAAATGCACTCGATCAGGCAACCAAAAGAGGCCGCTGATAAGCAATGACCTTCGCTCTCTGTTTTGTTCGAAATCTCTCTTGTTGCCGTTCTGGCCGCCGGATCGGCTCACCGCATCGCCATTCCTGACTTCAACCCTTCCACCTTGCCTCTTTTACTAGTGGCCCCAGCAATGGGGCCATTTTTTTTGGTTTGAGATCGTGGTGCAACGGGCGGGACGCCCGTCCTCCATCAACATTCGGAGTTCGAGGGCCGAGGGCCGAGGTCTGACGTCTGACGTGTGACGTCCGGTCCCATCTAGTTATTACCGGGCAACTCCGGGTTGGATAAACTTGTCTACCTTTCTTATGAAGACTCTGCTTCGCGGCCTGGCCCTGGGCCTGCTGTTGCCGCTCTGCTCGCCCTCCATGGTTCGGGGCACAGACCGCGCCGCCGCGCGCCCTTCCGCCGATGTCCTGCTTTCCACCATGCAGCGGGAATTGCAGCGTGCCCAAACCAAACTGGGGCAGCTCGATCCCGCGCCCTACTTCACCAGCTACTCGGTGTATGACGAGGAAGGCACGGTGGTGGTCGGCGGGTTGGGCAGTCTGCTGAACTCCACCCAGTTTCACCGTCGCACCGGCGAAGTCACCATGCGAGTCGGGAACGCCGAACTCGACAACACGCATCAGGAGAGCCGGCCTTCCGGAATGAGTTCGGGGCTGATTCCGCTGCAAGACGATCCCGACGCGGCGGCGCGGGTTTTATGGCAACTCACTTACCAGGAGTACCGCCAGGCGGCGCAGACTTACCTGAACGTCAAGACCGCGGCCGCCGTCCGCACCCAGGAGGAAGACACTTCGGCTGATTTCGCCGAGGCCAAGCCCCAGGTGCATCTGGACTACGCCATGCCGGCGTTCCACCTCGACCGCAAGGATTGGGAAGACAAGGTGCGGCGCTACTCCAGCGATTTCCGCAAGTATCCCGAGATTTATTCCTCGGCGGTGATGGTGATCGGGGAGAAGACGCAGGTGCGTTTCGTTTCCAGCGCCGGCGCGCAACTGGTGACACCGGGGTCAATCATCCGCCTGATGATCGAGGCCGAGACTCGCGCCGACGACGGCATGGAATTGCTGCGGGTCGAGACCTTTCAGGCCGACACGCCCGATGGTCTCCCGGGTGAAGCTGAAATTTCCGCCCGGATCGACAAGATGGCTTCCGACCTGAAGGCGCTGCGCAGCGCGCCCACGGCCGAGCCTTTTGATGGGCCCGCGCTGCTTTCGGGACGAGCGGCCGCGGTTTTCTTTCACGAAGTGCTCGGCCATCGCCTGGAAGGTCACCGTCAGCGCGGCGATCAGGAAGGCCAGACCTTCACCAAGAAGATCAACCAGCAGGTGCTGCCCGAGTTTCTCAGCGTGATTGACGATCCCACCCAGCGCCGCCTGAATGGCATGGACCTGGGCGGCTGGTACCAGTATGACGACGAGGGTGTGCCGGCGCAGCGGGTGGAAGTGATCAAAGACGGCATCCTCAGAAATTTTCTGATGTCGCGCATGCCGGTCAAGGGCTTTTCCCAATCGAACGGTCACGGGCGAGCGCAAGCCGGACTGATGGCGACGGGACGGCAGGGCAATCTGATCGTCAGCTCGACCCATACCGCGAAAGACTCCGAGATGCGGCAGAAGCTGATTGACGAAATCAAGAAGCAGGGCAAACCTTACGGCCTGTACTTCGAAGACATCGAAGGCGGTTTCACCCTGACCACGCGCTCGCTGCCGCAGTCGTTCCAGATTTTGCCGGTGCTGGTGTGGAAGGTCTATCCCGACGGCCGTCCCGATGAACTGGTGCGGGGCGTGGACATTGTGGGGACGCCGCTGGCCGCGCTCAACCGCATCGAGATCACGGGAGAGAAGACGGAAGTGTTCAACGGCATCTGCGGAGCAGAGTCCGGCAGCGTGCCGGTTTCAGCGGCCGCTCCGGCGATGCTTTTCTCCGAAATGGAAGTGCAGAAGCGGGCGCATTCACACGTGCGGCCGCCGATTCTGCCGCCGCCGGTGTGGGAGAAAAGTGCGGACGGCGGACCTCAGACTTCGGACCTCCGACCACAGATTGCGGGCATTGGACTTCGGACCACCGGAGGGCAGCAATGATCGTCCGCGATTATCGACTGGCGATTCTCGCTGCCGGGCTGCTCGTGATCGCAAGTGCAGCCGGAGCGCAGACCCCGCCTCCTGACGGATCCGATGGAGGACGGGCGTCTCGCCCGTCTGGCCGGGCGGAGACGCCCGGCCTCCACGAGCCGAACGATCCCGTGCTGCGCGCCATGCTGGCGGAGATGCAGCGCTCGAAAAGCCAGCTCAAACTGGCGGACGTGCAGGCGCCCTATTACGTGGACTACCGCTTGACCGATGTCGATCAGTACGTGGCGGAAGCGGCGTTCGGCGCGCTGCGCACCTCGTTGCGAACGCAGGTGCGCATGCTGCGCATCGTGGTGCGGGTGGGCGACTATAAACAGGACAGCTATTACGGTCAGGGAGAAGGCGTGGTCGATGTGGGGCCGCTCGACGACGACGAAACCGGGATACGGCACCAACTGTGGCTGGGCACCGACCGGGCGTACAAGGCGGCCTCCGAGGCCCTCACCGCCAAGCAGTCGGAACTCAAAAAATACTCCGTCGACCAGCAGGTGGACGACTTTGCCCACGCGGCTCCCGTCCAGTTGGTTGCGCCGTTGGCCCGGCTGGATTTTTCTCCCGAGCCCTGGCTGGCTACGCTGGAGGAGGCGTCCGGGCTGTACAAGAGCGATCCGCAAGTGCAGTCGCTGAGCGCTTCGCTCCGCTTCACGGTCACCAACCGGTATTTCGTCAGCTCGGAAGGGGCGGTGATCCGCAACGCCGACAGCTTTTATCAGGTGTTTGTCGGAGCCTACACCCAGGCGGCCGATGGAATGCGTCTGGACCGCTCGCACGGCTACCAGGTCCGCCAGATGAAGGACCTGCCGGCCAAGGCCGAAGTGTTGTCACGCACCCGCGAGTTGTTGACCAGTCTTAAGCAATTGCGCGACGCGCCGGTCAGCGAAGAGGAGTATCGCGGCCCGGTGCTGCTCTCCGCCGACGCGGCCGCCGGCGTGATCTCTGAACTGGTGGGACCGAACCTGCTGGGCAACCGGCCGGCGCTGGGCCAGAATGCCCGCACTACCGGAGATTGGGCCAACAACTACAAGAGCCGGGTCCTGCCTGATTTTCTCTCTGTGGTGGACGATCCTACCCTCACGACTTTCGAAGGCCACGCCCTGCTGGGCAACTATGAAGTGGACGACGAAGGCGTGAAGGCCAGCCGGGTCCCGCTGATCGATAAGGGACAGCTGGTCAGTTATCTGATGAGCCGCGAACCCATCCGCGATTTTCCCAGTTCCAACGGCCACGGCCGGGCATCGGTGACCGGACCGCCCACGTCGAGCCTGGGAAACCTGATCGTCCAATCCTCCGACCCTCTCAGCCGCGATGAACTGAAGAAGAAATTGATTGACGCCTGCAAGCAGCGCAAGCTGCCCTATGGATATTTCGTCGCGACCCTGGGCCCGCGCCTGACCCCGCGACTGCTCTACCGCGTCTCCACCCAGGATGGGCACGAGGAACTGGTGCGCGGCGCGGTCTTTGGCGACCTGGACACGCGGGCGTTGCGCAATGACATCGTGGCCGCGGGCACTGAATTCGACTCGGATGACCGGCTCGATCCGGTTCCGCAAAGTGTGGTGAGCCCGGCGTTGCTATTCGATGAACTGGAAGTGAAACGCGGCGATGTGCCAAAGCAGAAACTGCCGGAATATCCGCCACCTGCCGGGACCGAGTAAGCTCAATGTGGGCGCGAGCGCCCACGCTCGTGCAGTGCAAAACCTGTTCTGAATCTCGTGCTGAGGTGATTCTTGATCGACCCACGTAGTGTGAGCCGCCTGCTGCTGCTGTCCATGCTGATCCCCCCTTCTGTGCTGGCGCAGCAATCCAGGCCACGCGCCGATGCGGGCTACGAGCGCCTGGAGGCTCCGGCCGCACCGCCCTTGCCGGCTCCATTGCTGCAGGAGCTCACCGCGATTCGCGACGCTGCTTTGACCGACGACTACGCCTACCAGCAAGTTGCGCACCTTACGGAAAATATCGGGCCGCGCCCGGTAGGTTCTCCGCAGGCACAGGCTGCCATCGAATATGTTGCCGGAGAGATGCGCAAGCTTGGCTTGGACGTTCGCCTGGAGCCGGTGCAGGCCCGTCATTGGATACGCGGCGCGGAATCGGCCGAGCTGGTTGAGTATCCGGGACAGGCTCCGGGGAGCACGCAGAAAATTGTGCTGACCGCGCTGGGCGGAAATCATCCCACGCCGCCTGAGGGCATCACGGCGGACGTGGTAGTGGCTACGAGTCTCGCCGAGCTCGACCGCCTGGGGCGGCAGAACGTGGCCGGGAAGATCGTCCTGTTCAATGTGGCCTTCGATAAACAGAAGGCGGCCAATGGCTACGCCGGAGAGGCCTACGAGGAAGCGGTCGTTTATCGAGCGCTGGGTGCAAAAAGGGCAGCCGAACTGGGCGCCGTGGCTGGGTTGGTCAGGTCAGTGGGCGGGGCTGAATATCGCCTGCCGCATACCGGGGGAAGTGCGGCTTCCGATATTCCTGCGGGAGCCGTGACCGCTGAAGACGCCGATCTGATCGCTCATCTCGCGTCTCAGGGCCGGGTACGAATGCACGTCATTCTGACATCCCAGACCGCGGAAGAAGTGACCACGTTCAACGTGATTGGAGATCTGAAGGGATCTGAACATCCCGAGCAGGTGGTGATCGTTTCCGGCCATCTCGATTCCTGGGACCTGGGGACGGGCGCCATCGATGACGCAGCCGGAGTGGCGGTCGCCATGGAAACTGCGCAATTGATGCAGCAGTTGCACCTGCGTCCGAAAAGGACTTTGCGAGTGATCGCGTGGATCGACGAAGAGAACCTGGGACGCGGTCATCTGGAATATGCCAAAGCGCATGCCGCGGAAATGGGCCAGCACGTGGCGGCGATGGAAAGCGATCTGGGAGCGTCGCATCCTCTCGGCTTCCGCGCCAAAATCACGGCGGAGGCCTCGGTGCGGCTGCAACCGGTGTTGGATGTGCTGAGGCCCTCGGGGGCGAACCTCATCCTGCTCAGCGCCGATAGTCCGGAGGCCGACATCGATCCCCTGGCCAAGCAGGGAGTGCCGGCTTTAGGCCTGTTGCAGGACGGCCGCACTTACTTCAACTACCATCACACCGCGGCCGACACGCTGGACAAGATTGTCCCGCAGGAACTGCGGGAGAACGCCACCGCCATGGCAGTGATGGGCTACGCGCTGGCTGCCATGCCCGACCCATTGCCGCGCTGAGCTCCACGAACTGTGTGGGGACGGGCGCCCTCGCCCGTCCGGCGGAGCAAAGCTCCGCGATAGCTCTGCTTAAAAATCTGTCGAGCTGCGCTCGACTAGGACGGGCGAAGGCGCCCGTCCCCACACGGTCTGGGGTGACCCCGTGCATCTATTTCCCTGCCAAACCATCTAATCAAACTGAGCACAAAGTTATGGGAAATACGTTTAAAACCGCGTTTCTGCTTACCGCGCTTACGCTGCTGCTGATGGCTGTGGGCCGAGCTTTTGGCGGGCCGAATGGGATGCTGCTGGCATTGGGCATTGCCGTGGTCACGAACTTCGTCGCTTACTTCTTTTCCGACAAGATCGCGCTCCGGACTTACCATGCGCAGGCGGTCACGCGCGAGCAGTTGCCTCGGGTTTACAGCGTAGTCGAGCGGCTGACCCAGAAAATCGGCCTGCCCATGCCGAAGATTTATGTTATTCCCACCGACTCGCCGAACGCCTTCGCCACCGGACGCAATCCCAAGCACGCTTCGGTCGCGGTGACCGAAGGCATTCTGAACCTGCTGAATGACGAAGAACTCGAAGGCGTGCTGGCCCACGAACTGGGGCACGTAAACAATCGCGACATCCTGATCAGTTCAGTTGCTGCCACCATCGCCGGCGCGATTACGTGGTTGCGCTACGGCGCCTACTTCGGCGGACTGGGCGATCGCGACGATCGTCGCGGCGGGGCCATGGGCGGTCTGCTCATGCTGATCCTGGCTCCGATCGCGGCCATGCTCATCCAGATGGCGGTATCGCGTTCGCGCGAATACGCCGCCGACGAAACCGGCGCGCACTTTACCGGGAATCCCTACGCTCTGGCCAGCGCATTGGCCAAGCTCGACGCCTATTCGCGTCGCGTTCCCATGATGGGGACGCCGTCGACGGCGCACTTGTTCATTATTCAACCGCTGCTGGGAATGAATTTCGGCAACCTGTTCTCAACCCACCCCCCGATCGCCAAGCGCATCGAGCGCCTAACGGGAAGGCCGGCGGAGTTTACGCGGTAAGGCGGGCGTCGGACCTCAGGCGTCGGACCTCGGCCTCCCGGTTCTCCGAGGTCTGACGCCCGACGCCCGGTTGTGACGTTCGTAACTTCTCCCGCCCACCTGAATCCCCGCCCGCACATAGTAAAATTTGTCGATGTCGCCTGAAACTGCCATTGCTGTATCCCATCGCGCCACCCAGCTGGAAAATGCTCTGCGCAAAGTTATTCGGGGCAAGGATGATGTGATCCACCTGGCGCTGGTCTCGGTGCTGGCGCGTGGGCATCTGCTGATCGAAGGGGTCCCCGGGGTGGGCAAGACGACCTTGGGTCAGGCCCTGGCGCGGGCCATCGATTGCGGTTTTCAGCGGGTGCAGTTTACCAGTGACATGCTGCCGGCCGATGTTCTTGGCATCTCAATTTATTCCGCCATCGAGCAGAAGTTTGAGTTCAAGCGCGGGCCGATTTTCACCAATGTGCTGTTGGCCGACGAAATCAACCGAACCACTCCCAAGACCCAATCGGCGCTGCTCGAGGCCATGAACGAAGGCCAGGTCACGGTGGATTCGCATTCCTACTCTCTGCCGCAGCCCTTCCTGGTGATTGCGACGCAAAACCCGATCGAGCACCACGGTACCTATCCCCTGCCCGAGTCGCAGCTGGATCGCTTCCTCATGCGGGTGCGGATGGGATATCCCGACGGCGATTCGGAGCGTGAAATTCTGCGCTCGGAGGCGGGGACCGCTCAACTCGAACTCGTGGAGCCGGTGCTGACGGGCGCCGATGTGCTCGAAATGCAGCAGGCGGTTACCCAGGTGAGAGTGGAGGAGTCGCTGGTCGGATACGTGCTGGCGATTGTCCGTGCCACCCGCGAGTCCGAGCAGTTTTCCCTGGGCGTCTCGCCGCGTGGCTCTCAAATGCTCTACCGCGCGGGACAGGCCATGGCCTTTCTCGACGGCCGTAACTTCTGCGTGCCGGAAGACTTCAAGCCGCTGGTGGTGTCGGTGTTTGCCCACCGGGTCGCAGTCAATGGGCGCTACTCTTCTACTCTGAAGAAATCCGAACAGGCCGAGCAGTTGATGCGGGAAATCGTGGAAAGCGTGCGCGTGCCGGTTTAGGCTGGGGCAATCCTGCTAGGGAAACCTGGCTCACTCAAAACCTTTCGCACAAAGCCTGGTTCACTCAAAACCTGGTTCACTCAAAACCTGGTTCACTCAAAACCTGGTTAAATCAAAACCAGTTTTTAGTTTCCTGTTCTCGGTTCTCAGGGGTGCTGGCTTTGGTACTGTCACGCCCTGCATAATAAGCTGTCATGTCTTTTCTACGGTTCCTCCTGCTGCTCTCTCTGATTGTCTGGCTGGGCGGGTTGATATTTTTCCCCGTGGTGGCGCAGACCGCTTTCGCGGTGTTGCCCACCCGGCATCTGGCCGGGTCGATGGTTGGACGGTCGCTGGGGATTCTGCACTGGATGGGCATCGTCTCCGCCGCAGTCTTTCTGACCAGCTCGCTTCTACTCAGCCGGCTGAGCAGCGGGGAAGCGCACGCCTTTGCCCCGCGGAATGTTCTCATCTGCCTGATGCTGCTGCTTACGCTGATTTCGCAGTTCGGGATTATTCCTCGAATGGATGCGCTCAGGGCCTCGATGGGAGAGATCGATGCCGCGCCCGCCGATCTTCCTGCCCGGGTGCAATTCGACGGCTTGCACCAGTGGTCTACGCGAATCGAGAGCGGAGTGATACTGCTCGGCCTGGTGGTGGCCTACCTGACGGCGCGGTCGTTAACCTGATCTGACTGTTATCATCTTCCTGTCTCTTTCTCCGTCCTATGAAAACTGGCATTATCGGCCTGCCTCAGGTAGGCAAAACCTCTCTATTTCGTATTCTCACCAAGGCGCATCTTTCCGACCAGGCTTACGCCAACCCGCGCGAGGCCCACATCGGCGTAGCCAAAGTCCCGGACGATCGTCTCGACCGCCTGGCGGCTCTCTACAACCCAAAGAAGCTCACTCACGCGTCGGTTGAATACGTGGATGTGGGCGCCATTGGCCAGGAAGCCCTCAAAGAGAGCGCCTACGTCGGGCACTTGCGCAACGTAGACGCCCTGGCGCATGTGGTTCGCGCCTTTGAAGATCCTTCCATCCCGCATGTCGGGCCGGTCGATCCGCTGCGCGACATCAAGAACGTCGATTTTGATTTGATGGTCAGCGACCTGGGACAGATCGAGAAACGGCTGGAGCGCCTGGAAAAAGACCTGAAGAAGATGCGCACGCCCGAGCTGGAAAAAGAATTTGATCTGCTGAAACGGGCCAATACTCATTTGGGAACCGAACGGCCGCTCCGCGAAATGGAAATGACCCCCGAAGACAAGAAACGGCTGCGTGGTTTTATGTTTCTGAGCGAGAAGCCGATTCTGTATGTCCTCAACGTCGGCGAGAGCACGGAGTTGGGCAACGATCTCGAAAACGCAATCGCCAAGTACAACCTGACCGAAGTGGCCTCGCGCCCCAATGCTTCCGCCTCTGCCATCTGCGGAAAAGTGGAAGCGGAACTGGCGGAGATGAGTGACGCCGATGCCTCCGAGTTCCTGGGAAGCTACGGCCTGCGGGAGAGCGGGCTGGTGCGCCTGATCCGCACCACCTATTCGCTGCTGGGGCTCATTTCCTTCTTTACCGCCGGCGAAGACGAATGCCGCGCCTGGACCATCCCAGTCCGCACTCGTGCGGTGGAAGCTGCAGGCGCCATCCATTCCGACCTGGAGAAGCATTTCATTCGCGCCGAGACCATTCGCTGGGACCAGTTGCTCGAAGCCGGCTCCGAAGCCAACGCCCGCGCCAAGGGCACTCTCCGCCTCGAAGGCAAAGACTACATCGTCCAGGATGGCGACGTGATGCACATCCGCCACAGCGGATAACTCCCGTTTTGAAACTGGGAACGGGGAACTGGGAGCTAAGAACTGATAACAAACCAGTTCTCGGATCTCAGTTTTTCGTTCTCAGTGTTCATTCGTCACATCTTTTGAAATGGAAGACAGGCATTATGGTCCGGCGGAGGATTACTTTATGGGGCAGTCCTATCGGGACCTGATCGCATGGCAGAAGGCCATGGACTTTGTCATGGATGTCTACCGCACCAGCAAGGCGTTCCCGCGGGACGAACTCTACGGGCTATCCAGCCAGGTCCGGAGAGCGGCGGTGGGAGTTCCGACGAACATTGCGGAAGGCCAGGCGCGCTTCTCGGCCAACGAATTCCATTATTTCCTGGCGCGAGCCCGAGGGTCGCTGGTCGAAGTGGAGACCCAGCTGATGATCGCGCAGAAGCTGGCTTACTTTACTCCTGAGCACGGAAAGGACTTGCTGGACAAGTCGGCCGAGCTGGGAAAGATACTGAACGGGCTGATCGGCGCCATCCGGCCCGCCGCGTAGCGGGACACCGGGAAACTGGTATCATCGCCCGCGTACATGCATCCGATTCTCCTCAGCATTCTGCTTGGTCTCACGGCGGCAGCGGCCAATGTTTTTGGCGGCGCCATCATTGTCCAGAAGAACTGGGACCGTTCCTACCTCAAGTACTTCGTGGCGCTGGGCGCGGGATTCATGCTGGCGACTGCGATTGTAGAAATCTTTCCCGCCAGCCTGGAGCTTCGAGGCAAGAGCGCCCCTGTCCTTGTCCTGGCCGGATATCTTCTGGTCCACCTGTTTGAGCATACGGTAACGCCGCACTTCCACTTTGGCGAGGAGACTCATAAGGATGCGTTTGTCCACGGTCACCGGGGATATTCGGTGCTCATGGGGTTGGTCATCCATACCTTTTTTGACGGCATCGCGATCGCCTCCGGCTTTATTGTTTCCAACTGGCTGGGATGGGTCATTTTTCTGGCCATCTTTCTGCACAAGATTCCGGAGGGATTCACCATCGCGTCGGTCATGCTGGCCAGCGGGCAAAGCCGGCGTATTGCCTGGGGGGCGTCGATGCTGCTCGGTGCTTCGACCCTGGCCGGAGTGCTGATCATGGCGCTGTTCCGCCACCAGGTCAGTTATGGACTGCCGCTCTCCGCCGGGGTGACGATTTACGTAGCGGCGTCAGATCTGATGCCGGAGGTCAATCGCGAGCCGGGAGGGAAAATGGCGCTCGTCGTTTTTCTGGGAGCGGGGTTGCTCTTTCTGCTGGATGCGATTGCCCACATCCACTAGCGGTTAATCCACTGTGTGTTTCGCCGTGTACCCTTCCCGGGCCACAACGTTGTACTTCACGTCCTTGCCCTTCTGGTCTTTCACTTTCAATTGACCGCCATCGGGAGCGACCACCTCCACCTTTAATTTGCGGTAGGTGCCGTCGAGTTTGGGGTTGGTGGGGTGGTAGGCCAGGTTGTACTGGTTGCGGATGTCGCCGATCACATCGTGAAAAATCCCCGGCAGTTCCGTCTCAAATCGGGGAAAGTAAGCGCGTCCTCCGGTCAGGCGGGCGAAGGTGTTCATTTCGTTGTCGCCCTGCAGGTAATCCATTTCGCCAACTGGAATGCCCATGCCGTGGGTATATCCGCATTGATGAACTTCACAGTAATTGCGCACCGCAAAGCCCACGCTGATGGGAAAGATAGTGACGTCATGCGTGGCCTTGATTTTCTTGGTGATCTGGTCGAGGGTGAGCTTGCTGAAGGTGTCCACGCCAGTGGTAATCAGGATGACGTATTTGCGGCCTGGGATCTGGTCCACCCGGTCCAGCGTGTCGTACAGGGCGTCGAACAGATTGGTCTCGGCGAATCCCGGAATTCGCAACTGGTTCAGCGCGCCATAGACAGCCTGCTTGTCCTGGGTGAAGTCGGCCAGGATGTGCGGCTTCATGTCGTAGGAAATCACCGCCACCCAATCGTTTTTCTTGAGCGCGTTGGCGAAAGCGTAGCTGGCGTTCAATGCGTCCACCATGAAGTAGTAATTGGTGGACGCAAATTCGACCAGCAGCACGGCCGTGATCGGGGCTTGTGAAACATCGAAGTCAACCACTGACTGCTGGACGCCATCCTCCATTACGCGGAAGTTCTCTTTCTTCAGGCCGGGGATGAACTGCCCGTCTTTGGTGGTGACCAGGACATCCACATTGACTAGGGAGACGTCGGCCTTGATGGAATAGTCCGGCATGCCCTCGACTTTTTTCGGCTTCGGCGGAGGAGGCGGAGGTGGCGGCTCTTCTTTTTTCCTGGGAATGGCGTAGGGCCCAACGTCGTTTTGGGGCCCTCCCGCTTCGGGAGGCGCCTCCTGCTTTTGCCCGCCGGCGGCGGGTTCGGATTGGGCTGGGTCCTGGTTCTGGCCGAAGAGGGCGGGCGCGCCCAAGGCGAAACAAAGCAAGGCCAACATCATCAATGGGATAGTAACGACTTGTCGGCCCTGAGATGGCAACGTTCTAATCCGGTCAATCGAAAACATCGAATTCCTCGGAAAATCGTTATGCTAGTATAGACGCAGGGCTTCGCGATTGGGATGTTTTGCACGGCCTCGGCTTGCACTTTTTAGCTCCTCTCCCACCCGGCATCGCATACACAGCGCGAAGTTCAGGCTTTTCGGTCAGGGGAGCGTGGTTGCTCCAGGTCAAATTCATGAGACGTGCCCTCTTATCCGGTGTCATCGCCCTCCTTTTCTCTTCGATCATCCAGTCTTCGATAGCCCAGGCCCAGAGCCTCAAGCCGGTTGAAACCATTGCGGTAAGCGAAATCCATGCCGGCATGCACGGCGTCGCCTATACCGTGTTTCAGGGCACCAAACCGGAGTCCATGGGCGTGGAAGTTCTCGGCATCCTGAAAAATGCGAACGGCCCCAAGGGAGACATCATCCTGGTGCGTTTGTCAGGCGAGAAAGCGGAATATACCGGGGTGGTGGCGGGCATGAGCGGCAGCCCGGTATATCTGAACGGCAAGCTGGCGGGGGCGCTGGCCTTCCGCATCGGTGAATTTTCCAAGGAACCGATCGCGGGCGTGACGCCGATCGCCGAGATGCTCGAGATCAATGCCATGGATCGCACCCCGGGCCGCGGCACGGTGAACGCCGGGACTTCGGTTCACGCTCCCACCCGGACGTCAGGCCCGGGAGCGGAGAGTTTTACCGCCAACGGCTACGCGAACTATCTGAAGCCGATCGAGACTCCGCTGGTGTTCAACGGATTCTCGCAGGACACCTTGCAGCGCTTCGGTCCCCAGTTCGTCAAGGAAGGGATCGTGCCGGTCATGGGCGTGGGCTCGGTCAGCGGAGAGAAGCAGCCCGAAGCTTTGGAGCCGGGATCGGCGATCAGCGCGATTCTGGTGCGCGGCGACATGGACATCGCGGCCACCTGCACCGTCACTTACATGGACGCGCAGCACCTGCTGGCCTGCGGCCATCCCCTGCTGCAATTTGGCATGGTGGATTTGCCCATGACCAAGGCGGAAGTGCTGGCCACGCTGCCTTCGCCGCTCAATGCTTTCAAAATCGTGAACGCCACCGAACCGGTGGGCGCTTTCGTGCAGGACCGCCACACCGGCATCCTGGGAGAGTTTGGCAAGCAGCCCGACATGATTCCGGTCACGCTGAATATTCACGGCGGGGCGGCGAGCAAACAATTTCATTACGAGGTGCTGAACAACGCCAACCTGAGCCCCCTGGCCATGATGGCCACGGTATTCAATGCGCTGCACGGGGTGAACGAGTACGGCGAAGACACTACCTACCGCATGAATGGCCGGATTCGCGTAAACGGATACCCCGACGTCACGGTGCAGAACATGTTTGCCCCATCGGACGGCGGCCAGCCGGCAGCGGTGATGGCGGCGCTGTCGCTGGGAGAGCGCTTCAGCGGCATTTACGACAATCCTTATAACGCGCCCAGCATTCGTGGCGTGCAGCTGGATTTCGACCTGATTCGGGAACGCCGCTGGGCCCGGCTGGAGGGCGCCCGTACCGATCTGATCGAGGCCCGGCCGGGAGACGAAATCACCATTGAAACGGTGCTGCGTCCCTACCGGGGCGAAGTGATCCTGCACCAGATTCCGATTCACATTCCGACCTCCACCTCCAAGGGCCCGCTGCGCATTCTGGTCAGCGATGGCGAAACCCTGGACCGGGTTCGCCGCGCCAGCCCCTTGCTGGGCCGCAAGATGGATCTGGCTTCGACCATCGCGCTGCTGAACAAACAGCACGTCAACAATCGCGTCTACGTGTCGCTGCTGGAGGCAGATCCGGAAGCCATGGTGGCCGACAAGGTCATGCCCACGCTGCCGCTTTCCATCATGAATGTGATGGATAGCATGCGCGGCACCCAGGAAATGATCGTGCAGGGCGAGTCTTCGGTCAACGAAGCCGCCTCTGGTCCGCTGGACTATGTGGTCGCGGGCGCGCAGGTACTGACCATTACCATCAAATAACCGATGTGGGGCGGACACTCTTGTCCGCCGCCTTTGCCTTGGACTCGATCATTGGGAATTCCATTCGCGCCATAGTCGTTCCCGGCATGGCGGCCCGGCGCTTACACCCGACCCAACTTCAAAGGCGGCGGACAACAGTGTCCGCCCCACACCCGTGATAGTCTGAATTCTTCCGCTCATATATCGGCGATGAGGTAACCCATTGGCAATCCTTCCGCGTAAACAATTCTTCCTGGTTTTGCTCTCAATGTTAGTTACGGTTGGCCTCGCATCTGGCGAAGGCACCCGCACCTGGGAACAATCGAAGTTTGAGGACCTGAGCAAGGGGTCGGCAACCGGGGTGGCGATTCGCAGCATGGGCGGTCTGGAACTGGCTCCGGCATTCAAGGCGATTTACACCACTCCATCCACTTATATCTGGTCGATCGCGGCGGACTCGAGCGGAAATCTATATGCTGCCGCGGGCGCGCCTGCCCGGGTGTACCGAATCACCCCGCAGGGACAGTCCTCTGTCATCTTCGAGCCCAAGGAGTTGCAGGTGCAGGCGCTGGCATTGGATAAGAGCGGAGTTCTCTATGCCGCTACCAATCCCGACGGCAAGGTGTATCGCATCGAGCGGCCAGCGGGCGTTGCGGCGGCGAAGGGAAGAACGGAAACGGAGAAAAGCCAAGCAGCCGGCGAATTCTCGGCTTCGGTATTCTTCGAGCCGGGCACGAAATACATATGGGACCTGGTGTTCGACAATTCCGGAAACCTGTATGTCGCTACCGGCGACCAAGGAGAAATCTATCGCGTGACTCCCAAGGGGGAGCACTCCGTTTTCTTCAAGAGCGATGAAGCTCACATTCGGGTGTTGACGGTGGACGCCCAGGGTAATCTGATCGCCGGTTCGGATGGCAGTGGGCTGGTCTATCAGATAAAGCCCAGCGGCGAAAGTTTCGTGCTTTACAGTGCGCCTAAAAAAGAAATCACGGCGCTGGCCATCGACAAGGCGGGAAATATTTACGCCGCCGGTGTGGGGGAGAAACGCCCGGGCGCCATTCCCTCGATCTTCCCCTCGCCCATGACAACGCCTGGCCCCGCGCCCGCGACCGGCGGGGCGCAGCCCGGCATGATGGTCCTGAACGTGAGCCCAGCGCCGTCTGCTTTGGTCAGCAGCATCCCGCTGCCCGGCGCAGGAGCCAGCGGCGGTTCAGAAATTTACCGGATTGCCGCAGATGGGTCTCCCAGCCGGGTTTGGGCCTCGCGTGACGACCTGGTGTACGCCCTGGCATTCGATCCGGCTGGACGCCTGCTGGCAGGGACGGGAAATCGCGGCCATATTTTTGCCATCACCGGCGAAGACCGTTTCGTCGATCTGCTCAAAGCCAGCGCCACCCAGGTGACCGCTTTCGCCGAGGCCCCGGGCGGGGGACTCTATGTTTCCACCAGCAATCTCGGCAAGGTGTTTCTGCTGGGCGGGTCTCCGGAACCAGAAGGCAGTTATGAAAGCGATGTGTTCGACGGCAAAGTCTTTTCCCGCTGGGGACGGGCCGCGTTGCGCGGCACGGGCCAGTTCGAGCTTTTTGCCCGTAGCGGAAATGTGGACAATCCCGATCGCAACTGGAGTCCGTGGACGCGGGTCGATCTGCAAAAGGACCCGCTATTGCATGTCCCGCCGGCGCGCTTCGTTCAGTGGAAAGCGGTGCTGCATGCGGGCAATCCTGCGCCCAGCGTGGATAGCGTGCTGCTGAACTACCTGCCCAAGAATGTCGCTCCCGACTTCGACGACGTCAGCGTGCAGGTGGGCGTGCGTTACCAGCCGCTGCCCAAGGCGATCGCCGCTCCCGACACCAGTGGGGCAGCGGGCGGCGCTCCGCAGCTGCATTTCGATGCGCCGCCACCCAGCACGCGCGACTCCGATTCCATCGGCGTGAAGTGGACGGTCCACGACGACAACGACGACCAAATGGTCTACTCCGTCTACTACCGCGGCGACGGCGAAACCCGCTGGCTGCTGTTGAAAGACAATCTGACCGACAAGTTTTATTCCTTCGATGCCTCGCTGCTTCCGGACGGCGGCTACACCGTGGAGGTGCTGGTTTCGGATGCGCCATCTCATTCTCCCGGGCAGGCGCTTACCTCAACCCGCGACAGTGCCCGTTTCGAAGTGGACACCACGCCGCCGCGAATCGAAGACCTCAAGGCATCGACGGAAGGCGCGCAAATTCATGTGAGTTTCCGCGCCACGGACGGATTTTCAAACATCAAGCGCGCCGAGTATTCCGTGGACGCAGCCGACTGGCAGTATGTGGAGCCGGTCGGGCAACTGGCGGATTCGAAATCCGTCAGTTATGACTTTCAGGTGGCGCTGCCTTCGGGCGGGAATCCGGCGCTGGCCGCGGCGAAGACGGCGTCCGGCGAGCACGTGGTCGTGGTGCGGGTCTATGACCGCTTCGACAACATGAGCGCGGCCAAGGCCGTGATTCGGGGCAAATAACTTAGGAATCCACCGTCCCTCTCGAAACCGAGAACCGGGAAGTGATCTTTAATGCCTGTTCCCGGTTCTTAGTTTCCGGTTCTCAGTTTGTGATCTGGTCGGCATTCCTCACTTCGGGGAAGGCCCACGCCCATATTGCAATTACTACCAGCGTTCCTATTCCTCCGAGGACCACCGCCGGAACCGTGCCGAACCAGTGGGCGGTCAACCCTGACTCGAACTCCCCCAGCTCGTTTGAGACTCCGATAAAAATCATGTCGACGGCATTCACCCGGCCGCGCATTTCGTCGGGCGTCGCCAGCTGCACCAGGATGGAGCGGATGATCACGCTGATCATGTCCGACGCTCCCAGCAGGAACAATGCCAGCAGAGAAATTGCCAGGCTGCGCGAGAGTCCGAAAATGATGGTGCATACGCCGAATCCGGCCACGCACCACAGCATAGTGAGACCGGCATGACGGCGCAGAGGACGGTGAGCCACCAGAATCGCCATGGCCGCGGCTCCTATGCCGGGCGCGCTGCGCAGCAGGCCCAGTCCCCAGGGGCCGGTCTTGAGGATTTCGCTGGCAAAGACCGGCAGCAACGCCACCGCACCTCCCAGCAGGACCGCAAACATGTCCAACGAGATCGAGCCCAGAACCAGCTTGTGGCTCCAGATGTAGTGAAAGCCAGCCAGGACCGTGCTCCAGGTGACCGGCTCGCGGGCTCGCACCTGGGTCTGGAGGGTGATGCGCAGGGTGGAGAATACGGCGGCCACGCTGGTGACCACGGCGGTCGCATACACCACCGCCGGCCCGCGAGAAAGGGCGTACAAAAAGCCGCCAACCGATGGTCCCAGGATGGTGGCCGCTTGAAAGATGCTGGCATTCCAGGCCACGGCGTTGGGGAAATGTTCTTCCGGAACCAGTTGCGGCAGAAGCGCCCGGCTCACCGGACCGTTAAAAGCCCGCACCACGCCGATCAGCACAACCACGGCGTAGATCAGGCGCACGGAATGGCTGCCTCGCCAGGCGATCACCCAGAGCAGCCCTGAAGACACGGCAAAGCCGCAATAGCACAGGGTGACCACTTTGCGGCGGTCGAAGCGGTCGGCGACGTGTCCCGAGACCAGGAACAGCAGCATGCCCGGCAGAAACTGGGCCAGGCCGATCAATCCGAGATCGAGCGGCCGCCGAGTGATCTCGTACATCTGCCAGCCCACGGCGACCGACTGCATCTCGAGCGCGGCTACGATAAAGAAGCGCGCCGCCTGGTAAATCGTGAAGTCGGGATAAGTGAAGGCGACGCGGCCAGCAGGGAGTCGGGAGACACGAACCTTTGATTGGGAAAGGCGGGCTTCGGCGAGCCCGGTCTCGGCAAGGCTGGGTGCTTTCAGTTTCGGTTCGGGTGGATCCGCCATCCTTCTCTACTGTGCCATAAAATCCGGTTGGGTGGATTTCGTTAAGGACGCAATAAATTCTGCAAGAGATTCCGAGTCACTCCGAGCGCGGATCCAGCCGCCCCGGTGCGGTTGCGACCGCGGATTCATCAGCTTATGGGGGTCCTTCGACTGCGCGACTGCTTCGCTTCGCGAAGCAGTCACTCCGCTCAGGATGACATAGTGAAGAGAAGCGCTATTATCGGCAAAAAGCGCCGCTATAATCGAATCCAGCTGAGACCTGACGGCTGAAAGCTGATAGCTTCTTTCATGCGCTTCGAATTTTTCATCGCGACCCGCTACCTGCGCGCCAAGCGCCGCCAGGCCGTCATTGGCGTGATCACCGGGATTTCGATTGCCGGAGTCGCTGCCGGGGTGGCTTCGCTGGTGGTGGCCCTCGCCATCAATAACGGATTCCGCCAGGACTTGCAGAATCGCCTGCTGGGTTCGACTTCGCATATCAATCTTTTGCGCATCGAGAGCGATGGCATCAAGGACTGGCGTCCGTTTATGGAGCGGTTGTCGAAGCTGCCTCACGTGGTCGGCACGGCGCCGGCGATTTATGAACAAGTATTGATCTCGCGTGGACCGCGTGCCCGCGGGGCCGTGCTGAAGGGCATGATTCCGGCTTACGAGCGCAAGGTCAGCGATCTGCTGGATACAGTGAAGATTGGATCGATGGACCCGTTAGACGAGAGCACAGGCCGTGTAGAGCCGGGTCTTCGACCCGGCCTGGGCGGGTCGCAGACCCGCCCCCACACCGCCATTGGAGGTTCAGGCGCATCGGCTTCCGCCTCAGAGAAATCTCCGGACGATTTGGACTCGGTACGCGAGCGCGTTTCCGCGATGCCGCCGATTGTGCTGGGTAAGGACATTGCGGAAGACCTGGGCGCCACGCTGGACTCGGTGGTGCTGGTCACCAGCCCGCAGGGAGAGCTCACGCCTTTTGGGCTGGTTCCCAAGTACAGCCGCTTTCGCGTGGTGGGAATCTTTAACTCTGGTTTTTTCGACTACGACAGCTCCTGGGCATTCGCCCGTCTTTCCGACACGCAAAATCTGGAAGGCCTGGGCGATCAGATCACCGTGCTCGAATTCAAGGTGGACGACATTTACCAGGCCGGGCGAATTTCTCAGGAAATCGAACAGGCCGCCGGAAAAGGCTACATGACCACCAACTGGATGGAACAGAACAAGGCGCTGTTCCGGGCTTTGCGCCTGGAGCGGCTGGTCACGTTCATCACGATCGGGCTGATCGTGTTTGTGGCGGCCCTGAATATTCTGATCTCGCTCACCATGATGGTGATGGAGAAGACCCGCGACATCGCGGTGCTCATGTCCATGGGCACGCGCAAATCGCAGGTGCGGCGGTTGTTTATCACCCAGGGACTGTTGATTGGCGTTATCGGTACGGCGATTGGGTTACTGCTCGGCTATGGCCTGTCCTGGGCCGGAGGCCACTATCATCTGCTGTCGCTCGCTCCCGAAGTTTATTCCATCGACTACGTGCCCTTCGCGCCGCGGGCGGTCGATGGCGCGCTGGTGGCGCTGGTCGCCATCGGGATTTCGCTGATCGCCACGTTGTATCCTTCCTGGTCGGCCGCCCGGATTCTTCCTGCCGAGGCCCTGCGCTACGAATGACCTTCGTCCGCCGTTGTGACTATGGTCATGTCGTATTTATGGAAAATTGGGCTTAAGGTCGGCTTCATAGACGCTCCCCAAGGCAGGGAGGAAGGTTGTGGCTGCAGCGTTCGTGTTTTAATGAGCGTGAACTGGAAGCCAGCAGCTGGAAGCTGTCCTTGAGCCGAGGAGCTGACCTTTTGCATCTAATCGAACAGGAAACGATCCTGCGCGTCGAAGGTCTGAAGAAAGTTTTTCGCTCCGGCGAGTCGGACCTGGTGCTCTTTGAAAATTTGTCATTCCAGGTAGCCAGGGGAGAAATGCTGGCGATCGTGGGTGAGTCGGGCTCGGGAAAGAGTACCTTGTTGCACATCCTCGGCGCTCTTGAACGTGCTTCTGCAGGTGACGTATACTGCGCCCACTTGCGATTGAGTTCGCTTTCAGAAGATGACGCGGCCGGGTTCCGCAACCATGAGCTCGGTTTCGTCTGGCAGTTCCACTACCTGCTGCCGGAATTTACGGCACTGGAAAACGTGGCCATGCCGCTTTTGCTGCGGGGACTTTCCCAGGCGAAGGCGGAGGGAGAAGCTTCGCGATGGCTGCACGAGGTGGGTCTGGAGTCGCGCTCGCATCACCGGGCGGGAGAATTGTCCGGCGGTGAACAACAGCGTGTGGCTCTGGCCCGGGCGCTTATCACCCAGCCCAAGCTTCTGCTGGCGGATGAGCCGACCGGAGACCTCGACAGCCGCACAGCGGACTCGGTTTTTGAATTGATTGCCCGGCTCCATCGCGACTACCAGCTGACCTCTCTCATTGCCACCCACAATTTTGCCTTTGCGCGCCGCTGCCATCGGGTGTTGCGTTTGCAGCGCGGGCGAATCGAAGAGGTGGCGCCGGAGACGCTTTCTGGCTAGACGCTTTCCAGCAGTACGACAGGAAATGACAGTAACCGGATGCGGGCCGAAGAGGGAAAGTGGACGAAGTGGCGAAACGTTTGTAACGCGTTGCAAATGGGTGAAGAGAAATTTGAAACGGGTGTCTTTGGTAACGGGGCGGATGTCCTACCGGCGCTTACGGGCCATAGACGGGTTGGCAGGTTGATTGCAATAATGGATGAGGGCGTTTGGTTTCCCAGGGTTCGGGCCGCAAGCAGAAACCTCGGTCCTCAGTAGAGCCAAGGGGGGTAGGGCTTTATGTTTGAACGGTATACGGAAAAAGCGAGGCGCGTCATCTTTTTTGCGCGCTACGAAGCCAGCCAGTTCGGGTCTCCTTATATCGAGACGGAACATCTGTTACTGGGACTTCTGCGCGAAGACAAAGCCCTGACCAATCGATTCCTGCGTTCGCACGCTTCGGTTGAATCCATTCGAAAACAGATCGAAGGACATACCACGATCCGGGAGAAGGTCTCGACGTCGGTAGATCTTCCATTAAGCAATGAGTGCAAGCGGGTGCTGGCCTATGCCGCGGAAGAAGCCGAGCGGCTTTCGCACAAGCATATCGGCACGGAACATCTGCTTTTAGGACTACTCAGAGAAGAGAAGTGCTTTGCTGCCGAAATCCTGCACGAGCGTGGTCTTAGATTGTCCACGATTCGTGAGGAACTGGCGCGCAGCAGCCAGGAGAAGTCAGCGCCGCAGCGTCAGCGCGAATCTTCATTGCTCAGCGAGTTCTCTCGCGACCTGACCCAGGCCGCCATGGACAACCAGCTCGATCCGCTGGTGGGGCGCGACGGCGAGCTGGAGCGCGTCATCCAGATTCTCTGCCGCCGCACCAAGAACAATCCGGTGCTGATCGGCGAACCCGGCGTGGGCAAGACCGCCATCGTCGAAGGACTGGCGCAGCGCATCGCGGACGGCGAAGTGCCGTCGTTCCTGGCCGACAAGCGCATCCTGGGACTAGATCTTTCGCTGATCGTCGCCGGCACCAAGTATCGCGGCCAGTTTGAAGAGCGTCTGAAGACCATCATGAAGGAACTGATGGAGTCGCAAAACTCCATCATCTTCATCGACGAGCTGCATACCCTGGTGGGCGCGGGCTCGGCGGAAGGGTCACTCGATGCGGCCAACATCCTGAAGCCGGCGTTGTCACGCGGTGAAATCCAGTGCATCGGGGCCACCACGCCGGGCGAGTATCGCAAGTCGATCGAAAAAGATCGCTCACTGGAGCGTCGCTTCCAGGCGGTAAAAGTTCCGCCGCCGGATGAAGCCAACGCCACCAAGATTCTGTTCGGGATCAAGGACCGGTACGAGAAGTTCCATGCCGTCACCTACACTGACGACTCCATCAACTTCGCGGTATCGCACTCGAACCGTTATATTCCGGACCGCTTCCTGCCGGACAAGGCCATCGACCTGATCGACGAAGCCGGAGCGCGGGTAAAGCTGCGCCAGACTTCGCTGCCGGAAGAGATTACTGAAGTCCAGAAGCGCATCAAGTTCATCGTCCACCGTATGGAGAACGCCATCGCGAACCACGAGTTCGAGAAGGCGCGCTTCTACTCGGATGAGGAACGCAAGGAGCGCGAGAACCTGCGCGCTCTTCGCGAAAAATACCACCTCGATGAATCCTCCACCGGCGTTGTCGGTCGGGAGGACATCGAGGACGTGGTATCGCGCTGGACCGGCGTGCCCATCACCTCGATCAAGGAAGAAGAGTCGGCCAAGCTGCTGCGCATCGAAGAAGAGCTGCACAAGCGGATCATCTCGCAGGACAAGGCGATCGTCGCTTTGGCCCGCGCCATCCGTCGCAGCCGCGCCGGCCTGAAGAGCCCCAACCGGCCCATCGGGTCGTTCCTGTTCCTCGGCCCCACCGGCGTCGGCAAGACCGAAGTCGCGCGCACCCTGGCGCAGTTCATGTTCGGCAGCGAGAAGTCGCTGGTCCGCTTTGATATGTCCGAGTTCATGGAAAAGCACTCGGTCTCGAAGCTGATCGGTTCGCCTCCGGGATACGTCGGCTATGAAGAAGGCGGCCAGCTTACCGAGCGGGTGAAGCGCGCACCTTATTCTGTCGTCTTGCTCGACGAAGTCGAGAAGGCGCATCCCGACGTGTTCAACATCCTGCTGCAGGTGTTTGAAGATGGCCAACTCACCGACGGCTTGGGCAACACGGTCGATTTCAAGAACACCATCATTATCATGACCTCGAACATCGGCGCCCGGCACCTGCAAAAGCGCGAGGGCCTGGGCTTCCAGTCGACCAATGAGGACATGATTTCGAGCAAGGTAGAAGACCTGGTGAAGGGCGAAGTCAAACGCACCTTCAACCCGGAATTCCTCAACCGGCTGGACGAAATCATTCTGTTCACGGCGCTCAGCGAGCAGGACCTGATCCAGATTCTGGAACTGATGGTCAGCTTGCTGAACCAGAACCTGGCGCAGAAGTCGATCACTGTAACGGTGACCGACGAAGCCAAGAAGTGGATCCTGAGCCAGACCCTGGGCGATCGCAGCTATGGCGCGCGTCCCTTGCGGCGGGCTTTGCAGAAGTACATCGAAGATCCGCTCTCCGAGGCGCTGATCCAGGGCACAATTACCACGCGGCCGGCCTTTATCGAAGTCTTCCTCGACGGGCAGAAGCTGTATTACCGTCCGGTGGATTCGGAGAAGACCGAAGGTGTTTTGTTGTACGAAAATTAGTTGTCAGTTCTCAGATCTAAGCCGTCAGTTCATGCTGGCGGCTTTGTTTTCTTTACGCTGGGGAAGTCGCCCAAAGAAATTCCTATGGAACTTGTCGTCTATTCCTCATTCTGGTGTCCCGATTGCCGCGTGGCCAAGCGCTTCCTGCAGGGGCATAACATCCCATTTAAAGAGGTAGACATCGAGACCACGCCGGGGGCTGCCGACGAAGTGGTTGCCCGCACCGGCAAACGCAGCATCCCGCAATTCGTCATCGACGGCGAATGGGTGCAGCCGTACCGTCCGGGCGAGGGGTTCCTCTACGAGGAGATGTCCGAACGCCTGGGTATCAAAGAGCCATAGGTCCACCCGTACATAACCTTCCGTACCCTAGGAGACCGCGGCCCCAAGCCGCAGAATAGTAGTTCACAGGTCTACCCGGCGGACAGGCTTTTCCCTCCCCCAATTTGCCCGCGCGGTCGGTGCGTCCTCATGGTCGAGAGCCATCATTCATCGGAAGAAGAGCCGGTCTGCACTACCTGGGCGCGGCTGGTCGAGGTCGTACTGGGCCTGTTCCTGATCGTCGGGACGGGGTTCATGGCCCATTACTACACGCCGCCCGAGCCGCTTCCCCCGCCGGCAACAGTCCATCCCATGCTCGCGAACGATCACCAGGACGAACTCAATCAGCTTACGCGCGACGTGGATGAACTGAAGCAGGAACAAGCCATGCCGGCGCAGGTGCTGAACCGGTATCGCAATTCAATTTGCTACATCTATGGCGTCTACCACGTCTCCACCCCGGGACACCGGCCCTCCCTGCGAGCCCGCATTTCCGGGACTGGATTCGTGGTGGCGGAAGGGCTGCTGGCGACCAATCGCCACGTGGCCGAGCCCTGGTACGGAGATGCGGAGTCTGACGTGCTGATCAGCAAGGGCGGCAAGCCGGAACTGGAAAAGCTCGTGGCCTTCTTCCCGGGATTCCCGCTGCCGGTCGATATCACTCCGCTGGTCTTGTCGGCCAATGGCGACCTGGCCGTGCTGCACGTGGAAAATTCGCAAGCCATCAGCCGCCTGCGGCCTTTGCCGCTGGCGGAGCGGGCCTCGAATCCGGGAGAACTGGTTGCGGTCGTGGGCTATCCCATGGGCGTGCTGGGGATGGTTGCGAAGTCGCCTCCGGCTGTGTACGAACGCCTGGCGTATCGCCGTGACGATATTGGCGCGGCCAACGAACTGGCAGCGCTCTCGCTGATCCGCCCCTCGGCCACCTGCGGGCACCTGGGAGACGTGGTCGGTGACAAGCTGATCTATGACGCGCCCACCGCCCACGGCGGCAGCGGCGGCCCGGTCTTCAACTCGCAAGGCCAGGTCATTGGTATTAACGAAGCCTATATCGACGGGTTTTCCGGCGGCACTCTGGGCGTGTCCGTACAGGCGCTACGGCCGCTGATCGTGGCGGCGCAGAAGAGGGTCATTGCCAGCACTCCGCCGCCGGCCAAAGAGCCGAACTAATCCTTTCAAAACTCTATGGCGTGATCGCCATAAACGAGTGAAGGCGCCTCAGCGGAACTTCTTCACCCATCCGGGTTCGCGCACGTGTTCCTCATCCAGCCGGCGCAAGCGCGCCGCCATGATGCCGGGTCTTCCCAGATAACCCACCACGTGCCGCGGATCTTTGCGGTCCACCACCGGCAGGCGGCCGATGTTATTGCGCAGCATCTTGGCGGCGGCATCATGCAACGTCTCGTCCGGATAGGTCACGATCGCTTTGCGGGTTCCGGCTGCGAGCAAACTCATGGCGCCGGAAGGATCATGATCAAGCGCCCGCAGGATATCGCCGCGCGTGATAATTCCGACCAGGTTGCTTTCCCCATCCAGAAGCAACATCCCTTGATGGCGGCTTGCTTCAGGCTCGTGACCGGCGATGCGTTCGGCCAATTCCCGTACCGGCGTCTGGGCGGGAACCGTGGGCGCTTCAGGGTCCATGGTCTCCGACACCACCATTTGCTGCAGGACGTCGGCTTCGTAGTCCTGATGGATGCGCAGTCCCCGCCGGATCAGTTTCTCGGTCATGATGGACGCTTTGGGCATGAGCAGAATCGCAACCCCGTCGGCAATTACGGTAACCAGCATCAGGGGCAATACCGAGTTGTAGTCGCGGGTAATCTCGAAGGCAAAGACGATAAACGAGAAGGCGGCCCGCGAGGCCGCCCCGAATACCGCGCCCATCGCCACCAGGGCAAATGCGCCGGCGGAAAGGTGGGCGGCGGGGGAAACCTCATTCATTCCCATGGCAAATACTCCGCCCAGGGCGGCGCTCGACATGAACATGGGCGCAAGCAGCCCGCCCGAGGTTCCCGAACCCAGCGAAATAACCAGGGCCACGGCCTTGGCCACCATAATCACGATCAGCAGTTTCAGCGCGAGGTTGGCATTCAGAATGTCGCTGATCGTGTCATAGCCCACGCCCAGCACCCGGGGGACGAAGTATCCGATGATGCCGAGTCCCAGGGCCCCGATTGCGGGCCACCAGAGTTGGTCAATGGGCAGCTTCTCGAACAGGTCTTCGGTCCAATAAAGCAACTTGCTGAAGCCAACCGCCGCCAGACCGCAAATCACTCCCAGCACCAGGTAAAACGGCAGAGCGCCGGGGACACCGAAATCCATGGCCGTAACCGAAAACATCGGGCCCGCCCCCAGCAACTGCATGTGAACGGCGGTGGCCAGGGTGCTGGCCACAACCAGGGGGATAAACGATCGCGCCTTGAACTCAAAAAGCAGCAGCTCGATGGCAAGAATCACACCCGCAATGGGCGTGTTGAAAGTCGCGGACATGCCGGCGGCCGCGCCACAGGCCAGCAACACCTTGCGCTCCGACGCCGTGGTGTGAAAGATCTGCCCGACCAGCGATCCCACGGCGCCTCCGGTCTGAATGATGGGACCCTCCGCGCCGAACGGGCCGCCCGTCCCGATGGCGATGGCCGCCGAGATGGGCTTGAGAATCGCCACCCGAGGCTGAATGCGGCTGCGATTGAACAACACCGCTTCCATGGCTTCGGGAATGCCGTGTCCCCTGATTTTCGACGACCCATACTTGGCCATGACTCCGACGATGAGCCCGCCGATGACCGGAATCGGGATGACCCACAGCCCCAGATGATTGTGACGAGCGCTGGTGAAGTCGGCCACGAAGCGGCCGTAGAAGGAGATGTTGGTCAACAGTCCGATCAGCCGGTACAGGAGAAACGCGATACCGCCGGCCACCAGGCCAATCGCCGCCGCCAGGAACGACACCAGCACCATGCGGAATTGGGCGGGCTCGGCCAGCGTTGTGTCGCCCACCTGCGCGCCCGTGGCCGCGATCGTCGGGCGGCCTTCGCGGCCCGCGCCATCTCCGGAAATTTTCTTCTCGTTCAGTTCGGTCACCTCTAACCTGCTTCCCCGAATTGTCTGGGAGGAGTTTTCGGTGGCAGGGGTTGAGCGCTTTTCGTCGGCCGCATGGCCCGTTCCAGGGCGGCGACCAGTGCCGGACCCTGGGAGCGCAACTCGGCCTTGTGCCCCATGGACAATTCGCGAAGTACTTTTTCGCCTTTCGCAGTCAGCGCCAGCAGGACTTGACGACGGTCATCCCCCGCACGGCTGCGTCGCACCAGACCTCGGACGGAAAGCCGGTTTACCAGTTCGACTGTGCTGTGGTGCTGCAGCTGCAATCGCTCAGCCAGCGTGCCGATGGTCGGGTGCAACCCGTCCGGCAGTCCCTTGAGGGCCAGCATCAGCTGGTGCTGCTGCGGTTCCAGCCGCATTTTCCGCGCTGCCTGTTCGCTGAAATGAAGGAAGCGGCGAATCTGAAAGCGCAGCTCGGCCAGCGCCTGGTAATCGGAGAGAGGGAGAGTGTGTTCCATAACTGGTCCTTGTGCGAATATATATCGTAACACGATATATATTCCCCAAGTCGTTCATGGCTGAAAGGCCGTTCGGAATGACGCCACTAAGAGGTAACCGCCCGATCGGATCGGGGCACTCTACCCCCCAAGCAGCCGTCATCCTGAGCCCGGCTTCAGCCGGGTGAAAGATCTACCGCGGATCTTGACGGGTTAACTTCGGGAACGGCTCTCAGGCTTTGACGACTTTACCGCTTTTCAGGCAGGAGGTGCAGACGCGAATCCGGCGGGTCGAGGCGCCCACCTTGGCGTGCACCGGCCGCAGGTTCACGTTCCAGCGCCGCTTGGTGACGTTGTGGGCGTGGCTGATGTTGTTTCCAAATTGCGGCCCCTTGCCGCAGATCTCACATACTTGTGCCATGGACTACTCCAGATAAGGTCAGAACTTGCTGTGTTAAAAGACAATTTTAACTGAATCTGCAGGGTTTTGCCAGCCCGCGTGGGTCGGACACTCCTGTCCGACGCTCTTGATTTTGATCTTGGTCCCGGTTCTTGATCTTGTCTCTATTTTCACGCGAAACACCAAAAGCAAAGGCAAAGGCGTCGGACAGGAGTGTCCGACCCACACGAGGTTATACTGAAAAAGTGACGTCGCCCGATCCCAAGTCGGTAAAAGTGAACCTGACCACCGGCACCGGCCTGGACATCGAGTGGAAGGACGGCCACCGCTCGCACTACTCTTTCCCCTTCCTGCGCGATGCCTGCCCTTGCGCCCTTTGTGACGACGAGCGCGGCAAGTCGGGCCGCCAGCCCGGCGAGCGCCCGAAACTGGCGCCCGGCGCGCTCCCCATGTTCAAGGAAGCGGCCAAGCCGCTGTCGGCCGAGGGCGTAGGCAAGTACGCCATCAAGTTCCACTGGAATGATGGGCATGAGCTGGGCATTTATTCCTGGCAGTTTCTGCGGGATGTGTGCCCCTGCGAAGAATGCGCCGCCCAGCGAACCGCGGCAAAAGCAGGAGAGTCTCGTTGAGGGAAGACTCAGCAGGGCAAGCAAGGTAGCTGCGCGCCGCGCACCAACTGCTTGACCCAGCCGAAGGTCCTCGACGATCCGCCAGCGGTACCGAAAATCTGGGCCCGGTTTGTTGCCTATTTTCTCAACGCACACCAATGCTGAGGACAAGGGCTGCGAAGGCAGCAATCAGCCCACATGTCCTTATCCAATGGTAGATATCCCATCGACGTTCCTGGGCTCGCCAGTCTGTCGGAAGGGAATCTGGCTTCCATTTTGCGATCCGGTTGTTGATCGGCACCGGACCGACAAGCGAAAACACGACGGCCAGAACTTGAATCGTGAGAGCGAATGCCGCTAGATGCCACGCGCTTTTACCCAGATGCGCGAAGTTCAACAATAGGAGAACATTCAGCAGAGTGGAGCCTGACATCCAAAACGGCATGACATGCCCAAGTAACACGGCGAACGATGATCGCATACGGGCATGGACTTCGAGGGGTTGGCGGTTGAGTGTGGGATGGGCAAAAGCCGCCACATTCAACTCGCTGCCGCACATCAGCCCCAACACGAGGACAGCAAGGAGTTGAAGTGTCATGGGAAAACCTCCGGTGCATTCGATGCCTCTCCCGAGTAACGCGCTGCCAGTCGATCCCCTGTAAAATTAATCAGCGAAAGTGGAGTCATCCCCATTTGTCTTTCTTAGACCAACTCAACCCGCAACAACGCGCCGCCGTCGAAACCACGGACGGCCCGGTGCTTATCCTCGCCGGCGCCGGCAGCGGCAAGACCCGGGTCATCACTTACCGCATCGCCTATCTGATTGAAAACCTGGGCGTGATGCCGGAAGCCATTCTGGCCATGACCTTTACCAATAAGGCCGCGCAGGAAATGGTTGAACGGGTGGATAAGCTAGTGGGCGGCCTCGCCATCGCCAAGCCGACCATTTCAACCTTTCATTCTTTCTGTGTTCGTGTGTTGCGGCGGGACATTGAACAACTGCGCATTCCTTCGGCTGTGCCGGGCCAGCCGCCAATCGGACTGACGAAAAGCTTTGTGATCTACGACGAGTCCGATCAACAGCAACTGGTGAAGTCGGCGATGCGCCGCCTCGGGATCGACGACAAGCAGACCACGCCGCGGGCTGTGCTGTCCCATATTTCCTGGGCCAAGAACCACATGCTCGATCCGCAGGAAGTGTATCTGCAGTCGGGCGATCCCAAGACGGAGAAGGTGGCCCACATTTACGAGGAGTATCGCAAGGAGCTGCGCAAGGCTAACGCGCTTGATTTCGACGACCTTCTTCTCGAAACCGTAAGACTCTTGAAGGCTGTTCCGGCGGTGCGCGACTATTACAACCGGCGCTACCAGTACGTCATGATCGATGAATACCAGGACACCAATCGGCCGCAGTACGAACTGATGCGCCTGCTGGCTGGCAGCCATCACAACATCTGCGCCGTCGGTGACGAAGATCAGTCGATCTATTCCTGGCGCGGCGCCGATATCCGCAACATTCTGGAGTTTGAACAAGACTTTCCCGAGGCCAAGATCATCCGCCTGGAACAGAATTACCGTTCGACGCAGAACATTCTGCAGGCGGCGTCGGCGGTGGTGGCGAACAACATCAAGCGCAAGGGCAAGAACCTGTGGACCTCGCGCCAGGGAGGCTCCAAGATCGGCTACTACGAAGCCCCGGACGGCGAAAACGAAGCGCTTTTTGCCGCCGACTTCATTTCCAAATACCTGCGCGAGGCGATTGACCAAGGTCAGGGCGAGGACGCGCGCGCCGCCGTGCTCTACCGCACCAACTCACAGTCGCGGCTTTATGAAGAGGCCATGCGGCGGTACGGATTGAAGTATCACGTGGTCGGGGGCTTCTCGTTCTACGAGCGCGCCGAGATCAAGGACATGATTTCGTACCTCAAAGTCATCCATAACCCGGATGACTCGATCTCCCTGCTGCGCGTCATCAACACCCCAGTTCGTGGAATCGGCAAAACCAGCATTGAAACCCTGGAAAGGGTCGCGCTTGAAACCGGGCTTTCCTTGTGGGGCGCGATTGCGGAAGCGATCAAACGCCAGTTGCTGCCGCCGCGCGCGCTGGCTGCTCTGAAGCTATTTACCAACATCATCGAGGACGGGCGGGCAATTCTGGCTGGAACGTATGCCGAGCGCCTGCAAGAGACGGCAAGCGCGGAGGACAAGCCGGTGTGGCCGCGGGCGACTCGCCCGCGCAGTCCGGATGACGAAGAGGCGGAAGTTCCCCCCATCGAAGACGACACCGACTTCAGCCCGGACAATTTTTCTTTCGATTTTGGCGGCGACCTGGGAGCGGACAGGAACATCCCGCCAGTCGGCGAACCGGCGAGTGCCTTGCCTGACGATGAAGTGGAGGCGGGACGCCTCCACGACAGCCGGCGGGACGCCGGCGCTACGAATGCCCCTGCAGCCAGCACCGCGGAGATCCTGAAATTTCTTATTGATCGCACCGGTTACATCAAGCTGCTCGAAGAAGAAGACACGCCCGAGGCCTACTCCCGGGTCGAGAATCTGCGCGAACTGGTGAACGCAGCCATGGATTCACGCGACCGCGGTGAAACCCTCGACCAATTCCTGGACCATGCTGCCCTGGTCAGCGATGCCGACGCCTACGACGAGCGCGCCCAGATCACTCTGATGACCCTGCACGCGGCCAAGGGCCTGGAGTTCCCGCTGATCTTCCTCGGAGGTCTGGAGGAAGGCCTGTTCCCGCACTCGCGCACGTTTCTGCAGCCGGACGACGTGGAAGAAGAGCGCCGCCTGTGCTATGTGGGCATGACCCGCGCCATGGACACGCTGATTCTGACTCGCGCCGTCTATCGCCGCCGCTACGGGACCGATCTGCCCGAGGCCAGCATCCCGTCGAGGTTCCTGGAAGAAATTCCGGTCGAGTTGGTGGAGGACCTGGGGACATCGAGAAGGGCCCGCGCAGGTCGTGTGGCCGCGGGCGACTCGCCCGCGTTTAGATCCGGGCGGGCGAGTCGCCCGCGGCCACACGACCAGGCACATGAGCAGGAATCCACTCACTATGCCTATGAAGATGAGGACCAGAGTGCTGCCTGGGCCGGTCCGCAAAAGGCGCGTGCGCCGGCAGCATCGTACTCGGGCAAGTCCTATAACTCGATTGAGAACATTGCCGACTTCTTCGCCTCGCGCGGCAAGAAATTCAGCGTGCCCAAACTGCCGGTAGAGGCGCCGAAAGGCAAAAAAGGCTTTCGCCCCGGCCAAAAGGTCCGCCATCCGAAATATGGCGAAGGCACGGTCTACCAGCGCGAAGGAGAAGGTGAAGATGCCAAGATTACGGTACAATTCCCTCGCTTCGGTTTGAAGAAGCTGGTGGAGAAGTATGCGCAGCTGGAGGGGGTCAGCTCTTAGCCATTAGCTCTTAGCTTTTAGCCAGAATTCCCTAAACCATGCGGATTTGGCTAAAGGCTAAGAGCTAACAGCTAAAAGCTGGTTTTCCAGCGATTTCTTAAGGAGAAGCAGACTGCACTCATGGCAAACACAAGCAAACTGACCAAAGAAGAACGCAAGAAAACCAAACGCGCCTCGCGCAAAAAGCGTAAGACCGAAAATCCGCTGAAGCCCCGGGAATACGCCCGCGGCTCGGCCAAGCGCAAAGTCAAAAAGATGGCACGCGGTACCGCGAAGCGGTAAGAGCAGCAGTCGGCATCGGCACTTGGCGATGGACTAGCCAGGTGCCGGGTGTAATGGCCAAGCGCTTTCCAGGAGACGAACCCTTTGGCACAACCACCAACGGTCTATACCTCTGACCACCAGCTGCTGTGCTGCAAGTCCATCGACAAGCTGATTGCGGAAGCCGACGAGCCGGGGCATCGTCTCAAGAAGACGCTCGGCCCCTGGTCGCTCACTGCCCTGGGTATTGGCGCCATCATCGGCTCGGGCATATTCGTTCTGACCGGCACCGCCGCAGCGGGAGAGCACTTCGAGGCTCCCTCCATCCTGCACGCCCAGGTCCTGGACCTGATCGGCAATTTCCTGCGCACGGGCAGCACCGCGGGAGCGCTGATGCACGGGCGCCCGGCGGCGGGCCCCTCGATTGCCATCTCGTTTCTGCTGGTGGCGGTGGCCTGCAGTTTTGCCGGCCTGTGCTACGCGGAGCTGGCGTCGATGATCCCGATCGCGGGCAGCGCTTACACATACTCGTACGCAACCCTGGGCGAAATTTTTGCCTGGATCATCGGCTGGGACCTGATCCTCGAATATGTGGTGAGTAACGTGGCGGTGGCTGTCGGCTTCAGCGGATACGCCAAAGCGCAACTGGCGGCGTTCGGAGTCAATTTGCCCAGCGAGTGGGCCAGCCCGGTCTGGGCTTCGGGACATTGGACCGGTTCCTATTTCAACGTCCCCGGCTTCCTGATCGTTTTTATTCTGACGCTGTTGCTGGTCCGGGGGGTGAAGGAATCGGCCGGGGCCAACAACGTGATGGTGCTGATCAAGATCGGCGCGATTCTGACTTTCCTGGTCGTGGGCGGCATGCTGGTCAATAAGGCGAACTGGACGCCTTTCGCGCCCTCAGGATTTGCCGGAATTGTCACCGGCGGGGCCATCGTGTTCTTCACCTACATCGGCTTCGATTCCGTATCCACGGCGGCCGAAGAGTGTAAGACCCCGCAACGCGACTTGCCGTTCGGCATCATTGCTTCGCTGATCATCTGCACCATTCTGTACGTCGGGGTTGCAATCGTTCTGCTGGGCATGATGAAGTACACGACTTTCGTTTCCGGCGAAGCCGCGGAAGCGCCCGTGGCGTACGCGCTGAAATACCTGGGCGCGCATCCTTTCTTCCGCTCGGTGATCGTAGTAGGCGCGCTCACCGGCATGATTTCGTCGCTGCTGGTCTTTCAATACGGCCAGGCGCGCATCTGGTACGCCATGTCGCGCGACGGCTTGTTGCCCAAACTTTTTTCCATGGTGCATCCCAAATACAAGACTCCTTATTGGTCCACCTGGATTGCCTGCTTTGCGGTGGGAATTCCAGCCGGCCTGGTGGACATTGGCGACGCGGCCGATCTTTCAAATATCGGCACGCTGTTCGCGTTCGTCCTGGTGTCGCTGGGCGTTATTTTTCTGCGCCGCCGGCAGCCCGATCGCCCCCGCGCCTTCCGCGTCCCCTTCGTTCCATGGTTTCCGCTGATCTCGGTCGCGCTGTGCGGAGGCCTGATGACCGGCCTCACCGTGATCACGTGGCTGCGTTTCTTCATCTGGCTGGCGCTCGGGCTCGCGATCTACATCTTCTACAGCCGCCATCACAGCGAGTTCGCCAAGGCCCAGAGGCAGTGAGATTTGGGATTGCAGATTCTAGATTGCAGATCTTTCTTTCGCTCCTTCGGAGCTGGCCTTCCTGAGCTTTTTTTCCAGGGCTTGCGCTCTGGGCTGCATTCTTTGCGCCGCTTCGCGGCTCCGGTTGATGCCGAGATTTGAAATCGATATATCTCGACGTCCTGAAATCCTCAATCTGAAATCTCCAATCTTCAATCTGAAATCGATTCTCCCAAACCCCGCCTCTTCAATCTACAATCAAGCTATGGCGTCGCAGCCCAGTTCGTTCATTGTGACTTTGCCCAAGGCGGAGTTGCATCTCCATCTGGAAGGTGCGATTGACCCCACGACCCTGCTCGAACTGCGGCAGCGCCATGGCAAGACCAGCACTCTGGCTGAGATCGAACAGCTTTACAGCTACCACGACTTCAACGGTTTCCTGATGGCCTTCAAGGCCGTGACCGAAGACCTGCAGACGGCGGACGATTACGAACTCATCACTTACCGCCTGATGGAGAGGTTGCGCGCGCAGAACGTGCTGCATGCCGAGGTGTACGTGTCGGTGGGAGTTTGCCTGTGGCGCAAGCAGAATTTCGATGCCCTGTTCGAGGGCATGGAGCGAGGCCGCCGAAAAGGCGAGCGTGACTTTGGCGTCTCCCTGTTATGGATATTTGACGCGGTGCGTCAGTTTGGCGCGGTTGCGGCTCGCGAGGTTTTTGAAGTTGCAGCGCGTCATCGGGAGAACAATGTGGTGGGCATCGGCATGGGCGGCGACGAGCAGAAGGGGCCGCCGGAGCTGTTTCGCGACGCTTACGCATATGCCGCCGATAACGGATTGCACCTGACCGCGCATGCGGGTGAAAATGCCGGGCCTGAATCCATCTGGGGCGCGCTCAATCTTCGCGCCGAGCGCATCGGACACGGACTTACCGCCGCACAAGATCCGGAACTGGTGGAAGAGCTGGCCACCCGCCAGGTCCCGGTGGAGATCTGCATAACCAGCAACCTGCGCACCGGCGCGTGCGCATCCTTGAATGCTCACCCGGTCCGCCAGTATTTCGATCAGGGAATCATGATCACGCTCAACAGTGACGATCCTGCCATGTTTCGGACATCGCTGGCGCGCGAATACCAATTGGCCCAGCAGTCATTCGGCTTTACCGAAGAGCATCTGCGGGAACTGGCGCGGAACTCCTTCGAAGCCTCTTTCCTGCCCGCGGAAAAGAAGCTGACGTTCCTGAATTTGTTTGACGCGGCGGCGGCCCACACTTAGCCTCTGCCGGACGCAGACCTGCTCACGTAACGGACAAAAGATTCCATGACCCAGCACATCGGCATTGTGGCTTGCAGCGCGGAGGGAGCGGCACTCTGCTATCGCACCATCGCGCTCGAAGGCGGGCATCTGATGGGAACGCACGATCACCCGGAAGTCTCGATGCATACTCATCCCCTGGCCCGGTACATGAGTTGCATTTATGCCGGCGATTGGCAGGGAGTTGCCGACCTGATGCTCTCGTCGGCTGACAAGCTGGCCCGGGCGGGAGCCGATTTCCTGATCTGCCCCGACAACACCATCCATCAGGCCTTTGATCGGGTCGAGCCGCGATCGCCGCGTCCCTGGCTGCACATCGCGCAGGAGGTGGCGAACCAGGCCCTCCGAAGCCACTTCAAACGCCTGGGCGTGCTCGGCACCCGTTACCTGATGGAAGGCCCGGTTTATCCGGAGAAGTTGAAAGCCGCAGGCCTCGAACAGCGCACGCCGGACGCGCCGGCGCGTGAAAAAATCAACCAGATCATCATGGACGAACTGGTGAACGCCCAGTTCACCGCGCCTTCCCTGGCGTATTTTCAGGGAGTAATCCGAAGCCTGGCAGAACAGGGCTGCGACGCGGTCGTTCTGGGCTGCACCGAAATTCCGTTGCTGGTCACGCCCGATACTTCACCCCTGCCCACGCTGGACTCAACCCGTCTGCTGGCCAAAGCGGCAGTCAAAAAAGCCACAGGCACTACCTGAGACCGTGTGGGGACGGGTCTCCGACCCGTCCAGGCCGAGCGAGGCTCGGCTAAGTTTTGATGTGAACGAAGCCCAGGACGATTGCCGGAAGACTTTTCCATGCGCCTGAGATTCCGCCAACTCCCCGACAAATTCGCGGTCTGCCGCTTGCCCCCGGATGCCCCGGTCCCGCAATGCGCTGCAGCGGAATTCATCTCCATCACGCGAACCGCCGAAGAGCTCTCGATCGTTTGCCCCATCAATCAGGCTCCAACCGGCGCGAACTGTGAAACGCTGTGGACCTGCTTCAAACTCGAGGGGCCATTTCCTTTTTCACTCACCGGAGTGCTGGCTTCTTTCCTCGATCCCCTGGCCGAGCGGGGTATCCCGATCTTTGCGGTCTCCACTTTCGACACCGACTACATCTTGGTCAAAGAGGAGCATGCCGCCTCGGCCGTGGAGGCGCTGATAAAAGCCGGTCATACCCTCACCGGCTGAAGCCGTCCATTCACTCCGCAAATCGCCCCAAATGCTGCGGATTCGGTGCACTCCAGCCATCCCTATGCTTTAATAAAGTAGTAATCATGCCATCCGCCGGGACCCTAGTGCGCCGCCGTTTGAAGGCGCTCCACCGCAATGTGCGGGGAGCGCGCATGATCGCCAGTGCGTTCGCCTCGACCGACCATCCTTTATTGGCGCACATCATTCCTATACGGCGCTGCAACCTGGCCTGCGAGTACTGCAACGAATATGACGATTTTTCCAAACCTGTCCCGACCGGGATGATGTTCCAGCGCGTGGACAAACTGGCGGCGCTCGGGACATCGGTCATCACCATCAGCGGCGGCGAGCCGCTGCTTCATCCCGAGCTCGACGAGATCATCCATCGCATTCGCCAGCGGGGCATGATCGCCGGGCTGATCACGAACGGTTATCTGCTGGTGGCGGAACGTATTGAACGCCTCGACCGCGCCGGTCTGGAATGGCTGCAAATTTCGATCGACAACGTTACGCCGGACGAGGTCTCCAAAAAGAGCCTCAAGGTGCTGGACCGGAAACTCGAGTTGCTCGCCGAGCATGCCGACTTCCACGTGAACATCAATTCGGTAGTGGGCGGCGGGGTAAAAAATCCGCAGGATGCGCTGGTCATCGGAAAGCGCGCCCTGGGCCTGGGTTTCAGCTCTACCATCGGCATCATTCACGATGGCTCGGGGCAGTTGCAGCCGCTCAACGAGGAAGAGCGCCGGGTCTACGACGAGATGAAGTCAATGGAGAAAAGCAGTTTTACCCGGATCAACGGCTTCCAGGACAATATCGCGCAAGGCCGCCCCAATCAATGGCGTTGCCGCGCCGGGGCGCGCTATCTCTACATTTGCGAGGATGGCCTGGTGCATTATTGCTCGCAGCAGCGCGGCTATCCCGCGATTCCGCTGGAGAAATACACGACCGAAGACATTCGTCGCGAATACCTGTCGGAAAAAACCTGCGCTCCCAATTGCACCGTCTCCTGCGTGCACCAGGTATCGGTCTTCGACTCCTGGCGAGCGCCGCAGTTTCCTGCGCCGGCGGCGGTCGGGCCCAGCGAGCTCATACAGATCAGCTGAATGTTAGGTTGCGGCCAGTAGTTCGCTTTCGTTCCAAAGTCTCTGTTCCCCCCAGACCTGTCCCGATGCGCGCCAGATCCTTCACCCGGCTGAAGCCGGGTTCAGGATGACGCCGGGTTTGGCGGGACGACGCGAGGTTAGGGATGACGGCGGGTTCGGCGGGTGATACGGATCCCTCTGGGCCACCTATTGTTGCGGCGTCATCCTGAACGGCCTTCAGGCCGTGAAGGATCTCGCGCGGATTGGCAGGAACGCTGGCCCGCTCGAGGCCTCCGATGAACTCGCGCCATGAATCTCTTGCGTTGACCCCTGCAATTTTCTATATATTGTTGCGAACCGAACGGATCATATGGACAAAAGACAGTTCCTGAAAGCTTCTGGCGTTCTCATCACGGGCGGCGTAGTGTCGCGCCTGATGTCGGCACAGCAACCATCCGCGCCGCGGACAAATTGGGCCGGCAACTACCAATACAGTACCGACCGGTTGCTGCTCCCCAAGTCTGTCGAAGAAGTTCAACAGGCGGTGAAGAGCGGCCACAAGATGCGGGCGCTGGGCGCGCGCCATTCTTTCAACGGGATCGCCGACAGCACGGACACGCAAATCTCGCTGAAGCTGCTCGATCAGATGGCGCTGGACCCGAAATCCCGCACCGTCACGGTGGGAGCGGGCGTGACCTATGGCCAACTGGCTCCCTATATCGATGGCCAGGGTTTTGCCGTTCACAACCTGGCCTCACTGCCGCATGTTTCGGTGGCGGGCGCGTGCGCCACCGCCACTCATGGCTCGGGCAGCAAGAATGGCAACCTGTCGACGGCTGTTTCGGCTCTCGAAATCGTTACCGCGAACGGCGAGGTTGTGACCCTGTCCCGGCAAAAAGACGGAGAGCGGTTCGCCGGGGCCGGAGTTGCTCTGGGCGGTCTGGGCGTCGTCACCAAGGTCACGCTCGACGTGCAGCCCACGTTCCAGGTGAGGCAGGTTGTGTACGAGAACCTCTCGCTGGCGCATCTGGAAAACCATCTCGACGATATTTTCTCCAGCGGCTACAGCGTCAGCCTGTTCACCGATTGGCAAAACCATCGAGCCACACAAGTATGGATAAAGCGACGGGTCGAACCCGGAGCTTCATTCGAATTCGCGCCCGAATTTTACGGTGCGAAGCTGGCGACCCATAAGCTTCACCCCCTGGCCGGGCATTCCGCGGAAAACTGCACCGAACAGATGGGCATCCCCGGACCCTGGTACGAGCGGCTGCCGCATTTCCGCATGAACTTCACGCCCAGCAGCGGCGCCGAGTTGCAGACCGAATATTTCGTCCCGCGCAACCGGGGATACGAAGCCATTCTCGCGGTCGAAAAGCTGCGAGACCAGGTAGGGCCGCACCTCTTTATCTCGGAGTTGCGCACCATTGATGCGGACAATCTTTGGATGAGCACTTGTTATCAACGGCCATCCATGACGATCCACTTTACCTGGAAGCCGGAATGGCCTGCGGTGAAACAGCTACTGCCGATGATTGAAGAGCAACTGGCTCCGTTCGATGCGCGGCCGCACTGGGCCAAGCTTTTCACCATGCAGCCTGCGCGGCTGAAGTCCCTCTATGCCAGGTTGCCGGATTACCGGGAACTCCTGCAGCAATATGATCCGCGCGGCACGTTCCGCAATCAATTTCTGAATACGAATCTGTATGGAGGATGAAAACTCGCAAATTGTCATCCTGCGTGGGGGATTCTTGTAGCGCCGCGCCGCAAGCAAGCCTGCCTTGAACCCGCTGCCTCTTAGTTCACGTTAGAATCGCGAAAATAAAACCAGTAGTCAGTTTCAAGTTGTCAGTTCTTAGTTGATATCTCAGGATTTCGTGGCTAGTTGGTCGCGGATTCTAGTCTCCGTACTTGCTGGCCAGGTACCTGCCTACTTCGTCCTGCAGCCGGCCGTAGTCGTCGTGGATGGTTGCCCGCAGCGCGCTCTCGGTGGAACTTCCCTCGGCCAGGCGTTGCAGGATGCGCTGCAGGTCGCTGGCGCCCTGGGTGTCGATGATGAATTGCACGGCGGCCAGGGACTCGTCGTAGGCCAGAACGGCTTCCATCGGGGAAAAACGCATGAAGCTGCCTTCGAGCGCGTTGAACGGAATTTCCTGTTGCGCCTTGAAGAGTTCGGCCAGCCGGCGTCCGTGAGAGGACAGGGATTTCGGCTCCATGGCCTGCGCGATGCCCTCGTTCAACCACTGCGGACAGCGTCCGCCCGACAGCTGGTTGATGAACGAATGCGCGAGTTCATGTTTGAGCACGCGCGAGAGCTCGGGCGTGACCGAACTCATGCCGTTTACCGGGATGCGCAACTTGCCATCATTGACCGCGCCCGCCCATGAAGGCGACTGGGTGACATCGAAAAAGGCCTGGTCGGTGTACAGGATCACGGCGATGCTGCCCCGCGGGGCCACGCCGAGATCACGCACCAGATCGTCGTAGTGCGATTCCAGCGTGGAAACCAGGTCGCGGCGCAACGACTCCGGGGTCTGCCGGCCCTCATATTTCAGGGTGAAGTGGCTGCTTTCGTTCTGGGTGAAATCCGATTCCGCGCTCGCATCCCGCTCCGCCTTTTCCAGATATCGTTGCACCTGGGCATCGGGACGAAGCTGCAAAGACCGTTTCCAGCTGCGGATCGCGTCCTTGTTCCGGTCACTGGAATACTGGGCATAGCCGAGGATGGCCAGGGTGTCGGGCGAATCGGGAGCGATTCGCACCGCGCGTTCGGCATAAGGCAGAGCCTCGACGGCGTTGCCGGTCCGCAGCAGCAGCGCCACGTAATAGTTCAGAATGGTGGGGTTTTCGCCTTCAAAGCGCAGCGCGGTTTCAAAATAACCGCGGGCCTTGTTGTAGTTTGTCTGCTCCATTTCGTGCTTGCCGGCGATAAAATATGCGGCTGCGGTCATTCGCGCGTTGCCTTGCTGTTCGATTGCCGCCAGCGCGTCAGGGTCCACTTTACCGTCGTGGATAATCTTGTCGCTGACTTCCGGCTCACCCTTTAATTGGTCGGCGGGAGTGAATGTGGGAACATCCTTCGAGTCTCTGCCGTCCGCGGTCGAAGCTCGCTCCGGACGAATTCCTCCGGCCTCGATCCGGTCAACCGCAGATTTCGGGATTGCGTAGGAATCTTCGCCGACTTCATACTCCACGTGAGCGCCGTTTTCGTGGACCTGGTCGGCATAGATGGTGCGGCCATTCTTCAGGTGGATGACTTCCGCGGCAGCGCCCCCGGCGCCCAGGAAGAGACTCGAGAATAATAGGAGGATGACAGGTGCCCGCACTATGGCGCATTCTAGCAACAGGGGTGAAGCCCAGCCTACGTGACCAAGGTAATCAAAAGCATTCCCGCGCATACGTTGGCGCTGATCTGCCTGGCGCTCGTGTTGTCGACAGCGCAGTTGAGCCGCGCGCAGGACGCGGCCGCGCCTGCTTCCGAGATCGCGGCCTCTGTCTCGGCGGACCATTCCGGGGAAGCTTTGTATTTGCGTCTGCAGAGCGTGGGGCTGGATAAATCGCGGGTCTATAACATCCGCGAAGTGACGCTCGAGCGAGCCGCCTTCCACATCACCTTCGACGACGGCACGATCGCCTTTACGGAAGACGTAGACGGCCATGTGACGGGAGCTTTTTTCGAGGGCGAAGGCGAGGTCCTGCTGATCCCCAACAGCCAGGAGGAACGGGCATCCATGATGCTGTTTACCGGGGCTGCCATCCTGGAAGAGAAATTCGTTACCGCATATTTTCGTTTTAACGATCACACTTTCGCCGAATTGCAGCCGGCGCTCCGGGCCGCGGCTAATGCCCAGGAGTTCGTTTCCCAGTGGGACGCGACCGCCCGCAACCTGGCCCAGTTCGACGCCTTGCGGCTGCTGCTCAGCTTCAGCAACACCCTGCCGACCTCAGGCCCGAAGGACACGGCGGTGCCGCCATCTAAAGTTCGAGCCGACGACGATCGCATGCTGCATGCGCGCCTGCAGGGACGAAATCTCGGGACCTTCGATCTCTACTTCGATTCGATGGCCGCGGAGCAAATCTGGGCGGGCCAGCAAAAGACGGTCCAGGGCGAGACTTATTACGACGTGTGGAGCGCCTTTACGATGGGACAACCCGGCGCGCGCTCCGGCGACGCCGCGGGAGTCATGGGAGAAGAAGCGAAACCGGAGGCGGTCAGCGTTTCGCAATACAAGATCCAGGCCAGCGTAGCGCCGCCTACCCGCCTGGATGCCGATGCCAGCCTGCAGCTTGAAGTCCGACAGGCCGGCCTGCGTGCCGTGCTTTTCGAATTGTCCCGCTTCCTCCGGATCAGCAAAGTAGAAGCCGACGGGCGCCCGGTGGAGTTCATTCACAACCAGGCCCTCGACGGAACCCAGCTGGCACGGCGGGGCAACGATCTGGTGGCCGTCATTTTTCCCCAGCCGCTGCGCGCCGGGCAACAGGTTGATTTGCACTTCGTCTACGGCGGTGAAGTGCTCTCCGAGGCCGGAGCCGGATTGCTTTACGTCGGCGCGCGGGGCACATGGTATCCCAACCGCGGGCTGGAGATGGCCCGTTTCGATCTGCAATTCCGTTATCCTCCCGGTTGGACGCTTCTGGCGACCGGCAAGCGCATCGACGGCGCGCCTTCCGACCTGCCGCCGGGTGAACAAGCCAGCCACTGGGTCTCCGATCGCCCCATGCCCATCGCCGGCTTCAATTTGGGCAAGTACTCGCGGGTAGCGGTCCGGGCCGGGGATGTGCCGGTGGAAGCCTATGCCAGTTCCGGGGTGGAGCGCTCGTTCCCGCAAGGCTCGGCCACGGCGATGGCGCCGCCGTCTCCGCCTGCGGTGCCTTTTCCGCAACGTCCGCGGCCCGACCAGATCACCATTCCGGTTCCCCCGCCTTCTCCCTCGCACAATGCGCTGGCAGTGGCGAATTCATGCGCCCGCGCCGTCGATTTTTTTGCCCGACACTTTGGCCCCTACCCCTACACCAGCCTGGCGCTGACGCAGATGCCGGGCGAGCTCAGCCAGGGGTGGCCGTCGCTCATTTTTCTTTCCAGCTTTTCCTTTCTGACGCCCGAGGAAAAATCCGAGTTGCATATGACTCCGGTGGCTAAAATCCTTAGCGAAAGCACCATTGCGCACGAAACGGCCCACCAATGGTGGGGCGATCTGCTGTCCTGGAAGAGCTATCGCGATCAATGGCTGTTCGAAGCCCTGGCGAATTACAGCGCTTTGCTGCTGTTGGAAACCGAGTCTCCGGAGCAGTTTCGCATGGTCATGGAGAAATACCGTCAGGATCTGATGGCGAAGAACAAGGAAGGATCGCTGCTGGCGGACGCCGGCCCCGTCACCTTCGGCACCCGGCTCAACTGTTCGCATTTTCCCGACGGATACGACGCGATCAGCTACGGCCGCGGAACCTGGCTTTTCCATATGCTGCGGACCATGCTGAGTGACTCTGAACGCAGCCGCCGCGGACAATCCGCCAATTTCACGGACGCCCAGGCGGACGCCCCCTTTTTGCGCGCCCTGGGCAAGGCCCGCGAGCGCTTTCAGGAAAGAGCGATCAATACCCGCGAGTTCCTCCAGGTCTTCGAAGAAGAATTGCCACCTTCTCTCCGTTACGAGGGCCGCAAGTCGCTGGACTGGTTCTATGAAGGATGGGTGAATGGCACAGCCCTTCCCCGTCTGGAATTACAGTCCGTGAAATACGCGCCCAAGCCCGCGGGGCACGGCGGTCAGCGGCACGATCGTCCAAAAGGATGCACCCCAGGAACTGGTCACCGTGGTTCCGGTTTACGCTGTGATCGCGGGGAAGAACGTACTCATGGGCCAGGTATTCGCTGACGGTCCGGAAACCAGCTTTCATTTGTCCGCGCCGCCCGGCACCCGGAAAGTCGTGCTCGATCCCTACCAGACCCTGCTGACCCGACCGTAATGTCGGCGCGAGCGCCCACGCTCGTGCAAGGCAGCGCCGAAACGTGTCCCGAAAACGTCTCGCGCCGTCCCGAAACGAATCGGACTTCCGAATTTTCCCGCGGATCCAAACTCTCCGCGACTCTCTTCACCGCGTATAACCCTCAGCGCGTCAAGCCCGGACGGGGCACGGCCGGCCCGGCGGGATCGTGGAAGCACAAATGCACACTGCCTCGACAGAGGTGAAACTTGGATTGTGAAAATCCGCCCGAGTGCACGCCGGCCGGGCCGACCCATATTTCTTCCACGCCGCTTTCGCATGGGGCCCCCACCATCCTGCTGGTTGAAGACGAAGCTTTTGTGCGCAAGGTGGCTTGTGAAGTCCTCTGTTCCGCGGGATATCGCGTGCTGCCCGCGAAGAACGCGGCGGAAGCGGCCCGCACGTTTCGCGGGCATGCGCACGAGGTCCGGCTGTTGCTCACCGACGTGGTGCTACCCGACCGGAGCGGGTGTGATCTCGCGCTCGAACTGGCCAGTGTCAGCGCCGGAGTAAAGGCTGTATTCATCTCCGGATATCCGGTAAATTGCATTACCCGCGAAGGGTTGAAATATCCGGGGTGGTTCTACTTGCCCAAACCATTCTCCGCCGCGTCTCTTCTGCAAAAAATCAAAGAAGTGGTCAACCAACCGTCAGAGTAGATGTTCTGGTTGCGTCCAGCGGGAAAGAGTCGAACGGAGGGCGCTGCGCGCACAGACGCCGTGTCTGGAGGTGAAGCTGGCTTTGGTGCCAGGGGCTTAAGCTGCGGTTCCGTCCCGGACCTGTTGTTCGGAAATGATGGCTTCCGCGGTCTGCTCGGACGAGACCTGGTAAGTTCCGTTGGCCAGGGCGTTCTGAATGGCTGCGATCTTCTCGTCCCGGATTTCCGGCGGAGTGGCTTGGGCGGCCAACTGGCTGGCCCCCGCCCAGTCTAGCGCAGCATGGCGGGTCGCGTCCTGATCCTGTAAAAGTTGGTTGGGCTCACCGTCCCTGGGTGTCGCGTCGGCTTGCGACCTCGTTTCTTTTTCTCTGTCTGTCTCAGCTCCTGCCTCCTTGGCATTCCGTTCAGTTCTCATGCGCTCTTTCTCTCCCCCTTTCCGCCGTGTAGCGGCGCAAATCTGCAGCCCAGGGCGCAAGCCCGGGTGCAAACCCCGAAATCTCTCGAAGCGTCATCATGCTCCGCCTGCAGCCCCGCGAGCAATTTCGGGGCCATGGTGTCCGTTGCCATCGCCCAGTTCGGCGAGCCGGGCCCGCAACCGGATCACGGCCATGGAGTGGATTTGTGAGACCCGGGACTCACCGACTCCCAGGATGAGCCCAACCTCCTTCATGGTCAGCTCCTCATAGTAGTAAAGAGCCAGCACCTGGCGCTCTTTCTCCGGCAATTCCGCGATCGCGCGCGCCAGCAAATGCTTCATTTCGGAGCGCAGACAAAGAAACAGCGGAGTCTCTTCCGAATCATCGGGCAGATACTCGCACAAATCTTCTTCCCGGCCATCGCGCGGCGATTCCACCCGCAGGCTGCCGATCTCAAGGCCGGAGATTTCTCCCAGCAGCAACTGCAGGCCCCGCAAGTCGATGCCCAGTTCCGCCGCCAGCTCAGGTTCGCTGGGATTGCGTCCCAGGCTGGAGCGCAAAGTGTTGTGCGCCTCTTCCAGGCGCCGCGCCTTGCGCCGCAGGTCGCGCGGGCTCCAGTCCATTTCCCGCAGGCTGTCGAGAATCGCACCGCGGATGCGGAACTTGGCGTAAGAGCCGAACTGCACGTGCTTGCTGCCGTCGAACTTCTGCAGGGCATCGATCAGTCCGACGACTCCGGCATGGATCATGTCCTCGAGCAGCACATGGCGCGGCAGACGGTCGTGGATGCGGCGCGCTATGTACCGCACCTGCGGCAATTGTTCCATCAGCAGGCGCTCCCGCTCATCGTCGTCCTGCCAGCGGGTATAAGCGCGTTTGCTGGCTTCGCTCATGGCTTCGCCGACCGGACTCGCATCGGGGGCAGTTCTTCCAGGGCCCAGGGCTCGGTGAAATCGGACATGTGCTGATCTAATGCCGGCGAGTTAAGAAGGAGATTAGTAGGAGATTAGAGAAACCTGATGTCGGCAAAGCTCTTCTCAGTTTCAGGACGAGGGTTGAAATGGGAAATTGCGTTCGAACCCTGCCGGCTCAAGGCCCGAACTGGAGATCATTTCGTTGTGAGCAATTGTGAGCAGAATGGCGGGGAAGCGCGCGGTATAAAGAGCTGGCATGGCGGCAAACAGCACTCTACTGTGCATACACCGGGATCCAGCCCAGCTGAGTCTTCTGGAGCAAAGCGGATACGAGTTGTTAACCGCGACCAATGGCCGCGAGGGTCTGCGCCTCTTCATGTCACGGCCGGTGGATGCGATTGTGCTCGACTACCATTTGGGCCTTTTGGACGGGGGGATCGTGGCCGCGGAGATCAAGAAGGTCAAGCCCCAGGTCCCCATCGTCATGGTCGCGCAGGACCTGGAACTGCCGGTCAGTGCATTGCGTTCGGTGGATGCGGTCGTGGCCAGAGGGCGATGGCCCTGACTTACTGTTGGCCACGATTCGCTCGGTACTGGATTTAAAAGGGACGCCGCCTGGTGAAGAAAGGCTGAAGCCTTCCCCCGCAGCCCACCAGCGGCGTCCCAACCGGTCGTGGGACGGGAAGGAACGCCGGCAGGCCAACCTGGCCCGAGGCGCAGCAGAAAAGAAAGTATAGTTTTTCCTGCCGGGGGTGTACCGATTCCGGCCCGGCCCGATTGCTTCGGATCATCAATCATTGTTCCTGTCCCTGTCCCGTCGTTGCCCCGGTCGCTATTCCTGTTTCCGCAGAATCCCTACTTCGACGCGTAGCCATGCCGGGCTGCGTTCCACCCGGCAACTCCCGCCGGGCGCTTCGAAGATGGCGCGCGCGATCCCCAGTCCCAACCGGCGCCAGAGTTCCAGATCTGAGTCGGCGGGCAGGTCGTCGCTGACGTCCGGGCCCGAAATCGTCAGCCCCAGCATGGCCTCCGCTGCTCGCTCCGCCAGTTCGATCGTGACCGCTGCACCCGAGCCGCCCGAATCAATCGCAAAACCGATTAGATGGAACAGGCCCTGCCGCAGGCGGGAGGCGTCGAACCACACCGTGACACGCGGATCCGGGCACAAAGCAAACCTGCACGCCCGCCGATTCCGCCACCGGCAGCAGGTCCGCGATGACCTCCTCGACCGCCCGCCGCAGTTCCAGCAGGTCGCCGCTCCCGCCCGGCTGGCCGGCGTCAAATAGTTCGCGGATGGCGGTCGCCAGCGCGGACGCTTTCTCCGCCTGGCCCAGCGCCTGGCTTACGATCTCGCCATATTGTTCGCGGGTAGGGGTCTGGAGCAGGGCCAGCTCCAAAGCGCAGCACAAGGTGGTCAGGGGCTGGCTGAGCTGGTGAAACAGGTCGGAAACCAGCTGCTGAGATTCCGTCAAGGCCGCCGCCGTGGGATTCCCCATTGCGACCAGATTCATGGCTGCGCGCCCAGACTCGCAGGCGGCCCGGCCTCAGAGCGGGCACTCAGTTCGTAACCCACTCCGCGGATGGTGTGGATCAGGTGCTTGCCGTAGCCATCGTCTACTTTACGGCGCAGGTAGTTGACATATACGTCCACGACGTTGGTGCAGGTATCGAAGGACAAATTCCACACGTGCTCGATGATCATGGCGCGGGTGATGCGCCGCCCGGCGTTGCGCATGAGGTATTCCAGCAGGCAGAATTCTTTGGAGGTCAGCTCGATCCGCCGCCCCGCCCGTTCCACCCGCCGCTCCACCCGGTCCAGCTTCAAGTCGTCCACCGCCAGCACCGACTCCACCGGCAGGCGACTGCGCCGCATCAGGGCGCGGATGCGGGCCGAGAGCTCGGCAAAGGAAAACGGCTTACTTAGATAGTCGTCCGCGCCCAGGTCGAGGCACAACACCCGGTCTTCCACCCGGGTGCGCCCGGTCAGCACCAGGATCGGAATGCTGGGCTTGCGGGTGCGCAGGAAGCGTAGGATGGCTACGCCGTCCAGCCGGGGCAGGGTAAGGTCGAGCACGACCAGGTCGAAATCCAATTCCCCGGCCATGGCACGGGCCTGTTCGCCATCGGTTGAAACGTCCACGGCGTAGTGCTCGGACTCCAAGCCTTTTTTCACGAAACTGGCCAGCGCAGCATCGTCTTCCGCGACTAGAATTCGCATAAGGTCAATCTAATTTGAACTGTTCTGATTCTTAGCCAGGAAGCGGCCTGGGACAAGAGATAGTGTATGAATCAAAGGTCTCGCTTTCCGCAAAGGGGAAGCAGGCGCGAAACGGGAAGCAGCCGTGGAACCGGCGCAGCCGGGAGGCAGATCGTGGAATCTGTACGGTCACTCACCTGCACATCTGGCTTCGGAGATAATGCAGAGAACTAAAACCCACAGGCGTTTGTCGAAAGGATTCGCTGGGAAGTGAATTTCTGGAGCCCAAAAACGCTTAGGTCCCTGGTGCTGCCCGGGGCGCTATTCCTGCTGGCCGCGTGCGTGGTTTTCCAGGGCGCGTTCGGCTCCATTCCTTCCGCCGCCGTCCACTTCTACTTTTATTCAGTGTTTGTCGCCGGCCTGGTGCTGGCCTGGCGTTTCCACTCCAGCCGCATCTTGTTCGCGCTATTGACTTTGTTCCTTGCCCAGCGGGCCCTGGAATTCTTTTCTTCCGGCCGGATCGCGGCCGCCGGCCCGGGACGGATCGCCCTCGAAGCGGTGGCCTTTCTTCTCCCCTTGAACTTTATCGCCTTCTCGGTATTTCGCGAGCGCGGCCTGGTTTTCCCGGCGATCATGCCGCGCATGGCGCTTCTGTTCTTCGAATCGGTGTTTGTCGCTATCATCTGCCGTCCCGGAGAACTTGTCGGCCCGGCGTTTCTGCATTCCCGCTTCCTCGGACGCCTGCACTGGACACCCCTGCCGGCGCTGGCCCTGCTGGCTTTCATCGCCGCCCTGGCTGTACTGATGGTGCGCCTGGTGCTCTATCGCAAGCCAACGGAGAGCGGCCTGCTGTGGGCCCTGCTGGCGACTTTTCTCTCCTTTCAGGTGGGGGCGGTAGGCCCCGCCGCCACCGCCTACCTGGCGACCGCAGGGCTGATTCTGCTCAGTTCGATCATCGAGAACACTTATTTTCTGGCTTACCACGACGAACTGACCTCGCTTCCGGCGCGTCGCGCTTTTAACGATGCTTTGTTGCGTCTCGAAGAGCCCTACGCCGTGGCGGTCGTGGATATCGATCACTTCAAGCGCTTCAACGACACCTACGGCCACGAAACCGGGGATCAGGTCTTGCGCCTGGTGGCCGCGAAACTTGCCGGCGTGACCGGGGGTGGCCGCGCCTACCGTGTCGGCGGGGAAGAATTCTCCATCCTGTTTCCGGGGAAGTCGGCCAAAGAAGCCCTGCCTCATCTGGAATTGCTGCGCTCGGTGATCGAAGTGGCCACTTTCCGCGTCCGTGGCGGCCAGGAGCGCCGGGGCACGGCTCGCGCGCAGGATGCGCGGACGCGGGATTCGCGGGTCAGGACGCCCGAAGCCAGAATGGACAGGCCCAGGATTTCCGCAGTCACGACCGGCGAAGCATCGAACGCCGCGCCCGGCCGCGCCGGCCTCCAGCGACGCGAAAGAAAGTTCCTGCGGCTGTCTCCGAACCGGGGAATCAGCAAATCTCGGTGACGGTCAGCATAGGCGCGGCCGAGCCGACTGCCCGTTTCCGCTCGGTCGAGCAGGTGATTCAGGCCGCGGACCAGGCCCTGTACCGGGCCAAGCAGTCGGGACGCAATCGGGTCGAGCTTTCCTCTGCGCCGCGCGCGGCCCGGCCCAGGCGCAACATCGCTTGAGCGGGAAAGCATTACGGCCGCGCTTGCTGCGCGCTGATCCAGCTCTCAATCTGGGAATGCAGGACGCCCAACGGCAGCGGGCCGTTGCCCACCACTTCATCGTGAAACGCGCGCAGGTCGAATCTGGCTCCCAGCTTCTGCCGCGCGTCTTCCCGTAGCCTCAATATCTCCAACTGGCCCAGCTTGTAAGCCAGGGCCTGTCCCGGCCAGGCGATGTAGCGGTCCACCTCGCTCTGCACATTCGGCTCGTCCATGGCGGTGTAGCGATGGAAGTATTCCACCATCTGTTCCCGCGACCAGTGCTTCTCGTGCACTCCGGTGTCAATGACCAGCCGAATGTCTCGCCACATTTCGTTTTCCAGCCTGCCGTAGTCGCTGTAAGGGTCCTCGTAGAAACCAATCTCCTTGCCCAGCCTCTCGGAATAGAGCGCCCAGCCCTCGACGAAAGCGGTGTACTCTCCGTTCTTGCGGAAGGCGGGCAAATCTTTCAGCTCCTGGCCGATGGAAATTTGCAGATGATGCCCGGGCACGCCTTCGTGGTAGGCGATGGCTTCGATGTTCAAGGTCAGGCGATGCTCCGGGTCCCACTCGTTCACATTGATGTGCCCGGGACGAGAACCGTCCTGCGCTCCGGGATTGTAGTCGGCGGGGACCGCATTCTTGGCGCGGAACGGGTCCATGGGGATGACTTCGAGTTTGTTTTGCGGCAGCCGCCCAAACAGCTTGGGCAATTGCGCTTCCATCTGCCGCGTGTACTTTTTGTAGAGGTCGAGCACCTGCTGGCCGGAAGTCGCATAGAACTTGCGATCGTTCTTGATGTGTTCGTTCAGGCTGGCCAGGTCTTTGAATCCCAGCTTGTGCGCCAGCGCCAGCATCTCAGCTTCCGTTTCGGCCAGCTGCTTGAGTCCGATCTGGTGTATTTCCTCCGGAGTCAGGTCGGTCGTGGTCATGCGGCGGATCTGAAAACGGTAGCGTTCCGCGCCGTCGGGCAGCGCCCATACTCCCGGCTCGGTGCGGCCATGGGGAGCGTACTCGTCGCGCACAAACGCGGCGAATCGCTGATAGGCCGGAAGGACCTCATGGTTAATCGCAGCCAGCACGGCGGTTCGCAGGCGCTTCTGATCGGCCATCAGAAATGCCCGCCGGGAACTTATTGAGCGGCTGGGCAAACGGGCTGGCTTCGGCCTTCGTCTCAGAAATTTCCCTGGTCTGCGCCGCTACTTTTTCCAGCAGATATCGCGGCGGCATCAGCCGGTCTTTCATCCCCTGCCGCATGTTGCCGGTCACCTGATCGAGCGCCTGCGGGATCTGGCGCAAGCGCGACAGGTAGTCGTCGTAATCTTTCACAGTGTTGAAAGGCGTCAGGCTCAGCATCTCGAGCCAATCCAGGTGCGGGCCTCCCATCTGGTTCACCGGCATTTCCCACGGCTTGAAACGGACTCCTTCGATATCCTGGCGCAAGTTCCGGATCATCAACTCGCGGCTGAGCGTGTCCTGCGCCGACAAGCCGGCAGGATCCACGGCCTCGAAACGGGCCAGAAACTTGCGCCTGGCTTCCAGATCGGCCTGATAAAACCCCGGCGAGCGGTCGTTGAGACGATCGTTGTAGCGGTTGTCCCCGAGGGACGTCGCCATTTCAGGGTTAGAGCGCAGCTCGTACTGCCATTCTTCGTCGAACAGTGAAAGCAACTGGGTTCTTCGGTTCTCGATCTGCGCGGCCTCTCCGTCCGCCTGCGTTTTCTGGGCGGTCAATGCAAGAGGAAGCAAACAGATCGTGCTGCAGATCAGCATGGCGATGCCACAGGCGCGTGCGACGGCTACATTCATCGAAGTCTCCTGAACTTTTCCCAGGGTGGCCACATTGTCCGTCAAACTCTCTCTTCGTGATTCGATATTCTATACAGTAGCGCCAGTTTGATGTTGCCCGCTGTTCCTGCTGGTGGAGGCCGGGCGTCCCGCCCGGCGGGACGGGCGAGACGCCCGTCCTCCATCGGTATGAGTGGAGCAAGGCTGCGCGCAGGCCGCAGCCGATATACTGTTAGCCGCTGACTCTCGAACAACGAGTTCGCCGGAGAATGGCACTTGAAGATATCAGGACAATCGATCCTCGGATTCGGCTCCTCAGCCAACACTGGTCCATCCTTTCGCGCCACCAATCCGCGCACGGACGAACCTCTGCCGCCAGACTTCTTCCCCGCCGGGAACCGAGGAAATAAATCGGGCTGCGGACCTGGCCCACCAGGCGTTCGCAACCTACAGCCAAATATCGGGTCGTGACAAAGGAAAGTTCCTGCGGACCATCGCGGCCAAAATTGATGGCGCCGTCGATGAGCTTGTCGATCGCGCCGAGCAGGAAACCGCCCTGCCGAAACCTCGCCTGCAGAGTGAGACCGGCCGCACCTCGGGGCAGCTTCGTCTGTTCGCGAAAGTAGTGGAAGAAGGCTCGTGGGTGATGGCGCGGATTGACCGGGCTGATGCGGCGAGTAAGCCTCCCAAGCCTGATCTGCGCTCGATGCTGCATGCTCTGGGCCCGGTGGTGGTTTTCGGCGCGAGCAACTTTCCGCTGGCCTTCTCGGTGGCCGGCGGAGACACCGCCTCGGCGCTCGCGGCGGGAAATCCCGTCATCGTCAAGGCGCATCCTGCCCACCCGGGCACCAGTGAACTGGTGGGACAGCTGGTGCGCGAAAGCGTTCGGGAATGCGGTTTGCCGGAAGGAGTTTTCTCTCTGCTGATCGATTCCGGCACCGAGGTGGGCGCGGCGCTGGTCAGACATCCGCTGGTGAAAGCGGTGGGCTTTCACGGGATCGCACAAGGCCGGGAAGGGCGATTATGGATCTGGCCGCCGCCCGTCACGAACCCATACCCGTCTTTGCCGAGATGGGCAGCACCAATCCGGTTTTCATTTTGCCCGGCGCGCTGCGGGAAAACGGCGAGAGCATCTCAACCGGAATGTACAAGTCTTTTACCCTGGGAGCCGGCCAGTTCTGTACGAAGCCCGGGATCGTGTTCGTGCCCGAGAACGACGACGCTGCCACCTTCGTCGATCGGCTGAAGAAGTCGGTGCTTGATTCGGGCCCGTTCAACATGCTGACGCCGGGCATACGCGCCACCTATCAATCCGCCACGACGCGCCGCAAAACTGAAGCCGGAGTGAAAGCGCTGGCCGGGAGGCCGGCTGTGGGCAGCGACCAGGAGTTGGGCGTGGGCGCCGCGCTTTTCGAAGCCGATGTGGAATCGTTTCTGCGAAATCCGGAATTGGCGGCGGAGGTCTTTGGTCCTACAACCCTGGTGGTCCGCCACTCTACCCGCGCCCAGGTATTGGAACTCGCGCGCAATCTGAGCGGCCATCTGACTGCAACCATTCACGGCACGGAAGCCGATCTGCACGAGTTCAGCGACCTGATTGCGATCCTGAGGGATAAAGTCGGCAGGCTGGTGTTTAACGGTTTCCCCACCGGCGTGGAAGTTTCACACGCCATGATTCACGGCGGCCCCTATCCCGCGACCTCCGATGGACGCTCGACTTCGGTGGGCAGCCAGGCGATTTTCCGTTTTTCACGCCCAGTGTGTTATCAGGGATTTCCCGAATCGACTCTGCCCGACGAACTGCGGGACGGCAATCCTTTAGGTATCTGGCGAATGGTGGATGGAGAGATGAGCAGAGCACCTCGGACGGCCTGATTCGAAGCGAAGACAGAATCTGATTGATTCGCTTAAACACTGTCCTATGTCCCGGACCCGGATTTTACAAAGGAGAACCGATGAACCGAATCTTGAGTGTTTGCTTGCTGGCAGGCTGCGGGATAGGCAGAAACTGATGCCTTTCGTCGGCAAATACGTGCGGGCTAGCGGGACCGTATTTGAGCGGACCGGAACGCATGCAATTGTGATTACCGAAATCAAGGAAATGAAAGAGGCGAGGTCACCTCAAGTGACAAAGAGTCCTTAGGCCCACAGTTGGATCCTTCGCCCTTGAGAGACACAACCTCGATCACCAGCGCTGGACTTCAGGTATAGCAGACGGTCTGGCATCAGGTAGAATGATTGCGCCTTCGCGGGGGTTGCCTATGAAGTCCTGCCTCTCGCTTGTCCTCCCTGTCCTGATTGTAAGCACGCTTGCGGCCCAAGCCGCATCTCCGAAAGAGCATGCCAAGTGCGCACTGGGAGGGCAGGTTATTCAGGAGCCCGGCGGACGGCCGATCCGGAAAGCAACTCTAGAACTGACTCGGAATGATCGGGAAGACGGCACAAGCTACACCGCCGTTACCGACGCCGAAGGCCACTTCAAGATCGACAACATCGAGCCAGGCCGCTACTCGCTATCGGTACAGCACAGCGGGTTTTCAGGTCTGCGCAAGCACCGCCGGGGACGACTCCTGACGCTCGACCCCGGCCAGGAGTTGAACGATCTGGTTCTCCGGCTGCAACCCACGGCAGTGATAACCGGGAAAATTCTAGATAACGATGGTGACCCGGTCCCAGGCGCCTACGTCTTTGTCGCAAACGAACAAGGCTCGGACCGCCGCCGCGGCTTTCGAGGTGCCGAACGAACCAATGATCTGGGTGAGTACCGGATCAGCAATCTTGAGCCCGGCCGGTACCTGCTTACTGCGAATCCGGAATTTCAGTTCTTCCAACGGAGCCGGGTCGAGGGCGATAAAAGACCCGTTCCCTACATCACATACTATCCAGGCACGGCCGATAAGGCCCAGGCCGTTCCCGTTGAGCTCCACGCGGGGGATGAGTTTCCCGCAAATTTCGCATTGGCGTATGGCCCGGCCTTTCGCATTCGAGGAACTGTCTCCGGCGTTCCCATGACTGGAAATACGGATGTCTCCGTGATGCTCGCATCGAAGGACGCTGGATTCCCGATAGGTGCTTCCGATACAGAGGTCAAGAAAGATGGTTCCTTCGAGCTCCGCAACATCCTGCCGGGCTCCTATTTCGTTTGGCTTATTAACAGGACAAGCGCTCCCGAAGCAATGCTTGTCGCTCAGACCGTCGAAGTGAAAGACTCGGACCTGGAAAACGTTCGCCTCATGCCGGTTTCCATCAGCGAAGTGCGAGGGCAGCTCCGTATGGAGAACGGTCAGAAAGCCGACTGGGCTGGGGTCGTCCTGTCGCTTCAGTCCAGCGATGACCCATTAGATCTTCGAGGGGAGTTCGGGGGCCAGCGTGAGACGACGACGGCCCAAATAAAACAGGACGGCTCATTCGATATGAAAACCGTCCCCGCTGGCAATTACCGTGTGCGGGTATTTTCCGGGCTGGTCGCAATGCGCGATTGCTTTATGAAATCCGTCAACGCCGGGGGCAAAGACATCGCCGACTCCGGTTTCACCATCAGCGGAGGCACATGGTCGCTCGACGTGGTGCTCAGTTCAAATGGCGCCAGTGTGGACGGCGTCGTCGTTGACGACAAAAACCAGCCCGTTGCCGACGCCGAAGTTGTTGCGATCCCAGAAGCGACTCGCCAGAAGCGGAGAGATCTCTACCAACAGGCAACAGTAGATCAGCACGGCCACTTCAAGCTTCGCGGTCTTAACCTGGGCGAATACACTGTGATGGCGTTAGAAGACTTGGACGATGATTTTCGCGATCCCGAATTCATGAAAGCGCACGAAGGACTTGGCCAGACCATCCGCCTGGACGAAGGCGAGCACAAAAGCATTTCCCTCCAATTGCTTTCGCCAGCGAATGATGCTGAGTAAGGACGCCGAAATAGGGGAGCGTCGCAATCCGGCGTTTACACTCGCAATTCGACAGTGAGCGAGGTTGTTTGCCTTGTGCAATAATGGCCCCCCATGAACGCCGGCTCTCCCCCCAGGCGATGGTTCTTTGTTTCCATGGCTGCCGTCCTGCTTGTGATCGTGGCGGTTGGCTTTGCCCGGTCGTTTTATCTCAGAGATATTTTGAGTTCTGGACACGCAGGCAGTTCGACGCTGCCGCCTTACATCGTCGCGCATGGCATTGTTTTGACCTCGTGGTTTCTGCTTTTCCTCGGGCAGGCCGTGCTTGCCTCATCCGGGCGTCTTCGCCTTCATCGCTCACTGGGCATCGCTGGCGCGGCGCTGGCAGCCGTCGTGTTTGCCCTGTCGATGCTGGTCGTGGTTCGTTCGGTCGTGCGGGAAACTTCGCTCGTGGTCATTGGAGACATGGCCATTTTGGTTCTATTCGCGATCCTGGTAACCGCAGGCATCCGGTTTCGGGGAAAGCCGGAGGTGCACAAACGGCTCATGACAATCGCCTCGATCAGCATTGTGGCTCCGGCAATCGCTCGCTGGCCCGGAGCGCAATCGATGTTGCCTCTCTCCGTGGTGCTGCCACAACTCTCGCTCTACGCGGCTCAGGTCGTCTATGACGTTCGATCAACCCGGAGAGTGCATGCGGCAACAGCTTGGGGAGTGGCTGGATACCTTGTTGCGGCTGGGATCAGTATCCCTTTGGCTTCGAGCAAACTCGGGCATACGTTAGTCAACGCTCTTAAGTAGCTCTACTCGGGCAGCCTTGGAGGCACCGAACTCAGGAGCGCTAGCGCTAATGGCTTCAAACTGATCCTAATCCGCCTGCAAATTTATATGAAACAGCGGGGACGCCAGCTGCTCCCGAGTTTCGCGCTTCGCACAGCCGATCAGGCCGTCTCCGGCTCCAACGCTTTCGCGGAAACTGCTTCGGCGGCGAGCGCCGCTCCTCCGGCGATGCCGGCATCTCCTCCGTAGAAAGCCGGAAGCAGGGGAATCTCCTGGCAGCGCCGGTTTACACAGCAACCGGGTAGGAGGTCGCGAATTTCTGCGAGAAAGGGTTTCATCAAGTCTCCCACTCCTCCGCCCAGAATGATCACGTCAGGCTCGATCAAGTCGATCATGTTGCCCAGCCATAAAGAGAGAAGCGCAACCGTTTCCCGCAGAGTCTCCGCGGCCACGGGATCACCCTGGGCGTAAGCCTCGCCCACCATTTCGGCGGTAACATTGCCGCACTCGCCGTGCGCCAGACGAAGAAGCACTGAATCTTGCGATCCACTCGCACTGAGCTTTGCCCGCGCCCGCTTGGCAATCGCCGGGCCGGCGGCAAAAGCCTCGATGCAGCCCGGCTTGCCGCATCCGCAGCGCGGGCCGCGATAATCGATACTGACGTGGCCGCCTTCTCCCGCCGCGCCGGTGCGTCCGTGATAGATGCGGCCGTCGAACACAATCCCCGTGCCGATTCCCGTTCCGAGGATGGTCAGAAAAACGTTGCGATAGCCGCGCCCCGCGCCCCACAAAACCTCAGCTAACGCCGCCGCATTGGCATCGTTGTCGACTTTTACCGGGACTTTGTATTTCTGCGAAATCTCATCGGCCAGGGGAAAGTTGCGCCAGCACGGCAGGTTGGGAGGATTGATAATTACACCGGTCTTGGGGTCGAGAGGGCCGGGACAGCAGATGCCGATCCCGCTTAGCGAGTGCTTGCAACCGGAGCTTGCCGCCTTGGCGCAAACCTGGTCGATGGCCTTGAGAACCGTGGCCAGACCGGCGGCTGGACCGTCGTTCGGCAACATGGGAACGCGGGTGTGATAGCGAATTGCCCCCGTCGGAAGCACCAGTCCCGCGGCGATTTTGCTGCCGCCGATGTCCACTCCGACGATGAAGCCCGCTGGGGCCGAGGATGAAGCTGTCTCCATAAATTCCGCTAGGCCGTTTGTGTTACAGGAACCGGCCTCGACCCTCTGAACGCGTAAAAAACTATGTACAGGTAGCAGATGGCGGGCAAAACGAATGCGTGGTGCAGCCCGATCATATCGGCCAGGCGGCCTTGCGCCAGAGGAATCAGGGCGCCGCCCACGATGGCCATAATCAGCAGCCCGGATCCGTCGCCGGTAAGCGGCCCCAACTCTGCGATTCCCAGTGTAAAAATGCTGGGGAACATGACGGAATTAAACAGGCCCACCAGGATGATGCTCCACATCGCCAGGTGACCGAGGCTGAGAATGGAGGTCGAAACCAGCAGGCATGCGACCAGCGCGGCAATCCCCAGAACCGTCCCGGTACGAATCTTCTGCAAAATAGCGGAGCCGATGAATCGCCCGACCATAGCCCCGCCCCAGTAGTACGAAACATACTTGGCAGCCGACAACTCGGAGATGTTGCCGATATTGGCCTGGCTGAAGTAGTTGATCAGATAACTTCCGATGGAAACTTCGGCGCCTACATAGACGAAGATTCCAATTGCGCCCAACACCAGTTGCGGGTGCTTCCATATGCTCTCGCCGGGAATCTTTCCATGCTGTTCGGCGCCGGGCAGCGGCGGCAGCTTGAACATGGAGATCGCAATCGCCAGCGCCATCAGCGCCAGTCCGATGACCAGGTACGGCAGCTTGACCGAGGATGCTTCGTGAACCCGGTAAGCCTGCAGGGCAGTTCCCGACATCTGGCGCACCACATCGGAGTTCTCACGCGTGCCGCTGAGGATGATGGCGCCGCCCAGCCAGGGAGCGATGGCCGTGCCCACCGAGTTGAACGCCTGCGCCAGATTCAAACGGCTGGAGGCAGTCTCCGGAGGCCCCAACACGGCCACGTACGGATTGGCCGCAACCTGCAGCGCGGTAATGCCGCCCGCGAGCACCATCAGCGCGGCGAGAAAAAGTGGATACGAGGCTGCGCTCGCCGAGGGAATGAACAGGAGCGCGCCCACTCCCATGATGACAACCCCGACCACCATCGTTTTCTTGTAGCCAATCGAGTCGATAAGTTTCGCGGCGGGGATTGAGAAGATGAAATAAGCGGTGAAGAAAGCAAACTGGATCAGGCTGGCGCGGGTGTAATTGAGGTCGAAGATCGCCTTCAGATGAGGCACCAGCACGTCGTTCAGGACGGTGACAAAGCCCCACATGAAAAACAACGTGGTCACCACACTCAAGGCCGCGCGGTTGGAAGAGACTGGGCCGGCCGCCGGACGCATGGAGGTCTTGACGCTGGTAATCGCCATTCAGTGCTCCATTGGCGGGCTACGTGGCCGCCAAAATACAGCAATCCGCGGCCAGCATCATACCATCGGAAATGCCATTGTCCGCAGCTGTTTGTTGTCAGGGTAATCGATTAACTTGCGGGAAAACACTTACTTTGCGCTTGACAATCGCGGGCTGGTATTTCAGACCAAGCCGAGGAATCCGTTTCCAGCGCCGTACATTAATTGCGCCGGGCCGCAACTTCGCAATGGCGCAATGACCGCAGAGCCACGAAGCGGCGTAAGAGTGTAGCCCCGGGCGCCAGCCCGGGGTGAGCAATCGGGGAAACCACTTAGCCCTGAACGGGCGGAAGAAACCCTCGAGAATCGGCCTCATCCCAAGCTCGGGTGCTATAGAATGTCGCCGCGCAGCGTGCTTGCCCAGGAGACTGATTATGTCTGATTCATTCCGCAAAGAAATCACTCGTCGAGGATTCATCACCAAGGTTGGCCAGGGACTGGTCGCGGCCAATCTTGCCGGGACGTTCTTGAACCGCGCGTCGGCGGAGCTGCAGGTCCCCGACCCGCCGGGAAAGAAATTAGGCTGGGCGATCGTCGGGCTGGGCAGCCTCGCGATCAATCAGATCCTGCCCGCGTTCGCCAAATGCGAGAAGTCCAAGGTAGTGGCCTTTGTCAGCGGCCATCCCGACAAGGCGAACAAGCTGGCGCTGCGCTACGGCGTGAACCCGAAAAATATTTACAACTATCAGAATTACGACACCATCCGGGACAATCCTGAAGTCGACATTATCTATATCGTCCTGCCGAACGGGATGCATGCCGAGTACACGGTTCGCGGGCTGCAGGCAGGCAAGCATGTGCTCTCGGAGAAGCCCATGGCCAATACGCCGGCCGAGTGTCAGCAAATGATCGACGCGGGACGCAAGGCCAATCGAAAACTCATGGTGGCTTATCGCTGCCGTTATGAACCCTACAATCAGGAGGCGATTCGCATGGCGCGCCAGCAGGAACTGGGGCCGACCAAGGTCATTCTCGCGGATCACGGGTTCAACATTGGCGATCCCAGGCAATGGCGGCTGAACAAAAAGCTGGCGGGAGGCGGATCGCTGATGGATATCGGAATCTACTCGCTGAACGCTTCCCGTTATCTTACCGGCGAAGAACCCACCGAGATCAACGCCATGATGTACACCACGCCGGGTGACATACGATTCAAGGAAGTGGAAGAGACGATCAATTTCCAACTGCGTTTCCCCAGCGGCATCCTGTCCAATTGCACGTCCAGTTATGGATATTCCGGGCAAAACCGTTACCGCGTTGTGACCACCAAGGGATGGTTCGAACTGGAGCCGGCGACCAGCTACAGCGGTTTGAGAATGTACGTACAACACGACAACATCACCGAGGAGCGCCTGCTTCCGGTGCGCGACCACTTCGCGCTTGAGATGGACCACATGTCCAGCTGCGTAATGGAGAACAAAGAGCCGCTGACTCCGGGCGAAGAGGGATTGCGCGACCTGACCATCATGATGAGTATTTACGAGGCCGCGAGAACGGGCAGGACGGTCAAGATGTAACGGCACGTGGCCGCCGGGATCTCCGGTCACCTGAACCCCATTGTCATCTTGAGCGGAATGAACGGACTCGATTGCGAGTCCGTTCACGGAGTCGCAAGATCTGCTGCGAGCTCGCGCCACCGGCGTACGCGTTTCCGCGGCGCTCGACGATCGGCGTAGTGCCGACAGAAAGCAGGTCCCTCGCCTCCACAGGACCGCTGACGCGATCCTGTTCCGCTCGGGATGACGAAACAGAGAGGCGTCAGGGTCATCACCGCGCAGCGTCAGCCAACTCGTGCAGCCGCCCTGTCACATTCAGCAGAGCGCGGCCGTCGTAATAGCGCCTTCGTCCCATCCGCCATCCTCAGAACCTTCTGATCAGCTCCAGCATTTTCCGGTCGAGCTTGTGTCCTTTGAAGTCTTCGTAGCGAACGTCCGCCCGTTCACTGTCCAGGACGCCGAACTGGCCGCGCAGGTTCCACATGGAGTTTCCCCAGCCTGCTTCTTTCCAGAGTGAGAGAGCGTCTTCCATCCAGGCCAGAGTCACGGCATGAGGGGTTTTGTTGAAACAACCCCACTCGCCGACGTGGATCTGGACACCCTTGTCCATCAGGGGACGATAGTTGTCAATGTACTCACGCTTGAGGCGATCACGGTCCCAAATCTGCCCATGATCGTCCTTGAGTGGCCAGGTGGGAGGATTCATGGTTTCAAATTCATCCTTGGGGACCCAGTTGGCGGTGTAGTGAGTGACGGCCTTCGGCTTATAGCCACGCGTGCTTTGTACCAGCCCGAGCTCCACAATCCCCAAGACCGGCAACTGGCCGATGTCCATGCCGTCGGCAAAGATGAGCCGGTGGGGATCTTCTTTGCGGATAGCGGTCACCAGCGCCTTCACGATCTCCACGTAGCGCTCTTCGAGATAGCCCTCGTACGATCGCATTTTGGGCGGCTCGTTAATCAAATCGAAACTCAGACGACGGCTGGGAATCCCCTTGTACCGCCGGGCAAAGGCTTTCCAATGGAAGACCGCCGCCGCCAGCGCCTTGTCGCGTTGCGCCCTGGTTCCGCTGAACAGATCGGCAGGCTCGAGTTCCCGCTGGTTGATGCAATACCCGGGAATGCGATGAATATTCAGATTAATGTGAATCGCGTACTGCCGGCCTAACTCGATGGCGCGATCGATCTCCTTCAGGGGCTCTTCACGAATCACCGACCAGTCGTCACGGCTGCCCCAGACCCAGTAGGACAGCGGCAACCGGGCAAAGTTGAATCCCCATTCCACCATGGTTGCGAAGTCGAATTCCTCGTAGGCCCGGCCGGCATACGGTTTGTCCGGCATGGAGAACCTGCCTTGCAGGTTGAAGCCGCGCCAGCGCGGAATATGCGAGGCATTGATATTGATATTGATATCGTCCGCCGCACCCCGGACGGCGTTTATGCCCGCCGCCTCGGCAGCGCATAGAATCGCCATGTTTTTGACAAACGATCTGCGATCCACGAAGTCACTCTCTGGAAATCAATCTCGACGCCGCAGGGACGGAAACTACTTCGGAGCCGGCTCCATCGACCAGATGGCCCCGGGCCTCATATACATGCTGGCGCGGAACATTCCTCGCGCGTCGTAGGCTTCCGGAGTGCGGAAGAAATATCCTCGATCTTTCCAGACCACGTTGTAAACGCCGTGCGCAGTGCGGAATCCCTGGTCGCGCATCCCCTCCGACAACATGTGCGAGGCGATGGCAAAGGTGGTGCCGGTCCAGACCTCCTCCACCTGTTCGTTCTCGTGCAGGGCCTGGCCGTCTGCGCTCATGCCATTGAGAGCGCCCATCTCTCCGTTCTGGAACTTCATCACGTTATAGTCGAACACGCGCTGCAAGGCGGACTTGCGCATTGGCGCGGGAACCAGATCGCCCAGTCCAGTGAGGTTGGCATACCACTGCCCGGCGAGTTGCTCGGCCATGATGTCGCTGCGATACGCGCTGCCCTGGTCGTAATTGAAGTAGGTTCCGTTCCAGAGATTCTTGATATAGGCAGCCTGAGCTTTTTTGAACAAGGAGTCGTAGTCCGACGCGGTATGGTTTTCGCCCAGTTTGCGGGCAATTTCCGCGGTGGCGCGCAGAGCCGCCAGGTAGAGGCCTCCGCTGTAGGCGCTTTCGCCGCGAGCCACCCAGTTATCGTAGGTCTGGTCGGGAAAGCCGCCGTTTTTGATCAGGCCGTCGCCGTCGGTGTCGTACTGGCGGAGATGTTCCATGGCCTGCCTGATCGCACTCCAGGCATAGCGCAGGAAGGCGTCATCCCGGCTGCCGCTCCACACATAGTCGCGCCAGATCATGAGCACGTACTTGCTGTTCAGGTCGCGCCAGTTGGAAACGTCCTGATAGTTGTACTGGTTCACGTTCACAAACGGATCTTCGGTGGGCGAGCCCAGGTCGTGCGGCGCCGATCCGGCCACCTTGCGCTGCATGGTTTCGAATTTGTGATCGTGCTGCAGCTTCCAGGCCCACAGATAATGCTGCGGAATGCTCTCGGGAATAGTGTCGGTGTACTCGCGCATTTCCTGCTTCTCGATCTCCGGCCAGAACCTGATCAGCGGAAATGAACCGTAGAAGCGGACATCCGAGGTGCCGTAGTAGGGATAGTCGAAGCATTCGAGATAGGCGAAGCTGTCCGCATCTTTCGCCGATCGATGTAACGGGTTTGCCGGGCCGCCCTGCTCGTGGGCCCAGAGCGTGCCGCCGTCAGCGAGAATATAGAGTTCGTTGAACAGTTCGCCGCGGTACCACGCAGGCTTGGACTCGTCCGCGATGTAAGGCTTCTGCCAGGCATCGATCTGATTGCTCCACTTCTGGTCGTTCTCGAGCGCGGTGCGCGCGATCTTCCAGGCGTTGCTGCCGGACGCGTCGAAGAACTGGGCGTAATGCCGGATCCACTTGCGGCCCCCGCCAAACTGCACCACCGGCAGGTCCCATGACAGCGACATCGGGATGACCTTCTTCTCTCCAGGGGCCAGGGTAAAGCGGACCGCAATGGCGCCGGCCATCTGTTCTCCGGCGCTGGCAACATCCGGCGATTGGTTCGGCAGGCGTCCCGTGGTCGAGAACGGCTGCCAGACCTCAGCGCCCGAGCCCTGCGGATCGAAATCAGTGATGTAGCTGACCTCTACTCCGGATGAAGCGAGGGTCGCCACGGCGAATTGTCCGTCCCATTCATCGGACACGGCGCCAGTGCGAATGCGATCGAACACAATGCCCTGCATGGTTCCACCGACCATCGCTTCCGAACTGTATGTGTTTTTGTCCTGAGCATTCAGCACGGCACGGAAGTGACTCGTAGTGTCGCGAAACCAGCCCACCATGTTGGTCCACGAAAACAGCAGCGAAACTGTCACCGGCTTGCTGGATGGGTTCTCCGCGTACCAGTTGTAGACCGCAACCGGATAGCTGGTTTCCTTGTAGTTGTCAGGCAGAACTGGTGAGAACTGTTCGATCGTCAGAGTGATGGGAAGTTGGGGCGAGCGATACGCGAACCACGACTTCGGGTAAAGGGCGGCGTACTCGCCGGCCCCCGCGGGATAGGACCAGTTCCAAGCGGACAGCGCTCCCCCGTCAGGTTTGCCGGTCGAAAGCACCTGCGCCATTGCGGGTGCGCCTTCGGGCTGCGCAAACACCGCAAACTGGTTGGCGGGGACGTTCTGATACTTGTGCACTCCAGCTTTAATGTGCCAGCGTTCGAAATTGCCCCGATAAGAGCGGGAAAAAGTTCCGGCGCCGATTCCACCCACCGGAGCGCCCTGCCAGAAACCGTCGTCGATGTTGGTGAGCTCGGGTTTTTGGCCCCCAGGATTGGCCGGCGGCTGCCCGATGGGAATGCGCCACGCGATGGCGGGGATCTGATCGCTGGCGGCCAGGAACAGGTGGGCGAACAGCACCAGGAAGATCAGGAAAGAGTTCAAGATGAAAGATTGATGAGTTCGTGTCATGAGGTCGCAAACGCGGACGCGAGGTGAAGAAACTCCGGCAGTCTGAAGCACCCGGCGCGGGTTGTCAAGGCTGGTCTTCCGTGCCGTGAAAAAGTCGTTGAAGGCAAAAAGCTTTCGGGACGTCAGCGCAATTGCCGCGCGGCAAGAGCCTGCACCGCGCTCCATGCCGGTGTGAGCATGGGTGATCGCCCCATGTTAGAATTCCTGTGTCCTAACCCTGCAAGCATCACCGCCTGAACGGCCACGACGGGCGATAGGGCTAGATCCCCAGGTAGGAATTAAGGAGAGGTGGCAGAGTGGCCGAATGCGGCGGTTTGCTAAACCGTTGTACTGGCTAATACCGGTACCGAGGGTTCGAATCCCTGCCTCTCCGCCACTCACTCATGGAGTGGGACTTACCTTCAGCTACTGCACCGTGCGTTGAGGGTTGATCCCCTCATCTGGAGCACAAGTGGAGCACAATAAGGCCTCGGAGAACTGCCTCATCGCAGCGATCGCATCTGGCGGTGCGGTTTTAATGTAATGGTTTTGAGTGGTTGCTACGTTACTGTGGCGCAGGATGCGCTGGATCACCGAATCATCCACGCCGATGCGGTTCAGATTCGATGCCAAGCCTCTGCGGAACCCGTGCCAGCCGTGCCAGAGGATGCCGGCCCGCTTGAGCACGTCCTTCATTTCCCGTTGATAGCTAGCGTTCAAGTCTAGGGGATGTCCGGCTGAATTAGCGAAAATTGGGCCTGCTACCGGGTTGCCACATCTGTGGCGATGTGCTTTAAGCCTTTGAGCCAGTTGTGGAATGACCGGAACGGGGGCCTTGGATTTCGCGGTTTTAGGATCACCCACTGTGTTGTGCCACACGGATTGAGTAACGTTCAGCCAGCCGAATGACTCCTCGTCTTGGGCAGGCTCGTATGATCCCCAAGTCAGTCCCCGCAGTTCTCCCAACCGCAACCCAGTAAAGGCGGCAGTGGCCACAGCGGTTGCGGATGGTTCAGAAAGAACCTTCAGCATCGCTGCGATTTCCTCGAGCGAATAAGGCTTTGTTTCGGCCCCGTTTAATGCGAACGCCGGAATCTCAGCGAGCTTCACAGGGCTTGCCCCGTCAAAGTATCCCTGCTGGGCTGCGTGTCGGAAGACCCCACTCAGAAAGTTTTTGACGTGTCTCAGCGTTGTTTTGGAGATTGCATGCTCTCGCCCAATCTCGTTAAGCCACGACTGCACTTGATGAGTCTTGACTTCTCTCGTCCAGGCGCCTTCGCAGTGCGTTTTGAGATAAATCGACCACATCTGTTTGTAACCTCTGTATGTGGACGGACGCTTCTGTTGCTTCACGAACGGTAAATACACTCGCTCAACGAAATCGCCCAGTTTCGTGACGCCCATGGGCTCCGCCGAATTTCGATTCAGAGGGTCCAATTCGCGGTTAGCAAGCTCTCGAACGCTTGCTTTGGTTTTGTGCTGCGGATCCACGAGTGCAAGGCGCTTAGCTCTCTGAACGGTTTCGATTTTCCCGCAGACGCCCACACGCTCGCGGTACCTAAGAACCCACCAACCGCGATGTCGCATAATGTAGCCGGATTGTTTGGCTTTTCTCACAATGTCTCCTTTCGCTTCGTTTTCGGCTTGCCCGCCGAGGCTTTGCCGCCGAGCGCGGCGATTCGCTTTCGCTCATTGGCGCTTAGTTTTTGGCTCCGCGCGAGTCCTGCTTTTCGAGCAATCTCAGAGCGCCGCTCTGGACTTAGTTTTTCCGTCCTGGCCTTGCCGCCGAGCTTCCCTAGAGCACGAGCGTGCGGATTCTTCTTTTTCATGCCAACACACTAACTAAGCGCCATGTATGAGTCAAGCAAATTGAGCGGCCTTCGACAGGCGACGAGCCCACCAGTTGTTCAGCTCAGGAGATCCCCACGAGAACCGAACATATCTTCCGAGGCGTACATGTGGGATTGGGTCAGCACACCTGGAGCGGGTCTGTTCTCGAACCCAAGTTTCGGGGACGCGCCATCGCTCGGCCAGTTCTTCGGCTGTCAATACTTCGAAGAATGGTCCAGCTTGTGCCTTGTTGTGCTCCGACTGTTCTCCGCGCATAATTTGTGCCTATATTTCAATGACTTGCGCTGTCTGGCGGTTCACAAGACCGCCTTCTCAAGAAGCAATGGATATACTCGTCGCACTGGCGGACAAATGGCTCGACCAGATCGACCAGGTTTCCGTGTAAATGTTGAAGTCGGAGCGCTTGACCCGCAAGAGCACCAGCGACCTCAAATGTCAGCAAGTGTCACAAAATGTTTGAGAGCTAGGGGTGTGAGGGATACCGCTATCGGGGCGGGCGTTTTCGTGAACGCTTCTTCACCCATCGCCGGATCGACTCGATGGTAATTGACCCTCGACGCGGGCCCTTCCTCAATTTGCCCTCGTCGGTCCATCGGTAAATAGTGCGGGGTAGAACTTTAAAGTAGCGTGCTGCTTCTTGAACCGAAAGTATCGTGTTTGTCTGCGGGTTCTGGACTTTCTTAATAACGGCCTCTCGCCGACTGTCATCGACAGACATATTTTCCGAAGACTTCCGAATGGCGTTAGTTTCGGACGAATCGCCAGCAGGCATTTGGGAGCGTAATTGTTCTGTACGTTCGGTGTGCTCACACTCTTTCGCTTCAGCTTCAAGTCGCCTTTCCCAGCGGCTCTGGAGCCTTTGCATCTTGAGACGATGTGCCAGCAAATGGGCATCGCGTATTGCGTCAGGAAAACTGGTCCGCTTTGCGAGTCTTGAGAACTCGCCTGCGATCGCTCCTTCGCGGGCTCTGAGCGTTACCCTTATTGCTCGAGCGGAGACTGCCCGCAAGAACTCGGCGGACTTCGCATGTCCTTGCGTTTGCCAGACGTCGCAGTAGATCTGATATACCTGCCGAGCCAGTGCCTCAGCATGTTCCTGCTTCATCCGCAAAATCAAACTGGGGACGGCGTTGTCGTTCAGATTATTTCGATTTTCGAAATGAATACGCCCTTCATCTTCCTTGATCTTTCGATGCATGTCTTCTGCTGACTCGATAAGCTTCAGGTTAACGAGGCTATGATCGATATCTTCCCATTGAAAAGGCGACATATTTATAAGGCGACGACTCTTGCCTTGTTTCGTAGAGAATATCATTTGGTCGACTCTGCACCGCGCAGGTCACACCACTGTGTTACGCCACATAGTTGACCAACCTTCAGACGGTGGAGGTTACCGTTCGTCTTGGGCTGGCTCGTACGATCAATATGGTGGTGGGACAATCATGTTCCGGCCCTCGCCGGGTTCAGGGGACCCATCAGCCTGCACCGAAAGGAGCGCGTAGCTGCCAGGAAGCAGATTGCTAAAGACATCGGTTTCGATATTACAGGTCGGAGAAAAGAAGGGTCATACGATAGAGGGGTTATGACCTGCTCCCCAGAAATTAGTCCATTGGAAATGTGACTTCTCCCATTTAGGATGACCCGCCCAGGGTCAGAGGAGGAGTCGTGCGCAAGAGTCGATTCAGCGAAGAACAGATCATCGCCGTGCTGAAGGAGTCAGAGGCCGGAGTGGAGACCGGAGAACTGTGCCGGCGGCACGGGATCACACGGGCGTGCTATTACCGGTGGAAGAGTAAGTTCGGAGGCATGGAAGTGAGCGAGGCGAAGCGGCTGCGGCAGCTGGAGGAGGAGAATGGGCAGCTGAAGCACATCGTGGCCGAACAGGCGGTGGACATTCGGGCATTGAAGGCGGTGGTTGCAAAAAAGTGGTGAGCCCGCAGATGCGACGAGAGGCAGTGCTGGTGATGCAGTTAGAAATAGAGCTGAGCCAGCGACGCGCCTGCGGGCTGATGGAACTCTATCGTGCAACGTGTCGGTATCAAAGGCGGAGGGGTGAGGACCAGCAACTGCGGGTGCGGCTTCGCGAGCTGGCCGAAGCCCGGCGCCGGTTCGGCTACCGCCGTCTGCAGGTCCTGCTGCAGCGCGAAGGCTGGCAGGTCAACCATAAGCGCGTGTACCGGCTGTACGTAGAGGAAAAGCTGGCACTGAAGCGCAAGCGTGGGCGGAAGCGCAGCACGGTGCGCCAGCCGCTGCCGGAGGCGGTGGCAGCCAACCAGGGGTGGTCGGTGGACTTCATGACCGATGCGCTCAGCTCGGGGCGGAGGTTTCGTACCTTGAACATCGTGGATGACTTCACGCGGGAGTGCCTAGCGATCGAGGTCGACACCTCGCTCGGTGGAATGCGAGTGGTGCGCGTACTGGAAGAACTGAAGCAGAGACGCGGACTGCCACGGCAGATCCGTAGCGACAACGGACCCGAGTTCGTAAGCCGCGCGGTCGATCAATGGGCCTACGAGCAAGGCCTGCAGTGGCACACGATCCGACCCGGACGACCGATGGAGAACGGCTACGTGGAGAGTTTCAACGGGCGCTTCCGTGATGAGTGCCTGAACGAGAACTGGTTCCGCGACCTTGCCGATGCGCGGGAGAAGATCGCGCAGTGGAAGCAGGACTACAACGAAAAGCGTCCGCACAGCAGCTTGCAGTACCGTACACCAGCGGAGTTCGCAGCGCAGGCTGTGGGCTTCTACAGAAATGAAGTGGGGCAAGAGGCCTCAAACGCCGGCCCCTTGCCCCACACCCCCATCCCCGCTGCAGAGAAAGGCATGTGGGGCGAACAGAAACCGGAGAAAGTCTCATTATCCGTGGACTAAAGATGGGGGGGCAGGTCAGCGACTGTTGCGATTGGGGCGCGGATGGCACCATTCTGTTCGGCAAACAGGAGTCAGGTCCCATCTCTCGAGTGTCAGCATCCGGAGGAGAGGTTAGTCTGGCCACAAAAATGGCTAAGGATGAAACTTCCAACAGCGGTCCGTCGTTCCTCCCTGACGGCAAACACTTCCTTTACATCTCTTCGTCGCGGACGGGGCCCGACCAGATCAAAATCGGTGTGCTAGGCAAGCCTGAGCAAACCGGAGTGACTGTTGCCCCTGGCAGCCGGGCGCGATTTTCTACGGATCATCTCCTGTTTGTTCGGAGCGGACACATCCAGGCCCAGCCCTTCAGTGTGCGCAGTTTCCGGCTTTCGGGCAACCCTCAACCTTTGGGCGAAGGCATAACGTTCTCTGTCTCGGCGAATGGCGTGCTTGCCTATCACCCTTGGACGCTGCGGCTGTTCTGAACAGTTTGCAGCAACAGGAACGACAACAGCCTGGTTCGGTCTCAATGCAGCTCAGCCGACGCAAGCGATCCAGTTTCAGCCGGTGCGGCCGGAACTCACCCTGGCGGAAGCGGTCTCAAGAATAGACGGGAATTCGAACTAGACCCTTGCGAGATGGCGGGGTTCGGGATAACGTGGCAGTCCCATTCCATGCACACCAGTCTAACTTTAAGCCGGATGCAGGCGCTTGTTCTGGTTCTGGCCTGGTTGCTGTTCACCCCACTACTGGGCACTGCTCTCCTAGTGCAAGCGCACTCGGCGGAACAGGAATCCGCGCCGTCTACTCCGTCGGCCCATTCGACTCCGGCACAGCCTCCGGCGAATCAGCCTCCGCCAGGCCCAACTCACGGCAAGGCTTCCACGACTCCCAAGGAGCAGGCCTGGCAAATACTGGAAGACGCGTGCACCGGCGACAAGAGCGGCGACCGCGCCACTGCGACCCACGTTCTGGGCCTGATTCCGAATGACGCGAAGAGCGCCAAACTCGCGCAAAAAGCCTTGACTGACGAACGGCCAGAAGTGCGGGCAGCGGCTGCCGCCGCGTTGGGCAACATGCATTCAAGAGCGAGCATCCCGAAGCTGAGGGCTGCGATGGACGATCCGGATCCGTCCGTGGCCCTCGCCGCCGCTCACTCACTCGACCTTATGCATGACAATTCCGCCTACGAGGTGTATTACGAAATTCTCAATGGTGAGCGCAAGGCAGGAAAGGGCCTGATCGCGTCGCAAACATCCATGCTGCGTGATCCGAAGAAGATGGCGGAATTCGGATTTGAGGAAGGCATTGGTTTTATTCCCTTCGCTGGCATCGGATGGGGAGCCCTCAAGGCGATTCGGAAAGATGACTCCTCTCCCGTCCGCGCCGCTGCCGCCAGGGTGCTGGCCCGTGACCCCGACCCAACCACCACCAAAGCGTTGATCGAGGCCACATGTGACAACAGCTGGATCGTCCAGGTTGCCGCGCTTGAGGCCCTCGCAAAGCGAAACGACCCATCGGCTCTCTCCACCGTGGATCGCTACATGTCCGATGACAAAGCAGCAATCAAATTCACCGCGGCGGCGGCGGTTATACACCTGACCGCGATCAAGCAGGCTGGAGCACGGAAACAGCGAGTGACTCTCGAACACAAGCGACCGTGATCCAACCGGCCTCACCGTCAATGCGTTTCAGCTACTGGCCTGTACACGCTCGTAGCAGGCGTCTCCAGCCCAATCGTTGCTCCAACCAGCGAGCAACCGCAGTATTACGTCTAACGTGACTGCTTAATTGCTCCGGCGAGAGCGCTCGCCAAACGCGATCGTGGGCTGAGCCGCGATCAAGGAACCTGGCCTCGACCTTGCCATCCTTGATGCGATATTCGCTCTCGGGTTCAGGACAATAATTCGCAGATTCGACAAGATGCGCGTTTCCCAATGACATTGCTGACGCTCCCTCGACGACTACCTTGCATCAAAGCCGCCTTGGCTCGCCATACCGCTAAACCCTGAAGCAAACATCGGAGATCATGTATTCCAGGATTGCGTGCGATCGAACAGCATCAGGCCGCGGGAAGCGTCGTCTTGCGTGCTTGGTCAATGTCTTGGGTGCCATGCCGCTCAAAGACGGATTTTGCCAGCAAGGCTAGATCCGGATCGTCGACATCGGCGATTACGAGAGAGCGGCCACGTTTCAGGAGGTCGCGGTACAAGAGCGTGTCGTCCTTTGGAACACCCATATCTGCCGCGTGCTCGGCGGCCTCTCCCAGGCTCGCGCCTGCCGCAGCTCCGCCCAGTCCCAGCAACGCAGCCGCACCCAGGCCAATGGCAAAAATCACTCCCACGCCGGGCACGAACAAGCTGGCAATGGCGCTGCCCAGGGACAATCCCGCGCTGGCACCGACCGCGCCACCGACGACACCGCCCACTGCTTCAGCCGTTCCGTCGCGCTCGGCGTCGGTCGTGACCAGAGTGGCGACCTGCGATTTACCCGCTTCACCGGTCAACAGCGTGATGGACTGCGGCAATATAGGGGTTGCCAAAAGGCCCCGGACTGCGAATTCGGCAGCACTGCGGGCAGGAAAGATTCCGACCACACTTTGCATGACTCCTCCGTGATTCAGTGTGAGTTGGGAGCTGGGATGCGGAACAGTCCTCTGGAGTTTTCCGGAATAATGGCCGCCAGCGGGCAATCATCTAATAAGGTCGGTCATGCAGCTCTTTCAAAGCGCCCGGGACCATCTGTAGTCTTCCGAATTGCCAAAGTGTGAGCGGCCAACCGCACCTGAGGTTTCAATCTCTAATGAGCATTGTTGATGCTCCCGGAAGGCAGAAAATGAAACTCCGATCATCGCTTCTCGTACTGTACCTCGCCTTGCTGTTGTGCGTAATCCAGACTCCTGCGATCCAGGCCTTTGCCCAGTCGACACCTGATAACTCGGCGCATTCCATGCAGCAAGACTCACAGCCCGCTTCGCTGGCGAGTTCATTGAATAGGGGTGAAACAAAAATCAGTGGCTGCATTCGGTCGGACAAGGGGAAATACGTCCTGGAGAGCAAACTGCACAAGAAAGTTTGGCTATCGGGACCGGAGGATTTTGCCCCGCACGCTGGACAGACCGTGACCCTGTACGGCGTCTATCTGAATGGATCCGCTTCAAACGTTGGTGGGAGAGCAGATCAGAAAAAGGCGTCGGAACCTCCTGCAAACCGGCAAGAGACGAATTTCCAGGTGACCAAAGTTGAACTGGTTTCCAATACTTGCCTAGTCAACCGGGTGAAGGCAGGCCAACCATAATCCCGGCACTCATACGGTCTCTTTTTTGAAACACTACCAGGTCTAACTGATCGCGCCGCCCTCCCAAGCCAGCTAGGCTTTTCAAGATTGAGATGAGATGTCGGCCACCGAGACTGAATCTATTTCTTGAGGAGCGACAACAATGAAACTGAATATGATGAAAACGATCGCGCTCATTCCGGTCTTACTCATGGGCCTGGCCTGCTCAAGCCAGCGCGCCAGTCAGCCTGCGACCTCGCGCGAAGAGAACTCGTATAAAGATGCTGTGAAACAGGCTCTTCAACAGGCGGAACTCCAGGATGTGAGCGTTGACGAAGATCGTGACAAGAACACAATCACCCTCGGAGGCAAGGTGCATTCAGAAAACGCCAGGATGCAGGCCAGCGAAGTCGCTAAAGCTGCAGCCGGCAACCGGGTAATCGCAAACGAAATCAGCGTTCAGCCGGTGGGGGCGGAATCGGAATCCAAGGATATTGCGGCTGACCTGGACACCGCGATCGAAGCGAACTACAAAGCGGCACTGACAGCCAGGGGCCTGGACAAGGAACACATCCGGTTCAATGCCAAGAACGGCGTGCTCACCCTGAAGGGCAGAGTGAAGAAGACCTCGGAGCGGACCCAGGCCGAAGAACTGGCGCAGGCGACGCCAAACGTTCGGCAAGTCCTGAACCAGATTGATGTAAATCGGTAGGTGCTTCCCCTGCCAAGAGCTTTTTGAGCCGAGCGGCCGCCCACCGCTCGGCTTGACATTTTTGTCCTACAGTAACGCTGTTCGGCAGATACTAACAGGACCCGATTACCCCCTACAGGCCGCATGCGTACGATGGAAAGTGCCAGGCAGTTCCGAGTGCTGTTGCTTTGGAGGATTCGAACATGGTCACCGCCGTTGCACCCCATCTTTCTGAAACATGGACGTCCCCCGCGGAGGCAGAGTGCCTGGTGGACCGGGCCAAGCGAGGCGAACGGCCGGCTTTTCTCGCCCTTTTCCAAACTCACGCCCGGTGTGTCTACACTCTAAGTTTGCGTGCCACGCGGAATATCACGGCCGCGGAGAATCTTACTCGGGATACTTTCGTCGAAGCCTTCAGCAGCCTCGACGCGGTTGGTGAGGATGAGGCATTTGCGACGTTACTTCATGGCTGCCTAGCGGCGAAGATAATCGCAAAGAGTGCAGTCGCAGGTTGATTGCCAGGTTGGCAGCACTAGCCCACCTTAGCTTGCTCTATGACTGAATCGTTATTCGTCCCCAGCGCCGTCAGTTCCTCCTCAGGCCGCGGTGCGGCGGGGGAAGTCACCGAAATCGGGATAGTCACTTCCACGATCGTCCCGGGATGGGCGTTGGTCACCAGCAATTCTCCCCCCAATTCTTTCGCGCGCTCACTCATGCCTCGAATTCCGACGCCGGATGTACCGAAACGCAATTCGACGATCCCCTCGGGCACCCCTTTGCCGTTATCGCGCACCTTGACGATCACCGTGCCTTCTTGTTGCGACAGGCTGATCCACGCCTGCTGGGCCCCGGAATGGCGGAAGACGTTGGTGAGCGCCTCCTGAATAATACGGAACATTGCGGTTTCCAACTCGACCGCGAGACGAGGAAAATCGGTGGGGCTTACATCGAGCGTGGTCTCGATTCCGCTGCGCTGAGTAAGGCCCCCCAGATACCAACGAAGCGCAGAAAGAAGGCCTACTTCGTCGAGCAAAGGCGGGTGAAGAAGGTACGACAGGGTGCGAATTTGCTGCGTCGCACGATCGATTACGCTGGTGGCCTGTCCGATGTACTCCGGCAGCGAAAGGGGCGTGTGAACAACCCCGTTCAGCAACATTTTGAGAGCGACCATCTCCTGTCCCAATCCGTCGTGTAATTCCCGGGCGATGCGTCGTCTTTCGTCATCTTGCATCGTCATTAGACGATTGGAAAGGCGGCGCAGTGCGGCCGTCCTCTCATCCACCTTCTTCTCCAGTTCGGCAGCGCTTTCCCGCATGGCATGCTCCACCAGCTTGCTGTCGTGGATATCGGAGCAAGTGCCATACCATCGGGTGATCTCGTTAGTCTGATCTCGAATGGGAACGGCGCGCGCCCGAAACCAGCGATATTGGCCGTCCCGTCCCCGCAAGCGGTACTCGCATTCATACTTTTCGCCGGACTCGACACAATGGGCCCACTGCGCCAGGCTTGGCACCTTGTCGTCGGAATGCACATAGTCGAGCCAACCAAATCCTTTGGCGGAATCCGGCGGTGCGCCGGTGTATTCGTAAAATCGATCGCTCATGTAGTCCCGGGCTCCGTCAGTGCGCCGGCTGAAGATGATGTCGGGAGCCGTCTTCACAATGGCATCGAGATCCTGGTTCTTGCGCGCCAGTTCAGAATTCAACTGCTGCAAAGTCCTCGCCCTTTTGTCCAGTTCCTCGGTTCGCTCCGCGACCCGTTGCTCCAGTTCACGATTCAGAACCTCAAGTTGACGGGTTTTCCGCCGCAATTCGGCGAACACGCTAACTTTCGCGCGCAGCAGCTCTGGAATGATCGGCACTGAAATGTAGTCCACCGCTCCCCGCTGATATCCTTTTAACTGATCGACATCGGTCAGGTGAACGGCAGAGATAAAGATTACGGCAGTCTCCTTGCACCGGGGATGCTGATGGATCATTTCCGCCAACTCAAATCCGTCGAGTTCCGGCATGCTCACATCCATGAGCACCACGGCAACATCGTTCTTGAGCAACTGCTCCAGCGCCTCACGCCCGGAAGTCGCCTTGATCAGATTCTCGCCCAATTCGCCGAGTATGACTTCGTAGCTCAGAAGCTTCGCGGGCTGGTCGTCCACCATTAAGATATTGACTTTGGTTTTAGTGGCCATCGTTTTCCCCGTGTTTTTGCTTTGCCATTTCCGGCATCACTCGAATCGACTCAAAACCGGCTACCGGTGAAGCCATGCCCTGAGCGCCGAGAGAAGTTGCTCGGTGTTCACCGGCTTGGCGAGGTATTCGGAGGCGCCGGCCTCGAGACACTTTTCGCGGTCTCCCTTCATCGCTTTAGCGGTCAGCGCGATGATAGGCAGGCGCCGGAACGCCTCGTTCTGCCGGATCACCTGCATGGTCTCGTATCCATCCATCTCCGGCATCATGATGTCCATGAGGACGATGGCCACCTCGGGAGTCGACTCCAGCATCGCAATCGCCTCCCGTCCGGTCCCCGCGGTGAGGACGCTCATGCCGCGTCGCTCGAGCACGCTGCTAAGTGCAAAAATATTTCGGACGTCGTCGTCCACCACCAGCACCTTCTT
>CAVTHC010000012.1:0-46169 GCA_963734455.1 Terriglobia bacterium
CAGCAAGGTTTGTCCCGGCGTGGCCGGCGGACGGGGCGCGCGGAATGTTTGCGGAGGGTTCACGATTCGCAGACCGGTGTTCCAACCCGTCCACGTACTGCCCGGCTGCCAGAACCAGCCATAAGGCTGAAGGTAGGTCCAGGAACCGTAGCGATACGGCGTCCAGCCCCACGGATAACTGGAAATCCAGGCGTATCCAGCCCCGGGATACCACATCCAGGCGCCGTTCATGAAAGGATCCCACCCCGCTCCCACCAGGTAAGGCTGCCACATCATCCCGTAACCGGGCATGTTGTAGAAGCTTCCGTAATAGTTCAGGTCGCTGGCCCCGTAAGCATAGGGCGAGTAGCCGTTCCCGCTGTATTGCTGATGATATCCGTCCTGCTGCTTGTCCCAGTTGTCGTAGGGATCCAGCTCCAGATTGTTGGCCAGGGTATAAGCACTTGCTCCGGACAGGTCGAAAGTTGCGCTGTGTTTCTTTCCGACGTCCACCGGGCCCGCCGAGCTACTGACTTCCACATTGCCATTGAACACGGAAACGGTGGCGCTCGAGTCCTTCATCGCGACTCGAAGGTGCGCCGGCTTGGCCAGGGTGATAGACTCGCGCCCAAAACCGAGGCTGAACACCCCGCCTTTGTCGCCCTTGAAATTCAGGTAGGCGGTGCCTTCCTTGAGTTCGATAGTCGAAGCTCGGGCGCCGGAGTCGCGCCGCGCCAGTTCGGGAAACTCCAGGACTGAGCCGGGGGTGAGGCGCAGGGTGCTGCCATCTTCGAACTCGATCTCGGCGCGCGCGTCCGCGCCGGTACGCAGTTTGGCGCCCTGGGTTACGGGTAAGTTGAGGAAGGCCTTTTCGTAGCCCTGTCCGAGGTTGCGGTCAATCTGAACGTCGCCGTCCACCTGGCTCAGGCGCACGATGCGAGCTTGGGAATCGGCAACGGATGGAATTGCCAACCCGCCCGGCAAAACCGCCAGAATCATCCCCAGAATCCATGGACCGGCCAGTGTGCGTAGCGACATGAGCGACCTCCCAAGACCACCCGATTACCTGATTAGAACACCTTTCGGCCCTTGTGGTTGTCAACAAAATGCGCGTCGCACAGAAAATCGACCCAGCCGAATCATGGCTTTGGGGGCCCAGCCCGCTCAATCAGCCTTAAGGCCCGGGCGCGGACGGGATTGATCACCGATTGGTCGTTCGCGATCCGCTGCAGAATCGGCACCACGGCGGCCAACTCCTGCAGATCGTTCCGGTTGGCCACATCCTCCATGCTCTTCAACTCTTCGTCGAGCGCCAGTTTCTGGTAGCGATGGAAGTACTCCAGACGACGTCCAAACTCCAGCGTGGTCGAGAGGCCCTGGAACAGCTGTGTGAGTTGCTGCACCGGAACCACCGGCGAGTAGTTGTAGGTGGCTCGCGAGCTGCGTCCCGCGTCTTTGTAGGTCAACGTCTTGACCCCGGTGGAGGCCAGATTCTTTTTTCCGGAGTCGACGTCTCCCTGAAAATAATGCGCCCGCTCGGCCAGATCGAAAATCCGCCGGCTGGTTTCGCTGGACACGGAAAAATCCAGGTGGAAGGGATCGCCGTCGGAATCGGGGCTCAACTTGCCGTCGGATTCGTAGGTGGAATGGCCGTTGGAAGACACCGCAATCTCGTAGTGGGAAGGCTCGGAGCCGGGAAAATCCAGAGTGAAGGTTACGACGGTCTGCGCCGGGGCCGGAAGGCGGACGCCCAGCGCTAGGAGTAGGAGAAAGAAACAAACAATCCGATGTGGGCGCGAGCGCCCCGCTCGTGCTGGCAGTGGCACGAGCGGGGCGCTCGCGCCCACATTTCTGGAGGCAGTCATCGAGAAGAGATTATGCCAAAAAAAACGCCCGGATGTTCATCCGCCCACGGCGCGCTGGCGCACCAGCGTGGCGGAAGTGTGCAGGTGGCAGATTGCAATGGCCAGGGCATCCGCGGCATCGGGAGGTTCAGGGATTTCTGCCAGATTCAGCAGGCGCGTCACCATGTGCTGCACCTGCGGCTTCTCCGCCCTGCCGTATCCCACCACCGCGGACTTGATAGACAGCGGAGAATATTCCGCCACTTCCAGGCCGGCTGAGGACGCAGCCAGCATGGCCACTCCCCGTACCTGTCCCAGCTTAAGCGCGGACTTCACGTTCAAGGCGTAAAACACGTCCTCGATAGCAACGTTGTCGGGCTTGTGTTCCTGGATGATCGTGGCCAGGCGATCGAAGATGGTTGCCAGCCGCCGGGGCAGCGGATCACGCGGCGACAGTTTGATGGCCCCGCAAGTCAGGCAAACCAGGGTGTCGTCATGGCCGAGCTCGACCACCCCGAAACCGGTGTACTCGGTGCCGCAATCGACGCCCAGCACGCGCATGGGAGAGAGTTTATCTCAATTTTCAACCAGCCTGTTGACATTCCACGTTCTTGTGGAGGACGGGCGTCCTCGCCCGTCTTTGCGGGGTCCCGGGTGAGACGGGCGGGACGCCCGTCCTCCAGCGTGCATTCGATTCAGCAGCACTTGGGCCGGCGCGCCTTTGCGAATTCGTATTCCTGGCGGAATGCGGCGTAGGTTGCACGGGAAGATGCCAGCTGTCTTTGACTCAGGAAGCGGGCGTAGGCGGATTCGTCGAAGATTTCGCGGAGAGCGGCGATCAAGATGCGGGGAAAGGACTTGAGTTGCGCCGTAATAAGCCTGATTGTTAAGGTGCAGCGCGCAACACCCGTCGAGCTGCGCTCGACCGGACAGCCGGGGGCGGCTGTCCCCACGTGGCTAGTGGTTGAGATCTGGTCTTTCATCCTTGCTCCTCGGCGAAGCGCGTGGCTACGAATGGCGACTCTTTTACCCGGGCCTGCTTGCGGCCGGAAAGCACGCGCAGCCATTCCACCGCCGACTCGATCAGGATCAATCCCACCATCACGATTAAGGCGCCGGTGACCACGGCGTCGAGCCGGTCGTTGAAGATCAGCCGGGCATTCGCGGCAGGGGCCGAGGCCAGTTGCGCCGCGTGCGACAGAAAACCGATGCGGGGATTGGGATCGAAAATCTTATGCCAGGAAGCGGTGAAAGTCACAGCTACCAGCCACAGCAGCGGCCCCAGCGTGACCGCGGCGTAGCGCGCTTTGCCCATCTTGATGACGATGGTTGTGGCCACGCACAGGGCCACCGTGGCCAGGAGTTGATTGGCGATGCCGAACAGCGGCCACAAAGAATTGATCCCGCCTAACGGGTCTTTGACGCCCTGCCACAGGAAAAGTCCCCATCCGCTCACGATCAAGGCACTGGTGGCGAGAATCGAGGGATACCAACTGGTGCGGCCCAGCGGCTTCCATACGTGCCCGAGGGCGTCCTGGATCATGAAGCGTCCCACCCGCGTGCCGGCATCGAGCACGGTCAGAATGAACAGGGCCTCGAACATGATGGCGAAGTGGTACCAGATCGCCATCAGCGCCTGTCCTCCCAGGCTGTTGGAAAAAATGTGGGCCATGCCGACGGCAAAAGCGGGCGCGCCGCCGGTGCGATTGTAGAGCGTCTGCTCGCCGACCGACTGGGCCAAGGCATGCATTTCGGCGGCGCTGATGGGGAAACCCCAGTTGGTGATGGTCGCAGCGGCGGCCTCCGGCGCCTGCCCCACGATCCCCGCCGGACTGTTGATCGCGAAGTAGATTCCCGGCTGAAGCACGCAGGCGGCGATCATGGCCATGATGGCCACCAAGGATTCGGCCAGCATAGCGCCGTATCCCACCACGCGAGCTTCGGTCTCGCGACGGATCAGCTTGGGCGTAGTGCCGCTCGAGATCAGGGCGTGAAACCCGCTGATCGCTCCGCAGGCAATGGTGATGAAGGCGAAAGGAAACACTTTTCCGGCGAACACCGGGCCCGAGCCGTCAATAAAACGGGTAAGCGGCGGCATGTGCATCGTGGGACGCAAAGCGATGATTCCCAGCGCCAGCAGCGAGATGGTTCCCAGTTTCACGAACGTGCTCAGGTAGTCGCGCGGGGCCAGCAGCAGCCAGACCGGCAGCGCCGACGCCGCGAATCCGTACACGATGATCAGAATTGCCAGGGCCGGGGCGGAGAAGGTGAACCACTGCGCTACCGAAGCAGTCTGCGAGACCCACTGTCCACCCCAGATCGCCAGCATCACCAGGACGAAACCGAGCGCAGAAGTCTCCAGCACTTTGCCCGGCCGCAGCGTGCGCAAATAGACGCCCATCAAAAGCGCGATGGGAATCGTCATGGCGATGGTGAACGTGCCCCACGGACTGGCCTTGAGTGCGTTCACCACCACCAGGGCGCATACGGCAAGCAGGATCACGATGATGCTGATCACGGCGACATAAGCCACCAGTCCGCCCAGCCGGCCAATTTCTTCGCGCGCCATCTCGGTAAGCGACTTGCCATCGCGCCGCACCGAGAACAGCAGAATGACGAAGTCCTGCACGCAGCCGCCAAAGACCGCTCCCGCCAGGATCCACAAGGTTCCGGGGAGATATCCGAATTGTGCCGCCAGCACCGGACCAACCAGCGGCCCGGGCCCGGCGATGGCGGCGAAGTGGTGTCCGAAGACCACCCATTTGTTGGTGGGAACAAAGTCGCGGCCGTTGTCCAGTCGTTCGGCGGGCGTGGCGCGCAGGGCGTCCAGGGTCAGGACTTTGGCCGCGATGAATTTGCTGTAGAAGCGGTAGCCCAGGGCGTAGCTGCAAACCGCCGCCACCACCAGCCACATGGCATTGATTTGCTCGCCGCGATGGAAAGCCACGGTGGCGAGAGCCAGCGCGCCCAGCAGCGCGACTGCTATCCAGATCAGAATTCGCAGGGTTTTCGGCATGGGTTCGTGGAGTAAGAGTGCGGAGATATTGTGGCGAATCCGTGGCTAAGGTGCAATCGGCAAGAGAGATTCGGATGTGGGCGCGAGCGCCCCGCTCGTTCGGCAGGGCCGCGGACGACGCGGGAACAGCGCTTTCGAGTGCACGGCGGAGCAAGGCTCCGCTATGTGTGTGCTGAAACCTTTGTCGAGCTTTGCTCCGATGGACAGCCGAGGGCGGCTGTCCCCACGTCGCTTGTGGCACTGCCGCACGAGCGTGGGCGCTCGTGCCTACATTTTCCGTGAAGGGCTCGCGGCACAAAAATGCACTATTTAATGGTAATCTTTAGGTTCCGTTGCAAGCGATTCACGTAGAAGTGTATTCAGGAGAGCAGGCAATGAAAGTTGGCATACTCACCGGCGGAGGCGATTGCCCAGGGTTGAACGCCGTGATCCGCGCCGTGGTGCGCAAAGGCTGTTTCCATTACGAAGACGAATTTGTGGGCTTTCTGGAGGGCTGGCGCGGCCTGGTCGAAGACAAAAGCATGCCCCTCGATCTCTCCAGCGTAGGCGGAATTCTTCCCCGGGGCGGCACCATCCTTCGCACCTCCCGCACCAATCCCGGGAAGAAGGCAGACGGACTCGAGCGCTGCATGGCCACGCTTAAACAACATCAGGTCGAGGCCCTGATCGCCATCGGTGGCGATGACACGCTTTCTGTGGCCCAGAAACTGCACGAAAAGGGGGTTGACGTGGTCGGCGTCCCCAAGACCATCGACAATGACCTGGCGGGCACCGACTTCACTTTCGGATTCGACACAGCGGTCAATATCGCCACCGAGGCCATCGACCGCGTGCATACCACGGCCGAGGCCCACAACCGCGTGATGGTGGTGGAAGTCATGGGACGGGACGCCGGCTGGATCGCCATGTACAGCGGCATCGCCGGCGGCGCGGATGTAATCCTCATTCCCGAGATTCCCTTCGACGTTGACAAGGTCGCGGAAACCATCCGCCTGCGGCACGCGCGCGGCCGCTACTTCAGCATCGTGGTGGTCGCCGAAGGCGCCAAATTCTCCACCGATGTTGACCCAAAACACGGGTCTCCCATCGTGGTCGACATGGGGAAAGATGAATTCGGCCACGCCCGGCTGGGCGGAATCGCCGCCATCCTCGCCCGCGAAATCGAACGGCGCACCAACTTCGAGACCCGCACCGTCGTCCTCGGACATGTGCAGCGCGGCGGCTCTCCCAGCGCGTTCGACCGCATGCTGGCAACACGCTATGGTTTGGGGGCGATCGACATGGTGCATCGCGGCGAGTTTGGCTGCATGGCCGCCCTGCGCGGCAACAAGATCGTTTCCGTACCGCTGGCGGACGCCATTTCCAAGAACCGCACCGTCGACCAGGAAACCATTGACGTGGCTTCGGGCATCCTCGACAAGCTGACCGCGGACAAGGTGACAGTAGGAAAGTAGGGCGGACCTCGGGCGTCAGACCTCGGAAGTCAGCCAAAAGCCCAGGGCCCGACGACCGAGGTCCGAAGTCTGACGTCCGAAGTCCGGGTTCCGAAGTCCGATGATCATGGCCCGCCTCGCGCCGTCGCTCCTCCAGTTCATCGAATTAGTTCTGGTGATCGCCACCCTGGCGACAATCGCCTTGGCTTCGCGTCCTGCCGGCCGGGCGCCGGCAAAGTCTGCCGGCTTTGCTTACGTGGAAGGCCGCTTTGGACAGCTGGCGCGGAGAAAAGCCTTGTCCGTTGTTGTGGTTGGTCTGCTGGTGGTTACACTTCGCGTTTCCCTCATCCCCGTCCTTGGAATTCCGGCGCCGCGCTGGAATGACGAATTCAGTTATCTGCTGGCTGCCGACACCTTCGCGCATGGACGCGTCACCAATCCCACCCATCCCATGTGGGTGCACTTCGAGAGCTTCCACATCATTCAGCAACCGACCTACATGTCCATGTACCCTCCGGCGCAGGGACTTTTTCTGGCTGCCGGCGAGCGGCTGGGAAATCCCTGGATCGGCCAACTGCTGGTCACTGCGCTCATGTGCTCGGCGTTCACCTGGATGCTCCAGGGCTGGATGCCGCCCACCTGGGCCCTCCTGGGCGGGATGCTGGCAATGTTGCGCCTGGGAATTCTCAGCTATTGGATGAATGGCTACTGGAGCGGTTCGGTTGTGGCCCTGGGTGGCGCGCTGGTGCTGGGAGCGCTGCCTCGCATCCAGAAATACGCTCGCGTGCGCGATGCCGTCGTCATGGCCGTGGGTGTTTCCATTCTGGCCAACAGCCGTCCCTATGAAGGATTGATATTCAGCCTGCCCGTAGCAGCGGCTGTGGTCATCTGGATTTTTGGCAAGGCGCATCCGCCACTTTCGGTTTCTTTCCGCCGCTTTGTGTTGCCGGCAATTCTGGTTCTCGCGATCACCGGCGCGGGCACGGCTTACTATTACTGGCGAGTCACGGGCAATCCTTTCCGCATGACGTACCAGGTGAATCGTGACACCTACGCGACCGCGCCCTATTTCCTGTGGCAGTCTCCGCGGCCAGAGCCGGTCTACCGCCACGCCCTGATGCGCGATTTTTATCGCTGGGAACTGGCGCGGTTCGAGGGATATCACACGCTCGGCGGAGCCGCTTCCCGCACCTGGGACAAGCTGGCAGGAGTGTGGAAGTATTACTTTGGCCCGCTGCTGACCATTCCCCTGCTGGCCTTTCCCTGGATCCTGCGCGATAAGAAGATGCGCTTTCCCCTTTTCGCGGGCGCGTTCTTCGCGCTTGGCCTGGCCGTCGAAACCTGGACCATGCCTCACTACGTGGCTCCCGCCGCGGGGCTCATTTACCTTCTATTGCTGCAGTGCATGCGCCACCTGCGGCTGTGGTGCTGGCGCGGACGGCCGGTTGGAGTTGCGCTGGTGCGGGCCATCCCGACCATCGCCTGCGCCATGGTCTTGCTGCGAGTCGGAGCCGTGGTGGCCCACGCCCAGATCGAGCCGGCATGGCCCCGCGGCAATCTCGACCGGGTGGCAATCACACGCCAGCTGGAAGCCACTCCGGGACGCCATCTGGTCATCGTCAGCTACGGTCCACATCATGATGTGGATTGGGAATGGGTCTATAACGCAGCCGACATCGACGGCGCCAAAATCGTGTGGGCGCGCGCCATGAGCCCGGAGGAAGACCAGGAATTGCTCCAGTATTTTCACGACCGAAAGGTATGGCACGTGAACGGCGACCAGTCTCCAACCCGGCTGGAACCGTGATCCGATGGCTGCCGCGGATCACTCATATGCAGCTCTCAACCCGCTGTCATCCTGAGCGGAGTAACTGCTTCACGAAGCGAAGCCGTTGCGCAGTCGAAGGACCCCTATGGGCGGCACGGACCGCCAGGGAACGGAATTAAACCCAGCCGAAAAACCGCAGGCTTACGGAGACGTGCCGATCATAGGGGTCCTTCGACTCCATCTTTCCATTCGCAAGCGAATGGAAAGATTCCGCTCAGGATGACAGTGCGGCGGGGGCGGTGGTAGAAGGCGGGACGGGCCGGCGGATCCAACGCAAAGCTATCCTCGCCACTACCGAGAGTGGCAAGTAGCGCTGACACTTGTGCGCGACTGCTTCGCTCCGCGACGCAGTTACTCCGCTCGAGACGACCCGCCGAAGAGAAATGTCAGCGCATCTGGAAAGCGTTTGGCCCATTCCCTTTCGTTGTGGGTTGCGCCTTCGTCAATCCTGACCCGCAAGCGGTCATCACTCAAGCCGGCACGACGCAGAATGTGTTCCAGGTTGCGTACATCGTTCACCACCTGTCGATCGCGATCTTCGCTTCCGTCTTCCCTGGTTCCGATGGCCATGTAAATCCTGGCCGGCCACTGCCGGAAGGCGCGGCTGGATTTCACCAGCTGCCGATTGGAGACGAACAACGACGGACTCTCCAGCAGCAAGCGGCCGACAACCCCGGGACGGCTCATCACCGTGTACAGGGAAATGATCGCTGCCAGCGACGATCCTCCCAGTCCCGTATTTTCCGGGCCGCGGGCGATGCGGTAATGCTGATAGATAAGCGGCATCACCTCGTTCAACAGAAAATCGGGATAGCGCTTGCCCTGGGGCCGCATGACCGGCGGGCTAAAGGACCGGTAAGGCAGATACTCTTTAGCGCGGTCCTTCTGCGCATTGTCGATCCCCACGATGATCAGCGGAGGAATTCTGTTTTCGCCAATCAGGCGACCGGCAGCTTCATCGGCTTGCCAGTCGACCCCAATGTAGGCCGTGGCGGGATCGAACAGATTTTGTCCATCGTTCAGATAGAACACCGGATAATGCCGGCCCTGGTTTTCGGGCGCGCTATATCCCGGCGGCAACCATACCCGCAGCTGGCGCGTGTTGCGAAAAATACGGCTTTGCAGTTCGTGCAAACGCAACTCTCCCGCGAAGTCCGGCGCGTCTTCACTTTTTGAGCTTGGGGATGGCGAAGTTTCTTCCATGAGGAATCAGTAAGTGCGGCGGGCGCGCATCCATAACACCCATGAAAACACCGCGATGCTTGCAATCAACGCCAGCGACGACAGGCACAAAACACACCACGCCGCCAGGACAAAGCCTTCGACATAGGTAAGGCGTAGCGCGAAACCCAGCCCGGCCAGCGATCCGAGGGCCAGCACCGCCGGCGTCCCGGCCTGGTTGCGATAAAGAGTCGCCAACGTCAGCACGGCGAGATATCCGATAATGCCAATCAGGGCCACCGGAATGCCGGCAATCTGAGAGTACGTGCTGCGATTCACAATGTCGCAGTTGAAATTCTCTCCAATATCGCAGTAGGAAGTGGCCGAGGTGCCGTAGTGATGGTAGAGCGACACGGATGAAACCAGCGCGCCACCCAATGCCAGCACCGCAATCAACTGGAGAAGCCGCCGGACAAAGCGCGGCATAGCCGGTGACATCATGGCAGGCTGCATCCGGTCTTGGCGCCGAGCGACGGCAAGGACTGGGTGCCTTCCCGGCGTTCTCCATCCTCGAACTGCCAGGTGGGGAAATGTTTTATGCCGGCGTCCTTGCAGAGCGGGGCTTCATCGCGCGAGCCGGGTACACCACACTCGACATACGGAATGTACTTGAAGGAGGCTTCAAACATTGCCTCCTGGTCGGCGCAATGCGGGCACCAGTACGCGCCGTACATCTTCACCTGTTTCGCCGCCAGGCATTTCGCGAAGCTATCCAGGCGGCTGCCGCGTTTGCGCATTCCCATATAGATCACCACGGCGAAGGCGGCGACAATCAGCACCGCAGTAACCATCTTGCGCGCCGACGACGATCCGGCGCGAGTCTTCTCCGCGATTCTTGCCGTCTTTTGACATGGAATCTTTTTATACCACGACGTTCAGAGCGGACGGCAGCACGTCGAGACTCTGGCAGTGCAAGGTGAGCACCTCGCCATCCACCATGACATCCACGGGCGCGTCGAGTTCGAAATCAATGCGCTTGGCGGGCCGCCGTTCCGCCAGCGGATGGTTGATATGGGTGCCGTCATAGAGCGTCGGCAGATTGCGGATCAGGCCCAGGCGCCCGATCGGCCCCCAGCGCACGAACTCGATCAGCCCGTCATTGATTTCAGCCTTGGGAGCAATCATCATGGTGCCGCCGGTGAATTTGCTGTTGCTGAAGGTCAGGAACAGGCACGGCCGGCGGTCGATTTCGGCCTCTCCATCCACCCGCAGAGGAAAGGGACGCCGCCGAAAACGCGCCAGGCTGATGAAAATCGATGACTGGTAACCTATCTCTCCCCAGCCGCTGAAGCGGCGGGCGCGCAACGTGGCCACGTCGGCGGAAAATCCCATGCTCAGCAGATTGATGTAGTGCAGCACGCCAGTCTGGTGGGTCAAGCGGAGAACATCGCAAGGTGTTGAGCGCCGGGCAAGCAACGCTGCAATCGCGAACTCTACTCCCTGGTCACTGAAGTCGCGCAAGAAAGAGTTGCCCGTTCCCAGGGGAAGAAAGGCCACCGTCGCGGCCTCACCGGCCGCCGGAAAGAGCCCGTTGACGACTTCGTAGGAAGTCCCGTCTCCGCCGACAGCGATAAACTTCCGATAACCCTGGGCATAAGCGTCGCGGACCAGCGACGTCGCCTGGCCCGGAGCGCTAGTTTCGACCTCGGTCAGATCAATTCCACCCGCTCGCAATCGATCGAGCGCCGGCCCCACCAGTTTGCGGCATCGCCCGCCGCCCGCCGCCGGGTTGACCACCGCGAGAAACGTTCCGGGATCGATCACCGTGGATCGCTCATAGCGCTTTTATAGCTCGACGACGGCGGCGCGGCTCAGGGTCTTCCGGATTTCCTCGGCCAGAGCCACGCGCTTGATTTTCATGGCCGCGGTGCGCGGAAAATCCTTCTCCCAGACCAAGCACCCGCCCACTCGTTTGAAATCGGGCAAGCGGCGGTTGCGGGCAACGATTTCCTGCTTCAGCGCTTCGCTGAACTCGGAAGCCAGGCCTTCCGGTCCTGCTTCCAGGCGGAGGACAAGTATCAGCATCTCGTGGCCCAGGCTCTTTGCCGGCCAGATGTAGTTGGCCGCGAAGATGCAGTATTCCTTAACCGGCAGCCCGTCGAAGGTGGTTTCAATATCCTCGGGATAAATATTCTTCCCGCCCTCGGTCACGATCATGTTCTTTTTGCGGCCGAACAGTTGCAGATGTCCGCTGCTGTCAAAGCGGCCGAGGTCGCCGGTGAGCAGCCAGCCATCCACAATCGTCTCGGCGGTCAGCTCGGGGTCATCGAGGTAATGCGCCATCACGGTCTTGCCCGTCGCCGCCACTTCGCCGATGCCCTCCGAGTCCGGATTCAGCACCCGCAGCTCCACGCCGGGCAGCGGCTTGCCCACGGTGTCGGCGCGGAACGGTTTCAGATCGTTGAGTGTGAGCACGGTGCCGGCTTCGGTCAGGCCATATCCATTGGCCACGGGAATGCCCAGGTCGTAGAAAAACTGCAGGGTCGACGGCTCCATGAAGGCGCCCCCGGTGAACATGGCGCGCAATTCCCCTCCGAACGCCTGGTGCACCTGGCGCAGCAACACCCGGCTTAGACGAACGTCGGGTCGCCAGCCGGTGAAGAATTTATTGACCGCGATCGATCGCTCCAGCAGGAAGCGCTTGGGCCTGGAAACCGCTTCCAGCTTGGCCTTCAGCCCGCGCTCCAGGTTCTTGAGCACCAGGGGGACCAGGCTCACATAAGTGATCTTGTAGCGCACGAAGGCGTCGCGCACGAACTCGGGCCGCAGGGTGCGCAAATGCACCACACACGCGCCGCAAACAAACGGCCCGATAAAGCCGACCATAAAATCGATGGCGTGATTGGTGGGCAGAATACTCAGATAGCGCACGCCCGGCCAGAACGGAAACAGCGAAATCAGCGCCTTGCACTGCTCCAGATAATTTTCATGGGTAAGCACGCAACCCTTGGGACGCCCGCCGGTCCCTGAAGAGTAGACAATGCAAGCCACATCCTGACGCTGCCGCGGAACAAATACCGGGTCGCCTTTCCGCCGAAAATCTTCCCAGCGGAACGCGCCTGCGAGATCGGCTCCGGGAGGCGCTTCGGTCACCAGGACCGTCGGCACGGTGCGGCCCTTGAATTCCGGCGCTTGCATCATCGCCCGCCACAGGTAGTATTCGACCACCAGAACCTTGGCTTTGCTGTGCGCCAGCAATTGCAGGTGCTCGGCCGCGGTCAGCTTGTAGTCGAGCGGCACCAGCACTCCGCCACCATGAAAAATGGCGTACGCCGAGATCAGCCATTTCGACTGATTGGTCATGATGATCGCCGCCCGATCGCCCGCGCCAAATTCAGAGTCTTCCAGCGAACGCGCCAGCGGCATCGCCATTTCTTTGAAGTCCGAATAAGTGAGGCGGGTCTTTTCCTTGTCGCGATCGGATTCGATCAGGCAAGTCTCGTTCGGCCAACGGTCGAGCGCCTCGTGCAGTGCAGCGCCCAGACAGTTATATTGGTCGAGGTTAAGCATGAATGCTCTATTTCACCACAGAGACCCGAAGAAAAACGGCTAGTGATCAACTTACTCACCGCCCGTAGCTAAGAACCGAGAACTGCAAGCTGACAACCGATTTTCTTCTTTATCAGTCACTTTCCCAGAGTGGATGATCGATCCTGCGGCAGAGGCGTATCCGCGGCGGCTTACAATCTCGCCTGGATGCGGCTGGCCAGTGTCCTGAAGTCGGACACGCCCTGCAATTCGTAATCGGGAAGCTCGACGTTGAAATGATGCTCGAGCCGGGTAAGCAAATCGAGGGCCTGCAGGCTGTCAATCCCGAGGGTCTTGAAGAAATCGTCGTCGGGGGTCAGCTTCTCGCGCGGCACTTTGAACTGCGCCGCTGCCAGGTTGAGGATTTCTTCCAGCGTTTTCTTATTGTCGGTCATTGCGGTCTGATCATTCTATTTTAATCGAACGCGATCACGGCAAGTAAGGTTGGGCGTCTGTGCTCTCCACAAACTTCTTTAACCCAGCTTCCACCGCCGGCCGGGTGAAAAGCTTGCAGAAGATATCAATTTCCCTTCGTAACTCTTCATGCGGGATCGGCTTAATAAATTTCTTGGCTGCAATCGCCGTGGCGCGATCGAACTTTCCCAGTTGAGCCGCCGTACTCCGGGCCGCTTTGAGCGACTCGCCTTCTCCCACCACCTGGCTTACGAGTCCGACTTGCTGGGCTTTGGTGGCGTTGAAACTGCGTCCGGTAAGCAACAGGTCGCGGACCACGGCGTTTCCCAGATCGCGCTTCAGCCGCGGGATACCGCCGAATCCAGGAATCAGACCCAGGCGCAGCTCGGGAAAGCAAAAGCGCGCCATTTTGTCGGCGATCATCAGGTCGCAAACCAGGGCCAGCTCAAATCCGCCGCCGAAGGTTATGCCGTTCAATGCGGCGATGGTGGTGAGCGGAGCGCTGTCGATTGCGTTCATTACCTGGTGAATGCGTTCCAGAAATTGCCGGACGCCGCGGGCTGCCGCTTGTCGCTCCATCCCTTGTGCGCCATGATAGAGCTCGCGCAAGTCGGCGCCGGCACAAAATCCGGATTGCAGGCTGCTGTAGAGGATCAGCGCATGAGCCTGGCTTTGCATGCGCTCCAGGGCAGAGGCAAATCCTTCCAGTTCGTCGAGCGTGAGCGAACCGATCTCATTGCATGGACTGCGATGCAGAGCCAGCTCGATTACCCCGCCTTTAAGCTCCCAGGAGAGCGCTTGGCCTTTGAATTGGTTCATCTTCTATCTGTATCTATCAGACTCGGCTTCGGCCGAACTGTCGAATTTACGAATTTAACGATTTTCGAATTGAAATTCGTCAATCCGTAAATTCGGCAATTCGACAATCCCCCGGCCGGCGCTACCTTTACGAGGCCTGCTTGATCGCGTACATCTCTTCGATTTCGTTCTGCAGGCGCGCGGCGATCAGATCGCGCTTGAGCTTTCCGTTTGCGGTCAGCAGTCCATTTTCGATGGAGAAAGGTTCGGAATGCACGTAAAGGGCTCGAACCTGCTTATAGTGCGGCAAGTGCAGGTTGATCGCATCGACTGCCGCCTGCACCTGCTCCCGGCTGACACTTCCGGTCACGATCACCGAAAGATAGCCGCGCCCGTTGCCCACTAGCACCGCTTGTTGGGCCTTAGGCAAGTTCTTGAGCAGCTCATCTTCGATGGGTTCCGGCGCAATGTTGTGGCCTGAACCAAGAATAATCAGGTTCTTGATGCGCCCGATAATACGCCAATTCCCTGCCGCATCCACTTCTCCCTGATCGCCGGAATGAAACCAGCCTTCACGCAGTGCTTTAGCCGTTTCCTGGGGCCGGTCCCAGTAGCCGGGAAAAATATTAGGGCCGCGCACCATGATCTCGTCGCTCTCTCCGAGCTTCATCTCGACGCCGCGAATGGCCGGCCCCACGCGCCCGGGTTCGACGTGGCGGGGATCGTCCATGGTACAGATGGCGGTGGTCTCGGTCAGTCCATAGACCTGCAGCACGGGAATGCCGAGCATGTTGAAATAAAGCTGCGTATCCAAATTCAGGGGCGCCGAGCCGCAGATCAGCGCTTTCAGGTTTTCACCAATCATTTTCTTGCGGATGGTGGGAAAGATCGCTGCATTGGCCAGCGCCAGCCAGGCCGAGTCGGAGAGGCGCGCATGCCCGTCCCGCTTGCGCATCCATGCTGCCTTGGCACGACGGTAGACGGCGAGTGCGACGCCGCCAGTTTTCCAGAGCTGTTCGTCCACAGCCTTGCGCATGCGCTCGAGCAACGCCGGGACGTTCAGGAAATAATCGGGCGCGGCCGCGCGCATCTCGGCCGCCAGCTTTCCCAAGTCCATGTTCAGGGTGAGAAGACTGCGGCGCAGAAGACAAGTTAGCAACATGATCCACGAGCCCGCAAAACAAAAGGGCAAGTAGTGGAACACGCGGTCCTGGCCTGGTTTGTTCTCCATCAAAAAATCCAGGCGTTCTGCCGTGCAGCCCAGCATGTGGCCGACATTGCCCGCAGTCAGGACGACGCCCTTGGCCTCGCCCGAAGTCCCAGAGGTATAGATGATGGTGACCGGATCCGATTCGGCAAGCTGGGGGTTGCCGTTAACGCTCGCTCCTGAGTTAGAGAAGATTTCGTCGAACAGATATTGCGGAGGCGCTTCCGGCCAGGCTTGCAGAATGCCGTCGCGCAACCCGGCATCGCCGCAGCAGATGATTGATACCGAGCAGTCCTGCATCATGGCTGAGAGTTCTGCTGCGGCCTGTCGCGCGTAAAGCGGAACTACGATCAGGCCTTCCGCCATGATGGCGAGATCGAGCGCCACCCAGTCGACGCTATTGTGCGCCAGCAGGGCGCAGCGGTCGCCTCTTTTCAACCCCTTGGACAACAGGAACGCGCGGGCTTGCCCTACAAGTTTCAGCAATCCGTGGCCGCCGAGGCCGTGGCTTCGATTTTGTGTTGCAGCCTGATCGTGGAGCTCCCAGAGCACCGTCGTGTTTCCGGCAGCGTCGAGCTGAGCGAAAATGTTCTCCAGAAAATTCATGTGCTTGCGTAGGGGCGGGTGCCCTCACCGCCCGGCGGAGCAATGCTCCGCTGGAACTTCGGGACCGTTACAACCTCTGGCGATCTGCGCTCGCCTGCCCGGACGAGGGCGTCCGGGCCTACGTGGTATCGGTTAGCCGAAGGCTTCTACCAGTTGCTGCAAACCCTTTCCGATTGGCGGCAAATAATCCTCCCAACTCCACTCTCCCTTGCGCGTGGGGAACTCGGGATATCGCCGCTGCACTTCCTCCTCGAAGTACACGCCCATGCGGGCCATCACTTTCAGGTTCTTTACCACGGTCTGTCCGATCCCGACCGATATCGCTTCGCCCTGCGTGGCCAGCTTTTCGAGCGCAGCCATCAATTTCGGCTCGAGGTCAGGATCGTCCACGTTCATGAGCAGTTCCTGCTGGCCCCGTTCCCGCATCAGGTTGCGGATACGTTCGTCCATGGTGATTCCTGCCGACGGCACCAGCCCGGGCATCGAAGTCACGATGCCGTGATAGCGCGACGAAACCATCATGTGGCAGGCCCGGAGGATGCTGACCAGCTCATGCATCTTGTAGTCTTCCGAACTCAGCACGGGCACGCCTCCGAGCTTTTCCGAGATGCGCCCGGCGGGTCTCGCGTCCAGGCGTTCGGTGGCGGCCAGCAGCACAAAAACTTTCCGCTGCTTGCGGAATGCGTCGACAGCATTGGCGATGGCAGTCAGGTAGTGCTCCAGCGCCCGATCGGCGGCCGGGCCCGAATTGTGAAAGTAGACCGACCGGTAATGGCTGTCCTTGTAGGCCCCGGTCAGGGTACGTGCCGCAAACTTGGCCACCGACGCCTTGACCGGCCACTCGAAAGGATTGATCGGACACACCACCAGCACCGGCGTGCTGCCGTCCCAGCCAATTTGCCGTAAGACTCCCTGTCCGTATTCAGGCGGAGCAGGTTCGAATGTCCACGCCGTGTCGGTGCCCAATTCGGTTGGCACTCCCAGCTCGCGCAGCAGGGTGCGGGATTCTTCGTTGCGGGTAATCACCAGGGAATTCTGGCAATAGCGCGCGCACATCTTCGCGATCAGCGGATCCATGTGTCCGGCTTCCGCCCCGTAGCCGACGGAGAGCTTGTTCTGCGCGGCGGCAATGCCCAGCGATCCAATCATCATGGTGGTAAGGGCATTGGCGAATTTGCTCTTGAACATCGAGCCCTCGCAAGCCACCACGCCGTGGTGTTTGGGAACTTCGTCGGAAAGAAACGGAGGAAAGATATCCGGCAGGTGCACTTGTCGCGTGCCTTCGAAATAGCCCTCGGTAAATTTGAAGTTTTGCGTCATCACGCTGAACGCGGTGTTTTCCGCGCCCAGAATGTGACGGGTCTGGCGCAGCATTTCCGACACTCGAACATCAGAACCCATGTTGCGGGTGCCGTTATAGCCGGCAAACAGCAGCTTCAGTTTTTCGCCGGGCTGCCAGGATTTACCTTTGCCCATCATCCAGCCCAGCTTGGCGGCTTCGATGCTGCTGCTGACCCAGGCTTCCAGAACCAGATCCATCATGCGGCGGACCCTCCGGCTTTGGTGCTGGGCCAGTCCCGGTAGGGATAGGTGAAGTTGGTCTCGCGGCTGAATTTGAGCAGGGGATAACTGTACTGCGAGAACGGCACCGGCTTGCGTCCGAGTTCCTGCGTGACGCGGGTGTTGTCGAACACCGTGTTCCACACCAGATACGGCATGAACACTTTCATCAGAGACGCGCCGCGACCCAAAGATCCGTGGCGGCCCGATAGAAAGTTCACCGCCGAATCGAAGGGCCGCTCCAGGAACGGCATGAAAATGGGGCCGCGCTTGTTCTGGACCGCCGCCAGCGCGCTGGTCAACTGGCGGAAGGTTTGCGAATCCACGCCGGATGAAAGATGGTAGGTATCGTGCAGTGGATTTTCCTTCTGATGCAGGGTCGCAATGGCGTCCGCGACAAAATCAACGTTCACAATGTCGATCTTGTCTTTTGCGCGAAAGGGCAGCACCGGCAGGCCGGCCAGAAACACGAATGCTTTCACCATGTCGAACTGCGTGGTCTCCGGATGGCGGCTGTCGCCCAGCACGATGCTGGGCCGAAAAATAGTGATCGGCACCTCGGGAAGAAGCTGCCGCATCATGTGCTCGGTAAATTTCTTGGTGCGCGCATAGGGATCGTAGTCCGAGCGGTCCCAATCGATGGAGGCGTCTTCGGTCACAACCTCGTCCTGGCGCTTCCCGGCCACGGCCACTGTGCTGACCTGGCTGAAGCGGCGCAGCCCGTGATAGTAGTTCGACTTCTGGGCCAGGAGCAGTACCTCCAGCGTCCCCCGCAGGTTCACGTTGAGGCAGCTCTTTTCAGATTTGCGATTGAGCGAGGCGGCGCAATGGATCACCGAATCGGTGGTGTGGATGAGGCGATCGTAATCGTCAACCGAGAGTCCGAAGTGCGGCGCCGTCAGGTCGCCGCAAAAAACCCGCATGCGTGTCTGAAAATAATCGTAGAAGCGCGGAAAATCCAGATGCAGTTGCAGGCCCTGCCACAGGCGGCCCGCGGCCTCCTGCGGATCGCGGGCGCGGACCAGCAGGTTCAGCGAAGCGCCGTGCTGCTCCAGCAGGTTGGCCGCGACGTGCGCCCCGATGTATCCGGTGGAACCAGTCAGGAATATCGCCACGTTGCTCCGTTGGTGCCGGTTTTGACTACTTCTCCGTTTTCCGGAACAGCCGCGGGCTGCAGGCTGCGCGCGGGACGCGCTTCCAGCGGACGTCCTTCAATCAGAGGATACGTCCACTTGCGCAAGGCTGGTATGTGGATATTGATCCAGTAGTCCCACCAGTCAATCGAGCGTGTGTCGTATCCGAATGCAGTTTTCTCCTCCTCGGTCAGGGCATGGGAAAGCCTTTCCACGTTGTCGGCCGAGAAATCCTGCTCGTTGTGCAGGATGAACGGTTCAAACAGTTTGATCAGCTTCTCCACCTTTTCCAGATTGCGTTCGGTCCTCGCCAGGGGAGTTTTCTTCAACGGCAGGGGCGACATGATGCGCTGAATGGATTTCACAATCGCCTTCTGCGCCGGCGCTGACATGCGGTTGTAGCGCTCCTTGGAGACGGGGATGGCATCGAGCCGCAGCCGCAGCCAGTATTCCAGGCCTTCCTGGGCGCGATAGTGTTTGCGGTGGGCCAGCGACGTCAGTTCGATGGAACGCCGCATGTCGCAGGGATTGGTCACGGAAGTGGCCAGCTGATAAAGCGGTTCGTGCCGCCTCTCCACGATGGCCGCGGCAATCAGCGTCATGCCGCGGCAGACCGAATCCACAGGAATAATATCGAGCCGCTTCTTTTCGTTGCTGGGAAGCTGGCGGAACGAGGTCCCCAGCAGATAAGAGAGTGAGGCCGAAGTATTGATGCCCTCATTCCAGCCGACAAACGGCTCGCTGACCGAGGTTTCCACGATGGCCGGCCGCACCACCGCAATCGGCAGACCGGAACCGTATTTCGCAAGCAGCGACTCGGCCAGGCTCTTGGTCAAGGTGTAAGTGTTGGGCCATCCCAGTTCCGCCGCGCGCTTCATGCCGTATTCGGTCAAATACTCACGCAGCCAGCGGAAGCGATTCTTCCGGATCTGGTTTTCCAGGGCAGCTCCGCTCAGATCCTTGGCGGCGTGCTCCTTGCTGCGGGCCTGCCGGCGAAGCTCTTCGGTCACCTCGGCGCTCTCCGCCAGTTGTTCGGTCTGCTTCACGAAAGCATGCAGCGCCCGCCATTCGCCTTCGGCTTCGAAACCAGCGAGTCCCGCCGGAGTGTAATCCTGGCGCATGGTCTCGCCCACCCGGCCATCGCGCGCCCCCGCGACGTAGCACGTGGAGAGATGCAGAAGCCCGGCATGGTCCGACTGGCGCACAAACTCCGTAACGTTCACCGCCGCGTCGACATTTGTCGCCAACGCATCCCGCAAATCGGGATTGAAATCAGTCAGCCCTGAACTGTTGATGATGAGATCGAGATTTTTCTGCAAAGACTGGCTGACTTCGGGCTCGAGCCCCAGCCCGGGGCGACAAACATCGCCTTCGATCACTTCGACGCGTTCCCGCAGGAAGCCGGCAAGTTCCGCGCCGTAACGCTCGTACAACGGATCGAATACGGGAGACTCCTCCACCAGTTTTTCGAAACGTCGCATCGCCGGGTTCGATTTCTGTCGGCGGATAAGCAGATAAACGCGCCCGATCTCCGGCAACTCCATCAGCGTGTTCACCAGCCAGACCTTGCCGATGAAGCCGGTCACGCCAATCAGCATCACGTGCTTCCCGGAAAGGGCCCGGCGCACCGAAAGTGGGGCAGCATGGCGAACACCATCGAAATAAACGATGGGCCGCTCCCGGACCGGGGTTTGACGCGAGGCCGGGACCACGGCAGTTTGCAAAGCTTGCGCGCTCGCCAGGCCCAGATCGCGGACCAGTCGCTCTTCCGCGCGCCTGCCGTCGGGCCCGGCGCCGATGATGCCGGCAAAAATTCCGCGCGGCCTCACCACCGGCTCCAGCAGTCTTCCTGTAGCAATGCCGTCGCGGAATTCCAGGCGATTGGCGATCATCCATTTCACACCCAGGTGCTGCGCCAGCGGCCGCATCACGTGTTCCAGTCCCTGGCTCACCAGGACGATCTCATCGCCCGCTTCGATGCGTGATTTAAGTAGTTCCATACCATCAACTTTCAGGTATGGCTGCAACTTGTACTTGAAGTATTCTTCGCCCAGCAGATCGAGCCGGTCGCGGCTGATGCCGCGCAGCACGGTATGGACAACCCGAGTGGCAAAGACGCGGTGCGCGGCATAAAGAAACGGCCGCAGTATCGCCATGACCAGGACCAGCCCGCGTCGCACCCAGCGTTCCAGAAAGGTCTGCGCATTCCAGGTGAAGAAGGCGACAGGCCTGACGGTGGTCAGATCCGCGAGGCTGCCTTCCACTCGCCAGTACACCCGGGCGGCCGAGCTGGGATTTTGGTTGGGCTGTTCCAAATCGTTTTCGTCCTGATACTTAGCGGCCTTCCTGACTGCCAAGGCCGAAACCTATTGTAAACAATCGAGTCAAAAGGACGAAGAAGGTAAGCCCTCGCATATCCCGCCTGGTTACGGTTTGCCGCTGGACGCCACCTGGGGAGTCTTGCCGTAGGCCAGCAGCGCCAGAATGCCGCTCACCGCCAATAGGCCTCCGACAGCCAGCAGGCCGCCGCGAAAGCTTCCCGTCCAGGTGCGGATTAGTCCGATTGTGTACGGTCCGAGAAATCCGCCCAGATTGCCCAGAGAATTGATCACCGCGATGCCGGCCGCCGCCGAGGTTTCGGTCAGCATTTCAGTGGTGGTGGCCCAGAAGGGCCCATTCATCGAAAATGCCCCCATCAGGGTCACGCTAAGAAAGATGACGTCCGCGGTGGTTGAAGTGGAATAAGCGGCGCAACCCAACGCGATGGCGCAGGCAAACGCCGATCCCGCCAGGTGCCATTTTCTGTCCCGGGTGCGGTCTGAGCTGATGCCCACCAGCACCATGGCCACAACCGTGGCCAGGTAGGGAATGGCCGAAAGCAATCCGACGACTAAGTTGCTGGTGCCAGATACATTGCGCAACAGGCTGGGCAGCCAAAGACCGATGCCATAGGCAGCCGTGGTCACGCCCAGGTAAACCACCACCAGCATCCATACTCTCAACTGGGTGAGAGCGGAAAAGACGCCGCCCGCCGCCCGGGGATTGGGCTTCTCCTCGTGCGCCAGTTGTGAGATCAGCCAGCCCCGTTCCTCAACAGTGAGCCAGGTCGCGATTTCTGGCCGGTCGGTAAGATAGGCGAGCGCAACCGCTCCCAGGATCACTGCGGGGAAACCCTCGATCAGAAACAACCATTGCCATCCCATCAGATGGCCGCGATGCACCCCCAGCAGCAGGCCGGAGATCGGACCGCCGATCACTCCCGCCAAGGGTGCAGCCGTCATGAACAAGGCGATGGCCCGGGCCCGCGCGGCGGACGGAAACCACTGCCGCAAGTACAGGATCATCCCCGGGAAAAATCCAGCTTCGGCGGCGCCCAGCAGAAAGCGCAGCAGGTAAAAGCCGCGCGGGCTGCCGACAAAAATCATCGAAGCAGAAATGATGCCCCATACCACCATGATGACCGCGATCCACTTGCGCGCGCCAAAGCGGGACAACGCGAGATTGCTCGGCACCTGGAAAAAGAAATATCCGGCAAAAAAGATTCCCGCCCCCAGCCCATAGACTTCATCGCTGAATCCCAGCTGCCCTTTCATCTGCAGGGCGGCGAATCCCACGTTGATGCGGTCCAGGTAGGCGACGATATAGAGCAGGAACAGGAAGGGCAGCAAGCGCCGGGTAAGCTTGGCGACGACCCTGGTGCCAAGGTCAACGGTGCCCATTTCAAGTCCAGTCAGCGATTGCATAGGGTGCACGCTCTTCGGGTCACAGGATCATCGCCCATCACATCAAGGCATTTTATTGCCGGCGTCCGCGCCGAGCTGTCGCATGATCTCGGCCACAATCTCGTCCTCGGTGTGATCAATATCCACGGTGATCGCGTCATCGGGCTCTTCCAGGTCAGCGAATTGACTGGCCAAAATCGCGTCGGACGCGAAATGACCATGCCGCTGCCGCAGCCGCTGGTAGATGAGGTCGTAGCTTCCTTTCAGGTAGACAAACTTCGTCTGCCCGGCGACGCAAAGCTCATCGCGATAGCTTCTTTTCAGCGCCGAACAGGCCAACACCACGTCCTTGTGCTCCGCCGCCCAGCTCTCCATCGCGTCGTGCAAAGACTTGAGCCACGGGCCGCGGTCGGCATCGTCCAGCGCAATTCCCTGCTTCATTTTTTCAACATTCGCCGGCGAGTGGAAACTGTCGGCATCGACAAAGTCACAGCCGAGCCGCTGCGCCAGCAGGACCCCGATGGTCGTCTTCCCCGCGCCGGTGACGCCCATCACCACCACGATCACAGGAGTGCGCCGGGAGAGCCCGCGGGCTGGTACATGCTTACATCTTTTACCATTGATTGGCAGATTTGGGGTAGGCACACGGCGGGAACCATGTATCGTCACAACTAAAAAGACGGTTGTGAGCGTAATCGCGATACAACAGTTACCGGTTGGCCCGGAGGCAGTGGCCCTGAAATCGTGAACCTTTTACGTTTAGAGCGAGTTCAAGAACGCAATCAGATCAGCTTTCTCTTGGGGTGTAAAACCAATTTTGAAACGCATGTCGTAAAAGACGAGGACATCGTCCAGCGTCGCGGCAGAACCATTGTGAAAGTAAGGCGCGCGGCTTGCGAGTCCGCGCAGAATGGGACCTTTCACTTTTCCGATATCTGCCCACTTTCCAGTAATAAGGGCGCGACCGGGATCGGTTGTCTGGACGGTCTCGTTCGAGCCCTTCTTCACCAAAGTGAACACCGGGAGGTAGTTGACATCCAGCGGACTCGTCACGTCGGCTACACCGATGTTCAAGGCCGCGGAGACGGAATGGTCACCCACATTGGGTGAATCATGGCAGGTTCCACAGGTGCCAGAAAATGATATAGGGAGTCCGGGCACATCGTTTATACCGGCGACGCCGGAAATCGTAATTGGCTTCGAATTGAATACGGCCTGACCGCGGGCAATGCTGGCTCGAGCGCTGGACGGCGAGTTCATCCAAGCATTGAACAGGCTGAAAATATCGGCATTGAATGGCGCTTTCGTGGGATTGAACCCAAAGGACGGAGGGAAGGAATCGTTGATGCCGATGAAGAACGGTTGCGAGGCCAGCGCGAGCAGGCCGCCGGATGCTCCTCCGGCGTTCAGAAAGCCGGCCCGATAGTCGATCGCCTGGGCAGTCCGCAGGGCCGTCTCGAAACTCACGATGTCTTGTATCTGCGCGGCCGTAGGAGCCGCACCCTGGGCATGCCCGGTAGTCGCGTCTATCGCCTGGTGCGCCAGGTCTGCCAGCAGCGCTGGACCAGGGTTGGGATAGGTGATCGGTTGTGTGCTCGATGGCGTGGATTCACGCCCGTCCCACATCACGGTACTCAGGAACCCCAGGTTTGTCGCTGGAAGTGGCCGGCGGTACATCGAAAGCGTCGACGTATCGCTGCATCCGTAAGGGTTGATGACGCCTTGCACTATGAACTCAGCGTTCGCAGGCACGGACAAGGCAATGCGAATCAGGCCTCTGCTGAGTAGCAGGCTGTAAGCCTGGCGCCGCCCTTGCACAGATGAAGTATCTATGTTCTGGTCACAGTTGGAACCATCGTTGGTGCGGAAGATCGGGTCCAAACCTTGGGTCAGAAGGAAGCGCAATTGCACTTCGGCTGCAGAAACACTCCAGCCCTCCGTAGGCAGGTGGCAGGAAGCGCAGGACCGCCCATTGGTTCCAAGCGATTGGAAGAAGGCTCCTTTCAGAGCTGATGGGAGCATTCTTAACGTTGTATGTCTCCAGGAATCCGGTATGGTTCGGGAGTGGGAACAGGTTCGGCAGTGATTGTCCGCTCGCCATCGTCATCATGGAAGACGTGATAAGTACGGCGATTACCTTAAGCTTCATATATTTACCTCCATGAACAAAATCGGCCTCGTTGCCCGTGCACCGAAATCTTTCACGCTGCGTCCACCGGACCAGAACCGATAACCAACCAACTTTCAAGACCGCCGGTAAGCAGAAATCGAGTGAACGCCTCGACTGGATCTACGCAAACATTGACCGCGTTAGGCCTGAATCAGAGGTGGTACAATACCGTCCAATTCCGATATTCCCGCCCCCCGCGCGGGATAAGCTACCTGGTATGTGTGGCATTTGTCCTAGAAGCAGCTCTCAATTTTTCTCAAACTTTCTCACAGTGGAGCTATGCCTAGCCTGACCAACAACTTGTACGCATTCGGCGAGTTCCGCCTTGACCCACAAAACCGCACCCTGCGGCTGGGCGAGGAGCCGGATTGCACTCACCCCGAAGGCTTTTGAAGTGCTGCTTTTGTTGATTCAGCACAGTGGCCAGGTCGTCAGCAAAGACGAGCTGATGCGGGCGATCTGGCCTGACAGCTTCGTGGAAGAGTCCAATCTTACCCAGACCGTCTTCATGCTTCGCAAGGCGCTGGGCGAAAACCCGAAGCAGCGATACATTCTGACGCTCCAAGGCCGAGGTTATCGTTTTGCGGCTGACGTGGAGGAAGTCTTTGGGAATGGCCAGGTAAGGGCGGGCCCTTCGGCTCATCCCCCACGAACTTGGGCGTCCGGGACTATAGAAGCAGGTCGCTACTGGGGCAAGAAATTCTGGCTGGTTTCAGGGGCTGTGTTCCTTGTCCTGGTTGCCGCATTGACGGCTTATCACCCCTGGCCGGGTTCTCACCCTCAGCAGCAACAGAGGGCGGGCGGACGAGTCATGCTGGCTGTCCTTCCGTTCGAGAATCTGACTGGCGATCCGACCCAGGAATATTTCAGCGATGGCCTGACCGAAGAAATGATCTCGCAGTTGGGAAGCGTCGACCCCAAGCGTCTCGGTGTAATTGCCCGCACGTCGGTCATGCGCTACAAGAGCAGCCAGGAGCAACTGGGTCAGATTGGCCGGGAGTTGGGAGTGCAATATGTGCTCGAAGGCAGCGTTCGCCGTGACGCGGAGAAAGTACGGGTTTCTGCCCAGCTCATTCAAGTGAGTGACCAGACGCAGCTCTGGACCCGGCAATACGACCGAGAGCTGAGCGGTCTGCTGGGCCTGCAGGACGAAATCACCCACGAGATAGCAGACGAGATTCAGCTCACGCTGGGCGAAGACAAGCGCACCCTTGCCGCCAGCCGGCCGCGGATAGCCAAATCGTACGAGGCTTACGATCTTTACCTGAAGGGCCGCTATTTCTGGAACAAGAGGACGCCTGAAGGTTTTAGCGAGGCGATCAAGTATTTTCAGCAAGCCATCGCGAAAGATCCCGATTATGCCCGTGCCTACGCCGGTCTGGCTGATTGCTACGTACTTCAGCCCGGCTATAGCGGGCTTCCCCAAACTGAGTTCTTGCCGAAAGCACGCGTAGCAGCGCTCAAGGCACTCCAACTCGATGAAGGGCTCGCGGAAGCGCACACTTCGCTGGCGCTGATTACCGAAAACTACGATTTGGATTGGCAGACCGCCGAGAAGGAATACCGCCGGGCCATCGAGCTGAACCCTAACTACGCGACCGCGCATCACTGGTACGCCGAGTACCTGACCTGGCTAGGCCGTTTCGACGAGGCCCTGCGGGAGAGTGAGATTGCCCGCCAGCTCGATCCTTTATCGTTGATCATCGCTTCCGACAACGGAGTGATCTTCTATTTCTCGCGCCAGTACGACCGTGCCGAAGAAAAGCTTAACGCCGTGCTGGAAATGGAACCGAGCTTCGCGCGGGCTCATATGGTGAGGCTCGTGTATGTAGAAAAGGGAGAGTTCGCGAAGGCACTAGCTGATATCGAAAAATACAGCCCACACACTACGCCCTGGGATCTAGCCTACGTTCTCGGCCGCGCTGGCCACCCGGCCGAAGCTCAGCATGCGCTGGAAGAACTGAAGCAGCGCCGTCCGGTGGATCCTGCGCAATTTGCCTGGGCCTACATCGGCATGGGCAACAAGGACCAGGCATTGGCCTGGCTGGAAAAGGCCTACGTGCAGCATTCCAATGTAATGGTCGCACTCAAGGTGGAGCCCGGTTGGGACCCACTGCGGAGCGACCCGCGATTTCAGAGCTTGGTGCGGCGAGTCGGATTTCCACAATAGCCCGCCTCCCAGAGATGACCCCACTTGACCTGTTAATTTGTTGACATGCGCGTCGATCTCGCGCTCGGGACTATGCGACCTTACGCAGCTTCGTCACTCTGCCCGCCTCCACCCACTCCACCACAAAGATGTTGCCTTCATGATCGAAGCAGGAGCCGTGCGGACAAACAAACCGCCCGGGGACGAATGTCCCTGGAGCCTGATTTCGAACCGTGCTCCAATCCGTCTTCGAGTATTCGCCTTCCCCCAGGCTGGCGACGACCTTATTTTGCCGATCGAGAATGGTCACCTTGCTGAGCAGGTCCGCGATCACGACGTCGCCCTCGCGCTCGTCGAGGAAACACGGCATCTTCGACGTGCCCAGAATGAAGTCGATATGCCCGCCCTCCAGGGTGAAGCGTTGCAAGCGGCTATTGCCGCGGTCGGTCACGACCAGAGCCGGCGTCTGGGAGCGCGTGTCCACCCAGAGGCCGTGCGGGCAATCGACCTGGTCGTCCCCTTTGCCCAACCCGGCAAAGGTGCGAATGAATTCGGCTTTCTGGTTGTATTGATTGATGAAGCTTGATCCGTAACCATCGCCAACGTAGATGTCGCCGTTCGGAGCGATAGCCACGTTCGTCGGGCGGTAGGCAATGGCCGATCCATCGCTTTTGGGTTTGTAAGCCGGCGATTCCGCTGGGTACCCCAGGGTGAATACTTCTTCGCCCTTCAACGTCCGTTTGGTCACGATGCTGTGCTGGTAGTCGCAGAGATAAAGGAACTCCTCATTTCCTTCTTTGCGGATGGACAGCCCGTGCGCGCCGCCCTTGAACTGCCGTCCCCAGGAGCGGACGAATTTCCCCGACTGGTCGAACACCACCATCGTGTCCAGGCTCTCGCTGCTGGCGTTGACCGTGTGATGGATATAAATGTGTCCCTGTGAATCCTCGCAGACGCCGTGCGTGTTGCCATAGCGGATGGTGCGGGGCAATTCGCCCCAGTCATGCAGCGCCTCGTACTCGTGCTCGCCTTCTCCCAGGATGGGCGGCCTGGTGCCCGCCTTGTCGGTCGCACCGAGAAACACCGGGGCCGCAGCCGCGGCGGCTCCCGCGGTGACCAGAAAATTTCGCCGTGTGACTTTCATAGGAGGAGGCTCCTGATTTCTCCCTCTACACCTGCTCTACACCATGGCGTCATCCTGAGGGACTTCAGTCCCGCAGGATCTTGCGCGCGGTTCCACGATTGCAGAAGAACATCCTTCACCAGCTCGGGATGACGTCCCACAGCTCGACCATCACTTCTGCGCCACTGCCGGTTTCGCATCCACAAGCTTGGGATCGGCAAATTGCAGCCAGAAGCCCATCATTTCTTCATTGCTGGGCTCCCCCCAGCGAACCGCTTTCGTGGGATCGGGATTCTGCGGATTCTTCGACGAATTATCGAAGTAGGCCGTGGTCACCAGTTCCGTCCCTTTGGGCAAAAGAAACTGGTGCTTCAGGAAGTAGGTTTCCTGCCAGCGGAAGTCATACTTGGGCACGTCGAGGATCACCTCATGGTGGCCGTCGGGATAGAAAGCTTCCGTCTTCATGCTCTTGCCCCGGAAATGCATGTGCGCGGTGTAGGCCACGGCGGTGACGTCTTTCGGAAGGGTGAAACATGAGGTCACGCGATGGTTGTCGTCGTTCGGCGGAATGAGGAAGAGGTTGTTCCAGATTTCGTACTGCGCGATTTCGTGCTTCACCGGTTCTTTGGCAAACACCAGGCCAATGCTGGTGCGGTCCTTTACGTCCTCGCCGCTGTGGTTGCTGTAGTGCACCTGAAACTGCAGGTACGAGCCCGCCGGAATTCTCAGCGCGAAACCGGGTGGACGTGTCTCCGCCAGATGGCCGGGAAGGTATATCCCTGGCACGATATTCAAGTATCCGGCGCCCTCGCCAGGAAATCCGCCGCCATCGGGAGACGCGCAGCCATCGTCCAGCACCGGAGCATCCTGCCTGATGTGCAGGACTTTTCCGGTGCGATAGTGGTACTTGTCTTCGCCCGCGGTGGATTTGGCGTGCTCTTCTTCTTTCTTCGCCACCTTGTCGGCCGCGATCACGGAGACGGTGGCGTGATGCACTACCCGCCGGTCCCCGGGTAGCACTTCCGCCGCCTGGATCCATTTGTCTTCGGTGAAATTGGTCGGAACATAGATGTATTCGTAATCGTCCATGGTGGAAGAGCTGACCAGGAACTCGGGGATGGTCAACACCACATCCGGCTTGATGTGCCAGCCCGCCACGAACACCGGGGAGGCCGGCAAATCCTTGGGGTCGCCTTCCTTGGCGCCGGTTTTCACCCAGGCGTCAATGGTGGCGATGTCCGCGTCGGACAAGCGCGGGTCGTTGAGGAAATCGCCCACCTTGGGATCGGCATGCCAGGGCGGCATTTTGCGGCTGGTCACTGCCTCGCGAATCGGCCGTGCCCACATTTGCGCGTCCTTATAGGTCATCAGCGACATGGGGGCCATGTCGTTGGGACGGTGGCAGACCACGCAGTTCTTGAAGAAAATCGGGGCCACATCCCGGTTGAAGGTGACCTCCCGGGCAGGACTGGGGCTATCGTCACTCGCGCCCAGCAGCAAACCGCTAAAAACCATCATTCCGAGGATGAACATGATTCTTCGCGGACCCATGTGCCCTCCAGCCCCGATTCCTGAAATCTCTTCGATCGGTATTGTAAGCCAGCCCAGCAATCGTGTGGGGCGGACACTCTTGTCCGCCGCCTTGACTTGGATTTTAGGTTTTGAGGTCACCCAGAACGAGTGCAGGACAGAAATCAAGGTCAACAGCGGCGGACAAAAGTATCCGCCCCACACCAGCTGGAATCAGCTTTGAGTTTCGGTTGAAGGATCGTTGAGTGCGATCAATTTCCCCGGTGGATAGTCCTTCTCGGTAAGGGGATTTTCCGGATCCGCATTTTTTATAGTCAGGACATCTCCGCTGCGGATCCCCCGGAGAACCAGGTTCTGCTCGTCAATGGCGATAACTCTGTACCTCTCCCCGAATATCGCATTGTTGTCCATAGGCCAATTAGATGCGCAAATCTTCGAACGCGGTACAAGAATCCAAGCTGTATGTTAACTATCGGACTGACCGGGCAAGTTCATTCTTAAGATTCACTTAGCGACGGTCTAGATGGTAGACGGGCGTCCCGCCCGTCGCACAGCGAACCCGGGCGAGGACGCCCGGGCTCCATCAAACAAAGAAAAAGGCCGCCCGCGAGGGCGGCCGCTCTGCCATTACTCTTTATTTACTGCTGGGCTGGCTTTTCTTCCGCCTTCTTGGCCGGCGCGGCGGCGTGGGCCTTGGGCTTCCAGAAGTCCGGGTCCGCCTTGATCCATTCATCCGGAGGATAACTCATGGAGGGAGTGAAGGCGAACAGGTTGTGCTGGCTGAACTCGATCGAGGAGGCCGACAGCTCGCTTAGTTTCTTCATGCCGTCTTCTCCCATGGCGGCCGCGAACTGCTTGTCGTTGGCGAACGATTGATCAATTTCAGCGCCCGACTTCATCGGCCAGAAGATTACATAGGTATTGCCTTCCTGGCCATACACCGCCTGATACGCGGCCCAATGCACGTTGGGGATCTTCGCGTAAGCCGCTTTCACCAGTTTGACGATGGCTTCCCAGTCCGCCTCATGCCCGGCCCGCACGCGGTACAGCGAGATCTCAAAGTAGCGCATGTGCGCGATCTCCACCGGCGCGCTCAGGCTGAACTCCTCGCGATACATCAGCGCGCTGGTATCGATTTCGCTTAGCAGATCGCCATCAGCCACCGCGGCCCGGTCGAGCGCGGCCGACAGGGTAGCGTTTTTCTGCGTCGCCAGGACGTCTTTCTCCCAGGCTTCGAAGGAATCGTAGCCCGCCAGAAATAACACCCGTGGCTTGCCGGTAATCGAACTTACCGCGAAATAGTGCGTCGGCCATTTGGCGCGCGTCATGGCTTGCACGAACGCGCTCTCGGTCTTTTCATGCATGGCCCCGCCTTTGCCCGGTTTGACAAATTCTCGAATGACTGAGAACACCTTGGGCGGCCCCGACATCTCCTGCGCCGCCGCAATGCTCAGTCCCCCCACCAACAGAAATGACGCCAACAGCAATCCTGTGATCTTTTTCATCGATGCTGACCTCCTCGGTCGCCAGATAAACTTGCTTCAGATTTTTGGAAGGGCCTGCCACCAAGCACGAAAAGGAAAAACCCGGAGGTGGCCGGAGGTTATCCGAGAGCCCGCCGGGAAGTCAAGCCAGCGAGGCCTGGTTGGAGGACGGGCGTCCCGCCCGTCCCGCAGCAAAGACGGGCGGGACGCCCGTCCTCCATCGAAGCAAAGAAAAAGGCCGCCTGCGCAGGCGGCCTTTGAAACCAGAAACCGGAAACCAGAAACTGACTCTTAGTCTCCCAGCACCGGCTCCGCTTCCGACTTCGTCGGGGCCGGAGCGATGCCGCCATTCGCCGGGTTCGACAGCGCGCCTAGCGGAATGAAGCCGTTCTCTGCCACTACCGGCTTTTCCTTCAGCACGACTTCGCGATAAAGCGAGGCCATACGTGCGTTGTACGCCGGGTCTTCTTTCTGCTTTGCGTCGCGGGCCCGCATCTTTTCTTCCCGCGAGTTCTTGGCGATGCCCAGCTTGTCCAGATCGTGCTGCTCTTCGTTGGTGACCAGTTCTTCCTTCAGGACCAGTCCGTGCTCCACCGACTCCATCTTCACGTTCTTGCCGCCGGCGAAGATTTCGTGGCGTCCATGCTCGTCGTACCACTTGGTGAGCGTGGCCGTCATGTGCATCTTCTCGATGATGTTGCGCCAGCCCACGCCTGTGTTGTAGGCGCAGAAGGAAATTTCGCCTTCCTGCGTGGCGTAAGGAATAATGCACTGCTCGGTGCGCCGGAAGTCGTAGTTGAACAGGTCCTGGAACCACATGCCTGCGATGAACAGGAAGTTCCAGCGATCCTGACGGCGCTTCATGACGTCGTCAATGGTGCGATCCGGACCGACTTTGCCGTAGTTCTTGCCGGTGGCGTTGAAGTTCTTGTCGAACTTCTTCAGCAGGTCCATCATCTTGAAGTGCGTCGGTGACTGGAAGGGATCGTAATTCTTCATCAGGCACAGAGCCATGCCGACGACGGTCAGGAACTTGCCGCGAGCGGCATCGTTGACCTTGGCGATGTCCTTGGCCAGTTGATCGCCCTTGAGGAATGCCGTGACCGGAACTGCTTCCTTGGTTTCCTTGTCGATCATGAGCGCCATACCGGTTCCGCAGTTCGGATGGCAGCCGCAGCTCAATTGGCCCCAATCGTTGTTGGAATCATTGACGTGCATCAGGTCGGCCCAGTCGGAGAACGTTCCCATGAACGAAATGGGGAACCAGTCGCGGGCGGGCTCGCCGAGGCCGGTCTGGTTCTTCACATCGTGCGCCAGATGAGAGAGCGTGTAGCGCTGCGCTTCGCGGCGATCGTCAGTGACGGCTTCATCACGTCCGGTAAACGACACCGGCTGGAATGACAGGAATCCGATGGTCTTGGGATTGTCCAGCGCGAACTTGATGATGCGTCCGACCTGCTCGTTGTTGATGCCGTTGACGATGGTCACGACCGGAACGATCTCGATACCGGCCTTGTGCATGTTCTCGATCGCCTTCAGCTTCACATCGAACAGGTTGCCCACCTTGCGGTGCGCGTTGGCGGCGTTGCCGATTCCGTCGAACTGCAGATAGGCGTAACGCATGCCGGCTTCGGCGGCCTGCTGTGCGAATTCAAAGCTCTTGGCAAATTCGATTCCGTTGGTCGCGGCCTGCACTGAGTTGTATCCAACCTTGCGGGCGTAGCGAACCGCGTCGAGGAAATACGGCGAAAGCGTGGGCTCGCCACCGGAGAACTGCACCGACATCTGGCGGCGCGGCTTGATGGTGATGGCGTTGTCCAGCATGGTCTTGATGTCTTCCCAGCTCAGTTCGTGGACGAAGCCAACCTGGTTGGCGTCCATGAAGCAGGGATCGCACATCATGTTGCAGCGGTTGGTCAGGTCGATGGTCAGAACCGAGCCGCGTCCATACTTCACGGTCGAAGAACCGTGGTGATGCAGCTTCTCGTCGTTGTGGGCGCGGATATCGCGGCCGGGGAATACATCTTCCAGGTGCTTCGAGAATTCGGTGTCGATCGACATCACGTCTTCGAAGTGGCCGTGGATGGCGCAGTCTTTCACCATCAGAATTTTGCCGTCGCGCTCCACGATTTCGGCCTTGATCTCGCCGACTTTTTCGTTCATCAGCACTTCGTAAGGCAGCTTGCCGTCGAGAATCTGCTGGCGGATTTCAGGCACGCACTTCGGGCACAGAGAATCAGTGGAGCGCGGCCAGCCCAGAGGCGGCTTGGTCTTTTCGTAGGACTTCAGCAGCGGCTTCTCCGACCATTTCGGCGTTGGCGAGGGGTTCTGCTTGATCTTATTCAGGCTGTTGAACACCACCCACGCGCCTTTGGCGGCGACTGTGACTGCTTTTTCCACGTACTTCACTGGCTTATGCATGCGTTCTCGCTTTCCTGTGCTGGTATGCCGCGGCAATTTCCTTCTTTTACCGGAGATTCCCGAATTGAACCCGGAAATTCCCTGCCGTGGTGTGACCTTGGTACAAGCTTCACCCGGGGAGCGCCGGTTAGCGTCTGCCGCCTGATGGATTAATCTGACCTTATGTTATTGAAGACATGGGAGAACCCCGAGCAGATGTCAACGAAAGGGGAAAAATGGGGGTTTAGTGGCGCGATGCCGCATTGGATGGTTTGTAAACTATTGAAAAGGAAAGGGTACTATCTTGCTGATGGACCGCCGTGGAGTTTCAGCGGCAGAACCTTGCTGTAACCGACAAAATCGCGATCAGTTGTGAACACTTCCCAATTGCGCAGGTGGGCGATGGCGCAAATCAAGAAATCTATGGCTGACCCGGCAATGCCTCGGGCGCGACACATATTGCTGATGCGCGCCGCTTCTTCATAGTCCTCGACCCGGAGCTGGGGTTCGTCGAAGGCCCGCAAAGCGTCGCGCACCTTGCGAAAGCTCTCTTCGGCCCGTAATCCCGACAGCAACTCCTGGCGGACAGGGCCCACGATCTGCGCACGCCCGGCCTGCACCAACTCCTGCAACCCGGTTTTCAGGCCTTGTTCCGCGGGGCTCAGATCTCCCTGTTTTCGCCGCAGAGCCAGCGACCAGACCGAAGTGTCGACCAGCACCATCATTCGCGTTTCCTGCGGCGTTCGGCTTTGTAGTCGTATTTCGGGTCGAAATCGACGGTGCCGAAAACATCCAGGATACGAAGCTGCTTGCGCCGTTTCACATACTCGGCCAGCGCCGCGGACACGGCTTCTCTCTTGGTCTTGTGTCGCCCGATACGACGGGCCTCTTCGATCAAGTGGTCGTCCAGCGCCAGGTTGGTTGCCATGTGTATATTCTCACACAATTGAATGTGTAGCACAAGCCCGCCCGTGTGGGGCGGACACTCTTGTCCGCCGCCTTTGACCTGGACTTTTAAATTGACTCCCCAAGATAAACCAGATTTCAAACCTGAAGCAACTTCAAAGGCGGCGGACAAGAGTGTCCGCCCCACAACACTCAATCCTCTTCGGTCATCTTGTATCTCTCCAGCACGTCTTCCCGCGAGATCACGCCTTCCAGTCGCCGGAAATCGGCGCGATGCACCACCGGCACCAGCGGCACGTGATAGACATGGCGCAGCGCCGCTTCCAGCGTAATGTCGGGATGGAGGTAGGGGAGGTTGCGGCTCAGCAGAGTTGAGCCTAGAGACATTTGCCCTTTGCCTTCGCCTCCCAACCGCTTCAGCTCATCCGCGGTAACGCTGCCCCAACCGCTGGGGCTCATGCGGACAAGAAAGGTTCCCGAGAGGTCCTGCGCCCGGCGCATTGCCTGCTCGACGGAATCTTGCGCGTCCAACACCAGGGTCGGGACCGGCCTCATCGCGTCCTCCACACGCAAGACGGTCTGCTCCCGCTGCTCCTCGAGCGAAGGCAGTTCGAGGCCATCCTGACGGGTGAGCAGGTCGAAGATCGGCACGGGCTCCAGCCCGCGGGAGATCACGTAAGCCAGCGTGTTGGCCACGATCACGGGCACGATGATCGAATAGTTGCCGCTGACTTCGAGCACCATGAACACTGACGTCATGGGGACGCGCAGAAAGGCGGCAAAAAGCACGCCCATCCCGACCAGCGCGTAGGTCGCCGTGGAACCTGTGAGGCCGGGATATAAAGCTCGTTCCAGGCCTCCCACCGCTCCCCCCAGCATGGCGCCGACAAAGAGAGTGGGAGCAAACATTCCGCCGGGCGCGCCGCTGACGAACGACAAAGTCGTGGCTACAATTTTCAGCAGGGCCAGCGTGGCCAGCATTTTCCAGGTGAACTGGTCATGCATGGCCTGGTCCATATAATCGTAGCCCGCGCCCATGATCTGGGGAGCGCCGAGGTAGCCGATGAGTCCGATGATGAGTCCGGCGGCGGCAGGCTGGAAATATTGCGTCCAGCGCGGCCAGGCTCGCAGGCGCGGGCGGAAATAGCCAATCGCCTTGGCAAAGATAACCGCCGCCAGGCCACCCACCACTCCCAGAAACGCGTACGCCAGCAGCTCCGTGGGCCGCATCAGGCCGACCGCCGGGATGCGGAAGAGCGGCTCCGAGCCCAGAAACCAGCGCACCACTACCACGCTCGAAACTGCCGAGAGCACCACCGAGCCGAGAATGCCCGCGCTCCAGCGGCCGATCACTTCTTCGATCACGAACAGCACAGCGGAAATGGGCGCGTTAAATGCAGCGGCCAGTCCCGCCGCGGCTCCGACCGGAGCCAGCAGGCGCAGGCGTTCGCGGGAAAGTTCCAGGCGCCGCCCCAGCGCCGACGCCAGGCTGGCGCCGATCTGCAGCGAGGGATCTTCGGGTCCGAGCGACTGTCCCGAGCCGATGGCCATGGCGGCCGTGATGAATTTTCCCACCGCGGTGCGAAACGGAATGTAGCCGTTATAGATGTAAAGCGCGGCCTTGGTCTGGTTGACCCCGCTGCCGCGCACCAGCGGAAACACGTGGATGACCAGAAGGGCCACGATCAACCCGACCACCGTGGGGGTGGCAATCAGTCGCCAGGTGTGTGGCTCCAGCACCGGACCGAGCAGCCAGATCCTGGTCCAGTCAATCGCCAGCCGGAAACACACCACCGCCAGGCCGGAGAACAACCCGATGAACACGGCCAGCAGCAGAAAGAAGCGCTCCTCGCGGGTGCTGCTGAGAGTGAACCATGTCCGGCTGGATGACGATCGAACGGATGACGATCGGCTGGATGACGATCGAGTGAGCGAGGGTTGACCTTCACCGGGAAAGGGCGAGCCATTGCCGGACGTGGAATCCTGGAGCGTTTCATCGGGATTCACGGGGGCGCCCGGGTCGGTCATCGCTCCACTCCGGCCCGGTCTTGTGATATCAGGAGAAGGGCTTGATCGCGGCCGCCGGGCGGTCCGCAAACTTCCCGCGTCTCCTGCTCAATCTCGAAAACCAGGTCCATCACCGGGTCCAGCGAAGCGCTATCCAGCGGCGGACGCAATCGTTTCATCTTGGGCGCAAACCCCAGCCACTGCGATTTCAGGGCAGGCAGTCCAACCGAGGGCGACGTCGGACTCAAGTCAATGCCTTTCGTCGTCGCGCAATCTTCCAGGCGGTCGCCCGCGGCCTCGAAGGCGGAGCGCAGGCGCTGATTGCGCTCGGCATCAGAAATGCGCGGCGCGAATGGATCGATCTGCAAGACCAGGGTGACGGTTTTCAGCAGCTCTGAGGAGGCCTGATTTTGAGGATCGGCGCGCACCGCGCTCTGCAGATAGCCTTGCGCCGTGCGATAGCGGCCTAACTGGAACGCTGCCTGCGCCGCCCCATAGAGCGCCGCCTGATTGTCGTGCTCGGTTTGCAATACATCCTCGTATTGACTGAGCGCATGCTCGTAGTCGCGGACCTGGGCGAAGAGGTCGGCCACTCGCAGCCGCAACGCCGGGTCGTGCGGTATGGCCGAAGCCATGGTAATCAGCTCGGCTTGCGCCTGGGGATAAGCTTTGTGCTGCACGAGGTACCCGATCAATTCGAATTGCGCATCCCGCCGCCGGGTGTCCGGGTCGGTCGACCAGAAACCATAGATCGCATTGTGGTAATACTGAATGGTCCGGTCGAATATCTGCTCGCGCGCAAACAGCCGTCCCAGCGCCAGATTTACCGCCCCTTCCTGGGGCGTGCGCTCCCACAGGCTGATGAGGTAGGTTTCCGATTCCGCGGTCCGCCCGGTGTCCCTCAGGGCGCGCGCCAGGCTGAGCTGATAATCGAAGTTATCGCGGGCGTAGCTGAGCGCCGCTCGAAAATCGCTCACCGCGCGTTCCGGTTGTCCCGCGCCCTGTGCCAGGACGCCGCGTTCGTAGAGATGGCGGGCCAGGGCCTTCTCCTGTTCGCGAAAACGGGTAACCAAGCGATTCACTCCCAGAAACGCCAATACCGCGATCACCACCAGCCCAGCGACGATCACGGGAGGCTGGCGCGTGAAGGCCTTCAGACTTGCGACGTTCATGATTGGGCAGGCTCGATCATCGGAGAGGACGATTTTTATTCTAGATCATTCGAGGCGCGGAAAGTAAGGGAGTGCCGCGGCTGACACCACGAATCACGTCGTGGCTCCGCTTAATTCACACCACAAGCAGCTCCTCGGTCGCGAGACCTTCGCACGCATAGCCCGCGGCGGCGCGATCAGGTAAGATACTTCGCGCCGTCCTCAGGGGCACGGTCTCGCCCATCATGAACCGCGAATACCACAAGGGTTACAGCTCCGAACTGCATCGCGACATGGAGTTGCTGGTCTTTGGACACGCGGGTACGCCCTTGCTGGTTTTTCCCACTTCCATGGGCAGGTTCTTCGAATATGAGGACCGGGGCATGATCGGTGTGCTGGCGCCGAAAATAGACGCCGGCGAGCTGCAAATCTTCTGCCCCGACGCGGTGGACAGCGAGAGCTGGTACAACAAGGGCGTGCATCCCCGGGTGCGGGTGCTGCGCCACCTGCAGTATGAACGCTACATCCTGCACGAAATGCTTCCCTTCCTGCGCTGGAAGAACAATGCCTCGCGCCTGGCAGTGACGGGCTGCAGTTTCGGCGGCTATCATGCGATGAATTTTTCGCTCAAGCATCCCGACGTGGTGACGTACTGCGTGAGCATGAGCGGCGCCTTCGACATCCATCAATTTCTCGATGGATATTACGACGACGATTGCTACTTCAACTGCCCCCCCGACTTTCTGCCGCACATGAGCGACGATTGGTTTCTGAGCCGCTACCGGAAGATGAACATCGTGCTGGGATCGGCCGACTGGGACATTTGTCTCGACCAGAACATCAAGTTTTCCGCGATCTTGAATGCCAAGGCGATTCCGCACTGGCTGGACGTGTGGGGAGACAACTCCAAGCACGACTGGCCGCTATGGCAAAGGATGGCAGTAAAATATTTTTCGTGAAGTGAACTTGTAGCGCCGGCGTCTCGCCGGCTGTCGCGAGGGCGTCTCGCCCTCGCCGCGGTAGGCGGGACGCCCACCGGACAGCCGCCGGGACGGCGGCGCTACGAAAGGCAGGCGATGGTGAAGAAAATCGGAATCATGTTCGGCATGGAAAATACTTTTCCTCCTGCGCTGGTGGAAAAGATCAGGAGCCTGAAGATCGAGGGCGTGACCGCGGAGTTCGTCAAGCTGGGCGGAGTCAAGATGGCCGAACCCAGCGGATATCGCGTCATCATCGATCGCATTTCGCAGGACATTCCTTTTTATCGCGCCTACCTGAAGAATGCTGCGCTCACGGGAACCATCGTCATCAACAACCCGTTCTGGTGGACGGCCGACGACAAGTTCTTCAACTACGCGCTGGCGTCGAAGCTGGGCGTGGCCATTCCGCCCACGGTGATTCTGCCTCATCATAAGCATCCCGAGGGCACCACCGATCAGTCCATGCGCAACCTGATTTATCCCCTGAACTGGGAGGAGATTTTCGACTACGTGGGCTTCCCGGCATTCCTCAAGCCCTATTCCGGCGGAGGATGGAAGCATGTGTACAAGGTGCATTCGCCGGAGGAGTTTTTCCATCACTACAACCAGACCGGCGACCTTTGCATGACCCTGCAGCATGGCGTCGAGTTCAAGGAATATTTTCGCTGCTATGTGGTCGGACAGGAGAAAGTGCATGTCATGCACTACGATCCCAAGGCGCCGCATCACGAGCGGTATGTGAAAAATCCTGCGCCCGCCGACCCCAAACTGCTGGATCGCGTGGTAAAAGACTCGCGAACGCTCTGCCGCGCCCTGGGCTACGACCTGAATACGGTTGAGTTTGCGGTGGAAGACGGCGTGCCATACGCCATCGACTTCCTGAATCCCGCGCCGGATGCCGATATCCACTCCGTGGGCCAGGCCAATTTCGACTGGATCGTGAACGCCGTCGCGGAAATGGCTGTAGCCAAAGCGCTTAGCGACGAGAATCCGGCCAGTGAGTTGCGTTGGGCTTCGTTTCTGGCGGGCGGGAAGACGGCTGAAGTCGCGAAAGCCAAGACTTCCATCAAGAAAAAAGCAAAGGCGTAAAACCACAAAGGACACTAAGGTACACGAAGGGATTGCTATACTAGTCCCCGCTTCAGGAAGGCTGCCCATGCTTCCGACGTTCACCATCGGGATCGAAGAGGAATACCAGACCGTTGATCCGGTCACGCGCGACCTGCGCTCCCATATCCACGCGGAGATTATCGAGAAGGGCAAGCTGCTTTTGCAGGAGCGCGTCAAGGCCGAGATGCACCAGTCGGTGGTCGAGGTGGGAACCTCGGTCTGCAGCAATATTAAGGACGCCAAGGAAGAAGTAAAGAAGCTGCGCCGCGACATGATCGCCCTGGCCAAGGAAAACGGCCTGCGCCTGGCCTCGGCCGCGACCCATCCTTTTGCTGACTGGCGGGTGCAGGAGATCACGGAAGACATCCGCTACAAGAACATTGTTGAAGACCTGCAACTGGTGGCGCGGGCCAACCTGATCTTCGGCCTGCACGTGCACATTGGCGTGGAAGACCGCGAGACCGCGATCCAGTTGATGAACCACGCCCGCTATTTTCTGCCCCACATCCTGGCGCTTTCGACCAACTCCCCGTTCTGGCTGGGCATGAACACCGGGTTGAAATCGTATCGCTGCAAGGTCTTCGACAAATTCCCGCGCACCAATATTCCGGACTACTTCCCCAGCTACGGCGAGTACGAGAATTTCATCAAGCTGCTGATCAAGACCAATTGCATCGACAACGCCAAAAAAATCTGGTGGGACATTCGCCCGCACCCATTCTTCAACACCCTGGAATTCCGCGTTTGCGACATTCCCATGCGGGTGGACGAGACCATTGCGCTGGCGGCGCTGATCCAGGCCACGGTGGCCAAGCTGTACAAGCTCTACACCGCGAACCAGGGATTCCGCCTATATCGCCGCGCCCTGATCATGGAAAACAAATGGCGGGCTTCGCGCTATGGCCTCGAAGGCAAGCTGATTGATTTCGGCAAACAGATGGAAGTCCCCGCCCGCGAGCTGGTGCTGGAATATCTTGAATTCATCGACGATGTGGTGGACGAGCTCGATTCGCGCGAAGAGCTGAACTACATCCACCAGATCCTGGATAACGGCACCGGCGCCGACCGGCAGCTGCGCGTATTTCGTGAAACCGGCGACCTGAAAAAGGTGGTCGACTACATCATCGAAGAAACGGAACTGGGCCTGGCCGAGACGGAAGCCCAGGCTCCTGTTAGAAAAGTAGGGTAATGACCTTTCCTGCCAGTCAAGCCAAGCGCGAGCTCAGCACGCTCTCTTTCGATCCAGAACTCACTCCCGGCGCCCGCAATGCGGTCAAGGTGTGCCTGCGCATCCAGCCCAGCGAGAAAGTGACCGTCATCACCGACGACGCAACCAGGGAGATCGCGGCCAGCATCGTCCGCGAACTGGAGGCCCTGGGCTCACCCTACCACGCATGGATTCTGGAAGAGCTTGCTCCCCGGCCGCTGACCGATCTGCCGCGCGAGATTGTCGACGATCTCGAAACCAGCCAGGTCAGCATCTTCGCGGTGCAGGCCCAGGCCAACGAACTGCGCTCGCGGATGCAGATGACCGACGTGGTGAACCGCCGCAAAATTCGCCATGCCCACATGGTCAACATCAATCATCAGATCATGCTGGAAGGCATGCGGGCCGACTTCCTCAAGGTGGATCGCATCAGCACTAAGGTTGTAGAAACGGTACGACGCGCGAAGCAAGTGCGGGCGAAGACCTCGGCCGGGACCAATCTGACCGCCGACCTGAACCCGGAATACCGCTGGCTGAAAACCAGCGGCATCATCAGCCCCGATAAATGGGGCAACTTACCCGGCGGCGAAGTGTTTACCACTCCCGGCGAGGTCAACGGGACTTTTGTGATTGATGGCGTGGTGGGCGACTGGCTGTGCGCCAAGTTCGGCAGCCTGAGGGAGCACCCGCTGACCATCCACATCAAGGGCAACCGCCTGACCGAAGCCCATTCCGCCAATCGCGAACTGGAAGACGATTTCTGGCGCTACACCCATACCGACGAGAATAGCGATCGCGTGGGCGAATTTGCCATCGGCACCAACATTGAGCTGAAAGACGTGATTGGGCAGATCCTGCAGGATGAGAAATATCCCGGCGTGCATATTGCGTTTGGCAATCCTTACGGCGCGCACACCGGGGCGCAGTGGGATTCGACCACCCACATTGATGTGGTGGGCAGGAACTTCGATATCTGGGTGGATGAGGCGCAGATCATGCGGAATGGGCAGTTTTTGCTGGAAGCGTAGGCACATTGCTGACGTCTCGTGCCGGCTATAGGGGTCCTTCGACTTCGTAGCTGCTTCGCCGAGCGAAGCAGCTACTCCGCTCAGGATGACAGTGCCGTAGAAGCCTATGATTCCCGCCCTGCGACAGCAATTCAACGCGAACTACACTCCGGAAAAATATCAGCGCCTGCTCAAGCTTTTGGAAGAACGTTGCGGGACGCCGGTGAAGTTTCGCGTCTGCGAAACGCCGGTTTTCCTCCCCAAGCCGCTGCTCGACCAGATGTGCGAGTACGGCAAGGAACTGATCCAGCAGCTCAACGGCATCGAGTACCGCAAAGCCTCTTCGGCGGCCATTCCAGACCAGTTCCGGGTCCCGCGCGAGCCGGCGCGTCCGCTTTTTGTGCAGGTGGATTTTGGACTGGTGCGCGACCCATCAGGCAAGCTGCAGCCCAAGCTGGTTGAATTGCAGGGCTTCCCTTCTCTCTACGCCTACCAGCCGATGCTCTCGCAATCGTACGGAGAGATTTTCGGACTCGACTCCAAGCTGAAATATCTGCTGGGCGGACTGGATTGGGAAGGCTACAAGAAGCTGTTGCGGCGGGCCATTGTCGCCGACCACGATCCCAGTCACGTCATTCTCATGGAGATTGACCCGCTGCATCAGAAAACCCTGCCCGACTTTCTGCTCACCGAGAAGCTGCTGGGAATCAAAACCGTCGCGATTACCGACGTCCGCAAGGTGGGCAAGTTCCTGTTCTACGAAAACGCCGGCAAGCGCACCCCGATCATGCGCATTTACAACCGGGCCATCGTGGATGAGATGGTGCGCAAGGACCTCAAGCTTTCCTTTCAGCTCACCGACGATGTGGAAGTGGAATGGGCGGGGCATCCCAACTGGTTTTTCCGCCTGAGCAAGTTTTCGCTGCCCTATCTGAAACACGAGTGCGTGCCCAAGACCTGGTTCCTCGATCGCGTGGATCAGATACCGAAGGACCTCGAAAACTACGTGGTCAAACCGTTGTTCTCCTTCGCCGGCCTGGGCGTGATCATCAATCTCAAACCCGGAGACATCGCAGCCATTCCCAGGGACCAGCGTTCCCAGTACATACTGCAGCAGCGGATGAATTTTGAGCCGGTGGTGGAAACTCCCTTCGGCGGCAATAAGGCGGAAGTGCGCATCATGTATATCTGGCTGGATGAACTGCTGCCGGTGACGACCATCATCCGCATGGGCCGCGGACTCATGATGGGCGTCGACCACAATCGCAATATGGAATGGGTGGGCTCTTCGTCAGGATTCTATGAGTAACTACTCCCTCTGGGTTCGGGTTGTACTACTGCAACCCTTTCACCACGTACGCCTGTGATAGCGCCTGACCGTAGACATAGGCATACGCGCTTCCGTCGCTCGAGAAGTTGGGCGCGCCCACTTGGGTGACCCCCACCGGCATGCTCTCCCCGAAGGTCTTCCAGAATTCCATTTTGCCGGTGCCGACATTCACCCGATAGACCTTCGCCGTCTTGTCCCGAAGATGGCTGGGGATTACGTATAGCGATGCCCCATCCGGGGTCCAGCCCGTGACGGTGTATTTCGAATCAAGTTGCGGGATCGGGCGCAGGCGGCCTCCGTCCAGCGGCCAAATACCCCACGTACGATCCGGCCCCTGCACTGCGACGCTGCGGCCGTCCGGAGAGAGTGCGGTGCCCGCGACCCCTTCCGGGCGTGATTGGCTTGGCATTGCCGCTACTCAGATCGATCAGGTAGTCCCGCGCGCCATGTCCAGCCTCGATCCCGCTGGCGAGCAATTGTTTGCCGTCCGGCAGATAGCGAACCGAGTCGTAGCTTATGCTGTCGTGGGTCAATTGCCGGGCCTCGCCCGCGCCGGTTGGGACCACGAACAACGCACCCTCTTTTGCCGGTCTGGTGATCACCCATTTGTCATCCGGGGAAATGGCCGCGCCCGTGCCGTTACCGATCCGAACCGGAGGCGACCCGTCCGTGTCGCGCACAAACACCGTGTACTTCGGTCCACCCCCGTCACCGTCTTCCTCGAACAGAACTTTTTTCCCGTCACGGCTTACGTCTCTCAGGATCGACCATCCCAGCCACCCCAGTTCCCGTTCCTCTTTGCCGCCCGGCGGCATGCTTCGGATTCCGATGCGAATCTGGTGGGTAACCATCAACGTCAGTCCATTGCGCGAGTCTTGCAGCCACATGCCTCCGGGCACGTTTGTGATCGTCCGTTCCTTGCCTGCGAGCGTCACTCCGCGAAGATTCTCCGCGCTGCCGGTGCGAGTGGCGGTAAACCATAGCTCGTCGCCCGCGTTCGACCACATAATCCCTTCGATCGAAACAAACCCCGACGCAAGTTTCTTCTCCTGACCGTCCGGCTCGATCACGGCCACCGAACCTTCATCGTCGCCTCCGGTGTTTTCGTGGTCGGCAAATGCCACCCGCTTGCCATCGGGCGAAATCCGGGGCTGGCTAATCCAGTTGATGCTGTCCAACAATACCTTGCCCACGGGATACTCCAATCTCCAGTGGCTGTTCTCCGGAACAAAGCGGACGATCGCCATGTTCTCGCCATCTGCCGCCCACTCCGCGTCCTGCACATTCTCCAGCACTTCGCGCGGGGTTCCGCCGCTCAAGGGAACCCGGGCCAGCGTGCCCGCGCGGGCATAGCCGCCCATATACGCCGTGTTGAGCCGGATCGCCAGTTCTCCGCGCTTAGAAATCGAAAGCAGGTCTGCATCCTTCAGACCCAGTTCGCGCGAGCCATTGTCGTCGGTGCGGGCCAGATACAACTGGTAATCGCTTCCGTCCCAGGAAGCGCTGTAGACTATGCTCCCATCGGGGGTGAACCGGGCATCGCCGATTGAACCGGTGCGGAAAGTAATCTGCTGATACTCAGCCGGAGCTGCACCTTCCCTGCCTCGTCCCAGCCACCAACCCAGGCCGACCAGGACCGCAGCCAGCGCGATTGCGCCCACCGCGCTAATCAGCCTGCGGCGCGACTCCGCGCCCTTGACTTGGGCGACTGCGGCCTGCGCGCCCGATTTGCTGCTGGTGGCGGAAATCTCGGTCAGCGATTCCAGGTCGAACGCCAGGTCGCCCGCGGAATGAAAACGCTGGAAGGGTTCTTCTCCAGGCAGTGCCGGACTATCCGTTCGAGCCCCGCGGGAACGTTGCGCGCGGTTTCAGAAAGCTCGGGTACTTCCTCTTTCAGGATGGCGCTCATGGTATCGGCCGAGGTCTCGCCGTGGAAGGCGCGCTTGCCCGAAACCATCTCGTACAGGATTGCGCCAAAGGCAAAAATGTCCGATCGCGGGTCGGACGTCTGGCCTCGCACCTGTTCCGGCGACATGTAACCGGCCGTGCCCATGATCAGGCCGGGTTCGGTCACGGCGTGAACCGTGGGTGCATCGGCTCCAGTAACGGCCTCTGGCCGGGTCAGCTTGGCCAGACCGAAATCCAAAATCTTGACTCGGCCGTCGCTGGTGATGAACAGGTTCTCCGGCTTCAAGTCGCGATGCACGATGCCCTTTTCGTGCGCAGCAGCCAGTCCCCGGGCCACCTGCAGCCCGTATTCGATCGCCTTGCGGACGGAAAGCGCGCCGTTCCGCAGCCGCTCGCGCAAGGTTTCCCCTTCCAGCAACTCCGAGACCACGTAGGGCGAGCCCTTCTCCTCCCCGATATCGAAGATCGAAAGAATGTTGGGATGATTGAGCGCCGCCGCCGCGCGGGCTTCCTGCGCGAAGCGCTGCATGCGGTCCGGGTCCGCCGAGAAGGACGCAGGAAGAATCTTGATCGCGACCGTGCGATCCAGCCGGGCATCTTTGGCCCGATACACTTCGCCCATCCCGCCCGCGCCCACGCAGCGACTGAATCTCGTAAGGGCCCAGCTTCGTTCCTGGGGAAAGCGCCATGAGTGCCGAGAATTATAGCGTCAATTGAGCTGCAAGATCTCCAAGGGGGATATCAGAACGCGCGGCCGCCCCAGCCTCCTCGCGCTTTTTGCGAGAGGGTGGGATCTTCAGTATCGGCCCCCAACCGGAAAAGACGCCTCCACTACACCAGTCCGTGAAATCCCGCCCTTGCAAAGTACGCAAGGATAGGTCAGCCCGGCGTACGGAGTGGATTTCCACCGTCCTTCCCCTCAAATAGTTGACCAGAAACGACCGCGGCCTAACATTGACCGCCTAAAGGGGCTGAGCTTAGCCATGGACCGCGAAGCGTCTGGCCAGAGTTCGAGCGGCACGACCATGATCGGCCAGACGGTCTCCCACTACCGCATTCTGGGCAAGCTGGGCGGCGGCGGGATGGGCGTGGTCTACGAAGCGGAAGACACCCGCCTCGGCCGCCATGTCGCCATAAAATTCCTTCCCGACAATCTCACCGGCGACAGCAAAGCCATGGAGCGTTTCGAGCGTGAAGCCCGGGCCGCGTCCCTGCTCAATCACCCGTCTATCTGCACCATCCACGAAGTCGAGGACCATGACGGCCGCCCCGCCGATCGTGATGGAAAAGCTGGAGGGCGAAAACCTAAAGCAGCGTATCCGGGGCAAGGCCATGGACATTGACGACCTGCTGGATGTTTCCATCCAGGTTGCCGATGCGCTTTCCGCCTCCCATGCCAAGGGGATCATTCATCGCGA
>CAVTHC010000013.1:0-108849 GCA_963734455.1 Terriglobia bacterium
TGGCACCCGGAACGTTCCGTGGAACAGGACGAGAGCTCGCGAGCGATCTTCAAGGCGCTGGTCGAAGCGGCACGCGGTTGACCATGTAGACGATGCTATTTCCCGGATCTCCCAGGCACACGCTTCGCGGCTTTCTTCTCCAGCAGCACGACGGCATGCGCAATCGCCGCATTGTCCGTCCCCATGCCTTCGGGGGTCTTGGCTTTCACGCCCACGCAATCCGGCGAGATTCCCAGCAGCCTGGCCACGTGGGATCGGATCGCGGCGGCGTGCGGCCCGATCTTGGGGGCCGCCAGGATCAGGGTCGAATCCAGATTGACCACCGCATATCCGGCCGCACCCACGCGCTTGACTGCCTCGGCCAGGAAAAGCGCAGAGTCGGCGCCCTTCCAGCGCGGGTCGGACGGTGAAAACAGCGAACCAATATCGGGAGCGGCAACCGCGCCCAGCAGGGCGTCCGTGATGGCGTGGAGCAGGACGTCGCCGTCCGAGTGCCCGCCCAATCCCTTGGGATGCGGCAGCGTCAGACCGCCAATCTTCAGCGGAATGCCGCGTTTGAATTCGTGAGAATCCCAACCGTAGCCAATGCGAGTTTCTGGTTTCAAGTTTCTGGTTTCCAGTCTGGTCGTCAGTCTTCAGTCGTCGGTCGTCAGCCCAAATGCGAGGTGCTCGCAGGCTAATCCGTGAAAATCCGTGGCCGCTCTTACCGTTTCAGGAAGAACTCCGCCAGTTCCATGTCCGCGGGCGTGGTGATCTTGATGTTTCTCGGTGAGCCCATCACCACCACGACCTCGTGACCGGAACGCTCGACCAGGGAAGCCTCATCCGTCCCCAGAAATCCGTCCGCCGTGGCCTCATCGAAAGCCTGCTTCAGCACGCGATGGCGAAAGCCCTGCGGAGTCTGCGCCATGACCACGCGCTCGCGCGGGATAGTCGCGGTGATGACTGCGCCCTCTGCGGTGCGTTGCACTTCCTTGATCGTGTCCATCGCCGGTATTCCCGCGATGGCCGCGCCATATTTTCGCGCCGCCTCGATAACGTCGTGAATAATTTCGGTGGTCACAAAGGGGCGGACCGCGTCGTGCACCAGAACAATATCGTCGGGAGCGGCTGCAAGCGCGGCGATGGCATTCGCCACGGACTGCTGGCGATGCTCGCCCCCCTCGACCAGCTCAATCTTCTTTTGCGCGAGATCCTTGTCCGCCTGCAGCCGGGCGCGAAAGCCCGCCATCTCGTTGGCCCGCAGGGCCACGTAAATTCCCGCGACTTCCGGGCTGGCGGCAAATTTTCGCAGCGTGTGAATCAGGATCGGCGTCCCCCCGATTTCGGAGAACTGCTTCGACGCCGCCGGCTTCTTGCTTCTGGCAGCAGAGGCCGACGCCATGCGTGTCCCCAACCCCGCCGCCGGAATGATCACCACAACCTTCATCGCGGCCTGTAAGTATACGGTCCGGAGACCGCCGGTTCAAATACGACTGTTGTGAGTTGTCATCCGGAGCGTTTCAAATCCCATTGTCATCCGAGGCGTTTCAAGTATCTTTGTCAGGCGCAACAGGAGTATCGAGCGAAACTGCGAGGAGTTTGCAAAGGAAATTACGCGGCGCTGCAAAAAATAAGAGTCCCGAAGTGATGTTGAACCTGTTCGCCTCGGCCAGTAGCTCGCTTTAGACCCTTGCTGACCTGCTTTCGTGGTCTCCTTGCGAAGACGACGGCGCGCGATCTGTGCTTGGGCTCCGGGCTTACCGCCAACCGGAAAAACTGTTCAACGCCTCGGGACTCTATCTTGCCTTTGACGGGTGCTCTTGTTCGCCTCGACCAGCGCCTGGCTATAGACCCTTGCTGACCCTCCCTGATTCATCTTGCGATGCTCCAGAGTGATCGCGCTTGAGCCCCGGACGCCGCACCAACCGGGTAAACTTCAGAACGTGTCAAAGAACGAGATTGGTTTTACGCTTTTCATTTTTATAGTCAATAAAAAATGGCCGGTTTTATCTCGTTTGCCTGCAATCGAGTGCAGCCCCTCCACAAGGGGGTGACCGGAATTGGTGCAATACAAGCAGGGGGCAGTCCTCAGCACGTACGGAGCACTGTGAATTTTGGGGATTCAGTTTGTATCCCGCGCGTGATCTTTGGATTTTCGCGCATCTCGCGCCTGTGAAAATTCCCGGAGAAATCAATTGCCACGCGGGTTCCGCGAGAAGCTGCAGCTGCGCTGGCCCGGCCGGGTAGCAGTCTGTGCCCGGCGGTTTCGTCAGTTGGCATACAATCGCCGGGGGAGGAATCTCTATGGCGATATTCAATGAACCTCATGGCCGGGTAATTGACGCGAACTCGGGCTCGGTATTGCGTCTGTTTGGCATTGCGGCAGCCGCGTTTGTCGTGGTGATTATGCTGTTTTCTGCCGTGGCCCGCGTGGATTCGGGACAGGTCGGAGTGCTGACGCTGTTTGGCCGGGTGACCGGCGAAGTGCTGCCGGAGGGAGTCCACTTGATCAATCCCTTCAAAGCTAACCATGAGCTTTCCATTCGCACCCAGGAACTGAAGGAATCCGCCAGTGTGCCTTCGAGCGAGGGGCTGGTCATGAACCTGGATACCTCCCTCATCTATCACCTCAACCCCGACAAAGCCGCCGAAGTCTATCAGAAGATCGGACCGAACTATATGGCCGTCCTGGTAGAGCCCAACTTGCGCGCGGCCATCAGGGAGTCGACGGCCTCTCATACTGCGAACGCGCTGTACACCGGCGAGCGGGAAATGGTGGCCAAGCAGATTTATGACCAGCTCACCGACAAACTGGGACAACGTGGAGTTCTGGTGGAGAGCGTGCTCTTGCGGGACATCCAGTTGCCGGCCACGCTGAAGGCGTCGATCGAATCCAAGCAGCAGGCCGAGCAGGAAGCCTTGGCCATGAATTTCCGCCTGCAGAAGGAAACCCAGGAGGCGCAACGCAAGCGCATTGAAGCGGCCGGCATCCGCGACTTTCAGCAGATCGTGGCCCAGGGCATCAGCCCGCAGCTGCTGGAGTGGAAAGGCATTGAGGCGACCGAGACTTTGGCCAAGAGCGCGAATGCCAAAGTGGTTGTGATTGGCAATCCCAAGAATGGATTGCCGCTGATTCTGGGACAATGATTCTGGGGCAATGATTCCGGAGCGATGATTCTAGGGCAATAGATTGGGAAAGCGGCGGGCAGGGTGCCCTCCGGACAGCCGGCGGACGCCGGCGCTACCTGGCATGGTTGATCTTTTGGAGGTTCGGAATCTGGTCGTCGAATTCCCCCGTTCTAACCACGGACAGGGCGGCCTGGTGGCGGTTCGCGATCTCAGTTTCTCGATCGCCCCAGGCGAAGTGCTTGGGTTGGTGGGCGAATCGGGTTCGGGAAAGTCGGTTACCTCACTGGCGCTGATGCGCTTGCTACCTCCCCACGCCCGCACCCGCGGCGAGATTCGGTTTGCCGATGGCAGCGAGGTCCGCGACCTGCTGCAACTGCCTGACGGGGCGATGCGTCCCTTGCGCGGTTCTCAAATCGCCATGATTTTTCAGGAACCCATGACCGCCTTGAACCCGGTGATGCGAGTGGGCGATCAGATTGCCGAGGCCGTCCTCGCCCACCATCGGGTGGGGAAACACGAAGCCGGGAAACGGGCGGTGGTTGCCATGAGCGAAGTCGGCATCGCCGATTCCGAACGGCGCGCGCGCGATTATCCGCACCAGCTCTCGGGTGGGATGCGGCAGCGCGTCATGATTGCCATGGCCATCGTGAACCGTCCCCGGCTGCTGATCGCCGACGAGCCCACCACCGCGCTCGATGTCACCATCCAGGCGCAGATCCTTGAACTGCTGTCCGAACTGCGGTCCAAGTTTGGCCTGACCATGCTGTTCATATCGCACGATCTGGCCGTAGTCTCGCAGGTTGCCGGACGGGTCGCCGTAATGTATGCCGGCAACCTGGTGGAGTTAGGGTCGAAGCGCGACATATTCGAGGCCCCGGCGCATCCTTACACTCGCGGCTTGCTGAAGGCCGTGCCCACATTGAAGACGGACCGCAGCCAACCGCTCGAGACCATCGAAGGCACCGTGCCCCCGCTGCACTCCGTCCCTCCCGGGTGCCCGTTTGAGCCGCGCTGCGAGTATCGGGTGGAAGAATGCGCCCGCGGCTTGCCCGGCCTGGTGGAAGTCTCCTCCGGGCATTGGGCCAGGTGTCCCGTGGTGAATGTGTGAGCACGTGTGGGGCGGGCGCCCTCGCCCGCCGCTTTTGACTTTGGGGTTGGAGATGTTTCGCCTGTGGTCGATCCCGGAACCAGGTCAAAATCAAAGGCGGCGGGCGAGGGCGCCCGCCCCACACCGACGGTTTTCAGCACACGGCCTTGACCTACAGGTCTATAATCCCCAGTTTGTCCGGTGATCTGTGCGCATTCTTCTTATAAGCGATATTCATAGCAACCTGGAAGCCTTGGAAGCCTGCCTGGCGGCCGCCCCCGCATATGACATGGTGGTCAACCTTGGGGACGTGGTCGGCTATGGCGCCAGCCCCAACGAGGTAATCGAGCGCTCGCGTAGCCTGGGGCACATCTTCGTGCGCGGCAACCATGACAAGGCAGCCAGCGGGGCCATGGACCTGAGGGACTTCAATCCCATCGCCGGCCTGGCCGCGCTATGGACCCGCGATCAACTCACTCCTCAAAACCTGAAATGGCTGCAGGGCTTGCCCCACGGCCCGATTCAGACCGGAGAGCTGCCGGCCATCCAGTTTGTGCATGGTTCTCCAGTCGATGAAGACGAGTATGTCGTCACATTGCGCGACGCCATTGAGCCTCTGCTCACTTCGTCCACGCCGCTGACTTTCTTTGGGCACACCCACCTGCAGGGAAGTTTTTGCACCAACACCGTGGCCAGTGACTATTATCGTCCGCAATACAACACGGTTGGACAGAGCGAGACGGCGGAGTTTCCGCTCAAAGAGAACATGAAATACATGGTCAATCCGGGTTCGGTCGGGCAACCGCGCGACGGAGACTGGCGGGCCGCCTTCGCCGTATTTGACTCCGACGCCCGCATCGTGACTTTCTGCCGCGTCCCCTACAATCTGAAGCAGGCGCAAGACCGCATCATGGCCGCCAACCTGCCGCAACGCCTGGCCACTCGCCTGGCCGCCGGAAGATAACCAGTAGTGTGGGGCGGACGCTCTTGTCCGCTGCTTTTGAAGTTGATTTTCTGGGCCGGCAGCTTCGGCGGTCCCATTGACCATTGGGGGCATGCATCTATTGCCCCACTCAGATCTTCAGATCTAAAGACCAGATCAAAAGCGGCGGGCGAGGACGCCCGCCCCACACGGTCACGATGTAAAATTTCGCCATGCCTTCATATCCATCGCGCGGCCTGTTTTCCTCGCCGCATGCCAATGCTCCCGAACACTATCTGATTGCTCACAGTGACGGCGGCGCTCGAGGCAATCCCGGCCCCGCGGGCTACGGCGTTGTGATTCAGGACCAGACCGGACGAAAAGTCGCCGCGCTCAGTCAATACCTCGGCCATCAGACCAACAACTTCGCGGAATATCAGGGCTTGATCGCGGCCCTGGAGTACGCCATCGAGCACGGACCGAAAGCGCTCAAGCTGATCAGCGATTCCGAACTCCTGGTGCGGCAAATCAAGGGCATCTATAAAGTGAAGAACTCGACCCTGCAGGAACTCCACGGTCGTGCCAAAGAGTTGATTGCGCAGTTGGACTGGTTCTCCATCGCTCACGCCCTGCGCGAGCACAATCGCGAGGCCGACGACCTGGCGAACCAGGCCATGGACAAGGGCACTGGCTGCACCAGAGCCACGGCCAGCGTGGTCGCGGGCGACTCGCCAGCGCGAACCAAAGTCGAACCACAAGAGTATGAAGGCGTAGTGCAAGACGGAATCATCAAGCTGAACGGCCGCCTGCCCGAGGGCACGCGAGTGCAAGTGAGAGTCAAAAAATAGAGCCGAGAACAGAGCGAAGATCGGAAAAAGTGGGGTTTAAGCGCGGCCTTTTTTGGCGGCGGCCGCGGCTCCTGCTTTTTCCCAGGGACGCTTCGGGCGTTCCGCCGCGGGCTTGTCGCGGTCCTTGATGCGGTCGTAGTGGTACGATTCGCTCACCGTGCCCAGCGATTCGTTGTACAGAACGGGCAATCCCAGGCCTTCCTTCAATTCTTCCGTAAATTGCTGCAGCGCTTTCAGGTGGTCTGCGGTCGCCGGAACTTCGGTCTTGGCAGTCTTCAGAAACTGCTGGTAGCCGCGATTCACGAGCTTGGAAATTTCACTGCCGATCAGGTATCCGGGATAAGCGAATATCTTCACGCCGTCGTCGCCGTCCTTCTGGATGGCGGCGGAAACACTATACTTTTTGAGGAACACCCGCCCCTGCGTGCCCGGCGCCTCGATCAGGTCGAAGCCGTGCTCTCGCAGCCAACTTAGCGCTTCCTCGTAACTTCGCTGTTCTACCTTGGTGGACATTCGATTTAGTTTTCCAATCCCTTGCAAATCTCTTTACTTCTAGTCCTGGTCGCTCTATGCCATCAGATGCCAATTTGCGGAAAAGAGTTCATTTCCGCGTGCTGGTTGCATCAAAGCAGCCTCTTTTATAATCCAATCAACCGTTACGAAACCGTTAATTCGAGTTCGCGATACGTTACGATAGTCACGCCCTTGGGCCCGGATCTATGCAGCCAGTCTCAACCAAACGAACGGAAGTGCCTGATTCGCCGACTCCTGCGCCAGCAGGGCCCGCGGTGAAGCCGGTACCTGTTTCGCTGGGCCGGCGCAGTCTCGAGCTCATCGGCAACACTCCGCTGCTGCGCCTGGAGCGCATAGCTCGCGACTTCCCCGGAATCGACTTGCTGGGCAAAGCCGAGTGGTACAACCCCGGCGGATCGGTAAAGGACCGCGCCGCTTCGAACATCGTGGCCCAGGGCCGCGCCAGTGGAAAATTCGGGCCCGGCAAGATCCTGCTCGATTCCACCAGCGGAAACACCGGCATCGCCTACGCCATGATCGCCGCCGCCCAGGGCTTTCCCGTCACTCTGTGCATGCCGGAAAATGTTTCGCTGGAGCGCAAGCGCATCCTGCACGCCTACGGCGCCAACATTATTTACACCGACCCGGCTGAAGGATCCGACGGCGCGATCCGCGCCGCCCGCGAACTCTTCGCCCAGGATCCCGGCAAATATTTTTATGCCGACCAGTATTCCAATGACGCCAACTGGCAGGCCCACTACCATGGCACAGCCAACGAAATCTGGCAACAGACCGAAGGCCGCGTCACCCATTTTGTTTCCATGATGGGAACCAGCGGAACGTTCGTCGGCACCACGCGCCGGCTGAAAGAACTGAATCCTGCGATTCGCTGCATCTCGCTCCAGCCGGACTCCGCATTCCACGGAATCGAAGGCGCCAAACACATGGCCAGCGCCATCGTCCCCAAAATTTACGACGCCACGCTGGCCGATGCGGACATTGAGATCTCAACCGAAGAAGCCTACAGCATGGCCAAGCGGCTGGCCCGCGAAGAAGGATTGCTGGTCGGAATTTCAGCGGCCGCCGCGGTGGTCGGCTGCCTGCAAGTGGCCCGCAAACTCGGCAAGGACGAGCAGGCGGTATTCGTGACCATCCTGTGCGATTCCGGCGACAAATATCTAAGCGAGAGATTCTGGGAAGAAGACTGAGAACTTCAAACTGACAACCGAGAACTGGTTCTCATTTATCACGAGTGGCTCGGGCTAGGAGAAATCCTGGGTTTCTCTCCATGTCTCCGCAGCAATTGAGTTCTTGATGCTGAATATCCGTCGTAAAGAATACGAAGCTCTCAGGCAGCATGGTGAGGAGACCTATCCGCATGAATGCTGCGGCGTGCTGCTCGGCCAGGCGGACGAGAACGGCGCGCGTACCGTGACTTCCGTCGCCCGCGCCGGCAATACCCGCACCGATTCCGCCCACAACCGCTACAACATCGACCCCAGGGACCTGATCCGCATCCAGCGCGAGGGACGCGACCGCGGCGAAGACGTCATCGGTTTCTATCATTCGCACCCTGACCATCCCGCACAGTGGTCCGCCGACCGACCTGGCCGAGGCGCACTGGTTTGGCTGCTCCTACGTCATCACCAGCGTGGAGAAGGGCAAGGCCGCGCTGACCAACTCGTTCGAACTGACCGGAAGCGATGAGGACGACAAGAAACTAGTGGCGGAAAAAATAGAGGTTGGGTAATTCATGTGTGGGGCGGGCGCCCTCGCCCGCCGCCTTTGACTTTGATTTTGGGGTGGCTCGAGTTTGGTCTCCAGCATCGAAGGCCTGGCGCAAGAAGAAGTCATAATCAACGTCAAAGGCGGCGGGCGAGGGCGCGCCCGCCCCACACACCCACACACCCCCAAAGACACAGGCCATGAATCTCCGGCCCTCCCTGTGGCATCATGTATAGCCTATGCCCAAGATCCACATCCCTACTCCCCTGCGGCAGTATGCCGGCAAGCAGCCTGCCGTCGAGGTCAAGGCCGGCACCATCGGCGCCGCGCTTTCCGATCTGGTGGGCCAGCATCCTGACTTGCGCCGCCATCTCTATACCGAGGACGGCAAGCTGCGCGCTTTCGTCAATGTTTACCTTAACGACGAAGACGTTCGTTATCTGCAGAAGGAAGCCACGGCGGTCAAGGACGGTGATAGTATTTCGATTGTGCCTTCCATCGCGGGAGGGCTGAATTGATTGTCGAATCGCCGGATTTTAGGATTGTTACATTGAAACCCGAACTCAAAGTCCGCCGCTGTTGTTGTCCCTCCTGTCGATAGCTGTACTCAATCCATCAATTCGTAAATCCGACAATTCTTCAATTTCTTGTAACTGAGGTCACCATGGCTACCACAGTCGAAGTCAAACCCGAAGCAGCAGCGCTCAGCAACGACGAGATCCTGCGTTACTCGCGCCACCTGATCATGCCCGAGGTCGGCATGGAAGGGCAGCTCAAGCTGAAGGCCGCGCGAGTGCTGTGTATCGGCGCGGGCGGCCTGGGGTCGCCGCTGGCTTTGTACCTGGGGGCCGCGGGCGTTGGCACGCTCGGCATCGTGGACTTCGATGTTGTGGACTACACCAACCTGCAGCGCCAGATCATCCACTCCACCTCGGACGTCGGACGCAAGAAGCTGGATTCGGCGGCGGAGAAGCTGAAGGCCATCAATCCCTTCCTGAATATCCGGAAGTTTGACACCCGGCTCTCCAGCGAAAACGCGCTCGAACTGTTTCGCGAGTTCGACATCATCGCCGACGGCACCGACAACTTTCCCACGCGCTACCTGGTGAATGACGCCTGCGTGCTTACCGGCAAGCCCAACGTCTACGGTTCGATTTTCCGCTTCGAAGGCCAGGCCAGCGTTTTCGCGACCAAGGAAGGCCCGTGCTACCGCTGCCTCTATCCCGAACCGCCACCGCCCGGACTGGTGCCTTCCTGCGCCGAGGGTGGAGTGCTCGGAATTCTGCCCGGCCTGGTCGGCGTGATGCAGGCGACTGAAGTCATCAAGCTGATTCTGGGCAAAGGCGAACCGCTGATTGGCCGACTGCTGCTGATCGATGCCCTGGACATGAAGTTCCGCGAACTCAAGCTGCGCAAGAATCCCGATTGCCCGGCCTGCGGAACTCATCCCACCATCACCAGGCTGATCGACTACAACGAGTTCTGCGGAATTCGCGGCGAGGAGAAGCCCGTCGAGACGCTGACGTGCAGACATTCAGGTGGAAGAACTCAAGAAACGGCTCGACGCCGGCGAAAACCTTTTCGTGCTCGACGTGCGCGAGCCCCACGAATACCAGATCTGCAATATCGGCGGCCATCTGATTCCGCTGGGCGACCTGCCGAAACGCGTCAACGAACTGGATTCCAGCCAGGAGATCGTGGCCCACTGCCGCTCCGGTGTGCGCAGCGCCAAGGCCGTGGATTTTCTCCGCCAGGCCGGATTCAAGAAAGTGCACAACCTGGCCGGCGGAATTCTGGCCTGGGCCGACCGGGTCGATCCCAAGATGCCGAAGTACTGAAAGCAGTCGTCAGTCTTCGGTCGTCAGTCGTCAGGAGGGAGCGCAACGTGCGCTCCCTTTTTTAAGCGCCTGAATTGATCACGGGATAACTCTTAGGATTCCCGTAAGCTCTAAATCCTTGTACTCTTTCGCGCTCCATTCATAATGACCGGGTTCTCCTTCCCCCGAGGGAGCTTCCATGCGGATTTGTCTGCAAGCCATGAAGGTCGTGGCCCTGGTGTGCTCGTTCACCATCTCCTGCTGCGCGTTGGCGGCGGAGGGCGCCGCTACCGCTCCGAACTCAGACCCCACTTACCAGCAGCTTCGGAACATCACGCTGAGCGGTGAAGCCGTAGCGGTTACCGATCTGACGCTCAAACGGGATGCCGCCACTTTTCACCTGCATTCCGGCACTATGTGTTTCGTCGCCCCGGTACAAGGAAAAGTTACGGGAGCGGTTTTCGTCGGGGAAGGCCTCATGGTTCTCAATCCCCCGCTGGCCGTCGAGCGTTCGAGCCTGAAGCTGCTGACCCGGGAAGATGAATTCGCGGAGCGCTTCAACAAGCTCGTGCTGCGTTTCACCGACGGCAGCTATGAAGAAATCAAGCGGGCTGGAACTGCCGCCTCCGGAGGCTGCGATGCGGGACTGCTGCGGGACACGCAGAACGCCCTGCGCCACGACCGCATGCTCAAGTACAACCTCGACGCGCGCATTCTCCAGGACGTGCTGAGCCCGGAGGCAGGCGGCTTGTTTGTGGCCTTCATCCACGGCAAGAAGTACAACGACAAGGAGATTTTCGCCAGCGACCCGCATGGGGCGCCGCCGCTGATCATGCCGGTGGCCCCGGAAGAAGTGGAACTGATCACTTACGACGAGAACCGCATTGGGGTGTGGGCGTCGTTTCATTTCTCCGGCGAGTACACCGACGGGATCGCCACGGGCTCACAGAAAAATGGCGTCATCCACATCGAGCACCAGCAACTCGATACCACCATCGAGAAAAACGCCAATCTCTCGGGCAAGGCCACGACCGACTTTGTGGCGGCGTGCAACGGAGTGCGGGTGGTGCCCTTCAATCTTCATCGCACCCTGCGGGTGCAGGAGGTCACGGGTGAAGCCGGCCAGCCCTTGTCCTTTATTCAGGAGGACAAGAACGACGATGCGGATTTTTACGTGATCCTTCCCCGGGCGTTATCGCGGGACGAGAAGTACAGCATCACCACCCGCTACGCAGGCAAGGACGCAGTCAGCAACGAAGGCAATGGCAATTACTTCCCCATCGCGCGCGACGACTGGTACCCCAGTTATGCCGACGGATCGCTGGGAGATTACAGCAGCTATGACTTGACCTTTCGAATTCCGAAAGGGATGAAGATGGCCGCCACCGGCAGCCTGGTGAGCGAGAACACCGACGGGAACCAATCCGTCACCGTCTGGAAGAGCGATGCGCCTCAGCCGGTGGCCGGCTTCCAGTTTGGCAACATGAAGGTGGAAGAGGTCAAGCTGGCGAACCCGCAATTCCTGGTTTCCGCCTATGCCAACGACTCGCCGCCCGACTGGGCGCACGGTCTGCAGGGCGAGACCATGGGCAACCTGAGCACCATCGTCATGATGAAGCAGCCGCTCCGGGAAGCTCAGTTTGCCATCGGACTTTACACCGACTATTTTGGCCCCCTGCCGTTCAAGCGGTTGGCCATGACCCAGCAGACCGCCTGCAACTACGGGCAGTCCTGGCCGGAACTGGTATGGTTGCCGATTTGCTCTTTCTACGACACCACGGTCCGCCACCAGCTGGGGCTGGATTGGGGCGACCGCGGCTACTGGAAAGTCGTGGCGCCCCACGAAGTGGCCCATCAATGGTGGGGACAGGACGTGGGCTTCAACTCTTATCGCGACCAGTGGATGAGCGAGGGGTTTGCCGATTTCTCGGCCTCGCTGTTTCTGCAAAGCGCATACGCGCAAAAAGGGCCGAAGGAATTTATTTCTTTCTGGGATGACGAACGGAAATCGATCCTGGAGAAGAATGCGCAAGGTTATCGCGCCATCGATGCCGGTCCGCTTACTCTGGGCTACCGGCTCAATAACAGCAGAACGGGTGTGAGCATTACCCGCGACCTGATCTATCCCAAGGGCGCGTACGTCCTGCATATGATCCGCATGATGATGTGGGACCGCCGCACCGGCGACGATAACTTCAAGGCCACCATGCAGGATTTCGTGAAAACTTTCGCCGGCCGCGCCGCCACCACCGAGGACTTCAAGGCCATGGTGGAAAAACACATGACCAGGGAAATGGACCTTGACGGGAACCATCGGATGGACTGGTTCTTCAATCAGTACGTGTACGGGACCGCCTTACCTTCGTACAAGCTGGACTACTCCTTCGACAACGGCGCCGACGGCGTTCCCTCGTTCAACTTCAAAGTCACCCAGTCCAGCGTCGATGAAAGCTTCCACATGCTGGTGCCCATCTATCTGGAACTGGCGGATGGCCGTGTGGTGAGCCTGGGCCGGGCCCGTCTCTCGGGCAACAGTTCGATCGAACGGAAGGTGCCGCTGAAAGGCATGAAAGATCGGCCGCGGCGCGCGGTGCTGAATTATTACGACGATGTACTGGCATCGCCGTAAAAAAATTGTCAAAAAAATGGGAGCCCCTGAGAGCTCCCAGTTCGCGATCCGCTGACGAGCGCCTACTTGTTGGTTCCGTTCGCTTCCGCCTTGGCGGATTCTGCGTTCACCGCGAACGCATATTTCTTTCCTGAGAAGCGAATTTCGCTCAGCGACTTTTGTCCATTGCTGTTGGTGCTGGTGACGACCGCGTCCCGGCTGGGAGATTGCTCGAGGTCGAGCATGTGCGCGGGCACGGTGGCAACCACATTCTTGCCTTTCATGATGTTCAGGTCGACGTTCGGTCCGGCGCCTTCCCATTTCACGGTGTACTCGCCGGCCGCCAGTTGCTTGCCGTTTACGGTGACCGGATCGTCCACCTGAATACTGCCCTTGTTCGCAGCAAACCCGCTTGTGGCCAGCAGCAAAGCCAAACCCAGCAGCAAGCCCTTGGAGATTTTCGATACGCTCATGGCACTCCTTTTTTCTTTCCCGAAAACGTCGGGAACCGGTTCGGGGCGGCGTGGATTTGCCTGGGGCAGGAAAACCTTGCGTTTTGCCGTCGAAGGCCTAAAATGCTGCTGCGGGGTTAAGCGAAAAGAGTCGCGGCCGCGAGGCCGCGCGCTTTCTGCTTCGGGGATTGCGCTCACCTGGGCCGCCAAACCGAGCGTGAGCCAGTCCCTTTAACCCCTGAAAAATTCTTTCTCCGAAACCAGGCCGGCTGGTGGTTGTTCCCTCAGGCCCGGTTGCGATCACCGCAAGATACGAAACCCTCAACTGAAAAGTTCCGATCCACTAATTTCTTCTGCACTTCTTTTGACGACGCGCATGTGCGGTCGTTAGCAGTGCGTGCAACGCCGAAAGCCGCAACACAACAGCGATTTGTACTGTCTAGTGATCAACAACGTAGTGGTGGGCGGGCGCCCTCGCCCGCCGCTTTTGACTTTGCTTGGATGAAAGCCACAACAGAACAATTCCCAGCAGAGAAGACTAAGTTATCCTGAGCACGACTTTCCCGAAGTTCTTGCCTTCCAAAAGTAACCGGTACGCTTCCCCAGCTTTCTCCAAAGCGAACACGTGCCCGATGATGGGCCGCAGATGCCCTTGCGCCATCCAGGCGGAGAGCTGCGTCCATGCCGCTTTCATCAGTTCGCGGTTCGCCGACAAATACGTCAGCCACAAGCCATGCACGCTCGCGCCTTTTACATAAAGGATGCGCGTGTCCAGCTGCGCAGGTTGTCCAGTGGCGGCGCCGTACACGATGACTCTTCCAAAATCGCGCAGGCAGCGCACGCTCTTGGCGACATGCTCGCCGCCCAGCATTTCAAATACCGCATCCACGCCTTCGCCGTGGGTCAACTCTTTGATCGCCTCTTCGTAATCGCGTTGCTTGTAGTTGATCCCGTGCTGCAGCCCCAGCGCTTGCACTCGCGCCAGCTTTTCTTCCGAAGAAGAGGTCCCGTACATCTCGATGCCAAGCAACTTTCCAATCTGCACCGCGGCCGTGCCCACGCCGCCGGCCACGGCGTGAATAAGAACTCGCGGCGCGCTCTTGCCCGCCGCCGGCTCCAGCAGGCCTGCCTTCCAGTAAGCAAAGTAAGCAGTGAAATAGTTGACCGGAAATGCCGCGCCCTCTTCCGCGCTCCACTCTTCCGGGACGGGCCACAGCAGTTGAGGGGACGCGGCAACGCGTTCCGCGAACGCGGCCCACTGGGTGTAGCCCATGACGCGCTGCCCATCGCTCATCCGTGTTCCGCAGAATTCACGTCCCGCCACCAGCGGCGGTTTCGGCGTCCCGGGATAGCCGCCTTGCGCCGACATGATGTCCGCGAAGTTGATGCCGCCGGCCTCCACCTGGATCACTTCCTGCCCCGGACCGGGCACTGGGTCTGGAACCGATCGCACTTCCAGCACTTCCGGATCGCCTAAACGGGTTATGACCAGGGCCTTCATAAGCAGAAGTGTAACAGCGCCCCGGCGGCAATTTACGGCGACCGCAGTCTGGCCGCAGGTATATACTCTGCGTATCAAAGTTGGGAACTTCCCCTTTCGGAAGCATGGGAGCGGGGAGGCCGGAGCGCTTTTTCATATTCAATTCATAGGCTCCGCTTTACAGATCACTGGTGCCGATTTTTTTAGGAACACCGGGTAACCAGTGCGGGACGCTCATGCGCGGAGGGGTCCGCGCGCGGGTTCCGGGGAGGTCCTTCGGTGGACTTAGTTGTAGTGCGTTTTTTATTGGTTCTCATAATCGCTGTCACCTGCTACCTGACTGATCCGTTCGACCTGCCTGCAAGGCTGGATGCCGGAGTGGGCGCGCTCATCGGCCTGGGCATCGTCCTGTTCGAATGGCGACTGCGCCGGGTCAGCCTGAAGCGCCTGATCGGCGCCGCTATCGGCAGCGTCCTCGGCATTTTCGGCGCTTACCTGTTTTCCCTGGTCATTCGCAACAGCGTTGCCCCCGGGCACACCCAGAGCTTCCTGCAAATCCTGGTAATGCTGCTGATGGCCTACGTCGGCCTGGTGGTCGGGGCCAACAAGGGCGACCTGCTGAACCTTTCCGCCCTCGGCGGCGTCTTCGGCGGGGAAAAGCAGGGCAAGAAGAGCTACAAGATCCTCGACACCAGCGTCATCATCGACGGCCGCATCGCCGACATTGCCGAGACCGGATTTCTCGACGGCATCATCGTCACCCCGCAGTTCGTCCTGCGCGAGTTGCAACTGGTGGCCGACTCCGCCGACTCACTGAAGCGCAACCGCGGCCGCCGCGGCCTCGACATCCTGCAGCGCCTGCAAAAAATGCCGTCCGCTGCAGATTCAGATCGTCGAAGATGACTTCCCCGCCGTCCGTGAGGTCGATTTAAAGCTGATCGAACTGGCCAAACTGTACGAAGGCAAAATCATCACCAACGATTTCAACCTGAACAAAGTCGCGCAACTCCAGGGCGTGGCGGTCCTGAACATCAACGAACTGGCCAATTCTCTGAAGCCGATTGTGCTGCCCGGCGAGACCATGAAGGTCTTCATCCTGAAGGAAGGCAAGGAATACAACCAGGGCGTCGCCTATCTCGATGACGGAACCATGGTGGTGGTGGACAACGCGAGAAAGATGATCGGCAAGACCATCGACATCTCGGTCACGTCGGTGCTGCAAACCACCGCCGGCAAAATGATTTTCGGCAAATGGGACGACCGTTCCGGCAGTCGCAGCGATTCGCGCGCCGCGGTGAACGCGGTGCCGGTCGTGGCCCCAGTGTCATCCGTACCCACGGCCAGCGCAGATCCCAAGAAATCGCAGCCAGTGATGGTGGAGCGCCCCGCGGAGTAGCTACGTCGCCGGCTGTGTGGGGCGGACACTCCTGTCCGCCGCTTTTGACTTTGACTTTCTGCGTTGCAAGCTTCATAGCCGAGCAAGCGAGCTGGGAGCTGCAGGTTAAACCAATATCAACATCGAAAGCGGCGGACAAGAGTGTCCGCCCCACACGGATTACCGCCACTACAGCGGTATATTCCCATGCTTCTTCAGCGGATTCTTGTCCCGCTTGGTCTCGAGCATCCCCAGCGCCTGAATCAACTTCTTGCGCGTCTCCCGCGGCTGGATGACCGCATCCACAAATCCCCGTTCCGCCGCCACATAGGGATTGGCAAAGCGCTCGCGAAACTCTTCGATCTTTTCCTGGCGAACCGCTTCGCGATTCTCGGCCTGCTCCAGTTCCCGTTTGTAGACGATGTCCACCGCGCCCTCCGGCCCCATGACCGCGATTTCCGCCGTCGGCCAGGCATAGTTCACATCCGTGCGGATATGCTTTGACGCCATCACGCAATACGCTCCGCCGTAGGCCTTGCGCGTGATCACCGTGATCTTCGGCACCGTGGCTTCGGCGAAGGCAAACAGCAGCTTGGCGCCGTGCTTGATGATTCCGCCATACTCCTGCGTGATCCCGGGCAAAAATCCAGGCACGTCTTCAAACGTAATCAGCGGGATGTTGAAGCAGTCGCAGAAGCGCACGAACCGCGCGCCTTTGGTAGAGGCATTGATATCGAGCGTGCCCGCCAGAAACGCCGGCTGGTTGGCCACGATTCCCACCGGACGTCCATCCATCCGGGCAAAGCCTACAACGATGTTCCGGGCGTAATGCTCCTGCACCTCGAAGAAATAACCGTCATCGGCGACGGCGTGGATCACGTCTTTGATGTCGTAGGGCAGGTTCGACTCGTTGGGCACGATCCGGTCGAGCGCGGCATCGGCGCGGTCGATCGGGATCAGTGCACGGCCGGCGCGGCGGATCATCCAGATTGTTGGACGGAACAAAACTCAGCAGCTCGCGCACCATGGAAAGACATTCGGCATCGTCGTGCGCCATGAAGTGGGCCACGCCGGAAGTCTCGTTGTGGGTGTGAGCGCCGCCGAGTTGCTCTTTTGTGACCTCTTCGTGCGTGACCGTCTTGATCACGTCCGGCCCGGTGATGAACATGTAGGAAGTTTTTTCCACCATCAGGATGAAATCCGTGATGGCCGGCGAGTACACCGCGCCGCCCGCGCACGGCCCCATGATGGCGGAAATCTGCGGCACCACTCCGCTGTACAGCGTGTTGCGCAGAAAAATGTCGGCATAGCCCGCCAGCGACACCACGCCTTCCTGAATGCGCGCGCCGCCGGAATCGTTCAAGCCAATCACCGGCGCGCCCATCTTGGCGGCCAGGTCCATGATCTTGACGATTTTCGCGGCGTTGGTTTCGGAGAGCGATCCGCCGAAGACGGTGAAGTCCTGGGCGAAGACAAACACCAGCCGGCCTTCGATTCGTCCGTAGCCGGTGATGAAGCCGTCGCCGTAATACTTCTGCTCGGCCATGCCGAAGTCGTTCGAGCGGTGGGTGACCAGCTTGTCGGTTTCCTCGAACGTGCCTTCGTCGAGCAAAAACTCGACCCGCTCGCGGGCCGACATCTTGCCCTCTTTGTGTTGCCGCTCGCGGCGTTGCTCTCCGCCGCCTTCCGCCGCCAGGCGGTCGCGCTTCTTCAGTTCTTCCAGCTTCTGTTCCAGATTCATGCCAAACCTCAGACGTCAGACCTCGGACGTCGGGCGTCAGACCTCACCCGGACCTCAGACCTCGGCCGTCAGACCTTAACACCATGGGTTTGCCGACGTCCGAGGTCCGACGTCCAAGGTCCGTCCTAATCCCCCATGCCGGATCCAATCGGCTGGTAGCGATATTTCTTGCCGTCCCAGAAAGTGGCGGAGGTCATGCGATCGCCGCCGGTTTCTTCGGCATAGATGGCCATCACGGTTTTCTTTTTCACCACCAGCTTTTTCACCGTGATCTGTTTGAAAGGCAGATTGATGATCACGAACTTCGCCTTCGGCGTCGCCGCCCGCCAGGCCTCCGGACCGGCGCCATGGATGACCAGCAACACCAGGCCGCGGGTGGCCGGGTCCTCCGAGGCAAATTGGGTGGTGATCTTGGTGTTTCCATACCCGTAGAACGTGTTGTAGGGATCGACCACCGCTGAAATTATCTTCCGCCTGGTCCGCCAGCGGATTGGTGCAATGGGCGGCGACGACCAGGTCTTCGATGCCATCGCCATCGAGATCCGCCTTGAGCTGTGGCGGCCCCGGCATCAGCTTGCAGGTCGATCCAAACTGCTTCTGGATGAAATTGTCGTCCACGGCGGCAGGCGGAGGCGGCGCCTGCTGGGCCAGCGCGAAAAATGACAGTGTGATCCAAACAAGAATCAGGCGAATGCAAAACTTGAGAACTGCATAGCATCTACTGTAGTCCTGTTCAGAGGCCGAGAGTAGAGACAGAATAGGTGCAGAGGCAGCGACCGTGTGGGGCCGGGTCTCCGACCCGGCCGGGTCGAGCGAAGCTCGACGAAGTTTGTGTGTGCGGCGCCAACTGGCTGCGGCAGCGCTAGCCGAGCTGCGCTCGGCCTGACCGGGTCGGAGACCCGATCCCACATAGTCTGTGCCGAAGCCAGGTCCGCGCCCTCTGGTTATTTCTTGAAGTGTTCCCAACCCTGCGGCGCCAGCCTCTGCTTCGCACCCTTGCTATCCCGAAGCCAGACTTTCCGCCCGCCCGTGACCAGCCCGATCGGCCGGACGGCAACGCCCGCGATCCGCGACGGCACCCTCTTCTTCGGCGGCGCTGTAAACAGCAACTCGTAGTCTTCCCCGCCGTGCAGGGCAAACCGGAGATCAACCGGGCGCACCGGCTTCCCCACCGTCGCGACCGGGATGGCCTCACGCTCAATCTCGGCCCCCACTCCGCTTTCATCGCAGATGTGGCCGAGATCGGTCGAAAGCCCATCGCTGATGTCGATCATGGCCGAGGCCAATCCCTTTTCGCGAAGAAAGCGGCCGACCTCGACTCGCGGCGTGGGATAGAAGTGGCTGGCAAAATCCTCCGGCCGAAGCTTCTTTCCGCGGCAGACAGCAAAGTCAAGCGTGGCCGCCGACGCGCCCAGCTCGCCGGTCACATAGATCCGGTCGCCGGGACGCGCGCCCGACCGCAGCACCGCCTTGCCTTTCGGCACCGAGCCCAGCACCAACAATATCCGCCAGGATGCCGCCGGGAGACTCGGCGGTGTCGCCGCCGGCCAGGCTCACCTTGAACGCGCTCGCCAGCGTCAGCAGACCGCGAAGGAAGCCATCCACCCAGCCTCTGCGGCAAGCTCCGCGGCACGGCCAGCGAAAGAAACACCGCCAGCGGCTCCCCTCCCATGGCTGCGATGTCACTGAGCCCGCGCGCCAGGCAGCGATGCCCCACGCTCTCCGGCGGGTGCCAGGCCCGTTTGAAATGGATGTTCTCCAGGCTGAAGTCGGTCGTGATCAGGGCTTCATGACCGCGAGGAATGGGAACCACGGCGCAGTCGTCCCCGATGCCGAGGACGCCATGGAGCCCGGCGCCGGGATTTCTGGCAGCCCGGTCGCGAATCCGGCGGATCAAGCGCTTTCTCAGGCAGCGGCACGGCGCAATCAATATACAAGCCATGTAGGCGCGAGCGCCCTCGCTCGTGCGGCAGTCGCCACGGATGGCTCCGCACGAGCGGAGACGCTCGCGCCTACAGGTCAAAGAGACCCCAAAAACGGCGTACAATGATATCCAGGGCAGGGTGCACGTTACCCTCCCTCCTAAAGTCACCACCGAGTAACAGGTCCCTTCGGGCAGTGCCCCATACCCGGCGTTGGTAAGCCTGCCAGCGTTGACAGGGGGGAACCTACTTTGTTACCGTTGCGAAGCTGTCCAGACACATGTGGCCGAACTAAGTGCTGCATCCAGTAGGGATTGCAGAGCACAGCAATTTCGGCATCCCGGTTCCGGTAGGGTTCGGGCAGGTAAAACAGCTCTAGTTCCAAGATGGGAAGCTGGCCCGGATTCAGGATGGCGTTAGGGCTCTCGTAACCGCGAGCCGCCCTCATTGGGCCGATCCTGATCAACTAACGGAAGGAACAAATTGCAGAAACGCTTTTACATTCTTTTTGTGGCACGCGGTGACGACGGTCAGCTCCGTAAGATCCCGATCCCGGTTCACTACCTGTACGTCTTTCTGGTAGGGGCGTCGATCGTGGGCCTGAGCCTGACCGGCATTGCCAGTTCGTACCTGCGCATGCTGCTGAAGGTGTCGCACTATAACGAGCTTCGCACCGAGCGCGAAGACCTCCGTAACCGTTACTCCCGGCTGGAGCAGGTCGCCAAGGAGCGGGACATTCAGGTGGCTTCGCTGGGTTCGCTGGCGGGAGAGGTTTCCTCGCTTTACGGCCTGAAGGCCGATCCCAACCTGGTGACGGCGTCTTCGGAGAACGTTGCCGGCGTCGCAGGTCGTCTCTTCTCTGGACCAGCTCGGCGCGCTCAAGACTTCGGCGCTGAGCGGCGCCACCATGACCGGCCTTTCTCTGGGGCTCACGCGCAACGTGACCACGGCAGACTGGCTGCGGGCGAATTCAGCCCCCAATCTCTGGCCGGTGGAAGGTCCGGTGACCGGCTCCTTTGGCGAGCGCATCGATCCGTTTAACGGGGAAGGCGCTTTCCACAGCGGTATCGATATCGGATCGACTGACGGGCAGCCCGTCGTCGCGCCCGCCGACGGCGTGGTTACATTCGCCGATTTCATGGGCGGATACGGCCGGGCCATCATGATCGACCACGGCCACGGCATCACCACCCGCTACGGCCACCTGGCGAACTTTGCCGTCATGCCCGGCCAGCACGTGCATCGCGGCGACACCATCGGATTCGTCGGCGAGAGCGGCCGCAGCACCGGCCCCCATCTCCATTACGAAGTCCGCATCAACGACACCCCGGTCAATCCTCACAAGTATCTTCGCCTCACGGTCGCCAACGTAGGCGGATTCTCAGCCGGAAGCTAAACAATGTAGGCACGAGCGCCCCCGCTCCTGCAGCAGCGCCACGGACGACTCCGCACGAGCGAGGACGCTCGCGCTTACATTCATCCCGTCCGAGTGTGGTCGCGGGCGGGTCGCCCGCGGCCACACCGAACGGGATCGGGTCCAGCGAGGAGAGGGGTTCGAGAACCGGAAACCAGAAACCAGAAACTGCTATCTGGCCTTCAACATGTCCACCACGCGATCGAAGTCTTCCAGCGTGGCGTACTCGATCACGATCTTGCCTTTGCCCTTGCGGTCGTTGATCCGCACCCGCATTCCGAGCACCCGCTCCATTTCGGTTTGCGCGGCCCGCACATTGGGATCGACCCAGCGCGCCCGCTGCGGAGTCTCGTCTTTGACCAGGGGAATGTTGGTCCGGTCCACCAGTTCTTCCAGCTGCGTCACCGACATATGCTTCCGCACGGCCTCGTCGGCGACTTTCTCGATCAGACCGGGATCGAGCAACTGCAGCAGCACCCGGGCCTCGCTGAAGCCCAGGCGTCCTTCCTGAAGATGCTGCAGGACCGCAGCCGGCAGCTTCAGCAGCCGCATGTAATTGGACACAGATTCCCGCGAGACCCCCACCCGCTGCCCGATCTGCTCCTGGGTCAATCCGAAATCGCGGCTCAGCTTGGAAAATGCCGCAGCCTGCTCGACGCAGTTCAGGTCCTGGCGCTGCAGGTTTTCGACTACGGTCATTTCCGCCGCCTGCTGGTCGGAAACCCGGCGCACAATCGCCGGAATTGTCGTCTTCCCCGCCAGTTTCGAAGCCCGGCAGCGCCGCTCGCCCAGAATCAGCAGGAAACGCCCATCCGCAGCCGGACGCACCACCACGGGCTGGACCACTCCGTTGGCCCGAATCGAATTCGCCAGTTCTTCCAAAGCCTGGTCGCCGAAGTGATAGCGCGTCTGGTAAGGATTTTCCTCGATCAGCTCAATCGAAATCTGGACCACCGCATCGGTCCCGTGTGGCGCAGGCGCCCCGCCCGCGACCGCCGATGGTGCCGCTCCGGAACTCACCGGAGCATGGGCTACTGCCGGCGCCACCACCCGCGGTCCGCCCGGCAAAAGCGATTCCAGTCCGCGTCCCAGCGCCTTCCTTTTCTCCGGAACCGCTTTCTCCACTTCGCTCGCCACTTTCTCAGCCGTCGTTGTCATATGCCCCCAGATTCCCCCAGCCTGCATCGCCACCACCCACGTGGAGACAGCCGCCCTCGGCTGTCGGGCCGAGCGCAAGCTCGGCTGTGCGGTCACTTAAAGTATATTGATATACATCAATCTACTACATAGACGCATATCGATCGATCAAGCCGTCTTGTCCATCTCCTGCACCGGCGCTCCATCCTCCGCCGGCAAATGGTGCGCAATGATCTCCTTGGCCAAGCGAATATAGCTTTCCGCCCCTTTCGACCGCGGATCGTACAGCAGAGCCGGACGTCCGTGACTGGGCGCCTCCGCCAGCCGTATGTTTCGTGGGATAGTGGTCGCGCACAGCTTGTCGCCGAAGAATCTCTTCAATTCCGCCGTCACCTGCTGCGCCAGGTTGGTGCGATCGTCGAGCATGGTGAGGACAACGCCCTCGATGGTCAGCTCCGGATTGAAGCTGGCGCGGATCCGCTCCACCGTATCCATCAACTCGCTGATGCCCTCCAGGGCGAAATACTCCGCCTGCATCGGGATCAGCACCGCGTCCGCCGCCACCAGGGCATTCAACGTCAGCAGATCGAGCGCGGGCGGACAGTCGAGCACGATGAACTGATAGCGGTCACGCAGCGTGGCAAGCGCATCGCGCAGCCGAAATTCGCGGCGATCGGCCTCCACCAGCTCCAGGTTGGCGCCGATCATGTTCTTGTGCGCTGGCACCAGCCACAACTGCTCAAGTTCGGTGGCCTGCACCGCCTGCTCCGGACTGGCGGCGCCCATCAGCAAATGGTAGGTAGAAATTCGCTCCGGGTCTCCGAACCAGGCCGAGTCCGCTGGTTGCGTTCGACTGCGGATCGCAGTCCACGAGCAGAGTATTGACTTCAGCGGCCGCGAAGGATGCGGCCAGATTGATGGCGGTCGTAGTCTTGCCAACGCCGCCCTTCTGGTTGGCTACCGCAATAATGCGTCCCATTTAGTTGAAGGAGAACCCAGAGATGTTCGCAGAATAGGCCGAACCGTTGCGCGATTGCAATGACGTATTTTGGTGCAACCGAAAACACTCATCGCAGGATTGAAAAGATAAGAGTTGCGCAGCCCACGTGGTGGAACTTTCCACAACCAACACGACGATGTTCCACGTGAAACATCATCTGAGGAGCAAAAGGAGAAGTCGCCGCCCCGATCCGTGTAGGGACGGGTGTTCGACCCGTCCATGCCGAGCGAAGCTCGGCTATGTTTGGCAGAGCATACGGCAATAATTCTGGCAAGCCCGGGACCGAGATACCGTGCGGAGAAAAGTTCGGCCGAGAGGATCCGCAGGACGGCGTCGGCAGCGACTAGCCAGTAGGGGTCATTCGACTCCGCGACGGCTTCGCGAAGCGAGCAATCACTCGGATCAGGGATGACAGACGAGCGGTATCAAAAGTACAGAATGTTCCACGTGGAACATCACCAATCCGCAATTCGCCTGAAGGCGATAACTGATCAAGAAGTGAATAACCACTAATGTTACATATCAGCGCCATATTAGGCGCATTTATCCCACTTTTTCCAATCAAACCGGACGCCAGCGCAACAATCCAACAGCTAACACGGAGCGCTTACCACTTTTACTAACGTGGTACTCTCCTAATAATCAGTTTGATTACTCGTAACGGAGATTAAGCTAAAAATGCAGTCTTCCCACTTTACCCAATAAAATTCGCCAAGACTGACCATCTGGTACCGAGTTAACCGCCAAATATAATCATCTATATCCCACATACCAAACTCGTGTTAACCATCATGATTCCTTAGTTCCGATGATCATGACCCGCCGGGATGACAGGGGTAGCCTGACCGGCTGATCCCACCTCAGTCCCGGCGCTATCTCTCGAACCCGATTAAGTTGGGACTCCCCGATCAGGATCGCCAGCCTGCCCCCTTCCGCTACCAACTCCGCTGCCACCGGGACAATCGATTCGAAACCCTCAACGGCCCGAAGGGTGACGACGTCCCCCCTGGGACCAGCAAACGCCTCGGCGCGACCCGTAGACACCTCGGCACCGGTCAGCTCCAGATTGCGGACCACCTCCCGCAGGAAGGTTGCCTTTTTCTGGTTTGATTCGATCAGCGTCAGGTCCAGGTTCGGAGACCATATCTTGATCGGCAGGCCGGGGAAGCCGGCTCCGGACCCGACGTCGATAACATGGGGCCTGGCAACCAGAGGCCCTGAGGCGGGCGCCGCCCCGGCTCCTGGATCAGCTGAGGGAAAGAGGTGCCGGGCGGCAAAAATGGATTCGCCAAAGTGGCGGGTGACGATCTCTTCCGGCTGGCGCACCGCGGTGAGGTTGATACGAGCGTTCCAGCGGAGCAGTATATCGATATATATCGATATATCTCGCAGTTGCGCCGGGGAGAGCGCAGCACCCTTATGACCTCGGCCCTCTGGACTGTCGCCCAGGAACGGCGCCAGCAGCTCTAAGATGCGGGCATCATCCATGCGATTGGAGATTGTAGATGGCGGCGGGGAAATCTGAAAACTCGGGGATGGTGGGGGACAAAAACACTGGACAAACAAAAGATCAGTTCGCAGTCAAACCCAGTTCCCGGTTCTCAGATCAGTGCATCACTTTCTCGATGGCGGCTCTCAGTTCCTCGTAAGGTATTGCGCCTGGGTGGTACAGGGCGACGCGTCCTGAGCGATCGAGCAAGACCAGAGTCGGCGTGGTGCTGGCGCCATAGAGATTGAAGTTCTCTTTACTGACGGGTACGGGAACGCCTTGCAGTGCAGGATAGTAGTGTTGCCAGACTCTTTCGATGTAGGGCAGTTCATCCTTTGGCTGGGCCTCTTCGCCCTGCGCACCGTAACCGTAGAGTTGCGTGGGCGCGACCAGCATCAGGCCGCGGCTGCCGAACTCGGAACTCAATCGGGCGATCACCGGGCCCTCCGCTTTGCAGTCCGGACACCAGTGTGCCCAGAAGAAAAGCAGTACGGGGGAACCGTTGAGCTGAGACAAAGCTACCGGCTTGGGCCCCAGGTACGACTCGATCTTTAACGGCGGCGCCGGCTGCCCCGTGAGTGCGAGAACATTGAGATTCTTCTGCAAACGGGCGCGGATGGAAGTATTCCGGTAGGTGACCACACTACGCCGCAGCAGCGCGATCGCCTGGGCGGTCTCGCCTCGCGCCGCCAGCACCTGGGCTTGCACTTCAAGGGCCGCCCCCAGGGCGACAGGCAAGTGAGGTTCGGCATCCAGCGGACGCTCGCCCAGCAACTGCCGTGACCAGCTTTCGGTCTGCCTGGCATAAGCGTCGGCGCGATCGAGCTGCCGGGATGCAAGGCTGGCCCGGGCCATCCACGAAAGCGCTTCCAGGTAATCCGGGGTTACGCCCTGTCTGGCGCGATAGCTCTGCAGTTCGGATTCAGCGGCGGAAACGTTATTCTGCTTCAGCGCTTGCAGGACGTCGTCGGTTATTCCGGCGAACGAAAGGCTTGAAAAGAACAGAACGATGGCAAGCAGCCGCGGGACCATGCCTGATGATAAACCCTGACGATTTCGAACCTCCGGTGACGCTCTCGATCGCCTGCTCCGCGGCAGTCAGCGAATCAACGAAGCGAAAGAACTTTTCCACATGAGTGACTTTGAGCGCGTTCTGGACCCGCTCGTTCACCCCGATCAGGAATAGAGGCTGCGACCATCCTTCTGATGGGTGACGTAGGCACCCACCAGCGCGCCGATCCCGGCCGAATCCACATAGGGGACGTTGCTGAAGTCCAGCATCAGGACCCGCGAAGTATCGGTGCGAACTCGGGACTGAAAATCGAACAGCGTGCTCATGGTCAAAGGCCCGGTCAGGCGCAGCAGGCGCTGCCCCTCCTTGGGCCCAGGGAGATCTTCGATGACAAGCGGCTCCTGTGGCATCGGAAAATATTAGTCCCGAGCCCTGCTGAAAGTGTTAAAGCAATGTTAATTTTGATAAAGAGCCGGCGAACCATCGGCCGGTGCGGCCACGGGCAACCCGCCCGCGCACCCCAGGCCCGGCCAGCCTTTCACTTCGGTTAACATTGAAGAAAGAGGAGAAAGCCATGCCCCTGAAGGTCGGAGACACCGCCCCGGATTTTGAATTGCCGGCGGTTGAAGGCGAACGTCATCTAAAGATAAAACTCAGCGATTTCCGCGGTAAGAAGAACGTGGTGGTGAGCTTCCATCCCCTGGACTGGACGCCGACCTGCGCGGCCCAGGTGCCGGCATTCGACGCCGACCGCGACAAGTTCGCCGGCCTGGACGCCCAGGTGGTTGACATCAGCGTGGATTCGATTCCCAGCAAGATCGCCTGGCAGAAGAAAGAGATCGGGATGATGCATACGCCCATGTGCGCGGATTTTTATCCTCACGGCCAGGTCTCGGAACAATTCGGGATTCTGCGCAAGGAACAGCCTTTCCCCGGTATCTGCGAACGCGCGGTATTCATCGTGGACAAGAACAGGGAAGATCGCGTTCGCCAAGATATATCCGCTGGACCAGGCGCCGAACAATGAAGAGCTGCTGGCAGCGCTGAAGAAGATTGAAGCTTAAGGCTGGAACTTTGGCCGCAAAGATCGCCGAGGCTTCGCAAAGGACGCAAAGAAGCATCAGGGATTTCCTCCGTGTACTCAGTGTCCTCCGTGGTTCGACGCTCTTAAGCCGTCCTCGCCACAGAACCGCCCCGAGCACCAGCAGAGTGAAAACGGAAATCACACCCAGCGATGCCACGCAGTAAATGCACCAGACTCCCAGGACGTCTTTCTCGATGTGGGCAAGGTAGAGAGAGAACGCCAAGCGCGCCCAACGACAGCGGCAACAAGACGCTGTACCACCGTTTCAGTGCCAGCATCCCCAGCAGCAGATAACCTGCAATCCCGATAATCGCCACCGGAACGCCCCAAAGCACCGCATAAGGACTGTGGTTCACGATCCCGCAGTCCCATCTTTCATTGATGCTGCAAGGCGACGTATCAGTCCGGTAGTGCTCCCGCAACGCCAGCACGGAAGCGGCAAGGCCGAGTACTGCCAGCAAAGTCAGAACGCATCTCATCAGTGATCCCTCCTCCATTCAATCTGCCCTCGGTCCGGGCCGCACGGAGCGGTAAAACTTGGGCGGAGATCCGACGCCTGACGTCCGCCAGCCGCTCTAGAAACGGAACCGGTATTTCACCTGGACCGAGATCTCGCGCGGGTTCACGAAATGCGTCCCTCCGAAAGTATTGCTGTTGTCCAAGAGATAGCGGTGATTGGACAGGTTGAGCCCGGTGAGCCGCACGTCCCAGCTTTCGCCAAACGATTTCCCCAGCGACAAGTCGAAGCTCTCATGCGAGGGCAGATGCGCCGGTCCTTCGCCATCGACAAAACCCGAGCCGTAATTGGCATTGAAGTCAACCCAGGAGCGCCAGGGCAGTGCGAGATTCACCCCGGCGGAGAGCGTGTTGCGCTGGTCGTGGTCGAGGAAAAAATAACCTTCGTCCGGCGGCTCGAAATCGGTGAGGCCGCCGGTGACGCCGCCCGCGCCCTCGGCGTACTGATGAGAATACGCGGCGTGAAACCGGGCGCGTCCCGCAATGCGCGGCGAGGTCGCCGTGCCTTCCCAGCCGCGGATGCGGGCGCGATCGATGGTCAGCGGAAAGAAAATGTTGGAATTCCCCAGAACGTCGTGATCGAAAAAGTTCCTCGCGCCGGTGCGGAAGTTGGAAATATCAAAAACCCATCCCGCCAGAGGGATAGCCAGCCCGAACTCGTGCTGCTCGTCGCGCTCGCCGCGCAACGGCAGGAAACCGAAGCCCTGCTGGGCGGCTTGGTCGAGCAGCGGCCCGTTCACCGTGAGCAAGGGCGGAGCCTGATAGTAGCGTCCGTAGAACCCGCGCAGCACCCAGTTGAGGCGCGGGATCCGGATGGCGGCGCCGATCCTGGGATCGACAGCATTTTCGCTGATGGTCGAACCGAAATGGGTGAGCCGCACACCGCCGTTGATGGTCAGCCAGCTGGTGAGCTTGTACTGATCTTCCAGAAACAGCGCTTCCACGTTGCCCCAAACCATTTCGCGCTGACTGAGCGGCGGATTGCTGCCATCGCTGGTGACAATTCCAAAGAGCTGATTGTCGCGCGCCCCGAAGACCTGGAAACCGGCGCGCGCATTGTGCTTTCCGTGATTGACGGCCAGAGAAACCACGCCGCCAAAATAATTCGAGCCCCGGTCATCCTCGGGAATGACCACGTCGGGGTCGGGCTGGCCGGTGTAACCCCCGATGTAGTGGGCCTGATTGAAGTGATAGAAGGGCGAGACCGTCAACACGGTTCCGGGATCGAACGTGTGCAGCCAGGAAAAATTGACCAGGTCATCGCGTTCATTTTCCACATCGCGAATACCCAGGGTCTGCTGGTCCGGATCGTTGGGGACCTGGTAGTGGTCGCCCCGGGAGGAAGCCACCAGGCGCAGCTGGTCATTTGGCGTCTGGTTAAAGGTCAGGGAAGTGAAACCGCTGAGCCCCGCGCCCAGATCGTGCAAGATCTCCGGGCTCGGCGTTTCCAGTCCCAGGTCGGTGCGGTTGCCGGAAACGCTGCCATAGTAAGCGAAGCGGTCGGTGTGGTCGCCGATACTGAACTGGTCTTCGGTGCGGTTAAAGCTGCCATAACTGGTGACCAACTCGGCCTGGCGGTCGCGCTCAAAGCCGGAACGGGTAACGACATTGAAGACGCCGTAGGTGCGGTCGCCATATTCCGCCGAATACCCGCCGCGCTGCACTTCGAGGTAGTCGATGTCCTTGGGATCGAACTGGGGACCGACGTTGGACGCAATATTCGTATTGGGCACGGGAACGCCGTCAATCAGCCACGAGACCTGATGTCCGCCGCGAATGTGGAGCTGGTCGTGGACCATGTACGCGCCCGGAACGTAGTCGGTGATCATGTTCAAACTGTCGGTCTGGTCCGACCCCGGAGTCTGCGCGATCTGGCGGCGGCTCACCAGGGTGGCGGTCGTGGAAGACTCAGGACTGACTGCCCCCGACGTGTCCGTGACCTCAACCGTCTCTTTGGCCTGGGCAACCGTCAAGGAAAAATGGGTGCGGACGTCGCGGCCTGAGCTGAGGACAATTTTCTGCTCCTCTGACGCGAAGCCGGCCAGTTCGACCGTCACCAGGTACTCGCCGAGGGGTACGGTATCGAAGCGAAATCCCCCGTCATCGTTACTGGCAACTGTCTTCGTCCAGTCAGAATTGGCCGCGCGCAATGTGACCTGGGCCCCTTGCACCGGACGGTGCTGCGGGTCATGAATAAGGCCGTTGACGCTGCCGAAGATGGTAGCCAACGCGGTGAGGCTGCTCGCCAGCAATCCCACCAAAACCAGTGTCCGGTTCAATCTGATCGCCATGTTGTCTGAATCCCCGTGATGCCGAACTGGCAAGGCTGCACGGGTGAGGTTCTGGCCCCACCCGAAGACGCGAGAGTTTCTCCGGGCGAGCGGCCTTCCGCCAAAAGCGGACATGCCAACCCGTCCGGATGAAACCGGACGTCAAAGAAATCGGTTCAACGCGAGAGCAGGGTTGCTAGCTGAGCGGGGGACCGCGGACGGGACGGAGAGAGACAGCGTGATCGCTATGCAGACTGGGATGCGCGTCGGGTAACAGGTAGGCGAGCAGAGGATGGGCATTCGACTCGATTTCCGAGCCCAGTTCCGCCCACTGCGCCGTGGTAACCGGTGGACAGCAATTACCGGTTCGGCCCCACACCTCGCCTATTTCACGGCCGGAGCCGTGATTGTGCATTGGTCTCCGCATGCAGCAGGCATGCGGCACGGGACCGGACATCGCCATCGCCACCGGCACAAACGTGGTCGCCAGCAGCAGGACCAGCAACAATCTGGCGGTCAGGCGGTACATGACTGGATTTTGAAAGGTCAGGGCCTACGTCGCCGAACCTCTCGCCTATAAGCATAGGGGAGGCCCGGCCAGCGTGCAAGTGTTCCCGGGTTACGGTAGTGTCCTGTCATCCCGAGCGCCGACTCGAGCCGCCCTTGCTAAGAGGAGAACTCAGTACCATCGGCTACGGCATCAGCTCCCAACGCCCGCCGCCGGTAAACACAATGACCAGGTTCATCACCACCAGCATGAGATCGTAGTGCCAGCCGGAGTTCTTGTCTCCCCAGAAGCCGGTGCGCCACACGAAAATCTTTTTCTGGATTGCTCCCAGCATGATCAGGATCAGCCCGCACGCGGCCAACTGGGCGAGCACGCCGAACATGACTCCCAGGCTGCCGGCCACTTCGGCCCCGCCCAGGAAAATCGTAAAGCCCTTGCTCATGCCGATGCTTTTGCTCCGGGTCGCAGGGTCCTTCAGATGATTCCAGCCGCTGGTGATGAAGACCGCCCCGACCATCAGCCGGAGAAGTAGAAATCCGAAGTCCGCGAAACGGGCAAGTTGAGGAAACATGGCTCCTGCCTTCCAAAGCAACGCGCCCCTAATGTTACGCCTCTGAAACTTTGCGAGAACTACCGTTCGGAATCGCGCACTCGAATCATAGTTGCACGACTGGAAATGACCCGGCCGTCTGAGGCAGCATAGCAGCCATGACCACGATCGTTCTGCTCACCATTTCAAACATTTTCATGACTTTCGCCTGGTATGGCCATCTGAAGTATCGTCAGGCGCCCTTGTTCAAAGTCATCGTCATCAGCTGGGGCATCGCGTTCTTCGAGTACTGCTTTCAGGTCCCCGCGAATCGCATCGGATCGTACGAATTCAGCGCGGTCCAGCTCAAGACGATTCAGGAAGTCATCACCCTGACCGTGTTCTCGGTCTTTTCCGTGTTGTATCTGGACCAGCAAATCAAATGGAATTATATTCTGGGATTCGCCCTGATGGTGGCGGCGGTGTTCGTAATTTTCGAAAAGTGGTAAGCGAACTCGCGGTTTGTCCCGGGCTCGCGATGCTCCCAAATATCTCCGGAAAGGCCGCACATGACCGAACCTAAGATGACCGAACCTAAGATGACCGAGCCGTCAATGGATGCCATCATGCAAGTCGGCCTCGGATTCTGGGCTTCGAAGACATTGCTGAGCGCCATTGAGATGGAAGTATTCACTGAACTGGCCAGCCACTCCGAGGACCTCGATGCTCTGCAAGGCCGGCTGGGCTTGCATCCCCGATCGGCGCGCGATTTTCTGGACGCTCTGGTGGCGCTCGGCTTCCTGCAACGAGTCAACGGAAAGTATTCGAACACGCCTTCCACCGACAAATTTCTCGACAAGCGCAAGCCGTCCTATGTCGGCGGGATGCTTGAGATGGCGAATCGGCGCCTTTACCCGTTCTGGGGCAATCTCACGGCTGCCTTGCGCACTGGAGAACCGCAGAACGAAGCCAAGGGGGGTGGGCCAAATCCTTTTGCGGCGCTGTATGCCGATCCGGAGAATCTGAAAGTATTTCTCAAGGCCATGACCGGAATAAGCACAGGCGCCAATCGCGTCATCGCCAGCCAAGTTTCCCTGGAAGAACTACAAGACGGCCGTGGACGTCGGCACCGCCCAGGGAGATCTGATCGTGCAGGTCGCGCTGGCCAACCCGCATATCTCCGGCATTGGCTTCGACCTGGCCGAAGTGGCTCCCACTTTCGAAGAGTACGTGGCCGCCAACGGTCTGGCGTCCCGGGTCGCGTTTCGCGCCGGCAGTTTCTTTGAGAGTGACCTGCCCAAGGCCGAGGTCGTGATGATGGGGCACATTCTTCACGACTGGAATCTGGAAGAAAAGAAGATGCTGGTTCGCGAAGAGCTATGAAGCGATTCCCCAATGGGGGCGCGTTGATCGTATATGAGAGCATCATCGACGACGACCGCTCCAAAAATGCCTTCGGTCTGCTCATGAGCCTGAACATGCTGATCGAAACCCCCGGCGGCTTCGACTACACCGGCGCCGATTGTATGAGCTGGATGAAGGAAGCCGGTTTCCGCGAAACCCGCGTGGAGCACTTGATCGGTCCCGACTCGATGGTGGTGGGGATCAAGTGATAGATCGACTAATGTAGGCGCGAGCCTTCGACTTCACTCAGGCAGGCTCGCGCGCCTGTAAGGATCAGAGAAACTTCACCAGCGCGTCGGTCGTCTCCTTCGGCTGCTCCTCCAGGATCCAGTGGCCCGGCGTTCTTCAGCACGATCACTGTCACGTCGGTAGCGACCAGCTTCATCTGTTGCCCCAGCGCGTCTCCGTTGGACTTATCGCCGCCGATCGACAGGACCGGCATGGTCAGCCTGGTCTGCGAGAGTTGAGCGAAATCCTTGGCAGCCTGCTGGAACGAAACGAAGTATGCCCAGCCGGCGTGCATGCGTCCCGGCCGCGAGTAGGCAGCGGTGTAGGCCTTGCGGTCCGCTTCAGGAATCGAGTGCGTCTTGTCGGCAGCAAAGTCGTTCCAGAAATGTTCGAAGTAGATACGCTCCCGACCCTTCACCAGCGCTTCCGGGGTCGGCCCGTTGAAGCGAAAATGCCAGATCCCCGGATTGTTGTAGATCGCCTCCCAACCTTCCACGCCGGGGAGGAACGCGTCCATCACCACCAGCTTGGTTACCTCGGCAGGAAACTGTGCCGCGTAGGCATAGGCGACCATCAGGCCGATGTCATGCCCGACGACTTCGCGCTTTTTGCGCGCCCAGCGAGCGGGCCAGCGCATGCATGCGGATGCGCGGCAGTCTTCATGTCCAGGCCGTCGGCCGGAATCTCCGAGTCGCCGATGCCGGGCAGGTCGGGCGCAATCACCGTGAAGCGCTCCGCCAGCATCGGCATGATTGGTCTCCACATGCGCGACGTCTCCGCATAGCCATGCAGCAGTACCACCATCGGACCTTGTCCGGCGGTCAGATAATGCAGAGTGACGCCTTCGACTTTCGCGTCGCGCTACATGATGGTTTTGTCCGCGGTGGCGTGCGCGGTGGTTGCGAAGAGTTACGAAAGCAGGATCAAGGTCAGGGTAAGGGCCGGACAGAGGGAAACAAGGCGTCGCATGAAGTAGGTTCCTTTGGTAAGGTGACTTCAGATCTCCGCCCTCCATGATAATGGTGTTCGACCAATCAGGTCAGGCCCTTTAATCTTGGCGCTGCATCTTATCTGCACTCGGCGGGCGCCAAGATCACGTGGGGACAGCCGGTAGTGGCTCAGTTTGAAATTTCTCCTCTTATCCGGGCGTCATCCTGAACGGCCTTCAGGCCGTGAAGGATCTTGCGTGAAGCAGATAGATCGCATGTCTCCCGCCGCCGCTGCCCGATCCGCGCCAGATCCTTCGGGACTGAAGTCCCTTAGGATGACGCCGTTGCTAAGGGATGGTTTCGAATTGGGCCATCGCCCTCTTGCCGCTACCCTTGAGCGGCCAAATTCCGCTGTGGTAGCATCCTAGGCTTTGACAGGCCGCCGGGCTTCGGTCTATAAGTTGTCCTCTTCTTTGAGTCTCATATGAGCCCGCCTTCTTTCTCAAGGAGCGAACCCGTGAAGGTTTACGAAGGCGCGAATATCCGCAATGTAGCGGTGATCGGACACGGACATGCAGGCAAGACTTCGCTGGTCTCGGCCATGCTGTACACCGCGGGCGCCACCCAGCGCCTGGGACGCGTGGATGACGGCACCTCCACCACCGATTACGACGAGGAAGAAATCGCCCGCAAGATGTCCATCTCCGCCGGCCTGGCCCACGTGGAGTGGGGCAAGACCAAGATCAATATCGTCGACACGCCCGGCTTCAACATGTTCGTCCACGAAGCCAAGCTGGTGCTGCCGGTGGTGGACGCCGCGATCGTGGTGGTGGACGGCGTGGCCGGCGTGGAAGTCGTGACCCAGCGGGTCTGGAACTACTGCGAGGAATACCAGACGCCGCGCCTGATCGTGGCCAGCCGCATGGATCGCGATCGCGCCGACGCCGAGCGCGTTCTGGAATCGCTGACCAACGCCTTCGGGCGCTCCGTGATTCCGCTCGAACTGCCCATCGGCAAAGAGAAAAACTTCCGCGGCGTGGTCGATCTGGTCAGCATGAAGGCCTACACCTACGAACTGGGCGGAAACGGCAAGGGCAAGGAAGGCGAGATTCCCGCCGACATGAAAGACGAGGCCCAGGCCCAGCACGAAAAGCTGGTGGAACTGGTGGCCGAAGGCAACGACGCGCTGATGGAAGAATTCTTCGAGAAGGGAACGATCCCGGAAGAAGACCTGATCCCGGCGCTGCACAACGCCATCCGCGAAGACAAAATCTTCCCCGTGATCTTCGGCTCCGGCCTGGGCAACATCGGCGCCGACCGGGTGATGGATTTCATCGTGGACTACACGCCCGCGCCCTCGGAGCACGAGTGGGTGCAGGGCGATCCGGCAGCCGTCCAGCAACGGCGAGCCGCCGCGGCGGCATGAAACTGACGCCGAGCCGGTGTCGCTGTATGTGTTCAAGACCGTCTCCGATCCCTTCGCCGGACGCATTTCCTATTTCAAGGTTTTCTCCGGCGTCCTGAAGAACGACGCCACGCTGCAGAACTTCAGCCGCGAGCTCCCAGGAAAAGTTGGCGCACATTTCCATCATGCAGGGAAAAACCGCCGTGCCGGTGACCGAACTGCACGCCGGCGATATCGGAGCCGTCGCCAAACTGAAAGACACGCTGACCGGCGACACGCTGGGCGACAAGTCAGCGCCCATTCAGTATCCGCGAGTGAAGCTGCCCGAGCCCGCCATCACCTTCGCCATCGAGCCCAAGAGCCGCGCCGACGAAGACAAGCTCGGGCCCGGCATCCACAAGCTCATGGAAGAAGACGCCATGCTGCGCTTCTTCCGCGATCCGCAGACCAAGGAATTCCTGATCGCCGGCACCGGCCAGCAGCACATCGAGGTAGTGGTCTCCAAGATGAAGAAGCGCTACCACACCGAGGTCGTGCTGAAAGCGCCCAAGGTCCCGTACCGCGAGACCATTCGCGGCAAGGCCGACGTCCAGGGCAGGCACAAGAAACAGACCGGCGGACACGGCCAGTACGGCGACTGCAAAATCAAGATGGAACCGCTGCCGCGCGGCGGCGAGTTCGAATTCGTCAACGACATTTTCGGCGGCGCCATCCCCAAGAACTACATTCCCGCCATCGAAAAAGGAATCAAAGACGCGGCCGCCCGCGGATATCTCGCAGGATTTCCGGTGGTGGATTTCCGGGTGATCCTGTACGACGGGTCCTATCACGACGTGGATTCGAACGACATGTCGTTCCAGATGGCGGGCCGCATCGCCTTCAAGAAAGCCATGGAGGTGGCCAAGCCCACGCTGCTCGAGCCGGTGATGGCGGTCGAGATCACCGTGCCCGACGATTTCGCCGGCAGCATCATGGGCGACCTGAACAGCCGCCGCGGACGCATCCAGGGCATGGACAACAAGGGCGGCAACACGGTGGTGAAAGCCGAAGTGCCCGATGGCCGAGATGCTCACCTACGGCGTCGATCTCACCTCAATGACCCAGGGCCGCGGCAGCTTCAACATGGAAATGCATCACTACGACGCGGTCCCGGGCATGCTGCAGGAAAAGATCGTCGAGAAAGCCAAAGCCGCGCGCGGCGAGGTGAAGGAAGAAGAGTAGGGTCATGTGTGTGGGGCGGACACTCCTGTCCGCCGCTTTGACTTAGACTTTGGAATACGCTGCGGGCCACGGATTCAAAATCAGATCAAAGGCGGCGGCAGAGTGTCCGCCCCACACGTTCAGGGATGCTTCTACCGGCGCTTGAGAGACTCCAGCGCTTCGAGCGTCCTCGGCCAATCCGATCTTCAACAGCCGGGACAAACTGCGATCGGCGAGAAGCTTCCCACCCGTCTGGCAGCGCGCACAGTAGTTGGTTTCGTTGTCCGCGTAGCGAATGCGCTGGATCTTTTCGCCACACCTCGGACAAGGCTCTCCATAGCGCCCATGAACCGCCATTTCCTTGCGAAAGGCGGTCACCTTTTCTGGAAAGCCGTCCTCCGCCTCTGCCCGCAGGCGGTCGATCCAGAGCCTGAGCGTATCGCGAGTCGCAGCGAATAGCCTTTCCCACTCCTGCGGCTGCAGCTTGTGGGTCAGCGTGACCGGCGAGAGTTGGGCGGCGTGCAGGATTTCATCCGAATACGCATTGCCGATGCCACTGACGATGCGCGGATCGGTAAGAGCTCTCTTGAGCGTGCGATTTTCGACCGTGAGGGCGTCGCGAAACGAGTTGAGATCGCTGGTCGAAGACGTCAATTCCTCCCGGGTCCACGGCACGCAAGGCCTCCTCGCCGGCGATAACCGATAACGATGCGCGGTGCCTGGTGCCGGCTTCGGTAAGCACGAGAGAGCCGGCGGGAAAATCGAAGGCTGCCAGACTCTTGCGCCCGGCCAGCTTTGCCTGGGGAGGTCGCCAGTGCAACCGGCCGGCAATCATCAGATGCAGCACCAGCCAGAGATCGCCTTCCACTCCGATCGCGATTCGCTTGCCGATGCGCCGCAGTTCTTGCACCACGCGTCCCTCCACATCCGTAACCGGAGGTTGTGCGGTGCGAAGCAGGAAAGGGCTGGCCAGTCGCACGCGTTCGATCCGCTGCCCAACGATGCGTCGTTCAAGCGCGGTCATGTAAGCGGCGATGTCTGGCAGTTCCGGCATGCTTTGTGAGTATCACGAAGGCTCTGGTCTCAGGGGTTTCCTTCGTGTGCCTTCGTGCCCTTTGTGGTTAACAGTTTCGCGAATCGGACTTAGCCGATCGGGCAGACCTCGATGTCGGTAGCAGCGAAATCAGTCCCCTTCGCCAGTAACGGTTCGCCCGCGAATTTCGCCAGGGCATACGCGAAACAGTTTCCGAAGTTGAGGGCAGCCGGATGGCGTCCCTTGCCGTATTTGCGCCAGGCGGAACGTGCAATCTCGGCTTGTTCGCTGTCGACGGGAACGATCTGTAGATTCGCGCGCACCACAAAGAGATCGAATTCCCGGCCCGCAGATTCGCCGCGCCGAGCCTCCAGCACAATACCCGTCTCAAGAACATTGGCAGCGGAGATCATTCGCGTCTCAGCCTGAAAGATGGAATCGAGAAAAGGCTTGCGTTCGGGCTCGGCCAGAAAGATGGCCAGCAGGGCGGAAGTGTCGATCACCATCAGCGCGGCATCCCATGCTCGTCGTAGCCCAGGATTTCATCGTCGGGCCGGGAGTCGAGCGTTGGAAGAGCGTCTACTCGCCGCAACAGATCATCCACCTGGCCCGCCAAGACATGGCTGCGCCGCCTCACTTTCAGGCGTTCCCATCGTTCCTGCAGCGCCTTTTGGATGGCCTCGGTGAGCGACTCTCCGGTTTCCCGTGCCACCTGCCTGGCCAGGCGCTCGGTTTCATCGTTCTTTATGCTAAGTGCCATATGATCGCAATTATATACCATGCATGAAATATATATATAACTATACCATATCATCTATAACATTGATATATAAGTACTTACATTATACATTTTCAGACGGGACTATTTTGCGGCGAACGCTTCGCGCACTGGCTCCTGAGAGAGATACCAGACAATCATGACCCGCAAGATCGTTCCCAAACCTTCCCAGGCCAGCTTGCCGATGCGGAAATCGAACATCGCGCTGGAGACGCTGGGCAGGAGCATCACGACGCCGATCATCGCGACCAGTATCGCCAGCCAGCGCGCCCATCGGTGCAGGAGCCAGAGACCGAGCGCGATGATCCCGCCCAGACCCGCCATGAGCAGAAACATGTAAGGACCGGCGAGTTCCAGCCCGCCGAGCAGCTCGGCGCCCGCCGCCATCGACACCAGTCCGGGACGGGCCAGCATGGTGAGCCCAACCGCCAGCAGGTAGGCGGCGGCCAGAGAAAACGCGGCCGCCACCGCAGTCACTCCGGCGGGACGCTCAACCGGCATTACTTCTTTTCTTCCGGCTTCTTCTGCGCCGTCGGCGGCAGCAGGCCATTCAGGCGGAGATACATGGCGGCGGCGCCGTAGTGATCAGACCAGCTGCCGGCGAGAGCCAGCGCCGCCCAGGCGCGCGGTTTCGTCTTGCCCATGAAATCCTGGATGGGATCGCCGAGCTTCGCGTCTTCAGCTTTGGCCAGCGCGGTGCCGCAGAAATCGAACGACGCTTTTACCGCGGCCACCAGCTTGTCCTTGCCGTCGGATTCCTTTGCTTCCTCAACCTTCGGCGCTGCCACGTCGCCGACCTTGGCGCAAAAGAAATAGTTGGCTTCGGCGATGTGCGCCGCGAGATGGCCGAACGACATCTGGTCGGGCGTGGGTTTAAAGCCAAATTTGTCGGCGGGCATTTCTTCAATGGCCGCCACGGTGTTCTTTTGACGGCCGGCCAGAGAGTCGCGCAAGACATCGGTCACGGGGTTTTTGGATTGTTGAGCGAAAGCAGCGGCGCATAGCAGCAGCACGGCAAACCACAATTTCATAGTTGCCTCCAGAAAACGGCTCAAGGATAACTCAAACCAGGTAGCGCCGGCGTCCCGCCGGCCCGATGGGCGGGCAGAGCCCGCTGAAAACCAGTCCTCGCCAGTGTTCCCTCAGTTCGCAGCCTGAATCCGGATCGCGGGCAACTCACGCCACTGCGCATCTGCCGCGTCCCAGGGCGGGCAGGATGCCCGCCGGACAGCCGGCGGGACGCCGGCGCTACACTGCAATCTCCGGAGTGGCTTCGAGCAAGCGTGCGGGTGTACGGATGCTGCGGCTGCTCCGTAATCTGTTGCGTGTCGCCGACCTCGACGATCTTTCCCCGATACATCACCGCGATGCGAGTGGCGAGATAGCGCACCACCGGCATGGAATGCGAAATAAAGAGATAGGTCAGCCCGAACTCGCGCTGCAATTCTGTCAGCAAGTTCACAATCTGCGCCCCCACGCTGACGTCGAGCGCCGAGACCGGTTCATCCGCCACAATGAATTTCGGGCGCAGCGCCAGCGCGCGCGCGATCCCGATGCGCTGCCGCTGTCCGCCGCTGAATTCATGCGGAAACCGGGGCAGGACCGATGGGTCCAGTCCCACCGCCCGCAGCAATTCGGAAACGCGCACGCGGCGCGCCGTCAGGCTCATCGCTTCATGGATCACCAGCGGCTCGCTGATGATCTCTTCCACATTCATGCGGGGATCGAGCGATCCGAACGGGTCCTGAAAGATGATCTGCATGTCGCGCCGCAGGCCTCGCATCTCACCCGGGCTGGCCGCCAGCAGATCGCGGCCCGCAAAGCGCACGCTGCCGGAACTGGGCTCGATCAGCCGCAAGATCAGGCGGCCCAGCGTGCTTTTTCCCGACCCTGACTCGCCCACCAGGCCCACGGTTTCGCCGGCGTGAATGTCGAGCGACACATCGTCCACGGCGCGAACCTCGCCCTTGGCGCGCGCGCCGAACATCGACTCGCCCAGGGGAAAGACTTTCGTCAGATTGCGAATTTCAACCAGAGGCAATGGATCACGCGTGTACCGGCGCCGGCTTGCTGGCAATTAACTGCCGCAGCACGAACTGCAGAATGCCGCCATTGGCGTAGTACTGCGCCTCCTGCGGCGTGTCGATGCGCACCAGCGCGTTGAACTCCTTTCTGACCTGCGCGCACTTTCACCTGCCGGCCGGCGGCAAACTTCCGCACCAGATCGCTGACACCCGGAAATCTCAAAGAATTCTTCGCCGGTCAGGTTCAGCGACTGCGCGCTCTCTCCCGCCAGGAACTGCAGCGGAAGAATTCCCATCCCCACCAGATTCGAGCGATGGATGCGCTCGTAGCTCTCCGCAATCACGGCGCGCACGCCCAGCAGGCGCGGGCCCTTGGCGGCCCAGTCGCGCGAGGAACCGGAACCGTATTCTTTCCCGGCGAGGATCACCAGCGGCACTCCTTCTGCGATGTATTTTTCGGAAGCCTCGAAGATCGACATCTCCGCGCCATCGGGCAGATGCCGCGTGAATCCGCCTTCGAGGTTGGGGACCATCTTGTTGCGCAAGCGCACGTTGGCGAAAGTGCCGCGCACCATGACTTCATGATTGCCGCGCCGCGATCCGTAGGAGTTGAAGTCGGCAGGCTTTACGCCATGTTCGATCAGATATTTTCCGGCCGGGCTGTCTTTCTTGATCGAACCGGCGGGAGAAATGTGGTCGGTGGTAACGCTGTCGCCGAGCACGGCCAGCACGCGCGCGCTTCTGATGTCCTCGACCGGCGCGGGTTGCAGCGTCATGCCGTCGAAGTAAGGCGCGCGGCGAATGTAGGTGGAATCTTTTTCCCAGGCATAGGTCTCGCCCTTTGGGCACGGGCAGTCCGCGCCAGCGATCGTCGCCGTGATAGACCTCGCCATAGCTCCGGGTAAACATGTCGGAAGAAATGGATTTCCGAATGGTCTCTTCCACTTCGCGCTGCGGCGGCCACAAGTCGGCCAGATAAACTTCCTGGCCGTCTTTTCCCCTGCCGATGGGATCTTTGCGCAAGTCGAGATCAATGCGTCCGGCCAGCGCGAAGGCCACCACCAGCGGCGGCGACATCAGATAGTTTGCGCGCACTTCGGAGTTGATGCGCCCTTCGAAGTTTCGATTGCCCGAAAGCACCGACGCCACCACCAGGTCTTTTTCGTCGATGGCCTCCGAAACTTCCTTGGGCAACGGCCCGGAGTTGCCGATGCAGGTGGTGCATCCGTATCCCACGATGTGGAACTTGATTTTTTCGAGATAAGGCAGCAGCCCGGCTTTCTCCAGATAGTCGCGGACCACTTTCGAGCCCGGCGCCAGCGACGTCTTCACCCAGGGCGGGACCGTCAATCCCTTCTCCACCGCCTTCTTGGCGACCAGGCCGGCGGCCACCATCACCGACGGATTCGAAGTGTTGGTGCAGGATGTAATCGCCGCGATCACCACGCTGCCGTGGCGCAGCGCTTTCTTCACATCCTGCGGAACATGTTCCTCGAACTTGTGGTTATCCACCCCGATCGCACTGGGACTGCCGCCTTCCTGCTCCCAGCGATCCACCTGCTTGGGAACGCTCCCCGAAGGCGCGCTTCCGGACGCGACAGCCGACGGCGCCGCCACTTGGGCGGAAGACTTCGGCTTGATCAGCGAAGGCAGCGCGATGCGGAATGATTCTCCGGCCTGCGAGAGCGTCACGCGGTCCTGCGGACGCTTGGGCCCGGCCAGGCTCGATTCGACCGTGTTGAGATCAAGCGTCAGCAGTTCGGAATATTCCGCCTCGGGCGTTTTCTCGTCATGGAACATGCCCTGCTCGCGGCAGTAGGCCTCGACCAGCGCGATCTGCTCTTCCGAGCGCCCGGTCAGCCGCAAGTAGGTGAGGCTCTCTTTGTCGACCGGAAAGATGCCGCAAGTCGCGCCGTACTCTGGCGACATATTGCCGATGGTGGCGCGATCGGCCAGCGAAAGCTCGGGCAGGCCCGGACCAAAATACTCGACAAACTTTCCCACTACACCGTGCTTGCGCAGCATCTCGGTGATGGTGAGCACGAGGTCGGTGGCGGTCGCGCCCTCGTGGAGATGTCCGGTCAGCTTCACCCCAACCACCTGCGGAATCAGCATGGAGACCGGCTGTCCCAGCATGGCCGCCTCGGCTTCGATTCCGCCCACGCCCCAGCCCAGCACGCCCAGGCCGTTGATCATGGTGGTGTGCGAATCGGTGCCGACCAGCGTATCGGGATAGGCCGAGCGCCGTCCGTTCTGTTCCTGCACGAACACCACGCGCGCCAGATATTCCAGGTTCACCTGGTGCACGATGCCGGTATCCGGCGGCACGATGGCCAGATTGCGGAAAGCGGTTTGCCCCCAGCGCAGGAAGGCGTAGCGCTCCTTGTTGCGGATGAATTCGAGTTCGGCATTGAGTTGAAAAGACTGCGGCGTGCCGAATTCGTCCACCTGCACCGAGTGATCGATCACCAGCTCCGCCGGCTGCAGCGGATTGATCAAGGTGGGATCGCCCGACAGCCGCTGCATGGCATCGCGCATCGCGGCCAGATCGACGACGGCGGGCACTCCGGTAAAGTCCTGCAGCAGAACCCGGCTGGGCGTGAAGGCAATTTCCTTATCGGGCTTCGATTTGCTGTTCCAGGCGGCCAGTGCCTTGATGTCATCGGCAGTCACGTTGCGCGCGTCTTCGGTGCGCAGCAAATTTTCCAGCAGAATGCGAAGCGAGTAGGGAAGATGCCTGGTGGAAATGCCCTTTTCGTCCAGCGCCTTGAGACGGTAAATCTCGTATTCCTTGCTGCCCACCCGCAGGACCGACCGGCTGCCAAAACTGTTCATAAAATAATTGCCTTCCTGCCTTCTAGTTTAATCCACCACGAACCACGTAGGGGCAGGTGTCCCACCTGCCCGGCCGGGCAAAGCCCGGCAAGGTTTCGGTGGGTGCCTATCAGACAATCCAGGCGAGGTTTCTGCTGGCATCCCAAAACCCCAGGCGAGCTTCGCTCGCCCGCCCAGGATGAGGACACCTGGGCCTACGTGGTTCATGCTAGCCCCTGCCCGCGCGCCGCCTCTACCGCCCGCAACACCGCCTGCGCCTTGTTCATGGACTCTTCAAACTCCCGCGCCGGATCGGAATCCGCCACAATCCCCGCTCCCGCCTGCAGGAACGCTTTCTTCCCCTGCATCAGCATGGTGCGGATCGCAATGCAGGAATCCAGATTCCCGTCAAAATCCGCATACAGCACCGCGCCGCCATACACTCCGCGCCGCGTCGGTTCCAGTTCTTCGATGATCTGCATGGCGCGAACCTTGGGCGCGCCGCTCAGCGTGCCGGCCGGAAAGCACGCGGCGAAGGCATCGAGCGCGTCCAGATCGCCACGCAGCTTGCCTTCGAGCGCCGACACAATGTGCATCACGTGCGAATAGCGTTCCACGTACATCAGGTCTTTCACTTTCACCGAACCGTATTCGCTCACCCGCCCCAGGTCGTTGCGTCCCAGGTCGACCAGCATCACGTGTTCGGCGCGCTCTTTCTCGTCGTGCAGCATCTGCTGTTCCAGGCGCTGGTCTTCGGCTTCGTCGCGGCCCCGCGGATGCGTCCCCGCAATCGGACGATATTCCAGCTTGCGGTCCCGTGACCCGCACCAGCATCTCCGGCGATGAGCCCAGCACGTGCGTGTCTCCCATGCGCAGAAAATACAGGTAAGGCGAAGGATTCACCGTGCGCAAGGCGCGATACACATCGAAGGGCGCGACCGACGGCGTGAAATCCAGCCGCTGCGAAAGCACCACCTGAAAAATGTCCCCGGCGGCAATGTATTCCTTGGCCCGCTCGACCGAATTGATAAACCGCTGCCGGCTGGTGCCGGCGTGCACCTTCAGCTTGCCCTTGGCCGGACGCGCGGTTTTGTGCCAGTGCGCCGGGCGCAATCCCGCAGCCAGCTTTCTTTCCAGCACGGCGATGTCCGCGGCGGCGCGATCGTAAGCCTGGCGCGGACTTTCGCGCGACACATCGGCCGTGGCGATGATGTGGATCTGGTGGCGCAGGTGATCGAAGGCCAGCAGCCGGTCGAAGAACATCAGGATGCAATCGGGCAGCGAGAAATCATCCTTGGCGTGTTCGCCGATGTTTTCCAGCTGCCGCACCGCGTCATACGCGAAGTAGCCCACCGCGCCCGCCGTAAACGGCGGCAGCCCGGGCACGGTCGCGGGACGATGCTGCCGCAGCAATTCCTTGATGACCTGGATCGCGCTGCCCTGGCGCTTCTCCGTCTTCTTGCCGCGCTGGATCACGATGTCCTTGCCCCGCGCCCGCACCTGCATGTAGGGACGCGCTCCCAGAAACGTGTAGCGGCCGATCTGCTCGCCCCGCTCCACCGACTCGAGCAGAAAGGCATCGGGCTCATTGGCTGCGATGGCGAGGAAGGCGGAGACCGGCGTCAACAAATCGGCGGCAACCGATTTCACCACCGGCACCAGCGTGGCTTCTCCGGCCAGCCGGGAAAATTCCTTGTAATCGGGACGAAGCATGGGCTGCAGTCATTCTGAGTTCAGTCATTATAGACAATGCCCTCAGGCCACTCCGCCGGAACGCCTGTAAAATCAAATCAGAGGATGCGATGGAGGACGGGCGTCCCGCCCGTCGGGCAATGGCCCGTACACGACGGGCGGGACGCCCGTCCTCCATCGCGAGATCCTGAGATTCATTCTTATGCCTGCAGTCTCCCGCCGCCCCCCTGGACCTCCGCCCCGATTCCTCATCGGCAATCTTCCTTTATTTAATTCCGATCCGCTGGCCATCTACACCCGCTGGGCCCGCGAATTTGGCGACATCTTTTACTACCGTGCGGCCTGGATGGATGTTTATTTCCTCAATCATCCCAGCCTCATCGAGCAGGTCCTGGTCTCGCAATCGCAGAATTTCGCCAAGGACAAAGTCATCCAGAACAGCCGCTGGTTCCTGGGCGAGGGCCTGCTGACCAACGAAGGCTCGGGATGGCTGCGGCAGCGCCGCCTGTGCCAGCCCGCCTTCCATCGCGAACGCATGGCGTCGTACGGCAATACCATGACCGCCTTCACCGAAGAAATGCTGGCCAGCTGGCAGGACGGCGAAATCCGCGACATTCATCAGGAAATGATGCAGCTCACCATGCGCATCGTCGCCAAGGTCCTTTTCGGGGTGGAAGTGAGAGCAGACACGGAACGCGTGGCGGCGGCGCTGAACGTTTTGATGCGCCACACTTCCGGCGGCCGGATGATTCTGCCGCCCATCATGCGCCACGTCCCGGTGCCGGCCATGATCCGGGTCAAGCGCGCGGTGCGCGAGCTCAACGACATCGTGAACCGCATTATTCTTGAGCGCCGGGCCAGCGGACAGGACACGGGCGACCTGCTCTCCATGCTCATGGCGGCCCGCGACGAGGATGGCAGCGGCATGACCGACCGCCAGCTGCGCGACGAAATCCTGACCTTCCTTCTGGCCGGGCATGAGACCACGGCGGTTTCCCTCTCCTGGACCTGGTATCTGCTCAGCCAGCATCCGCAGGTCGAACACAAACTCCACGAGGAATTGCAGCAGGTCCTGCGCGGCCGCGCGCCGCAACTGGAAGACTTGCCCCGACTGCCCTACACCGACAAAGTGGTGAAGGAATCCATGCGCTTGTATCCCCCGGCCTGGAGCTTGGCCCGCACCGTGGCAAAAGAAGTGGAGCTCGGCGGCTACCGCCTGCCGGCGGGCGCGAATGTTGTCATGAGCCCCTGGATACTGCACCGCGATCCCCGCTTCTTCGAACAGCCCGAACATTTCGACCCCGACCGCTGGACCGCCGACGCCGCCCAGCGCCTCCCCAGATTCGCCTACTTTCCCTTCGGAGGTGGTCCCCGCCTGTGCATCGGGGCCTCGTTCGCGGTGATGGAAGCGAACCTGCTCCTGGCCGCGATTGCGCAGCGTTTTCAGTTGCGCCTGGTTCCGGGACATCCCGTGGCTGCCTTGCCCAGCATTACTCTCCGCCCCAGGCACGGCATGCGGATGTCTTTAAGCGGATGCCCCTGACGAGATGTTCCAGGTCAATGGAGGACGGGCGTCCCGCCCGTCGCGCACGAGGCCGGCGCCAGACGGGCGGGACGCCCGTCCTCCATTCTGACCCCATCGGGAGTAACCAGCGAAAGGATTGACGTATGGGCGCAACCGTTGGAAGATGGCGAGTCAGCTTAAGGCTTTCCATGGGAAAGTATGCATATTAAGTTCTGGGGCGTACGCGGGTCCACGCCGACTCCCCAGCTCGACAACCTGCGTTATGGAGGCAACACCTCCTGCGTCGAAGTTCGCCTCGGCGATAACCTCTATGTCTTCGACTGCGGCACCGGATTGCGTCCGCTTGGGCAGCAACTGCAGCGCGACTCCGGGAGCAAAGCGGTCCGCGCCCACATCTTCGTTTCGCATTTTCACTGGGACCACATTCAGGGCATCCCTTTCTTCGGCCCGCTCTACGACAACCCGGAAAACTGCTTCTCCTTCCACTCCTCCAGCCGCTTCCGAACGCTCAAGCGAGTCATGGAGGAACAGATGGCGGCGCCCTACTTCCCGGTCGATATGAGCGAGATGAAGGCGCAACGCGGCTTCTACAACCTGGAACAGGGCCGAGTCCCGCTGGAGGACGTGATGGTCGAAGCCATGTGGCTCAATCATCCCCAGGGCTGCATGGGCTTTCGTCTGGAAACCAGGGACGGCGTGCTGGTCTACGCCACCGACAACGAACCCGGCGACCCCGAGTTCGACAAAAGCGTGCGCAAGCTGGCCGCCGGCGCCGATGTGCTGATCTACGACGCGCAGTATCTGCCCGAAGAATACGAAGCCCGCAAGCGCGGCTGGGGACACAGCCACTGGCGCGAAGCCGTCAACGTAGTCATGGAAAGCGGCGCGAAAGAACTGATCCTGTTTCACCACGACCCCGACCACGACGATGCCTGCATCGACAAAGTGGTCACCGAAGCGCGCAACTATTATCCGAAGGTGCAGGCGGCGGCGGAAGGGATGGAAATAGAGCTGTAATTGTCACCCTGAGCGGAACCGCCGCCGGCACCCTCGATCTGTTCTCAGCGAAATCCCCAAACTGCAATCTGATATGAGCTCATAGGGGTCCTTCGACTCCGCATTACGTTTCGCGTAGCGAAACGGAACGCTCCGCTCAGGATGACACGGCTGTCGAGCTTCGCTCGTGGGGCAGTTTGCGCACAAGCCCACCTTGTCATTCCAAAGCCAGGTTTATCGGCGAGGAATCTGCTTGCTGCCAGCAGCAAAACAGCAGATTGCTCGCGCGACCATACCGCGCTTCGGAATGACAATCCCTGACGGGGGTTTTCAAGCCGCACCACTACCCGAGCTTGGCTCGACTGGACCGCTGACGGTGGCTGCCCCCACGTGTTTCGAGTAACTTGCCTCGCCGCCCCGGCCCTGCATATACTTTGAACGTTTGCCCGCCCCTCCGGGATGTATCGCCCGGCGCCGGCCAGCATCTTACTGTCTGACCGCACCATCGGAGACCGCCATGGCATTGAAGACCATTACCCTCGAACAGGAAATCAACCCCTGGGAGGCCCAAGCCGCCCGTTTCGACTTTGCCGCCCAGAAGTTGAACCTGGACGAGGGCTTGATGAAGGTCCTGCGGTATCCCACGCGGGAGATCATCCTGCACATTCCGGTCATGATGGACAACGGCCACCTCGAAGTCTTCACCGGGTTCCGGGTGCAGCACTCGATCGCCCGCGGTCCGGCCAAGGGCGGCCTGCGCTATTCTCCCGACGTTACCCTAGACGAAGTCCGCGCCCTGGCCAGCTGGATGACCTGGAAGTGCGCCGTGGTCAACATTCCCTTCGGAGGCGCGAAAGGCGGGGTGATCTGCGATCCTCACAAGATGTCCCAGGGCGAGCTGGAGCGCATGACCCGCCGCTATACCGCCGAGCTGATCGAGTTCATCGGGCCGGAAAAAGACGTTCCCGCTCCTGACGTGAACACCAACGAACAGACCATGGCGTGGATGATGGATACCTACTCCATGCACATGCGCCAGACCGTGACCGCCTGCGTCACCGGCAAGCCCATCAATATTGGCGGTTCTCGCGGACGCCGCGAGGCCACCGGCCGCGGCATCATGATCGTCTGCGACGAAGCGGTGAAGAAACTCAATCTCAATCCCGAAACCACTCGCGTCATCGTGCAGGGGTTCGGCAACGTAGGCTCGAACGCAGCCCGCCTGATGGCGGAAGCCGGCTACAAGGTGATCGGAATCGTCGAAGTCGATGGCGGCCTCATCAATAAAAACGGAATCGACACCGAGGCGCTTTGGGAATTCCGCCAGCGCAATGGCACCATCCACGGTTTCAAGGGCGCCGAAGCCGAGGACCCCGCCGAACTGCTGGTCGCCGATTGCGAAATCCTTATTCCCGCCGCCACCGAAAACCAGATCACCAGCCGCAATGCCGACCGGGTCAAATGCAGGATTCTGGCGGAAGGGGCCAACGGTCCCACCACCGCCGCCGCCGACGATATTCTGGCCGACAAAGGGGTCTTCATCATCCCCGACATTCTCTGCAACGCCGGCGGCGTCACCACCTCCTACTTCGAGTGGGTGCAGGACCGCCAGGGATATTTCTGGAAAGAATCGGTCGTCAACGAGCAGCTCGAGCACATCATGAAGGGCGCCTTCGAGGACGTAGTCCGCTTTTCCGAAACCCACGGCGTCAACAATCGCATCGCAGCCTATATGCTGGCCATCGATCGCGTGGCCTACACCATCCGCCAACGCGGCATCTACGCCTAAACTCGGTGGGTGTGTGGGGCGGGCGCCCTCGCCCGCCGCTTTTGAAGTTGATCTTGGTATTGGAAATTGGCGCACTTGAAACCATGGTGCGGCAGGAGAACAGACACTAGGCCGTCAAGAATTGAGAGATGAGATTGCTACTTGCATCCTCGTTGGCGATCGCAATTGCCGCTCTTCTCTATCCTTCTTTTCTCGGATCTTCTTTCTTTGACGCAGGCATGGACCCCGCCATCTACGTAAGCCTGTTTCTAGCAAGTTGCTGGCTCGTGATCTTCGCGGTGGGACTGCTAAAGTTCAGGGTTCGAGGGCTGTGGTTGCTGTTTGGTCTTCCTTTCGCTGGGTACTGGCCCCTATCGCTGTTTATGCTTGCCTCGCACCTGCACACGAGCTAAAAGTCTCCGAGCGAGGCCATTCGTGGGTCTTTCTAGGCTCTAACTCTGCTCCCATGAAGGTTTGCGATCAAGAGTCAACTTCAAAACCGGCGGGCGAGGGCGCCCGCCCCACACGTCCATTCCCCGAGGTTGACCCCTATGGTTCGAAGTGTCATTATGTTGCCCCCTCCGGCCAGCCGGGAAGCACCTCAGCGCCCCTGAGGCAGGCTTCCGCCGTTCGTAGCGGCTGGTCCGGAATGAGGGAGGGAATTCATGAACCGACTGCACACCAGGCTCAGTAGTTGGGCGATCGCGTTCTGCATGTTTTTCGTGCTGAGCGGGATTTCCGCCATGGCCCAGCCCCAGGCAAGTACTACCGACGACCAAGCCGCAGCCTCAACCGCCAAGAAGAAAAAGAAAAAAGCAAAGGCAGCGACGGACACGACTGCGTCGGGCGATCAGGCCGCCGCGACCGGTACGCCGGCCACCACCACCAAGTCGAAGAAGAAAAGCAAGAAGTCGGCCGCCGCCGACACTACGGCAGCCACTTCCGATACCTCGGCGACCACGGCGTCCAAGAAGTCCAGCAAGAAGAGCAAGAAAGCAACCGCGGCTGATGCCACGCCGGCCAGTTCCGACACCTCCACCACAACCACTGCCAAGAAAACTCGCAAGAGCAAGAAAGCCACCGCGGATTCCAGTGCCGCGCCGGCCGCGACTCCCGCTCCGGCGGCCGCCAGCAGCGAAGCTCCCGCGGCCCCGGCCAAGAGCACCCGCAAGAGCAAGAAGTCGGCCATGGCCTCAGGCGCGCCCGCAGCGGCCCCTGCTTCTGGCGCGGCTCCGGCCAGTCAACCAGCCGCCGCCCCCGCGCCCGCTGCAGCTCCAGCCAGTGCCATGGCGGCTCCGCCGGCAAAAGCCGCTCCGGTTAAGACGGCCAGCAAGGCGCCGCCACGCCGGCAGCTTCCGATCCGCAAATCGCATCCGCCAAGGCCAGCGGCATGGTCTGGGTCAACACCGATAGCGGCGTTTACCACAAAGGTGGTCGCTGGTACGGCAAAACCAAGACCGGAAAATTCATGAGCGAGTCGGAGGCCAAGGCCGCCGGCTACAAAGCATCGGAAAAAGACTAAGGAGAAACTATGAAGAGCAAGAACCTGATGACTAGAATTCTGTTCTCACTTTTCGCCGTAGCGCTGCTTGCCACCGTGGCCGCGGCGCAAACCAAGCCCGCCAAAACCTCCAAGCCGGCCAAGACCAGTTCCGCCATGGCAGCTCCGGCGGATGCCGATCTGCTGGACATCAATTCGGCCACCAAGGAGCAGTTGGACGCCCTGCCCGGCATCGGCGCAGCCTATTCCCAGAAAATTATCGACGGCCGTCCCTATGCCAAGAAGACGGACTTGACCCGCAAAAAGGTCATTCCCGCCGCCACCTACGCCAAGATCAAGGACAAGATCATCGCCAAGCAAAAGTAGTTTTCGCAGCCGTAGCGCCGGGAGCTTCGGCTTCCGGCGCGATTTTTCGCCGTGAGTCTTAGGAGGCATTATGAGTTTTCTCGAAGATATGGCGGGCAAGGAAGTCAGCGGCATGCTGGCCAACAGCTCGAATCCGCTCGCGTCCTCGGTGATGCAGATGATCAACAGCCAGCCCGGCGGGCTCTCCGGACTGATACAGCAATTTCATGACAAGGGTCTCGGCAGTCTGGTCAGCTCCTGGGTCAGCACCGGCCAGAACCTTCCCATTTCCGCCGATCAGATCCAGCATGTTTTAGGCAGCGAACAGGTGAAGGAACTCGCAGCCAAGGCCGGCATCTCACCCGATGCAGTCAACTCCCACCTGGCGCAGTTGCTGCCCATGCTGGTCGACAAGCTTACGCCCAACGGACAGGTTCCGCAGAGTTCGTCGCTGCTGGAAGAAGGCATGGGCATGCTGAAGAATCTCGGGCTGGGCAAGACCGGCACCGACTCTTAGGCGACCGAACTGGAGTACGTTGCGCCATTAGCGGTCAGAGCGGCAGCCTGGGAAGCTGCACGAAGGTGTATGCAGGCCGGAAGGGTTGTCCCCCGTCGGACCTTCGTGTCCTTGGCGGTTAGAGCCGATTCAGGCACTCTCATTTTGCTTCATTGCTTCCCTCCGCAGGGTGGAGGATAATGAGGTGCTGCCAGCCTTCTCACTGCCCGCTGACGGCCCGTGCCCGCGGTGAATCTGCCCAACTCCATCACGCTGACCCGCATCTGCAGCATTCCGCTGCTGATATGGCTGCTCTCCACCAGCCATTTTCGCGCCTTTGACGGGGAGCAGGAGCTGCTGGCCTCGGCGCTGTTCATTGCCGCCTCCATCACCGACGGCATCGACGGCTATCTCGCCCGCCGCCGCGGCCAGATCACGACCATGGGCATACTGCTCGATCCCCTGGCCGACAAGCTGCTCATCGCCGCCGCCTTCATCGCCCTGGTTCAATTCAATCCCAGCCTGGTTCCGGCCTGGATCGCGGTCGTGATTATTGCGCGCGAGTTTCTGGTGAGCGGCTTGCGTTCGATTGCCGCCTCGGAAGGTTTCACCATCGAGGCCAGCGATCTGGGCAAGTTCAAAATGCTGGTGCAGATCGTTTCCGTGGTCGCCGTCATCCTGGACCATCGCTGGAAGGAATGGCCGGTGGGCCCTTACATTTTTCCGGTGCACTGGATCGCGATTGTCGCCATCTGGTTCATGGTCTTTCTGTCGCTGATCTCGGCCGTCGATTATTTTGTCGCGTTCTGGTCGAAGATCGATCGCCAGGTGGTGAAGAGCCGCCGCCGCGCCTTCATCCTCAGCCGGCGGAGAAAACGCGATGTGCCCGCTACCTGATGGCGACCGCTCCTCCCGTTTGACTTGCCTCTCCGGCGTATCTCAGCCCAGACGAATTTTCTCCCGACCGAGCGCAGCCTGCTGTTGCGGCTCGCTCATGAGGCCATTGCCGCAACCTTCGATCAGCGCGCCATCGCACTGGCTCCGCCGTCCGCGCATCTGGCCGAGCCTCGCGGCGCTTTCACTACTCTTTATTATCGCGGCGGCCTGCGGGGCTGCGTCGGCTATGTCCTCCCGGTGACGCCGCTCTATCGCACCATTGCCGAAACCGCGCGCGGCGCGGCCTTCGACGACTCGCGCTTCTCGCCGGTTACGCGGGACGAGGCCCCCGAACTGCAAGTATCCCTGAGCATCCTCTCGCCGCCGCAACCCATTCAGGCGGATCAGGTGGAAATTGGACGCCACGGCCTGCTCATCAGTCTCGGCTTCCATCGCGGCCTGCTGCTGCCGCAAGTAGCAGTCGAGCACGGATGGGACCGCAGTCAGTTCCTCGAACAAACCTGCAGAAAAGCCGGCTTGCCGCCAAACGCCTGGCAAAACGGCGCCGGCTGGAAGCCTTCACCGCCGAAATTTTCGCCGACCCAAAACTGTAGGCGCGAGCGCCCACCCTCGTGGGGCAGCCCCGCGGACCTCTCCCACTGTCATCCTGAGCGGAGCCGGAAGTTTCGCTTGCGAAACTCCCGGCGCAGTCGAAGGACCCCTGCAGCCGCTCCACACTCTCGGTGGTAAGGAATTTCTTGCCGCCTCACAGCTTCAGAATGCCGACCCGCCCCGCTCCCAGGCGTCTTTCGACTCCGCGCCTGCTTCGCGAAGCGCAGCTCCGCTCACGATGGCAAAAAAATCAGGGAGGCCGAAGCCTCCCTGAAATATGTTTTTGCTGCGGGAAGAATTACTGCGGATCGAGTTCCACGTTGTCGCCGACGTGCACATCCTCGAGCGCAAACACAATCATGCCGGTCGCCGTGGTCGGAGTGGTGTTGATCACCACGATCTCGCCGATCGCCCGTCGCGGCATATCCGCAACCCGGATCGAAGGGCCCTTGGTCTTGGTGAACATGTGTCCTTCAATCGAAGGCGGATACTTCTGCGTGTCGTCGGTGGTGGATGCCTTGAACGACAGTGAATCAACCGGGTCCCGCAAGTCTGCTTCGTAGCTGCGTACCGCCCGCATATAGTCGCCTACCTTGACTCCCTGATTGGCGCCTACGTTCATGTAAATCTTCGAACCCGTTCCCAGCAGCAGGTCGAAATCCTTGGCCAGCACAATGCGCCCGCTGGCGCCGCCGTTGCTCGGCCGGAAGCGGTCAAAGCGCTCCGGCAGATGGAATGCGATCGTCGGCTTTTCGGTAAAAGGAACCGCGTAGTCTCCTGGAACTATGGTCTCGCAACTGAACTCGACGCGGCCTATCGCCATCTTGCCGCGAGTATCGACAATGCGAACCCAGCCCAGTTCAGAATAGGGCTGGCCCATGGCCTTCAGCATCGAATGTTGACCGGCAAACAATTCGTACTCGGTTGGGATCCACCAGTTCGCGCACGATCTCGTACTTCTGACCCGTCTGGTAGCCCTGGCCGGTCAGGAAAATGGTGTCATTGGTGGCGAACTTGGTGGTGTTGGGGCTTTCCAGACCGCCCGCCACGAAATTTGCGTTGGGCATCAGCTCTTTGCTGACGAAGCCGCCGCAATATAGGTCGGCGTTGGTTGGGGTCTGGATCCGCTCCATCGGGAAAGTTCCCGTCGTAATCTGGGTGTTCTGCGGAGCCGACTGGTCTGCCGAAGTGGAATCGGCTTGCTGCGCAGCTGCCGCCACGGTCAGGCAGAGTACCAGCAACAGTCCTGTTTTCTTCATGTTACCTCCAAAATCGAGGCCGGGGCCCCCGCCGGCTTTCTCCCGCTAACTCACGCAAATAAAAGGGCTTTCAAGTCGCACAGTAACAAGGGGGTAAGGGGCGGTCAAGGTTACGCTGGTGTTATCGTGGGTACGTTAAAAAGTTTGCCGCCATTCATTTGCCATAATCCGTTGTTGCATCTGTAATTACGCGCCTGTAATATCCCCAGTCGTTCTCCGATCATGACTGCTGCCCCCAACAGCTACGTCGCCAGATTCTTGCCCCTGCGCCTGCCCCGGGTGTGCGTGGCCGTGACCGACTCCGATCCCGCCGCCCTGGTGGACAAGGCAGAGGCGCTCATCCGGGATAACACCTTTCTGGAGTTCAGGTTAGACTATTTGCCCCGGCCGGCGCTCGCACTCCCCCGAATCAAGCGTTTCATGGAATACCATCCCCACCTCACGGCCATCGCCACCTGCCGGCGTACCGCCAGCGGGGGAAGGTTCAAGGGCTCCCTGGCGGCCCAGCTGGACATTCTGGGAAAGGCCGCCGCCTCCGGCTGCCAGTTGCTCGATATCGAACTGCAGAGCGCCGTCAAGTGCAGGCCGGAACAGGTGCAACGCCTGCGGGGGAAGTCGGCCCTGATCCTTTCCTACCACGATTTTCGGGCCACCAAGAATCTGGAACACACCCTGGAAAAAATGGTGAAGATCCCCGCCGATTTCTACAAGATCGTCGGCACGGCCACGACGCTTTACGACAACGTGACCATGATGAAATTTCTGGAGAAGTTTGGCGACCGCCATTCTCTGGTCGGGCTGTGCATGGGCGAGCAAGGCATCATCAGCCGGCTGCTGGGAGTGCGGGCGGGAAGCGTGTTCACTTTCGCTGCGGTCAGTCCCGACGAGAAAACCGCGCCCGGCCAGGTCACGGCGCAGGAGTTGCGCAGCACGTATCGCATCGAGCAGATGGACGCCGCCACCAGAATCTACGGCGTCGCCGGCGATCCGGTCGCGCATTCGCTTTCGCCCGCCATCATGAATGCGGCGCTTGCGCCGGGAAAATGTGAATGGCGTCTACCTGGCGCTGCATGCCAAGACGCTGAAAGACCTGCTGAGCTGCGTGCGCGATATTCCCATTCACGGCCTCTCCATCACCATGCCGTACAAGGAAGCCATCCTCAAGCATCTCGACAACACGGATTCCCACACCACCAAAATCGGCGCCTGCAACACCGTGGTGCGGGCGCAGGATGGAAAGCTTTACGGATTCAACACCGACGCCGCCGGCGTGGTGCGTCCGCTGGAACAGCGCATCACGCTGGAGAAGGCGAAGATCCTGGTCCTGGGCGCGGGCGGCGCCGCGCGGGCCGCGGTCTTCGGCCTCAAAGAGCGCGGAGCCGAAGTGTACATCCTGAATCGCTCCGCCGGCCCGGCGCAGAAGCTGGCCCGCCAGGCGCGGGCCAGGACCGCCAAACGCGCCGACCTGAAGAAGCTCACTTTCGACGTCATCATCAACGCCACTCCGGTGGGCATGGGCAACACGCGCGAGTCTCCATTGAATGAGAATGAGATCAACGCGCGTTACGTTTTCGACATGATTTACGATCCCGCGGAAACCCGGCTGATGAAGATGGCGAAAGAGCGCGGCGCGGAAGTCATTCCCGGGATCGAGATGTTCGTCCACCAGGCGGCGCGCCAGTTCGAGATCTGGACCGGCAAGCCCGCGCCCTGGGACGACATGCTGCGGGTAGTGATGCTCGCGCTCAACGAACGCACTGCCGCCCGCCAAGCCGCCAAAGAACGAACCGCCTAGCTCGACCACGAACCACGTAGGGGCGGGTGTCCACACCCGCCCAGCCGGGCAAAGCCCGGCCGGGTTTGGCGCGCAAAAAAAAGCCGGCCCTTTTTAGGGGGCCGGCCCAGTTCGTCTCTATCTAGTACGGTTTGAAGTCCTGCCAGTACGTCAGGTTGACTACGTCCTGCAACATGGGCGTGCCCGGAGGCAGCTTTGCCGGATCCAGGAACGCCGTGTCGAAGTAGAAGTTGCGGTTGGGCGCTCCGTAGACCATGGTGCAGCACTTGAACGTGCCGGTGGCGTACTCGGCATAGTACAAGCTGACCAGAGAACCCCGATAGCTGAGCGTCACGCCGCCCCAGTCTTCGACCAGGCGCAGGAAATTGTGGACACCACCGTCGGTGCCGAAATCGGCTCCCGTGCCGGCGGGTTGCGGGAAGTTCATGTTCTTTCCGCCTGCAATCGCCAGCCGGTAGTAAGTAGGACTGGCGTTGCGGTTGGTCAAGGTCAGCGCATTGATCATGCTGTTAAGGTCCGACCAGCCCACCGCCGGGTTGGCGACAGTAGGTGGATTGGATTGCAACGTCACCGCGTCGGCGAGCACGGCGGCTGCCGCGTGGTTAATGTCCGCTGCTCCCGTCGGATTTCCCCAGAAGGGATCGCCGGCGTTAGAGTTGTAATCCCCGAAAACGTAAACCGGATTTTCAGAGGCTACAGTAAAACCGCCGAGGCCGGTGTCCGGACGCACCGGCACGTTCCCCAGGCTGCCATCGACCAGGCGTAAGACGTGGCGCGCTCCGGTCACGACATTCTGCCGGCCCCCGTTGAGACAATCGACGGTCTTGAAGGGATTGCCGACGGTGGCGATGCGCATGCCGTTGCCCACATCCGCCGCGCCCCAAACATCCAGCGCCTTGTTTTCGTCCACGTCCTCGGGTGAAAAGCCGTTGCCGCCCTGCGGTTCCAGGGCTGCGTCCGGCGTTCCCGTCGGCGAAGCCGAGTTGATTACGTCCTCGAAGCCATATTCACCGTTGGCGATATTCGCCACCGGCGCTCCATTCGGGTCAGGCAGCATGCCCCGGCGGTCCGAGAAGAACACCAGGTAGCCGTTCTGCCCGCTATAGCTCACGCTGGGTCCGCTGGCCGGGGTGGCTCCGAGCAGCCATCGGTTCAAGTTGCCTACGTCCAGTTCGACCGCGTTCATAATTCCGTTGACGTAGCACTGGGTCCCCGCCAGGCCAGGATTGACGTCGCGGGGAAAACCCTCGCGCGGATCGTAAAAGTTAATGGGATACCAGCTGTACTGCGAGTTGCCGTTGACCACCGTTTTGTCCGACGGAGCATCGGCGGCAGTGAGCTTTCCATTCGCATCGCGGTCAGCCAACTCCTGGAAGATCAGAATGGCGTTCGGGTGCACTGCGTTTCCACCCAGCGTGTTCGGGCTGGTCAGGCCGCGCGCGAAGCCCAACTTCAGCCACTCCCGCGTGACCCCAACCCAATTCCCGCCGGCATTCTGGTACTCCACCCGTAGCCATCCATCAATCAGCGGCCATGGAACTCCATTCGCCGGCGTGCAAGCCCCGGTGGGATGGGACGCCCCAGTCGGCACACCCGGCCAGTGCGTTTCAAAGGCGAGCCCAGTCTTGGCCATCGCCCAGGGAGTGACGCCCACGCCCGTAACCGTGTCGGTCCGGCCACCGGCGCAGTTGTTGTCCAGGTTGACGTTGTCCAGGTCTCCAATTAACGCGGGCCGGTCCGGAACCAGCTCGGCCTGGGTGCTGGCCAGTAGGATGCGGATATTGGCCTTGTTAAACTCGCGCGACGAACCCGTCGACGAGGTCGGCGACTCGCCCACCGGAGGCTTACGGATAATCTGAATCTGCTGCGCCGCGCCCGCCGCCCCTTGTACGAAGGGGAGCGACAAGGGCTGTATTCCCAGAGACGTGCCGTTGCCGATGAAACTTTTGAAAGTTTGGGTCGACGTGTTGGTCCAGGTGGCGACGTTGGTCTGAGTGCCCGCGGGCGGAATTCCGCCACTCCAGCTGGCCAGCGGAATCGTGAACTTCAGACAGTTCGGACTAGCGGTAGGATTTGGCGGATCGCAGCCCCCGGTCGCATTGGGCACGTAAACATCGCCCTGATATGCGCCGCCATTGCTGTAGTTGTTGGCCAGCCGGTCGCGAATGATTTCTCCCACCGCCGTGGTCTTGGCATCGAGAACCAGCGGCCCGTTGTTGGCCGCCAGAAAGAGATTCCCGTTGGTATGCACCCTGCCCTGAAAGGCAAACGGCGGACCGGCAAAATAACTGAGGTCGCTGTCTGAAAAGACACCGAACTGAAAAACCGGGATGAGCGCGACTTCGACGCCGCGCGTCATGTTTATCGATGCTCCCCCCGGACGAGTCGCGATCACCTTAAGTGTAAGCGGAATAATTTCGGCGCTAAGCCCGGCGTTCTGTCCGGAACTGATGATGCTGGTGTGCGCGGCCGGGTTGCCGTTGGCATCCGGGATCCAGGTGACGCTCTCCTGATAATTCATGTTGGCGATCATCGCGTTGGTCGGCGTATTGTTGGCGAGAGCGGTGAGTTGCGCAGGCGTCGGCGACTGCGACTGCTGGTACAGCGCCGCCAGGTTGGCGGTCAGCAGCTCCATGCCGGATTCGGCGCCGTAGTACGCCTGGTTGGCCTCCAGATCATTGCCCCCAACCTGGCCCGCGCCCTGGACCATAAACAGAAGGCTTATCGCGATACCGGATAACAGCGCCAGCACCAGCAAGCTGGCGACCAGCGTAAATCCCCGTGATCGGCCCTTAGTCCTGCACATAGTAGTACTCTCCTGAAGCGTTCTCTCCTCGATCGTGATCATTGGTAGCGGTCCTTGAATGTCAGGCTCCGCGTGCTCACCGACGTGCTCAGCACCGTGCTCCTCGACCGGTTGCCATAAGAGTTGATGGTCTGTCCCATCACCCGAATGTTGACCTTGGTAATCTGACTGGGGGAGTAGGGAGCCAGCAGGGGGTTAGGGGCGGAGGCGCAGCCTGCAACGACGACGCCGCCGCACGCGTCATAGGTGACGGTCAGTCCGATGATGTTATCGGCGACTGGCGAGGGGGTCTGTCCATTGACCTGGCGCATGAGCCGAGGCACCTGTCCGGTGGCGGCGGCGGGAACTTCCACAAAATAGGTGATCACCCAGATCCGGTTTGCCACCGGATTACCTCCGGGAATGATGTACTTGATGTTGCCCTTGGCGGCCCCGCTCTGATTGATCTTCAGCGGGTCTCCGTTGGCGAATGTGATATTGGTGCTGCCCGCCGCGCCGGCCGCGATTCCTGTAACTTCACCGACTGCGTAGCCCCTAGTGTTCTGCAGCAGAATGAGATCGCCCACCTGGATTCCCGTGGGGGACTGGATCGCGGGGAAGCCCGCCGGCGGGATCGCCGGGGGCGCAAAATTCACCACGTCGCCATTCGGGTTCGCAGCCGGAAAGGTGGCCGTGTACTGGTTCAGCGGAAAAGCATAGTCGCTGTAGATGATCGTGATCGCGTCCGAGGGCGCTCCGGTGGCAGTGACGTTGGCCGGTCCTCCCAGCTCCATGCCGTTGCCCGGCCCGGGAATAATGCCAAACATGTAGTTGGTGACCGCGGAACCGCCAATGACTCCGGTGGGGTAGGTGTTGTTGGCCAGCCACGCTTTGGTCGGATCCACGGCGAAGAACGAAGGCACCGCCCCGGCGCCATAGGGCAGGGACAGACCCCCTGAAGGCAGACCTGACCCGGCCATGCTCACATCCTTGGCCACCAGGTTCAGGGTGGAGCGCACACTCTGCTGCATCTCGGACGACTGGGTCACCAGGATGGTCGCGTCCATGCCTCCCTTGAACAACTGCGCGGTGGCCCCCAGAACGATGAGGCCCAGGGCCATGGCTACGACCAATTCCATCAAACTGAAGCCGCGCGCGTTATGTTCCGTGAATCGCATGTCTCTCCTCTTAGCGGAACGAAGAAATCAAGGCCTGCACCTGATACGACTTCATCCAGCCCTGGGGCACCGGATAACGCACCGTGACAATGATCTGGCGCACGTTCGGGTTGCCGGCTATGTTCGTGATCTGAATCTGCCGCTGGAAATTGCTCAGGTTCACCAGCACGTCCGGCGGGGAAGTATTGACGATCACTCCACTCGGCCCCGGCAAACGCAATATCGCGGAGGGAACATCGTCGGCGGTGCCGTCCAAACCGTCCGGACCAGGGTCCGTGAGGGTGGCAAATCCCGGCACAAATATGCCGCCGCCGTTGCCTACGTTCTGGATCTTGTCAAACGTGATCTGGCTGGTCTGGCGTGCCGTAAAAATGCTTTCCAGCGCTTCGGTCGCTTTCTGGCGGGCGATGCTGTCGAGCTGCACCGAGTTAGTGTTGCCGATCGCCATGGCAAACGTTGCCAGGACCGCCAGCAGTCCGATCATCAGCACCACAATGGCAATCAGGGTCTCGAGCAGGGCGAATCCCTGCTGCCCGTGGCGCGCCGACTCGTGTCTTTGGTTGTCGTTCATTCTTGTCGTCCTCACTGCTGGAACCATCTCGCCACTCCGCCGCTGTTCAGCAGGCGCCATCCCCGGATTCTGCCGGTCGCTCCGTAGATCGTGACCGCGCGTGAACTGTAGATGTCTCCGTTCCGGGCCACATACAGGATTCCGCTGTTCAGGCTTCCGTTAACGTCGTGGGCTGAACCGTCGGGCATGAACATGACCTGGTTCTTGATCGCTCCCGCCACGCCCTGATCAAAATCGAGCGCCACCGTCCCGCTGCCAAATCCGTCCGGCACCGTGGCTGGAGTATTGGGCAGCCCGGCGATCGTCTGAAAATTAATGTCGATGGGCAAAGTCACGGCGGTGACCTGGGTCGCGGCGGAAAGCGCGGTACCGGAATCCCAGCGGAATATCTGGATACTCTGCGCCGTGGGTGCCCCCATCGGGGTGAGCGCGCCCGCCGGAGCGGCGATGCCAAAACACACGATGTATTGTTTGCGCTCGGAGATGGCGCGCTGGCGGGCCACCCGCAGTGGCATCATCGCATTTTCAAACGCTGCATTCGCCCTGGCATCCCTCAGCGCGGGTTGCAGCGCCATGAATGAGATTCCACCCACGATCATGAGGATACAAATCACGATCATCAGTTCGAGCAGGCTGAACCCGCGGGTGCCGCATTCCCGTTTCGCGCGGCGCGAGAACCTCATCTTGTGATCACTCTTCATTGCCCGGCGCAGCCTCCATATGCCGCCTCTGTGGCGGATTTAACGAAACCAGAACTTTTCTTGGGAGAGAATGGCCGGAAGCGGGGGAGCTTCCATGCAGCCATCATCGTAGGGTCAGTCTGGGCCTGCGTCAAAACACGAGAGTCACACGACGGAAGGGTTCAATCCGTCCCTTTGGTAAGTAACCAATCGGCTGGTTACCACCCCGGCGGAACCGGGCGCGGCAGCGGCTCTGCCCAGCGCGCCGCGCTGATTCAGCCCCTAGCCCGGGCGCCGCGCGCCTGACTTTGAGTGATCTTCGGTCGGAGCGCCAACCGCGGAGGCGTAGCCGGTCACAATGCCATCCTCGGAATCGGCGGCAACGCTGGGAAATTCCGAGCGAAAATGGAGAGGCCCATCCAGCGCGGGGAGAGGCAGTTTCGCGGAATCGTCGATCTCCACTCCCGCCGCCGCCATGAGCTCGCGAAAATCCATGCAGTAAACCGCGCACAGGCTCAGGATCTTGGCAATATGCCGCGGCAGCCTGCCCAGGGCTTCGTAATCGGACAGCATGCCTAAGGCAATGGCATACTCCCGGTTTCCCAGGATTTGCGCCACCGATCGAGTCAGCCGATGCGCCGCGCGAAAGGTCAGACCGGCGCGTCCCCGCGAGACCCGGAGCAAGTCCGAGAACCTCATTCTCTCTTCTCTTCTGTAGCGCGGCGGAGAAAGCGGCGGAAACTCCGGGGGCCGGGTTCTGGGATGCAGCCTCACCGGTCCCCACGGCAAAACGTCCATATCGACCAACCCGAGAATCCGCGCCTCGGTGGGCAAGCGGAGCGGCCAGCGCCCCCAGGGCGGACGGCTGGGCAGCAACACGATCTGCTGATCGTCAATCCATTGCAGCCGGCAACACGTCAGCCCGCTGGGCTGTTCGACCAGCCACAGCAGGCGGTCCAGGGAAACATGGTCGATGCCGCGCACCCGCTGAGCATAGTGCCGATCCACTCGCGCCACCCTACCGGGCACAAGCCCGGGACAGGCCGCTGCGTCCCGGCTCCCGATCTTGACAAACAGGAAACGCGAACAGCCGCTGCCCTCTCCCTGGGGCCAGCCCCCCGATGAACTCCAGGCCTCTTCGCAATCCAGGAATGGCCGCCGCGGGAACTCTTCGAGATGGCCTTCCATCGGAGTCACCAGAACGGTGCGCTCCGGGTGCAACCGCATTTGCAGGCGGGGAATCTGCTGCAGGTCAAAACCAAAAATCCGCAGCCAGTCCGCGAAACGATATCCCGTGCTCTCGCTCAAGGCCGCGAGCTGGCAGACATGGGGCGTGACGCCGGTCCGCAGCTGATAGAAAAAAGTGGCGGGAATGAAATAGGGCGAATGGCTTCCGTAGCGCCGGCGAGTGGCGGCAGAGAGCTGAGTGATGGTGCGCCAGTCCTGGCTCAGTATATTTCTGGCGCTCTCGACCCGGGCTCCCCAGCCCGCCCGCGGCGCAGCCTCTTCGCCGGTTTCGATCCCGCGAAACGAGGGCCCTGCGCGAGGTATCCGGTATAAACCACGAACCGCGGCAGTCGCGTTCATTCATCGATACTAGCCCGACTCCTTCTTCGGTTAGCGCGGACCGGTGCTACCTCTTTTGGTGCATCGATCGTCATGGGACGGACCGCCGTTTCAGCGCGAGATCCGCAACATCACCACCAGCAGCGCGGCCCCAACGTTCAAGCCGCCCAGCAACATGCCCCACACCGCTTGCGTGCCCAGGGGATCCACCGGCCGGCCCAGCACGCGCCACAGCCGGGACGAATCCAGGGCCGCCCAAAGCGAGACCAGCGCCCAGACCGCCCAGCACGTCACCGGCAACCGGAACACGTGTAAATGTTGAGCCCCCGAGTCCGGATTCACCGCGAAGAACAGGACCACGCACGGAACCAAAACCAGAAGTGCCGCGATCGCCAGAATCGCAGTCGCCGCCGCCCGGACCCGCAGAGGAGTGTCTTTGGTAAAGAGCATGTTGGGTGAGCCGGACGGAGCCGGCAAGTCAGCATACTTTTCCGGACATTCCGGATTGAGAGTTGGCGGGGTCCGTCGGTTGACCGACGAAGGCAGCCCTCCTTTTCCGCGGCCGATCGCATGCCGGGCGTGCTCGCCGAAGTCGGATCCCACGCAGGGACGAGAGCAGAATCGTGATCGGCGCCCTGGTCCCGGCCTTTCAAGAAATCAATCTCATTTGTCGGTACACCGACGATCCCCGATTTTCCATCGCGTGTTTTTCGAACACTTCGAATTTCCTCCGGCAAAAAAAATAGGGTGTCGTTACTGGGTTCTATCCCACGGAGGATTCTTGCTATGAAAAAGCTGGCCCGTTTACTGATTGCCACCCTGGTGCTTCTAAGCGCCGTATCGATCTCTTCTTTTGCCGACGGCGGAGCTCCGCCACCCATGTGCTCTCCGGGACACTGCGGCGGGAAGTGAGCTGCAGGTCTCGGAAGCTAAGGTCTGGTAGTGGTGCGGTTTTAAAACCCCATAAGGATTGTCATTCCGAAGCGGTATGGTCGCGCCAGGAATCTGCTGTTTTGCTGCTGGCACTAAGCCGGTTCCTCGCCGATAAACCTGGCTTCGGAATGACCGGGGGTAGGATTGTTTTTGCCCAAACTGCACCACGACCTAAAATCTAAATTGCTTGTGGGCTGTCTGGTTTGCGAGTAGCCTTCCAGTGCGGCCCATGAACTTCCCGCCTGTCGACGCTCCGTCCTGTGGTTCTTGCCCTTGGCCCTGCGGTGTGTAATCGCCCTTGTCATGTGCGCCGTGGACTGGCAGCGACGATTTCCCCTCTTTTTTAGTTACACCCTTCTGCTGCCAGCACGGGAGTTGCTCTCTATTTTCTGCCACACCCAGGGGATCGCTACTCCAGCGTCTATTGGTCGGGTGAAGGCGTCGCAGTTCTGCTGTCCCTGGGTGTAGTTTTTGAACTGGTCGGGGACTTTGCACGGCCATATCCGTTCTTGAGATTTCTCCTGCGGGCGCTGTCGATGGCCGACGTTATTGCGGGTGCATTGGCTCTCGCCCTGCTCATTTGGGGCAAGGGCCCCAGCGGAGCGGACCTGGCTTTGGAATGGATCATTCTATTGGAGCGCTCTGCGCGGTTCCTGCAAGTGTGCTTGCTGATCGTTGCGATCGCGCTCATGTCTCGCCTGGGGCTGACCTGGCATCATTATTCTCTCGGAATTGCCGCCGGTTTCGGCGTGTATTCGGCCTTGGACCTGATCCTGCTCGAGCTTCGTGCCCACCTCCACGTCGTGACTGACGCAGCTTTTGTGTTACTACGGCCAGCGGCATATAATCTCGGCGTCCTGATCTGGGCCTTTTATTTCCTGCGTCCCCAGGGCGGCAATCCGATTGACCGCTTGCCCGGCAACAACCTGGCAAACTGGAACGACGAAGTGAGCGAGCACGTGGACAAATGGTATCGACGATAACAATTCTGTTGGCCAGTGTTTTGTCGCTGTATCTGGTCTGGACGATTTTTCGCCCCCGACTGCCCCAGATCAAGACTCTGGAAGACTGGGAAGCAAAAAATCACGCCGTCGACCCCGAATTGTTCCGCGCCCTGCTCGATCCCGCCGAAGAAAACTACCTGCGCCAGTCGCTGCCGCCGCATGAGTTCCGGCTTTTCCAGAGAAAGCGCATTTCCCTGGCCCTGCGCTGGCTGAACCTGGTGGGACAAAATGCCGCCATGCTGATGAAGTTGGGCCAACTGGCCAGGGCGGGCTCGAATCCGAGCCTGGCGAAAGAAGCCGAGGACTTGATCTATGCCGCCCTTCGGCTGCGCCTGAACACAGCGCTCGCCGAACCCTGTTTGTGGCTGAAGTGGTGGTTTCCAGGCTGGACATTGTCGCTCCCCACGGTGGAGATACCCTATGGGGAACTGCTCGGACACCTCAGCCGCATCAGACAAAAACGGCAGTGGGACCTGGAGCAGGCATTGATGACAGGCTGAGGATTGTGGTTGAAAGGGATCGCCTCCTCATACCAGGTTCTGTTTATTTCCATTGGAAAAGCTGGGCAGGGACTGGGAGAGGTTTCCCTTCTGCCTTTAAGGCGACATGAAGGAGCGGCGTCCTTAATATGGACCCGCGGACAACCGGTTGAAACGGGGAAACCAGGCCACTCACATGGACTCGGGTAAATGGATTCGAGAATTGCGCGAAGAGCAGTTTGTCAAGTCCAGCGACATTGAGCGCATCAGCCGCTCCATTGCCGACATTAAGGGCAACGCTGATTTCTATGTTTCGCACTCCACCCTGGCCGATATAGAAACCGGGTCGGTTCCCAGCATCCACAAGCTCTTCAGCCTGGCCGCCTGTCTCAAGGTCTCGCTCGAGGAACTCCTGCTGGTCTTCGGAATTGACTTGAATGAAGTGCGGCAGTACGCCGGCCAGTCGGAACCAGGCCTGCCCCGGCTTCAGACCGCGGAAGTGCGGGAATCCAGTTTCCGTTTCCAACTCAACTTCGACACCGCCTTCAACAGTCACGAAACCAGCCTGCTCAAATTGAATCCGCAAGAACTGGCCTCCCTGCCGCCCGCCCTGCGCAAGCGCCTCGATCCCAGACGATACCGTTACGCCGTCGTGGGCCTTAAAGACGACACCATGGGCGAGTTGATCCCTCCCGGCTCCCTGGTTGAAGTCGACGTCATGCAGAATGCGGTCCAGGTATTTGACTGGAAAACCATTCGGGAACGTCCGGTATACCTGGTCTGGCATACCGACGGGCACAGCTGCTGCTGGTGCCAGATCGAGGGGAAGGAACTGACCCTGCTGCCCTATCCGCTCTCCCGCCAACCGGTGAGACGCTTCAAGGTGCCGCGCGAGGCTTCGGTCATCGGCCGCGTGGTCAACGCCTGGCTGCCCTTCGAGCAACTACCGAACGGCGGTTCCACCCACTAGGACTGCCCGCCTTCCGTGCCCACGATTTCCAGGGCAATCGCCACATTCAGGAAGTACAACTCGGTGGAAGTGGGGAGCGCGCTCACCGGGACGGTCGCCCGGTAAGCCTGCAGCGATTTCCAGGTCTTCAGCACGGTGGGGATTTCGCCCCGGGTAAAGCGAATGTACTCCTGCAACTGGACCACGTAGTCCGCCAATCGCGTGGTCAGCAGGCGGTGAAAAACCTGCTCATGGCAAGCCCGCAATGCCCCGTCCGCGGCTTGCACTCCCCGCTGCTGCGAGAGCTCGGGATGCAGATACATGCCGCTGTTGCAGTCGCGCAGTGACGCCAGGTAAATCATTCGGGTCAGGTCGTTGGGCAAACTCTCGAGCACGGTTTGGCTGACATAATCAACCAGAGTTTCGGGGCAGGATGCGCTCTCGAAGAAGGTTGTGGAGGGGGCCGGAGAGCGGAAAAAGTCAGGCGGCAACACCTCAATCGGCGATCTCGAATCCAGCCGTTTCTGCTCAGGCTCAAACGCCATCTGATTTTTCCAAGCACGCCAGCGAAGCAGGGTTCCGAAGCCTGACCCGTCCCGTTAGAAGATCGAATGCGTGTCTGGCGGGTCAGTGCGGGTTGCAACTTGTCTCAGCGATTGTACTCTGGCCGCTTGCGCTTTCAAGCTTAGATTAAATCGATGATCCGGCGATTTGTCCCGCCGTGACCCCGAGTCAGCAGTCTCCCTACAAATGAACGTGGGGACTTTGTCCAGGATTCCTGCGGCGCGCCGGCGGGCCTTTGATGACTTTGACTTCAAACTGCACCGGCAGTTTTTTGGGCGGGTAGCAGGCCGCATTGTCGCAAGCCTGGTATTTCAGTTCTCCCCGAATCATGTACTTGGCGGGAATCACCTCGGCCAGCGGGCGCACGTCCACCACCACCGGGAACGATCCCGTATAGACGCTCAGTTTGTCCTCAGGCGCGAACGCGAAACTCATCTCGGAGCCTGCCGGATATGTGACCCTTCCGATCACAATATCGGTGGGAGCGTTCAGCTTGAGCACGGTGGGAATGAGAAATTCCGACTTGGGCTGGTTGGAATTCACGTGGAAACCGGGGCCCACGTGAAAGCGCAGATTCACCGGGTTCGGCTTCCCGCGGGTCACGGTCACGACCGGCGAGGGCGTCATCGAAACCGACGGAGTCCTTCTTCCCGGACTGTCCGCAAGACCAGCGGAGGTCTCCTGCCCGGCCGCGAACCCGGCCAGCAGGACCAATCCAATCGAGGCCAGACCGGGCACGAGTTTTCGCAAGATGAACATGGGAAAATGTTAGAAGGATTCGGATTCGCCCGCCAGATTACTTTTGCACCTGCACCGCCTGGCCCTCGGCCAGTGCCTTCTTGATACTATCTTCGATTTCGCCCCGGCCTTTCAGCCCAAACACTTTGTCCACCACTTTGCCATCGCGCCCAATGTAGAAGGTCGCCGGCAAAAACTGCACTCCGCCGTAGGCGTTTCCCACTTCTTCTTTACCCACCAGGATGGGATAGTTCACGCCCAGGTCGTGGGCGAACTCTCCGATCTCCTTCGGACTGGCGTCATCCATGGCAATGCCGACGATCTGCAATCCCTGCGGGCCGTACTGTTTCTGCAACTCGGCAAACCAGGGCATCTCGATCTTGCAGGGCTGGCACCAGGTGGCCCAGAAATTCAGCAGCACGCCCTTGCCGCGGAAATCGGACAGATGGACGGTTTTCCCGTCGAGCGATTGCAGAGTGAAGTCCGGCGCAGCCTGGCCGGTCATGCTGGGGCCCGCGCTGGCGGTCTGGCCGGAATTCCGCCGCGCCATCTGAAAGCCGAACACAATCATGACGGTCACCACCATGGCGACCACGATAATGATCACTGGATCGCGTTTCACGACATACTCCCTTTGCCCGCGCGAATGAGAATGCGAATCAAAGTGCGAATCGGTTCAGGAACGATAAATAGTTCGAGATGATGGTGAAGCGCCCAAACACCAGCAGCACGCCCAGCACGATCAGCAAACCTCCGCTGGCCACTTCGAGCGCATGCATGTGCATGCGAAAGCGCTTGTAGAACTTGAGAAAACGTTCAATGCCGAGCGAAGTCAGCAGGAAGGGCACCGCCAGTCCCATGGAATAAACCGCCAGCAATAAAATGCCCTTGGCCACCGAGTCCTGGGTCGCGGCAAAGCCCAGGATGACGGCCAGGATCGGGCCTACGCAGGGCGTCCAGCCAAAGGCAAAGGCGAAGCCGATCAGGAATGCTCCCCAGGGTGTGCTGCCGCCTTTCACCCCATGCAGCCGCGCGTCGGTGTAGAGCGCCTTGATCTTGAACAAACCGGTCAGGTGCAATCCAAAAAGAATGATGACCACACCCGCCACCTGCGCCAGCACCGATTTGTAGCGCGCCAGCAACTGCCCCACTTCGGTCGAGATCGCGCCCAGGGAAATGAACACCACGCTGAAACCGAGAATGAAGCCGATGGAATTCAGCATCACCCGGCCCAGAAGACGGGATTCCTGGGTCTTTAATTCCTCCACGCCGGCCCCCGAAATCAGCGAAACGTAGCCTGGAACCAGCGGCAGGACACAAGGCGAGAGGAACGAAACCAGTCCCGCCAGAAAGGCCGCTATGGGAAGAGGAAGAGTAGACATCAAAGTTTATTGTACCTGCTGCCGCACCCGCGCCCCAGCCAATATCGCCACAACCCACGTGGGTAGAGGCTCTTCGAATTGTGGCGCCCGCGTCTCGCCGGCTGTCGGGCGGGCATCCTGCCCGCCCCGATGTAGGCGGCAAGATGCCGGAGCTACATCCCGTTAAAACAGATGCGCAGGGAAGCTCAAGGTTGCAGTTCTTTGCTTTTGCTTGCAGGAGGCTCCGCCCCAGGCGCCGGCTGCAGCTCTGCCGGCGGCGATGCCACCGCCTTGCGCAGAAACCCCGGCGGAATGGACGCGGTCAACACCATGCGGTTGTCATGTTGCTGGACTTTCAATCCGTCAAAAAAAGCTTTCACGTCGGGATCGCTGCCCGTGGTTGAAACATTCCCCTCGGCCGCGTGAAAGAGCTGGAGAAATGTCCCCAACTTTTCCGTCAGCTGCCGGGCCTCGTCCGGACTTCCGGTAAAGGCTTCCGCCCGGAAATTGACGTGCCCAAGATAGCGCCCGGACGCCACCACCGTGGCCGGCTTGGTGAACAGGAACGACAGCGCATTCCGGCCGGGCAGGCTGCCCACCGGATCCACGTTGAAAATGGCCCAGGCCAGGCTCGCCAGCGGAACATATTTATAGTACCGACGCAGCAACGCAGGCCCGCCAAAGGGAGAAGCCACCTTGCGCGACCGGTCAATGATTCCGCGGATCACCTGGGGATCGTCGTGATTCGACGCCGCCACCGTGTCGAAGCCCAGCACGGCCACCCGCAAAGTACGGCCTTCGAGGGGAATGTTGTAAATGTCAACCGAACGGTAGTTGTCCATCGACCCCGAGATCTTGCCCAGGTAAGCCCGCAACCGCTCGCCCTCAATCCGGCCGACAAACACTTCCGAAAATCGCGGCGGGGCGGGAGTGGCGGGGTTGGCATTCTTTTTGACCACGGGATAATGGATGGCGAAGGCTGCCTGGTCCAGGTCGCGCTCGAACTGGAACCCGGTGGCCTGGATAAACTGCTGATATTCCGGCTCATGCGGAACATCCGGGATCTGGCCGGCGATATTGGCCCGGCGCGCCCACTTCAGATTGACGTAAAAATAGCCGTCCGCGCCAGGAAGCAGGCGGGCCGGTTCAGGCGGAGCATGCTTGCGCAAGACGACGGCCAGGGCGATGGCGGCGATGACCAGCACCACGCCTAACAGGATGGGGAGTCGACGTCGTATCCGCATGAAGTGCGACCGCCGCAAGACCAGGGCCAGCGGCGATCAGGGAGCAACAATCATATCAGGTCGCAAAATGTGTGGTGTGGGGCGGGCGCCCTCGCCCGCCGCCTTTGACCTTGATTTGCCTTTGTTCTTGTCTTGCCTTTGATCTTGTTTTGCTTTTGATACTGAAAATCAAATTCAAAAGCGGCGGGCGAGGGCGCCCGCCCCACACGATCACTGCAGCTTGGCGTACTCCGCTTTGGCTTCTTTCAGCACGGGAACATCGGGGTCGGCATCTTTCCAGGCGGCAAAAAAATCCTGATAGGCGGCTTTGGCTTTTGCCTTGTCCCCCTGCAGGGCATAAGCCCTTCCCAGACCCAGCCGCGCCAGCGGATAGAGCGGGCTGGTGAGATCGACGCCGCGATGATCCAGAATCTTCTGATACTCGGCGGCCGCCTTCGCGCCGTCTCCCGAATGCAAATACGCGTCGCCGCGCACGTGCATCGGAAAATAGTCGGCTCCGCCGGGCGGCGATCCCATTTCATAAGGCATGGCCAAGTCCAGCGAGGACACGGCTTGCGCAGCTTGATTCGCATGTATCTGGTTTGAGGCTCGGGCAACAGGCAGCCAGACCATGTTTTGCATGGTGTCGCTCGAGGATTCCCGGGCTAACTCTTCGATCAGCTTCTGAGATCGGGCGGCGTCCCCGGCCCGAGAAAACAGAAATGCCGCACCCATCCGGGTATCGTGGTCGTCAGCGAGGGCGAGCGCTTCCGTCGCCCTCTGTCGCGCCGCCGGCGCATTTCCGGTTTCACTCTCGCAAACGCCGTCTAATATTTTCACGGTGGCGGACAGCTCTTTCATGCCGGCGTTTTGTGCGACCGTTGCTCCCTGCGAATAACTTTGCCGCGCATCCTGTATCTTCCCAACTGCGCACTGGCTGTTCCCCTTTAGGAGGAACATGACGGGTTCAAAGGAGCTGCCTTTGGCCGCCTCCACGGCGCTCTGCATGCCCGCCTCATCGCCCCGCTGGAATGCCAGCGCAAAGCGGTCGCCGGAATCAGAATGTGTGCTCAGCTTCTGGGCCGACGACTGCTCCAGGATGGCCCTGGCTTCGTCGTACCGGCCCAGATGCTCGTAAGCCCCGGTAAGGTTCTGATACGCAAAGCGGTCTTTCGGGTCGAGGCGCATGGCCTCACTGGCATTGGCCAGGGCTTTCTCATGCTGTCCCGTCCCTGAGTACAAGATTGCCAGGTTGTCCCATGGAACCGAGTCGCGAGGATACGTCTGCTTCCATTGCTCGTAGATCGCGATGCTCTTGTCCAGGTCGCCCGTTCCTTCGCTGTAATAATGAGCCGAGATGTAGAACTTCTCCCGTTCACTCGCCCGGTCTTTCAGATCGAACGCCTTGGTCAGGTTTTCGCGTTGCAGTTTGGCTTGCGACAGATTGCCGTAGACCACGCCCAGAGTTGCGTACGCCATCGCAAAATTCGGATCGAGCTCAATGGCGCGTTTTAAATGCGGAATCGCGCCCTCGTCGTTGAGTTTCTGATGCTCGGCCTGTCCCAGGGTAAAGGCCTGCAAGGCCTCTAAAGAAGACGTTGTCGCCTGTTGCAGCGGAGTGGTGAACTTCTGCACCGACCCGATCGACTCGCCCAGTTTCTGCCGCAGGTCGGACGCCGCTTTATCCAACGACTTCAGCACCTGCTCCTTGCTGTCGGCCTCCGCCTGCGCCCGCCCCAGAGAATCGCCGCTTTGCGCGTTCACCGCGTTCAGGTCAATGACGTAATGGCTGCCCAGTCCCGAAATCGAACCGGTCAGCATGGCCTTGACCCCTTCGCGCAGACAGATTTCTCGCGCCACATCGCTGGTCACGCGCTCATCGGGAGAACGTCCCATAAAGCGCAGCGCTTCCTGGATTCGCGATTGCGGCAAAACATTCAGATACGGCGACTGTTCCAGCTGCACCGCCAATGCCTGTTTCAGGGTCCCGTCAAAGACGCTGTCGCCGGTCGTGTTGACGAAGTCAGTCAGCAGGATGGAATCTTTCTCGGTCAGCGCCTGGCTGCGCCGCGAGTAGAAGAAAAATCCAGCGGCAATCGCGATCAGCAGCACCGCCACCGGCAGCGCAATCTTCCACCACTTCTTCTTTTCGGGAAGCTCGGCGACCGCCACGGCCGCCGACACCAGGAGCCGCCTGCACCGTCGCACTCGAGGCCGCCGCCTGCCGGGCGGAAGCCGATGACCCGGAGCCGGGCATAGGCGCGACCGCCGAAGCAGAAACCGGCGGCTCCTGCGCCGCCGCAATGCTCCCGGAACCGGCGGCCGCCACCGCTCGCCCCGTATCCGTGTCCCGCTTCAGCCGCTGCAGATCGGACGCGCATGTCGGCGGCATGCTGATACCGCAGGTTGCGGTCTTTCTCCAGCGACTTGCTGATGATGCGCTCCAGCTCGGACGGCAGATCGGGATTCAGACGGATGGGAGGCGTGGGCAGCTTTTCCAGAATCGCGTTGAAGATCAGCGCCGAAGTGTCGCCGCGGAAAGGCAGCGTGCCGGTCGACATCTCATACAACACCGCGCCAAAGGAAAACAGATCGCTGCGGGCATCGAGTTCCTTGCCCTTGGCCTGCTCGGGAGACATGTAGGCGACCGTTCCCATCGTCGACCCGGGGCTGGTCAGGTGGTCTTCGCTCATGGCGGTCGCCTGAGAAGCGCCTACAGCATCCAAGCGGCCGCTTACCGCCGTGACCTTGGCCAATCCGAAGTCCAGAATCTTGGCGTGCCCGCGCTCGGTGACGAAAAGGTTGGCCGGCTTGATGTCGCGATGGATGATGCCCTTGGCATGGGCCGCGTCGAGCGCATCGGCAATCTCGATCGCCAGCGCCAGCAGCGTGTCCAGTTCCATGGGACGCCCGGCGATCATGTGCTTCAAGGTCACGCCATCGAGGTATTCCATGGCGATGAACGCCTGGCCGTTCTCCTCGCCGATGTCGTAAATGGTGCAGATGTTGGGATGGTTCAAGCGCGGAAGCCGCCTGCGCCTCGCGCTGAAAGCGGCTGAGCGCCTGCGCGTTCTTGGCCACTTCATCGGGCAGGAACTTGAGGGCGACAAAGCGGTGCAGCCGCGTGTCTTCGGCTTTGTAAACCACACCCATGCCGCCGCCGCCCAGCCGGTCGACAATGCGGTAATGCGAAATCGTCTGTCCGATCATGGTTGTGGCCAGGTCCCGCCTGACGAAAGAAAGAATAACGAGGATGCCATGTTAGGTAAGGTAGAGAAGCAAGTCAACGCAAGGCGGGGGATAGCTATAGGAGGCGGGAAAATCCGGACACCCCGGTTGCGGGAGGCGAGGAGGTTGGTTTCGTCGGAGCTGCTGGAGCGAGGAGAGGGTGTCTGGTTGTGAGTGTAAACGCCTTCCATGAGAAGGCCGGTCGGAGTCAAGGGGATTCGTTTTGGTATTTGTTGGTCACGCTGTTTCTTTTCGGCCGAGTCGCCACTGTCGCCACCCTTCCATCCGCACTCTTCAATGAGCGGCTTTGGTTCGCTCGGTGCAAGTTGGGTGTTCTCGTTTCAGCCGGTGCTGCCACCTGTTTATCGACCTCGGTTCCATCTCGCAGATGAAAGCTGGGCCAGGCGATTAACGCAGTCACCGGAACTCGGCTTTAGGCTTTTGATTTTTCCTTTCGCAGAGTGTTTTGGTTTTATGCCGCCGCCGGCATCGTTCTCTGCTTGCTAGGGCGTAAGGGTTCGTACACCTCTCCGCTTACCCACAGATGATGCAGCAAGACGGCCAGCTTTCGCGCCACGGCAATAATGGCTCGTTTCTTTCCACTCTTGCCGCCGCGCTCGGCCAGTTTTAACCCCCAGCGCCGCAGATCGCTGTCCGCTCCAAACGGCCCCAGGATGTGGTGCGCTCCCTGCACCAGCAGCGTGCGCAGATAGGGGTCGCCTTCCTTGCTGATGTGCATCTGCGGCTCGCTCTGGCCCGAGTTTCTTCGTCCCGGCTGGAGCCCCAGGTAGCAGCCCACGTCCCGGCTCTTGCGAAAGCGATGCGCATCTTCCAGTGTGAGTAAGAAGGTCAGCGCGATCAGCGTGCCCACCCCCTTCACCTGCTTCAGTTGCGCCACTTGCGGATAACTCTGCTGCGCCAGCGTCTCGATGCGCTCGTTGTACTCCCGGATCTGTTCACTCAGGGACTCGATTCCTGCCAGCAACGGCAGCAGTGCGGTTTGCAGTTCCGGACTCAGCCCCTGGGCTTTCTCCGGATTCATATTGCGCACACTGCACCCGCGCACCCGCTCCCCGTAGCTCTTGGCCAGTCCGCGTACCGTGTTGACCAGCGCCGTTCGCGCACGCACCAACCCGGCTCGCGCCCGGATCACCGTCAGATCCGCCTGTGCCTTCGCGCTCCGATGCTTCACCGGACACAACAACTGGGGATCGATCCTGGCCAACCGCGCCAGTGTCTGCGCATCCAGCCGATCGTCCTTCTTTCGGCTCTCTCCAATCAACCGCACATTGCGCGCATGGGCCACGATCACCTCATGCCCCAACCCGCTTAGCAACCGGCTCACCCACGGCGAATGCATCCCGGTCTCCAGTGCGATCCGGCTGCGCGGCATGCCTCCAAACACGCCTTGCAGCGCCTTCGGCGTGGTCGCAACCTTCGCTTCCAGCAGGATCTGCCCGCTCTCGTCCAGTACGCAATACCAGCTCGAGCGATCGCCCAGGTCCAATCCGATCGTCAGCTTCGGTTCAGAAATATTCCTGATCTGCTTCGCCGCCACGGTGCTAATCTTCTTCATTGCCGGTCTCCTTTTTATCTGTGCTTCGAGCACGTCGATAACTTGGGAGCGTACAGCATCCCGTCCGGAGACCGGCCTTCTCATCCCATCTGTTTTCGACAGCTATGGCTTGAAACATCGTTTGCCGCGCATTACCGTTATGGTTTGAGGTCGGGACTTTTATGAATACCACCAGGCGCGCCATCGCTGCCACGCAAGCACTGCTCATCTTCCCTGCCATCCTCTTCATGGGTGCGCTTATCGTGAGGCAACTGTCGCCACTCCAGCACGAACCGGCGTACACAGCTCAGCGGATCGTCATGTGGTACGCGGGGAGAATGTGGACATTGTGGCTGCTTCTCATCACGCTACCTTTGGCGGTGCTCGTCACCGGATGTCTCACATTCCTGCGGAGCAGGAGAGAACTTCCGCGGGGTGTGCAGGAGGGGTTCGCCGCAATTCACTCTGATTCGTCGATGCCATTTGTGGCTGCGATGACATTGACGGCCGGAATCGTTCTGGCCATCGTGGCCATGCACATGCTGGCGAACTGACGATCTTCAGATTTAACTGTTTCAGAATCGCCAATGGCAGTCATGGACCGGGTTTGCGGCGACCAAACGGCGCAAGCTTGTGCTCGCATGATTACGTCAACTGCGAACTGGACGCCCTTCTTCATCCTCTATCTAAAGGCCGCCGATCAGGCCTGCGTGAGAAAGTGCGACCAGGCACGATGGGTGTACAATCTCGCCGCTCTTGAATTCAAAAAGGAGGTTCCGGTTGATGACTCAGAACCCGACTACACCGAACCAAGATCCTCCAGCCCACTTAGGCATCCTGCAGATCGTGAACGGTGCGTATGTTGCCGGCGCGGTGTCGTGCCTGGCGCAGCTTGGAATCCCTGACTTGCTCGAAAACGGGGCGAAATCAACTGAAGAATTAGCTGCCCAAACCGGCGCTCAACCGGACGCGCTCTACCGCCTCATGCGCGCCACCGCTTGCGTTGGAGTCCTGGCGGAAGAGTCGGACAAGAAATTCTCACAGACGCCCATGTCGGCTGTTCTGCGCACCAACGCGCGCCCCAGCCTGCGAGGGCTCGCCATCATGACCGGCCGGGAATGGCACGAGCGCGGATGGTCCAGGCTGGAGTATTGCGTGCGCACCGGAAAGCAGGCACTCGACGAGATTTACGGCATGACCGTCTTCGAGTATCTGAAGCACAATCCCGAGGAATCGCGGATTTTTGACGATGCCATGACCGCGCTCTCCAGCATTGATGGCCCCGCTGTGGCCGATGCCTACGACTTTGCCGGCGTACAAAACATCGTCGATATCGCCGGCGGCCGCGGCCTTCTGCTGGCCACGCTGCTCGGGCGGAATCCGCACTTGAAAGGCACCCTCTACGAGGTGCCCCATGTGCTGGAGGGAGCTAAAACAGGTGCCCTCAAGCCATATATGGACCGGTGTACGCTGGCCTCCGGCGATATGTTCTCTTCGGTCCCTGCCGGCGCCGATGTCTACATTTTGAAACACATCATTCATGATTGGCCGGATGATGCCTGCGTCAAAATTCTAAAAGCCTGCCGCCAGGGCGTAAATCCCGGCGGAAAGTTGTTGGTGGTAGATTGGGTGATTCAGCCGGGCAACGACTTCTCTCCCGGAAAATTTCTGGATTTGCAAATGCTGATTTTCCCCAGCGGACGCGAACGCACTGAGCCAGAATTCCGCAAATTGTTGGAAGCGTCGGGATGGAAACTTTCGCGCATCATTCCCACGGCGGCCGGAGATTCGATTGTTGAGGGAGTGGCGTAGGGTTTGGGTTGAGCGACTCTGGTGAAAGGGCACGGCTTCAGCCTTGCCGCCAAGGCCGGCTTTTGGGGCACTCGACCAAGAATGACTAAGCTTGTTCCCGGAATGCTTGCAGAGCAGCATGCTCCTCGTCGTAGATTTCGAAGAGGTTGTTTAGCCGGGTCATCTCAAGAAGCGCTTGCACTTTCTTGCGGACATGGACAAGCTTCATCTCGCCGCCCGCTTGCCTGACGATGCTATAGCAACGGGTCAGTTCGCCCAAGCCATCGCTGTCGACGAAATCCAAGCCGGCGAGACTGATTAGGAACTTCTTGCGGCCGCTGCCGATGAAGACGTGGACCAGGTCGCGCAGTTGCGTGCGGCTGTCACTCAACGTGAGCCTGCCCACAACATCCACGACAATGATGCGATCGAGTTCTCTTACTTCGACTTGAAAACCCATAGTTGGTTGGCCGTTGGGCTTTGGGTGCGTCTTTGCGCCTCGCCGCTCTTATCGAGGGGCGCCCGGCACAGTTTGCTCGACGTTCGACTCAAGCCTCAGAGCGAGCCGCCATCACCAGCCAATTACAGCCACTTTGTACACCAGCAGAATGACTACGGCTGCCAGCGCGATCCAGGCGGACAGCGTGTAGCGTCGGAAGAAGTACAGGGTAACGCCCGCCCAACAGAAACAAGCAGCGATTAAGGCGCCACCAATATACGGCGCAGCGACTGTGGCCGAGAAGCTCGGACCAAGCACGTGCCTGAGCCGGAAGAACTCCCCCAGCGTCCTTACTACTATGAGGAATTGGACCGTGATCCCTGTCTGAGCCCAGCGTTCTCTGGTCACGGGGGATATTCTAGCTGGGCGGCTAACGCTTGGCGCAAAATCACGATCACACTCATTGGCCCGTTCGGGAGTGCCATAGCTTTTATAACAGCACCCGGCACGCTAAAGCCCGCGTTTGGCGTGACTACCTGAATCTCTGTTACGAACTCTTCTCCGCCGGACGCCCGCTCCTTCACTCCTCGGAATAGTGGAATACGCTCTCCAGCGGTTTGCCGAACACGGCGGAGATTCGGAACGCCGCTTCGAGCGACGGCGAGTACTTTCCCTGTTCGATGGCGTTCACGGTCTGGCGGGTGAGGTGAATTTTTTCCGCCAACTGCTGTTGCGTCATCTCCCCTTGCTCGAAGCGCAGGCGTCTGATTTCGTTGCGAATGATTCCCATGTCAGGCTCCCCGCCGGTATTGCACGATCTGGCACGCCGAACGCATGATCTCGGCCGTCACCAGAATGAACAGCAGGGCATTGGTGCCGAACAGGATGGGGGGATCGAATGCGCCGAAGAAGCAGGCGCACGCAATGCCCGTCGCCAGCCCGGCATAGGCGAAGCGCATGGCCCGCAGCTCGATCAGCTTGTCGCGCTCGTCGCGCGGCGCCTTCGCTTCCCTGGGCGAGAAGATGGCCACCGCAACGGTCAACACCACTTGCACAAACACCAGCGCGATGATCGTCTGCAGCAAACCGCCGAAGCGGAAACCGCCGGCTTTTGGCCCGGCATGCATGACCGACCAGAAGTAGGAGCCATAAATGACCGCCATCGATACCAGCGAGATCCAGGCGCTCTTTTCGCGAAACGACATAGTAAACCTCTCTATTGTGTCTAATTTTAGAGACACAATGTAATTTATTATTTACTTAATGTCAAGTTCCTTTGACACATAACGACGAAATGCACCTCGCCGGGGAAGCCAAGCCCGGTGCCAAGCGAATTGAGAAATCGCAGCCTGACGGTCGGTTTGCAACCACCGTCACTGTCAACCCGTCCAGAGTTTTCGCATCCAACCGGCGTTCCGCGTTCGTCAATTTCCAGAGCCATTACGCCCTTCAACCCAGGACGGTTGGTGTAAGCGCAACTACCCGCATAGACCCGGGTTTAAACATTACGGGGTCCCGTCAAGCATCCGTGACGGCGCGGAACCGACGTAACATTGACACCCTTTCTGCCGAAGTTAGCATGATGAGGAAGAAATCTGGAGGTTGTAATGGATTTGTGCACCGGTAGCCGCAACGTTCTGCGCACGTCGATCTTGGTTCTGGCATCCCTGGCGATTTCGGGGCTGGCGTGGGGACAACATGGACAGGAATCAAGAGGGCAGGGTGAGCACGAGGGCAATGCGGGCCGCTCCGGTGGCCAGGGCCACGAAGGCGCTCCCAGCCGCGCATCGGGTCCCAGTCGCGAGAACTCGCACGTCCAAAGAGCCCCCGCGGGCGCTCGGGACGGCGGCAACACGGGCCGGCAAACCAATCGTTCCGCGAACCCCGGCAATCGGTCTGAGAGCACGCGTGACAACCGCGGCGGAAACTCGCCGGGCTACAACCGAAACAATTCCGGCAATCGCGGCGGAAACGTCGCCGATCAAGGTCGAACTCCCTCCGGCAACCGCGGCGGATACACCGCGAATAATCGCGGAGGCATGAACAGCCGCCGCGCCCCCGGGCGCACGGTAACTCTGCGGGGCGGTGGGTCGGCCAGCTTTCGGCCAAACGGGCAGATTCGCACCATCAACCGCAACGGAATGCGGATTCAAAACAATCTGCGCGGCGGTCGCACCATCGTGACCGAACGAGCTGGAGTGCGGATCGTGGCCAGGGGCGGTGGCCGCGGCTACGTGCAGCGGGCCTACATCACGCGCGGCGGCCGTTCCTTTTATTCGCGCACTTACTATAACCACGGGGTCTATCGCGTCGGCATCTATCGCGGTTACTACTACGGCGGCCGTCACTATTATGGCTACTACCCTGGCTACTGGTACCACCCGGCCTTTTACGGATGGGCATATCGTCCGTGGGGCGCGCCGGTGTATTGGGGAGTGGGAATTGGGGGCTGGGGCTGGGGACCCTGGTATGGCTACTACGGCGGATATTTCGCGCCCTACTCGGTGTATCCGTCGGCGGCGTTCTGGCTTACCGATTACCTGATCGCGGCGAATCTGCAGGCCGCTTACGACGCCCGGGCTGAAGCCAGGGCCGACGCAGCAGCGCAATACAATCAGTCGCAGCCCGATTACGGGGACGGCGGAGGAGGGCAGGCGGCGAACTCCGAGCCGGTGACCCTCACTCCGGAAGTGAAACAGGCGATCGCGGAAGAGGTGAAGGCGCAACTGGCAGCGGAGCAGCAACAGTCCTCGGGCGGCCAGGCCGATTCATACGATCGGGACAGGCTCCCCAACCCACGAGTAGTGAAGTGCCGCCGGCGCTCGATCCCGCTCGGCGCACCTTCATCGTCTCCAGCGATATTTCTGTCCTGTCCAATGGACAGGAATGCGACCTCACCGCGGGCGACGTCATCACCCGGCTCACCGACACTCCCGATGCCTCCCAGAAAGTCACCGCCAGTGTCTCAGCCAGCAAGAAGGGTGACTGCGGCGCGGGCCAGCAGATCGCGGTTTCCGTGGAAGATTTGCAGGACATGCACAATCATTTCGAGGAACAATTGGACGACGGCATGAAGGACCTGGCGCAAAAGCAGGGCACCGGCGGATTGCCGAAGGCCCCGGACACCGGCACGACGGCTTCCGACGTACCGGTTCCGCCGCCGGATACTGACGCAGCCAAGGACCTGACCGAGCAAGAAGCAGCCGCCGACCAGGCCGAGGCGCAGGCCAAGCAGGACAGTGCGGCAGGGCCGGGCGGAGACCAGTAACACGAAGGATTCGGTGGCGCATAACTCGATGCGCTGCCGAATCCTCATCTCCCGACGAGGCTTACCATGAAAATATTCGAGCTCGCCTTGGCCGCGTTTTCTCTATCGTTGGCCGTCGCCGCGCAAAATCCGCCGTCCGGCCAGAGCCTGACGGCGAATCCGGTCTACCAGAAAGACTGTGCGAAGTGTCACGGCAAGACCGCTGAAGGCCGCCACTTCGGCGGGCCATCGCTGTTTTCGGACAAGCCTGCTGCCGACCTGCGCACCATCATCACCGACGGCAAACACCGCATGCCCAAGTACGCCGGCAAACTGACAACGGAAGAAATCGACACCCTGGTCCAGCAGATCGCGGCCCTCAAGAAATAACTGAGAACTGAGAACCATCAACTGACAACTGGAAGTAAATCCACGAGAGCTACCAGTTGGTAATCGACCCATCCGGACGGAAGTAGGTCTGAGCGCGGGCCGTGACCGGTTCGGTGATTTCAGCAATCTTCGTCAGTTGTTTGAAATCCAGTTCAACCCCCAGGCCAGGCCGCTCATTGGGATAGAGTTTCCCGTTCTTGAAGTCGAGGCACACGGGCAGGTGGGGTAATGTGCGTCCTTCGTAGTTGTACTCCATCAACACCGGCCCCGAAAAAGTTCCCAGGCTGTTGACTAGGGCCGCGGTGGCGATGGGCCCGGTGAAGTGCGGAACAATTCCTACAAAATGAGTTTCGCAGATGGCGGCAATCTTCATCATCTCGGTAATGCCGCCGACGTTGGGCAGGGTGGCGCGGACAAAATCAATGTCGTGGTCTTCCACCAGCTTGTTGAAGTCCCAACGGTTGCCCCACTCTTCGCCCGCCGCCAGCGGAACGTTCACCTTCTTGCGCAGGATGGGAATGTCCTGCAGGAAGGCTTCCGTGCGCACCGGGTCTTCGACGAAGAACGGCGCCAGGTCCTCGATCAGGTTGCAGCCAAGAATGGCGTCGGAGAGATCGAAACGCTGGTGGAAATCGATGACCCAGTCGCCGTCTTTGCCGACTCCGTCTCTGGCCTGGGTGCACTCGTCGCGCAGATGGGTAAGGCGTTCCCGCGTGTTATAGGTGGTGTTGGCCGGAGTGTCGACCGCGCCGAAGCGGAAGGCTCGATAGCCGGCTTCGATGGTGGCGTGGGCGCGTTCCTTGATGCTCATGCCCGGAGTGATGCCCGAAATAATGCCGGCGGTGTTGTAGCACTCGCAATAATTTCGCACCATGCCGCCCAGCACTTCGTGCACCGGCAGGCCCTGGACTTTTCCTTTGATGTCCCACAAGGCAAGATCGAGCGCGCCGATGGCGTGAGTTTTCTCGCGGCCCGCGGGATAAAAGAACGCCCGGTTCATGTCCTGCCAGAGCATCTCGATATATTGCGGATCGCGGCCGATCAATCGGCCCGCGGATTGGGACAGCGTGTCTTTCGATCCGCCTTCGCCAATGCCGGTGACCCCGGCGTCGGTCTCGATGGTGACCACCACATCGCTCTGATTGAACAGCGGATTCGGATTGGGCGGCAAGTAGGCCCTCACCCGCGTGATCTTCATTTTCGGCAGAGCGGCGAAGGCGGGCAGAGCGCCGACCGCGCCCGCGAATGCGGCGGCTGCCAAAGAGCTGATAAAAGTTCGTCGTTTCATGGGCCGCGCTCAATCCTGGCAGATGCAAAGAAAAATGGCGGCTGCCATGTTAGGTGGCGTGGAGAGGCAAGTCAACGCAGCCGCTGGTGCTGCGATCGCCTGCTGCTATAATCGCCTTCGATTCGCCCTGACCTTCGGTTGCGGGGGATTTCGATGCGACAAAAATCTAGTTTCACCGCCATCCTGCTGTTGATCTCCCTGCTGGTTTCACCGGACTTCGGTCCCTTCCTCGCGGCGCAGACCGCGCTACCCACCCCGCAGGAACTGGACCAGTTGCTGGCCCCGGTTGCGCTCTATCCGGATTCCCTGCTGGCCCAGATCACGACCGCCTCGACCAATCCCCAGGAAATTCTGGATGTCGAGAATTGGCTGCAGGACAATCAGGGACTGACCGGCCCGGCGCTCACCGACGCGGCCCAGCAGCAGGGATTCGATCCCGCATTCATCGCGCTGGTGAATTTTCCGCAAGTGCTCGAGATGATGGCGCAGCATATTGACGACTATGCCGCCATCGGGCAGGCGTTTTCGGCGGACCAGGGAGCGGTCTCGGCCTCGATTCAGCGCTTGCGGGCCCAGGCCTACGCGGCGGGATCGTTGCGCAGCACCTCACAGCAGCAAGTGCTGGTGCAACAACCCGCAGGGCAGACGATTTATGTAATTCAACCCGCCAATCCTCAAGTGGTTTATGTGCCGCAATACGATCCCACGGTGGTTTACTACGCGCCCAGCACGAATGCGGTGGTGGTGGCGTCGCTGATCAGTTTCGGCGTGGGGATCGGCATCGCGGCGTTGCTGGTGGATAACCGGCCCTGGGGATGGGGCGGCTGGGGATGGAACTGGGGATCGCGCCGCGCCTACTACAACCACGGTGTCTGGGTTGGCTGGCCGAGTCCTTACCGGCCGCCGCGCCCCTGGTATCGTCCCCGCCCGATTGTGTGGGCCAATCGTCCGGGTTATGGCGGCGACTGGCGCTATCGCCCGCGAAATTATCGTCCGCCCCATCCTCCTACTAACCGTCCCGGCTACAACCGTCCACCGTACGGACCGGGCAATCGGCCGGGTTACGTCCGCCCGGGAACGCCTCCCGCTGGCAATCGGCCACCCGTGCAACCGCCCCGCCCCGTCACTCCGGTTCGTCCGGTGCAACCGCCCCGGCCCGGGACCCCAAATCGTCCGCCGGCGCAACCGCCAAAGCCGAATCGCCCGGTTTATGGCCAACCTGGGCAACCCGGTCAAACCCGGCCGGCGCGCCCCACTCAACCGGGATCGACTCGACCGGCTCCTCCGCCGAAACCCGCGGCGCCGGACAAAGCGCATCCCGCAAGGCCGGAGCCCAGACCTCAGAAAGCTCGGCCGGACCAGAACCATTAACAACCGGATGGAACAGGCTCAAGAGTGTTTCCCGATTGCCGCGCCGTGATTTCAGCCATCTTTACTTATGCTGGCTGGAGTCGTCCCATCAGGCGGGCACTTGTGCGCGTTGAACTGCTGCTGGATCACCGCCTGCGCCCGTGACCGCTGGCCCGCCGGTTGATGCTCCGCCTGAAACTGCACCTGGCAGTTCTCGCAGATTCCGATGACCGGAACATTTTTGACGCGCTTGATGATGCGAAGATTGCGCTTGGGCATGGCTACAGTCTCCCACAGTTTCGATCTGTGTGGTGTGGGGCGGACACCCTCGTCCGCCGCCTTTGACGTTGACTTTGCCATAGAATTTGTCATTCCGAAGCGCGGCGGCATCGCGCGAGGAATCTGCTGTGGTGGATTCAAGTGCGACCTCGAAGTGGCGTCATCCTGAGGGACTTCAGTCCCGAAGGATCTGCGCGCAGCTGCGCGATTACTCCTTTACTTTCATATGAGCTCCACGCCAGATGCTTCGCAAGCTCAGCATGACGTCATCGCTGAAGGAGAAAGGGGACAAATTCAGCCAGTACCCAAACGCGCCCCGCTTGCACGCAAAATGCCGTTATGGTAACTTTTAGAATTGTCCCGGACATCAGGAAGGGATCAGAGGGTGTCTTGTCCCCAAAAGGGAGAGGCCCGATCCAAGACCTGCTGGCGTAGCTCAGTTGGTAGAGCATCTGATTTGTAATCAGAGGGTCAGGGGTTCAAATCCCTTCGCCAGCTCCAGCATTGGTTCCGGAAGGCAGGATACGCGAAGGCAAGAAGCGCGGCGCGGGCGGCGGCTGACAGATTTTTCCAACGGCACTCCATAAGGGAATTTTCCAAGTGTGGTGTTTGCGTGCGAGGGCATATTCGCGCGCTTTTCTGTTCTTCACTTTTCGGTGGTTTCGAATCCGTGGTCTTCGAATCCGTGGTTTCGTATCGAAGACTCCGTCTGAACGATCTTCCGTGAGCGTGCAGGTCTGCGAGGAATGCCGGATCAGCAGGTAAGGCCGAACTGTTCTGCAGTTCTGCACAGGTGGGTGAGTGGTTAAAGCCAGCAGACTGTAAATCTGCCCCTCCTCGGAGGTACGAAGGTTCGAATCCTTCCCTGTGCACCAGAGACTTGAAATGAATCGTCTCTACATGGCGCTGGCCGCCTTCGTGGTTTTGGGGGCGCTGTCGTGGGCGACTTTGAGCGATCCGAAATTGCGCTTCGCCACGCTGGCGGTTCTGGCCATGTTCGCGCTGAAGACCTGGCTGCGGCGCCACGATGTGATGCATCCGGACCGCGAGAGCGAAACGGAGCAGACAGCAGGAGCCGCCGGCGCAGGATTTAGCCGAGGGCTGACGGCTGACAGCTGACGGCTGCTGTAAGCCGATGTAGCTCAGTTGGTAGAGCACTCCCTTGGTAAGGGAGAGGTCACCAGTTCAATCCTGGTCATCGGCTCCAGATTTGAGTTTGTGCAAGATTTGTTGAGCGAATGGAAATCGGCGGCCGGAGGCCAGGGATTTAGCTGAGGGCTGACGGCTGATAGCTGATGGCTGGTTTTAGCGGGAGTAACTCAGTGGTAGAGTCACAGCCTTCCAAGCTGTTGGTCGCGGGTTCGATTCCCGTCTCCCGCTCCAGAGTTTTCTGACGCAGGGTGCGCGTGATGGTGAGCTTTCAGCCAACTGTCATAAGGGTTGAGAAAGAAAAAGAGTTCGAGGAACTGAAGGGCGCGATCAATCGCGCACTGGGCCCGGAAAGAGTCGAGACAGTTCCTCAAGCGGGTGCGCCGGAGCGGCGCCCGGATACGCGATCTGGAAGTGATACTGGCCAGAGGCGTATTGGAAAAAGTGGATGACACGCTGGCGAAACTGGGAGCGCAGAAGTTGTACCAGGCGCTGACGGTTTCCGACCAGGCGCAGATGCGGGAGTTCTACTTGTCGCGAGTGGAAGAAGTAGAGCCCGGGCTGCGGACAAAGTTTCAGCAGCTTTATCGCTATTACTGACGGAAGGAAACAGCGAGCGAGATATGGCGAAAGAGAAATTTGAGCGTAATAAGCCGCACTGCAACGTAGGGACGATTGGTCACATTGACCATGGCAAGACCACGTTGACGGCGGCCATCACCAAGGTGTTGTCCAAGCACAACCCGAAGATCCAGTTCCGGTCGTTTGACTCGATTGATAACGCGCCGGAAGAGAAGGCGCGCGGCATCACCATTGCCACGGCGCACGTGGAATATGAGACGGCGAACCGGCATTATGCGCACGTCGATTGCCCGGGCCACGCCGATTACATCAAGAACATGATCACGGGCGCGGCCCAGATGGATGGCGCGATTCTGGTGGTGGCCGCGACTGACGGCCCGATGCCGCAGACGCGCGAGCACGTGCTGTTGGCGCGGCAGGTGGGCGTGCCTTACATCGTGGTGGCGCTGAACAAGTGCGATGCGGTGGATGATCCCGAACTGCTCGACCTGGTCGAACTCGAAGTGCGCGAGTTGCTGAAGAGCTATCAGTTTCCGGGCGACGATGTGCCGGTGGTGCGGCTGTCGGCGCTGGGCGCATTGAACGGGGAAGCCAAGTGGGAGAAGCAGATTGACGAGCTGATGGCGGCGGTGGACAAGAGCGTGCCGCAACCGGCGCGCGAACTGGACAAGCCGTTCCTGATGCCGATTGAAGATATCTTCTCGATCTCGGGCCGGGGCACGGTGGTGACGGGACGAATCGAGCGCGGCAAGGTGAAGGTCGGCGAGGAAGTGGAAATCGTGGGCTTCCGCGACACCCGCAAGACGGTGGTGACCGGGCGTCGAAATGTTCAAGAAGCAGCTGGACGAAGGCCTGGCGGGCGACAATGCGGGCCTGCTGCTGCGCGGCATCGCGAAAGAAGATGTGGAGCGCGGCATGGTGCTGGCCAAGGGCGGGATCGATCACGCCGCACACCAAGTTCAAGGCGGAGGTTTACATCCTGACGAAAGAAGAAGGCGGGCGGCACACGCCGTTCTTCAAAGGCTACCGGCCGCAGTTCTACTTGCGGACGACGGATGTGACCGGAGTGGCGGAGTTGCCGGCGGCGACCGAGATGGTGATGCCGGGCGACAACGTGCAGCTGGTGATTGAGCTGATCACGCCGGTGGCGATGGAAAAGGGCTTGCGCTTTGCCATCCGCGAAGGCGGGCACACGGTGGGCGCTGGAACCATCAGCGAGATTATTCAGTAAGACAGCTGAACTGAGTACTGGGAACTGAATACAAAGCACTGAGAACGTGAGAAGACCAGTGATCAGTTTCTGGTTCTCAGTTCTCAGATGGGTTTGAGCTAGAAGCTAGGAGCTGTGTTTATGCCCCGAGAGATCATTACCTTGCAGTGCGGCGATTGCAAAGAGCGGAACTATTCGACCACCAAGAACCGGAAGACGATGACCGAGCGCCTGGAGCTGAAGAAGTTCTGCCGCGTCTGCCGCAAGCACACGCCGCACAAGGAAGTGAAGTAAGTCGCTTAGCGGGCGTGAGCGTAGCGGGAGTCTGCTGGCGTAATCCTGAGCGATCTGTGCGAGGATCTGTCGATCAGCGTCAATTCGCCTAATGGAGAATCACACAGGGGCGTAAGCTCAACGGTTAAACTGTCGGTCTCCAAAACCGAACTTGGGGGTTCGAATCCCTCCGCCCCTGCCAGAGTTTGAGGGATGACAAGGACGTGATGGGAATCGAGACGAAGAAGATGGGAAATCGATCACAGCCGCGGGCGATAGTTTCGGCGACCGCATCAAGTCCTGGCCGGAGCGGGTCAAGGTCTTCTACAACGACGTGCGCACCGAGATGAAGAAGGTGACCGCGCCCTCGTTCAAGGAAGTGCAGGCCACGACGGTGGTGGTCATCGTCACGGTTTTCCTGTTTGCGGCGTATTTCTGGGTGATCGATCTGGTGATCGGGCACGGTATTGACTCGGTGTTCCGCTATTTCAAGCAGCACTGAGTCTCAGGAAGGAACCGAAGTGTTGCAGCCGACGAGTGCGGAATCTATGCAGGACGAAGAAAAAAACGAGGCCGGAGCGGGCGGAGAAAATATCTCAGCCGAAGCCGCCGGGCCGGTCGAGCCGCCACGCAATCCCAACATGAAGTGGTACATCATCCACTCCTATTCGGGATTTGAGCGCAAGGTGAAGGAATCGCTGGAGTCGCGGGTCCAGGCCTTCGGACTGCAGGACAAGATCGGCAAAGTGCTGATCCCGACCGAAGCCGTCACCGAAGTGCGCAACGGCAAGAAGTACACCGTCGAGCGCATGTTCTATCCCGGCTACGTGCTGGTCGAAATGGACATGGACGACCACGTCTGGCACGTGGTGAAGTCCACGCCGCGGGTCACGGGATTTGTCGGCACCGGACAGCAGCCCACGCCGCTCTCCGAAGAAGAAGTGCAGCACATCGTCTATCGCGTGGGCGAGGCCAAGGACAAGCCCAAGCTCAAGGTCAAGTTTGAAAAGGGCGAGACCGTGCGGGTCACCGAGGGTCCGTTTGCCAGCTTTGCCGGGGTTGTGGACGACGTCAACGAAGACCGCGAGACCCTGAAAGTGATGGTCACGATCTTCGGGCGGTCGACGCCGGTGGAGCTCGAGTTTAATCAGGTGGAGAAGGTGGCGTAGATTGAGTAATTGCGAATTTGGTAATTGAGTAATTTTTGAGAAGGCGGTAGTTGAGATTTCCAATTACTCAATTTCTCAATTTCTCAATTTTCCAGGTTTCTGAGAGAGAGTCGAGATGGCAAAAAAAGCGACAGGATCGGTAAAGCTTCAGATCGCGGCGGGCAAGGCGACGCCGGCGCCTCCGGTAGGACCGGCGCTGGGGCAGGCGCAGATCAATATCATGGAGTTCTGCAAACAGTTCAACGCCCGCACCGGGGCGAAGGAACTGGAAGGGCTGATTATCCCGGTGGTGGTAACGGTTTACAGCGATCGTTCGTTTACCTTTATCACCAAGACGCCGCCGGCTTCGATCCTGCTCAAGCGCGCGGCGGGAATCGCCAAGGGATCGGGCGCGCCGAACAAAGACAAAGTCGGCAAAGTTACGGCCAAGCAGGTGGAAGAAATTGCGCGGCAGAAGATGCCGGACTTGAATGCGGCGTCGGTCGAATCCGCTATGAAGAGCGTGCGCGGAACGGCGCGCTCGATGGGCATTGAAGTGGTCGGGTAGGTTGTGAAGTTCGGTAGATTGAGCAATTGAACACGCTCGCGGCTTGGACTGTCGAGTTACGCCAATTACTCAATCGACAGCAATTGCCAAATTGTCGACAATCACTACGGTTCAGCGGAACAATGCTCGGCGGTGGGAGACAGGAAGAACTAATGAGAAAAGCAGGCAAGAACATTACCAAGGCGCGCGCGGCGGTGGAAGCGCGACCGTATCAGCTTAAAGACGCGGTGCCTTTGCTGCAGAAGGTCAAATACACCAAGTTTGACGAGACGGTAGAAATCACCATGCGGCTGGGTGTGGATCCCAAGCATGCCGACCAGATGGTGCGCGGAACGGTCGTTCTGCCGCACGGGCTGGGAAAGTCCAAGAAAGTCCTGGTGATCGCCAGCGGCGACAAGATTAAAGAAGCGGAGCAGGCGGGCGCGGACTACGTTGGCGGCGAAGAGATGGTCGAGAAGATCAACAAAGAGAACTGGACCGACTTCGACGCGCTGATCGCCACGCCGGACGTGATGAAATCCGTCGGACGGCTGGGCAAAGTCCTCGGGCCCAAGGGCCTGATGCCGAATCCGAAGACCGGCACCGTGACCTTCGACGTGGCCAAGGCGGTGCAGGAAGTCAAGGCCGGCAAAGTCGAGTTTCGCACCGACAAGACCGCGCTGGTGCATGTGCCGGTGGGCAAGATTTCGTTTACGCCCGACAAGCTGGTGGAGAACGCTACGGTGGTGATCAGCAGCGTGATCAAAGCCAAGCCGACGGTGGCCAAGGGCAAATACATCAAGGGCTGCTATCTGAGTTCGACCATGGGGCCGGGGATTTCGATTGATACGGCCCAGGTGGAAGCGGCGGCGAAGGCTTAGTAAGGAAGCGGCCTGAACGCGATGGTCGCGCTTATTTCGACCGCGTTGCGGTCGAGCGCTCATCGCAGGCCGCCCAGATCCTGAGGCGACGATCGAGCTGTCGCCTCAGGATGACAAGACATCAGGACATTTAAGAGGGATTGAATCATGGCGGTTAGCAGAGCAAAGAAGATCGAGCAGGTAGAGAAGCTGGGAGCGGAGCTGAAGAACGTTTCCAGCCTGATTATCGCGACCTACAGCAAACTGACGGTGGCGCAGGATTACGAATTGCGCAAGACGTTGCGCAGTTCTGGAGCCAAATACCGGGTGGTGAAGAACACCCTGGCCAAGCTGGCCGCCAAGGGAACGGCGGCGGAAGGCGCGCTCAGCGAGCTTTCCGGGGTGACCTCGCTGGCCTACACCAAGGGCGATCCGGTGGCGCTGGCCAAGGCGATTTCGAAGTACGCCAAGGACAATCCGGAATTCACCTTCAAGGCAGGCGTGGTCGAAGGCCGCGTGATCTCGATCAAAGAGATTCAGGCGCTGGCCACCATGCCGTCCAAAGAAGAGATTTACTCCAAGCTGCTGTTCCTGATGAACGCTCCGGCGCAGCGCCTGGTTACGGTGATGAATGCCGTGGGCAAGGACCTGGCGGTGGTGATCAACCAGGGCGTGGAGAAGGGCAAGTTCAAGGAAGCGTAGGCCTGGGTTGCGCGGGCGAGGTCGCCCGCGACTGGCGGTTCAAGGGGCACGATTTCTGGTGGCATGCGAGAACGCGGGCGAGGGCGCCCGAGCCACACGAGTCCGGAAGGGTATCAAAAGCGGGGGTTGCGCGGTTCCTGACTGCCGTGTTGTCTGGCACGGCGTTATAAGGCTGAGCGCACTGGAAACCCGGCTGGCGATTGACGGAAATAGATAGACCGAAAATTCGAGGAGACTAGACAAATGGCGGATCTGCAGCAGTTAGAGGATCAAATCGTAGGCTTGTCGCTGTTGGACGCGGCGGCTTTAGTGAAGCGGCTGGAAGAGAAGCTGGGCGTTTCGGCAGCGGCAGCAGCCCCGGTGATGGTGGCCGGCGGCGGAGCCGCGGCAGGCGCAGCGCCGGCCGAGGAAAAGACCGAATTTGCCGTGGTTCTGACCGCGGTTGGGGCCAATAAGATCAATGTTATCAAGGCCGTCCGTGAAGTCACCAGCCTGGGCTTGAAAGAAGCCAAGGACCTGGTGGATGGCGCTCCCAAGACCATTAAAGAGGGCGTCAACAAGGACGAAGCTGAGACCATCAAGAAGAAGTTTACCGAGGCCGGGGCGACCGTCGAAGTTAAGTAACGGCGGCCAGCCGGTGGTGCTGCAGGGAACAGCAGGTCCTTCGACTGCGTGGCGGCTTCGCTTTGCGAAGCTGCCACTCCGCTCAGGATGACAATGGGGGCGGGGTTGCGATGACACGGGGGCGGGCTGTTCCGAAACGGCTTTTAGACGACAATTTTTGCTGGTGAACCCTGGGAGGCGATGGTAGCATCTATATATCGTCTGCTTCCCACTTCACGGGTAAGGCGACTCTCCACTCCAACGATCCGGGGAAGCGGAGCTGAGTCGCACAAGAGTTGGCAAACTGTTTCGCTAACGGCGGAACGGAAACAGGCCTGAGAACTGGCGCGGAAAGAAAAAATTCAACTGACGCAATGCGCTGCAACTGGCGCCCACGGGGAACTATGCCCCCGAGGGCGTATTCGTGTCTGCAGCGTGCTCGCGCGGTGACCGTACATTAGCGGGTCGTTTCAACGCTGACCTGCCCGGACGGGACCGAAATCCCGTCACCACGCATGTGCCTTTCGCAGCCCAAGGCTGCGCTTGAAAGTTTGGAGCCTCTGAATGTCGAAGAACAACGCCTATCGTACCCGATTTGATTTTTCAAAAATTCCAGCCACCATCCAGATTCCGAACCTGATCGAGGTTCAGAAGCGTTCCTACGAACGCTTCCTGCAGATGGACCGGTTGCCCAGCGAGCGCGATGACGCCGGCCTGCAGGCCGTGTTTCAGTCGGTGTTCCCGATCAGCGACTTTCGCAACGTGTCGCAGCTGGAGTTTGTGGACTTCGCCATCGGCAACTGGGAGTGCAAGTGCGGCCACTTGAAGGGACTGCATCACTTGCGCACCACGTGCAAGAACTGCGGCTCGACCGTTATCACCGACCCGTTTCATCCCGGCGATGTGCTGTGCTCGAAGTGCGGCACCTACAACGCGAACACTCCGGATTTCTGCAACAAGTGCGGCGACCCGGTCGGACTGCAGCTCAAGTATGACGTGAGCGAGTGCGAGGAGCGCGGCATGACTTACTCGGCGCCGCTCAAGGTCACCATGCGGCTGACCATTTTCGAGAAGGATGCCGAGACCGGGAACCGCTCCATCCGCGACATCAAGGAACAGGAAGTATTTTTCGGCGACGTGCCTTTGATGACCGAAAACGGTACGTTCATCGTGAACGGCACCGAGCGTGTGATTGTCAGCCAGTTGCACCGTTCGCCCGGCGTGTTTTTCGAGACCGCCAACAACCGGACTTACTTCCTGGGCAAGATCATTCCTTACCGCGGATCTTGGGTGGAATTCGAATACGACCAGAAAAACGTTCTCTACGTTCGCATCGACCGCAAGCGCAAATTCCTGGGCACGATTTTTCTGCGCGCCCTGGGCCTGCGTTCCGGAGAAGATATTTTGCGGACGTTCTACACGGTTGACCGGCTGGTCATCCGCGACAACAAGCTTTACTGGACGCTTGATCCCTCGAGCGAGAAGGCGACCAACCTGCTGGGCATGAAGCTGGCCCACAGCATCAAGTCGAAATCCGGCGAGGAAATCGCGCACTCGGGACGCAAGATCAATGCGGTCACGCTGAAGGAAATTCAGAAGGCAAAGATCAGCGAGATCGAGATTGACGTTTCAGACCTCGAAGGCGCCTGGGTGGCGAGCGATGTGGTCGACACCACCACCGGCGAAGTTCTGCTTGAAGCCAATTCCGAGCTGACCCCCGATAAGGTGGCGAAGATTCTCGAGTCCGGCGTAGTCGAGCTCAACTTGTTCTTCCCCGAGCGCGACGATGTGGGCACGGTCATCTGCCAGACCCTGAAGCGTGATGCGGTGAAGACGCCGCAAGAGGCGCTGATCGAAATTTACCGCAAGCTGCGGCCGGGCGATCCGCCGACGCTGGACACGGCGACCGCTTTGTTCCACGGTATGTTCTTCGATCCCCGCAAGTACGACTTTTCGCGGGTAGGCCGGCTGAAGTTCAACATCAAGCTGTTCGAGAACCAGGACGAGTCGAAGCTCGACAATCGCACGCTCGAGCCGGAAGATTTCTACGGCACCATCCGTTACCTGCTGAAGCTGCGCAAGAACATTGGCACGGTGGACGACATCGATCACCTGGGCAACCGCCGGGTGCGCGCCGTGGGCGAACTGCTCGAAAACCAGTTCCGCATCGGACTGGTGCGCATGGAACGGGCGATCAAGGAGAAAATGTCGGTCTACCAGGAAATGTCGACGGCCATGCCGCACGACCTGGTCAACGCCAAGCCGGTGATGGCTGCCATCCGCGAATTCTTCGGATCGTCGCAGCTGTCGCAGTTCATGGACCAGACCAACCCGCTGTCGGAGATCACGCACAAGCGCCGTCTCTCGGCCCTTGGGCCGGGCGGTCTGTCACGGGAACGCGCTGGCTTCGAAGTCCGTGACGTGCACCCGACGCACTACGGACGTATCTGCCCGATTGAAACGCCTGAAGGTCCGAACATCGGTCTGATTTCGTCGCTGAGCTGCTATGCGCGGATCAACGACTACGGCTTTATCGAGTCGCCTTACCGGCGAGTCAAGAGTGGACGCGTGCTCGACTACGTGAGCATCGTCAATGCTGGCGACAGCGATCGCAAAGTCGGCGACCACATGGAGAAGCATGAAGCTGAAAAGCTGAATGCCGAGTTGAAAGAGAAGAAGAAACGGGCGGCCGAACTCGAACCGTTCTCCTTCTATCTTTCGGCGTGGGAAGAAGACCGCCACACCATTGCCCAGGCGAACGTTGAACTGGACGACAAGGGCCGCATCGTGGGCGATCTGGTGAATGCCCGCAAGGCCGGCAACTTCGTGCTGGTCAGCCGCGACGAAGTCGATTACATCGACGTCAGTCCGAAGCAGCTGGTGTCGGTGGCGGCATCGCTGGTGCCATTCCTCGAACACGACGACGCCAACCGTGCTCTGATGGGCGCTAACATGCAGCGCCAGTCGGTGCCGTTGCTGCGTGCAGAAGCGCCGATTGTCGGCACCGGAATGGAAGGCGTTACCGCTCGCGATTCCGGAGCTGTGATTCTGGCCAAGCGTAACGGGATCATCGACTCGGTCGATTCCGAACGCATCATCGTGCGCGTCGAAGGCGAGCATCATCCCGGACAGCTTTCGCGCGAGGTGGGCAGCGACATTTATCAGCTCACCAAGTTCAAGCGGTCGAACCAGAACACCTGCATCAACCAGAAGCCGATTGTGCTGAAGGGGCAGCGGGTGACGAAGGGACAAGTCATCGCCGACGGTCCCTGCACCGATCATGGCGAGCTGGCGCTGGGACGAAACGTCCTGGTGGCATTCATGCCGTGGCGCGGCTACAACTTCGAAGACGCAATCCTGGTTTCGGAAAAGCTGGTGAAAGAGGATTACTACACTTCGGTGCACATCGAGGAGTACGAGATCGAAGCGCGCGACACCAAGCTGGGTCCGGAAGAAGTTACGCGCGACATTCCCAACGTCTCGGAATCGATGTTGCGCAATCTGGATGAAGCCGGCGTGATTCGCATCGGGGCTTCGATCAAGCAGGGCGACATTCTGGTGGGCAAAGTCACGCCCAAGGGCGAGACCCAGCTCACGCCGGAAGAAAAACTGCTGCGCGCCATCTTCGGCGAAAAGGCCGGCGACGTGCGCGACGCTTCGCTCTACTGTCCGCCGGGAATTGAAGGCGTGATCGTGGATGTGAAGATCTTCTCCCGCAAAGGTCAGGAAAAAGACGAGCGCGCCAAGTTCATCGAAGGCACGCAGATCGCGAAGCTGGAAAAGAACCTTTCGGACGAGATACGGATTTTGACCGACGAGCGCCTGAAGCGCCTGGAGAACATTCTGGGCGGCAAGGAAGTCCAGGCCGATCTGCACGACGAGCGCACCAACAAGCGCCTGCTGACCAAGGACACCGTACTCGATCGCGACACCATCGAGCGCATCTCGACCCGCAACCTGAAGCGTATCAAGTACGCCGATAAAGATCCGCGGGTGAATGAGCAGATCGACGAGATCGAGGAAATGACCTCGCGCCAGATCGACGTGCTGAAGAAGATCGTCAACGAGAAGAAAGACAAGCTGACCAAGGGCGATGAACTGCCGCCGGGCGTGATCAAGCTGGTGAAGGTTTATATCGCCATGAAGCGCAAGCTGAGCGTGGGCGACAAGATGGCCGGCCGTCACGGCAACAAAGGCGTGATTGCCCGCATCCTGCCCGACGAGGACATGCCTTACCTCGAAGACGGCACGCCGATGGAAATCGTGCTCAACCCGCTGGGCGTTCCTTCCCGTATGAACGTGGGCCAGATTCTCGAAACCCACCTGGGATGGGCCGGTCACGAGCTGGGCACGAAGATCACGGCGATGCTGACGGAGAACACGAAAGAAGAAGCGATCCGGCGCGAGCTGAAAGCGCTGTTCAAGGACACGACCCTGGCCGACACCATTGCCGATCTCAGCGATGAGGAGTTGATGGCGGTGGCTCCGACGCTGACCAAGGGCGTGTACATGGGATCGCCGGTGTTCGACGGATCGCGCGAAGGCGAGATCAAGGCGCTGCTCAAGCAATCGGGCTTGCCGGAATCGGGCAAGACCTACTTGTACGACGGCATGACCGGCGACAAGTTCGAGCAGCCGGTCACCGTCGGCTACATCTACATGCTGAAACTTTCGCACCTGGTGGACGACAAGATTCACGCGCGTTCGATCGGACCGTACTCGCTGATCACCCAGCAGCCGTTGGGTGGCAAAGCGCAGTTCGGCGGCCAGCGCTTCGGAGAAATGGAAGTTTGGGCTCTCGAAGCCTACGGCGCGGCGTTCATCCTGCAGGAGCTTCTGACCGCGAAGTCCGACGACGTTTACGGCCGCACCAAGATTTACGAGGCCATCGTCAAGGGCGAAGCGGCCATGGAGCCGGGCGTGCCGGAATCGTTCAACGTGCTGATCCGCGAGTTGCAGTCGCTCTGTCTCGATGTGGAGCTGATCAAGGCCGGGGAGAAGAAGCCGGTTTTGAGCGCGGCAGCGGACTAAGAAAGCTATCAGCCGTCAGCTCTCAGCTTTCAGTGAAAGCGATGAGAGCTGGCGGCGCTGCAGATTTTAGAAACAAGTTTTGAAAAGTGAGCCTGCGGGAAGTTGCTCCCCGTCCGGCAGGCCGAGAGACGTGAAGGGGATTCGGACCAGACAGGAAACTGGACACCGGAAACTCGACACTGGTTTCGGGAGCCGCTAGCGGCGGCGTACGACCGCGGGAAAGCGGAGGACCACCTTGTACCGTTCTAGCCCGTTTGACATGGCAAACCCGATCGCTGATTTTGACGCTATCCGCATCAGCCTGGCCTCTCCGGAAAAAATCCGGAGCTGGTCGCATGGCGAGGTGACCAAGCCCGAAACCATCAACTACCGGACGTTCAAGCCGGAGCGTGATGGCCTGTTTTGCGCGCGCATTTTCGGTCCGGTAACCGACTGGGAGTGTTTGTGCGGCAAATACAAGCGCATGAAGCATCGCGGAGTGATCTGCGACAAGTGCGGCGTGGAAGTGACGCTCTCGAAAGTACGGCGCGAGCGCCTGGGCCACATCGAGCTGGCTTCTCCCTGCTCGCACGTGTGGTTCTTCAAGGGACTGCCCAGCCGCATCGGGCACCTGCTCGACATCTCGTTGCGCGATCTGGAATCGGTTCTGTATTTCGAGGCTTACGTGGTGGTCGAGCCTGGAGATGCGCCGGTAAAAGATCACGAAGTCATCAAGGACGAAGCCAAGTACCGCGAACTGGACCAGCAGTACCGTCCCGCGGGCTTCAAGGCCATGATGGGCGCCGAGGCCATCAAGGAACTGCTGAAGCGGGTGGAAGTGGAAGGCCTGTCGGGCGAACTGCGCGAGAAGATGAAGCATGAGAGCTCGCTGCAGAAGCGGCTCAAGTATGCCAAGCGCCTGAAAGTGGTCGAGGCGTTCCGCAAGAGCGGCAACAAACCGAACTGGATGATTCTGGATGTGATCCCGGTCATTCCGCCGGAGCTGCGTCCCCTGGTTCCACTGGACGGCGGCCGCTTCGCCACCTCCGACTTGAACGACCTGTATCGCCGCGTCATCAACCGCAACAATCGGTTGAAGAAGCTGATGGACCTGCACGCTCCCGAAGTCATCGTGCGCAACGAAAAGCGCATGCTGCAGGAAGCTGTAGACGCGCTGTTCGACAACGGACGCCGTGGCCGCGTGCTGCGTGGCGCCAACAACCGTCCGCTGAAGTCGCTGTCCGATACGCTCAAGGGCAAGCAGGGACGCTTCCGCCAGAACCTGCTGGGCAAGCGCGTCGATTACTCGGGACGTTCAGTCATCGTGGTCGGTCCCGAACTCAAGCTGCACCAGTGCGGCTTGCCGAAGAAGATGGCTCTGGAATTGTTCAAGCCGTTCATCTATCACCGGCTGGAACAGACTGGACACTGCACCACCATCAAGCAGGCCAAGGAAATGGTGGAGCAGCAGGAACCGATCGTTTGGGACATCCTGGAAGAGGTCATTAAAGACCATCCGGTGATGCTCAACCGCGCTCCTACCCTTCACCGGCTGGGCATTCAGGCTTTCGAGCCGGTGCTGGTGGAAGGTAAAGCAATCAAGATTCACCCGCTGGTGTGCACGGCGTTCAACGCCGACTTCGACGGCGACCAGATGGCGGTCCACATTCCGCTGTCTCCGGAAGCGCAGGTTGAAGCCAGCGTGCTGATGCTGTCATCGCACAACATCCTGTCTCCCGCTTCGGGCCAGCCGATTACGGTGCCGACGCAGGACATGGTGCTGGGCATTTACTACCTGACCAAGGGCAAGCCGGGCGCCAAGGGTGAAGGCCGCGCCTTTCGCCAACATCGAAGAAGTGCTGCTGGCGCTCGAAGCCGGCGCGGTCGAAACGCTGACTCCGATCCGGTTGCGTTACACCGGCGAAGTCATCGACCTGATGACCGCCTACGACGATCAGGAAATCATCCACACCGAGCCGGTGAATTCGGACCGCGGATTCCTGAACACAACCGTTGGACGCGCCATCCTGAACGATCACCTTCCCGAAGGCATGCCGTTCATCAACGGCTTGCTGAAGAAGAAAGGTATCGGACAGCTGGTGACGTACTGCTACCTGCGCTTCGGACTGGAAGTCACGGTCAAGATGCTGGACGAGGTGAAAGACCTCGGATTCCGCTACGCAACCAAGGCGGGATTGTCCATCGGCATCGACGACATGGTCATCCCGGACAACAAGAAGACGCTGGTGAAAGACGCCGAGAAGCTGGGAGTGGCCGTGCAGCAGCAGTACCTGGACGGAGCCATCACCAACGGCGAACGCTACAACAAGGTCATCGAAATCTGGTCGGCGATTACGGAAAAGGTCGCAGACGAGATGTTCGGGCAGATGCAGCAGCGCGATAAAGAAGGCGCGCTGAATCCGATTTACGTCATGGCCGACTCCGGCGCTCGCGGATCGAAACAGCAGATTCGCCAGCTCTCCGGCATGCGCGGACTGATGGCCAAGCCGTCGGGCGAAATTATCGAGACCCCGATCACGGCCAACTTCCGTGAAGGGCTGACCGTGCTCGAGTACTTCATCTCGACTCACGGCGCCCGCAAGGGTCTGGCCGACACGGCGCTGAAGACGGCCGATTCAGGCTATCTGACGCGGCGTCTGGTTGACGTGGCGCAGGACGTAATCATCAGCGAATACGATTGCGGCACCGTCGACGGCATCTACGTGGCTGGAATCGTCGAAGCCGGCGAGATCATCGAGCCGCTTGCGCGACCGCATTGTGGGCCGCGTATCGCTCGAGAAGATCAAAGACTACGACGGCGGCGTGATCGTCGACATCAACAACGAGATCACCGAAGACCTGGCCAGCGCGATTCAGGCGGCCGGTATCGAACGGGTGAAAATCCGCTCGGTGCTGACTTGCGAATCGAAACGCGGAGTCTGCGTGATGTGCTACGGACGCAACCTGGCGTCGGGCCGGCTGGTCGAACTGGGCGAAGCCACGGGAGTCATCGCGGCGCAGTCCATCGGCGAACCGGGAACCCAGCTCACGATGCGTACCTTCCACATCGGTGGTACGGCGTCGCGAGTGTCCGAGCAGTCGCGGCTTGATGCCAAGAGCAACGGCATCGTGCGCTTCATCGGACTGCAGACGGTCAAAGCCAAGTCGGGCGATCTGGTGGTGATGAACCGCCAGGGCTCGATTGCGGTGGTCGACGACAAGGGCCGCGAACGCGAGCGCTATGCGGTCGTGTACGGCGCCAAGTTGAAGGTCAACGAAGGCGATCAGGTCGCACTCGGACAGGTCATGGTCGAGTGGGATCCTTACACCTTCTCGATCCTGACCGAAATCGGCGGCACCATTCAGTTCAAGGACCTGCAGGAAGGGGTCACGCTGCACGAAGAAGTGGACGAAGTGACCGGATTGTCGCGACACGTGGTGGCGGATTCGCCCGACGAGAAGCGCCAGCCGGCCATCGTGATCAAGGGCAAGACCAGCAAGCGCTACCTCATGCCCTCACGCGCTCACCTCATGGTGCAGGACGGCGACACCGCTCATCCGGGCGATGTGCTGGCCAAGATCCCGCGCGAGACCACCAAGACGAAAGACATCACCGGTGGTCTGCCCCGCGTGGTCGAATTGTTCGAAGCGCGCAAGCCGCATGAAACCGCGGTCATCAGCGAAATCGATGGCACGGTGAAGTTCGGCGAAGTCTCCAAGGGACAGCGCAAGATGTATGTGGTCGCCGACAACGGCACCGAAAAGGAATACTCGGTACCGCGCGGGGTTCACATCAACGTGCAGGAAGGCGAACGGGTCAAGGCGGGCGAACCGCTGATGGACGGTCCGCTGAACCCGCACGACATTCTCGCTGTGCTGGGAGAAAAAGAGCTGCAGTCGTACCTGGTGAACGAAATCCAGGAAGTGTACCGGCTGCAGGGCGTGAACATCTCGGACAAGCACATCGAAGTGATCGTTCGCCAGATGATGCGCTGGCGCAAGGTGGAAGACGTGGGCGATACGCAGTTCCTGCTGGAACAGCAGATCGACAAGTTCCGCTTTGCGGAAGAGAACGAGCGCGTGATTGCACAGGGTGGACGTCCGGCAACCGGCCGGCCGCTGCTCCTGGGTATCACCAAGGCTTCGCTCTCGACCGACTCGTTCATTTCGGCGGCGTCGTTCCAGGAGACCACCCGAGTCCTGACCGAGGCATCTATTCAGGGCGCGGTCGACCACCTGCGAGGACTGAAGGAAAACGTCATCGTGGGACGGTTGATCCCTGCCGGCACCGGCATGGAGTACTACCGCAACGTGCGGCTCTCGCCAGAGATGGAAGAAGCCGCGGCCAAGGTCCAGGAAGAGGTTTCGCAGGCCTACGAGGAAGCCGAGCGCGCGCTCGAGCTGATGCGTACGGAAGGCGAAACCGAGGAACTGACGGCTGAGTAAGATTCCGGAAGCAGGGGGCGGCTGGTCCGCCCCTTCTGCCTTCACGGTTTACATTGTACAATTCCGCGTCCTTGAGTTCGCGTCATAGAGCCCCCATGCACGCTAACCCAGAACGATTGCACGATCAGGAACGTAGCAGCACTTCGCAGTTGCATGCGTTGCCCCGGCACAATACTCTGGGGCCATTCATGTTGCGTTTCAGTCGCCTGCTTCGCCTCGCCTTCTGGCGCGCGTTTCAGCATGACGCGTTCGCCACCGCCAAAGCCGCGGCCTATTCCTCCATCCTTACTTTTTTCCCCACCCTGCTGCTGATCGGATCGGTGCTGGCCACTTCGCGCAGCACCGAAGCTTACCTGCGCGAGATTTCCGACGCGCTGGGCAAGATTCTTCCCGCGGGAAGCGCCACCGCGCTGGCCTATCTGAGAGGCACCACCCAGCGTTCGGTGGGGGTGCTGATCACGGCTTCGCTGATCACGCTGTGGACCGGGTCGGGCGTCATGATTTCCTGGATGGAAGGTTTTCGCCGCTGTTATGAGCTGCCCAAGAGCTGGGGGCTGGTGAAAGAGCGGCTGATCGCATTCTCGCTGGTCATTCTGGCCGGCATCCCGCTGACCTTCTCCACCATCCTGGTGGCTTTCGGCAACCGCATTGAAACCCAGATTCTGTTCCAGCTGGGGCACGAGTTTGGACCGTTCATCCTGTTGATGTGGACCGCCATCCGCTGGCTGATCGCCGGACTGACCAGCATCGCGGTGATGGCGCTGATTTACCACAACGCCGTCCCGCGCACCCAGCCCTGGCATAGCGTGTTGCCGGGCGCGACGCTGGCCTCGGCGCTGTGGTTTTTCGCGACCACCCTGTTTGGCTGGTATCTGCAGCGCTATGCCGACTACAGCATTCTCTACGGTTCGCTGGGCGTGGGCATCGCGCTGCTGGTGTGGATGTACATGATCTCGCTGGTGGTGCTGGTGGGCGCGGAGTTCAATGCCATGCTGTTCCCGCGGGCGCGCCTGGGCATCGAGCTGATCGAGTCGAACGCGCATTTGAGGAAACCGTAGCGCTTTACTTGGTCGCGACAGACTCGCGCGGTTGCTTACCAGACGGACGCTCGCTGCTACCATTTACAATAGTTGGAGACTTTGAAACCAGGGAAGCCGGATCTTGTTTCGGGAGACTTGTCGGCGGAGCTGGCCCTCGCGGCCGCTCGCCGCGCCAAGATTATTTGCACCATCGGTCCTTCGTGCAACACCGAGTCCATGCTGCGCGAAATGATGCGGCTGGGCATGGACGTGGCCCGGCTGAATTTTTCCCACGGCACCCATCCCGAGCACGCCCGTAATATCGCCCGGCTGCGGCGCGCGGCCAAACAGGAAAACCGCACCATCTGCATTCTGCAGGACCTGCAAGGCCCCAAAATACGCACCGGGCGGCTCAAAGACCACGAGCCGGTGATGCTCAAGACGGGATCGCTGGTCACGATTACGCCTCGCGACGTCGCCGGCACTCCGGTCCTGATCTCGACCACGTTTCAGGGGCTGGCGCAGGAAGTGCGGGCGGGCTCGCGCATTCTGCTCTCCGACGGCCTGATCGAACTGCGGGTGAGGCAGGTGCGGGGCACGGACGTGGAGTGTGAAGTGGTCAATGGCGGCCTGCTGGGCGAGCATCAGGGCATCAACCTGCCGGGGGCGGCGCTCTCGATTCCCGCGCTGACCGCCAAAGACCGCGCCGATCTTGAGTTTGGGCTCAAGCATGGCGTGGACATGGTGGCCTTGTCGTTCGTGCGCTCGGCGGCGGATGTGCGCAGCGTGAAGGAGATCATCTCGGTGCGGGGACGGGATGTTCCGGTGATTGCCAAGCTGGAAAAGCCGCAGGCGCTGAAGCGGCTGGAGGAAATCTTCGAAGCGGCGGACGGCGTGATGGTGGCGCGCGGCGACCTGGGCGTGGAGATGCCGGCGGAGAAAGTTCCGGTGATTCAGAAATACGTGATCCGGCGCGCGGCGGACTGGCGCAAGCCGGTGATCATCGCCACCCAGATGCTGGAGTCCATGATCGAGAATCCGCGTCCCACGCGGGCCGAGGCCAGCGACGTGGCCAACGCCGTATTCGACGGCACCGATGCGGTCATGCTGTCGGCGGAGACCGCCACCGGTCACTACCCGCGCGAAACCGTGGCCATGATGGCGCGGATCGTGGTGGAGGCGGAAAGCAATATGGCGGAATTCACCTCGCCGCGACGCCGCCAGCAGCGCCGGCTGTCGATTGCGGAGACGATTTGCGAATCCATCGCGCACGCCGCCGAAGATCTTCACATGGGCGCGATTGCGGTGTTCACCGAGAGTGGAAACACCGCGCTTCTGATTTCGAAATACCGTCCGCTGGCGGAAATCTACGCCTTCTGCCGCACCCTGCCGGTGTGCAATCGCCTGAACCTGTTGTGGGGGGTGCAGCCGGTGGTGCGCGACCAGGCGCTGACCTCGGAGGAAATGCTGCTGGCGGCGGAGCAGGAATTGTTGCGCCGGGGCCGGGTCAAGGTGGGCGACGTGCTGGGAGTGGTGGCGGGAACGCAGATGGCGTCCGGTTCGACCAACTTCATGCGGCTGCACCTGGTGACGGCGGAGGAGGAGCGGGGAATTTCGAAGTCCAAAATGCGGCGGAGAGCGGAAGAGCGCCCTAGCGCAAACGGTTTTCGCTGAGCGCCGAAACCGGTCTTCACCTGACCCGGTTCGATTTCGCAAAGTCGAGTTTCTAAAAACCCAGTTGGCAGTTTCTGAGTTCGCAGTTCTCAGTTGGTTTTGTATGACGGTTGCTTTCCAGGGCTTTGGCGATGCAGCGCTCGACCCGCCGGTTCGCGGATTTCTTCATCGTCGAGAAGCCTGGCGGCGATGGGCTGGTGCTGGCCCACGGCGCGGGATCAAATTCCAATTCTTCCCTCTTGATCGCTGTGGCCGGGGCGTTCGCCGGCACAGGCTTTACCGTGCTGCGTTGCGATCTTCCGTTTCGGCAGAACCGGCCTTATGGTCCGCCGCGGCCGGGGGAGGCTGAGCGCGATCGTGAGGGCCTCAGGAACGCAGTTGCGGCTTTGCGGAAACTGGGCTGCGCGCGGATGTTTTTGGGCGGGCACTCTTACGGCGGGCGGCAGGCCACGATGCTGTGTGCAGAGGAACCTGATCTGGTGAGCGGGCTGCTGCTGCTTTCGTATCCCCTGCACCCGCCGCGCAAGCCGGCGCAGCTGCGGGTGCAGCATTTGCCCGAATTGCGCACGCCGGCTCTGTTCGTGCACGGTACGCGCGATCCTTTTGGGTCGATCGAGGAGATGGAAACGGCACTCAAGATGATTCCGGCGAAGACGGAATTATTGCGGGTGGATGGAGCGGGGCATGATTTGGGATTTAAGGGAAAGGCGGTGCGGGACGAGGTGGTGCAGAGAATTGTGACGGGGGTTTCCGAGTTTTTCGGGACCCTAGTTGACCCAGCCGGATTTTGAGCCGCCGTTTTTCTTTTCTTCCTCGGGCGGAATGTAATTTCCCTGCTCGTCAAATTCCACGGTGCGGTTGTGTTTGCGCATGTAGACCTCGAACTTGCGGGCGGCGCGGCGGCGCTTCCAGCGGTAGTAGTTATTGCGCAGTCCGAAGTAGCGCTCTGACATGCCCAGGCGGGGAATGCCGCCGCGAGGCACGAACTTTACGTAGATGTATCCGAAGAACAGTCCGCCCAGGTGAGCGACATAGGCGACATTGCCGCCACCCTGGATGGCGAAGGCCAGAGTGACGACGATCAGGATGGCGACGAAATATTTGGCCTTGAGCGAGAAGGGGAACGGAATCATCAGGATTTCGTTCTCGCCGAAAACGATTCCGAAGGCGATCAGGATGGCGAACACCCCACCCGACGCGCCCACCGTGGGTATCGTGGGATTGCCCAGCACGTGGGAGTAGGAGAGCACGGTGGTGGTCAAGGCCGCGCCGATCACGCCGAAGAAATAGAGTTCCAGAAAGCGGCGCGTGCCCCAAGCGCCCTCGAAGGCGGAGCCAAACATCCAGATGCCCAGCATGTTGCCGAACCAGTGCCAGAATTCGAAATGCAGGAAGCTGTAGGTCACCAGCTGCCAGAGCGATCCGTGGACAACGTCCTGAGGTACGAGCGCCAGGTTGTCGCGCACCCAGCGGGCAACGTCGATCAGGGTCATGCCGAAGAGTTCAAGCAGCAGGAAGACGGCGGTATTAATCGCAAGCAGCCAGGTGACCGCGCGGGTAAAGGGCGGCAGGCTCAGCGTCATTTCTCGGCTTCGTGCCACAATCGGCTCCGGTGTTTACTTATAGATCGGCAGTTGCAGCTATTACTCTCTCATCTTTCAGGCTGGGGCACCACCGCCAGGCTGCGATGCCCGGCGCCGTCGACGGCGCGGACGGCGAAGATCACATTATCCTTCGACATCGGCAGCGTGACGCGGGTTACGTTTCCCACCGGCTGGGCGTGCTCCCATTCCGGGCTGGCGGTGTCGCGCCAGAGGACTTCGTAGGAGGCGCTGCCGGGCGAGGCCTCCCAGGTCAGGGTCGAGTCGTTTTCCAGCTCCTTGGTTTGCAGGCGAACCCGGCCGGGCGGAGCGGGCGCCGAGGCCAGCGATGCCAGCGTGGCGGCGTTTATCCGGGCCACGTTGGCGACATAATCGAAGTTCACGAACTTGAGCACGTCGCCGTATTCGATGCCATTTTCGGTGCGCACGTTCTGGTGCTGGTGGTTGTAGTCTTCGCGGTATTCGGTGAAGCGGACGGCCGCGTAGCCCTGCTGGTTGAAGGAATAGTGGTCTCCGCCGCGCAGATAGCGGTCCAGGCGGAACACCAGCAAGGGCTTGACCGCGGTCGGGTAGGTGCGAGCGACTTCGGCGATGTAGCGGGCCAGCTGGCGCGATGCGGAATCGTTCTCGCCGCCCAGATTGCGGATGCGCCGTACATCGGCCTCGGTGGCGGCGACGGGAACGCCTTCCGAAAAGACGCGCACGATGCCGGGATTCTGCTGCGGACTGCGGTCGCCGCCCACGATGTCATTGTTGAGAACGGCTTCGATGTCCCAACCCTGCTCTTTCGCCATCTTCGCGAAGTGAGCGCTGCCATTCAGCCCCTGTTCTTCACCGGCCACGGTCAGAAAAATAATGGTCGCGGGAAACTTCAGCTTGCTGAGGACGCGGGCGCATTCCAGGCTTACCGCGGTGCCGCTGGCATCGTCGTTGGCGCCGGGCGCGATGCCGCTCGTGTCAAAGGTGTCGCTGTTGCGCGAATCGTAGTGGCCGGTGACCAGCACGATGCGTTTGGCATTCTCCGGATCGGTGCCCTTCAGGACCGCATAAACATTGGTGATTACGGTAGGCTTCGGAATCCGGTCGGCGGGGTCCTGGGTGAAGCTGTCGGTCTTGACCTCGAGACAGCCGCCGCAAGCGCGCGAGTAGCTTTCGAATTCGGCCTTGATCCATTCCCGGGCCGCGCCTATGCCGTGGCCGGCCTTGATAGAATCCGGGTCCTGGGCCGAGAGCGTGAGGCGGGTCTCGAAACTGACCAGCTTCTCGATGTTCGCCTGAATACGCTGCGCCGAGACCTGGGTCAGGGCGGCGGCGATTTGAGGGTCCGCGGGCGGCGCGGCAGGCTGGGGCGCGGCCGCCTGCGCGACGGTGCGGTAGGGTACGGATGCGAGCAACCCGGCCAGGAGCGCGAAAATCAGCAAAATTCTGGAATGAAACATGGTCTCCACAGGATAAGCTTATGAGCGAAATTTTTTCCGCGACCAGCCCCTTGACCTCTGGCCCCGAAGAAACTAAATATTAACAGGAGCGCTCTTACCCGGACACTCACCCAGCACGGAGGCCATGATGATTTATTGTCCAGAATGCGAGACCAACCTCGATATTGACGAGGAAGAAGTGGACGAAGGCGAAATTGTTTCCTGCCCGGAGTGTGGCACCGATTTCGAAGTCGTTACGGTCAGCCCGCATCGAACTGAAGCCAGTGGAAGATGCCGTCATCGACGAGGAAGAATTAGAGGAAATGGGGGACGGTGACGATTCCTAGGCCTGCCGGTATGCCGGTGTCTACCGCACGACTCAGTCTCAGGCTCCTGACCGCGTGTTCTGCTTGTTCGCCCTTCACGTATTCGCCCACAAGATGTCCGCCAGCCCGGCTGCGCCCGTCTACCAGAGGCCCGACCAACCTTACGCCCTCATTTTCGGGACGGTCTGGGGGCCGGATGACCACCCGCTGTACGGCGTGAGAGTGAAGATTCGCCTCGCGGACCAGAAGAAACCGCACTGGGAGCTGTATTTCCGATCACCACGGAGAGTTTGCCCAGCGGGTGCCGGTGGGCCCGGCGGACTACCTGGTGTGGGCCGACTTGAAAGGCTATAAGTCGCCTTCCGGCAAGCAGTTACATCAGGATGGAGAGGTCAAGGTCCACATCGATAATGACGAGCGCCAAGACATCGGGTTGCATCTAAAACAGTAGGGGTGAGCAAGGGGAGAGGCTTATGAAGAAGCGCGTGTCGTGGGTCTGATGCTGGTTTTGATGGGCTTGGCCGCAGCCAGCCTGCCCGCTTACGCCAAGGACAAGAGTGGCGACGCCGGACGCCTGCTGACCGGAAGAGTCGCCGACAAGCAGGACACTCCGCTTCCCGATTCCGTGGTTTACCTGGCCAACACCCGCACCCGCGCGGTGAAGACTTTTATCGTGGGCAAGGACGGAATGTATCGCTTTCCGGCGCTTTCCCCCAACGTGGATTACGAAGTCTACGCCCAGTACAAGGACCGCAAGAGCGATACGAAAACCGTCAGCCAGTTCGATACCCGTCCGACGGTGAATATCAATCTCAAGATTGATATGAAATAGAGCTTTCAATGTGGCGCGGGCGCCCCGCCCGTGCGTCCCGGTGATTGGTTCTTCAGTTCTTCCCCTTTTGTGCCACTGCCGCACGAGCGAGGGCGCTCGCGCCTACATTGGCAATTGCTCCGCGATGGGGAAATTCAGTAGCATTCTCTTGCCAGTTTCCGTATGAGCCGATCTGATCCGACGGGCGCGCTGCTTCTGGGGACGGGGGCGGGAGTCTGGATTTTCTTCAAGGGCTTCCGCGTATTTCGCGAGTTCAAGATCGTCGCCGACACGCCCTGCATGCCGGTGCGCAGCATTCCCATGGGGCTGGTGCAGGTGCGCGGGCAGGCCTGGCTGACCAATTGATCCCCAGCCCGATCACTCACACGCCCTGCTGTTTCTACCAGGTCAAGATCGAGCACTACGAAACCGGCGAGCATGGCGGCTGGAAGCACTATCGCACCGACATGGACGGCGCCAAGTTTTACCTGCAGGACCAGACCGGCAAAGTGCTGGTTGATTCTTACTCGGCGGAATACGATTTGCCGGAAAGTCCGCCGCGGGTGGTGGACGGCGCCCACATCGCGCCTCTCATGGGAACCGGGGCCAGCGATCAGGAACTGCTGCAATATGTGGAGAAGGCGGGGCGTGAACCGGCTGGCTGGCCACGATGGAGCACTGGCTGGACCAGAAGGGCCCGCTGGACGATCCCAAGCGCGAGCAGGGCCGTCAGACGCTTCTGGAGATGGTCCGGATGGTGCCGCAGGTGGCCCGGGGCGGGGGCAGGATTCCGCGGCGGAGCTGATCGACAAGATTGCCGGGTCGCACCCGCTGGATGATCCCGAAAAAGAGCAGAAGCGGCAGATGTTTTTGCAGCATATCCGGGAGACGGGCGGCTTGTCCCTGCCGCAATCGTCGGTCGATGGCCAGCGGGCGCTACCGGCTGCGCGAGGCTCTGATTCTGCCCGGACAGGAATATCACGTGACCGGGACTTGCGTGGAGAATCCCGACGCGCACGATGCTCACGACCGGAACATGATTGTCCAGGGACAGAACGAAAAGACGTTTCTTATTTCCTGGAAGCCGGAGCAGGAAGTGCAGCAGGGGTTGCGTAAACGGGCGCTGGGAATGGTGTTTGGCGGAGCGGCGCTGACGGTGTTTTGCCTGGCGTTGCTGCTGGGGCATTTGCACATGTACTAGGCGGCGGTTCGGATTGAGAAAAAGCCAGCTCGCCGGCGGTGATTCGCTTATAGCGATCCTTCGACTGCGTGGCGGCTTCGCAAGCGAAGCCGCCACTTCGCTCAGGATGACGGGGGGTGAGATATGGGCGTCAGCATTGTGGCGGGGCGGCGTCTTCTTCTTGGTGGCGGGAGTGCTTCTGCTGTACGCGATCATCGTGTACAACGAACTGGTTCGGCTACGCAATGACAACGATCGCGCCTGGGCGAACATCGATGTGCTGCTCAAGCAGCGGCACGACGAAATGCCGAAGCTGGTCAAGACCGGCGAGGGCTACATGCAGCACGAGCGTTCGACACGCTCGAGTCGGTCCGCAGGCGCGGGCGGCGTCCGATGAATGCGGCCAGCATCGGGCAGCGGGCGGAGGCCGAGGTCATGCTGTCGGGGGCGCTGCGCAACCTGTTCGCCGTCGCCGAGAGCTACCCGGACCTCAAGGCCAACGAGTCCTTCCTGCAGCTGCAGAGCCGTATTTCCGAGCTGAGGACCACATCGCCGACCGGCGCGAGTTCTTCAACGACACTGTGAATACCTTCAACATCCGCATCCGGCAGTTGCCGGAGGTGTTCCTGGCGAACATGATGGCGCTGCAGCCACGGGAGTTCTTCCAGGTCTCGGACGAAGACCGGAAGTTGGTGGAAGTGCGCTTGTCCTGATACGGCCGGCGCTTCACCAGGGGTCGCCCTCGCCTCCGCAACTTCATCGCAGCCGTTCAGTTGCAGCGCCAATCCACTGAGGCGCCGTCCAGATTGTTCAGCGTGGCGTGGGATTCGGCACATTTCCGGAAGCGACTCTGCGCGAAAGCGTTGATAACGCGACAGCCGCCAGGACCAGCGGCGGCAAGGCAAGTAACGTGTACAAAGGAGTTTCAGCTGCACTGCGCGTCAACCGCGGCGATATAGCCAAAGAACAAGCTGCCAGTCCCAGGGCGGCAATCCACTGCCACAACTGCGAAGCAAGCGCTGCCTTTGCCATGGATCGCGTGATCAGGCCGCCGTTCAGAATATCCTGCCAGCGACCCAACAGAACCATCAGAGCGGGCACGAGCAAGAGTTGGTTATAGGCAGCGAGTTTGGGTAAGACGGACAAGGTTATGGCGGCCGCCCACGCTATGCCCAGCCTGAAAGTGTCTGAGCTTTCTGCGCTCCCTTTCCAGCGCCAGAGCAGAGCAATCAAAAGGCAAATCAAAGCGAAGGTGATCATCCTTCCGGCAGACCGTGGCAGAAGCACTTCCGTGATCGGCAAATCGGCGTCCAAGACCTGATAATCGCGGAGGGCAGCGAGAAACCTGCCGATCCAGTGCGGGAGCGCGATCTCCGCAGCGACGATCAGAGTGGCCAGGGTCGCGCTGAAGCTGGCAATCAATGGGTAGCGTTTTCGCCGTTTCCCGGCTGC
>CAVTHC010000014.1:0-140072 GCA_963734455.1 Terriglobia bacterium
TCCAGGGCTGGACGGCGCTCACCCGCCAGGGCCCGGGAGACGGGACCCTGCAACTGATTCCCATTGCCGAATCGATGGTCTATGTTCTGCTGCGCGCCATTCAGGACGATGTGCCCGAAGATGACCTTTGCGGCGCGCTGCCGGGAAGAGCTCTTTCGATCAACGACCAGTACCATTCGACGCTGGTAAAGGCGCTCTCGTCGATCCCGCTGATGCAGCCCGGGGACACGATCTTCTGGCACTGCGACGTGGTCCACGCCGTCGAAAACGAACACCGGGGAAAGGGCTACAGCAACGTGATGTACACCCCCTCGGCCCCGGGCTGCCCCAAGAACAGCACCTACCTGGAAAAACAGGCGCTGTCTTTCCTCTCGGGAAAGACCCCGCCGGACTTTCCCGCCGACAATTTCGAAGTCAATTTTGTGGGGCGCGGCACCGTGGCAGATTTGAACGAACGCGGCCGTGCACAGCTGGGAATCACCGAGGTGCCGGCCAGCGCACGATAGGCCGAGTTTCACTGGCATCAGCTTTCCCGGCGCCGGGTGCCGGTGGTGTTTCAATCTGAGGCTGGCTGGCCCGCCGTTTTCCCTGGCGGTGTTTCAATCTGAGGCTGCCCCACGCTTGCGCTTTGTGCAAGGGTGGGAGCGAGGATGCGGCAAAGACTACTCCACTCTTGCTTTTTCCGGGTCGGGCAAGCCGAGCGTAAGCTCTGGTTGGCGGAAACGCTGTGACGGATGAACATCTCCCACCCTTGCAAAAAGCGCAAGGGTGGGGCAGCCTCAGAACGTGCCAGAAGGGTGGGCCAGCCCGCCCACTACACCTACGACACCCTCAACCGGCTGAGCAGCCTGAATGACTTCCAGTCGCACAACTTCACATTCAGCTATGACGCGCTCAGCCGCCGCACCCAGCTCACCCGTCCCAACGGGATCAACACCAATTATGCCTATGACAACGTTTCTCGCTTGCTTTCGGTGCTGCATCAACTCGGCAGCAGCACCCTGGATGGGGCCAGCTATACCTACGATTCGGCGGGCAACCGCACGGCCAAGACCGACCAAGCCAGTAGTGTTACGTCCAATTACGGCTATGACGCGATTTATCAGCTGACGGGGGTGTCCCAGGGGTCTACGACCACGGAGAGCTACACGTATGACACGGTGGGCAATAGGCTGTCGTCTCTGGGCGTGTCACCCTACGCGTACAACTCGTCGAACCAACTGACCTCGACGCCGAGCACGACCTATACCTACGACTCGAACGGCAGCACGAAGACCAAGGTGGACTCGTCCGGCACGACCACGTACAACTGGGACTACGAGAACCAGTTGAGCAGCGTGGTGCTACCGGGCTCGGGCGGCACGGTGAGTTTCAAATATGATCCGTTCGGGAGGAGGATACAGAAGAGCGCGCCGAGTGGGACGGTGAATTACTTGTATGACGGGCCGAATCTACTGGAAGAGGTGGACGGTTCCAGCAATGCCTTGGCCAGATACACGGAAGGCCTGAACGGGGACGAGTGGTTGGCGGAACTCCGGTCCGGAACGTCCAGCTACTATGAGCAGGACGATCTGAGTTCCGTCAGTTCTCTGAGCAGTTCTGCGGGGGCGCTGGCCAACACGTACAGCTATAACTCGTTCGGCAAGCTGTCCGCTTCCACCGGAAGCCTCACCAATCCGTTTCAGTACAGCGGCCGGGAGTTTGACTCAGAGACGGGAATCTACTACTACCGCTCCCGCTACTACGATCCCGGTTCTGGTAGATTCTTGGGGGAAGATCCGGTCGGCTTTCTGACTGGGCCAAACTTCTACACCTATGTGTGGAATCAACCTCTTATGTATTCCGACCCGACCGGGCGTAATCCGCTCGTCGGTGTCCTGCCCTGGGCTGGTGGCCTAGGGGGAGAGGGTGCGGCGGCCGCAGGGGCTGTCGGGGCGGGGACTGGGCTGGCAGTCGTTGGGGCTGGAGTTGCAGGCTGGGGCATCGGACGGGGCATAGGGCACATTCCGATCGGCGATGGGCAGACTGTAGATGACGCCGTTACAGACTCGTGAATCCACAAGCTGCTCGTTTGAATGAGGTCGAACACAGACCATCTAACTTCCTTCCCAAGGAGCTATTCGGAAGGTGGGAAGGTTGGTATCGTGAGACAGATGAGAAGGAGTGGAAACCAACAGCGCATGAAATCCAACGAGCTGATAACGACATTACCGCTGTGGCCTATGGCCAACGCAATGAATCAAAGAGCATCTGCGTACACGTGGAGAGAGATAAACATTCCAAAATAAGACTAATATGGACGTATGATTCGAAGACGCTCGTAGATTCATATGGGAATATTCCCAACCACATCGGGACGCATTTTGCAGAATTTCGAACTACTGAGACTGGCACAACCATGGAAGGTAAGTATTTCAATGATCGTGAGCAGGAAAGCAACCCAACAGCAACAGCAACAGCAACTTCAGTGCCTCTCTTCTCTGTTTACTAGTTTATCAAGCGCTCTGAGCATGCTTCTTACCCTCTTCCCCCCGCTGGTTTGACCCTTGTTTTCTCCGCCCTGTAGTATCGATGTTCAGCCTTTAGCCATTGGCAATTAGCGATTGCGCCCGGGTCTGTGAACGGGTGCCGGCCGAGGGCTAAGTGCCAATGGCTAATTGCTAAGTGCTTTAAACCCCATGCCCCACGATCTTCCCAAAGCGTACGAGCCGGGCGCGATTGAGACGCGCTGGGCCGAGTACTGGGTCACCGAGAAGCTTTTCTCGGTGCCCACGCCGCCGCCGGGGGAGACGCGGCCGGTGTTCACGCTGCTGCTTCCGCCTCCGAACGTTACCGGGCGGCTGCACATGGGCCACATGTTGAACCAGACGCAGATGGACATCATCGTGCGCTGGCATCGCATGCGCGGATTCCTGACTTTGTGGCTGCCCGGCACCGACCACGCCGGCATCGCGACCCAGATGATGGTGGAGCGCCAGCTGGCGACGGAAGGCAAGAAGCGGCGGGACCTGGGGCGCGAAGCTTTCATCGAGCGCGTCTGGGAATGGAAGCGGCACTATGGCGGCGCCATCCTCGACCAGATGAAGCGGCTGGGGGCGTCGGTTGACTGGGAGCGCGAATACTTCACCATGGATGAAGGCCTTTCCCGCGCGGTGCGCGAGGTTTTCGTCCGCCTGTATGAAGAAGGGTTGATTTATCGCGGCAAGTACATTGTCAACTGGTGTCCGCGGTGCGAGACCGCGATTTCCGATCTTGAGGTCAAGCACGAGGAGGTTCAGGGCAAGCTGTACGAGATTCGTTATCCGGTGGTGGGATCGGACGAATTCATCACCGTGGCCACGACCCGGCCGGAGACGATGCTGGGCGACACCGCCGTTGCGGTGAACGAAAAAGACGAACGTTACACGCATCTGCACGGGAAGAATGTTTTGCTGCCGCTGATGAATCGGGAGATTCCGATCATCACCGACGAACTGGCGAACCCGGAGTTCGGCACGGGCGCGGTCAAGGTGACGCCGGCGCACGATCCCAATGATTTTCAGGCCGGGCTGCGCCACAACCTGCCGCAGATCGATCTCATGGACGAGCACGCTCACATGAACGAGAACGCCGGCCCTTACGCCGGGCTGAGCCGCCATGCCGCGCGCGAGCGGGTGCTCGAAGACTTGCGTGCGCAGGGATTTCTGGTCGGTGAAAAAGATTACACGATCGCGATCGGCAAATGCGATCGCTGCGGAACCGTTGTGGAGCCGCGGCTTTCGACGCAGTGGTTTATCAAGATCAAGCCGCTGGCCGATAAGGCGACGGAAGTGGTGGAGAACGGCGAGATCACGATTGTCCCGGAAAACTACAAGCAGATTTATCTGAACTGGATGCATAACATCCACGACTGGTGCATTTCGCGGCAGTTGTGGTGGGGGCATCGCATTCCGGCGTGGCACTGCAAGTGCGGCGAAATTATTGTCGCGCGCGAGGCGCCGGCGAAATGTTCGAAGTGCGGCGGATCGGAACTGAAGCAGGACACCGATGTGCTGGACACCTGGTTTTCGTCCGGACTGCTGCCCTTCACCACGCTGGGCTGGCCGGAGAAGACGCGCGATCAGGAGGTTTTCTATCCCACCACGCTGTTGATTACGGCGTACGAGATCCTGTTTTTCTGGGTGGCGCGCATGATCATGTTCGGCTGCCACTTCATGCAAGGCCATCAGCAGGACCCGGCGCTGAAGCAGGCCAGCGGATGGGCGGACAAGAAAGATGACAGCGTGCCCTTCCGCCAGGTCTACATCCATGCCCTGGTGCGCGATGCCGACCGGCAGAAAATGTCGAAGACCAAGGGGAACGTCATTGATCCGCTGGATATTATTCAGCGCTTCGGCACCGATGCGACGCGTTTCACACTGGCGGCGATGGCGGCGCCGGGCACGGACATTGCCTTCAGCGAGAGTCGTACCGACGGCTATCGGGCATTTGCCAACAAGATCTGGAATGCTGCCCGGTTCATGTTCATGAATGTGGACCGGGCGGAGCAGGCTGGAGTCTGGAAGCAGCAGGAGTTCCTGAAGGGGCTGGACGCGGGTCTTTCCGGGTTCCGAGCGACGACGCTTGAAGATCATTGGATACTTTCGCGCTTCCATCGGGTGACGAAAGACGTTAACGAGGCCTGGCAGACTTATCGTTTTCATGAAGCCGCGAACCGGATTTATGATTTCTTCTGGGGGGACTTCTGCGACTGGTATATCGAACTGGTAAAACCGCGCCTGGCGCCTGAGGGCGGGGCCGAGCAGGCGTCCGCGGGCATTGCGTGCGGCAATCTGGTCAGTCTATTCGAAGCGTCTCTGCGGCTGTTGCATCCCGTCATGCCGTTTATCACGGAAGAAATCTGGCACGCGGTTTACGACGGCAAACCGCCGCTGAAATCGATTGCGCTGGCCGCCTACCCGCAGGCGGATGAGCAGCAGTTCGATCTGGCGGCCGAGACCAGCATGGCAATCGTGCAGGACCTGATCGTCAGCGTGCGCAATTTGCGGGCAGAATTGAAAGTCGAGCAAAAACAAAAAGTTCCGATCCAGGTTTACACCCAGGATGCGGAGATCAAGTCGCTTTTAGAACAGAATCAAGGCGCCATCGAGCGGCTGGCCGGCGTGCAAACTGTAACTTTCGTGGAGAATTCCCTGTCCAAACTGGCCGGGGCCCGCTCTACGGCGCGATTCGATGTGCATGTAGTTTACGAGAAGAAGATTGACGTCGCCGCCGAACGGCAGCGTCTGGCGAAGGAACTGGAGCAGATGGAAAAAGAGATGGCCAACAGCGGGCGTCAGCTCAGTAACCAACAGTTTCTGGCTAAGGCCCCGGCCAAAGTGGTCGAAGGCATGCGAAAACGCCTGGCGGACCTTGAGGTTTTGCGGGAGAAGATGCGGAACAGCCTGGACGAGTTGGGGTGAACTGACATCTCATAAACTGGGAACTGGTTTCCGGAAGCACAGTTGTCGGTTCTCAGTTCCTGGGTTCCTGGAATTGGCTTGCTATGGATTGGAACGGACGGCGGATTACCGCGATTGTCGAGAACGCGCTGCTGGAGGACCGCGCCACCAGCGATGCCACCAGCTATGCCTGCATCGATCCTAACCAGCGGGCCGCCGGCACCATCATCGCCAAACAGGATTGCATTCTGGCCGGCGTGAGTTGCGTGTCGCGCATTCTGGACGTTTATGCCGTCCTCGACGGAGCCGTGACGTCGCACTACGAGGTCACCAGCCATCCCGAAGTTTTCGACGGGGTACGCCTGCACGACCGCCAGACCATCGCGGTGGTGAGGCACAATGCGCGGGTGGTGCTTTCCTGCGAGCGGGTGATTTTGAATTTCCTGCAACGGCTGAGCGGCATCGCTACTCTGACCCGCAAATTTGTGGACTCGGTTTCGGGCACGAAAGCGCGCATCCTCGACACGCGCAAGACCGCGCCCGGCCTGCGCATGCTCGATAAGTACGCGGTGCGCTGCGGCGGCGGCCAGAACCATCGGCTCGATCTCTCCGATGGAGTGCTGATCAAGAACAACCACATCGCGCTGGCGGGAGGAATCGCGCCCGCGCTGGAACGAGCGCACCGCAACCGGCGCGGGTCGCAGCCGATCGAAGTGGAAGTGCGGACACTGGCGGAACTGGAAGAAGCTCTCGTCCACGGCGCGGAAGCTGTCCTGCTGGACAATATGCCGGTCGCGCAAGTGAAGGAAGCAGTCGCACGCTGCGCGAAAGCGGAACGGCGCATTCCGGTGGAGTGCTCCGGAGGGATTACGCTGGAAAATGTTCGCGCCTATGCCGAGACTGGAGTGGATTTTATTTCCGTGGGCGCACTGACCCATTCGGCAGTGGCAGTGGATATGAGTTTGCGCGTGGCGCCGGCGTAGCTCTCAGCTTTCCGCGAAACCCCGAGGATGGAGGACGGGCGTCGTCGCCCGTCGCGCACCGGCCATTGCCTGACGGGCGGGGACGCCCGTCCTCCCTTGCTGATTTGTTCTTTCGATCGCTCTCCCGCATAATTCCCTGCATTAGAAAAGAAGCTATCAGCGAGAGGTCCAGCAAGGCTGCGCGGGCGAGTCGCCCGCGGCCACATGAGCCTACGGATATACGCCTGGGGCGGATTGTGCGGTTGCTGATGGAGAATGCGACCGTGGTGGTGAGCGGCACCAAGATTGCCGACGAAATTGGCACGGGCCGCTCCGAGGTGTGGCGGCTGGTGCAGCAGCTGCGCACCCTGGGCGTTGAGATTGCCGGGCATCCGGCGACGGGATACCAGTTGAAGGCAGTGCCGGATTTGCTGCTGCCCGACATGCTGGCGCCGGCGTTGAAAGGCACAATTTTCGGCGCCGACGTGCATCGCAACTTCCATCACTATTATAAGACGAGCTCAACCAACGTCGAAGCCATGGCGAGCGCTGCCGCGGGCGCGGCCGAGGGAAGCGTCTTCGTAGCGGAAGAGCAAACTGCCGGACGGGGGCGGGGCGCGCATTCATGGGAGTCGGCGGCCTCGGCCGGGATCTACTGCTCGGTGGTGCTGCGTCCGGGGTTGCCGCCGGCGGAGGCGCTGGTGCTTTCGCTGGCCGCGGGCCTGGCGGTGCACTCTGCCGTGCGGCAGATTGACCCTGGAACTTCGCCCGATCTGAAGTGGCCTAACGATCTTCTTCTCGATGGCAAAAAGTTTTGCGGCATTCTGACCGAGATGAACGCCGAACCGACACGCGTCCGCCATCTGGTGGTGGGGATCGGCATCAATGTGAACCAGGCGAAGTTTCCGGTTGAGCTGCAGCCGATTGCGACCTCTCTGCGGCTGGTCAGCGGCACGGAATGGTCGCGGGTGGAACTGTGCGCGGCTTTGCTAAAATCTCTCGACCGCGAATATCGCGATCTGCGGGAGAAGCCGGGAGCGCATGAGTCGATCTTGCGCCGCTTTCAGGAACTGTCGCCGATGGCGCGGGGACAGCGCGTGCGGGTGGAAGAAAGCGGCGATTTTGAGGGAGTAACCGAGGGACTTGACCCGCAGGGATTCCTGCAGGTGCGAACGGCGGAAGGTTTGCGGACGGTATTGAGCGGAACGGTGAGATTGATCTAGGAAAGCTTGCCCGGACACTATGCTGCTTGTGCTGGATGTCGGCAACACCAACACGGTGCTGGGAGTGTTCGCCCGGGCTGCGCTCGCGGGTGGCGGTGAATCGCAGCATCACGACCGGCTGGTCGCCAACTGGCGGGTCGCGACCATCGCCACCCAGACCGTGGACGAATACGGCGTGCTTTTCCGCAACCTGTTCGCCATGGACAAGATTGAAGTCCAGAGCGTCCACGGCATCATCATTTCTTCCGTAGTGCCGCCGGTCGATTCCACGTTGCGCCAGGTCTGCGAGCGTTATTTCAATACCCGGCCGCTGTTTATCGAACCTGGTGTCAAGACCGGGATGCCGGTGCTGTACGACAATCCCGCCGAGGTAGGCGCGGACCGGATCGTGAATTCGGTGGCCGCCTTCGAAAAATTCGGCGGGCCGTGCATTGTGGTGGATTTCGGCACGGCCACCACGTTCGACTGCGTCTCGGCCAAGGGCGAGTACCAGGGCGGCGTGATCTGTCCGGGCATTGGAATTTCCGCCGACGCGCTGTTCGAGAAAACGGCGCGGCTGCCGCGGGTGGCCATCCGCAAGCCGGCGCGGGTGATTGGCAGCACGACCGTCGCCAGCCTGCAGTCGGGACTTTACTACGGCTATCTCGGGCTGGTGGATGGGATTCTGGACCGGTTGCTGGAAGAGATGGGACCGCAGACCACGGTCGTGGCCACCGGCGGGCTGGCCGCGCTGATCGGAAAGGGATCGAAATACATCAAACACGTGGACGATCTGCTGACGCTGGACGGCCTGCGCCTTATCTGGGAGCGGAATACCGAGGCCGCGCCTGGCCGCGACCGCGCGTCCGCGAAGGCTTCTCCCTCCCCTGCCGCGCCCGGCCGCAAGCCGCGCTCCCGCTGAGTTGTCCGTGGAAAATTACTTTAATTACTTCACCGAAATCGAAGAGCAGTTTCAGCGGCGGCGCGGCGGCATCCTGCTGCTCTCCACTCTGGATTGGGCGCTGATTGAAACCTGGAAAGACGCCGGCATACCGCTCGAAGCGGTTTTGCGCGGCATTGATGGGGCGTTCGAACGTTACGAGAAGCGTCCCACGGCCCGCAAGGTCAACAGCCTGGCTTACTGCGCGCAGGAAGTGCTGGCGGCCGCTGAAGAGATGAAGGAAGCGGCGGTGGGCGCGTCCAGCGGCGATAAGGCAGGCGCAAAGCCGGCAGGTTTTCAGACCGTGGACATCGTAACTTTTCTGCGGCGCAATGCCGACCTGCTGCTGACCGCAAAACTTCCAGAGCGGCCCGGGATTTCAGGCGGAGCGGCGGCGCGGGCTACAGCCGGCACACTGCGGGAACTGGCTTCCGAGATGGAAGCAGAGTTCGCCGCGTCTCGAAGATCTTGAACGCCGTCTCACGGTGCTGGAAGAGAAGTTGTTCGCGGTGCTGCTGGCGGCTACATCCGATGACGAGATTGTCGCGGTGCGGGCTGAAGCTGATCGCGAGCTGAGCCCCTACCGGCGAAAGATGCCGGCGGCGCAAATTGATCAACTGCAGAAACAGTATTTGCATAAGCGATTGCTGGAAAAGTACGGGCTGCCGCGGCTGAGTCTGTTTTATATGTGATTGTGTGGGGCGGGCGCCCTCGCCCGCCGCTTTTGATTTTGATTTTGTTTTGGGGATTGGGATTCTTTGTGGATCTTGAGCGGGCAAAGTACGGTTGTTTACTACGTAAAAGTCAAAGGCGGCGGGCGAGGGCGCCCGCCCCACACAGTCCCTGTAGAATCTAGGCTTGCGACTTGAGATCGAAAAGCTCATCTACGGTGGCGAAGGGCTGGCGCGACTTCCTGCCGACGAACGCGGCCCCGGCAAGGCGGTCTTCGTTCCTTTCGTTCTGCCCGGCGAAAGCGTAGAAGCAGGCCTGCGTGAAGAGAAACCGGGGTTTGCGCGCGCCCGCCTGGATAAAGTTCTCACTGCCTCCGCTCGCCGCATCGCTCCCCGATGTCCCTACTTTCAGCGCTGTGGCGGGTGCCACTATCAACACACGGATTACGAACATCAGCTTGAAATCAAGGCTGCCATCCTGAAAGAAAACCTGCGGCGAATTGCCAGGCTCGAATTAGGCACGGAGCTGACCCTTCATCCTTCGCCGCCGTGGAACTACCGCAACCGCGCACGATTCAAGGTTCAGACCGCGCCGGAATTCGCGCTGGGATATTACAAGTTCAACTCCCACGAACTTCTGGCGGTGGAGGAGTGCCCGATCAGCTCGCCCTTGATCAATCGCGCCCTGGCTGCGGCATGGCAGTTGGGGCGCGCGGGCAAGGTGCAGCCTGGCATTCAGGAGATCGAATTCTTCGCCGATAGCGCCGACACGCACCTGCTGGCGGAAGTCTATTGTTCGCCGGAGGCGGAGAAAGAACAATTCGCGGCAGATTTGAAAACAGCGCTGGACGAAATTTCCGGTGTCGCGTTCTTTGCGGCCCGCGGCCCGAAAGCGGAAGGGCAGGGCGACCCGAGGCCGCTGGGCGGCAGTGGCCACCTTATATATGCGACCAAGCTCGCGGCTTACCGGGTCAGCGCGGGAGCGTTTTTCCAGGTCAATCGACATCTGACGGATGAGTTGGTCAATATCGTTACTCGCGGTGGGCGGGACACCCACCGGACAGCCGGCGGGGACGCCGGCGCTACGGGAACTGCGCTCGATCTCTATGCTGGGGTGGGGCTTTTCTCATCTGTCCTGAATCGGGAATTCGAACGTGTGATTGCGGTTGAGTCGTCACCGACTTCTCATGCCGATCTGCTATACAATTCGCCCGCGAACGTGAAGGCGGTCCGCGCCACCACGGAACAGTATCTGGAAAATGCAGCCGGCAAATTGCGCCCCGATCTGGTGGTGGTGGATCCGCCACGCAGCGGATTGGGCGAGAGGGTGATCCGAGGACTGGTGAAGTTGAAGGCCCCTCGCATCACCTACGTTTCATGCGATCCGGCAACGCTGTCCCGCGACCTGGTGCGGCTGCTTCAATCCGGATACCGGGTGGACGAAGCGCATCTCGTGGATCTATTTCCCCAGACCTACCACCTGGAAAGCGTCTTCCACCTCGTCCGCTAGTACAGGGCAGGCCTGTGGCGACTTCCCAATCCAACTCGGGTCCAGCTCTCTCTTCAACCAGTGGCGGAAGGCAACCCTTGCTTTGGGCTGCGCTGGCCTTCGCCGCCGGGATTGCCGTCGGCGTTCATGCCTGGAGGCCGCCGCTCTGGTGGGTGGTGGCATGGATTGTATTTGCCGTGTCGGCGGCGTACTTAATCCGGCGGAGAGGCCGGCTCGGGTTCATCGTGGGATTGGGCGCTCTGTTGTTCCTGGGCGCGCTCATGGTTCAGGTGCGAAGCCCGGATGACGCGGGCAATTCCGGCGGGCCGCGATTTGCCGACGGGACAGAAGTCATGGTCACTGCCCACGTCACCAAAGAAGGCAGCCTGCAGGAGGACGGCGCCGGCAGCGTCCGGCAGAGGATCGAGGTCGAGACCGAACAGATCACCCGGGGCGGCGAGAATTTCGCGGTCAACTCCGGCTTGCGGATTAATGCTTATCAGCCGCAATTGAAAAGCGCAGGCGGGCCAGCGGCCGGCGTTCCGCCCATGCGCCGGTTTGACTATGGGGAGCGCCTGCGTTTTCCCGCCAGGATTTCGCCGCCACGCAACTACCGCAATCCGGGCGCATTTGACTACGAGGGTTATCTCGCTGACAACGGAATCGCCGCCCTGGCCTCGACCAAAGCTGCCAGCGTCGAGGTGCTTCCTGGTTTCTCCGGCAGCCGGGTCGAACTCTGGCGATCGCGAATCCACCGGAGCATCATCGAGAAGGTCCACGCCCTTTGGCCGCCGCGCGAAGCTGCCCTGATGGACGCCATGGTGATCGGTGAAGATGCCTTCATCAATCGCCCCACCCGCGCCGACTTCCAGAGATCGGGGACTTACCACGTGCTGGTGGTCTCGGGGATGAACGTGAGCATCCTCGCACTGGTCACATTCTGGTTTCTGCGGCGCCTGCGGGTGAGCGATCTGCTGGCGGGCGCGATCACGGTGGCGCTCATGGTGGCGTATGCCGTGCTCACCGGTCTGGGCTCTCCCGTCTGGCGCGCCACGCTGATGCTGGCGATTTATTTAGGGGCGAGATTGCTCTATCGCGAGAAGTCGATGCTGAACAGCATCGGGGCCGCGGCCCTGGGCCTGATGATCGTGGATCCAAAAGTCCTGTTCGGGGCGAGTTTCCAGCTGACCTTCTTGTGCGTGTGGCTGGTGGCGGCGGTGGGCATACCGATTCTGGAGCGTACGACGCAGCCCTTTCTGCGAGGCTCGCGGCATATCGCTTCCCAGTCCTACGATTTTGTTCTGCCCGCCAAGGTTGTGCAGTTTCGCCTGGACCTGCGCATGATCGCAGGCCGGCTGCAAGGTTTCGCGGGCCACCGCGTCCCCTTGCCGGCGCTGGCGGGCGCTTCGCGTCTACTGCTGGGCGCCGGCGAATTGCTGCTGATTTCAGTCGTCATGCAGATCGGGCTGGCGCTTCCGATGGCGTACTACTTCCATCGCGCTACTGTCGTGGGATTGCCGGCTAACCTGCTGGTGGTGCCCCTGATGGAACTGCTGATGCCCGCGGCTGTCGCGGCCATGGCGCTGGGATACGTTTCGCAGGCTCTGGCCAGGATTCCGGCGCTGATCGCGGGCGCCGCGCTCGAAGGCATTGCCGGCACCGTGCGCTGGCTGGGCGGACTGCGGATCGCCGATCTGCGCGTGCCCACGCCGGGGACAACTGTGATTTTGCTGAGCGCCCTGGCCATCGCGCTGGCCATGACGCTGGTCCGCCGCCGGCCCTGGCTGGCTGCCGGCGGGATGGCAGCATTGGCGGCCAGCGCGCTTTGGATTTCCGCTGTCCCGCCGCGTCCGCAGATTCGGCCCGCGGTGCTCGAGATGACAACCATTGATGTAGGCCAGGGAGACTCGATCCTGCTGGTGTCCCCCGGCGGCCGCACTCTGCTGGTGGATGCGGGAGGCCTGCCGCGCTGGGTGCATTCGGATTTGGATATCGGCGAAGACGTAGTGTCTCCCTACTTGTGGTCGCGCTCCATCAGCCGCCTCGACGCCGTAGCCATCACGCACGCGCATGCCGACCATATGGGCGGAGCGGCGGCCATACTGGCCAACTTCCGCCCGCGGGAGTTGTGGCTGGCCAATCCGTCCGACCCGGAGATGAGTGGGTTGGTTCAGCAGGCCCGGGAATTGGGGGTACGCATCATTCGCCGCCAGGCGGGCGATGAATTTGACTTTGGCGGGACCGACGTCCGCGTTCTGGCTCCAGCCGCCGAGGATCCTGCCGGACGGCGCAACGACGAATCTCTGGTGATGAAACTGGCCTACGGAAAGACCTCGGCCCTGCTCGAGGGAGATGCGGAGAACCGGTCAGAACGCCAAATCGCGGACGAGCATCCGGAAGCCGATTTGCTCAAGGTGGCGCATCATGGCAGCGCCACTTCCACGATTCCGCAGCTGCTCGAAAAGGTGCATCCCCGCTTCGCCGTGATTTCGGTGGGAGCGCGCAATACCTACGGTCATCCGCGAGAAGAAGTTCTGGCCCGGCTGGAAAATGCCCACGTGCTGACTTACCGTACGGATCTCGAAGGGGCGATCACGTTTTATCTGGACGGCAAAAAAGTTATTCCGGGTCTTTCTCCGGCGGAAGTCCGCTGATATCGATTTCCGCGGTTTCGTCGCTGCCCGGTGCCTGGCGATATTCCTCGATGACGCGCCGCGCCCGGTCCGCATCCTCTTCGCGCACCAGGATGACGGTACCGCCGACTCCGGGAAGAATGTCTTGCTGCGCTGCCAGGGAAGTAATATCGGAGTCGATGCCGGTGGACTCGAGCAGGCCGTGCACGACCAGCGCCTCGGATTCCTGTTCCGTATCGAAAATTCGCACCAGCTTTTCATTCGGACTCGGGCGCGCGGCGGGACGTTCGTTCATAGATCCTCCGATCGGGGGCAGCAGACGGGAACAGGTACACCAAGACTGCATTGGCGCCCCCTGATTGTACCTCGGGTTGCACGGGTAACCGAAGTCCTACACTTCTTTGAGGTTGCATGCGCCTCCGAAGGCCCGGAGAATAGGGCAGTAGGATGAGCGCAACGTTCTGTTGTGGCCGGGCATCAGACTTAAGAGTCCGAGACCAGGGTATTGCGTGTTCTGGAAATTGTTGGGGGTCGAATGAGCAGCGGGAAGCGGGCTGAGCCGGTGGCGTGTCTGACCGACAAAGAACAGGAAGCCAGAAACATCCGGCGGCTGCAGCTCATGATGAGCATGGTCACGTCGGTCATCAGCCAGGACCGCGACCTCACCCTGGAAGAAGCGTCAGAACTGGCCGCCGGCGCCAAACGCGCGGCCCTGGCCATGTTTCCCGACAAAGAACTCGCCTACGATCTCCTCTATAAACCTCGACTGCAGCGGCTGATGAACGAGCGCTTCCGTCTGCAGTAAAGCGGGAATGCCCCCTGAAAAACTTCGTTGTCATCCTGAGCGCAGCTTCTTCCTTCTCTTGCGAACGGAGATGCGGAGTCGAGCTGCGCTCGACTGGACAGATGACGACATCTCTCTCTACATGGTTCGTGGTGAGCCCCGGTTGATTCGAGAAGCCGGAACTGGCATAGAATGGTGCCGCTATGAGGACATCGCAGGTTCTTGCTCTGACGGTTCTGAGTTTCTTACTCGCACTCACCGTTGCAGTTCACTCTTCCGCGGACAGCCCGGGCAAAGCCGGCAACGTGAGCGAAGCACGAGCGATTTCAGAGGCCGCCGGCGGCGACAACTGGCTGCTTAACGGACGCACCTTTGACGAGCAGCATTTCAGCCCGCTGAAAGAGATCACCGACAAGAATGTCAGCAGCCTTGGGCTGGCCTGGTATCTCGATATCGACAGCGGAATGGGCATCGTCTCGGAGCCGATTGTGGTGGATGGGGTGGCTTATGTGAGCGCTCCGCTGTCGATCGTGTACGCCGTGGATGCGGCTTCAGGAAAGTTGCTCTGGAAATTCGATCCCAAAATTCGCTTGGACCTGGCCATCAATGGCTCCTACTCCGCGCGCACCAATGGCGGCGTGGCGGTGTGGAATGGAAAGGTGTACGTGGGCACGGGGGATTGCCGCCTGATCGCGATTGATGCCGCCTCGGGCAAACAGCTTTGGGATGCCGCGGTGTGCGACGCCACTCAGACCGGCATCACCGGCGCGCCGCACGTCGCCAAAGGAAAAATATTGATGGGGTACAACGGCTCCGACGACGGGGTGCGGGGATCGCTGGCCGCTTATGACGCGGAAACCGGCAAAGAGGCGTGGCGGTTCTGGACAGTTCCCGGAGATCCCGCCAAGGGATTCGAGACCAAGGCGCTCGAAATGGCGGCGAAGACCTGGTCGGGGAAAGATGCGTGGAAGATCGGGGGCGGCGATGCCTGGACCGCGATTACCTACGACCCGGTCACCGGCCTGGTGATTTTCGGCACCGCCGGCGCGGGAGTGGATTACGGCGAGTTGTCATCCATCAAAGTCGCGGGGGACAAGCTTTTTGCCGGATGCATTATCGCTGTGAACGCGGAGACCGGAGAATACGTCTGGCATTTCCAGACCAGCGCTCCGGGACTGCAAACCGAGAACAATCACATCCTGATCGCCGACCTGGTTATCAATGGCGAGAAGCGCCACGTCGCCATGACCGCACCCAAGAACGGCTTCTTCTACGTGCTGGACGCCAAGACCGGAAAACTCCTCTCGGCGAAGCCATTGGTCAAACTGGCCTGGGCCAATTCGATTGACTTCAAGACCGGGCGCGCGGATGAGGTGCCGCCCTCCGCGGGCGGCGGGAAACAATGGACCGTCCACAACTGGTGGCCCATGAGCTATAGCGCGCTCACCGGACTGGTGTACGTCCCGGCAACGGACCGGAAGTCCGCGTCCAACACCGCGGTGGAGTCGGGAGAGTGGATGCATGGCACCGAAGGCAGGCTGATCGCGTGGGACCCGGTCGCCGAATCTGCGCGCTGGTCGGTGCAGGAACCGATCGCGACCAACGGCGGCGTGCTCTCGACCGCCGGCAATCTGGTTTTCCAGGGACAGGGCTCGGGAGAATTTGCCGCTTACGCCGCCGATAGCGGCAAGAAAGTTTGGTCGATTCAAACCGGCTCGGCCATCGAGTCTATTCCGGTGACGTTCAGAATCAAAGGTGAGCAGTACATCTTGTGCCCGGTGGGATGGGGATCGGGATCGCGACTGTTCGCGCCCGCCTGGACCATGGCGACTCCGCAATCAAAACGCGGGCCGGTGCGCCTGCTGGCTTTCAAACTTGGCGCCACCGTGCCGTTCCCGGTGCCGCCGGACGTTGTGCCGCCGGTCCCAAAACCTCCGCAGCAGACTGCCAGCGCGGAAACCATTCACAAGGGCTCGCTGCTTTACGGCAAATTCGTCTGCGATGGTTGTCATTCGCCGGATACCGACGGCAGCGGCGCCTGGGTGCTCAACGGCGCGATTCCCGATCTGCGCTACGCGCCGCCGGATGTTCATCGCGACTGGTACGGCATCGTGCTCGGCTGGCACGCACTGGGACAAGGGCATGCCCGGCTTCGCGGATCCTCCAAAATTCGCCTTCCCTAATCTGAAGATGACGAAAGACGATGCGGATGCAATTCACGCTTACGTCATTGACCAGGCTTGGAAGGCCTACAACAAAGAGCAGGCTGCGGCGAAGACAAACGGCGGGAAGAATTAGTCTCGCGCGCGGATATCGCGCAGGCTCATGCCTACCCGACGGGCCGGGGCCTACCCCCGCCTCGGATTGACCCCTCCATCGTCACCGGTCTAGACTCGCTGGCGATGGAGTCTTCCATGAAACGTGCTGCCTTGCTGCTCGCTGTTGTGTCGCTGTTTGGCGTTTTCGCGCTGGCCGATGAAGGTCACCACCATGAAGATCTGACCGCGGAGCAACTGGGGACGGTGCACTTTCCGGTTTCCTGTTCTGCATCCTCGCAGAAGGCGTTTGAACGCGGGGTGGCGCTGCTGCATTCGTTCTGGTACGAGGAAGCCGAAAAAGAATTCGTGCAGATCGCGAAAGACGAACCAGCCTGCGCCATGGCGCACTGGGGCGTGGCCATGAGTTTGTGGCACCAGCTCTGGGACCGTCCCAATGCCGCCACCATCAAGCGAGGCATGGCGGAATTGAAGACGGCGCAGTCGCTGCATCCTGCCAGCGATCGCGAGCGCGACTACATCGCCGCCCTGCAGGCGTTTTACCGCGAAAAAGGCGATCACGCGGAACGCGCCCGGGCCTACTCGCTGGCGATGGAAGGCGTTTATCGGCGCTATCCCAGCGATCGCGAGGCGGCGGCATTTTACGCGCTCTCGCTGCTGGCGTCGGAACCGGACGGTGACACCACGTTCGCCAACCGGAAGAAAGCCGCTGCCGTTCTCGAAACCCTGTTCAAGGAAGAGCCCGACCATCCCGGCGTAGCGCATTACCTGATCCACAGTTATGACAAGCCGCAACTGGCGGAACTGGGCCTGCCCGCGGCGCGCCGCTATGCCAAAATCGCCCCGGCGGCGCCCCATGCTCTGCACATGCCGTCGCATATTTTTGCCCGGCTCGGCCTGTGGCAGGACGATATCGACTCCAACCTGGCTTCCATCGCCGCCACCCGCAAGACCGCGGCCATGCACATGGGCGGCGAAGGTCATCAATTTCACGCCATGGATTTCCTGGTCTATGCCTACCTGCAGAGCGGCCGCGAGGCCGACGCCGCGCGCGTCATTGAAGAGGTAAAAGCCCTGCCGCCGATGAAGGACATGTACGGCGAAGGCTACGATCCCCACGCTTATGCCTTGTCGAAATTTCCCGCTCTCTATGCTCTGGAACTTCACCACTGGACGGAGGCTGCGGCCCTGACCACCGCACCGGGCGCGGATTCCGGCGACAAGTCGATTACCTACTGGGCGCGCGCGATCGGTGCGGCCCGTTCCGGAAATGCGGCGGAAGCGCGGAAGGACATCGCCGAACTGGAGACGATTCGCCAGGAAATGCTGAAAAACAAGAAGACATCCGTGGCCCAGGTGGTCGAAGACGCGCAGAAAGAAGCCGGGGCCTGGGTGGCGCATGCCGAAGGAAAAGACGAGGAAGCCATCAAGACTTTGCGCTCGATCGCCGAGGAAGAAGAGTCAACCGGCGACGAACCCGAAGACATCCCGGCGCGGGAGATGCTGGCCGACCTGCTGCTTGAGGCCAAACATCCCGACCAAGCGCTGGCAGAATATGAGACCGAACTGAAGTTCAATCCCAATCGCTTTAATGGGCTCTACGGCGCAGCCAGCGCGGCTGAAATGGCCGGGAAGAATGAACAGGCCGCCACCTATTACGCGCAACTGGTGAAAGTGTGCGCCGGATCGAGTTCCGATCGGCCTGAACTGGGCCGGGCAAAAGCGCTCCTGGCAAAAAACTAGCCGTGCAGGTGTGGGGACGGTTCTTCGACCCGTCCGGGCCGAGCGAAGCTCGGCTGGGTTTACAGGTGTGGGGCGGACACTCTTGTCCGCCGCTTTTGAATTGGACTTCCGGTAGATTCCCGTCGGGTGGGCATCCCTGAGACCTAGGATCAAAATCAACTTCAAAGGCGGCGGACAAGAGTGTCCGCCCCACACCGCTCTGGCATTTGCCGATTCCCTAATGCCAGAACAGTATCTTGGCTGCCAGAGCGGTCAGCATGGCCGCCGCGCCGAGCGTGGCATTGTATTCGCGATGCTTCCAGTACAAATCCCAGGAGAACGCTCCGCTGTTTTTGACCGAAGGGCGTAGTCGCGGGAACAGGCGGGGCACCTGGCGGGTGTAATCGTCAAACTGCGGGAAGCGTTCTCGCAGGAACGCTTCTTCAGAGCGGATCACCGGAAGGTAGATGGCGAAGAAGAGAAGAAGAATTCCGGCCACGATCCACCAGCTGCGCGAGGCCAGCGCGAATCCGATCGCCAGGATCAGCGAACCCAGATAGAGCGGGTTGCGGGTGTAGGCATAGGGGCCGCCGGTGGCGAGTTGTTCGTTTTTCTGCAGCTGGCCCGAGGCCAGCGCCCGAATCATCAGGCCCGGAATCACCAGAGCTGTGCCGAGAACGATGGATTTCACCGAGGGCCGGGCCAGCCAAAAATAAAGCACGGCAAAAACAAATCCCAGCGGAACCCGTATCCGGCGCGCAATGGCAGACCAGCTAGCCATGACTTTCCCCCAGCAGTTGCCGCGCGCCGGCGACCACTTGAGCGGCGCTGATTTCAAGCAAGCCTTCATCGAAACGGGAGGTATGGCTGTAGCTGGTGGCGCTGGCGGGATTGCGCAGCACGATGCTGCGGCCGCCGAAGGGGCCGTTGCGCGCGGGATCGGTCGGCCCGAAGATCGCGACCACCGGAACGCCCAGGGCGGCCGCCAGATGCATGGGGCCGGTATCGCCGCCGATGAACAAGCGCGCGCGGCGGGTGAGGGCGATGAGCTGGGTGAGCGATCCGGTAAAGGTTTCGGCCGCGCCACCGCTGCCGGCTTCCACGGCGCGGGCGAGGTCTTCCTCTCCCGGACCGAAATTGATCAGCGTTTTCATCCCATTCTCCGCCAGCCGCCCGGCCACTTCTCCGTACCGTTCGGCCGGCCATTGCTTGGCTCCCCAACCAGCGCCCGGGGTGAGCAGCGCGAACTGCCTTGTGCCTTGCGCTTCCAGGCGTCTGTCGCATTCTTCTTCCGCAGCGGAGTCACGAGGAAGGTCGAACTCTGGAATTCTCAATTTCCGCTGGGCGACAGCCTCTGCGAGAGACAAATTCTGTTCCACCACATGTTCGCCGCGAGTGATGACCGGGCGGGTGTAAAACATGCTGGCCAGATTTTCGCGAGGCTGCGCCGCTCCATAGATGACCGGCGCTCCCGACCATCGCGCCAGCAAGGACGAGCGCACCGCGCCCTGAAGATCGAGGGCAACTTCATATCGTGACGCCCGCAAATCGCTCAGGCTGGCGGCAACGCGTTCCCAGGTGGCGACCGAAAAAGGCGCGCGGCGCCACTGCCTGGTGTTTACGGTATGAATGCGGTCTACCAGCGGACGCTGCGCCGAACGCGGACCGGAGCGCGGCGCAGGCAAAGTGCACAGCAATTCCGCCCAGCGCTCTTCGATCAGCCAGCCCAGCGTCGCTTCGGGAAATGCGGCTCGCAGCGCGGCCACGGCCGGCAGACCATGAATGACGTCGCCCATGGCGCCGAGACGCACGATCAGCAAGCGCTCGATCTTTGCTCCGAACATCGCAGGCTCGACGAGCGCCGAGCCTCCCAGACTTTCGGGAGAGCTGGGAGCTGGCGATGACATGCTCACGAACGCAACCGCCCCAGGCGTGAGCGGATCATCTCAGTGGTGGAATGGTCCTTGGGGTCGCCCACAATTTCCACTCGTCCGCCATTCGCAATCACTTCGTCGCGCTCGGGGACGGTCTCGGCGGTGTAGTCCGTGCCTTTGGCCTGCACATCGGGACGGATTTCACGAATGATCGCGCGCACGTCCGATTCGGAGAAAATTACGACAGCGTCCACGTCGGCCAGGGCCGCCAGAATTTCAGCGCGCTCGCCGGCCGGCATCAGGGGACGGCCTTCACCCTTAAGGGCGCGCACGGAAGCATCCGAGTTGACGGCCACGACCAATCTGCCGCCCAGTTGCTTGGCCGCGCGCAGGTAACGCACGTGCCCGACGTGCAGCAGATCGAAGCCGCCGTTGGCCAGCGTGATGGAGTCGCCGGCGTGGCGCCATTTCGCGACCTGCTGCTGCAATTCTTCGCGAGTGAGAATCTTGTTTGCGATCGTCTTTGTCCTGGGAACTTTCCCGGCCGAAGCCTCCTCCGCCTGATTCAGTGAGGCCGTATCGCCGGCGGCGTCTGGTCGAGCGCCCGCAACAGTTCCGGTTGCGATACGGTTGCCGTCCCGCGCTTCATGACTACGATGCCGCCGGCATAATTCGCCAGCTGGGCCGCGTCTTCGGCGCTGGCGCCGGCGGCCAGAGCAGCGGTGAATGTGGCAATCACGGTGTCGCCGGCGCCGGTGACATCCGCCACCTGGTCGGAGCCGAAAATCGGAATGTCGGCGGGCTTATGGCGCCGAGTGAAGGCCACCATGCCGTCGCGCCCGCGCGTGATGACCAGGGATTCGAGCTTCATGCGCGTCATCACCTGCCCGGCGGCGGCGCACAGCATGCGCCAATCGTTGCCGATCCGCACGCCCAGCGCCGCTTCGACCTCGGGCTCATTGGGCGTGGCCGCGGTCACGCCGGAATATTCCAGCATGCGGTAGCGCGAATCGAGCACCACCGGCACGCCACGCAGCCCGCCTTTGTAGCGCACCGCATTCAGGATCGCGGGAGTGGCCGCGCCGTAACCGTAGTCAGAAATGAGCAGGAGCATCCGAAGCGCGGGCATACTCCCTCGCGGCCAGGACCAACTCGCGTTTCAAATGACGGTTAGGTTCAGCGTCGGGCTCGCGATCCACGCGCACTACCTGTTGTCGCGCGGAATGAGTTGAACCGGCCAGGATGCGGGTCTTGGTGACCGTGGTGTAAGTTTTGTCCTTCAAAACGCCGCTCACCGCGACATGCTGGTGGCGGAAGGCCTTTAGCAATAGGCGGCCGGGCTCGTCGTCGCCGACCACGCCGACGGGCAACACGTTGACCCCCAGGTCTGCGAGATTGCTGACCGCGTTCGCCGCGCCTCCCGGCACTACGCTGCGTTCACGATGTTTCAGGATGAGCACCGGCGCCTCGCGCGAGACCCGGGAAATCTCTCCGAAAATAAATTCGTCAGCCACCAGATCGCCGAGTACGGTGACCGTGACTTTAGGAAAGGCTTCGACGATCTTCCGCAGCCGCTCGGTTTCTTTGAGGTGCTTGCTCATTCTTCTGGTTAGCCCACGGTGCCGAGGGCGAGACGTCCTCGGGACAGCCGGCCGGAGGCCGGCGCTAAAGAAACCTTGATTTTCTCACGGCTGCGGTCTTCTCTCCGCAATCCTGGCGAGGATGGTATCCACAGCGTTAGCTGCATCGATCAATTCCATCTTGACCGGGACCACCGCCAGCCGACCGAGCGCGGCCAGATATCCTCCGAGGTTGACTGCGTCTTTTTCCGTGGTCACAAAACCATCCGCCTGGCTGCGCTGTCGCAGATCCAGCAGATCGCGAATGTCCTGCTCGGTATAAGCGTGGTGGTCGCGATAAAAGGCTTCGGCGACCGGCTCGATGCCGGCGGTGCGCAGTTGCGCCACAAAATTCTGGGGGCGCGCGATGCCGCAGAAAACAACCGGCCCTGCCGGAACGTTGGTCGGAACAATCCCGCGACGCGCTCTCCAGACCAGCTTCTGGCCCAGTGGAAAGGCCTGCGGGGACGCGCCGCTCGTAAGCACGACCGCATCGGCGCGGCGCAGCGCGGTCAGCGGCTCGCGCAGCCTTCCCGCGGGAAGCAGGCGGTCGCGAGCATCTTCGGGGGTGACCAGCACGATATCGAAATCGCGGGTGAGGGAGCGATGCTGGAAGCCATCGTCGAGCAGGTGGAGTTGCGGTCCGAACTTCTGCTCGGCGAGGATACCGGCAGCGTAGCGGGATTCGCCCACCATGACCGGAACACTTCAGACGCCGCGCTATCAACAGCGGCTCATCGCCAAAATCGTGAGGTGAGCCGGCGGGATCCACCAGGGCGACGCCGCGGGATTGGCGTCCGTAGCCGCGGGAGAGGACATCGAATTTCAATCCGCGCGCTTTCAGCAATTCTCCCAGCAGCAACACAAAGGGCGTTTTGCCGGATCCGCCGACGGAGAGGTTTCCGACGCTTACCACCGGGCCGGCGAGTCTCTCGGACCGGGCCAGGCCGCGGTCATAGAGCGCATTGCGCGCGCGAACCCCGAGCCCGAAGACAGCGCTAAGCGGATTCATGGTTTCAGTTCCACGACGGACTGTGTGGGGACGGGGCTCTGCCCCGTCCAGGCCGTGGCGAAGCCGCGGCTGTGTTCGTGCGCTCCTCGAACCGCGTGTTACAAAACCTCTGCCGTGGCTTCGCCATGGCCAGGGCGGGTCAGGGACCCGCCCCTACACGGTCTGAGGCGGATTCCAGTAGTTTTTCCAAGGCGGCAAGTGTTTTGTCCGTGGCGCCCATTTGTGATCGCAAGGTTTCGGCTGCGCGGCGGCCCAGCGCGATTCGCTCTCCTTCATTCGACAAGAGGTCAAGGAGAACCAGGGGAAATTCCGCCGGTCCGACCACGCGGACCGCCTCCTGCCTCTGAAACAGGGCGATGATATCGCGGAAATTCTCGGTGTGGTTGCCGACCATGATGGCTACGCCATGCTGCGCCGGCTCGATGATATTGTGTCCGCCGCGAGGCAGCAGGCTTCCGCCCACGAAGGCCACGTCGGCCAGCGCATAGAGAGACGCCAGTTCGCCGATGGTGTCGACCAGAAAAACGCCGCCGGCGATGGTGTCGCCACTCCAGAGAGATCGCCGCCAGAAGCGGATGCCAAGCTGTTCCAGCAGCTGCGCCACTTCACCGAACCGTTCCGGACGGCGCGGCGCCAGGATCATGACCGCCCGGGGATGGCTGGCCAGGACATTCTCGAAGGCGCGCAACAGCAGCCCTTCTTCGCCCTCCACCGTACTGCCGCAGACCACCACCGGCCCGGCGCCGCCCTGCTGAAAATTCGACCGCAGGCTGGCGACAATCGCCGGAGGATGGGGCGCGCTCACATCGAACTTCAAGATTGCCGCTGACCTGCACCCGGTCGCCGGGCGCGCCAATGTCGCGCAGCCGGGCGGCGTCCTCCGCGGTTTGTGCCAGGAACAGGTCGACGTTCAGGAGAACTCGCCGCAGAATGCGGCGGAAGCGGCGATATCCGGGCCATGAGCGATCGGAAATGCGCGCGTTCACCACCGCCACCCGCGCCCCGCCGGCATGCGCCAGGCGCAGGAAATTCGGCCAGAACTCGGTCTCCGCGAGGACGATCAGCCGGGGCCGCAGCACCGACAAATAGGGTCGAATGGCGAATGCGAAATCCAGCGGGAAATAAAAGACGCTGTCCTCGCCAAAATGCTTGATGGCCAGTTTTTGACCGGTGGCCGTCGTGGTCGAAACGGCCACTCGATATTTTGGGAAGCGCCGCCGCAGCTCTTTCACCAGTTCGCTCACCGCCATTACCTCACCGACCGAAACCGCGTGCACCCAGATTGCAGGCACGGATTGGGATTGCAGCCGCGGCGGGACCTTTCCCAGGCGCTCGCCCAGACCCTCGCGGTATTTGCCGTGGCGCCGCTTGGCGAATATCCAATAGGGCAGGCTGGCCAACAGGCCTGCTGCCAGCAGCGCGCTGTAAAGCAAGTACATGAAGGAAGAGACATTCTAACCGCAAGCCGCACCGGGCAAGGCACCAGTACGCGGCCCGGCCGCATCCTATAATCAAACATCATGGCAAGAGGGGCTTTGCGGATTCTGGTGTTTCCGGCGGTGGCGATTGCCGCTCTCGCCTTGATTCCGGCCTTGTGCCTGGCGGCGAAGGAATTTGTCATGCCTCAAGCCGCGCCCGCCAAGACCTACCCGGCGCACGATCCGCATCCCATGGAGGCGGTCACGGTCGCGGTGGATCCCTACGATCTGGCGGAAAAGACAACCATCTTCTCCGTGCATTACAGCGAACTCGGCTTCCTGCCCATTTTCGTGATCGTCACCAATGACGGCAGCCAGCCGCTGGAGTTGTCCGGCATGAAGGCCCAACTGGTGACGGTGAACCGCGCCAAACTCTCTCCCGCGAACGGGGACGACATCGCGCGGCGGCTTACACGTCCGTCGGCCAACACCAACCGCTATCCGATCCCGTTTCCCACCAAAAAGGTGAAGGGCGGCCTGAGCAAGCAGGCGCTTGAAGAAATAGACAATGCCCAGTTTGCCGCCAAGGCAGTCGAGCCGCACAGCACGCAGTCGGGATTCCTGTTCTTCGATGTCTCGGACATCTCGACGCCCCTGGCGGGGGCGCACTTTTACCTCACCGGGGTGCGTGACGCCAAAGGCAACGAGCTGATGTATTTCGAAATCCCGCTGGAGAAGTATCTGAGCGCGCCGACCCACTAGTGCCCCGTGTGTGGGGCGGAGCGCCCCCGCCCGCCGCTCTTGACTTTAAGAAGTTTTTCAACGATTACCAGACACCAAGGCAAAACCAACTTCAAAGGCGGCGGACAAGAGTGTCCGCCCCACACGCATTTATAATTGCGGATTATGGTTGCCACGCCTGACGTCTCCGTAGCTGCAGGATCGAAGTATGAGCCCGTGATCGGGCTGGAAGTACACGTCCAGCTCCTGACCGCGACCAAGATTTTCTGCTCCTGCTCGACCCATTTCGGCGATCCGCCCAACACCAACGTTTGCCCGGTGTGCCTGGGCCTGCCGGGAGCATTGCCCGTGCTGAACCGCAAGGCGGTGGAGTTCGCGGTGCTCGCGGCCATGGCGCTGAACTTGCCGCATTAACGAGACTTCGATCTTCGCGCGCAAGAATTACTTTTATCCCGACCTGCCCAAGGGCTACCAGATTTCGCAGTACGACAAGCCGCTGTCGGAACATGGCTTCATCGAAATCAAAACTGTCGAGCGGCACCAAGAAGATCGGGATCACTCGCGTACATCTGGAAGAAGATGCCGGCAAGAGCCTGCATGAAGGCTTTGCCAATTCCTCCGAGACCACGGGCATCGATCTGAATCGCAGCGGCATGCCGCTGATCGAAATCGTCAGCGAGCCCGACATCGCTTCCCCCGAGGAAGCCTACGAATATCTCACGCGCCTGAAAGAGATCATCCTCTACACCGGGGTCAGCGACTGCAACATGGAGGAAGGCTCGCTGCGCTGCGATGGCAACATCAGCGTGCGCCCGCGCGGGCAGAAGGAATTTGGCACCAAGACGGAAGTAAAGAACGTCAATTCGTTCCGCTTCATCCGCGAGGCGCTGGAGTATGAGATCGAGCGGCAGATTGGCGTGATTGAATCCGGCGGCAAAATCACGCAGGAAACGCGGCTTTACAACTCCGCGGAAGGCAAGACCTACGGCATGCGCTCCAAGGAGCAGGCCCACGATTATCGCTATTTTCCCGAGCCTGACCTGCTTCCGCTGGTGGTGGACGCGAAATGGCAGAAGGAAATTCGCGACACGCTCCCTGAGCTTCCCGAAGCCCGGCGCAAGCGCATGATTGCGGACTACGGCATCACCGAGCAGGACGCGCAGGTGCTGACGCTCACCAAGTCTCTGGCCGACCAGTTCGAGTCAGCCGCCAAGGCGGCCAGGAGTCCGAAACGCGTGGCCAACCTGGTGCAGAGCGAGTTGATGGGACGCCTGAAAGCCAAGGGCCTGGAAATCGAGCAGTCGCCGATCTCGATGCAGGGCGTGGCCGCGTCGGCCGACCTGGTGGAGAGCGGCGCGATCTCGGGCAAGATGCTCAAAGATCTCTACGATCTGGCCTTTGAGCGCGGGAAAGATTTCTCCGTCGTCTATGAAGAAGAGGGCCGTCCGGAACAGTCCCGCGACACTTCGGCGCTGGAGAAGATCATCGATGAGATCATCGCGGCCAATCCCAAGCAGGTCGAACAGTATCGCGCGGGCAAAGAAAACCGTCGCGGGTTTCTTTGTCGGCCAGGTCATGAAAGCTTCGAAGGGCCAGGCCAATCCCCAGATGGTGAATGAGTTGCTGGCCAGGAAGCTGGGATAGGTCTGTGTGGGACCGGGTCTCCGACCCGGTCAGGCGGCCAGGGCCGCAGATTTATGCAGCGGTCGAATGAGAGCCTTGTGGAGAAGGCTGATTACATCTGCCAGAATCCGGTGCGGGCGGGATTGGTCAACACTGCGGGTGAGTATCGCTGGTTGTGGAGGCGCTCTATCCCGATCCTCTAGCGGCAAAACCATAGCGGCCTTTCAGGCCGCCTGACCGGGTCGAAGACCCTGTCCCACATGGCCAGGGATAGCATCGGGCAAGCCCACGCGGTCAGTACCTTCCGTTACGTCATTCTTTCGCCTTGACCTCGGTAACATGTTCATACCGGCGTCGAGGTTCGGGTATGAAGAAATGGAAACTTGATCGCATTATCAGCGTGGCCACTCTGGTCACCTCGCTGCTTGCTCTCATCCTGGTTCTGAAGAAGCCGGCGCCGGTGGCGCAACCACAGCCGGCCGCGACCGCCGCGGTCAATGCGCAGTCTTTTCAGGATAAGGTGCAGCAGCTGGACCAGCCCAAGCAGCCGGGACAGCCTCCGGCTGAAGTCCACATCAATTCTGACGAAGTGAGCGCGGCGCTGGCCCAGGCCGCGGGACAAATTCCACTGGCGGCAGTTTCACAGGCAGTGCCCGGTCTCGCGTCTCCGGAAGCGCCAGTTGCGCCCGGCCAGCCCGATGTCAAAGACTACCAGGTGAGTTTCGACGGCGACGTCGCGCACGGCCAGTTTCTTACTCAGATTGCGGGCAAAGATGTGTGGGTCACGCTTTCGGGACATCTCGGATCGAAGGACGGCTACGCCACCTTCGATCCCACGGAATTCAAAGTTGGCGACCTGAATGTTCCCGTGTCCCTGGTAAACGACGCTTTGCAGAAGAAACTCAACGAACAACGCGACCGGCTGAAACTTCCGGACAACGTCGGCGGCATGAAAGTTGAGAACGGCGAACTGGTGATGACTCAGAAATAGAGGTCAGAGATAGAAAAAGACGGGCGGGACGCCCGTCCTCCATTCTTCTTCTTACGGCCCTGGCGTTCCCTGGAATAGCGGCCAGAGTTGGTCGCCGATCACGCGATACAGACACAAATGCGCTGCCCGCATCCGAGACCTGGCGGAAGAGCAGCTCGCCCCGTCCGTCGCCATCGGCGTCGACGGCGTCAATCAGTTCCAGCTTGGACAGCACGTCGAAATGATTGGTGTCGGTAACGCTGGCCAAGACCTTGTGCAGGTCGCCGTAGATATCTTCGCGAGCCACCAGCGTGATGATGTATTGCAGATTGGACTCGGTATTGGGATGGACCGGCATCCGCGCTTTCGCGGTCAGCACCAGCACCGGCTCGTTGCTGTTGGAGAGATCGAAGGCGTGGAGCTGTACATCCTCGAAGCTGGGCTCGGGCGGCTTCGCCACGCGTCCGGGCCGGGACGCATGGGCTGCGGGTTGCGATCCGGCCGATTCCGGCTGCGCCGCCCACGCCCGCACTTCATTGGCGGCCAGCAATAGAATTTTCTTGCGCAACTTCTGTTCTTCTTCCGGCTTGAGGCTGTAGGCGTAGGGACGAGGGTCGGGACCGGCAGCGTCCGAGATCGCGGGAATCAGCTGGACCGGGGCCGAAGCCGCGGATGGCGCTAGCCGCCGGCTTGTGCGCATCTTTCCTGACTGCCGCTGACGCCGCCGACGAAGAAGCGCTGCGTTTTTTCAATTCCGCCGGAGTCGGCGCGCCCCGCTTCAGGACGGGACGATCCGGATCTTCGGGAGGTTCTGAAACCGACGGCGAAGACTTGGCGGCGACCTCCGTGGCGGCGGGCGCCGGCCGTTTCAAGACGGGACGATCCGAATCTTCTTCGCCCGCCGGACCTGCAGATGCGGAGCTGGATGCGGTAGTGTCAGTGGCGGGGGCAGGCCGCTTCAGGACCGGCCGGTCCGAATCAGCCTCTGGAGCTGCGGCCGGAGGCGCGGATGTGGCGGTCGGGGCAGAAGCCGCAGGAGCCGGCGAGGCAGGACCAGAGGCTGCGGGTCTCCCGGATGCGGCATCGTCCGACTTGGGTTTCGGGCTGGCGCGCCTTAACACCGGCGGACCTTCAGGCGGTTCCGGGGCGGGCTTCGACATGACCGCCCTTTTCTTCGCCGCCGCGTCTTTCGCGGCTGCAATTGCGCTGTCCGACTGCCAGGTTCCGGCTCCCAGCCAGGTGTTGTTGCCTTGCAGGGCCCCGGTGACCGTAAACAGTCCCAGGGAGACGCCGGTGCGGAAGCCTTCGTACACCGTACCGCTCTCGAGCGCCATGGGCACCGGCGCGGCCTTGTACGCGCTGGCATCGTAGAATTCGCCGTCGTACAGGATGGTGATGGGAACCAGGTGGGCTTTGCCGTTGGCCGCCAGTTCCACCAGGCCCAGCGCGCGCGGCCCTTTGATGGCCTTCTTGGCGGCGGCAGACTGGGCCAGGGCCATGTGAGCGCAGATCAAGGCCAGTCCCGCTAGGATGACGGCCCGCCGTGCGGTGCGATATAACTTGGTGGCGCCAATCTTCGTAGAACCCAGCTTTGTGGACAAGTTTTGTAGAACCAGGAGACGCTGCCATGGCTATCGATATCAATGATAAAGCCCCTGACTTTACCTTGCCCGACCAGAATGGAGAAGAAGTTTCGCTCAAGGCTTTTCGCGGAAAATACGTAGTCCTGTTTTTCTATCCCCGGGCGGACACTCCAGGCTGCACCATCGAGGCCTGCGAGTTCCGCGACTCCTATAGAAAGATGCAGAATACCGGCGCCGTGCTGCTGGGCATCTCTCCCGACACCCCGAAAGCGCAAAAGAAATTCGAGGAAAAGTACGAACTGCCTTTCACCCTGCTGGGCGATGCCGAAAAGAAAGTATGCAACGCCTATGACGTGATCAAAGAAAAAAACATGTACGGCAAGAAAGTGATGGGAGTGGCGCGCACCACTTTCATCATCGGCCCCGACGGCAAGATCAAGCACATCTTCCACAAAGTAAAGCCTGAAGGACACTCGGAAGAAGTGCTGGCGTACCTGAAAGGCGTTATCAAAGGCGCCGCGTAGATCAAATCAATGTAGGCGCGAGCGCCCGGCTCGCGCCTACATCGCCTGGGCCTACGCGCAGCGTGTCATTTGTTGACCGTGGTGAAGGTCAAGGCCGTCTCAACCGGGACCACTGCCTCTTCCTTGCCGGTCGCGACCGCTACGCCCGTGCCGGCTCCGGCGCCGACGCCGGCCCCGATGGCGGCACCCTTGCCTCCGCCCGCCAATGCGCCAATCAGCGCCCCGGCCGCTGCGCCGCCGCCAATTTTCGTAGCATTGCCCTTGGTGTGGCCCTTACCCGTGACGGAGTGCGCGCGGGTAGCGATTGGAACCATACGCCCGCTGATTCGCACCGACGTAAGACGCAACGTCAATTCTCCCGGAGCATGCAGCCGTCCGCTGGATTTCGCGGAAGTCACTTTGCCCCGCACCGGCGCGCCGGTCCGGGCCAGGGTCTTGCCGTTGACCACCAGGGGACGAGCCAGGGTGGCGTCGAACCTGTCGCCAGCTTTGGCGGTGGCAGAACTGATTTCCGAACCCACGCGCACCGTCAACCTGGTCCCGGCAGGAATGGTTTGCGCCGCCGCGGCCAGCGCCATCAAAATCAGCAGAGAAGCGAGCTTCAAAGATTTCCCCAGCATGAATCCTCCTTCAGGATTGTGACCCGTGGCACTATTATGCGGTGGGGCGATGAGGATAGCCAAGAATAGAAATTCGCGCTCGATGGTCCCGCTTCCCCGCGACTTCTACACGCGCGATCCGCGCGCGGTCAGCCGCGACCTGTTGGGCAAAATCCTGGTACGGCGCCAGCGCAGGAACCTTCTTACCGCGCGCATCGTGGAAGTGGAAGCCTATCTGGGGCAGGACGACCCCGCCGCTCATTCCCACCGGGGGCGCACTCCCCGCAACTTTGTCCTGTTCGGCCCGCCCGGGCTTTCTTACGTTTATTTCATCTATGGCAATCATTATCTTTTCAACGTCTCCTGCCTGCCCGACGGAGAGGCGGGAGGTGTGCTCTTCCGCGCGCTCGAGCCCATTTCCGGTATTGAGCAGATGGCGGAAGCACGCGACATCGCCATTGACGGGAGCGGCGACCTGAGAAAACTGACCAGCGGCCCCGGGCGCCTGGCCGAGGCCTTCGGCATCACGCGCGAACGCGACAACGAAAAAGACCTCACCAGCCCAAAGTCCGATCTCTTCATCACGGACGACGGCTTCCGGCCGCGTCGCATCGAGATCACGCCGCGCATCGGCATCACCAAAGCCGCCGAGCGCCCGCTGCGCTACATCATTGCGGGCAACAGATTCGTTTCGAGGGGCTAACCACGATCCACGTAGGGGCTGGTGCCCTCACCCGCCCGGCCGGGCGAAGCCCGGCTGTTCTTGATGGATGGCGCCCTGAAGCCTGGCGAGCCTTCGCTCGCCCGCCCGGGTCCTGAGCGCAGTCGAAGGAGGGCGTCCGGGCCTACGTGGTCTGTGATGGTCCCAAAACGATGTTGTCGATCAGCCGCGCTTTGCCCACAAACGCCGCCACCGCCACCAGGGCGCCGCGCGAGAGATCACTAACCGGATCGAGCGTCTCGGGATCAACCATCTCGAAATAGTCGAGCCGGACTGCCGGATCCTGAGCGAATGTCTGCCTGCCCGCCTCAGATCAGCGCCTGCACCTTGCGTTCCCCATGATCGAAACGCTCTTGTACGGCCAGGAGCGAGCGATGCAGCACCAGCGGCGGCCTGTCGTTGCGGCGCATCGAGATAGGCATTGCGGGAACTCATGGCCAGGCCGTCGGGTTCCCGCACGATCGGGCAAACGACAACCTCGACCGGAATGTTCAGGTCGCGCACCATCCGCCGAATGATCGTCGACTGGGCGGCGTCTTTCTGTCCGAAGTAGGCCCGGTCCGGTTCCACGATATTGAAAAGCTTTGCGACCACCGTGGTCACGCCGCGAAAGTGTCCCGGACGGGAGCGGCCGCAGAGCTTGTCGCTAAGACCTTCGACCGTGACGTAAGTGACCGCGCCCGCGGGATACATCTCCTCCACGCCGGGAGCAAAAACGAAGTCGACACCTTCCTGCGCCAGCAGTTCGCGATCGCGCTCAAAATTGCGTGGATATTTCGCCAGGTCTTCGTTGGGGCCGAACTGAAGAGGATTCACGAAAATCGAGGCCACGACCTGGTCGCACTGCGTCCCGGGCCGCGCGCACCAGGGAGAGATGCCCTTGGTGGAGCGCTCCCATGGTGGGCACCAATCCGAGGCGCTTGCCGTCGCGCTGCGCGCCGCGGCTTGCAGCGCGCATTTCATCGATGCTGTGGAGGACTCTCATCACGCGAGGGCAAATCGGTCTCAGGCGGAAGGGACCCAGTTGATGAGCACATGCATGCTTTCCAGAGTTCCGGCCACGATGGCCCGGTTGGCGCGAATCTTCACCTCGTCATCGGCGGAGCCTTTTATGCTGTTTTCGGTGACTGCGACCACGCGCCCGTAAGGCCACGCGGATGACGGCAGATTGCCCAGCGCCTGCGTCAATTCTGCCGGCTTCAATATGCGCTCCAAGTGATCGTCGGGATCAAGCAGCGCGACCCCGTCCGCCCGAACGATCAAATAGGGATTCCGCCAGCCCTTCATATGAATCAGGCTGCGATATTTCTCCGGAGCAGGCTCGGGGATGGCAAGAATACGCGCCGTGGCCAGCGCGGTGGGATCGGGCGTTTTCGGGGCGGCCGAGCAGGAAACCAGCCCAGCGACGGCTGCCGCCACAAGCCCCAGTCGCAATGGTCTCATCGGCCGCTAGCGCCTCATCGCCCGCTTGCGTTCCAGCACGGTTTCGAGCGCCGCCCGGGTTTCCTTCGGCAAATGATACGACTCTTCATCGGAAGGATATTGCCGCGCGGCCACATCCGCGCGAAACGACTGCACCGCGCCGGTAATGGCCGCGCCCACGTTGGCATACCGCCTGACGAATTTTGCGGGATGCCCAAAGCTGAGGTTGAGCAGGTCGTGGAAGACCAGCACCTGGCCGTCGCACTCCGGCCCCGCACCGATCCCGATCGTGGGCGTTTCGACCTCGGCCGTAATCATGGCCGCGACTTCTCGCGGAATGCCTTCGAGATAGATGCAGGACACGCCCGCGCGGTCGAGCGCCACCGCATCGCGCATAAGCTGCTCCACGCCGCTGAGGTTTTTGCCTTGCACCTTGTAGCCGCCCATCACGTTCACCGATTGCGGCGTCAGGCCGATATGCCCGGCCACCGGAATCTCAGCGTCAATGATACGGCGGATCAGGTCGGCACGCTTCTCGCCGCCTTCGATCTTCACCACTTCCGCCCCAGCTTCTTTCACAAAACGCGCGGCGTTGCGGATGGCGTCGTTGAGGTCGGCCTGATAAGAGCCGAAAGGCATGTCCGCGACCAGCAGGGCATGTTTCACCCCGCGATGGGCCGCGCGGGTGTGGTGCAACATTTCGTCAAGCGTGACCGAAAGCGTGTTCTCGTAGCCCAGCATGGTCTGGGCCAGCGAGTCGCCGACCAGGACAATGTCGATCCCGGCCTCGTCGACCAGGCGCGCAGACGAGTAGTCATACGCCGTCAGACAAGTAATGGGCTCGTGGTGGAGTTTCTTTTCGCGGAGCGAAGCGACAGTAATCTTGCGGCGAGGTTCGCCGATCGGAACCAGACTCACGATGTCCTCCAGTGCCCCTCCGCAAACCAGCGGATAGAGCCTGTTCACATCTTGGATGCTACGAAAGCTATTGTAGCCGCAATCGGTTGTCAGGTCGATAGGCCATAAACGGCCACGTAGGGGCGGGTGCCTCACCCGCCCAGCCGAGCAAAGCTCGGCCTTTCTGCGAGATACCGGCAGGTCAAAAACGGACGATGTAAGACGTATCATAGATGTCTTACTTTATGGTAAGATACATCCATGGCATCCTACCGCACTGTCATCAGTTCCAAGGGCCAGGTGGTAATCCCAGCGGAGTTGCGCCAGCGTCTCGCCCTGGAAAAAGGCACCGCAGCCACATGGAGTGAGGAAAACGGACGCCTCGTGCTCACCCCGATGACCGAGCGGCAACTGGATGAAATCATGGGTTTCCTCAGGCCGAAACCCGGCGAGATTTCGGTATTCGAGGCTTCCTTTGAGGAACGCGAGCGCGAGCGCCGGAGGGAAAAATAGTTGTCGCCCGCGCTCCGCACGAGTATGCGACGATACGTGCTCGACGCTAACGCCTTGATCGGTTTCTTCGAAGGGCGCTCTGGGGCTTCGGAAAAAGTGCAGCGGTTGCTAAGCGACGCCCTGCGTCAGGATGCTCCCCTGCTGATGTCCGCCGTAAATTGGGGCGAGGTCTTTTACATGGAATGGCGCTATCGTGGTGAAGCGATGGCGCGGGAGGCAGAAGCCACATTACAGCGGATGCCAATCGCGATCATAGCGGCGGATCGCGAAAGAGCCACGCGAGCGGGCGCACTGAAACAACGACATGGCCTGGGCTACGCTGACGCGTTTGCCGCGGAACTGGCCATGGAGCGCGGCGCGTGGCTGGTAACTGCCGATCCTGAGTTTTCAAAAGTCGGGAAGGGGCTGTCGGTTTATTCTCTGCCCAGGCATGAAAAGTAGTCAGAGCTGGCAATCTTTCCGGATGGTTTTCACTCTCCCCTTCCACGGCAGCACGAGCGGGGCGCTCGCGCCCACATGGTAGAATCCATTGCTGATGGCCGCCATTTGTCGCTATAATAAACGACAAATGGCAAATGAGCTTCAGGCCGTATTGCGACAACTGGGCGGAAAACGCATCCTGGGACGGTCGCTGGCCAATGACCGCGATCTGCGGGAGGCGATTCGCGAAGGCTTTCCGCACGCTGTCCTCGGCCCACTGATGCAGGCCTCCGGCCTGACCCTGAACGAGCTGGCGGGGGCGCTCGATCTCTCACCGCGCAGCCTGCAGCGCCGCCGCCGCGGACGCCTGGCCCGCTTCGAATCCGACCGGCTCTACCGCATGGCTCGCCTGCTGGCGTTGGCCCGTGAAACCCTCGGCGACGGCGCCCGCGCCAGCCGCTGGCTCAAGCGCAGCAATCGCGCCCTGGGAGGCGTGGCGCCCATCGCCGCCATTGACACCGAACCCGGAGCGCGCCAAGTGGAAAACATCCTGGGCCGCATCGCCTACGGTAGCGTGAGTTGACTCGTGTTTTTCGCGTGCTGCGCCGGGCTTACGCCGGCGCACCCTTTGACGGAGAAGGCGCATACCGCTACGGCGGACGCTGGTCGAGTCCGGGCACGCGCCTGGTTTACACCTCCGAGCACCAGTCTCTGGCGATGCTGGAATATTTTGTCCATCTCGATCCCGAAGACGCTCCCGATGACCTGGTGCTGGCCGCGGCGGACATTCCTGACAACTTGTCGCGGGAACAACGTCATCCCCGCGAGTTGCTAGCCGACTGGCGGGAGACTCCCGCGCCTCCGGAACTGGCGCAGATTGGCGATGAATTCGTAAGGAAGGGCGAGAATTGTTTGCTGCTGGTGCCTTCAGCGCTGGCGGTGAATGAGAACAACTGGCTGATCAATCCGCTGCATGCGGAGTTCAAGAAGATCGCGCGGCATGTGCCGGAGGCGCTGCGCTACGATACGCGGATGTTTCGCCGGAGCCGAAGGCGAAAACATTAGTCGAGGGCGGAGTGCTGCTCTTCTGTTTCATCGGTCTCTCCCAGGTTTGCTGTTGGCGCGCAGCCAGGCCGTGTATGCCGCCTCATCGAGCGAGCCGCCCGCCAGGCCTAAGACGGCCTGAGTGGCATCCTCCTCGCTTGCCATGAAGATGAACCCGTTGAGTTCAAGAAAAAGAACGCCCGTTACAAAACCAGTCCGCTTGTTGCCGTCAATGAAGGGATGGTTGCGGACGATGCCTGCCGTATAGAGCATGGCCATCTCAATCACGTCAGGCTGCTCGGCATAGGCATGGTGCTGGAGGGGGCGAGCCAGAGCGGATTGCAGAAGGCCTTCATCGCGCAATCCCGGGCGGCCGCCGTGGGCGGCTAACAGCCGGTCGTGGATCGCGAGGACATCGCGCTCCGCAATCCAGATCAGTTTTCTTCTCTTCACTTCTCTCTTTACTCGTTACTTTGCCAGGGCGCGCAGGGTGTTGCGATGCCGGCCCATGATCTCTTCGGCCTTCTTCATTTTCTTCTCGAATGCCGGATCGTAGGGGGTGAGGCGGTAGCCGCCCTCCGCGTCCTCGATCAGGAAAAGTCGCTCACCGTCTTCGGTACGTAAGCGATGGATGACCTCCCTGGGCAGCACCACACCCAGCGAGTTGCCGAACTTGCGGACCTTGAGCTCTACCATGCGTCACTCCTGTGTTATTACAATTGTAATAACAGACTTGGGAATATGGCAAGCAGGAAATGAGCTGATCTGGCAACGGTTCCGTAAGCGTTGAACACTCCGTCCACGTGGAGTACGTCGCTATTCAGGTTCCTCATCGAAGAATGACGGTGGTTCTTCCAACAATTCCTTCAGGAAGCTCTTTCGATCATTAACAAATCGACGCACGATCTGCATCGGGGGAGTTTCCTCATAGTCAATCTCACGAATATTGGCGGTGTCGAATGAGAGTATCTGAGCGCTCGGGTATCCCAGGAGAATTGGGGAATGGCTCGAAATGATGAACTGCGCGTCTTTGTACTTCCGCAACACATCGTGGATCAGAACGATAAAGGCTAGTTGTCGTTGAGGCGAAAGAGCCGCTTCGGGCTCGTCTAGCAAAAACAAGCCATTTCTCTGAAACTTGAGTTCGAGCACAGTCAGGAAGGTCTCGCCATGCGAGCGAGCATGAAGGCTCTGTCCCCCATAGGACTCATTGACGCCCATCGCGTCTATGCGGGAAGCCGTATTGAAGAAAGTTTCCGCCCTGAGGAAAAATCCGGCCCCTGTCCGGCGGTCGAACGACAAACGGAGTGCCTTCACCAGAGGATCGACAGAATGATTGCTTTCAGTGCTATCGTTCGAGAAATTGCGATTTCCCCCTTCTGGTCCAAACCCGTAGTGACCCGCAATCGCCTCGAGCAGGGTGGACTTCCCCGTGCCGTTCTCGCCGGCAAAGAAGCATATCCTTGAGCGAAAAGTTAGTTGATCCAGGTGGCTGATCGTCGCAACCGAGAAGGGGTAGCTGTCCCAATTGCCCACACTCTCGCGGAGCAGTGTGATTTTCTTAAGCACAAAATGAGGACTACGCGCTGGCTGCTTCCTGACTCCCCAGCGGCAGGAAATACTGCGTCCCCTTGATCGGCGCCGAGACCTTCCGCAGCAGCTCCTGCAAATCCTGGTTGCGCTCCACGAAGTCGATCTCCGAGGTATTCACGATCAGCAGGTCCGACGATGTGTAGTGGAAGAAAAAGTGTTCGTACGCTTTGATCACTTCTTCCAGATAATCTTCGTTGATCGCTTTCTCTCCCGGCGCGTTCTTCTTTTTCAGGCGCTTTTTCAGCACTTCAGGAGTGGCCTGCAGGTAAATGACGAGGTCGGGCGTCGGTAGTTGTTCGCGGAAGTGGTTGTAGTAGCGGTTGTAGATTTCGAGTTCCTGATCGGTCAGGTTGAGGCAGGCGAAGACCTTGTCCTTCTCGAAGACGAAGTCGGTGACTACGGTTTTCGGCGAGCGCGGGCCCAGGTCGAGGGCGCGGAGTTGCTCGAAGCGGCGGATCATGAAGGCGAACTGCGCCTGGAAGCCGGCCCCCGGCTCGCCCTTGTAGAAGGCGCCGAGGAAGGGATTGTCCTCCGATTCCATGACCTGCTGCGCGTTGAGACGCTCGGCCAGGATTCGCGCCAGCGTGCTTTTGCCGACTCGTATGGGACCTTCGACTGCAATATAGCGGGGCAGCTCAAAAAGATTGGCCATGGGTCAGAAGGAATAGTGAAGTTCCTTCGCAGCATATCTCGCTTGCAGCCCGGAGGCAATTGTGGAAAGAGTTAACAGGTCTCAGCCGGATTGAAAGAATGTGTCCCCGGGAGTGCAACAATTCCGCAGGGCCTTACATCCAACCGCAAAGAGTCACGAACGGTTCGGCTTCGGCTGTGAATTTCCTGTATCATTTTCTTCCCGGACTTCTTCCTCTCCGGGCTTCGTAGCCAGCGAAGCCGAGTCGCAGGGCCGAGAGAAGGAGAAACGCCCATGCGGTGTCTTATTTGGACGCTCTTCCTGCCGCTGTTCTGTCCCAGCGGGGCCTGGTGTCAAACGCTTAAGGTTCGCCCCTCGGGACCGGTTCCTCCATCCCCCGGTTCCGTTTTGCCGGTAAATTCCGTTTCTTCCATTCCGCTGACGGTACCTCTGGGAACGCCGCTGAAAGTGGCGTTGGATAAAGAAGTGCGCGTTCGCCACGTGGGACAGGCCGTCCACGGAAAAATCATGGAGCCGGTGTACGCGTTTGACAAGCTCGTAGTCCCAGCCGGCAGCGACGTCAACGGCAAAATCGCGCAGATCGAGTCCGTCTCGAAGAAAAAGCGCACCGTCGCAGCCTTGAACGCCGACTTCTCGCCGTATCGCGAGGTTCAGATCGAGTTTGATGAACTGGTGCTTGCCGATGGCCGTCACCTGCCGCTGCAGACATCCGTCGCTCGCGGGTCGAGCGGCGTCTTGCAGTTTGTTCCGGCCGATGAAAAGAAGAAGCAGGGAGTGAAAGAAGAAGGCAAGAATCTGGCATCGCGAAAAGTGACCGAGGCCCGGCAAGAAGCCAGACGCCAATGGGAGAGCGTCAAGAAACAATTGCACGAGCCGGCCAAGATGCATCGTCTCGAGAGATACGGCGTGGCCCAGCTTCCCTACCATCCGCAGTATATGGATGCGGGCGCAAGCTTCAACGCCGACCTTCGGCAGCCGCTTGAATTTGGAACCGAGCCGCTGCGGCCGGAAACACTGTCTGCCATTGGAGCTCCACCCCCCGCCGGCAGCGTGGTGCATGCCCTGCTGGTGACGCCGCTGAATTCAGCCAGCACGAAAAAAGGCGCCCTGGTCGAAGCGGTCATCAGCCAACCGCTGGTCGTTTCAGAACGGTTGTTTCTTCCGCAAGGCAGCCAGCTCAAAGGTTCGGTCCTGGAAGCCAGACCCGCGCGCAGACTGGGCCGGAACGGGCAGCTGCGAATCGTATTTCACCAGGTGGTTCCTCCCAGCGGAATCCAGCAACCGGTAGAGGCCAGCCTGGAAGGTGTCGCGGTGGCGAAGGGTGAACATCTGAGCCTCGACTCCGAAGGCGGCGCGCAGGTCACAACCCCCAGAACGCGATACCTGACCACGGCGATCTCCGTCGCGTTAGCCAGTTCGTCGATGGCAGACCACGACCGTGATGCGGGCATGCACGGGGCCGACGGGGGAGGTGCGGGTCAGGGTGCAGCCAACGGAGCGTCCGGATTTCGGTTTTTAGGCACGATCGTTGGAGCGCTGGCGCATTCGCGCGTCGTCTCTTCGGGTTTTGGTTTCTATGGCGCGGCTACGTCAATCTATTCCCACTTCCTGGCTCGGGGCCGGGATGTGAACTATCCCAAAGACATGTCCATGCTGATCGGGCTCGGAACTCGCGCGCCGGGAGCCAGCGAAATCCGAGCCGCACTAAAGCAATCCGGACCCTTCACCGGAACTCCATTTACAATCGCGACATCGTGTTGCTTTACCTGACTACCGCTCTGCTGCTGTCGCTGCCGCTCCGCCGCTGCGGGCTACCAGTCCATGGCGCCGACCGGGCAATGGTTCGGCCACGCTTTCACCGGGCTGGGCCGCGGGTCGAAGCAACTGGCGCTCACCTACGACGACGGTCCCAACGATCCGCATACCCAGCATTTGCTGGACGTGCTGGCCCGGCACAATGTTCGCGCCACGTTTTTTCTGATCGGACGCTACGTGCAGCAACGGCCCGAAATCGTTCGCGAGCTGGTCAAAGCCGGGCATGTGGTTGGGAACCATACCTTCACTCATCCTCTGCTGATCTTCAAAAGCGCCCGGGAAGTCAGGTCGCAGCTCGAAAGTTGCAATCGTGCCCTGACGGACGCGGTGGGCGAACACTCTAATCTCTTCCGCCCGCCTTTTGGTGGCCGGCGTCCTGCAGTATTGCGCATGGCGCGAGGCATGGGATTCGAGCCCATCATGTGGAATGTGACCGGCTACGATTGGAACGCAACGTCGGCCGAGCAGATCGAACGCAAAGTCACACGCCAGGTCCGAGGCGGCGATGTGGTCCTGCTGCACGATGGCGGACATCGTGACTTCGGGGCCGATCGTTCATACACGGTTACTGCGACCGATCGGCTGATTTCCCGGTACAAGTCGGAAGGTTATGAGTTTGTGACGATTCCGGAAATGATGCGAAAGTCAGCGCTCCGTTCCTAGTTTCCGGATCTTAGGTCTTGGAACTTAGTTCTTGGATTTCAGTTCTCGGATCTCAGTTAACTCGAACTGGCCACGTCTGCGGTCGCGAATGCCTGTTTCGCGGCGGCGATGGTCTGCTGAACGTCGTTTTCGGTGTGAGCGGCGCTGAGGAACGCAGCTTCGAACTGTGACGGCGGCAGGTAAACGCCTCGCTCCAGCATGGCGCGGAAGAATCGGGCGAAGGCCTTGGTGTCGCACTTGGCGGCTGACGTCCAATCGGTCACCGGACCGTCGCTGAAGAACCAGGTGAACATCGATCCGACGCGATTGCAGCAGATCGGCACTCCTGCATCCCTGGCCGCCGCGGTCACACCCTCGGTCAACTGCGCGCTGCGTATTTCCAGGCCGGTGTAGACGGTGCTCTTATGGTTGCGCAAGTAGCGCAGGGTAGCCAGTCCGGCGGCCATGGCCAGCGGGTTTCCCGAAAGCGTTCCGGCCTGGTAGACGGGACCGAGCGGCGCGACCATGTCCATGATTTCGGACGGCCCGCCATATGCGCCCACGGGTAGACCGCCCCCGATAATCTTCCCGAAGGTGGTCAGGTCGGGCAGAATTCCGTATCGCTCCTGCGCTCCGCCGAAGGCCAGGCGAAAACCGGTCATCACCTCGTCGAAGATGAGCACGGATTTTTCGCGCTCGGTAATCTCGCGCAAGGCATCCAGATACATCGGGCTCGGCGGCACGCATCCCATGTTGCCGACCACCGGCTCCACGATTACGCAGGCAATCTGTTTGCTGAACTTCTTGAAAGCCAGTTCGAGCGCATCGGTGTCATTGAATGGAAGGGCCAGGGTGAGCTGGGTGAATTCTTCGGGCACGCCCGCCGAACCCGGGATCCCCAGCGTGGCCACGCCCGAGCCTGCTTTCACCAGCAAGGCGTCGGCGTGGCCGTGATAGCAGCCTTCAAACTTTACGATGTATTTGCGCCCGGTATAGGCGCGGGCCAGGCGGATGGCCGACATGGTGGCTTCCGTGCCCGAGTTGACGAAGCGGATCTTCTCCACCTGGGGAAAGGCCGAAATCACGATCTCGGCCAGGTCCGCCTCGGCGGCGGTCGAAGCCCCGAAACTGGTTCCGTTCTTGGCGGCGGTGGCGATGGCTTCGGGCACGCCGGGCGGAGCGTGACCGAGGATCAGCGGTCCCCAGGAACCGACGTAGTCGATATATTTGTTGTCATCGGCATCCCAAAGGTGAGAGCCCTGCCCGCGAACGATGAACAGCGGATCGCCTCCCACTGAACCAAAAGCGCGCACCGGAGAATTGACCCCGCCGGGGATCATCTGCTCGGCGCGTTTTTGCAGTTTGCGGGAAGCTTCGACTTTACGGGCCATGGGGCGTTGGCTGCGAACTGATAAATATAGCAGCGGCGAGCGCAACCGGCCACGTGGAGACGGCCGCCCCCGGCTGTCCAGCGAAGCGAAAGCTCCGCAGGTTCGGAGGGCCCGGCCAAATTTACCGGAAATTCATCGGTCCGCAACACTCCTGCAACATGCCTGCACTATCTTCGCAGCAGTGACATGCTCTTCTAACCGGGAGAGCCAAGGACAGTCTCGGGGGGCTCCGGGCTGTCTTTTTGCTTTTCCGGCCGCCCTGGCCCCCAATGCTCTTCCCTGCATAGTTAACTATAGTTAATTACCTGTGTATACTCGAAGACGCCGAATATCGGGCAACCAACGAAAATGCCGCGACTTCTCCAAAATCTCATTGACTGGGCCAGAGTTGGCGCGTTGATGGCGCTTGGGTTCACAACCATCGCCCAGGGGCAAGTCGAGAGCACGACGCCGGCCGACGATCCTGCCCTCACCCTGTTTCCGCACTCTCAAACCGCGCCCTACTGGGTCTCGGGCCAGGACAATATTATTTTCCAGTGGCATCCGTCATTCGACGCCCCTTACAGTGGCGCCCACAGTTTCCGTTCGCAGGCCGAGCACGCCACCTCGAACGTGGCCACAATTTTCCTGGGCTATCAACTCAGTCCCAGCACGGAAGTTTTCGCGGATGTCGAGAGCGCCACCGGCGGCGGCCTGAGCGACGCGCTGGGCCTGGCCGGATTCGTGAACGTCGACGTAGTGCGCAACCCCGAACTCGGCCCCAGCCCCTACCTGGCGCGGGCCATGATTCGGCAGATCATTCCTCTCAGCTCGGAAACGATCGAGACCGAGCGCGGCCCTTTTGCCCTGGCAACCAGCCTGCCGGTGCGCCGCCTGGAACTCCGCGCCGGCAAGTTCGGGATGGCCGACTTCTTTGATCTCAATGACAGCGGCAGCGACAGTCATTCCCAGTTCATGAACTGGACGGTGGACAACAACGGCGCCTACGACTATGCCGCCGACACGCGCGGTTACACCGTCGGCGTCATTGCCGAATACCACGACCGCAACTGGGCCTTTCGATTCGGCGAAGCGCTGATGCCCAAAGTGGCGAACGGACCCGACCTGGAGTGGAACCTGCGCCGCGCCCGCGCGGAAAACTACGAACTGGAAGTTCGCCCTAATGTGTTCCGGGATCGGGTCACAACGTTGCGCCTGTTGTCGTTCGTGAATCACGCCAACATGGGCGTCTACCGGCAGGCCATCAACGACTTCCTGGCGGGCAGGACGCCGCGGCCGGAAATCCGCGCGCACGCTCTCCAAACCACCGTGAAGTACGGCTTCGGCGTGAATCTCGAGCAGGAGCTGGCTCACCATGTGCGCGGCTTCGCGCGCTGGGGATGGAACGAGGGGCAGCATGAGTCCTATGCCTACACCGAGGTCGATCAGACCATCCAGCTGGGCGCCGACCTGGCGGGAAATTCATGGCATCGCAGCCAGGACAAGCTGGGCGGCGTATTCGTGTCGAACGGCATTTCCGCCATCCATCAGAAATATCTGGCACTGGGAGGCCTGGGCTTCTTCTCGGCGACGGCGGGCTGAACTACGGCCGGGAGAATATTGTGGAGTGTTACTACAACGCGCATGTGTGGCGGGGAATCTTTGCCGGGGCGGACCTGCAACACGTCAACAATCCCGGCTACAACCGCGACCGCGGCCCGGTACTGGCGCCCGGTTTCCGCTTCCATCTGGATTTTTGACCATCGCCACCGACTGTGTGGGACCGGGTCTCAGACCCGGTCAGGCCGAGCCAGGCGCGGCCAGCCCACCCTACTTCTCCACCTTCACGCCCTTCCAGAATGCCACATAGCCCTTGATCTGCTTCGCTGCCGGTTTAGGCTCGGGATAAAACCAGGCCGCATCGTGGTTGAGCTTGCCGGCGACCTCAACATCGTAATAGCTCGCAGTGCCCTTCCAGGGACACAGCGTGTGGGTCGCGCTGGGCTTGAAATGCTCCGTTTGGATGGCGTCGGGAGGAAAGTACTGGTTGCCTTCCACTTCCACGCATTGGTTCGATTCCGCAAGCACTGTGCCTTCCCAGATTGCTTTTGTCATAAGACCTGTTTAGATTGCAAAGCGGGAAGGCGGTCGCAATCTTTGAAGAGCTCCAGAGACGTGCCCAGCCCGGCGGTCCATGCCCAGGGTTTCAATGGCCACTCCATGGTCGGACGTTTAGAGCGAGTGCTGGTGTGCTCGCCCGAGGGCGCGGGATGGAACCAGGCGGCTAAGGCTGACCGCTGGCGGGAGCTGGGTTTCTTCCATGCACCGGATTTCGAGACGGCGCAAGCCCAGCATGACAAGCTTTGTGGCCTGCTCGCATACCTCCGAGTGGAAGTGCTTCACTTGCCGCCTTCTCCCGATCTTTCGCTCGATGCCGTCTACACCCACGATCCTTCCCTGGCCTCCGATCATGGCCTCATCGGCCTGCATCCCGGCAAACCCAACCGCATTCCGGAAGCGCAGCGCCACGTCGAATTCTGTCGCAGCATTGGCATACCGTTGCTGGGTGAAATTCAACCGCCCGGAAAAACGGAAGCCGGCGACATGGTCTGGCTCGATTCCAGGACTCTGCTCGTCGGTCACGGTTATCGCACGAATCCGGCGGGAATCGCGCAAATGCGCGCGCTGCTTCGGCCGCATGGGGTTGAAGTGCTGTCAGCGCCGCTGCCGCACGGGACGGGTCCTTCGGCCTGCCTGCATCTTATGTCCCTGATGAGCCTGCTCGACCAACAGACCGTGCTGGTTGATCTGCCCTGGCTGGCGGTTGAGACCGTCGAACTGTTGCAATCCCGCGGCTACCGGTTCATTGAGATCGACTATTCCGAACGCGACACGCTGGCCTGCAACGTGCTCGCCCTGGGAGAAAAGCGCCTGCTGGCACTGGAAGAGAATCGTAAGACCAACCAGAACATTCGGGATTCCGGATTCGACGTTTACGCCTTCCCCGGCTCCGAGCTTTGTGTCAACGGCGGCGGCGGCCCCACCTGCCTGACCCGGCCACTCTTGCGGGGCGGATCTTAACGTAGGTGCGAGCGCCCGCGCTCGTGCCTACATCGACTCAACGCATTTCTCGCCGCCCTGTTAAAATCAAGCTGCATGGTTCTCCCCTTCGTCCGTGATCTTTTCACGGACGTGGAAAAACTGCCCGCTTTCTCGCGCGTGGCCTCCCATCTCAAAGAGGGCACGGGGCGGGTTCGTGTCTCCGGACTGATCCCCACCGCAAAAGCTTTGCTTTTAGTCCTGCTGCAGAAATCGGCGGGGCGCCCGTTGATTATCGTGGTCGCCGACAACCGCGCCGCGGAAGACCTGGTTCCGGTGCTGCAAGCTTTCTGCGAGCTCGCCGGGGCCGCCGATCCGGAGTCCGTGGTCTCGCTTCCCAACCACGACGTGCTGCCCTTTCAGAACCTTTCCCCGCATCCGGAGATCCAGGAGGAGCGGGCTGTCGCCTTGTGGAAGATCGCCACCGGGGCGGCGTCTTTCGTGGTTTCGCCGATCGCCGCCTCCGCTCTTCGCCTGCGTTCGGCCGAGTATTACACCGAGCTGGCGCGTACCGTGCGGCGGGGTGAAACTCTCAACGTCGATGATCTGCTCCCGCACCTCAACACCGTCGGCTACCACTCTACCGACGTGGTGGAAATGCCCGGAGAATATGCCCTGCGCGGCGGCATTCTCGATGTGTACTCGCCAGAGGACGAGCGCCCGGTGCGCATCGAGTTTTTCGGGGACGAGGTCGAGTCCATCCGACGATTTGATCCCGCCACCCAGCGCTCTTCAAATTCCGCGGACGAGGCCCTGCTGCTTCCCCTGACCGAGACTCCGGTCAGCGAGGAACTGCTGGGCGCGGTGCATGCCCGCCTGTCGGGGAAGCGCATCACCGGCAACGAGGAAATCATAGAGCAGGCCGTGCGCTCCGGCGGAGTCACCGTCTTTCCGGGATGGGAGTTTTATGCGCCGGTGGCGGGCGCCGGTCATACCGTGTTCGATTTGCTGCCGCGCGCCCTGGTCTTGACCGACGAACTGGAAGGACTCAGGGCCGAGTTCGATCACGTCTGGTCACGCATCGAGCAGGCGCATGAGAGCAGCGGAGTGGGCAACCTGGTCCGGCCCACGGACTTGTATCTTTCGCCCGAAGCCTGGTGGCAGAAACTGTCCAGCCTGCCGGGAGCCGATGTCGAGCATCTGGAAATCGAGCGCAGCGACCATTCCGCGGCGGCCATTTCGTTTCACACCCAGCCCACACCCCGCTTCCACGGCTCGGTTCCGACCATGCTCGAGGAAGTGAAGAAGCTGATTGCCGAGAGCAAGCGGGTCCTGATCGCCGTGCCCAACACCGGTGAAGTCGAGCGCCTGGCCGACATTTTCAGCGAGTACGCTGTTTCCTTCCGCCTGGGCAGCCGGACCCGCAGCGGAGAAAGTTACGCCGACGAAACTTCCTATTTCTCCGGCGAACTGCTCACCGCCACGCTGGCCAAGGCTTACGTGCCCGATGGCGTCACCTTCCCTGACGCCAACCTCTCCATTCTGGGCGCGCGTGATTTGTTCGATGAGTCCGAGGCAATCGCGGCTCGTCCCCAGCGCCACAAATCGAAGACTTCGGCATTTCTCTCCGATTTCCGCGACTTGCAGGTGGGCGACTACGTGGTCCACGTCGAGCACGGTATCGGGCAGTACCAGGGATTGAAGGAAATTAACCAGGGCAACGGCAACGCGGAATTCATGTTGCTCGAATACGCCGAAGGCGCGCGCCTTTACGTCCCGCTGACCCGTCTCGATCTGGTGCAGAAATACCGGTCTTCGGAAGGGGCCAAGCCGGTTCTCAACCATCTCGGCACCGCCGCCTGGGCCAAGACCAAAGCCCGCGTGCGCAAGGCCATGAAGGACATGACCGACGAGCTGCTCAAGCTCTACGCCGAGCGCAAGACCGCCCAGGGCCATGCCTTTTCAGTCGATAACGAGTGGATGCGCGAGTTCGAAGACACCTTCGAATTCAGCGAGACCGAAGATCAGGAAACCGCGATCGCCGACGTCAAGCGCGACATGGAATCGACCCAGCCCATGGATCGCCTGCTGTGCGGCGACGTCGGTTACGGCAAGACGGAAATCGCCATGCGCGCCGCCTTCAAGGCCATCAGCGACAACAAGCAGGTCGCCGTGCTTGCGCCCACGACCGTCCTTGCTTTTCAGCACTACGAAACGTTCAAGCAGAGGTTCGCGGCCTTTCCCGTCACCATTGAGATGATCAGCCGCTTCCGCTCGCCCAAACAGCAGAAAGAGATTTTGCAGAAAGTGGAAGCCGGCAAAATCGACATTCTGATCGGCACCCATCGCCTGATTTCGAAAGATGTAAAGTTCGCCGACCTGGGCTTGCTGGTGGTGGACGAAGAGCAGCGTTTCGGGGTGCGCCACAAGGAACGCCTGAAACAGATGCGCAAGCAAGTGGACGTGCTGACCATGTCGGCCACGCCGATTCCGCGCACCCTGCACATGTCGCTGGTAGGACTGCGCGACATGAGCGTAATCGAGACTCCTCCGAAAGACCGCATCGCGATACAAACTGTGGTCGCCAGCTGGGATGAGAAGCTGATCCAGTCCGCCATCGAGCAGGAGCTGGAACGCGGCGGCCAGGTCTTCTTCGTGCACAACCGCGTGGACAGCATCTGGGAAATCGCGGCCAAGCTGCAGGCGTTGGTCCCGCGCGCGCGCGTCATCGTGGGTCACGGGCAAATGTCGGAAGGCGAACTGGAAAAAGTGATGTTCAAGTTCATGCATCACGAAGCCGACATCCTGGTGTCCACGACCATTATTGAAAACGGCCTTGATATTCCGCTGTGCAACACCATTCTCATCAACCGCGCCGACCGCCTGGGACTCTCCGAGCTTTACCAACTGCGCGGCCGCGTGGGCCGCTCCAATCGCAGGGCTTATGCTTATCTCTTGCTGCCGGCGGAGATCGAGCTCACGCCGATCGCCCGCCGCCGTCTGGCTGCTCTGAAAGAATTTTCCGACCTGGGCGCGGGCTTTAAGATTGCAGCTCTTGACCTCGAACTGCGCGGGGCGGGCAACCTGCTGGGGGGCCAGCAGAGCGGACATATCGAAGCTGTCGGATTCGAGCTCTATACCCAGATGCTCGATCGCGCCGTCCGCGAGATGAAGGGCGAGACGGCCCCGGACGAAGCCGAGACCCAACTCAACCTCGGACTCAATATCCGCATCCCAGTGGATTACATTCCGGAAGAGAACCAGCGCCTGCGCATGTATAAGCGGGTGGCCGGAGTGGAATCCGAGTCGCGCCTGAACGACGTTCGCGCCGAACTCGAAGACCGCTACGGCGAGCCTCCGCCGCCGGTGCGGAACCTTTTGGAGTACGCGGCGCTCAAATTGCTCGCCATGCGCGTGGGTGCCACGGCCATCGAGCGCAAACGCGACCTGGTGACCATCAAGTTTCGCCAGAATGCGGAAATCGATCCCGGGAAACTGGCAAAATTCGTTTCGTCCCAGCGCGGGGCGCAGTTTACTCCGGACGGCACGCTGAAGTATGTTTCAAAGGCGGTTTCCCCGGCAGAGGTCCTGGCGCAGTTGCGCGGGCTGCTGGAAGAATTATCGCCAACCGGCCAAGTTTTGCCATCCGTACCGTCGTGACCTAAGACCCGAGGCGCCGTCAAATTCAAATGATCAAAAGAAATTTCACTCCCGCACTCTGTCTCCTGATTCAGCTCTCTCTATTTTCTTCGATCGCATTGGGCCAGGCGGCGACAGCTGGGTCCCCCCAGCCCCAGGCTGCCTTCAACCAGCTGGTGGATGAATATTTCGATTTCTACTTTCAATTCCACCCCACGGCGGGCACCCAGGCCGGCCTCCACCAGTACGACGCAAAGCTGGAAGACTTCTCGCGTTCGGGCGTTGAGGCGGAGATCGCGGGGCTGGAGCGATTCAAGAAACAGTTTGGCTCAATTCAGGCCGGCCAGCTGTCGCAGGTATCGACTGGCGACCTGGAAGTTCTCCTTTCTTCCATCCAGGCGCGACTGCTGGAACTGCAGTCCATTCAGATGTGGAGAAAAGACCCGGACGTCTACGTGTCGGACCTGAGTTACGGAATTTTCACCATCATGAAACGGAATTTTGCGCCGGCCGCCGACCGGCTGCGGTCCCTGATTGCCCGCGAGCGCCAGATTCCCCGCGTTCTCGAGGCGGCCCGGCAGAACATCAGCAATCCTCCCCGGGTGTACACCGAAGTGGCGCTGCAGCAAATGCCGGACAACATCAAGTTCTTTCAAAATGATGTTCCGGAGGCGTTCCGCGAAGTGCGCGACCCCGCGCTGCTGGCCGAGTTTAAGGCCAGCAACGATGCCGCGATCGAAGCCCTGGGCAAGTATGAGGACTTTCTGCGAACCGACCTGCTGCCGGCTTCGCACGGCGATTTTCGCCTGGGAGCTGAGAATTTCCGCAAGAAGCTGCTGTACGACGAGATGGTGGACATTCCCCTGGATCACCTGCTCGAGATCGGCTATGCCGACCTGCGGCGCAACCAGCAACGGCTTAAAGAAGTAGCTGCCGAGATTGATCCGCATCGCAGTACGGCGGAAGTGCTGGCCGATTTGCACCACGACCATCCCCCCGCGGACCAGTTGCTGCAGACCTTCCGCGACACTCTGGGCGGCCTGCGGCAGTTCATCGAGCAACACCACATCATCACCATCCCATCGACCGTCCCGCCCATCGTCGAGGAAACGCCGCCGTTTGAGCGCGCTCTCACCACTGCTTCCATGGATACGCCCGGCGCCTACGAGACCAAGGCGACGGAAGCCATGTTCAACGTCACCTTGCCCGGCCCCGACTGGAAACCGGAAAAAGTCGAAGAGTGGATGCAGGGTTTCAACCGCGGCACCATCACCAGTACCGCCATTCACGAGGTCTATCCCGGACACTACACCCAGTTTCTCTGGCTGCAGGCGGCCCCGTCCAAAACCCGCAAGCTGCTTTACAACGCCAGCAACGCCGAAGGCTGGGCGCATTACACCGAACAGATGATGCTCGACGAAGGCTACGGCAACCACGACCGCAACCTGAGGCTGGGACAATTACTGGACGCACTGCTGCGCAACGCGCGCTTCATCGTCGGCATCGAAATGCACACCGGCAAGATGACGCTGGAGCAGGGACAGGAATTCTTCGTGAAAGAAGGCTTCCAGGTCCCGCCGGTCGCCGAAGTGGAAGCCAAGCGGGCCACATCGGATCCCACGTATCTCTACTACAATCTGGGCAAGCTCCAGATCCTGAAGTTGCGCGAGGACTACCGGAAACTGCAGGGCAGCAAGTTCACCCTGCAGGAATTCCACGACAACTTCATGCGGCAGGGTTCGGTGCCCATGAAGATCATTCGCAAGAGCATGCTGGGGACGGACGGTCCGACTCTGTAATTTCATCGCGGGACTAGAATCATCAAGCTCAAGTTCGCCCATGGATTCACGCGGCGAGAGGAAAATCAGCAATGGTAAAAAGAGTCCGTAAAGCGGTTTTTCCCGCCGCCGGCCTGGGCACCAGGTTCCTGCCCGCCACCAAGGCGCAACCCAAAGAGATGTTGCCGCTGGTGGACAAACCGATCATTCAATACGGGGTTGAGGAGGCAGTCGCCGCCGGCTGCGATCAGATCATCATTGTCACCGGACGCGGCAAGTCCGCCATTGAAGACCACTTCGACGTCAGCTATGAACTGGAGAAGATGCTGGAGGAGCGGGGAAAGTTTGACCTGCTGAAGATCGTCCGCCAGATTTCTGACTTGATCCACATCGCGTATGTGCGGCAGAAAGAGGCGCTAGGCCTCGGCCATGCCGTCCTTACCGCGCGCGAACTGGTTGGCGACGAGCCCTTTGCCGTCCTCCTTGCCGATGACGTCATCGACGCCGAGGTGCCTTGCCTCAAACAACTGATGGACGTCTTCAACCAGACGCAGTGCTCCGTGCTCGCCACCCAGGTGGTCGAGGGCCCCGGCATTTCCGCCTACGGAGTGCTTGAAGGCAAGCCCGTGCCGGGGTCGAACGGCAAGCTGTATGAAGTTGTAAGCCTGGTGGAAAAACCGCGTCCGGAAGAAGCGCCCTCCAACCTGGCGGTCATCGGACGCTACATTCTTACGCCGACGGTTTTCGAGACTCTGGCCGACCTGAAGGCTGGGGCGGGAGGGGAACTCCAGCTCACCGACGGCCTGAAGCTGTTACTAAAGAAAGAAAAAATCTACGGCTACGTTTTCGACGGCAAACGCCACGACACCGGTGACAAACTGGGATTCCTGAAAGCCACGGTGGAGTTTGCTCTCAAGCGCCCCGACCTGGGCGGACCCCTGCGGGAATATCTGAAGAGCCTGAATCTGTAATGGCTTCATGTGGGGCGGGCGCCCTCGCCCGCCGCCTTTGACTTTGAAAACGTATCCCGCACAACCCATGGACGGGATGCTGCACGATTCTGAAAAGTCAAAGACTAAGTCAAAGGCGGCGGGCGAGGGCGCCCGCCCCACACACTTTTTCTAGGACGCGCCCACCGTAATCTTCAGCTTTCTCGATTTCTCTTCCACGCTGTTGGCCAGCTTTTCTTTGTGGGCCGCGAGCTTTTTCGCCAGCGGGTCGCTGGAGAGCGCCAGGATCTGCGCCGCCAGGATGCCCGCATTGGTCGCTCCGGGCTTGCCGATCGCGACCGTCGCCACCGGAATGCCAGCCGGCATCTGCACGGTTGCCAGCAACGAATCCATGCCTTGCAGGGAGGTTGACGGGATGGGCACGCCGATCACCGGCAACGAAGTGTGGGCCGCGATGACGCCCGCCAGGTGGGCCGCGCCCCCGGCGCCCGCAATGATGACGCGCACTCCGCGGCCGGCCGCTTTGCGCGCGAATTCGGCGGTGCGTTCAGGAGAACGATGCGCCGAAGTGACGTCGATCTCGTATTCGATCCCAAACTCCTCCAGCGCCTTCGCCGACTCGCGCATGATATCGAGGTCAGAATCGCTTCCCATCACAATCGAAACCCGAGGCTTTGTGCTCATGAATGTCCTTTATTTGGGATAAAAACCAGAAGTACCTTATTCGAACTCGTCCGAAACGCATTGCAGCACCGTGAACGTATCAAGCACCGTACTCGATTAGCGCGCTCCGCAAAACTGCCGGCAGAGCCCAACTATTTCTTCAGCGCTCGCGCCGCAATGTCCGTGCGGTAATGCGCTCCTTCAAATCCAATCTTCGCAGTGGCGGTGTAAACCCGATCCACCGCGGTCTTCAGGTCCGCCGCCCGCGCCGTCACCCCCAGTACCCGTCCACCGGCAGTGAAGAATGCGCCGTCGCGCCGGGTGGTGCCGGCGTGGAAGACCTTTACGCCCTCCACTTTGGCCGCGTCTTCGAGGCCCATGATCTTTTTGCCTACCTCGTAGGTGCCGGGGTATCCGCCGGAGGAAACCACCACGCAGACCGAGGCATCCTGCGACCAGCGGAAGTCGCCCTCGCTGACGCGGCCTTCAATCGAGGCCTCGAGCGCTTCCAGCAGGTCACTTTCAAGGCGCATCAGTATAGGTTGGGTCTCGGGGTCGCCAAAACGGCAGTTGAATTCGAGCACCATGGGCCCGCGCGCGGTCATCATCAGGCCACAGTAGAGAATGCCTTTGTACTCCGCGCCTTCCGCCTTCATCCCGGCCACTACTGGACGCGCCACGTGCTGCAACAGCCACTGCGTCATCGCCTCATCCACGATACTGGCGGTGGAATAGGCGCCCATGCCGCCGGTGTTCGGACCGGTGTCGCCGTCCCCGATGCGTTTGTGGTCCTGGGCCGCCACCAGTGGCGCGACTCTGTCGCCATCGCTCAGGACCAGAAACGAAAGCTCATCGCCTTGCAGGCATTCTTCCAGCACCACTCGCCGTCCCGCTTCGCCCAGGGGCTTTCCGCTGAACATTTCGGCTGCCGCCGAGGCTGCGTCTTCCTTCGTCCGGCAAATCACCACCCCTTTGCCCGCAGCCAGGCCGTCTGCCTTCACCACCACCGGAGTGGAAAAGTGCGGCAGGGCGGCAAGAACTTCGTCGATGGAATCGCAAATGGCAAAATGAGCGGTCGGAATGCGGTGGCGCTTTAGAAATTCCTTGGCGAAACTCTTGCTCGACTCCAGCTGCGCCGCGCCCTTGGTCGGCCCGAAGACCCGCCAGCCACGGCGGGTAAATTCGTCCACCACTCCCAGCGACAACGGCAGCTCGGGCCCAATCACGGTGAGGTCCGGACGGATCTGTTCCGCCACCGCCACCAACGCGCCCACGTTTTTGACGTCGGCAGCCAGGCAAACGGCTTCTTCTGCAATGCCGCCGTTGCCGGGCGCGCAATACACCTGGGAAACCCGCGGCGACTGGCGCAGCTTCCACACCAGGGCATGCTCGCGCCCGCCACTTCCGATGACCAGAACTTTCATAGCCGGAGAATGACAAGGTTAGGAGGAGAGGCGGGCGATGTCAAACGGGGAGGGACGATTTCAGATTTCAGATCTTGCGACCTCATGTGGCAAAGTTCGCAAAGTAAAGAAGGCAAAGAGTGCGGAATTTGGGACAGAACCCGAAATCCGGCCGCCGATTGAAAATCTGAAATCTCAAATCCTCAATCTGAAATCCCGCTTAACTATGCTTAACGTATAATGCTTGCGGATGATTACCGTTTCCAAGGAAGATTACCTGAAGGCCATCCTCGAGGCCGAAAGCGAGGGCGAGACTGTCATCTCGGCCACGCTGGCGCACTGGCTTTCGGTTTCGCCGCCCGCGGTCACCATGGCGGTGCGGCGGCTGAAAAAGGATGGCCTGGTCAGGGTGCAGAGCAGCGGCGAGGTCAGCCTCACGCCCGCGGGACGCAAGATCGCCCGCAAGCTCACCCTTCGCCATCATCTGATCGAACGCATGCTGGCGGAAATGTTCGGCATGGAGTGGTACAAAGTGCACGACGAGGCGGAGCGGCTGGAGCATGCCGTCTCCCCGGATTTTGAGGCCAAACTGCTGGCCAGGCTGGGACGCGGCGGGGCCTGTCCTCACGGCAACCTCAGCGAACTGGAGAGCCCCACCAGCCGCCGGCGGCGGGGATTGCTGCTCCTGGCCCATGCCGAGGCAGGGGCCAATTACCTGGTGAGCGGCATTTACGAACGCGACCGCCGCCTGCTGGAATTCCTCGAACAGCGCGGCATCCGGCCGGGCGCACAGCTGCATGTCTCCGGGCGAAATTATGACCACACCCTAACCCTGGACACCGACGCCGGGAGAGTCGCCCTGGGCGGCTCGGCGGCGGAGAAGGTCTGGGTGACAGCGGACAGCCGCCGCCTTAATGGAGGACGGGCGTCTCGCCCGTCCAGCCGGGCGGGACGCCCGGCCTCCACCAGCAGCTAAAGTAATTAACCATAGTTTACTTTTCTGTGTATACTTACGCTAATGTTGTCGCCGCCGGAGTTGCCCGCCATCTCTAGCCCGCGAACCAGCCGAGACCGAGGCTGGCGGCACGCCGTTGCCCGTCCCAGCCTGCCGGAGATTTACCGCAGCCTGCCCATTCCCGAGTCCGCCGGCTTTCTGCGCAAGCTTCTGGCCTTTGCCGGGCCCGGTTATCTGGTGGCCGTGGGCTACATGGATCCGGGCAATTGGGCCACCGACCTGGCCGGCGGCTCAAAATACAATTACTCGCTGCTTTCGGTCATCATGCTGTCCAACCTGATGGCCATCCTGTTGCAGACCCTGGCCATCAAACTGGGGGTGGTGACCGGTCGCGACCTGGCGGCCGCCTGTCGCGATCACTTCAGCCGCCCGGTGTCATTCATCTTCTGGATCGGCGCCGAGATCGCAATTGCCGCCTGCGACCTGGCCGAAGTCATCGGTTCCGCCATCGCGCTTAACCTGCTGTTCCACATTCCGTTGCTATGGGGCGTGTGCCTCACCTCGCTGGACGTTCTCCTGATCCTGTTCCTGCAGCAGAAGGGCTTTCGCCTGGTCGAAGCGCTGGTCATCTCTCTGATTGGGGTGATCGGGGTCTGCTTCGGTCTGGAAATCCTGTTCTCGAAGCCCAGCATGCTGGGTATCGCGCAGGGCTTCTTCGTCCCTTCGGCGCAGATCATTCGCGATCCGGGGATGTTGTATATCGCGATCGGCATCCTGGGGGCCACGGTGATGCCGCACAATCTTTATCTGCATTCGGCGCTGGTGCAGACTCGCAATTTCGAGCGCACCCCGAAAGGCAAACGCGAGGCGATTCGCTTCGGGACTATCGATTCCACTATCGCCCTCACCTTCGCGTTGCTGGTCAATGCTGCCATCCTGATCGTGTCCGCCGCCACGTTCTACAGCCACGGATACAACAACGTGGCCGAGATCAATGACGCTCACAAATTGCTTACACCGCTGCTCGGAGTCACCGGCGCGAGCACCATGTTTGCGCTGGCCCTGCTGGCATCCGGCCAGAATTCCACCCTGACCGGAACCCTGGCCGGCCAGGTGGTCATGGAGGGTTTCCTGAACATTCGCCTGCGGCCATGGCTGCGCCGCCTGATTACGCGCTGCGTGGCGATTATTCCGGCGGTCATCGTCACCGCATTTTGGGGGACGGGCGGCACCGCCAAGCTGCTGGTGTTCAGCCAGGTCATCCTGAGCATGCAGTTAAGCTTCGCCGTCTTTCCTTTAGTGATGTTCACCAGCGATCATGGAAAAATGGGCGAGTTTACCAATGCCCCGTGGCTGAAGTTTCTCGCCTGGTTCACCGCAGTTTTGATCGCAGTCCTGAACGTCTGGTTGCTGGCGCTGGCCTTCCGCGGGGCGTAACCCGAGGGCGAGATTTGGGAATGGCACAAGGCCAGCTCAAAATCGGCCCGGCGTATCATACCCGGCATGAAGCCAAGGCGATGGACCAGGGCCACGGTATTTGGAATCCTGCTTTTTTTCTGCTTACGAGTTCCCGCGGGCCTGGCCCAAACCGACGCAAGCCGACGGTCTGCGGTTGAGGATAACCCGGCGTCACTCGACATCGCCGCGCCGGCGCCGCCAAAACTGATTGCTCGGCGCTAGATCGCCAGAAAATTCTCGACCAGTTTCTTTCCTTCGTCCGTCAGAACGCTCTCGGGATGGAACTGCACACCCTCGACGGGAAACTTTCGATGCCGCAAACCCATGATGGTGCGCGACCCGTCGCGCTCGGTGGTGTAGGCGCTTACTTCGAGATCCGCAGGCAGGTTTTTTTCTTCGACGATGAGAGAGTGGTAGCGCGTCGCCGTCATGGGAGACGGAAGGCCCTCGAAGATTGTCCTGCCATCGTGCTGCACCTGGCTGGTCTTGCCGTGCATCAGGTGCGGCGCGCGTATGACATTGCCTCCGAAAGCTGCTCCGATGGCCTGATGTCCCAGGCAGACTCCGAGGAGGGGCACTTTGCCCGCGAAATGGCGGATCAGCGGGATGGTGATTCCGGCTTCCTGCGGGGTGCACGGACCGGGTGAGAGCACGATCCGTTCCGGACGCATGGCCTCGACTTCCGCAGGCGTCACCCGGTCATTGCGTCGCACCTCGACCTGCGCCCCCAGCTCACCCAGATATTGGACCAGGTTGTAGGTAAATGAATCGTAATTGTCGAGGACGAAAACCATGGCCGGACCGCCTGGCTTCTAGCTTATACCAGACTTGTTGATGACCTTTCGAGGTCGCGGCCTGCGGCATGCACATCTTTGCGTATCTCAAATCCGGACGGCGGCAGGGTAGTCCCTCATTTCGGACGAATCCAGCACGCTGACGTCATGCTGAAGGGACTTCAGTCCTGAAGCATCTCGCGCGCACCACCACAATTGCCGTAAGGGTCATATCCGCCGCGCGCCAGATCCTTCGCAAGCTCAGGATGACCCCAACAGAAGATGGATGGCAGGCAAAAGTCGGTCGCCATGTGCCGAAATACTGGCTTGACACGAACGACCCAAGACGCCATGCTATTGCAGTTTTGCGGAGAGCTCATGGCCGAAGCTGAACCCGAAAAGCGGGCTACGCGCCGTTTTGCGCTGCGCCTGCCGGTGGCCGTCACTTACGCCGATAACGGGTCGCAGGAAAAGACCGCCCAGACCCGGGACGTGAGCGCCCGCGGCATTTGCTTTTACGTCGATTCCGCCATCGCCCCCGGATCGGTCATTGAATTTACTCTCACCCTCCCGCCTGAAATTACCCTGACTGAAAGCATACGAGTGCGCTGCAAGGGGAAAGTCGTGCGCGTCGACGATGGCGACGGCAAGGTAGCCGTGGCCGCGGTCATCGACGAATATGAATTCCTGGCCGAACCGTAAAGCGGGCGTCGGGCGTCGGACTTCAGACCTCGGACCTCAGGCGTCAGACCTCAGACCTCGGACTTCAACCCTCCAGATCGAGTACTAATTTCCCTCAAGCCTGAAGTCTTAATCCCGAAGTCTGAGGTCTAAGGTCGGGGGGCCGAGGTCTGAAGTCCGAGGTCTGAAGTCCGAGGTCTAAGGTCCGAGGGCCTGAGGTCCGACGCCCGAGGTCCGAAGTCCGGCGTCCGACCTTTTGTTACTTCTCCCGGCTCAGCCGCAGTGATATCGTGGCAGGATAACCCTCGGTTTCGGAAGTGACGTCTTTGCCCCGTTTCGGCTGCCAACTTGCGCGATTCTACCTTCTGGCGGCTGCGCTCAGCGCCAGCCTGGGATTGGCGCAGACGCCGGATGATCCCCCGATCCACAAGGGTCCGGCGGCAGTGCTGCAATCGGTAAAAATGATTTCCGATGCGGAAGGGCCGGCCTTGGAGATCGTTTCCAGCCAAGCCCCCGAGGCCGCGATCGAATTCCTCGACAATCCGCCCCGGCTGGTGATCGACCTGTCCCACACCAAGGTCCTGCTGGCGCGCAAGCGGCTTGAGGTGGGCACCGGAGAAGTGCACGCGGTGCGAATCAACCAGTTTCAGCAGGCCCCGCCAGTCACCCGGGTGGTGGTGGACCTGGCGCACGCCGTCGGGTACAGCAGCGACAGCAAAGGCCAGGTCCTGCTGGTGCGCCTGCATCCCATGGCCGAGGCCAGGAAGAGCTTTGAAACTCCGTCCGTGGCCGCATTGACCAAGGGAACCCAGCCGGCTTTCGTGCCGGTCGCGTCGGGGAGTTCCGGGGTGGCGGTGGAAGCGGGGAGCCGGCTCTCGGGCAATTCGGCGCTGACGGCGGGCTCAGAAACCGCGATCCTGCGGCTGGCTCGGGGCGGCGAAGTTCGGGTTTGTCCCAAAACCACTCTTTCCGTGACGCCCTCGGAGAATGGCCGCGACCTCATGCTGGGTATGAGCACCGGCGCGCTCGAAGCTCACTACACGGCGGATGCCTCAGCCGATTCTGTGATCACGCCGGACTTCCGCATGCTGCTCCTGGGTCCCGGCGAAGTGAACTACGCGATCAGCGCCAATGCTCGAGGAGATACCTGCGTCCGGGCCTTGCCGGGAAATACAGCTTCGGTGACAGTTTCGGAACTGATGGGCAATGGCAGCTATCAGGTGAAGCCGAATGAGCAGGTTTTCTTTCGTTCGGGCAGGCTGGACCGGATGGAGACCACGGTGCCCGACGACTGCGGTTGTCCGCCGCCGCCAATCCCGGTGATGCGCGCCGCTGCAACGCCTGAGATTTCCGAAAAAGACTTGCCGCCGGCAGTTCGCTTGGCGCAGCCGGGAGATGAAGCCAAGCCGGTGCCGCCTCCCGAGCCCGATTCCAAGATGCCAGCGCAGGCGACGCCAGCTTCACAAGTGACGCTGACCATCGCTCCTCCCGGCACCGAGAGCCTGCCCGCCCCTTCACCCAACGCGCCGCACGCGCAGATCGACGCCCCGTTCGTGTTCCGGGCCAGCGACTTGCCCCCGGCATCCGCCCCGGATCTCGGAACCGGGACTTTGCCTATGGCGCGTCCTGCGGCTCCCGCCCCCGTGATCACCATCGCTGAGCCGCCGGAGCAGCGGAAGGGCGTCATGGGCAAGGTCAAGGGATTCTTCGCCTCGATCTTCAAGTAGGACCTCGGACGTCAGCCCGGTTCAATGGAGACACGGGCGTCCTCGCCCGTGCTTGTGCGCAAGAAAAAGCGGCGATGTTGCCACTACAGGAGCGAGGGCAAGATGCCCTCGCGACAGCCGGCAAGACGCCGGCGCTACGAAAACCATGTCACTTGCCGCCGCCTGACGTCCGAGGTCCGAGGTCCGACGTCCGAGGTCTGACGTCTGACGTCCGCTTCACCGGCGCATGGCTTTGGTCAGGGGAGCCACTTTTTCCCGTACCTGGTCCGCGATATCGGCGCCGCGTTCCATGGCTTCTTCGGCAAACTCTCTGGCGTCGTCGGTCCACTCGTCGACGGTTTCGCGGGCGCTGTCAAATTTGCGGCGCAGTTCTTTTCTCATCTGTTTGCCCGCTTTCGGGGCGAGCAACATGCCGAGCAGAGTGCCGGCGCCCAAACCGATAAGCAGGAAGGTCACCGCGGTCCCGGCGGAGTTGCCGCGATCTGAAGCTTCGTAGTTTCCAGTGCGCATAAAAAATCCTCTCAAAGTCGTTTTCGATTGAAGTTCCGTTCATCTGATTCTAGCTGTCCGCTATGGGTTGGCGGATTCTTTCTGCGTTTTCCCGGGTGACCATTCGGGTCCTGTTCCCAAATCAGCTCAAGCCCGTGTAAAATAAAGAGTTGGAACCTCGTATCCGGCGGAAAATGTGGCCTGCCCGCCTTCCGCCGAAGGAATCGCGACAGTTAAGGAGACTTACCCAGCAATGGCTATCCCCGCCACCCAGCTTCGCCCCGGCATGATCATCAAGCACAACAATGATCTGCATTCCGTTTTCAGCGTCGAGCACCGCACTCCCGGCAACCTGCGCGCCTTCATCCAGGCCAAACTGCGCAACCTGCGGACCGGCGCCATGTTCGAACACCGTTTCCGCTCTCCTGATCCCATTGAAAAGATCACGGTGGATGAAGTCGAGATGGAGTTTCTGTACGCCGACGGCGACAGCTACTACTTCATGGACACGACCAATTTCGAGCAGACCCACCTGACTCGCGAGATTCTGGGCGATGCGGTCAACTACCTGATCTCCAACTTGACGATCAAAGTGGAATTCTTCGACGGCAAAGCGGTGGGAATCGAGTTGCCGCAGACGGTGGAGTTGACGGTGGTCGAAACCGAGCCGGGACTGAAGAGCGCCACCGCCTCCAGCGTGACCAAGCCCGCCAAGACCGAGACGGGCCTGGTGGTGCACGTTCCGCCTTTCATCAACGAAGGCGAGAAAATCCGCGTGGACACGGCCGAAGGCGCCTACTTGTCACGAGCGTAAGAAGCGAATGTAGGCGCGAGCGTCCTCGCTCGTGCCATCAAGAGACGATGTAGCTACGGGAACTTGGTTCGTGCCGCGCGGGAGCACAAGCGAGGGCGCTTGCGCCTACATAGAGTTAGAGATGACTTCCGCTGAAAAAACCACGCAAGCTTGCCGCTTCATCGTCCGCGGACGGGTGCAGGGCGTGGGCTTTCGCTGGTTTGTGGAGCGCGAGGCGCACATTCTGGGCATCGCCGGATGGGTGCGCAACAATGCCGACGGCAGCGTGGAAGTCCTGGCCATGGGATCGCGCGAGCAGCTGCTCGGATTGAGATCGCGTCTGCGCGCGGGGCCGCGCGCCGCCCGCGTGGATGACGTCGAGGAAACTGAAACCAAGCCGGTCGCCGGCCTCACAACTTTTCGCATCGAAGGAGCCTGGTAAATGTCGAATCCCGCGCCGCAGCAGTCGCGGCTTGACTGCGAGCCGCTGAAAAAGCTGATCCGCGAAGTGCCGGATTTTCCCAAGAAGGGCATCCTCTTTTACGACATCACCACCCTGCTCAAGGACAAGCTCGGCCTCGCCATGCTGATCGATGCGCTGTCCGAACATTACATCAAGGCCGGCATCGACCTGGTGCTGGGAATGGAGGCGCGCGGATTTATCTTCGGCCCCGCCGTCGCCTATCGGCTGAATGCCGGCTTCGTTCCGCTGCGCAAGCCGGGCAAACTGCCCGCGGCCACCGCCAAGTTCGACTACGCCCTGGAATACGGCACCAACACTCTCGAGATCCACAAGGACGCCATCCAGAAAGGCCAGCGCGTGCTGATCGTTGACGACCTGCTGGCCACCGGCGGCACCGCCGAGGCTACGGCCAGGCTGGCTCATTCGCTGGGAGCGGAGATCGCGGGGCTGGGGTTCGTGGTCGAACTCGATTTCCTGAAAGGGCGGGACAAGCTGAAGGAGTACGACGTGTTTTCGCTGCTGCACTACGGGGAGTAATATCTCAGGGCGGGCTTGTAAGCACCAGCGACGTGAGGTCGTCGTGGCGAACAAGATTATCGACTACTTCATGCGGTTTCTGATCCTTGCTTTGTTTCTGGCCTCCTTCTTCGCTCCGGCTCCAATTATTTGGTCACTGACCTTACTCGTTTTCTTTGCCGTGGGCCTTTGGGCCGTCCTCTTCCCGCAAGGAATCATGCTATGGGCCAAGACCGCGCATCCCGAACTTGACGAGACTGACCCCGCTCTGTGGTGGCTTCCCAGATTAATTGGGACCTTTTTCATGCTCTTCGCGGGGACTATCGGCTTGGTATTGTTGCTGCAGCGCTAGCGAGCCTCCTCAAGGATCAGCTTCCCTTCCTTCGCCAGATAATTCTTCCTCCGAAACCAATCCTCCATTGCGGCTTTCAGCTCGTTGATTGGAACCTGGGTCCCGATCTCCATCACGCCATCGGCCACCGGCAGGGTGTTGTCAAAGACGCTGGCGTTGGTGAAGTTGCGCATGGAGAAACTGTCCAGCCACTTCAGCGGACAGGCGTGGCGCCGTCCGTTCTCTTCGTATTCCACACTAATCCGGCGGGCAAACATGCAAGCAATTTAACCACAGTCCACGTAGGGGCAGATGTCCTCATCTGCCCAGTCGAGCGCAGCTCGACAGGTCCCTTCGATGCGCAAGATAGCGGAGCTCCGCTCCGCCGGGCGGACGAGGGCGTCCGCGCCTAGATGAGTCGTGGGGCAATATCCACTACTCCGACCTGCCTGAACCGATCTGCACCAGGTCAGCGGGGGCCGATGGTTGGGAAGTAAGCGTGTGCCAGCGCGCCGGCATCACCGAGCCCGACCGCAGCCGATTCATCAGCGAGCCGACAGCAGTGGAGCCCCGCACCAGGTGGCCGATGCTCAGCGGGCCCACCAGCTTTCTCTGCTGCACATGATGCAGGCCGCTTGAAACCACGCAGCCGCACTGGCTGCAATCCGGCGCACCGCCAAAAATGCAGGGTTCAACGCGCGTCGTCAGGTCAGCCGAGAAATTCGTCGACATCTTCGAGAAAAGACATTCCTGCGGATTCTTCGGCGGCTCGAGAATCGCCTGCGCGATCCCGGGATTCATCAGCAGTTTGGGATAAGCTTCCCTCAGCGCGGGCAACTCCCGCGCCAAGCGCTGGCGCTCTTCCCCGGTCAACATCTCCGGCGTGTGTTCGCCCAGCTGCGGACTGTACACGCTCACCCAGACCCGCTTCACTTCCGGCTGCGCCTGCCAGAATGCCAGATATTCTTCGAGATATCCCGCACGCTTCATCATCGCGCCGGTGATAGTCCAATGAATGTTGACCTCGCGGCCGTGGATATTCTCCAGAATGCGATCGTAGGTTGCGGGCTTGCGCCGCGGATCGTGGTGCTCGGGAAGGCCGTCGATCGAAACCGCGACCCGGTTCCGCCGCAGTCCCATCCATTCCATCGGGATGGGAACGATTCCGCTGGTCACCACCATGCTGAAAATATTCCGCCGGCTGAGTTCGGGCAGAATGCGGCTGAGCTCGCGGTGCCGGATCATGGGCTCGCCGCCCACCAGGGAAACATGCAGCGGCCGGTGCTTCTTGACCAGCCCCAGCACGCCCTCCACTAACGCGTCGCCGCGCAGGTCGGAGAGTTCGGTCAACTTCTTTTCGCCGCCCAGATGGGTGTCGCCGTAGGCGTAACATCCGGGACAGCTTAGCGGGCACTCGCGGGTAATTTCGATCGAAAGCATGGGAGCCCGGCCGTTGAGGATGCTTCCCCAGGCGGCAAACAGTTCTCCCACCTTCATTCCAGGCTGTGATTGGGACATATGGTTTCCTGATTAGATGCGGCAGAATGGTGCGGTTGCTGAGGAAAAGGCGAGAGCCGACGCGGAAGTACACAGCTGAATTTGACGGGTGGAACCCGGCTGCCGAATTTGCCTGGAACCTAAGCCTAATGATTGCAGTTTTTTAGACGTCGTCGCAGTCTGGCCACTCCGGATGTTTGCCGGTGTCGGTGGTGGGCAGGCACGCACGCAAAATGCATGAACCACCAGGGGTTTTCTGTCCGATTGCCCGCCGCAAGCATTTCAGCCACATCTCTGGCAAAATGGAGGGTTCGACCAAACGTACATAGCAGAACCTTGAGCCTGCTTCCATTTCCCTGTTCAGGATGGCTATGAAGACTGCACGATCCCGCGGGCCACTCACGCGCAATATACATCTCGTCAAATGGGTTGAAAAAACCGCCGAGTTGACCAAGCCCAAAGACATCCATTGGGTAGACGGCTCGCAGGCGGAGTATGACAAGCTCTGCCGGGAAATGGTGGCCGCCGGCTCTTTCATCAAGCTGAATGAGGGCTTGTGGCCCGGCTGTTTCCTGGCGCGCTCCGACCCCAGCGATGTGGCCCGGGTGGAAGACCGCACTTTTATATGCTCACTCTCGAAAGACAACGCCGGTCCCACTAACAACTGGGAAAATCCCTACACCATGCGCCGCAAGTTGAAAGAGAAGTTCAACGGCGCCATGCAGGGACGCACCATGTACGTGCTGCCCTTCAGCATGGGCCCGGTGGGCGGGCCCATGTCGCAGATCGGCGTCGAGCTTACGGATTCTCCTTATGTGGTCGTGAACATGCGCATCATGGCTCGCATCGGGACCGAAGTCTTCAAGGAGATCGACAAAGACGAGAAGCGCGTCGTGCCCTGCATCCACAGCGTAGGCGCGCCGCTGGCTCCCGGGCAGAAAGACGTTCCCTGGCCCTGCAATCCTGACAAATACATCGTCCAGTTCCCCGAGACCCGCGAGATCTGGTCCTACGGTTCGGGCTACGGCGGCAACGCGCTGCTGGGCAAGAAATGTTTTGCCCTGCGCATCGCCTCCAACATCGCGCGCGACGAAGGCTGGATGGCGGAGCACATGCTCATCCTGGGCGTGGAAGATCCGCACGGCAAGAAGACCTATGTGGCGGCGGCCTTCCCCAGTGCCTGCGGCAAGACGAATTTCGCCATGATGGTGCCGCCGGCGGGACTGAAGGACTGGAAAGTCTGGACTGTCGGAGACGACATTGCATGGATCAAGCCTGACGCCCAGGGCTGTTTGCGCGCCATCAATCCCGAAGCGGGGTTCTTTGGCGTGGCCCCGGGGACGTCTGCAGAAAACCAATCCCAACGCGATGGCGACGCTCTCCCGCAACACCATCTTTACGAACGTCGCACTGACTCCCGAAGGCGGCGTGTGGTGGGAAGGCATGACCGACGAGCCTCCCGCCGAATGTGCTGGACTGGCAGGGACATAAGTGGACGCCCGAGATTGCCAAACAGACCGGGGCCAAGGCGGCGCATCCCAATGCGCGCTTCACAGCACCCGCTTCGCAGTGTCCGACCATCGACGCCGCCTGGGAAGACCCCACCGGCGTGCCCATCAGCGCCATCATTTTCGGCGGCCGCCGCGCCACTACCATTCCGCTGATCTATCAGGCGTTTAACTGGAGCGCCGGGGTTTACGTCGGCGCCACGATGGGATCGGAGACCACCGCCGCGGCGGCGGGAGAAACCGGCAAAGTGCGCCGCGATCCCATGGCCATGCTGCCTTTCTGCGGCTATCACATGGGCGACTATTTCCGCCACTGGATCAAGATGCAGCGCTCGCTGAGCCGCACCCCGCGCATCTTCCACGTGAACTGGTTCCGGAAAGACGCCGACGGCAAATTTATATGGCCGGGATTCCGCGACAACATGCGGGTGCTCAAGTGGATCGTGGACCGCGTCCACGGCCGCACCCAGGGCAAGGAGACGCCCATCGGCTGGACTCCCCACTACGAGGACATCGACTGGAACGGCCTGGACTTCCCCAAGGACAAGTTCGAGAAATTACAGGCGGTAGACCGGGCGGCGTGGAAGTCCGAAGTGATCGGCCACGAAGAATTGTTCATTCTGCTGCACGCGCACCTGCCGCCGGAAATGATTTACGAGCGAGAACTGCTGATCTGCCGGCTGTAGCGATGTAGGCGCGAGCGCCCCGCTCGTGCGGGACGGGCGGGACGCCCGTCCTCCACCAACCTAGGTTACGGGCTGGGGTTCCGCTTGATCTACGACGGCGTCGAGGTGCTTGAAAGTCTCTTCCACGGTCAACGAGTACATTTCCCGCCCCACGCCCTCGCCAGACTCGAGCGCGGTCTTGAGATAGTGACCGGCGATCTCTACCGCGAACTGGTCGGTAATCACCTTGCCGGTGCGCTTCTTGTATTCCACCCAGGCCGGAAGGGGCAGCGCGACCCAGAGCGCGCGCCCGTCCACCAGGAACTTGATGTCAACCGCGTCGGCGTGGCGCGTGGCGATGGCTACGATGAGCGCCTGATAGACGCAGTGGACCTTCTTCCGGGTCCAGCGATCGACAGCATGAAAATCCTGATACATGGCTGCAAAAACTATATCTGACCTTGATCAGAGCGGGCAAATCGCAAGGTAGCGCCGGCATCTTGCCGGCTGTCCGGTGGGCGTCCCGCCCACCGCGGAGGGACCCTGCGGCCGCGAGCGATATGGGCGCGAGCGCCCCGCTCGTGCTTCCTCATTCTCGAATCGGAAGAAGCTGCGGGGGCAAGATGCCCCCGCGACAGCCGGCGGGACGCCGGCGCTACATTGCATCTGCGTGGCGCAAACCCGCCCTATGATGAATAATCATTAGCAAAAACCATGAAGAATCTAGGCATCCTGCTCTCCGGGCGCGGCTCGAACTTCGAAGCCATCGTTAAGAACGTGGCGGCGGGAAACATTCCTGATGCCCGCATCGCCGTCGTCATCTCCAACAAGCCGGACGCCGGCGGCCTCGAAGTCGCCAAGCGCATGGGACTCGAAGCGGTAGTCATCGCGTCCAAAGGCAAGCCGCGCGAAGAGCACGATCGCGAAGTAGTGGCGGCGTTGCAGCAGCACCAAGTGGATCTCGTCTGCCTGGCGGGATACATGCGCCTGCTCTCGCCCTGGTTCGTGCAGCAATTTCCCCGGCGCATCCTGAACATTCATCCCTCGCTGCTGCCGTCGTTCCCCGGCCTGGAGGCGCAGGAACAGGCCTTCGCTTACGGAGTGAAGGTAACGGGCTGCACCGTGCACTTTGTGGACGAAGAACTCGACCACGGCGCCATCATCGTGCAGAAAACGGTGCCGGTGCTGGACACCGACGACGAGCCCACGCTGGCGGCGCGCATTCTCGAGCAAGAGCACGTGGCTTATTCCGAGGCGATCAACATTGTGCTGAAAGGGAGCTTCGAGATCGCGGGACGCAGGCTGCTGCGACGAACCACGTAGAGGCGGACGTCTTCGTCCGCCCAGCCGAGCAAAGCTCGGCAGATGTTTGCATGGTTCGAACCCAAAGCAAGACGAGCTTCGCTCGTCCACCCGGACGAGGGCGTCCGGGCCTACGTGGGCCGTGGTGATGCCGCTATAATCTTTACCCTATGCCCACCTTCCTTCCCGTTGATGAACAACTGGCCTACATCAAAAAAGGCTCCGCTGAAATTGTGAAGGAGTCTGAGCTTCGCGCCAAGCTGGAGAAGTCTCTCGCTTCCGGCAAGCCGCTGCGGGTCAAAGCCGGTTTCGATCCTACCGCGCCCGATCTTCACCTCGGCCACACTGTGCTGTTGCGCAAACTCAAGCATTTTCAGGACCTCGGACACACCGTCATCTTCCTGATCGGCGATTTCACCGGCATGATTGGCGATCCCACCGGGCGTTCCGCCACCCGTCCGCCATTGAGCGCGGAAGAGATCATGCGCAACGCCAAGACTTACATGGCGCAGGTCTTCAAGATTCTTTCCCAGGCCAAGACCGAAACCCGCTTCAACAGCGAGTGGTTCGACAAGATGAAGCCGGCCGACTGGATCCGCCTCACCGCCAAGTTCACGGTGTCGCAAATGCTGGAGCGCGAGGATTTCCATAAGCGCTTCCAGGAAGAGAAACCCATTGCCCTGCATGAACTTCTGTACCCGCTGGCCCAGGGATACGATTCGGTCGCGCTGCAGGCCGATGTCGAACTGGGCGGCACCGACCAGAAATTCAATCTGCTGGTTGGCCGCGAAATGCAGCGCGCTTACGGCCAGGAGTCGCAGGTGGTCCTGACCACGCCCATCATCGAAGGCCTCGACGGTGTGCAGAAAATGTCGAAGTCGCTGGGCAACGCCATCGGCATCCAGGAGCCGCCGCTCGAGATGTACGGCAAAGTGATGTCGATCTCCGACCCGATGATGTGGAGGTACTACGAACTGCTTACGGATGTGCAGCTGCCGGAAATTGAAAAGATGAAGCAGGAATTGCATCCCATGGAGGCAAAGAAAGGCTTGGCGCGGCGCATCGTGACCGACTTTCACTCTGCGGATGCAGCGGCAAAGGCGGCAGAGGACTGGGCGAAGCAATTCCAGAAAGATGCGGTGCCGGAAGACGTGGAAGTCGTGGATGTGAACCTTGCCGACGTTGAATCGACTACAGCCGGCCGCATTAAACTGGACAAATTGCTGGCCCTGACCGGCCTGGCGGATTCGGGCAGCGACGCAGGCCGAAAGCTGAAGCAAAACGCGGTTAGAGTCAATGGTGAGGTCACAACCGACCCGACTCTCGCCTGGGACCGCACAAAAGACCTGACGCTACGAGTGGGGAAGAAAATCAAGAAAGTGCACTTCACCAAATAGTCGTGTCATCCTGAGCGGAACCAACCGATTCGCTTGCGAATCGGTTGGTGGAGTCGAAGGGCCCCTACCCGCTGAAAATATCCTGAAGATCTTGTGCCACTCCAAACGAGCGCAGCGACTCTGCCGCTAGTAGGGGTCCTTCTAACTGCGTGGCGGCCTCGCGAAGCGAAGCCGCCACTCCGCTCAGGATGACATAGCAACTTGTGCTCCGCCGGTTGGCGAAACGTCAAAAGCGGCGGACAAGAGTGTCCGCCCCACACCGTAGGGTTCTCCGGCTACTTTCATTGGTTAAAGTTTGTTAATCTCGGGCGGCGAAATGCGTGTTGCCGCCATTCTCGGATTGGGTTCGTCGGCCAGGTATCTGAAACCGTTTGCGCGAATTTCGGATGCACAGCTTGGGTTGCCCACCCACCCAACCGACGCGGATGCCATCCTGATTTTCGGGGGCGACGGCACCGTGCACCGTCATCTGCCACAACTGGTCAGACTGCAACTCCCTGTGCTGGTGGTCCCGCACGGCAGCGGCAATGATTTTGCGCGGGCGCTCGATCTGCGCCGCCCGGCCAGCGCGCTGGGGGCATGGCAACAGTTTGTTTCCGGCCGCGGCAACGTGCGTCAGATTGATTTAGGGGTGATTACGCCGCCGGACGCGGGCGCGGCGCCCGCGCCACACGAACCTGAACTTAGACGCTATTTCTGCTGTGTCGGTGGAGTCGGCCTCGATGCCGAGGTGGCGCGGCGCGCCAACCAGCTTCCCCGCGCCCTGCGCCGAAGGGGCGGCTACCTGCTTAGCCTGATGCCGGCCCTGTTCGGCTTCCAACCGGCGGCGGTAAAAGTCCAGGCCTGGCGGCTTGATTCCTCGGGCGGGTGGGAGACTCGCCACGAAGGGCCAGCGATGGTGGTGGCTTTCGCCAACACACCTACTTACGGCGGCGGCATCCTGATCGCTCCGCATGCCCGGATGGACGACGGAAAATTAGAGATCTGCGTGGTCCGGGCCATGGCAAAGGCGCGGCTGCTGCGGCTCTTTCCGTCCGTCTTCTCCGGCCGCCATCTGAATCTTTCCGAGGTCAGGTATTTCCAGGCAGACCGCTTGCGGATCGAAACCGAAAAACCCTCAGAGGTCTACGCCGACGGCGAGTACGTCTGTTCCACGCCGGTCGAGGTCACGGTGGAGCGGGCGGCGCTGAAAGTGATTGTGCCTTCCGGCAGCGCTTGAAAAAAGGGCGGACACGAAGTCCGCCCGGCTTTCCATCCAATGCGGGGTTTCTAGCCCGGGCCCAGATACATCACGTGCACATAGGTTCCCAGACGCGTGTTGTACGCCAGGTACCACCCCACGTGGTCCGGATCGTCATAAATTACGATGTCGTCGTTGTCCCACAGCCAGTCGGCGCAAGCGTCGTAATCGTGGGGCAATGCCTGGAAGAAGAATCCGCCCACGTCAAAGCGGTCGCGATTGCCGCCATGCAGGCGCCAGATATGCTGCGGTCCGATGGCGCCGGTGAAACGTCCATGCTCCCAGGGATGGTCGAGATGATAGTGAGCATCGTTCCGGCCCGTCTCATGCCCGACCCAGCGATCGTTCTGGGCGTGCACGTGCGGCGCTTCGGGATGCCCCGGCGCATCCTGGTAAGTTCTTCACTGTTCGCCCTGCTGGGGATGCGCTGGCTTTTGGGGCGCGGGCGCAGTTCTCATGGGCGTCGGCCCATGCTGTGGAATATGCCCGCCGCCAACTCCCTGCTCATGTCCGGCCGGCGCGGCAGCACCGTGGGGTTGACTTTTCTTTTCTCCAGGTCGTTCTTGCGCCCACAACATGTGGGCCATGAACACAACCAGCAACGCGGCCGAAAGGCCGCTGAATTTCTTCATACAGCCTCCTTTTCGCCCCGAAGCAGATTGGTGCTTTGCAGATTACTACGTTTCCCGAGCCTTGAGCTTTAGAGGATATTCGCGTCCGCGGAGTTGGATGGCCGAAGCTACTTCTTGCGCTGGCCCTTGCGCAGCGCGTCCATCATGGCGGCGATGCGTTTTTCCCGGGTCTCCGGCCTTTTCGCGCCCTCGATCTCCCGCACATATTCTTTCTGATGGGTGAAGGAGAGCTGCGGCCAGAATTCCCTGGCTTTGGGGTCGCGGTCGATTATTTTTTTCAGGAAGGCAGGCACCTCGACCGTCCGCTTGTCCTCGTCGAGTTCCATCACGACGGCAACGGTGTCACCGGCTTTGCATTGCGCGCCGGCGCGCAGTTGGGCGTTGACCGCCATCATGTGCCCATCGCCCATATTCATCAGCGAACTGCGGAAGGGAAAGCCGTTGATCGTGCCCTTGACCGGCACCCGGCCCTTGCGCTCAAATACCGCGACCACGTCGAACGGCGGCTTGAGCGCGGCCACCTCGGTCCCGGCCTGGCCGAGAAGCTTGACCTTGAACTTGTGCTGCGTCATGGTTTCTCTCCCCTCGCAACCATCTTGCCTTTCTCATCCTTCGCCACATATGCCCACGGCAGGCTGGCATCATGGGTAAACATGGTCAGCCACTTCTCCGGCACCGCCTGGGCATAGTAACGCTTGCGGCTTTCGATGGTCTCGATGGGATACAGGTCGTAGGACATGACCCAGTTCAGGTCGAGATGCGCGCTGGTGGGAATCAGATCGGAAATGTAGCATGCGGTCTGCCCGCCGCTCTGCACCAGTACGGCCTGCATGTCTCGTGTATGCCCGGGGTAGACGCGCACCGACACGCCGGGAACAATTTCCGCCTCCCCGCGCAGCAGCGTCATCTGACCGCTTTCGACCAGCGGATCGTAATTCTCCGTGATGTAGCTGACCGCGTCGCGCTGATTTTCATGGGCGTGCTTCCACTCCCCTTCCTGCACGTAATACTTCGCTTTAGGAAACGTGGCGATCACCTTATCGCCCTGGCGGACCGTGTTCCATCCGCAATGATCGAAATGCAGATGAGTGTTGATGACGACGTCGACGTCTTCCGGCGCAATGCCCGCCGCGCTGAGCTTCTGCAATAACTCCGCGGGCTGGCCGTAGATCTTGACCATTCGTTCCGAGAGTTTGTTGCCCACGCCGGTTTCGATCAGCACGGTTTGAGATCCAGTGCGCACTACGACCGAGTTCAATCCTAACGGCACCAGGTTGTTGGCGTCCGCCTTTACCTTGCGCTCCCACAGGCTTTTGGGGACGACGCCGAACATGCCTCCGCCATCGAGGTGGTAAATCCCGTCGGAGACGGCAGTCAGTTCGAAATCGCCCAGGGTGATGCGTTGCATGCGAATGTGCCCTCATTAAAAGCCTATCACTGACCGTGTGGGACCGGGTCTCCGACCCGGTCAGGCCGAGCGAAGCTCGGCGATTTCTTCTAAACAGCTAAGCACAAGGTCCCTCCACTGCGCTCGCTTCGCTGCGCTCCGGTCGGGATGACAGGATTGTTGTAGAGTTTTCTGCCACGAACCACGTGGGGACAACCGCCCTCGGCTGTCCGGCGGCGCGCAGCGCCGCTATTTTGCCCCAGCAGCAACCCAGGCGAGCTTCGCTCGCCGGGACAGCCGAGGGCGGCTGTCCCCACGTGGCTTGTGATGGCGCATGTTAAAATTACACCAGCCCAATGCTTCCAGACGTGCAACACCTCATGGAGCTACAGCAGGCGGACCGCGAAATCCTCCGCCTCAATCAGGAAGTCGCCGCGCTGCCCAAACGCGTGGCCGCCATTGAAGAAAAACTGGCCGGCACCAAGGCCGGGCTGGAAAAGGCCAAAGCCGCGGTCAAGGCCGACGAAGCCACCAAACGCAAATACGAAAGCGCCATCCAGGACCTGCAGGGCAAAATCTCCAAGTATCGCGACCAGTCTCTCGCCGTAAAAACCAACGAACAGTACAAAGCGCTGCTGCACGAAATCCAGTTCGCCGAGCAGGAAATCAAATCCAACGAAGACAAGATTCTGGAGTTGATGCTCAATGCCGATGCCCGCGACAAAGATGTGAAAGCCGCCGAGCTCGAACTCAAAGCCGAGATGGCGGAGATCGAAAAAGAGAAGGCGGCCGCCCGCGAGCGCACCGCCGAAGACGAAAAGCTGCTGGCGGAATGGAATGCCAAGCGCAACCAGGCCCGCGCCGGGGTGAACGAAGACCTGCTGCGCCAGTACGAACGCGTTTCCAAATTTCGCGGCTCCGGCCTGGCTGAAGTGCGCGACCAGAAATGCATGGGATGCCAGGTCATGCTGCGTCCGCAAACCTATAACGAAGTGCGCAGCGGGCAGATCATAGTTTGCGAATCCTGCCAGCGCGTTCTTTATTTCGATCCGGCAACCGGAGTCGCGGTCGAGCGGCCCAGCCTGACCGCCAAGCGGCGCGCCCGGCCGAAGACCCATGTCGACAAGGCCTGGTTTTACCGGGCAGATTACAACGACCTGGGAGAAGTCTTCTTCGCCTTTCTGAATGCCGATGGCAGCGCCAGCCGCCGGGTATATGACGCCCACACCGGGAGAATCATTGGCGAAATCCAGTATCAGCCGGGCGATTTCAGCGCAGTTTTCGCCGACGACATTAAATCCGCAGTGCGCCTCCACACCACGCTTGACCTGCAACAGCTTGAAGAATGGGCGTCAGAGCTGCCCATGACCGAACTCGACGAGCTGCACGCCGACCTGAAAAAAGCCCTGCGCGAAGCCCCGGTAGAAACCGCAGAACACCCCGCCGCCAGCTAGTGCCGGTGTAGGGCGGGCGCCCTCGCCCGCCGCCTTTGACTTGCTTTTGCCGACAGATTTAGCTGGAATGGACCGTCTGTCGCACGAGATCCCCCAAATAAAAATCAAGTGCAAGATCAAAAGCGGCGGGCGAGGGCGCCCGCCCCACACGTGTCGGGTAAGATCATGGCATGCCCTCAAAGTCAGCCGCTGCTTCGCTTCCCGTCGTAAAAATCTCTCGCCGCGGCGCCAAGCGCCTGCAGGATGGGCACGTCTGGGTCTACCGTTCCGACATCGTCTCCGCCGATGGAGTTGCGCCCGGCGCGGCCGTCGGCATCACCGACGAGCGCGGAAAATTGCTGGGGACAGCCCTCTACAGCAGCTCTTCCCAGATCGCCATCCGCCTGATTTCCCCGCATGCGGTCAATGATGTGCCCGGCCTGGTGCGCGAACGCATCCTGGGAGCAATCGGCTACCGCGAACGGGTGGTGCGCGATACCGACGCCTATCGTGTGATCTTCAGCGAAGCCGATTTTCTTCCCGGGCTGATCGTGGACCGCTACAACGACCTGCTTTCGATCCAGGCCCTGACCCAGGCCATGGACGCGGAGCCGGTGCGCAGCGTGGTGGTCGCCGAGCTTAAGGAACGCTTGAAACCGGCGTCCATCGCCGAACGGGTCGATCCTCGAATCCGCGAACTGGAGCAGCTGCCGGCCCGGCCCTCAGGCCTGATTCACGGCGAAAAGACCAGCACCATCATCACCATGAACGGGGTGCGCTTTCACTACCAGGCGCTCGAAGGCCAGAAAACCGGTTCATTCCTCGACCAGCGCGAAAACTATGCCGCGGCCGCGCGCTTCGCCCACGGCGAAGCCTTGGACGTCTTCTGCTACCAGGGCGGCTTCGCCCTGCACCTGGCCCAGTCCGGCGCCAAGGTCACCGGCGTGGACAGTTCCCGCCCCGCTCTTGAAGTTGCGGACCGGAATGCCTCGCTGAACAACCGCGAGATCGAATGGGTCGAGGCCAACGCTTTTGACCTGCTGCGGGACTACGCCGACGCCGGCCGCCGCTACGACACCATCGTGCTCGACCCTCCCGCCTTCGCCAAGAGCAAGAGCAATCTCGAAACCGCCCTACGCGGTTACAAAGAGCTCAACCTGCGTGCGCTCAAGATGCTGCGTCCCGGCGGGATCCTGATCAGCTGCTGCTGCTCCTATCACGTCAGCCCTGCCCAATACCTCGATGTCGTGGGGGATTCGGCCCGCGATGTCCACAGAAATCTTCGTATCGTGGAAAACCGCGGGCAGGCCAAGGATCATCCCATTCTGCTGAATGTCCCCGAAACTGAGTACTTGAAATGTGTCATTGCCTACCTAAGTAGTTGAAAATAATAATAATTATATAGTTGACAATAAGAGACTCATATTTTATTATTGCGTCATACTAAATAGGTGTTCGAAGTGGTAAACAAGGAGCCCTAAAACCGATTTCACTTCAAGGAGGATTTTATGACCGTACTAACCCGTTGGGATCCGTACCGCGAATTCAGCAGCGTGCAGGATCGCTTGAATCGCTTGTTCAATGCCTCGTTCAACGAGGGCCGGGACGAGTCCCTGGCCACCTCGAGCTTCGCTCCCGCCGTCGACGTTTACGAAGATGAGCACAACGTCACGCTGAAGATCGAAGTTCCGGGAATTGACGAGAAGGACATTGACGTTCGCATCGAAAACAACACGCTGACCGTGCATGGCGAGCGCAAGTTCGAGAAGGACGAGAAAGAAGAGAACTACCGCCGCGTCGAGCGGCAGTATGGCAGTTTCACTCGCACCTTCACCCTGCCCAACACGGTGGATACCGAAGGCGTCTCCGCCAGTTACGAGAAGGGCGTGCTCAAGGTGAAGCTGGCCAAGAAGGCCGAAGCCAAGCCCAAGCAGATCAAGGTCAACGTGGGCGGCGAAAAGACGCTCGAAGGCAAGGGCCCAAGCAAGGCTGCATAATTCGGCTCGATGGAGGACGGGCGTCCGCGCCCGTCGTTCGGCAGCCGGAGCCGGGCAAACCAACGGGAGGCGGCCAAATGACCGCCTCCTTTGTATTTGAGCAGTCAGCCTTTAGCACTTAGCATTTGGCTTTCCATGGAGGACGGGGGTCCCGCCCGTCGAGCACAGGCCATTGCCCTGACGGGCGAGACGCCCGTCCTCCATCGAGAGCCAAGTGCTAATTGCTGGTTTCTGAGGAGTTTCTATGGCAATCCGTTGGGAAAAATTCACTGTGAAGGCGCAGGAAGCGGTGCAGCGCGGCAACGATATCGCCTCCGAGCACGGCAACCCTGAACTGTTGCCGCTGCACCTGCTGGCGGCGCTGCTTGAAGACAAAGAGGGCATTATTCTGCCCGTGCTGGAAAAGATCGGCATTGGTCCGCAAGCTGTGCTGAGCGAGTCTTACCGCGAGATCGAGCGCCTGCCGAAAGTTTCCGGCGGCGGAGCCGCGCAGGTCAGCCTCTCCAAGGCGGCCAACGAGCTGCTGGAACGCGCTTTCAAGGAAGCCGCCAATTTCAAGGACGAGTATGTTTCGACCGAGCACCTGCTGCTGGCCATCACCCACCTGAAACGCGATCCCGCCCAGGAAATTCTGGCCCGTCAGGGCGCCACCTACGATGCCATCCTGAAAGCCTTGACCTCGGTGCGCGGATCGCAGAAAGTCACCGACCAGAATCCCGAAGCCAAATACCAGGCGCTTGAGCGTTACGCCCGCGACCTTACTGAACAGGCAAGGCGCGGAAAGCTCGATCCGGTCATCGGCCGCGACGAGGAAATTCGCCGCGTGGTGCAGGTGCTGTCCCGCCGCACCAAGAACAATCCCGTGCTGATCGGCGAGCCCGGCGTGGGCAAGACCGCCATCGTTGAAGGCCTGGCCCAGCGCATCATCTCCGGCGACGTGCCCGAGGCCTTGAAAAACAAGCGCGTGGTGTCGCTCGATCTGGGCGCGATGCTGGCGGGCGCGAAGTTTCGCGGCGAATTTGAAGATCGCCTCAAAGCTGTCCTCAAGGACATTGAAGACTCGCAAGGCAAGACCATCCTGTTCATCGACGAGTTGCACACCCTGGTGGGCGCGGGCGCGGCTGAAGGCGCGATTGACGCCTCCAACATGCTGAAGCCGGCGCTGGCCCGCGGCGAGTTGCGCGCCATCGGCGCCACTACGCTCAACGAATATCGCAAGTACATCGAAAAGGATGCTGCGCTCGAGCGCCGCTTCCAGATCGTCTTCGTGGGCGAACCCAACGTCGAAGACACGATTGCCATCCTGCGCGGATTGAAAGAGCGCTACGAAGTGCATCATGGCGTCCGCATCAAGGATTCCGCCATCGTGGCCGCGGCCACGTTGTCCCATCGCTATATTTCGGACCGCTTCCTGCCCGATAAAGCCATCGACCTGATCGACGAGGCCGCGGCCTCGCTGCGCATCCAGATCGATTCCATGCCCACGGAAATCGACCAACTGGAGCGCCGCGCCACCCAGCTCGAAATCGAGAAGCAGGCGCTGAAGAAGGAAAGCGACCCCAATTCCAAAGAACGCCTGGCGATCATTGAGAAGGAGCTGGCCGAGCTGCGGGAGAAGTCCAACGCGCTCAAAGCCAACTGGAAACAGGAGAAAGACCTGATCGCCCGCACCCGCACGCTGAAAGAGAAGATCGAACAGCTCAAGATCGAAGAGCAGGCGGAGGAACGCAAAGGTAATTTGCAGCGCGTCGCGGAAATACGCTATGGGCTGCTGGTGCAGGCTGAGGAAGAACTGAAAAAGCTCACTGCACAAATAGATGGGGCTTCTCAGGGCAAATCCGCGGGCGAGGGCGCCCGCGCCACACACCCACGGATGTTGAAAGAGGAAGTGGACGAAGAGGACGTGGCCCGCATCGTCTCGAAGTGGACCGGCATTCCGGTCTCGAAGATGCTGGAGGGCGAAGTCAAGAAGCTGGTCACCATGGAAGAGCGCTTGCGGCAGCGCGTGGTCGGCCAGGACGCCGCACTCGAACGCGTGGCCAATGCCATCCGGCGCTCGCGCGCGGGACTCAGCGATCCCAAGCGGCCGATCGGGTCGTTTATTTTCCTCGGACCCACCGGCGTCGGCAAGACTGAACTGGCCCGCGCCCTGGCCGAGTTCCTGTTTGACGACGAGCATTCCATGGTGCGCATCGACATGTCGGAGTACATGGAGAAGCACGCGGTCTCGCGGCTGATCGGCGCGCCTCCCGGCTATGTCGGCTACGAAGAAGGTGGGCAACTGACCGAGCAGGTGCGGCGGCGCCCCTACGCGGTGGTGCTGTTCGACGAAATCGAGAAGGCGCATCCCGACGTGTTCAACGTCCTGCTGCAGATGATGGACGACGGACGCTTGACCGACGGCCGGGGCCGCACCGTGGATTTCCGCAACACGGTCATCATCATGACTTCGAATATCGGGTCTGCTTTCCTGCAGTCGGAGGGGCTGCGCTCGGAGAAAGAGTTTGAAGACGCTTCAAAGCAGGTACTGAACGCGCTGCACGGCCACTTCAAGCCAGAGTTCCTGAACCGGGTGGATGACATCATCGTCTTCCGTCCGCTGGGCAAGGAGCAGCTGGTGAAGATCATCGAGCTGCGCCTGGAAGATGTTCGCCGCCTGCTCGCGGATCGCAAGATTTCGCTGGAGTTGACCGACGCGGCCAAAGACCTGCTGTTCACCGAAGGCTTCGATCCGAACTTCGGGGCACGTCCGCTGAAGCGGGCCATTCAAAAGCTGGTGCAGGACCCGCTGGCGCTGAAGATCCTCGACGGCGAGGTTCTGCACGGCGATCACGTGGTCGTGGACGCCGACAAGAAAGCCGGGAAGATGGTATTCGAAGTCAGCAAGCGGGTAGGCGAGAAGGAACCGGCCAAGGCACGCAGATAACCAGCAATGTCCACGTGGGGGCAGGTGTCCCACCTGCCCGGTCGAGCGGAGCTCGACTCGGTAGTTTCGGCTTCAGCCAAAAACCACTGTCGAGCTGCGCTCGACCGGACGGGTCGGAGACCCGTCCCCACACGGCCGGTGCCGATTTTCAACTTGATTGCCCAATTTCCGTTTTCGCCTTACCATCCTGTCAGTGGCTACCGCCAAAAACATTCCCGAGCTTAAGCAGCGAATCGTGTCGGCGGCGCCGGTTGAGGACGACTCGTCCTTCGAGCTGAAGCTGCGGCCGCAGCGGTTGGCCGAGTTCATTGGACAGCCCAAGGTCAAAGAAAATCTGGCGGTCGCGATCGAGGCGGCGAAATCCCGCGGCGAGGCTTTGGACCACGTTCTGCTTTACGGTCCACCCGGGCTGGGCAAGACCACTCTCGCCACCATCATCGCCAACGAACTGGCCGTGCCGTTCCAGCAGACTTCCGGTCCGACGCTGCAGATCAAGGGCGACCTCACCGCCATCCTGACCAATCTGCGGGACAAGCAGGTCCTCTTCATCGACGAAGCCCACCGCCTGCAGCCGGCGCTCGAGGAGCTTCTCTACTCGGCACTCGAAGACTACAAGCTCGACATCATGATTGGGCAGGGACCGTCGGCGCGCACCCACACCATGGATGTGAAGCCGTTTACTTTTATTGGAGCGACCACCCGCGCGGGATTGCTGTCCTCGCCGCTGCGGTCGCGGTTCGGCATCGTGCTGCGGCTGGAGTTTTATACCCACGAGGACTTGCGCATCATCGTGGAACGTTCGGCGGAGATCCTGGCCATCGGGATCGACCATGCCGGAGCTCTTGAAATCGCCAGCCGCTCCCGCGGAACTCCGCGCATCGCCAACCGCCTGTTGCGCCGGGTGCGCGACTATGCCCAGGTGCGGGGAGCGGGAAAGATTGACTTGCCGACCGCCCAGGCAGCCCTGCAGATGCTGGAAGTCGATCGTCACGGTTTCGACGAAGTGGACCGCAAGCTGTTGCTGACTATCATTGAGAAATATCAGGGCGGCCCGGTGGGCGTGAACACGCTGGCTGCGGCCCTGGCCGAGGAGCAGGACGCGATCGAAGAAATCTATGAACCGTTCCTGATCCAGATTGGCTTCCTGAACCGCACCCCGCGCGGGCGCGTGGCTACACAATTAGCCTATGAGCATTTTGGAATCACGCCCAACCGCAAACAGAGTTCGTTATTCTAGTCGTCAGTCGTCGGTCTTCAGTCTTCAGAAAAAACAAATTCTGCTGACGACTCACGACCACGGCCTGACGATTCTTATGAATTGTTGATTCTAATTGGCAGTCATCAGTTGTCGGTTCCCAGAAAAGCCGGCTCTGCTGACGACTGAAGACCGACGACCGACGACTGTTTCCCATGATTGCTCATTTGCGCGGAAAGCTGCTGGCCAAGCATCCCAACCAGGCCATCGTCGAGACCGGCGGCGTCGGATACGACGTCACCATCAGCGTTCCAACTTTCTCCGATCTGCCCGGGGTTGGCGGCGAGGTTGGGCTGCACATTCACACCCATGTGCGGGAAGACATCATTGCGCTCTACGGATTTCTTCGTCCCGCCGAGAAAACCCTGTTTGAAAAGCTCATTACGGTGAGCGGCATCGGGCCCAAGCTCGCCATCACCATTTTGAGCGGCATGGCGGCCGACGAGATGGTCAGCGCCATTCGCGGCAACGATATTGCGCGCCTCACCCGGATTCCCGGTATCGGCAAGAAAACTGCCGAGCGCATGGTGCTCGAACTGCGCGACAAGCTGACCGTCGAGAAAGTTGGAGAAATCCCCGCGGCGCCCGCCATGAGTCCGATTGAGGAAGACGTTCTCTCCGCGCTGATCAATCTCGGATATCAGCGGCCGGCGGCAGAAAAGGCCCTGGCGGCGGTCTCGAAGAACGGCAAGACCGGCCCCTTCGATGGGTTGTTTCGAGAAGCTCTGGCAGCGCTCTCGAAATAACTTACTTTCCGTGTGTTGAAGGTCCACGCGGGCAGCGTCAATCGGTGCGTTCGTAATCCAGCCGAAGCATAGTTTTCAAGGCAGCGAATTCTCGATTGATGGTAGCGTTCGCCGCTTTCTCGACCTGTCGCTGGTCAAGGTACCTACGACGCGCCCGCGACCGCCGGCGCAGACTCCCCGAACTCTTTCTTGGCGGTCGAGGCTAGCTTTGCCTCGGTGTTGGCCTCTGAGGTCAGATCACGCATTCCGAACCCAACTCCAATTTTCTTGAGAAAGTCGTAGGGAGGCGTACCCCCGGCGAAAATCCAGACGTAGTGATTGGGAAATTCCTGCGGCACGCCATTGACCTGCAGCACCACGGACTCAGGCTTGAATTCCAGTGGGACTGAATTGAAAAGTACTTTGATCTTCCCCGAGCGCCTATAGTCTTCAATGCGTCTTGCATTGCGCTCCTTAATGCGACCAAAACGCTCTTGCCGGTAGGAAAGCGTGACCTGGTTGCCCGTCTGATTGGCCAGTCCCAGGGCTGCTTCAACGGCGCTGTCGCCGCCTCCTACCACCAGGATGGTCTTGTTGACATAGTGATCGGCCTCGATCAGGCGGTACATGACCTTGGGCAACTCTTCACCTTTGACTCCGAGTTTGCGCGGCGTACCGGTGCGGCCCAGCGCCAGTACCACGTTGTGCGATCGATAGAGGTTGTTGGCGGTGGTCACGGTGAATACGTCATCTGCCTCTTTCTTGATGTCCTCCACCTTCTCGCCGGTTCGAACGTTGAAGTCGGCGCGGTTCAGGACCATGTCCCAAAAGGCCAGCAAGTGTTCCTTGGAGAGTTCCATCTTCTTGAACTTTCCATACATCGGAAATTCGACGGGACTGGTCATCACCAACTTTTGGCGGGGATACTTTGCCACCGTACCCCCCACCTCATCTTGCTCGAGCGTGATGTGTTTGAGGCTATTCTCAATGGCGCGCAGAGACGCGCTGATTCCCGCCGGACCGGCGCCGACGATCAGGACATCGTGGATGTCTGATCCCACCGGGTTGGCTCGACCTTCCGCTCTCCGTCTGGAGATCGTATCAACGCAGTCCCGCCCTTGATTGACCGCGTTCTTGATCAGCGCCAGGCCGCCGAGCTCTCCCACGATGAACAGGTTCTTGATCGTGGTCTCGTTCTCCGATGTGAGATACGGCATGTCGGCGCCCATGCTGGGACTTGCCATCACCATGGTAATGGCCCCAACCGGACAAGCCTCGGCGCATAGACTGTGGCCGATGCATTTATGTCCGTTCACAATCGCCGCCTTCCCAGCCAGCATGGCCAGCACATCTCCCTCGGGACAGACCGAGGTACACGTCCCACAACCGATACAGTGAGAGGTATCGATGTGGGGATGTTGCGAGCGCGGACCTTCGGAGAACAACTTTCCGCGTTCCGAAGCCTCCCTGGCACGTGCCTCTCTTTCCTTCAAACGCTTCTGGTATCCACGCAAGAAGAACAGTGTGAGGACGGCAGCAACCACGAAAGCGATGAGCGTGTCCATATTAGATCCTAGAAATAACCCATCGCCGCCACCACCACGAGGTGGATCAGGGCCAGCAGGACAAACGTATAGCTGAACGGCCGGTGCACGACATGCCAAAAGTGAAACACACGCTGCGCCTGACCCAGAAACAGCACGCGCTTGGCCGTCGCCGCTTCCTGCCGGGCAGTCTGAATTGCTTTCTCGAGATGAGCGTGGCGGGTGGGCAGAAAGCCGCCCACGGTTGCCAGCTTCCCGCTCCAACCCAAGCGGTGACGCCTGAGCTTTGCAATCCGGAAGCCACGCCCGACATCCAGAGCCATCATGTAAGCCAGGGCCCTGACGGGAGAGAGCTTCTGCACCACCTCCGCGCTGGGCAGGCGCCACAGGGACTGCAAATCATCCGCCGGCAGCACCTCCTGGTGTTGCAACTTCTGCAATAACTGTATCTGCATTTCCTGGAGCTCCCGCAGCGACAGTTCGGCAGTGTTCAAGCTCCGGGGAATTTGCGCATAAAGATATCTTCCAACCACGCCGCTGATCGCCACCGCCAGCATGAACCAGAATGCCATTCCCGCGAAGCCCCGGAATTTGAACGACGAGTGAAACGCGATGATGAACGGCGCGGAGAGACCGAGCAGCACATGAATATCCAGCCAATGCCTGGAACTCCCCTGGCGGGAGAGCCACGGCCAGCACTTCCGCAATGGATACAGGAAGATGGCTAGAAACATCACCAGGCCAAGAACGCCCAGCTTGATGCCGACTGCTCCACTGGGCCTGAGCAGTGCGTGCTTAGGCGAGAACGGACGGTCGGCAGAACTCAGGGTGTAATAGTCGAAGCCGTAAACCGCCAGTCCGGCGATCAGTGCGATCGCCAGGGTATAGCCGCAGATCAGGCGGATGCGGTGGGCCCGCTCCGCGTCTTTTGCCGGCACGACACGAGTTGCTACATTGGCGTTCGCGCTCATTGGCTGGCCACCTTCTCCTCCGTGCTTACAGAGAAATGCTGATAATCGCTAAACACATGGATGTTGCGCCAATGCTGGCGCGGAGTCTCTACTTCGACGCTGGCCCTGGAGGGAAACCAGTAAGACTCTTTGAGTTCGCGGAATGGGACGGGCGCATAGGTAACATCGGTGCGCAGAGTCTTGAGTCCTACGTCTTCCATTGTGTTCCCCAGGTCGGCCACAATCCGGGTGATTACGCCGGTGTCCGGTTCAATCCATGCCGTACCAGAAAGCGGAAGAGGATATTCCCGCCCTCGCAAGGCCAGCGCCGCCGGCGAGCGCGTCCCGCGAACATAGCGGAATCCGATCTTCTTCAGACTCCGATTACCCGCGGTTTCGTCTTCCAGTTCGGTGAATTGAAAGCTCCCGGCGTAGTAGGGATGAAAGATCAGAAACAGAGTTGCGAAGCCGTTGGTCACCAGCAGCGGAGTGTTGTTCTTGTCGGGTTTTCCTTCACCTAGGGGCTTCCGGGACTCGTCCAGACTCAACTCGCCGCCGGCATCGGTGAAGATGACCAGGTAGTCGTAGGTGGAGTTGATATCGCGCTCCACTTTGCCATCAGGGGATAGTTTTTGCTGGTTCACCTTTTCCGTGCATCTGGTTTCGGAGAACCGCTCAAGCGAATCGGCAACGCGGGCGCTGACGCGTGAAAGGATGTCATCCAGGCCTTCAGCCGCCCAGGCCGTGCTGCCGGTCATCCACAACAGAAGACCGGCGACGGCCAGCGCGCAGCTTCGCAGAGAGAGAACCTTGGGGTTGGTAGTTTTCATTTGTGTTTCGCCTTCGAATCGAATCGGTAGCCCAGCGTGAACAACCACTGGTCGTAGCTCAACGCGCCGCCGCGGTTGATGGTGAATCCTCCCTGCATAAAGTAATGCGGTCCCGAATGACCATTCGGCGTTACCGTTCAGAAAGCGGGAGTTGTTATTGCTGGCCAGAGTGGAACTATAATTCTGCGTTCCCGCAAGGACGCTGAGCAGCAGGGTGTCAGTCACGTCCCGCGACACAGAAAAGGACTTGTAGGAACCATCGCCAAAGGAACTGTTAAAGCGCGAGTAGTGGGCATCAGCCCGCAGTCCAAACCAGGGCAGATGGTTGAAACTGATGCCAGCCATCTGGTTCCAGGAGTTCTTGGTATCACCGGTGCGATTGCTGCGTCCGACATCGGCGTATAGGAAGACTTGCTTCACTATTTCGGCACGCGCGCCCACACTGAAACCCTGAAATAGATACTTGTCGAGCAGGCCGGTGCCGATTAATGCCGGATCGAAGGTCGGGATATCACGGAAGTAGTTGTGGTTGAGATCGATTTCCAGTCTGGGGTGCACCTGCAAACGCACGGTCAGAAAATTCCGGCTCAGGCCCGGCCCGGGGGCGGGAACGGCTTGGTTGCCCCGCGGACTGTCCGCCTGCAGAGAGTCGTAGATCGATATGAGGCGTTTGTAAGAGACGGAATTTTCAAAAAAAACAAATGGCCGGTTGATTTGCCACTTCAGCGTGCTGACACCCAGCCCCGATGTGCTGGTGTAGTAAAAGTGATCGTAGGATCCGCCCTGGAAGTTGATAAACGAGCCAGCGATGCGTTGATCAGGGTTGTAGTTCCACGAGGTAGGGTCGGGCGTAGAGCCGGCAAACAGGCCCGCTGTCGCGCCCCGACCAAGTCGCATGCCAAAATATCCTCCGTCGATCGTGTCCAGACTTGGCGCCCAGGGCAAATAAAGACGTCCCACGCCCGCTACCCAGCGTGAATTGGGATTGTCGTAGATCAGTCCCAGGTGATAGGTACGGTTGATCAAATCCTGCAGGGTGGGCTGGGTCGAAGATGAGCTGGAACTCAGCCGTCCGCGCCAGTAGCCGGTTAGATTCCAGTAGGTGCCGCCGATGCGCGTGATATCGGCCCGTACCACGAGACCGAGCTCGGAACTGGTCAAAGGTGAGCTGCCGTGGCTGACCGTGCCCATGTGATCGAGGCCGATCCATCCGCGGGTCCGGTTGACCGAAGGCTGAGGCGGCCGCGGCACCTCTGCCCGCACTTCTTCGTCCTGCGGATCGTCTTCGGTAAATGCGACCACCATCGGATACTTCCGGGTCGCGCTTAACGTCCTTTGCTGGATCAGAGCCTGCGCGTCTCCGGTCGAGAGATAGGCCAGGTCCCCCTTCTGGACCGGACGTTTGGGCGCGTGAATGTCGGTGACGGCTGAGGTCTCGGTCAGCGCGACAACTTCCAGTTCCGCCACTACTCGCGGATCGCCGGCGCTGGCCGTGCTCCCCTGCTGCGCGGGGAGATCAGATTCCTTGACTTCCAGTTTCATCCCTTCGGTGAGGCCCGAACTGCGGCCCCCGTCCAGATAAGCCGCTCCCTCGGCCACATATTTCACTTTGAAAACAGTCTTCAGGTTGGGATCCAGCGCTGGGAGGCCGGGCGCGGAATCGGTGCTGCCGGAATTGGAGGGTGTCACATCCGGAGGCTGGGCCGGCGCAGTCGAAGCGGCTGTGGCTGCTTCTTGCCCCTCGGAAGCCGCCGGGTTCACCGGGGCTGCGGGTGCTGAAGGCGTAGCGTCATTCCCCGACGTCGCCGGTGCGGCAGCCTGAACCGGTGCACCCGAAGATGGAATCGGGTTGGAGACTTCGGGCGGGTTTGCCTGTGATGATGGCCCGCTCGAATTGGAAGTTACTACCGCGGAAGCCTGCTCCCGCGAAGCCGATGAGACCTGGGTTGCGTTTTCATCCGCGGCGCGCGAACCCTGGGAAAGAGGTGGACCGACCGGCGATGCAACTAGCGCGGGCGGCGAATCATTCTTCGATGCCGCGATCTGCGGCGCCGCTGGAGCAGGTGCCGTTGAAGATGCCAGCGAGCTGGGTGCGCCTGGTCCGCTTGCGGGGGCTGTCGGCGACGCCTCAGCGCCATCTGCAGTCTTAACCGGGGCTGCCGGGCTCACGCTCGGCACATTCCCCGTTCCCGGAGACCCCAGTCCGGGGAAGACGGTTCCTTCCTGCAAACTACCGCGGTTGGGATGGGCCGCGGTGGGCGCCGAGGCGGCCACGGGCGCCGGATACGGTCGATTCAAACTCTCGTCGGAAGATGGGACTGGAGCCGAACGGCCATGCGGCCGGAGTATTCCAAGGAGACCTTCCGAACCCGCGGGTGCAGGTCCATGCCGCCGGGCAACCGCGGTGGCCACCGGGGGACCGACGATCAGCGTGACCCGATTCCCCTCGCTGCGCAATTCATACGAATGCGCCTGCTCCAGGTCAACCACGACGCGGGTGACTGGCGGACTTGACTTGTACAACGCGTATCGCACCCCCCGTACGCCCTGCACATTGACGCCAACTTGTTGCCGGCTCGCCGGAACGGTGTTGGCGAAATCCAGAACCAGACGGAAGGGACCGGTGGTGGCCAGCACGGATGGTTTTACCGTCGCGGAGAGCGCAACCTCGATCCGAACTCCTCTGCTCTCCGAAATCACAGTCACGTCACGCAAAGTGGTTGGGATCCCTTGGGCCACGGCACACGACGAAAGCAGAATTACCAGGCCGATTTGTCTTTGTACTGCCTTCATCGAATGTCGCCACCGTATTCATCGAGGGTCAAATTCTCCCTTACCAGGCTCTAGCCGCCGCCTTGTCCGGATCGATGGCATTGATAACAGTTGGGGCTGTTGTAAACGTAGTTCCGCACATCCCGATGTTTCGAATCGGTCTGGGACTTGGCATGGCAACCTGTGCAAGTGAACAGCGCATAGTTGGATGGGTTGGTGTGACAGGTGGAACACACGCCTTTCGCCCCGCCATGATTGCTCGGGAACCAGGTGTGGTTGAAGGTTGCTCCCTGCCACGAACTGGTGGTGTGACAGGTCTGGCAGGTCGTCGGGAAGTTCGCAGCTGTGTGGTTCGGATTGGTCGTGGTCTGGTAGTCGGCCTTGTGACAGGAGTAGCAATCCGTCGGAACCGTGGTGTAGTTGTTGTTCACGTGACAGCTGGCACAGGCCACGGTGGTGTGCTTGCCAGTGAGCGGGAACGCCGTATTGCTGTGATCGAATGACGACGGGATCCAGGCGGTGGTGTTATGACACACCTCGCACTGTTGCGGGAATCCCGACTGAACGTGGTTGGGATTGGTCGTGCCGTTGAAATCCTTCAGCGTGGCACGAAACGCAACTGGTGTCAGTCAGGTTGTAGTTGCCGTTCACGTGGCATTGCGCGCACTGAACGGTGGTATGCGCTCCGGTGAGCGGGAACCCGGTTGAGTTGTGGTTAAACGTGGCGCCGGCCCAGGAAACCGTGGTGTGACAGGAGTCGCAAGTCGTGGGGAATCCGCCTTGCACGTGATTCGGGTTGGTCGTTCCCTGGAAGTCCTTCATGTGGCAGGACGAGCAGGCCCCGGTGTTCAAGCTGTAGTTGCCGTTCACGTGGCATTGCGAGCACTGCAGAGTCGTGTGCGCGCCCGTAAGCGTGAATCCAGTGCGTGGCGTGGTTAAAGGTGGCGCCAGCCCATGAGGTAGTGTTGTGGCATCCCTGGCAGGTTTGCGGGAACTGTGCCTGCACGTGGTTCGGATTCGTCGTGCCCTGATAGTCCTTCAGGTGGCAGGACACGCACGTCGAGGTCGTCAGGTTGTAGTTGCCGTTCACGTGGCACTGCGAGCAGGGCAACGTCTGATGCGCTCCGGTGAGCGGAAATCCTATCGTGCTGTGGTCAAAAGTCGCAGGCTGCCACGCGGTTGTGTTGTGGCAGGTCTGGCAGGTTTGGGGGAAGGCCAGCGCGACGTGATTGGGATTCGTGCTCTTCTGATAGTCGGGCAGATGACAGCCCACGCAGTTGGCGGGCGTGCCTTTAAATCTTCCTCCCGCATGGCAGGCATTGCAGTCGAGCGTGGCGTGGGCGCCGACCAGGGCAAATCCCGTGAACTTCAGGTGGTCGAACTTGGCCCCGAACCAGTTGTTCATGCCGTGGCATTGCTCGCAGCTGGTCGGAAAACCGCCGCTGACGTGGTTCGGTTCGGCGGTCTGAAAGTCCTTCGAATGGCACGAATAGCATTGCGTTGGAAGTCCCTGGAACTGGCCCACCGCGGCGCCCTTGTGGCACGAAGCACAATCCAGGGCCGCATGCGCACCCATCAGGGGAAAGCGATTCTGGTGCTGGTTGATCTGCTGTACGGAGACCTGCCATCCCTTTACGCGTGTGGCACTGCTCGCAGGAAGCGCCAAACTGCCGCTTGTGAATATCGGCATGGCAGTCGGCGCACTTCTGGCCCACGTTGGTGAACACCGGCTTGGTGTGGCACTGGGTGCAACTGACCCCCTGGTGCATGCCGCGCAAAGGAAATCGGGTCTGGTTGTGGTCGAACTCAGGGACATTGCGGATCGGCTTCCATCCGCTCAAGGTGTGGCAGTTCTGGCAGGGGATGTTCAAAGGCCCGTGCGGGCTTCGCGCCCCGGCGTAGGCTGGCCCTTGCGCGGGGGGCGCCGGCGACATGAACAACAAGATGATCGGTATTAACAGGGCCGACGTCAAGTTCCCCGCCCAAGCAGAGATTCGACCACCACATCCCTATCCCTCGGAGAGGGAGTGTTCCACAAACAGGGCAACTCAATATCCAATAGGAAGGGTATATGTACTTGTGGATGGGAGAAATGTTACGAAAGTTGTAGACCAACCCGGTAAATGGACAAACGTTCATCTCGGTTGCCATTTCAAGGGCTAGTCGCAACGGCCCAGGGCCTAAATTGAACACCTTGAGCGCTCAACTCATCTAAGACTTGCCGTGCTTGTCCGGGATGTTCGCGCCATGACAATCGGTGCATTCTTTCGGGGTCGGTGCGTAAAAAAGTACAGACCTGCCATTTATTACACGGTTAAGTTTGTGGCAGTCGGCGCAGCGTCCGTTGCGGTGGGCCTCTCGCAGCGGGAAGGCCGCCTGCCTGTCGTGGTCGAACAGTGACGGCTTCCAGCGGGTGCTGTTGTGGCACTCGCCGCACCGGGTAACCCCTCCGCCTTTCGCGAATTGCGCACCGTGGATGTCCTCGTGACAGTCTTCACATTGCTTTGGCGCGGCGTGGAAATCAACGTTGGCGAGCTTGGTCTCGAGGTTGGAGGGTTTGTGGCAGTCGATGCAGGCGACGGCGCGATGCGCCCCCGCCAGCGGGAAGTCTGTCTGGGAGTGGTCGAAGCGCGACAACTCCGTCCAGGTCTTGTTGGTGTGACAAGCCTCGCATCCCACGGGTTGGCCATTGACCAGGCGCTGCATGCGCTTGCCAAACTGCCCGTGGTGCGGATCCTGGTGACATCCCGCGCAGGACATGTCCTCGAAGTGGTACGGCACCTCCGGCTTGATTTGGGCGGAGGCCTGGGTTTGCGTTTTGTGGCACTCCTCGCAGGTCACGGCCAGATGCGCTCCGGTCAACGACGAACCGGGACTGCTTGTGCCGCGCCAGCCCGAACGTGGAAGGCTTGTAGCCGTCGAGCGTGTGGCACTGCTCGCACCGGTTCAGATAAGGTGCGGCCGCGAACTGCGCCTGGTGTTCGTCTTTGTGGCAGTCGAGGCAACGATTGAATTTGATCTTGTAGAGGGTTTCTTTGCCGCGCGGGATATGGCATTGCGCGCATTGCAGGGTGGCGTGTTTGCCTTGCAGGGGATACGCGGTAGCCGCATGCTCCTGCAGCCCGAACTTCGCCGGCTTGAATCCTTCCACGCTGTGACAGGAGGCGCACTCCTCGCCGCCCACGCGGTCTGCGAATTGTCCCTGATGCTCGTCCTGGTGGCAATCCATACACTTCTGGAAGGCGAGTGGTTGCTTGAAATCGCCCTTGCGATGGCAGGAGACGCAATCCACCTGCTGGTGTTTCCCCAGCAGCGGATACTTGGTCCTGGAATGGTCAAAGCTGCTGTTGAGCGCCGAGGTCGAAACCCGTTTCCATCCGCCGGTGTTGTGGCAGGACTGGCAACTCTGCGGCGCGAAACTTCCCCCATGCGGATCGGAATGGCAATCCGAACACTTGCTGAAGGGCAATCCCGCGTAACGCGGCTTGGCTGTCGGGACCCGGGGTGTGGCATTGCTGGCACTGCACCTGGGCATGCAGTCCGGTGAGCGGAAAACGCGTCTTGGAGTGATCGAACTGTCCGGCGGTGTTTTTCCAGTCGGTGCTGTTGTGACACTGCGCGCATTCTGTGCCCAGGCGTCCGTTGTGCGCGTCCTGGTGGCAGGTTGTACAGGCCGGGCTCAGTCCAAGAAAGGTCCGGCTCAGATCGTGGACTTTGATCGATGATCGCCCGGCGCCCGTAATGTGCTCGGGGGTGTGACAGAGATTGCAGCCGAGCCCCGCGTGCTTGCCTTGCAGTACATAGCCGGTCTGTTTGTGATCGAAATTCTTCGTGTCCCACTTGACCAGCTGGAAGTCCAGACCATTGTGCTCGGAGTGGCAGCGCGCGCAATCCCGGCTCGATCCCGCCTTCATCCCATACGTAGCGTGCAGCCCCTTCCTGGAACTCAGCCGCTCCGCGATCTCGGTGTGGCAATCCAGACACCTGAGAATTGCCTCCCCACCAAATTTGTGACAGCTGGCGCATTGCGTGGCGCCTTCCAGAGACTGGTGCGCCCGCGAGAGAGGCCCCGGTGAAATCTGTCCGGACGAATATCCGACGAGAAAGAGCGCGACACACGCAAGCAGAGTAGGGCGCATGGAGATTGATTTCAATTCCCTGGTTGCAATTAGCGGTCCTTTCTCTGGCTTCGATCCTACTTTGCAACCCAGCAACCCGGCCCCCCAGAGCCGGTGAAAGGCATTTAAGAGAGAATACTTACTTGCGGGACATTATCGAAGAGAACTGAAGTGCATGATCTTGCTAAGCCCCAGCCCTCAAGCCGCGCATACTTCTTGGTGTGATGCCGATCACAGCTCTTCCTTCGCAGCCAGATAAATTCCTGGTCCGGCGAGCTTGACATATAGTCTTAGCTGCTTAAGACTATGAATTGGTCCCTGCCCTGACCGGAGCGCCGGATTGGTGTGCCATGGTGTGCCCTTCCTTTCACCGGAATGAAAGGTGAATGGCGAGGAATCGTCCGACGGAACTGCTGCAGGCAGCTTCTCGGGCAAGACGGTTTCCGAGAGTGTTCGGATCCTGCCCCGAGCAGAGTTTATTAGAAAACAGCATGAAAAGCGCAACCGCGATTCAGTATTCGATCGTTGTCCCGTTCTACAACGAGCAGGAAAACATTGCGCCTTTGTATATCAAGCTGACGGAAGTGATGGATGCACTCGGAGAGCCCTATGAACTTGTATTTGTCGACGACGGCAGCCGGGATAGTACGTTCAAAGTTCTCGATGACATTTACCAACATGACCCCTGCGTAAACCTGGTGCGGCTGCGCCGAAACTTTGGACAGACCGCAGGACTCGCGGCGGGATTCGATTTTGCTCGGGGCGAGATCATCATCTCCATGGACGGAGACTTGCAGCACGACCCAGCAGAGATTCCGCGTTTTCTCGAAAAGATTGAGGAGGGCTACGATCTGGTGAGCGGCTGGCGTCACGCGCGCCGCGATCACTGGCTCATGCGGCAGATCCCGAGCCGCGTCGCCAACTGGATGATGGCCAAACTGTCTGGCATCGCGTTGCACGATTTCGGGACCACGTTCAAAGCCTACCGACGCGAAATTATTCAGGAAATTCAGCTCTACGGCGAACTCCACCGGTTCATTCCTGCCCTTGCAAGTTCCGTCGGCGCAAAGATCGCGGAAATACCCATCGCCAATCTGGATCGCAAGAGCGGAGAATCCAACTATGGCATCGGGCGCACCTTCCGGGTATTTCTCGATCTCATTATGGTGAAGTTTTTGCTCGACTATTCCACGCGCCCGCTGCAGTTTTTTGGCTTGATCGGTATGATGGGCGCGGGACTTGGATTTAGCGTCGCGGCGTTTCTCGGCTACGAAAAATTTGGCCGCCACATCCCCATTATGACGGAACACGGACCGCTGCTGCTGTTGGCCGTGGCTCTTTTCGTGAGCGGCATTCAATTCATCTCTATGGGGCTGCTGGGCGAAATCGTTGCGCGCACCTACTACGAATCGCAAAACAAGCCGATCTACTCGCTGCGCGAAGTGAAAAGCCACCGCAAGGAACTGGGCGCGTTCGCCGAGCCGCCCGGCTCGCCGAACAATCCAGATCGCTGAAGGCCGGCCAGTGGCAAGAGTTGTGTGTCGGTGTCACGGCTGGCCGTGCCTGCTGGTATGGCGATGACACGATGGGCTTAGCTTCGGCGGTAAGGCGACATTCGAGGTTCGTCGCAACGATTGACCTCTTACTACAGTAAGACTAAACTTCGAAGGTCAAGCTGTCGGGCGGCAGGATGCGAAGAATCGGCCTAAAGGATTGCCCGTATTGTGGATCTTCCCGGATCTATGCTTCGTCGGGCACTTTCTGGCAAAAGGTTCCTGTCCTGTTTTTGCTCCGCCTGGTACGCTGTCAGGCGTGTATGCGCCGCCACTTCCGGCCATTTTTTCTACCAACCACTAAACGTCCGCCCACGCACGGGCTTCCTGCGACGCCGTCTGAAAATGTCTCCTCCGGGAAATCTCTGAAACCTCGAGCTTGAGGCCGGTGGCGACATTTGCGTAAAAGGCGCCGTTCGTCCTTCTCGATCGCGTTCAAGGACGAAACGGTCTGCCGAGCCGGGAAACGGCGTCTCGAGATCGCTTTTTGATCTGATTCCGCATATTTGATTGACAATATTCTCTTATCCAATTAAGACTTATGGCAGATAATGCTCGCGGGAATGGCGAACTCCAGAATCTCGTCGCTCGTGGGCTCCGCGAAGCGGTTGCAGGCGCGTGTGACCGTGAGGGTTACCTGCCACTCGAGAGGTCAGGTGCTCGCCTGAACTTCTCGAATTGATCGAGCCATAGGCTTGTTGTTGGGGAATCATCAACCTTGGATCCCAGAGCTATGTGGAGAGTGCATTGCTCGGTTCACAATCGCTCTCATGCGCAAACGGGGTGCGCCGCACATGTGTGGCATTCTCGGGTATTCACATATCGCGGAGGACGTCCCGACCGGGGTGCTGACGGCAGCTCTGGAGGCCCTTGCGCACAGGGGACCCGACCATCAGGGAACTTTCTGCTCAGAACACATCTCGCTGGGCGCGGCTCGCCTGCGCATCGTCGATCTCGAGGGTGGAGATCAGCCACTTTTCAGCCCTGATCGCGATATTGTTGTTGTCTTCAATGGCGAGATTTTCAATTGCTCGGAATTGCGCACCCAGTTGCAAGCGGAAGGGTTTGTCTTTGAGACGCGCTGCGATACCGAGGTAGTGCTCCACGCTTTTCGGTGCTGGGGCAACTCGTGCTTCTCGCGGCTGCGCGGGATGTTTGCCATTGCCCTCTGGGTGCAGTCCGAACATCGCCTGGTTCTTGCTCGCGACCGCATGGGCATTAAGCCCCTGTACTACTGTCTTCAGGATGGCGAAATTTATTTCGGCTCTGAGCTGAAGTGCATCCTGCTACACCCGGCGGTGCGCCGCAACATTTGCCTGTCGGGATTGAACTGCTTTCTCAGCCTGAACTATGTTCCTGGCCCCCTCACTCTAGTGGAGGGCATCCTCAAGCTCATGCCGGGACACTTTCTGGAGTGGCGGGACGGCAAGTGGAGTAGCGTCTCGTATTTGCCCCAGCCTGCTGCCGCGAGCGCGCCGCGCTCAGTTGCGGAGGCCTGCGAAGAACTCGACGACCTGTTGACGCAATCGCTCAAGGAACAGCTTGTTTCCGACATGCCCGTGGGTATTTGGCTAAGCGGAGGCTTGGACTCTTCGACCATCCTGCACTACGCCGCGAATACACACCGGGGTCCACTGCAGACGTACTCCGTAACCTTCCGAGGACGCTCGTTTGACGAGAGTCGATACATCAAAGAGGTCAGCCGCCACTTCGGTACGCGGCACTCGGACTTTGACCTGAGTGCGAGTGCCGACCTCATAGAGGCGATAGAGCAGATTGCCTACTATTCCGACGAGCCTGGCGCGGATGCAGGCGCCTTGCCACTTTGGTTCCTGGCTCAGATGACGAGCCGAGAAGTCACCGTGGTGCTGACAGGCGAGGGCGCGGACGAACTATTCGCGGGCTACCTTACTTATGAAGCCGATCGATACAACGCCCTGGCCCGCAGGATTCCTGCTCGGCTGCGGCAGGCAGCCTTGGCGTTCGCAATGCATCTCCCGGTATCCGACGAAAAGATCGGCTTCGAATACAGGCTCAAGCGATTTCTGCAAGGTACGTTGCTAACACCCGAAATGGCGCACGTTTTCTGGAACGGAACATTTTCGGAAGCTGAGAAGCAACGGCTATTCTTGTTTGCCGATGCCGGCCCGCTAGCCAAGGTGCTCGCTGAAATGGACCAAGGCGGTGGTCTGCAGCGCTACCTGGACTTCGATCAGCGCTACTATTTGCCCGACGACATTCTCTACAAGGTAGACCGCATCAGCATGGCGCACTCGCTGGAGGTGCGTCCTCCTTTTTTGGATCCGCGAATTGTCGATTTCGCCGCCGGCTTGCCGGAGCGCCTGAAGCTGCGGGGATCGAATTCCAAATACGTACTTCGGCGTCTGATGAAGGACAAACTACCGCGCACCGTGCTGCAGCGAGCGAAAATCGGATTCGATGTCCCTATTCACGAGTGGCTGCGTGGGGTGCTTCGTCCCTTGCTGCTGGATACATTGTCCCAGGAAGCCGTTTTGGCGAGCGGGTTGTTTCATTGGCCTGCGGTGAAGCGACTGGTAAATGCACACTTGCAGCGGAAAGCAAACTACGGTTATCACCTATGGGGTCTGATGGTCTTATTGATCTGGATGAAGCGATGGAAAATCGAATTGGCGTCCGAGGAAGCGGGACCGACGATCCCCATCGTCGAAGTCCTCGACAGGGCTGGATTGTAGTTGTCGTCGCTTCCCTGGTATTTCTCATCAACATCGCCAGCCCGCCTCGTCTCATGGATGATGTTGATGCAGTCCAGGCCCAGATCGCGCGCAATATGCTGGCCTCCCATGACTGGGTCACCGCACGGCTTGACGGCGTTGCGTATCTGGAAAAGGCGCCGCTCATTTACTGGATGATGGCGGTGTCGTACAAAATCTTCGGCGTCCATGATTGGGCTGCTCGTTTACCGCTCGCGCTCTCAGCAGTCCTTTTGTGTTGGATAACCTACCGCTTCGGGCGCTGGGCGTTTGGCGAGGAGGCTGGCCTCTACGCCGGCGTCGCCCTCGCCACTTCGGCCGGTTTGTTCCTGTTCACCCGGATTCTGATCCCGGATGCCACTCTCACCGCGGCTATCACGGGCGCCATCTGGGCATGGCTGTCGCTGCTTGAACCGGAACAGCGCCTTCCGCTCCGATGGGCCGTTATGCTGGGAGCATGTCTGGGAACCGGTTTATTGCTCAAGGGCCTGATCGGCGTGGTTTTTCCGGTGCTGGCGGGAGTTGCCTACATGGCCCTCACGCGACAGCTTTTTTCCATCAGGTCGTGGCGTCGATTGAACCTCGGTACGGCAATTGCCGTCGCTTTAGCGATCGCAGTGCCGTGGCATGTGCTGGCAATCCTGCGCAACCCGCCTTATTTCGCGTTCTCCATGCATAGTGCGAGCGGCGAATACCGCGGGTTCTTCTGGTTCTACTTCTTCAACGAACATCTGTTGCGTTTTCTTAACTTGCGGTATCCGCGTGATTACAACACGGTGCCCAGGCTGTGGTTCTGGCTGCTGAACCTCGTCTGGATCTTCCCGTGGTCGGTCTATCTGCCCGGCATTCCAAAGCTTTCATTCCGTCCAGCTTCGCGGGTAGAAAGAACCCGGTTGATGGCGGTTTGCTGGGTCGGCGTGGTGCTGTTGTTCTTCACCTTCTCCACCACTCAGGAGTATTACTCGATGCCCATCTATCCTGCTTTGGCGCTCCTGATTGGATCGGCGATCAGTGCCGGAGGACGAAGGGTACGCGCGGCCACGGGTGTTCTGCTGGGGATTTCTACACTGTTGTGTGCCGTGCTCACAGTCCTGATTGCATTGGTGTGGCGGCTGCCTGCTCCGGGGAACATTTCTACGGCCCTGACCCAGCATCCTGAACTGTACACCCTGTCAATGGGACACATTCGAGACCTGACGCTTAACGCATTCGCCTACCTGAGGCTGCCGCTTGCGATCGCCGCTTTCGCGTTCGGGTTGAGCGCCGTGGGGATCGCCAGATCGAAAGGCGACGTCAAGAGACTGGTCCTGGTGATCGCTGCCGGCATGATCCTATTCGTTCAGGCCGCCCGCATTGCGCTGATTCGATTCGACTCCTATCTGGGGTCCTATCCCCTGGCTCAAAGCCTGAAGCAGAGTCCACCCGGACAACTGATCGAAGCCAATTCTTACTACGCCTTTTCCTCCGTTTTTTTCTACACCGGGCGCTCTGCTCTGCTGCTCAACGGCCGCAACAACAACCTGGAATATGGTTCATATGCCCCAGGAGCTCCCGATGTATTCATTGACGACCACGAGTTCGTTTCACTGTGGGCAGCGTCAGGTCGCTGTTATCTTCTCGCTTATGGCAGCGAAATGCCGCGTCTGGAGGGGCTGGTGGGGCGGTCGAACCTGCGCGTGGTAGCCGAGAATGCTGGGAACTATTTGCTGACCAACAATGCGCTACCCTGACGCAACCGCCGCGCGTGCGATTCGCTGGGAAGAGAGTGTCCGCTTTGCTTTCTGGGCGCTGGCCGGCGATAAGCTGAAGGCCTCGCTTACCATGCTGGGAGTTGTAATCGGCAGCGCTGCGCTGGTGCTCGTCGTCACCATCGCGTCAACCGGCAAACACTACATAATCTCGCAGATCGAGGGAATCGGCGCCAATCTTGCGTATGCCACGCTTGATCGCAACGGCGCCTCTTCCGTTCTGGAAGATGAATTGACGCCGGATGACCTGATGGCGGTGCGCCTGACTCTCCCAGGGGTTAGCGCGGTAGCCGGCACTTACGACATCCCGGTTGACCTTCAACTTCGTGGCAAAGCGGTCCACCCTCGTTTGGTTGGCGTCACCCAGGATTTTGAGAAGATTCGCAACCTGAACATTACCTCGGGCAGATACTTCGACGTGGAGGACTTTCTCGCTCACTTCAAGGTTTGTCTGATCACCGACCACCTGGCCCGGACCGCCTTTGGCCTCGATTCCGCCGTGGGCAACAACATTCACCTCGACCAGTTTGGTTGCACCATCATCGGCACCTTCAAAGAGGGAGTCCCCACCTTCGGACAGTCCGAGATACAGGAAGACACCTTGCTCATCCCGTTCCCGCTGGTCAAGTCCATCACGGGCGAAAACTTTTTTCAGGTGCTCTATGCGCAGGCCGCATCCTCCGCCGAGGTGTCCGACCTGACGCAGCAGATGAGCCGCTTGTTGCAGAACCGTCACCGCAAGGAGGCACGTTACACCGTCGAGAACCTGTCTTCCCTTCTGCAGACGGCAAATAATATTTCAATCGCTATGAGCGCCGTACTTATCGCGATTGCCGCTCTGACTCTGGTCACTGCCGGAACCGGGATCATGAATATCATGCTGGTCAATGTTGCCCAGCGTACCCATGAAATTGGAGTCAGGAAGGCGCTGGGTGCCCGGCCGAATGAGATCCGGGTCCAGTTCTTATTGGAAGCGTTCTTTATCAGTTTTGCCGGGGCCCTGGTGGGGGTCGGGATGGCACTGGGGCTCGTCTGGTCGGTCACACGCTTGACTGAGGGTACCGTTCCGCTCGGCATTTCCTGGACGGCAGTGGCGGTAGCTCTGGTGGTTTCCAGTGGAGTCGGACTGCTGTTCGGATACCGTCCCGCCAGCGAGGCGGCGAACTTGAACCCCATCGACGCCCTGCGGTTCGAGTGATGTCAATCGCCCTTCCATTCTTCGTGAGGGCGCAGCGGCACACGAATCGGAACATCGCCCATATGGCTTGATTGTTGCCGGTCGTGAATTAAGCTGGTAAGCTCCGAAGGAAACATGGGCATCTCCTTTGAAGGGACTCATACCAACGAGTCTGCCTTCACAATAAAAGAAGGCCACGTTTTGCCGAAACCGAAAGCGATACCGACTGCGGCGGAGTTCCGCTTGCTCGAAATTCTTTGGCGCCTGGGAGAAGGCACCATTGAGGATTTCTTGCGAGCTTCGGAAGCTGATGATCCGTTGAACTACAAGACCGTTCAAACTGTCTTGCGGATTATGGAAAACAAGCGATTTGTCACTCACTCCGTGCGCGGCCGCGCCTTCGTGTATCGACCTCGGGTGAAGCGTAGCGAGGTGAACCGCAGCTCTTTGCGTTCCTTGCTGGACAGGTATTTTCGGGGCTCCCGTTCTGAGCTTCTGGTGAATCTGCTGGAGAACGAGCGTATCGACGCCACCGAGTTGCAGGAACTTGAACGGCTCATTCGCAGTTATCGCAAGGCAAGCAGTTCCGGGTGGCAAAATCATCGTTGAAGGTCGGCACATCATGTGGTTCAACGGCTCCCTGGCGGATTTGAGCATCTGGATCACATATTGCGTGCAGGTCGTCTTGGCTTATCTGGCGACCTTGTGCATATGCAGTTTCATCCAGAACCCTCGCGCTCGCGTACGAATGTGGGGCGGCTTCTTGCTTCTGACGAACGCGGCCTGGCTGTTCTTATGGGTGCCCTCCAGGTTGGCCGACCCGGTTCATTTCGTTCTCAGTTCAACCTCGTTACCGCCGGCATCGAACCTTCATCTGGCCCTGCCGGTGAAGACCGTCTGGGCTTCCTACATTTCGAAACTTGCGCCAACTGCTGGGCGAGTCTACGTCGTTCTCTTGCTCGCATTGCTGTTGCACTTGCTGCTCAAGTCCATGCAGCTTCGATCGGTTCTGCGGCGCGCTCAACCGCCCTCACCCCAACTCGAGCTGCTTTTTCGCAGGCTTTGCCTCCAGTTGGAGATTCGCCACAGTGAACTCGGTCTGGTATCGGAGCTGTCTTCGCCCGCCACCTGTTACTGGTTGCGGAGTCACGTCCTGCTGCCCACGGAACTGATTCCCCATCTCGACCGCGATCAACTGGCGGACGTTTTGCGCCACGAATTGACCCATGTCAGGCAGCGTGATTATCTGTGGGACCGGCTGGCGGCGCTGGGCTGTCGGCTGGTTTTCTTTCATCCTCTGGTCTGGCTGGCCTACCGCCGTTTGCGCTGGGAACGAGAGTTATCCTGCGACTACGCCGTCGTGGCGCAACGCGCGGAGGCGCGCTTGCCGTATGCCGAATGCCTCACCCGGCTCGCACGCTGGTTTGTGGAGGAACGCAGCCGCTCCGAAGGCATTGGTTTTTCCTCCTCCGAGTCATTGCTGGCAATCAGGGTTCGCGCACTGTTAAGAGAGCCGTCATCGTATTCCAGCTTTGAAAGGACGGCCCGGGCAGCGCTGGTGGCAATCACGGCGACCGCCGCGTTATCCTCGGTCCCTGGTTTGGGTCTTATTCTATATTCGCCGGTCCCGCTTGCTGCCTTGTTGCATCCATCTCGCGACGCACACATCGATTCTTCAGACAAGAAGACACGGGGATGGAAAGCACGACACACTTCGTTGGACAAAGCATTGACTACGCCAGCAGCCCTGATGCTGCCCCAATCCGAAACTGTGCGGCCCGTCGATTTGTTCCTGGAGTCCAAACTGACATCTTTGCCAGTTCTGAAAGATGCGTCAGATGCGGCCGAGAGTCCCGCCGAGTCGGGCTCCCTGCACTCCGAGGCTGATCATGATTCTCGGCTACGTACCGCAGGTCGTGTCTGGGACGAGGCCCCCATGCCGCTGGCGCGCCCCCCAAAGTGGCGGACCCTTGTCGTCGGTGCGATCACCAACGGGGTCGCGGTCGCGACCGGCGGCATTGATGTAGACGATGTAGACACCCCACGCAAGCGCAGCCGCTAACTGAAAGCTGCAATCCGCCTTCTCACGCGATCTTAACCACCCCAATTGGTGCCTATTCAGCGTCTTAGAGCAGGTCAGTGCAGAAAACTTACAGTTGGCGTCCCCGACGGTACAACTTCAAACCGCTGGAAACCGCCGGGCTTTCCGCAATATATTAGATTTCCTTGGAACGCCTCGAATTAATAATTACTTTCCGATGCAGAACCTGCTGAAAATCAGATTCAGGATGTCATCGTTGGTGGTGGCCCCGGTAATTTCATCGAGCGGACGCAAGGCGCTGTAGAGATCGAGCAGGACCATTTCGTGCGGTACCCGGTTGCGCACTGCGACTGCGCCGGCGTCCAGTCCCGCCAGTGAATCGCGCACCAGTCCCTGATGGCGCGTGTTGGTGAGAAAACCAGTTTCATTCCTGCCGTCGAATTCTCCGCCCGCGTGGCGGAGAATCTCAGTGCGAAGCTCGGGGATGCCGGCGCCAGTCAGCGCCGACACCCTCACCCGCCGCAACTGGGAACTGGGAACTCGAAACTGCAAACTGGTTTTATCTGATTTGTTCTCGACCAGAATCGCCGTCCGCTGCGTCACCAATGCCAGCAGCCGTTCATCTTCGGCGCCGATCGGTTCGGAAGAATCCAGCACGACCAGCACCAGATCGGCGTCGGCCAGCGCTTCCATCGACTTGCGAATGCCGATGCCCTCAGCTTCATCCTGGGCATGGCGAATGCCCGCCGTGTCCACCAGCTCGACGGGAATGCCGCCGAGCGCGACCGTTTCGGTTACCAGGTCGCGCGTGGTTCCGGGGGCGGCGGTCACGATGGCGCGGTCGCTCTCCACCAGGCTATTGAACAGGCTCGATTTGCCGACGTTCGGCCGGCCGACGATGGCCAGGGTCAGCCCCTCATGGACCAGCTTTCCATAAGCGAAGGATTCAGCCAGCTGCATCAGGGGCGCTCGAACCGCCGCGATGTGCTCCAGGATTCGCTCCGCCGGAAGAACTGAAACATCGTCCTCGGCGAAGTCGATGCCGGCTTCGAGCACCGCGATCAGTTCCACCAGTTTTTGTTTGATGGGCTGCAGCCGGCGCGAGAGCGCGCCCTCGAGCTGCTGGGCTGCGACTTTGGCCTGATAGAGCGTCTGCGACTCGATCAGATCGCGCACCGCCTCCGCCTGGGTGAGATCGATGCGCCCGTTGAGGAATGCCCGCATGGTGAATTCGCCGGGCTCGGCGAGGCGAGCGCCGCGGGCCAGGGCCAACTCGACCACATGGCGCAGAACCACCGGCGAGCCGTGGGCAGAGATTTCGACGATGTCGTCGGTGGTGTAGGAGTGCGGCGCGGCGAAGTAAGTGACGACCACTTCATCAATGCGCTGATTCTGACTGTGGGCGGGTGGGTGTGGAGCGGGCGCCTCCGCCCGCTGGTTTTGTTCTTCTGCCTCCGAGGCGCTGTCCGCTTCCAAGCGGGCGGGGGCGCCCGCTCCACATGGTTCGATAAGCTCTCCGAATACGGCTCGGCCGGGTTCGGGCTCGTGCTTCAGGCGCAACAGGGGAGCGGCAATACTGCGCGCGTCCGGCCCGGCGATGCGGACCACGCCAATCCCACCGCGTCCGGGCGGCGTGGCAATGGCGACGATGGTGTCGTCGAGGGTCACGGGGAGATTGTAGCGGGTGAAGCCTCAGGCCCTCCGAACCTTCCCGCAAATCCTGCGTCTGCGACGTCAGGACGGGACGATTACACGAGTTGGGCGCGGAAGCGGCGCGGAAAGCCGGTTGGCGTATGCGGCCGATGGATCAGGGAAGAGTTTTCCGCTGAGGCCGGGCCGCGGCAGGCTTGTAATTCTCCGGATAAACCACCACATAGCGGCGCTGGCCTTCGCCTTCGCTCTGGGTGGTAAGCCCGGCCTGATCACGCAGAGCCAGGTGGACAATGCGGCGCTCACGCGATGACATGGGCGCAAACTCGTAAGGCATTTTTGTCTTGCGGACTTTTTCGGCGGCCACGCCCGCGGCCAGGCGCAGCTCTTCCAGGCGCATGCCGCGATGGTTCATGCAGTCGAAGCAGACTTTCTCGTGCTCGTTGCCCGGCAGGCGAAGCATCTCGAGCGCCAGAAATTCGATGGCGCGCAGCAGCTCGCCGCCCCGCTCCAGCAGCAGCGGCGAATCCGGGCCCACGAACTCCACCAGAATCTCGGGGCGCTCCCAGTCCCGCTGCTCGGCCAGCGGCGGATCCACGGTGATACGGTACTTCAGGCGCAAGCCCCCGTTAGCGACGATCCCCTTCAGCAGATCGTTGATCTTGTTGGCGGCGGCGATTTTGTCGGGAATGGACATAAAGAAGCTCTCAGCTCTCAGCTCTCAGCCGTCAGCTCTCAGCTTGTTTGTTGCCGGCTTCCATCTCTGCTTTGTGAACTCATAGCCTTCCGCCATGACAGCGCCTCCAAGGCGGCGATGGAGCGAAGGACTCAAGCTGAAAGCTGAAAGCTGACGGCTGACAGCTACTTCTCTTTCTTCCGCGCCCGCTTCAATGCAATCTCCCGCATCTCGCGGCCCAGGCTGGTACGGTTCATCACCGCCTGTTGCGCGATGGCGATCAGGTTACCTTCGGACCAGTACAGGCACAAGCCGGCGGCCAGGTTCCAGCTGATGACACCCAGCATCAGCGGCATCATGAAAGTCATCATCTTCTGCTGCGACGGGTCCATGCCGGGCTGCGGCGTCATGCGCTGGGTCAGCAGCATGGTGATGATAATGCCGATGGGCAATAGATGCCACGGGTCAGGCGACGAAAGATCGCGGATCCATAGCCAGGGGGCCTGCCGCAAGTCCAGGGCCGCGCCCAGCATGCTGTAGTAGGCAAACAGGAACGGCATCTGGATGACCATGGGCAGGCACCCGCCCACCGGGTTTACGCCCTCCGCCTTGTACAGGGCGGAGACTTCCTGGTTCATCTCCTGCTTGCGCGGATCGCGCATGCTGTACTTCTTGTATTTTTCCTGGATGGCTTTGATCTGCGGCGCCACCTTTTGCATCTTCAGCGCCGATTTCATGCTGGAGATGCGCAGCGGCAGCAGGGCCAAGTTGATGATCAGAGTCTGGATGGCGATGGCCCAGCCCCAGTTGTGGATCCATCCATACGTCCATTTAAGCCAGAGAAACAAGGGACGGGCGATGATTCCGAAAAATCCAAAGTTGATCAAGGCCCGCAAGTCCGGCGGCGCGCCATTCAAGGTGGGCACCGGCACCGATTCCAGAACGCCCAGCGACTTCGGTCCCACATAGAGCCGCTCGGCAGTAGCTCCGCGAAGATTACCGACGCCTACGCCCAGGACTTCGGCCTTGACCGTCTCCCCGGGCTTGGGGCTTCGCGGGTCCTTCGGCACCTCAATCTGATGCCGCAGCGTCACCATGGCCGCGTTCTGAATGTCCTCGGGCAGAAAGACCGCGGCGAAATACTGGTCAACCACGCCCGCCCAGTTGAAGGGACCGGGCAAAGTGGCGCCGCCGCTGACCTTCTTGATGTCCAGGCGCTCGGTCTTGTCGTTGTACTGGTGCTCCACCCGGCTGCCGGCATACGACGACAGGCTCGACTGGTCCCCGAAACCGGCCGGCCACATGGGAAACGCGGTGACCTGGCTGCCCTTGGAAATCACCGAGGTTTCGAGATGCATGACGTAGGTGTGATCGAAGCTGAAAGTCTTGCGGACGGAGACATCGGCGTCTGAGTACTCGAAGGTTATCTCGGTAGGAGCCATGATTCGTCCGCTGCCGATTTTTGTGACGCCGGTTATTCCGCCACTCGCGGCTTGGACAAAGAGCGCCGAATTCAACTTATTGCGCTGAGCCTCGTCGTAAGTCCAGAGCGACATCGGATATCCGTAGGTCTCCGCCGACTTGCTGACCAGTTCCAGTGGATTGCCGTGCTCGTCCTTGTAGGTCTTGAGGATCCAGGATTTCACCACGCCGCCGCGGTTGGTGAAGGTGACGCGATAGAGATCATTTTCGATGACGGTTTCGGCTTCGGCCGAGGCCTGCTTGCTGGCGCCGGTCACGGGCACCGAAACCGGCGGCGCCGAAGCCACGGAAGGCTGGGCAACCGCCGGGGTTTGGGGCGCGGGCGCCGCTGACTGCGGCAAATACTTCTTCAGTAACGGTTGAAACAGAATGATGACCAGGAAGGTGAGCGCGAACACCAGAAGCAGCCGGCGCTCCATGCCGGGATCTTGTTGAGGATTGTTGAAGTCAGGCAAATTCGCTACTCAGTGACCGCACAACTGGCGGGCGGCGCATTGGTTACGCCGTAATCTTTCAGTTTCGTGTTCGAATCCATGTCAGCGGACTGCACCACCGGATCGTAACCGCCCTGCACAAAAGGATGGCAGCGCAGCACCCGCCGCAGCGCCATCGCTCCGCCGCGCAGCACGCCATAACGGTCCACGGCTTCCATGGCGTATTCCGAGCATGTAGGCACGTACCGGCAGGCCGGAGACAAGAGCGGCGAGAGCGCCCACTTATAGGCCCGCAACAGGCAGAGTACGAAGCTTCTGGCTCGCTGGTTCATGATTTTCCCGCGGACTTCGCGATGACTTCAAACGCCCGCCGAATCTCGCGCTGCACCTCAACAAATTCGGCCGTCAGGAGCGACTTTTTAGGATTGATGACGACATCCATGGCCGCCGGGATCGTGCCGTGCAATCGGACCGCCTCCCGCAAGCGCCGCTTCAGGCGATTGCGCACCACCGCGCCGCCCAGCACCTTGCTCACCGTGAATCCCACGCGCCCGCCCTCGGCTGCGTTTTCATGCACTGGACGCGACAGGTAAAACGCGGTCAGGTGCGCGGCAAAATGCCGGCGCCCCTGCTTGTACACTCGCTCGAAGTCCGCGTGCCGGAGCAAGCGCACGCCGCGGGGAAACTTGCTGCGCTTGCCGGGTCGGGACAGGTCGCCGCTGCCATTCGCCGCGAGAGCGTTCACAGCACGCCTCAAACCAGATTTGCCAATACGAGGTTGCGAACCTTCCGCGAATTCCGGAACGGGAGAAACACTACTCACGGAAGCCGGGCTTCACCGACACCCGCTTGCGGCCCTTGGCGCGCCGCCGCGAAATCACCGCGCGGCCGGCCTTGGTCTTCATCCGCGTAAGAAATCCGTGCGTCTTCGAGCGGTGACGACGGTTGGGCTGGAATGTGCGCTTGGGCATGAAAAATCGCTGCTCCTGATGAACTGAGTGTGTTCTGAGTCTCGTTTAAAGCGAAGAAGAAGTATAAATGACCGCGCGCAGGCGGGCAAACCGGGGGAGGATGGGATGTGTAGGGCGGCGCCCTCGCCCGCCGCTTTTGAAGTTGATGTTGCTTTGGAATTTTCCAGCCTGCCGGAAGCTAACGCGGTTACGCGCAACTTGAAATTCAAACTCCAAATCAAAAGCGGCGGGCGGGGGCGCCCGCCCTGCATAACATTTCTGCACCACTCGCGCGGCAGTTATATTTTCAATACTTGACAGGAAGTTTCATTAGGGTACTGAATCATACGAAGCAGAAAAAGTCCGCGACAAGATTCCCGCAGACCGAAAAATTTTGTGCTAGTATGCCGGACTGATCCAGCTTACAGAAATTTTCCGATCCCAGCGCCAACTGCCCCGGAAACAAGGTGGTTCGACGGCTGGAAAATGAAAGCATTGTTGCAAACGTTCTGATACCGGGCGCTGACCTGGCCGCAGCCCCACGAAAATTATTTTATGTCTGTTCCAACTCCAAGCCTCTCCCCCAATCCGTGGTTGCGCGTTCTGGATGCGCTGGAAAAAAAGATCAACCGGCACTCGTACGACACCTGGCTGAAGCCCACGAAGTACAGCCATTCCAGCGGCCCCGTCCTTTTCGTGCGCGTGCCCACCGCGGAATTCCGCCACGTGGGAGACAAGTACGCCGACCTCATTCAGGAAGCGTTGGATAATCTGGGCCTCGAATTCGAGGAAGTGAAGTTCGTCACCCCGGAAGACGATCCCGCGTCGACCCCGGTGCGCCACGATGGCGGACTCTCGGCCCACCTCGCGCCGGCCGCTCCACACGCTTCCCAGTCGCGCTTTGATTGGGACGGCGCGGCTCAACTCAACCCGCGCTACACCTTTGACGCATTCGTCATCGGCAGCGGCAACCAGTTCGCCCACGCTGCCTGCCAGGCGGTTTCGGAACGTCCTTCGAAGGCTTACAACCCGCTCTTCCTCTACGGCGGCGTCGGCATGGGCAAGACCCACCTGATGCAGGCCATCGGACACGAGATCAAGCGCCGTCAGCCCCAGGCCGCCATCTGCTACGTCTCCAGCGAGAAGTTCACCAACGAGATGATCAACTCGCTGCGTTACGACAAGATGATCAGCTTCCGCGACAAGTTCCGCAACGTGGACGTGCTGCTGGTGGACGACATCCAGTTCCTCGCGCAAAAGGAGCGCACCCAGGAAGAGTTCTTCCACACCTTCAACGCCCTGCACGAGTCCATGAAGCAGATCGTGATCGCCAGCGACCGGCCGCCGAAAGAGCTGGCGGAATTCGAAGACCGGCTGCGCAGCCGCTTCGAGTGGGGACTGATCGCCGACATCCAGCCGCCCGACCTCGAAACCAAGGTGGCGATTCTGCAGAAGAAGGCGGAGCAGGAAAAAGTCATCCTGCCCACCGACGTGGCGCTCTACATCGCGTCCAACATCCGCTCCAACGTTCGCGAACTCGAAGGCGCGCTCATCCGCCTGGTGGCGCACTCTTCGCTGATCGGCGCCGAGATCACTCTGCCTTACACCCAGCAGGTGCTGAAGAATTTCATCGACTCCCAGGCCCGCAAGGTCACCATCGAGTCGATCCAGAAAGCGGTGGCGGAGCAGTTTGGATTGCGATTGGTGGAGATCAAGGCCAAGAACAACTCGCGCGCCATTGTCTATCCCCGGCAGATCGCCATGTACCTGGCCAAGCATCTGACCGAAGCTTCATTGCCTGAGATCGGACGTCAGTTTGGCGGCAAGCATCACACTACCGTGCTGCATTCGGTCGACAAAATTGATGTCAACCGGAAGACCGACAAAGATTTGAACAGGTTGATCAATAAAATGACCGAGCAGTTGGGCGGATGAATCGCGGCTCCGGCCGCTATTTCCACTCAGTAGCGGAGTCTTCCTTGACCAGCGCTGTGAATCGGGTGTGGAAGTTGTGTAAGAGTGGGTGGAATCGTCAGGCACGGCCAAACGATACTTTCACCTCCTCCGGTTGCCGGGCTAGTTTTGGACATGATGGATCAGTGCAGGAAGCCGGTGGGCAGCGGGATTGGCCGCGATTTCCACTTTTACGAGCTGCCTACTGTTACTGCTGGTTTTAAGGGTTTTTATTTTGATATAAGGGAAGTACTCAAAGTAGCGCTGCCCGACGGGAGATTTGGGTTATGCCGGTAGAAGCTTTAGCCGCAGCCACAGGGACCGCCACCATGGAAATTACAGTCAGTAAATTTGAACTCTTAAGGGAACTGACTGCGACCCAGGGAGTGGTGGAACGCAAGACCACAATTCCCATCCTCTCGAACTACCTGTTTGAAGCTGCCAACGACAAACTTTCGCTCACCGCAACCGATCTCGACCTGAGCCTGCGCACCGTCTGCAATGCGAAGGTCAAAAAAGAAGGCTCCTGCACCATCCCCGCCCGCAAGTTGCATGACTACGTAAAACTGCTGCCGGATGCCGACATCACCATCAAGTTGCTGGAGAACCACTGGATCAGCATCCGCTGTGGGCGGTCCAACACGAAGATGGTCGGCATGGCGCGCTCGAATTTCCCCACGCTGCCGGTATTTCCCACCGCCGGCGCGGTAAAGATCCCTTCCCTGGTGTTGCGGTCGATGATTGCCAAGACCGGTTTCGCGATTGCCAGCGAGGAGTCGCGCTACACCTTGAATGGCGCGCTCATGGTGCTGAAGCCCGAGTCCATCACCATGGTGGCGACCGACGGACACCGCCTGGCGCACATCGAGCGCAGCGGCGAAAAATTCGAAGGCGTATCGGGAGAGCTGAAGACCCTCATCCCCAAAAAGGCCATGGACGAACTCCGATCGCTGCTCGATTCGACCGACGCGGAAACCATTGAGTTCGCGAAAGACGAGTCCACGCTGTACTTCCGCATCGGCCAGCGTTTGCTGACTTCGCGCCAGCTTACCGGCCAGTTCCCCAACTACGAAGCCGTTCTCCCCAAGGACAATAACAAGAGCGTGACTCTGCCGGGGAATGAACTGAGCGCCGCTATTTCCCGCGTGGCGCAATTCGCCGACGAGCGTTCCCGCGCCGTCCGCCTGCGCCTGGAAAAAGGCGAGGTCAAGCTTTCCGCCTCCTCGACCGACACCGGCGAGTCGGAAGACTCGCTCGAAACCAGTTACCAGGGCGACTCCCTGACGGTCGGCTTCAACGCCCAATACATTCTCGACTTCCTGAAGGCAGTCGGCGCCGGCGACGTAAAGCTCGAGTTCAAGGATCCCCAGTCCGCCGGCCAGCTCCGCCCCGCCGACAGCGAGGATTACAAGTACCGCTACATCGTCATGCCCATGCGGATCTGAAGCGCAAACCATGTAGGGCGGGCGCCCTCGCCCGCCGCCTTTGACTCTAATTTTTGCCTGTCAGGGCTCTTACACAGCCACCAGCAACCGCAAGATTTCAAAGCCAAGTCAACTCCAAAGGCGGCGGATAAGAGTGTCCGCCCCACCCCCGCTTGACCTACCCCGTGCTGACGCCGTAAATTAGCCGCCTTGCATTTTGGAGGTTCCATCCATGCTTAGCGGCTTCAAGCAATTCATCCTTCGCGGCAACGTGGTTGACTTGGCGGTGGGAGTTGTCATCGGCGTGGCCTTCGGCGCGGTGGTGAGCGCCTTGACCAAGGACCTTCTCACCCCGCTCATCGCCGCTCTGGTCGGCAAGCCGGATTTCTCTGCCATCAGCTTCACCATCGGCAGCACGGTCTTTCCAGTCGGCGATTTCATCAATGCCGTGGTTTCATTTCTGTTGATCGCGGCCACGGTGTATTTCTTTGTGGTCACGCCAATCAATGCCTTGGTCGCGCGCATGCGTAAAGCGCCGGCGCCGGCCGATCCCACCACCAAAAAGTGCCCGGAATGCCTGAGCGAGATTCCCATCGACGCCCGGCGCTGCAGCTTCTGCACCCAGCCGGTCCTCGGCCGGGCGGCGTAAGGGGTGATCAGGGGAGAGAGCTGGTGTGGGGCGGGCGCCCTCGCCCGCCGCTTTTGACTTGGATTTCGGCCTTAGCACGCACTTTCCGGCAAGTGATCAGGCACCGCAATCGCAAAACCTGCAATTCAAGAACAACTTCAAAATCGGCGGGCGAGGGCGCCCGCCCCACACCGGCCTGCACAACCGTGGCGTAACATATCGCATGGCCCGATTCCCGGCTGGCGTCTTTCTGGTCATGTTCGCGGCGGTCCTGTGGGCGCAATCGCCGGCTTCTTCGCCCCGTCCCGCAGCCAAGGCTAAGATTGCCGTCCCCGATGCCGGCGCGATCCGCAACGGGACGTACCGCAACTCGAGTTTCGGCTTCGCCTACAAGCTTCCATTCGGCTGGGTTGACCGTACCGCGGATCTGCAGGACGACTCCGCGCAGGCCGCCGGCGCAAGGGTGTTGCTGGCCGTTTTCGAACGGCCTCCGCAGGCCGCGGGCGATGCCATAAATTCCGCGGTCGTGATCGCGGCCGAGCCGCTCTTTTCCGGCATGAAAACCCCGGTAGAGTATTTCGAATCGCTGGCCGCGCTGACCACCGCCCAGGGCTTTCAGGCCACGCAGGATCCCCAGGAGATTGCTGTGGGAGCCGCCAAGCTGGTGCGCGGGGACTTCAGCAAGGCGCGGGGAACTCTGACTATGCGGCAGACTTCGCTGGTCAGGGTGGAAAAAGGCTACGCCATGTCGTTCACCTTCATCGCCGGAAGCGAAGATGAAGTCAACGAACTGATCGAGAATCTGACTTTTGCCGCGGGCAAGCGCTGATCTCCCGCTGTCATCCTGAGCGGAGTGGAAAGGTCGCTTCGCGAACTTTCCGCGCAGTCGAAGGACCCCTATAGCGACGGCGCTCCGGAGTCGCTGGGGAATTTGCTTGCGCTGGAAAAACGCTGCGGATACAAGTTTCTGCCGCTGCGAGGGGTCCTTCGACTTCGCATCTGCGTTCGCCAGCGAACGCAGATGCTTCGCTCAGGATGACAAGGAAATTATTCCAGGGATTCGGGCTCCAGCCCGATATGCTTCTCGCCGGCGGCTTTCTTTTCCACGTATTTTTTCACCCAGGCTTCCCAGCTCTTGCCGGCCGCCGTATCGCGTCCGGTGAAAGCCAGGGCCGCGATGTCGGAGTAGGCGATCATGACGCGCTGGTTGGAAGTTCGGGGAAGCACGCGCACCAGGGAATCCGCCAGGGTCGGCCCGGTCTTCCGGTCAAAAAGATAGCCTTCGACCGTGCTCCCGTCCTTCCGCGTGATGGTCACGTCGCCGCGGTAGTCGAAGGCTTTTTCCAGGGCTTTGCGGGTTTCTTCTTCGGAGGCCAGCGCGGGGACCCAGCCTTCCAGCTTTTCGTGTTCCCATCCCGGAGAGATTTCGAGCGCGTCCGGAGACGCGGGAGCCTCGGGATGCACGTGCCCGGCGGCTTTCCCGGTCACGCCCGGGTCTCCTCAAGGGTTTCACTGGGAGCTGTAATCTGGACCAGGGAATGCGCCGGCTCTGCGGGCTCATCCAGGAGGCGCAACGCATCCTCGTCGCGATAGCGATTGAACAGCGTGCCCTTCACGGTGGCGACAAAGCCTTCGAGCGAGCCAAAGGTATCGTTGACCGCCGAGGCTTCATAGCCGCTGTGCACCATGCAATTGGCGCAATGCGGATTGCCCGATTCGGTGCCGTAGGATTCCCACGCGGTTTCGCGGATCAACTCTTCGAAGGTGTCGGCGTAGCCATCCTGCAGCAGGTAGCAGGGCTTCTGCCAGCCGAAAATGTTGTAAGTCGGCATGCCCCAGGGGGTGCAAGCGTAGTGCCGCTTCCCCATGAGGAATTCCATGAACAGCGGCGACAGGTTGAAGCGCCAGTCCTTCTCGCGGTTCGAAAGAATTGCCCGGAACAGCCGCCGGGTGCGGGCGCGCCCCAGGAAGTGCTGTTGGTCGGGGGCCTTTTCGTAGGAATAGCCGGGGGAAAGCATCATGCCTTCAATGCCCAGCTCCATCATGTCATCAAAAAAGGCGCGCACGCTCTTGGGATCGGCCCCGTCAAAAAGCGTGGTGTTGGTGGTCACCCGGAAGCCGCGTTGCAGGGCCTCACGGACGGCATCCACGGCGATCTCATAACCACCCTCGCGGCAGACCGCGAAATCATGATGCTCCTTCTGCCCGTCCAGGTGAACGCTGAAGGTCAGGTACTTGGTCGGCTGGAAGAGATGGATCTTTTCCTTCAGCAGTAAAGCGTTGGTGCACAGGTAGATGTACTTCTTCCGCGCCACCAGGCCTTCCACGATCTTGTCGATTTCGGGATGCATGAGCGGTTCGCCGCCCGGGATCGAAACCACCGGGGCGCCGCACTCATCGACCGCCCGGAAGCACTCCTCGGGGCTCAGCTGGCGCTTCAGGACGTGGGCGGGGTACTGGATTTTGCCGCATCCGGCGCAGGCCAGGTTGCAGCGGAACAGCGGCTCCAGCATCAGCACCAGGGGATACTGCTTCCGCCGGGCAAGCTTCTGCCGGATGACATAGCTGGCCACCGTCCACATCTGCGATACAGGCACACTCATGCTGAACTGGGATCTCCTCCCAATATGCTATCAGGTCGGGGTGGTCTCGTGCGCTGACAAGTGTGGGGCGGGCGCCCTCGCCCGCCGCCTTTGATTTTGATTCTCGGAGGCGGGGGGCCAATCCAGAACGCCTCCAAATTCCAGAATCAACCCAAAGGCGTCCTACAAGAGTGTCCGACCCACACCGGTTCCCAGGTGGTCCAAGGCAGCATTTACCGGCCCGGTTCGGGGGTCGAAAAATGCGGTTTCTCATGGTACAATTATTTACAACCTCGGAAGCCGTAAGTGTTAATAATTTCAGCAATTTGAGGCAATATCCAGGACATCGGAAAAGCACGCCAGCCGGGACTTGAGGCTGGTACTTTCCACGGAGCGGAATGGCTACGAAAGAAATCACTCCCATCGACGAAACCAAGCCAAAAAACGGGAAGCTCGCTGCCATCAATGGAGGCAACGGCGACTACAATGCCGACTCCATCAAAGTGCTGGGCGGCATGGAGGCGGTGCGCAAACGTCCCGCCATGTACATCGGTTCCACGGGCGAGATGGGGTTGCACCATCTGGTTTACGAAGTGGTGGACAACTCGGTCGACGAAGCGCTCGCCGGTCACGCCGACAAGATCGAAGTCACCATCCATCTGGACAACTCGATCACGGTCGTCGATAACGGCCGCGGCATTCCCGTGGACATGATGGACATCGACGGCGAAAAAATTCCCGCCGCCCAGGTGGTGCTCACCAAACTGCACGCCGGCGGAAAGTTCGATGCTTCCTCTTACAAAGTTTCCGGCGGATTGCACGGTGTCGGCGTGTCGGTGGTGAACGCGCTCAGCGAAGAACTCGATCTCGAGATCTGGCGCGACGGTTTTACCTGGGAGCAGACCTACTCCAAAGGCGAACCCACCAGCAAGCTGAAGAAAGCCGGCGCCAGCAAGAAGCTTGGGACCAAGGTCCACTTCCTGCCCGACAAAAGTATTTTCTCCGTCACCGAATACAACTTCGATACCCTGGCGCAGCGCCTGCGCGAGCTGGCGTTCCTGAACAAAGGCCTGCTCATCACCTTGACCGACGAGCGCACCACCGAGGCGAAAACCGGCGAAGCGAAATCGGCCGAGTTCAAATACAACGGGGGCATCGCCGAATTTATCAAGCACCTGAACCGGGGCAAGCAGGTGTTGCACGACAAGGTCATCTACATGGAAGCCGAGCGCAGCGGCGTGGCCATGGAGATCGGGCTGCAATATAACGACGCCTACTCGGAGTCGGTATTCAGCTTTGCCAATAACATCAACACCGTGGACGGAGGCTCGCACCTTTCCGGCTTCCGCATGGCCCTGACCCGCACCATCAACTACGCGGGCCAGCAGATGGGCCTGTTCAAGGACGTAAAAGAAAACCTTACCGGCGACGACGTGCGCGAAGGCCTGGTGGCAGTCATCAGCGTGAAGCTGCCGCAGCCCCAGTTTGAAGGCCAGACCAAAGGCAAACTGAATTCGGATATCGCCGGCGTGGTGCAGGCCTTCGTGAACGAGCGCCTGGGCGCGTACCTCGAGCAGAACCCTACGGTCGGGCGCAAGATCATCAACAAAGCCATTGAAGCCTCGCGCGCGCGTGAAGCCGCCCGCAAGGCCCGCGATCTTACCCGCCGCAAAGGGGCGCTCGATGGCGGCGGGCTTCCCGGCAAGCTGGCCGATTGTTCGGAACGGCAGCCGGAGCGCTGCGAGCTTTTCCTGGTAGAGGGAGAATCCGCCGGCGGCACCGCCAAGCAGGGACGCGACCGGCGCTTCCAGGCCATTCTTCCGCTCAAGGGAAAAATCCTCAACGTCGAGAAGGCGCGTTACGACAAGATGCTGGGGCACGAAGAAATTCGCGCCATGATCACCGCCCTCGGCACCGGCATCGGCAAGGACGACTTCGATTTCACCAAACTGCGCTACGGCAAGATCATTCTGATGACCGACGCCGATGTGGACGGAAGCCACATCCGCACTCTGCTGCTCACCTTCTTCTTCCGTCACATGCAGGAGTTGATCAAGCGCGGCAACGTGTTCATCGCGCAGCCGCCGTTGTACTCGATCAAGAAGGGCAAGACCCTGCAGTACATCAAGGACGACGACGCCCTGGACAAGATCATCCTGAAACGCGCCGCCGACAGCATCATCGTCCGCTACGGCGAAGGCGCGGCCAAGCTCGAAGGCGCCGGCCTGTCAAAATTCGCCAGCGGCCTGAAGGAATATTTCGGTTTCTTCGACAAGGTGAACAAGCGCCTGCGCGACGAGAAAATCACTGAACTTCTGCCCCGGCTCGATCTTTCCAAGCGCGCCGATTTTGAAGGCGACAAAAAAGCCGCGCCGAAGAAAATCGAGAAGGTGGAAAAAGAACTGAAAAAGCTGCAGAAGGAACGCGACTTCAAGAGCATCGAATCACTCTTCGACGAAGAGCACAATCTGTGGGAGGTGAAGTACGTCAACTCCCAGGGCGCCGAGCACATGATCAACTGGGAGCTGGCTTCGACTGCCGAATACCGGCAGTTGCTGTCGAAATTCAAGCAGGTTGAGCCCTACATGGAACCGCCGTTTGTGATCGAAGCTGTGAGCGATGCCGCCGCCGACGAAGAAGCCGGTGGTGAAGAAGTCGCGGTGGAAGCCGAAGAGTCCGGCAAAAAGAAGGCGTCGAAACCAGTTGCCAGGAAAAAAGCGATCGAGACCGAGGTGGTCGAAAAAACCAACGCTCGCGATCTTTTTGAATACATCAAGGAAGCCGGAAGCCGGGGATACGACAAAACCCGCTACAAAGGTCTGGGCGAAATGAACTCGGAACAGCTCTGGCAAACCACCATGGACCCCGAGCGCCGTACCCTGCTTTCGGTGAAACTCGAAGACCTGGCCGAGTGCGAAACCATCTTCAGCACGCTCATGGGCGAAGACGTTGAAGCCCGGCGCAAGTTCATCGAAGATAACGCGCTGGACGTGAAGAACCTGGATATCTGATCTGCTCTGGTTGTGTGGGGCGGACGCCCTCGCCCGCCAGTCCTTCCCCAATCCCCCAGCGGACTTAGGTCAGTTTGTTCGATAGGGGTCCTTCGACTCCGCAGGCCCGTTCGCTAGCGAACGCGCCTGCTCCGCTCAGGATGACAAATTAACCGCACAGATTACCCGCGGGTTACCTCCGTGCTCTCTGTGTCCTCTGTGGTTAAAAACTCCATGCAAGTTTCCTCTCCCCGGGCGTTCTTCCCATAGGACGGGAAAGACCTCCTTCCCGTCCCATGAAGGCGTTCACTGAAAACAAGGGGAAACGACAATGAAGAAGTTGCTGCTGATCAGATTTATTTCGACTCTGCTTTTGCTGTGCGGGGCCGTGATAGGACAAGACAAGGCCGCCGACAGCAGCCACCAGCCCGCACTCACCATCTACAACCAGAATTTCTTTGTGGCCCGCGAGTACGTGCCGCTCGATCTCACGGCCGGTGTGAACCATGCGCAGTTTGCCGGCATTGCCTCGCACCTGGAGCCGGATTCCGTCATCCTGCGCTATCCCGGCGGGCGCAGCCTGCAGGTGCTGGAACAGAATTACCGCAACGATCCTATTTCGCAGGAGCTGCTGCTTTCGTTCCACGAAGGCAAGACCATCGACTTCCTGGTGCAGCGCGCCGACAAGCAGGAAATCATCAAGGGAAAGATTGTGCGCAGCGGCTACATTCCCAGCACTTACTACGCGCAGAATTACCAGCAGCCTTCTTTCACTCAGCCCATCATCGAGGTGGATGGCGTGCTGCGCTTCGGACTGCCCGGGCAGCCGCTGTTTCCGGCGCTCTCCGGCGATACCGTTCTTAAGCCGACATTGAGCTGGCTGCTTCAGACCAACGATCCCGGCAAGTTTGATGCTGAAATTTCCTACGTCGCCGGCGGCATGAGCTGGCAGTCGGATTACAACATCGTGGTCTCTGACAATCCCAAGGGCAAGACCGATCTGCTCGACATGGTGGGCTGGATCACCATGCGCAACCAGAGCGGCAAGACCTTCGAGAACGCCAACATCAAGCTCCTGGCCGGCGACGTGAACAAAATTCAGGCTGGCACCCCGGCGGCCCGGGCCTATGGCGCGATGAAGATGGCGATGGACGAGGCAGCCACCGCGCCGGTAGTGAGCGAAAAATCGTTCGACGAATTCCATCTCTACACTCTGGCGCGTCCGACCACGCTGCATGATCAGGAAACCAAGCAGGTCGAGTTCGTGCGCTCCACCGGCATTCACGCACAGCGGCTTTACATCTACGACGGCGCGCAAGTAGCGCAGTACGGCTACTACAACCTGGAGCAAATTCGTCAGGACCAGAGCTACGGTACACAGTCCAATCCCAAGGTGTGGGTGATGGAAGAGTTCAAGAACTCCGAAGCGAACCACCTCGGCATTGCGCTGCCCAAGGGCAAATTGCGCTTCTATCGCCGCGATACCGACGGACACCTGGAATTTGTCGGCGAGAACGTGATCGATCACACTCCGAAAGATGAAACCATCCGCATCTTTACCGGCAATTCGTTCGATGTGGTGGGCGAGCGCAAGCGCACCAACTATCGCGTCGATTCATCGCAGCGCTGGATGGACGAGTCTTTCGAAATCCGGGTGCGCAATCACAAAAAAGAAGCGGTGACCGTGCGCGTGGTAGAGCACTTGTATCGCTGGACCAACTGGAAGCTGGCCGAGCAATCGCAGGAGTCGCACAAGACGGACGCGCAGACCGTGGAGTTCCCCGTAACCATCGCGGCCGATGGTGAGCAGGTGATTACCTATACCGTGCACTATTCGTGGTAGGTGGATCGCACCTGTGTGGGGCGGGCGCCCTCGCCCGCCGCTTTTGATCTTGATTTTGTTGTTGGAAGCTGACGTTGTTCCCGTGCTGCAGCGGAACCGCGATCAACTTCAAAAGCGGCGGGCGAGGGCGCCCGCCCCACACTTGGCCTCGGGCGGATACTTCACTTCGGGATACACCCGGTCGAACACCACCCACAGCAGCACCAGCAGCACGAAGAGGAAGACGCTGCCTTCCGGTCCGACGGAACCGCCGGTCAGCCAGCGCGGACCCTGCAGCGAAGAATGCAGCAGGTGTCCGGGGGCCATGCCTCCACTGTCAGGGACAGAGTAAAAATAGCTCTCCCCCCAGTCCCACGCCGCGTGGAAGCCCACCGCGAACCACAGGTTCCCGGTGCGCCGCAGCGTGAGGCAAAAGAAAAAGCCGATCATCATGGCGCCGAGAATGCCGACCCAGCTCTCTCCCGGATTTTCCAAGTGAAGCGCTCCAAAGCCCAGCGAAAGCAAGATCGCCGCCGGCCAGAAGCCGACCCCGTCGGTCAGCGTGAATTGCGTGTAGCCGCGGGTGAAGAATTCTTCGTAGAAGGCCACGATCAGGAAGAAGAGCGCCCAGAACGCGGCAAACTTCAACGCGCGAACGCCATGCAGCGCGACGCTCCCGAAATAAAACGCGTGGGCTCCGCGCAACCCCAGCAGAAGCAGGCTGAGCGAAGCCATTCCCCACAACCCGCCCAGCCAGAAAAGCTTGCCGAAAGACTTGCCCGGGGGCAGGCCGTAGCCGCCGAACGCCCGGCCTTCGATGCGCGACATCAAGAGCGCCGGAGCCAGCGCGATGATCGCGAGTCCCAGTTCCGCAGCCGTCTGTCGCCATAAGAACAAAACGTCGGGCAAAGCATAGGCGAGCACCACGAACAGGCAGAATCGCAGGCCGCGATACATCAGCAGATAAAGCGCCAGGCGCCATATCGGGCGCAGTCCATCTCGCCCGATAAATATTTTCTGCATCCGTTCTTCCAACGGAGACGGCTTGGTCAGCTCGAAGCCAGCGGCGGGAACAACCGCGGGCGGCGGGGATGCGGGAGAAACCTCTTGGATTTCGCCAGGCGTGCTTTCTCGTGGTTCATCCATGGGCGGAAGTTTCCCGATTCGTCCCCCGACATGGTAAAACACTCGCCGGTTCCCCATGGCCCGATTCTTTACTCCCCAACGGTTTGGGCGGCCGCAGGTGCTGGCGGCATGCCTGCTGCTCGTGTTTCTGGCGCAATGCCTCTGGCTGGTCGGCAGGGGAACCCGGCCCGGGCGGATTGATCTTGCGGAAATCTACCGCCTGGACCGCGGGACCGCGCTTTGGGATCGCAGGGGATCCGAAGCCCCTGTCGATCTTCGGGCGGCGCCGTCCGAACAGGAGAAAGAAGATTCAGCGGAGGAGTCGGGTCCCTCTCTTCCGCCCGCGCTCGAGAACAGCGGCGACGATGCGCATCATTCGCCGCTGTGGTACCTGATTGCCGCCGCCCCGCTGTGGCTGAGCCCGGTTTCGCTGCAGCCGGAAAATATTCGAGCGCTGCACTGGCTGGCCGCCCTGCCTTACCTGACTTTTGGCCTGCTGCTGGGCGCTTCGCTCTGGTACGTCGCTCGCCGTCTTTTCGGCAATGCCGGCGGATATGTGGCCCTGGCTCTCTACTGCTTCTCCCCGGGGATTGCCCGCTCCTGCGCCCTGTGGTTTGCCGAGCCTGAGGTCGGCGCTGCCTGGGGAGCGTTCGGCGCAATTTTCACCGCCATCGCCGTGGCCCACACGTTGTACGCGCCGCGTGAAGTCATCTTGTGGAACTGGCGGCGCATTGTGCTGCTGGGACTGTCGCTGGCTCTCGCCGTCGGCTCACAGTTTTCGCTGATCATCGTCGTGCCCGCCGCGCTGGCCTTCATGCTTTACCTCGCACCCACCCGGCGCCTGGCCGCGCTGGGGATCTGGGCGGTTGCCTGCGCAATTGCCTTGCTCATTTTGTACGCGTCCTACTTTTTTCACGCTCACGCTTTCTGGCAGGGCTTTCGCCATGCATCGTTTTTCGGAATCTCGTGGAGGGCGTTTGCCATGCCGCAGGCTTATCACCAGGTGCTGGCGCAGCTGGGACAAAGCAGTCCCGCCCTGGCCCTGGCTTTCCCGATCGCGTTGATTACATATTTCGCCTGGCGCCGGGCGCGCTACTTCGGAAACACGGCGCCCCTGCTGGTGGCCGTGCTGTTCCTTCTGCTCGGACTGGGAATGCCGCACTATCCCGGCCTGGGTTTTCAGTTTTTGGCGGTCCCCTTTCTGTTCGTTTTCGTGGCCGGCATTGCCGCCGATCTCCTGGAAACCCGCTATCGCGAAATTGCCCTGGCCTCCATCTGGGGGCTGTTAGTGGCGAACGCGGCGTGGAACCTCTGGGAGCTGGCCCGCGTGGTGTGACGATGGCCTGCCACAGCCTTATCCCTCAACCACTTAGGGCCTCGGCAAATTGACAAAATATAGACAAACCAGGGGCGCTCCCAGAGGCTCTAATTAACTAGGGTTTTTGTTCAGGGGGCTGCGCCATGGTTTCCAAACTGGGATATGATTCGTACGTGAAGCGGCTGAACTCAGCCATGGTAGCGGCGATTCTGGTCGGGGGATTGATTTCTGCGGCGCTGGTTACCGCTGCAAGCGCGCAGATCAACGGGACCCCGGCGTCGGTCACCTCGATCAATTCGGGCGGACACCTCAATTCGTCACCAGGGGTTCCGGCAAGCATCACGTCGCTCGGACCGAACGGCCTTCAACCCAGAAATCCGTTTCCCAATCAACCCCCGTGCTGCATCAATCCATTGTTTCCGGCGAATCCTAACCCGCCGTTAATCCGTCGCCACCATCATCAACGCGGGCAGTTTTTCCCCGGTGGTGGCGAGGTCTATGTACCGTACGCCTATCCGGTGGTCGGAGAATACGACACCGGCGACTCGGCGGCGGACCAGCAGGGAAATCAGCCGGAAGAAGATTACCGTGGCGGACCGACAATCTTCGATCGCCGCGGCCCGGGCACACCGGCCGCGTCCTATGCCGACGCTTATCCGCAACGGCCCAGCCGGCCCCGGACGGAAACCGAGGCAGCTCCAGCCGCCCCGCCGGCGGAGGCGCCGGTTCCCGACCTGCCGGCAACCGTGCTGGTCTTCAAAGACGGTCATCAGCTTGAAGTTCAGAATTATGCGGTGATTGGAGACACGCTGTACGACTTGACCCCCGGGCGTCATCACAAGATCCCGCTCGCCGATCTCGACCTCACTTCCACTACGAAGCAGAATGACGACCGCGGCGTTGATTTCCGGCTGCCGCCCAAACCGGAAGCGAAAAAATAGATGCCCAGCCGCCTTACTCTCGCCCTCGTGGTGGCCGCGCTCGCGACCTTGCCGGCCGCGGCGCAGATTCGCGCCGCAGGTTCGGGAAGCGCCGGAATGGGCATAAACGCTGGCTCGCCGGGGATGGGCCACGGCGGCCTTGCCGGTGGTTCCGGTCGTTTCCACGGGAGCTTCCACCGGAGACAGCCCGGGGATCGAGGCGCTGTGCTTCTGGGCTATCCGGATTTCTATTCCGATTCGGACTACTCCGATTCCGGGGAGGCTTCGCAGCCCCAGGTCATCGTGGTCCAGGCTGCGGCGCCGGCCCCAGCGCCCGCGCCGCCGGCTCCGCGCGAGTCGCTGCTGATCGAGTGGCAGGGCGATCACTTCGTTCGCAGCACTGCGTCCGCCAAGGCCGCGGAAATCGCTCCGGACTATGCGGAGAAATCCAGCGTGCCCGGGCCCGCGACCCGGCGATCTCTGCTGGGACCAGAGAATAAAGCGCAGCCGCCGCGCGAGCTTCCGCCCGCTGTGCTGGTATTCCGCGATGGCCGCCAGGAAGAAGTCAGCGAATACACCATCATGAGCGGAACCATTTATTCGAAAGCAGACTACTGGACCACGGGATCGTGGACGCGGAAAATCCAGATTGCCGATCTCGATGTACCCGCCACCTTGAAACTCAACCAGCAGCGTGGACTGAAGTTCGCGCTGCCCTCCAGTTCAAATGAAGTTGTCGTCCGGCCGTAGCTCATCCCTCTGTCATCCTGAGCGCAGCGAAAAGTTCGCGACGCGAACTGTCCGCGGAGTCGAAGAGCCTGCCCCGAGCGAAGTCGAGGGGACCCCTATCGCAACTCAAGACGGCGGTTATCTTGGAAATTTATCCTTCCTGAAACGGTAAGAGCGGCCACGGATTTTCACGGATCACGCGGATAAAGCCTCTTTGGCTTGTACACTTCATGCATGAGTGGCGGACTGCTGTTGAACTTCGGATCGCGGCCCCAATTCCGCCGGCTCCTGTTCGATAATTCAGGAAAACAAATCCGTGGAAATCCGTGTGAATCCGTGGCCGGGGTTTCAGCGTGAAGATTGGCGGTCTTACGCTGCCGGCGTTCGGCGACTCTGGCCCTCAACTCAAGGAAATCCTGTATGGTTGAAGCCGCAACCTTAATCGAACCTTAATTCGGTGGTGTCACCGATGACTTTGATGTGAAGCAGTCTTAAAGACTCGCGTCGTGCGCTACGCTGCGGCATCCAAATACATGAATGGAGGCAACAACCATGAAACGCGTAAGAGCTGTCACGGTAGCCATCTTGTTTGTACTGCTTGGAGCCGGTGTTCTGGCTTACGCACATCAGGACCAACAGGAGGAGAAGCAAACCAAGCCTGAAAAAGCCAAGCCGGAGCAGCACGCCAAGCCCGAACCACAACCGCAGCAGAATCAGCAGCAACAAGAACGCGTGCAACAGGAACGGCAGCGCGAGCAGCAACAACAGCAGCAGCAGCGAGTGCAACAGCAACAGCAACAGGAACGCCAGCAGCAACAGAACCAGCAGCAACAGCGGGTGCAGCAGGATCGGCAGCGCGAGCAGAACCAGCAACAGCAGCAGCGCGTGCAGCAACAACAGCAACAGGAGCGCCAGCAACAACTGAACCAGCAACAGCAGCAGCGCGTGCAGCAACAACAGCAACAGGAGCGCCAGCAACAACTGAACCAGCAACAGCAGCAGCGAGTGCAGCAGCAACAGCAACAGGAACGCCAGCAGCAACAGAACCAGCAGCAACAGCGGGTGCAGCAGGATCGGCAGCGCGAGCAGAACCAGCAACAGCAGCAGCGCGTGCAGCAACAACAGCAACAGGAGCGCCAGCAACAACTGAACCAGCAACAGCAGCGGCGCGTGCAGCAGCAACAAAACATTCAGCAGCAGCAGACTCGCCGGACCCAGCAGGAGCAAGACCGCCAGCTGCAGCTGAATCGGCAGCAGCAGGAGCGTGCCCAGCAACAATGGCAGCAACAGCAACAGCAGCACCAGCAGCAACAGCAGCGCGATCGGCTTTCACAACAGCGGCAGCAGCAGTTGATTCAGCAACAGCAACAGAACCTGGCGCAATATCGCCAGCGTCTGGACCAACAGCAGCGTCGCCTGCAGGAGCAGACGGCAGCTTTACAGCGGCAGCAGCGGATGGCGCAATATCGCTTTCAGCAACAGTATCTGGAGCGCTTGCGTGATCAGGACAGGCGGCTCCGCGAAGAACGTCACGACTACGACAACGATCCCTACTTCTACACCGCGCCGATTTACCGTTACAACCGCGGCGGCGCGTACTACGAAACCAACCAGTACGGCGCTGATTTACTCAGGCAGGCGGTGAATTCCGGCTACGAGGAAGGTTTCCGCGCCGGGGCTGCCGACCGTGAAGATAACTGGCGGCCCGACTACCGGAATAGTTACGTCTATGAGGACGCGACCTACGGCTATAACGGCTATTACCTGGGGCTCGAAGACTACCGGTACTATTTCCGCCAGGGTTTCCAGCGTGGATATCAAGACGGTTACTACGATCGATATCAATACGGATACTACTCCGACGGCTCCTACGGGGTTCTGGGAAATGTTTTGTCCCTGATCCTCAACTTGCAGTCGCTTCGCTAGAAGCTTGCGTCCGGCTCTGCTGACCTGAGGAGGTCAACTCAGCCGGACGCATGGTTTTTCGGGGACAATCAGACCGCCGGAGACCGCCCGGCGCGAGCTTCGTGCCGGCTTCGTCACCCGCCAACGCCAATCTGACGGCTGCGGTGAAAGCCGTACTTGCCAATCCATGTTAAACAATGTAGTTTCTCGCTCCATAACTCAGGCGGCGCCGTCCTCCGGGAGGATACGTGGCGGTTCGGATCACAATCGATTTGGCGACCGAGGCCGACCGGCGAGAAATCTACCGCCTGCGGCACCAGGTGTATGCCATTGAACTCCATCAGCACCGGGAAAACGACGAAGCTCGCCTGAGCGATCCGCTGGATTCCTGCAACACTTACCTGAAGGCTTCGGTCGACGGAAGCCTTGCCGGATTTATCAGCATCACTCCTCCCGATTGTCCAAGCTACTCGATCGACAAATATTTCAAGCGCGAAGAATTCGATTTCCCTTTCGATCGCGGCCTGTATGAGGTGCGATTGCTGACCGTCCGGCCGGGTTATCGCCGCCGGGCGTGCGCCAGCCTGCTGATGTATGCGGCATTCCGCTGGGTGCAGTCACTCGGAGGCACGCGAATCGTAGCCATCGGCCGCCTCGATCTCCTCGAACTGTATCGCAAGGCCGGGCTGCGCTCGCTCCATCGCAGAACCCAGTCCGGGGCCGTGACCTACGAACTGCTCAGTGCGACCATCGCCGAGCTTGGCCAACGTGCGGAGGAGCATTCCGGAACGCTGCGCGGGCTGGAGCTGAGAGCAGACTGGCGACTGGGCATCCCGTTTCATCCCCCGAAAGCGTGCAGTCATGGCGGCGCGTTCTTCGAAGCCATCGGCGACGAATTTGACCACCTGGAGCGCAGCCGGGGCGTGATCAATGCCGACGTTCTGGATGCCTGGTTTCCACCCACGCCACGGGTGCTGGCCGCGCTCGACGAATACCTGCCCTGGCTGCTGCGCACCTCGCCGCCGACCAATTCGGCCGGCATGATTCGCGCCATTGCCCGGGCCCGGAACCTGCCTGCGGAATGCATTGTTCCGGGCGCGGGGTCTTCCGCGCTGATTTTCCTGTGCTTCCGCGAATGGCTGAACCGGCATTCGCGCGTCCTGCTGCTCGATCCCAGTTATGGCGAGTACGGCCACATTACGGATCACGTGCTGCAATGCAAAGTGGAGCGCCTGCCGCTCGATCGTGCCCGCTCCTATGCCGTCGATCTCGCGGCCTTAGAGGCGCGCTTGCAGGCGGGCTGCGACCTCGCGGTGATCGTCAATCCCAACAGCCCGACCGGCAGTTACGTTCCGCGCCGCGAACTGGAACCTGTCCTGGCCAGGACTCCGCTGCAGACCCGGGTGTGGGTAGACGAAACTTATCTCGAGTATGCGGGCCAGGGCGAGTCGCTGGAGAGTTTTGCCGCTCGCAGTCAAAACGTGATCGTCTGCAAATCCATGTCCAAGGCTTATGCGCTTTCCGGGACGCGGGCGGCGTACCTGTGCGCCTCGGCAGCGACTGCGGCATCGCTAAGGGAAATCACGCCGCCCTGGGCGGTCAGTCTCCCGGCCCAGGTGGCGGCGGTGCATGCGCTCTCCGATCCCGAATATTACGCCGCTCGTTACCGTGAAACGCGGGTGCTGCGGGAAGCGCTGGCCGGCGCTTTGCAAGCGCTTGGAATCGAAGTCTTTCCCAGCGTGGCGAACTTTCTGCTGTGCCACTTGCCAGAGACAGGTCCCGGCGCGGCCACGGTCTGCCGCCGCTGCCGGACCCGCGATGTTTTCCTTCGCGACGCCGGCGAGATCAGCCCGCGCCTGGGCTCGCACGTGGTTCGCATTGCAGTCAAGGACCGGCTGAGCAACTCACGAATCATCGAAACCCTGCAGTGGGCCATCGCAACCGGCGTCGAGACGGCGCCTGCCCTGGCTGAGTCAGCGTAAGCGAAAGCGCCTGCCGCTCTCCATCAACTCGGATACCAGCCGCCGTTCGGATTGACCGTCTGGCCGGTCATAAAGGCGTTTTCGGCGAGCATCAGCACCACCGAAGCGACTTCGTCCACGACGCCGAAACGCCCGATCGGAATCACGCTGAAAGTCGCGCGCGGGTTGGCTCGCAGCATTTCGGTTTCGACCAGCGCCGGGCAAACCGTGTTGGCGGTGATGCCTTCCTTGGCCAGCAGCGCGGCATAGGAGTGCGTCAGCCCCAGCATCCCCGCCTTCGACGCAGCGTAGTGCGGCCCCACCAGCCCGCCCGTCTGCGCCGCGACGGAAGAAATATTGATGATCCGTCCCCAGCGCCGGGCGCGCATCCCGGGAAGCACCGCCTGGGTCACCAGGAACGCCGACTTCAGATTCACGCCAATGTGCTCGTCCCAGTCCGCTTCCGCAACATCTTCAATCTTGATCTGGCGCGCCATCCCGGCGTTGTTCACCAGAATATCTACCGCGCCGAGCTTGCTCTCGATCTGCCCCACCATGGTTTTCACCTGGGAAGGTTGAGACACATCGGCCTGAATCGGCAGCGCGCGCCGGCCCGATCTCCTGATCTCGGCACAAACTGACTCAGCGTCCGCCGACCGGGTCCGAAAATTGACCGCGACGTCCGCGCCGGCTCCAGCCAGCGCCAGCGCGACTGCCGCGCCGATGCCGCGGCCACCGCCAGTCACCAGAGCTATTTTTCCGTTGAGAGTCTCCATAGAGTCCATCATTTAAGCTCGAATCTCCCACCCGCGCAACCGGGGTTGCTGCGAACGGCAGTCGTCATCCGAAAAGGTCCCGCTCATGGTATAATTCTCACATCGCGAATCCACCGTAACATCCTGTAAATGCAGTTATTTAGAGCGGAAACATGACGGAACAATCTGGTGTGGGTCGGACACTCCTGTCCGACGCCTTTGAAGTTGATTTTGACCCGGCATTTTTGAGCATGAAACCAAGCAAGTCAAAGGCAGCGGACAAGAGTGTCCGCCCCACACAAGCTAGAAGCTAGGAGCTAGAAGCTTTTATGGCTGACGATCAGAATCCTGAACTCCCCTTGACTCCTCCGCCCGGCGGCGGAGACGGCACCGGCATTCCCGGCGCGCTCAACATTCAACCCGTCAATATCGAAGAGGAGATGAAGAAGTCTTATCTCGACTATTCGATGTCGGTGATCATCGGGCGCGCGCTGCCCGATGTACGCGACGGGCTCAAGCCAGTGCATCGCCGCATTCTCTACACCATGCAGCAGATGGGCCTGGCGCCCAACAAATCCACCCGCAAGTGCGCCCGCATCGTCGGCGACGTGATGGGCAAATACCATCCTCACGGCAACCTCGCGGTGTATGACGCGCTGGTGCGGTTGGCGCAACCGTTCGCCATGCGCTATCCCCTGGTCGATGGACAAGGCAACTTCGGTTCGGTCGATGGCGATCCCCCGGCGGCAGATCGTTACACCGAAGCCAAACTGACCCGCGTCGCCACGGCGCTGCTCGACGACCTCGACAAAGACACCGTCGACATGCGTCCCAACTACGACGGCAACGAAACCGAGCCCGACATTCTTCCCGCGCGCATTCCCAACTTGTTGGTCAACGGATCCGATGGCATCGCGGTGGGCATGGCGACGAAGATTCCGCCCCACAACCTGACTGAAATCGTGGATGCCACCATTACCCTGGTGAACAATCCCACGGCGCAGCTCGCTGAAATTCTGAAATTCGTGCAAGGCCCGGATTTTCCCACCGCCGGCATTATTCACGGCAAAACGGGAATCGTGGATGCCTACAAGAACGGCCGCGGACGCTTCATGATGCGCGCCAAGGCCGGCATCGAAACTTTCAACAAAGACCGCAAGGCCATCGTCATCACCGAAATTCCCTACCAGGTCAACAAGGCGCGCCTGGTGGAGCGCATCGCGCAACTGGTGAATGACAAGATCGTCGATGATATCTCCGACATCCGCGACGAAAGCGACCGCGACGGCATGCGCATCGTAGTCGAGCTCAAGCGCGACGGCGAGCCCCAGCTCGTGCTCAATCAGCTCTTCAAGCACACCCAGATGCAGGAAAGCTTCAGCATGATCCTGCTGGCGGTGGTCAACGGACAGCCCAAGGAAATGGGCCTGGTGCAGGCCATCAAGCACTTCATCGACCACCGCGTCGATGTGGTCCGCCGCCGCACCGCCTTCCTGCTCTCGAAAGCCAAAGACCGCGAACACATTCTCGAAGGCTACCTGGCCGCGCTCGATCACCTCGACAACGTGATCACCATCATCCGCGCCAGCGCCAACCGCGCCGAAGCCCGCGAAAACCTGGTCGCATATTTTGCCGGCAAGAAAATCGACATCAACACCACCGGCCGCGCCCCCAAGCGCGATCCGGAAAAGCCCTTCACCGGAATTCAGGCCGACGCGATTCTCGAACTGCAACTGCACCGCCTGACCAAGCTCTCCATCGACGAGATCACCAAGGAACTGACCGTCACCCGCGAGCACATCGCGGATTACGAATCGATCCTGAGCTCGGAGAAGAAACTGCGCGCCGTGATCGTGAAAGAACTCGAAGAAGTAAAGAAGCTCTACGGCGACGAGCGCCGCACGGTCATTGAAGACGAAGCTGCCGAAATCCATCTGGAAGACCTGATCGCCGACGAGCAAGTCGCAGTCACGGTCAGCCACGGCGGCTACATGAAGCGCACGCCGGTCTCGACCTACCGCATGCAGCGCCGCGGAGGCACGGGACGCACCGGCATGAAGACGCGCGACGAGGATTTCGTCGAGCATCTCTTCATCGATTCCACGCACGCCTACATTCTGATCTTCACCAACACCGGACGGGTTTACTGGCTGAAGGTGTACGAAATTCCCGACGTCAGCGCCGCCGGCAAAGGCAAGCACGTCGGCAACCTGGTCGGTCTGCAACCGGGCGAGACGGTTCGCACCATGCTCACCGTCCGCAATCTCGAAGAGACCGGCAAGTACATCTTCTTCGCCACCCGCAACGGCCTGGTGAAAAAGACCGAGCTCAAGGACTTCTCCCACGTGCGCTCGAACGGCATCTACGCCATCAGCATCGAGCAGGGCGACGAACTGGTCGCAGCCAATCTCACCGACGGCCAGCAGATCGTCTTCCTGGCCACGCACGAAGGCCAGGCCATCCGCTTCGACGAAGAAGACGTCCGCCCCATGGGCCGCCAGGCATACGGTGTCTGGGGCATTCGCATGGAAAAGGGCGACTACCTGGTCGGCATGGCGACAACGCCAAAGGCTGATGTCCCGGCGAAAGTCGATCCAACAAAAGCGCCCGCGACCGACGCCCAGATCGCCGACCTGGTGCCGGAAAAAGGCAGACTGATTCTCTCCGTCACCGAAAACGGCTACGGCAAACGCACCGCTGCCGACGAATACCGCCTGCAGGGACGCGGCGGGTCGGGAGTCATCAACGTGAAAACCACGGAACGCAACGGCAAAGTCGTAGGCATCGCGCAGGTCACGGAGAAATCCGAAGTCATGCTGATCAGCCAGTACGGCAAAATCATCCGCATGGATTCAACCACAATCCGCGAATCCGGCCGCGCCGCCCAAGGCGTGCGGTTGCTGCATCTGGAGCCAGGCGACCGGGTGGCGGCGGCTGTGGTGCTTGCGCCGGGAGAAGAGCCGGTTAACGGAGGGACGCTGCTGCAGTAAGCGGGCGTGGACTGTGTGGTCGCGGGCGACTCGCCCGCGAAGGGATGCGAGAAATCGCATCCCTAATAGTTGAAATGTTATTTCCCGCCTGCCGCTCCCACCGCCCAAGGCTTCCCATCAAAGTAGGAAGGCAGTTCCAACCCGAACAGCTTCATCACCGTCGGCGCCACATCCACAATCGCAGGCTTCTCAATCGCAATCTTGCGATTCGAAAACAGAACGCCCGGCACCAGCCGCGGATCAACACAGTGATCGCCGCTCCAGGCTTTGAGATTGTCTTCGAAGATTGCGGTGGTGACTTTGCCCATGACCGAATCCCATGATGCGCGGAAGCCTTCGCCGTAGCCGACGATCAGGTCGGGGGCGTTATCGACGTACGGGCCGGCGTAAACCGCATCGCAATCGAACATGCCGGTGATGCCGACTTTGCCTGACGCAGGATCGACCAGTCCGTCGAGCTTGCCGCGCAGTTCTTCTTTCAGAGCCTCGGCTTCGGCTCCGGCTTCTACGATGCCTTCGCGCTCGCGGCCTTTGATGTTCATGTAAAGACCGTTCAGGCCCATGGTGTAGGCGCGGGTGCGCGACCAGTCGACGTCTTCGAACCAGTCTCCGCTTTCGCTTTTGCCGTCTTTCAAAACCAGGTAGCCGTTCTGATGCAGCCAGGCATTCAGATTCATGCAGCGGTTGAATGACCGGAATCCGTGATCGGAAATCACCAGCAGCAGGGTTTGATCGTCAATCTGCTGCATGACGCGTCCGACCAGAGTGTCCATGCGGTCGTAGAGGTCCTGAATCACGCGCGGCTTCTGATCTTGCGGCACATCTCGCACCGCGGGATGATCTTTGTCCAGATAGCGCCAGAACATGTGCTGCACGCGGTCGGTCGTGTCGAAGACGCAGGCGCACAGGCCCTGCGGAGTTTTTTCCAGCGCGTCGAAGAACATGCGCTCGCGGTCTTCGTGATTGCCATAGCACTGCGCCAGGAATGCGTCGTCGTCGAGCACTTCTTCGTTCAGCGCCCAGGTATCTTCCGCAAGGCCGAGAGTGGCGTAGGGGCCAAACAGCTTTGCCAGGTAAATCGAATACGTTACCGGATGAGAGATGGGCAGATCGGGATGTCCGGGATCGATGTTCACCGGCGTCACATAGACTTCAACCTCGGGCGAGATTTCTTTCAGATAGAAGCGGCAGATGCCGCGGGCCGTGAATCCCATGCCGGCCTTGAACTTCACCGGAATCCACTCCGAGTACTCGCCCACTTTGATGGTGAAAGTTTCGGAGTCGATTTCAATCCGGGCCCGGCCGCGGCCCACATCCGGACGAATCTTGAAATCGGCGCGCAGCTCGCTGCCGGTGCCCAGCGGATTCTCCGGACCGGGAATGTAGGAATGAAATCCGGAGCCATTGCGTCTCGATCGGAATGCGGACGCCGCCTTCGCGAAATTTCCCGCTCGCTCGCTCGCGTGGTGCAGAAACAAAATGTTCCCTGGCTTCCCTTCAGGTCGGGCACGCACATGCCGGAGAGCAGCACGCCGGGAAACTTCTCCGGCGGAAAAGTTACCGGAACGCGAATGACCGAGCAGAAGACCCCCGCCTTGCCCAGCCAGTGCCAGAAAGGCGTCCCTTTGCGCAGGCCCTTGACGTCGGATTTGCCCGAGCGGCAGCGAATATTTGCCAATCTTCAGGTGACGCTTGGGCTCGCTGATCTGCGCCGACGAAAGATAAGGAAGATAGTTCTTCAGATCGCGGGCCAGGAAATCGTAGATATTGTGCTTGCCCGGATTGACGCCGGTCTGAAACGTGGACCACGCCACCGGAGAAATCGCGGGAAACGTGGTTCGCAGCGGACGAAACGTTCCGCTGTCGCGCAGCTTGGCCAGATTCGGCAGCTTGCCTTCGCCCATGAAGCGGCTGGCGAGTTCGGGGTCCATGCCGTCGAATCCCACGATCACCACGCGCTTCACCTGCGCCTTGCCGTAGGCCTTGCGTCGGCGGAACATTCGCAGCAGTTGTCGAATCGGCCAGGTGACCAGTGCGTAGAAGGAATAAAGAAAGGCGACAAAGATTGTCCAGAAAGACGATAGGACGGCGAATCCCGCGCCCGGGCCGGCATACGCTTCGCTGCGCTGAGGGAAGAGCAGCACCAGCGCGAGGATCAGAAGTAAAGCTTGAATCAGGCGATGGTTCCGGCGCGATTGAAGCCACTTCATACTTGAATTCCCAACGCACTCTTGAAAATGAAACCCGCAATCAGTGAGACCACAAAAAACAGCACAATCCAGTTCCACTCCATCCAGGCGAAGCGGATCTCGCGCGGCAGGATAGTTTATGGCGATCGATTGCACTGGACTATTATCCGCCAAGGCAGGCTCGCCCGAGGTAAAGATGCGCTCCCAGAAATTGTCTCTCAGCCGGACCGGCGAAACCCGCGCCAGGCCCGGCGCCACGACTACCTGCTTCGAAACCGTCTGTCCGGCGGCGGTAATCTGGATGTCGTAATTCCCTGCGCGCTCAGCCACCACGCGCCACACCACTTCCTTCTCTTGCGGAACATGGACCGCCGGAGCGGAACTCGACATTTCCGGCGGCAGTTGCAGCGAAGCCTGGTTGAGAGTTGCCGGATCGTTCGACTCGCGCCTCCACCAGAAAAGTCTGTGCCGGCTGCAGCGGCATCCAGCCGAAATAGCGGTCCAGCTGCACGATCAGGAAAGTGATGGGCAGAATCGCAATCAGGAACGGCGTGAACGCCAGGCGCAGGTAGCTGCCGGTCCCGCGCAGGATCTTTCCATAGGCGCGCATCACCACCGGCAACTGGTCCTGAAACAGGCGGACCGCCAGCAGATGCGCTTTCAATCTGTCTTTGGCCCGGCCGATCGCTTTCTGGTCGGAGGTGTAGCGAAACACGATCACCATCAGGAATCCAATCACGATGGAAATCGCGAGCACCCATAGCAGTGGAGTGTTGGCCGCGAAGTCGATGAGCGCAAACCCGGCGGGGATGGAGGATGACGCCATTAAGATTCGAGAGAGGAAATCACGAGGCGGCTATTCGATGTAGCCCAGCCCTTGCAGCCGTTTTGTCACCTTCTCCTTGGATTCGCTTCCACCGCCCTGGTCAGGCGACAGACGCTTCACTTCCTTCTCGATGGTATGCAACACGAACTCATCGACGGATGCGTAGCCCGAAGCCTCCGCACATTGCTTCGCTTTTTCCAGCAACTCGCCTTCAATCTTGATCTTTTGTGAGGACATTCGTCGGCCTCCTTAATGTTCTGACGGCCTGGCTATTTATCGCGTCAGCGGTTGGGTGAAAAAACGGAATGTCCCATCATACCGCCCGGCTGGGGAATTCCAAATTCCGCGAAGATGGTGGGCGCAATATCGGTCAGCGCGGGGTTGGCCGCATCAATCGGGCGATTGCTCAGCAGCACGCCCGGCACCAGCGTGTAGTCCATGCAATGGTCGCCGCTCCAGGGGTTGGTGTTGTCTTCGAAGACATCGGCGGGAAAATTCCCCAGAATGGTTTGCCATCCCGCGCGATAGCCGCGGTTGTAGCCCACCAGCAAATCCGGGCCCTGCGCCGCGTACGGTCCCTGGTAAACTTCGCTGGCGCGATCGACGCGCGTAATTGCCGCCAGATTGTTCTGGGGATCGCGCACGGCCAGCAGCTTGTCTTTAATTTCTCTCAGCAGCGAATCTGCTGCCGCGCCCGGTTCGACAATTCCTTCGCGTTCGCGCCCGCGCAGATTCAGATAAAGGCCGTTCAATCCCAGGCCATAAGCGCGAGTGCGGCTCCAGTCCACATTGGCGAAGGCCTGGTCCTGATCGGGATTCGGCTGGCTCTTCAGCGTGATGTAGCCATTGTTGAGCAGCCAGGTGTTCAGATTGAACGAGCGGTTGTAAGGCGCGAATCCGTGGTCGGAGAGCACCAGCAGAGTGGTGTGGTCGTCCATGCGCTGCAAGACTTCGCCGAGCACCTGATCGATCTGCTGATAAAACTCCGGCAGCGCCGACCCGTACTGGGCCGCCAGCGCGGCGTCGTACTCCGGATGTTGCGGATCGATCAGCCGCCAGAACATGTGCGAATTCAGATCAAGGCTGGAAAAATAGAAGAAGAACAGGCCGGAGTGGAACTTGGGAAACTCAGCGTCGAAAATCTGGCGATGTTCCGCCAGCACGGTCTTCGCCTGCTCCAGATATTCCTTGTCGTCGAGCACGCCCGCGGACAGAGCTTTCGTGTCTTCGGAAATGCCCTGGGTGTAGAACTCGCCTACCTCTTCCGCCAGTTCGCGGGAATAACTCTTCGGGAGTCGAAATCGGCAGCGCCGGATCGGCGGGATCAATGTTGATGGGCGAGACATACAGCTCAAAGCGCGGATGCGCCTGCTTGAGATAAAAGCGGCAGATGCCTTTCACGTTGCCGATGAATGGAATCAGCTGGAACTGAACGTGGATCCAGTCGCTCCACTCGCCTTCGCGCAGCACGAATTTCTGGTCCTGCACCGTGAACTTCGCGACCGCTTCCAGCGGATCGACTCGAAACCGTGAATGGCTCGAGCGCGGGCGGAGATCCCTTGCGAAACGTGTTGTCCGGACCAATCAGTTTTGCCGCCACCTGCGAATCTTCCACCTGCACCGGAATAATCTGTCCGCCTTCGACCGGGCCCGCAGCGGTCATGGGGTCGTCGGTGTAAAAGGAAAAGGTGCCGTAGCTGCCGCGCAAGTCGGGCGTGCCCATGCCGGACAAGGTGTATCCCTGGGCTTTGACCGGGGGAAAATTCGACGGCATGCGGAAGACTGTGTTGGGCACGCCGTAATCGTCCAGCGTCTCCCAGAACGCTTTGCCCTGGCGAAGCTGCTCGGCGGTGCCGCCTCCGAGCGGAATCACCCAGTTGCCCAGGTGAATGCCGTGCTTCGGCGGTTCCACGCGCGAGGCCGAAAAATAAGGTTGCAGCGTTTTGGGATCGCGATGGATGAAATCGAAGATGCCGTGCCCGCCGGCGTTCATTCCGGTGATCAGGTTCGACCATGCCACCGGACTCTGCGGCGGAATGCTGGTGGTCAGCAGGCGGAACGATCCCTTCTGCGCCAGCGCGGAGAAGTTCGGCATCCTGCCCTCGGCCATGAACTTTTTCAGCAGTTGCGGGTCCATGCCGTCGATGCCCAGAATGATCAGCTTCTGATCACCGTGCCATTTTCTGGGCTGGCAGGAAAGCAGCAGGCCCGCCCCAACGCACACCAGCAGTAGGAGACCCAGGATCCGGATTCGTAGAAAGCGCAAGGTAAGCTGTGATCCTCGTTTCCATAATAGTCGATGCGACCGTGTGGCGCGGGCGCTCTCGCCCGCGTGCGTCGGGCTTCTCGGTCTCTGCGGTAGACTTAACCGTATGTTCCGCCGGATTCTCCCCGCACTTCTATTTGGTCTCATCGTCGCGGGCGCGGTTTCAGCACAAGCCGCCGGCAAGCCGAACATCATCCTCATCACCCTGGACTCCACGCGCGCCGATCGCATGGGTTTCCTCGGCTCCAGGGCAAAAATCACGCCGAATCTGGATGGACTGGCGAGCCAGAGCATGATTTTTGAGCAAGCCTACTCCCAAACGCCCCTGACCGTGGGCTCGCACGCGACCATACTCTCCGGCACCTATCCTCAGACCCACCGGGTAACCGAATTTGGCGTCCGGCTAGCCTCGACTCTGCCGTTCATGCCGGACTTGCTGCTCGCGCGCGGATATCACACCGCTGCCTTCGTCGGCTCCATCGCGCTCGATCCAAAAAATGGATCAGCTCCCGGCTTCGATCGCGGATTCACCGTGTACGACGCCGGCTTTCAACCGCCGCCGCAGGGGCCGGGAAAAAATAGCGCGGTCGATCGGCCGGCGGCGCAAGTTGTTGCGCGCGCCACCGCATGGCTGGCCCAGCACCCCAACGGGCCCTTCTTCCTGTGGGTGCATTTGAACGATCCCGGGGCAGCGTCCGCCGCTTCCTACAACCTCGCAGTAGCCGCCGCGGATGCCGCTGCGGGAAAACTGGTCGCGGTTTTGCGCGCCCGCAAGTTGTACGACGATGCCCTGATTGTGATTGCGGCCGACCATGGTGAAGCCCTGGGCGGGCATGGCGAGGAAACCCATGGAGTCTTTCTTTACGACGAAACCATTCGCGTGCCCCTGCTGCTGAAGTTTCCCCAGAACCAGAACGCGGGAAAGCGAGTGCGGACCAGGGCCCGCCTGGTCGACGTTGCCCCCACCATTCTCGAAATCGCCGGGGTGCCAATTCCATCGCAGATGCAGGGGCAGTCGTTACTGCGGATCGCCAAGGGCAATGCCGATCAGCCGGTCTACTCGGTCAGCAATTTTCCGCAGCAGGCGTTCGGATGGAGCGCGCTGGAATCCTGGCGCGCAGGAAAATATCTATACATCAAGGCGCCCCGGCCCGAGCTCTATGACCTTTCGGCTGACCCCGGCGCCACCCGCAACCTGGCGCAAACTTCCAGAGCTACGCTCGAAACCATCGCCGGCCAACTCGATGCTTTCGACCGGCGCTTCAACGATGCGGGCGGCGCTTCCGGGGCTTCCGAGCTTAGTTCGAGCGAAATGCAAAAGCTGGCGTCGCTGGGTTACGTCGGCCTGCAGAAATCAGCCGTTCCCGCGAGCGCGGCAGCAACCGGCGTCGATCCAAAAGACGAGATTGCAAGCGCAAATAAAATACTGTCCGCGCTCGCGCTGCTGAACCAGGGGAAGCCGGACAGGGCCGTGGCCCTCCTGCAACCCGTCCGGGCAGACACCAGAATGTATCTGGCGCAGTTTGTCATGGGCGCGGCGCTGGCGCGCCAGCGGCAGTATTCCCAGGCGATCGAGTACTTGCACCGCGCCATCGAGCTCCAGCCCGATTCGACCTGGGCGCACTACGAGATGGGTTCCAGCCTGATGAAGACCGGCGATTACAAAACCGCGGTGGTCCACCTGGAGATTGCATCCAGCCGGCTGCCTGAGTTTGCCGAGGCCCACTCCCTTCTGGCGCAGGCCTATGACCATCTGGGCCGGCCTGAGGACGCGCAGCGCGAGCGCTCAAAGTCGGCTGTTCCTCAGGGGACAAAGCCCTGATCTTGAACGGCTTTCCGCTCCCGGCATTCAAAATAATTCTATAATGTCTATTATTTTAGTAGACTTATATCCGTGATTTTGACGTATACTGTTTGCCGATGGTTACGCGCCCCAACTCCCCGTCCTGTAGCTGTACGTGCTGTCGTTGCACGTGTTGCCGTGGTCGTGGGCATGGGGACCGAATGTAGCCAGGACAAGACATTCAATTTCTCAAGCGGCCCACGAATCGGAATCGTGGGCCGTTCGCTTTTTACGGCCGTGACGCCGGGTTCGTGGTGCCGCCTGAAACTTCAAAGGGGAAGGTAATGCAGAGCAAGGTTTTGGTGGCCGCGGGGCTGCTGCTGGCGGGACTGCTGCTCCTGTTTTCGATTCAGGGACGGGCGCAGGGCGGCCAGGTGTCATTGCTGAACGTCTCGTATGACCCGACGCGCGAGCTGTATCAGGATTTCAACCAGGCCTTCGCGAAATACTGGAAGGCAAAGACCGGCCAGACGGTCACGGTCGAGCAATCTCATGGCGGCTCCAGCAAGCAGGCCCGCGCCGTCATCGACGGATTGCAGGCCGACGTCGTCACCCTCGCCCTGGCCTATGACATCGACGCCATTTCCCAGAACGCCGGGTTGCTGCCTGCGGACTGGCAAAAGCGGCTGCCGCAGAACAGCACTCCCTACACTTCGACCATCGTTTTCCTGGTGCGCAAAGGCAATCCCAAGCACATCAAGGATTGGGACGACCTGGTGAAGCCGGGAATTTCGGTGATCACGCCGAATCCCAAGACCTCCGGCGGGGCGCGCTGGAATTATCTCGCCGCCTGGGCTTACGCGCTCAAGCAGCCCGGCGGAAACGACCAGAAGGCGCAGGAATTCGTGAAGCGCCTGTATAAGAACGTCCCAGTGCTCGATTCCGGAGCGCGCGGCTCCACCACTACGTTCGTGCAGCGCGAAATCGGCGACGTGCTGATCGCCTGGGAGAACGAGGCTTTCCTGTCGATCCAGGAACTGGGCCCGGACAAAGTCGAAATCGTCGTGCCTTCGCAATAGCATTCTGGCCGAGCCCCCGGTGTCGATCGTGGACAAGGTGGTCGACAAGAAAGGCACGCGAACCGTGGCCCAGGCCTATCTCGAATACCTGTACACACCTGAGGGCCAGGAAATTGCCGCCCGGAATTACTATCGGCCGCGGCTGGAGGCGGTGGCGAAGAAGTATGCTGCGACATTTCCCAAGATAAAGCTGGTGACCATCGACGAAGTTTTCGGGGGCTGGCAGAAGGCCCAGAAGACACACTTTGCCGATGGCGGAGTGTTCGACCAGATCTATCAGCCCAATCAGTGACTATGGCTTTCACCTTCAAAAAACGCAGCAACCTGCCGGGCTTCGGACTGGCGCTGGGCTTCACCGTGTTGTATCTCAGCCTGATCGTCCTGATCCCGCTGGCGGCGACGTTTCTGAAGGCCTCATCGCTCAGCTGGGGACAGTTCTGGCACATCGCCGCCTCTCCCCGCGCCGTGGCTTCTTATCGGCTGACCTTCGGGGCGTCGCTGATCGGCGCCCTGGTCAATCTTGTATTTGGAATTCTGGTGGCGTGGGTGCTGGTCCGCTACAGCTTTCCCGGCAAACGGATTTTTGATTCGCTGGTGGATCTGCCGTTCGCCCTGCCGACCGCGGTTGCCGGCATCGCGCTGACCACGATCTATGCCCCCAACGGCTGGCTCGGCCGCCCGCTGGCTGCAGTCGGAATCAAGTCTGCCTACTCTCCGCTGGGCGTCTGCATCGCGCTAACCTTTATCGGACTGCCGTTCGTGGTCCGGAGCGTGCAGCCGGTTCTCGAGGACATGGACAAAGAACTCGAGGAAGCCGCAGCCAGTCTGGGAGCCAGCCGCTGGCAGACTTTTTCCCGGGTCGTGCTGCCGACGATTTTGCCCGCCGCGCTGGCCGGCTTCGCCATGGCGTTTGCGCGCGCCGTCGGCGAGTACGGCTCCGTCGTATTCATCGCGGGCAACATGCCGATGAAAACTGAGATCACGCCGCTGCTGATCATCACCAAGCTCGACCAGTACGACTACGCCGGCGCGACCGCGATCGCAGTGGTCATGCTGGTGTTCTCCCTGATCTTGCTTCTGCCGATCAATCTTTTGCAGAAGTGGAGCAGCAGCCGCGAGGAGAAGACGACGACCGAACTGATTCCGGATGTGATCGAGACCTAACCGATGGCATCCACCACACTCGCTGCAGGAAAATTTCCGGCAACCCGCCGGGCCGCGACCGCCGCAACCGGCGAGTCCGTCGCCGTGCGCTGGATCCTGATCGGCGTCGCGGTATTGTTTCTGGCGCTTTTCATCTTCCTGCCGCTGGCGATTGTCTTCTCCCAGGCCCTGGCCAAAGGGCTCGGCGCCTATGGGGCGACCCTGCGCCAGCCCGACGCGCTGGCCGCCATCCGGCTGACGCTGCTGGCGGCGGGCATCGCCGTGCCGCTGAATCTTGTGTTTGGCGTGGCGGCCGCCTGGGGCATCGGCAAATTTGAGTTTGTCGGCAAGAGCCTGCTGATCACCCTGATTGATCTGCCGTTTTCGGTCTCGCCGGTTGTTTCGGGACTAATCTTTGTTCTGCTCTTTGGTTTGCAGGGACTGCTGGGGCCGTGGCTGGCGCGTCACGACCTGCAGATCATCTTCGCGGTGCCGGGAATCGTTCTGGCGACGATCTTCGTGACCTTCCCCTTTGTGGCCCGCGAACTTATTCCGTTGCTGCAAGCGCAAGGGCAGGAGGAAGAAGAAGCGGCCCTCGCCCTGGGCGCCAGCGGCTGGCAGACTTTCTTCCGGGTGAGCCTGCCCAACATGAAATGGGGATTGCTCTATGGCGTGATTCTCTGCAACGCCCGCGCCATGGGCGAGTTCGGCGCGGTTTCGGTGGTGTCCGGCCATATTCGCGGACGCACCAATACCATGCCGCTGCACGTCGAGATTCTGTACAACGAATACCAGTTTCTCCGCCGCCTTTGCGGTGGCGTCCCTGCTGGCTTTGCTGGCCCTGACGACTCTGTTGGTGAAAACGGCGGTCGAATGGAGGGCGCGGCGTCAGCGGATGGAATCCGCGGCCGGGGACGAAGAAGGACAAATCGCATGAGCATCGAAGCCCAAGGTATCACCAAAAAGTTCGGACAGTTCACCGCCCTCGACCACGTCGATCTGAAGATTCCATCCGGCGAGCTGGTGGCGCTTCTGGGACCGTCCGGCTCGGGCAAGACGACGCTGCTGCGCATCATCGCCGGCCTGGAATTCGCCGATTCCGGCAACGCATTCTTTTTGATGGCGAGGACACCACTCACCGCACCGCCCGCGACCGCCGCGTCGGCTTCGTCTTTCAGCACTACGCGCTGTTCCGGCACATGACCGTGTTTGAGAACATCGCTTTCGGACTGAAAGTCCGTCCGCGAAATGTGCGCCCTTCGAAGGAGCAGATCCAGGCCAAGGTCCACGAGTTGCTGCGTCTGATCCAGCTTAAGAACCTTGCCGGCCGGTATCCCTCTCAGCTTTCCGGAGGACAGCGCCAGCGGGTCGCGCTGGCGCGCGCGCTGGCGGTCGAACCCAGCGTCCTGCTGCTCGACGAACCGTTCGGTTCGCTGGATGCGAAGGTCCGGCTGGAACTGCGCCGCTGGCTGCGCCAGTTGCACGACGAGGTTCACATCACCAGTGTGTTCGTCACCCACGATCAGGAGGAAGCGCTCGAAGTCTCCGACCGCGTCGCCGTGATGAACGAAGGCCGCATCGAGCAGGTCGGCAGCCCGGACGAGGTCTACCATCACCCGCTCACGCCTTTCGTTTACAACTTCCTCGGCAATGTGAACCTGTTCCACGGCCGGATTGACGAGGAGACCCCCGCTATCCACAATGCCGTCACGGGAGACCTGGTCTACGTGCGCCCGCACTTGCTCGAGATTCAGCGCCAGCCCAACGGCGGCAGCAACTTTCGCGCCGTCATCAAGCACATCAACTCCGCCGGCCCGATGGTCAAGATCGAGGCTGTGAGCGAGTGGGGAGCGCCGGTGCAGGTCGAGTTGTCGCAGGAGAAATTCCGGGAACTTCAGCTCGCCAAAGACGAGACAGTGTTCATCATCCCCAAAGAGCTGAAGGTATTTCAAAAGAAGGCCATCTAGCCGGCGTAATACCAGAACCCCAAGGGCGGCTGTCCCCAAGTAGCCTGTGGTGGAACTACAGGGGGCGACGGCCGCGCCCAGCTGTATCCCAATAATAGGCAAAGCCTTGTCTCGACCCGCCAGACTGCATCTTTCGTTACCTTTGTACTCTTTCGCTGCGGCTCGAGGTATAGACACTATGAACGGGCGGGGTGCGCGCCCAAGCCCGGCCGAAAGCTGGCAACTGCCTGCAACCAAATCCGATGAGCCAGGAACCATACAAGCTGTACCGGACCATTGCCCGCGTGGGAGGCGGGTTGCTGCTGCTGCTGGGCGTCCTGGTATTGCTCGGCTGGGTCTGGAATATCGGCATTCTCACCAGCGTCCTTCCGGACCGTATCACGATGAAGCCGAATACAGCGATTGGCTTCCTGTTTCTGGGCCTCGCCCTTTTCTTGCTGGCCGGGACCCGAAGGACTCGCAACACCCGAATCTGGTGCGCGGCCTGCGCAGCGGGAGTGATCCTGGCGGGACTGCTAACGTCGACCGAATATTTTCTTCATGCGGATCTGGGGATTGACCAGTGGCTGTTCAAGGACCCGGCGCAATTTCCCTATCCCGGCAGAATGGCCCACATCACGGCATTCACGTTCTGCCTTGCCGGGTTGAGCGTTTTACTGTTGGCCCTTTCTGAAAAGCGGGCCACCGTCTCCCAGGCCCTGGCGGCCGCCACGGGAGTGGGCGCGATCTTCGCCATCATCGGATATTTGTACGGCGTGCCCCTGTTGTATGGCTCTATCGAGTACACCTCCATGGCCCTGCACACCGGCGCTGGCTTCCTGGTCGGCTCTCTGTCTATTCTTTTCTGCCGTCCTGATCTGGGCCTGATGTCGGTGCTGACCAATCCCTATCCCGGCGGCTGGCTGGCCCGAAGACTGCTGCCCGTGGCCGCGCTTGTCCCCGCGGGACTGGGGGCGGTGTGCATCCACAGCCGGTTGTTTTCGAGCGACGTGCGGTTGAACATCGCATGTCTGGTGGTTAGCCAGATGGTGTTGTTTATGGCCCTAGTGTGGGTCCTGGCCTTCGTGCTCAATCGCGCCGAGGCGGAAAAGGCTAGCGCTCAGGATGCCCTGGCGCGGTCCGAAAAGCTCCTGCTGCAATCCCAGAAAATGGAAGCTATCGGTCTGCTCGCGGGCGGCGTGGCTCACGATTTCAACAACCTGCTTGCCGTCATTAATGGCTACAGCGATCTGCTGCTGGAGCGCCACGATCTCCCGGACCCGGATCGCCGCAGCCTCGAGCAGATCAAGCAGGCCGGAAGCAGCGCGGCTTCGCTCACCCGCCAGCTGCTGATGCTCAGCCGCCAGCAAGTGGTCGAGCCCGTGGTCCTCAATATCAACCAGACCGTCGGCAATCTGGACAAAATGCTCCGCCGCCTGATCAAGGAGAACATCCAATTCTCGTTTGTTCTGGATTCCCAGCTGGACTGGGTAAAAGCCGACCCGGGGCAGATCGAACAAATCATCTTGAATCTGGTGGTCAATGCGCGCGACGCCATGCCGAACGGCGGGACGCTGCGCATCCAGACCAAGAATGTGGAGAAATCGGCCGCTCAAGCGGGCCCGGGGGCCTCGCCCAGCCGCTTCGTGCTGCTGGAAGTGACCGACACCGGGACCGGCATGGACCAGCAGACCCAGGCCCACATCTTCGAACCGTTCTTCACCACAAAAGCCGTGGGCAAGGGGACCGGCCTCGGCCTGGCGACCGTCTACGGAATCGTGAAACAGAGCAATGGCCACATCGAAGTCCAGAGCTCTCCGGGCCGGGGATCGTCTTTCCAGATTTTTCTTCCTGCCGAGGCCCAGGCATGCACCGTCGTCGAGCCCGGCAAAGAAGCAACCGAAGCGCCTTTCTCGGGGGAAACCATACTCGTGGTCGAAGATGCCGCACCCTTGCGGGACCTGATTTGCCAGGCCTTGAACGTCGCCGGTTGCAATGTGTTGTCGGCGCCCGAGGCCCAGGAAGCTTTGCGCATCCTCAACCAGCAAAAAGGTGTGATCGACCTGCTGATCACGGACGTCATCATGCCGGGAATGAATGGTCCGGCTCTGGCCAAACAAGTCCGCGCCCTGCGTCCCGAAACCAAAATACTCTACATGACCGGTTATAGCGGCGAGTTTGTGCGCTCGGACATGCTGATTCCGGGTGTATCTTTTATCCAGAAGCCCTTCACTCCCGCCGACCTCCGCCGCAAGATCCGCAAAATGCTGGCCGACAAGCCGGCCTCTGCCACGAAAGCCGCAGCCGC
>CAVTHC010000015.1:0-56575 GCA_963734455.1 Terriglobia bacterium
TCGACGACGTCTACCAACACAAGGCGCGCTTCTGCATCATCATCACATCTAGCGCTTACCTTGAAAGTGACTGGACACGGCACGAACTGAGCGCAGCTTTGAGCAGAGCGTTCGCACAGAGATCTGAATACATCTTGCCAGTGAAGACCGACGATCTGGAAGTCCCCGGTATCCCTAAAACCCGTGGCTACCTCGACGCTCGGAACCTTTCGGCTGAAATGATCGCAGACTACACGATTCGCAAATTGTTGGATGATACGCAAGGTGCTTCACATGCTGAGTCGTCATTGACGGCAGCAGACCGCCCCAAGAGTACTCCTGAAGATCCAGAGGACCCGCCACAGGCCTTGGCACAGTGGAACCAACACTGTCAGTCTCCCGAAGATATATCCCTTTTGCGACACCGAGTGCGCATGGGTACTCCCCTTTCCACGCGGCGGGATCACTATAAATGATCTTGAGTTGGTTTATCACGAGAACGATGACCTTTATTTGCGTTATGACGAGATCCTGCCCGATCTAGCTCGGGCAGGTCTCGAAGACTGGGCCATTAGGAAGCCTACGAAGTATCAAACGCTCTCGGACGAGTCCTGGGGCCTTCAAGCGAGGTTCGCCGGGATTGAGTTTTTACATGGACGAGAGTTTAGAGCTCATCTATTACCCATCAAGTACCTGTATTACGTCGCTATTCAGGCTCGTCTGTGGTCACACGCATTGACGCAGGTTCGAAGAATGACATTCGAGAACGCCTTGGCCCTTGATATGACTCAACAAAGTGCTCCTCTTATGCTCCCATCACACTTTGCGATCCACATGGCCGTCGTTAGTAGCGACAACTTCCTCCTTCTTCGGGAACGTACTCCTTACACGGAGTTGTACCCTGATGCTTGGGAAGCAGGCATAGGTGAATTCATGCACGGCAAAGATCACCGGGGTCCGTTCTCTCACTTTACGGATGATGGAAGACCAGACCTATATCTTTTTCTGAAGAACGCGGTCGCGGAAGAGTTAGCCTTTGAGGGTGCTCGCCCAGAAGATTTTCGTCTGCATGGGTTTGCGGTTGAATATAGAACGTTGGCGCCTAAAATGTTGATTGTGTATCGGTCAAACGCCGATATCAGTAGCCTTATAGATGGCGCCCGAAATTCGAAGGACAGCACGCACAGAATGGACAAAATCAGGTTGGCGCCGGATGACATCGCCCGGGCTGCTACCAACCGAACATATCCGACATGGGGCCCTACGTCGAAGCTCGCGATGGGTTCTTGCGCTGGTCGAGAACTGCAACGAAACGACTCGAGAAACATTTCTTAAGCAGATTGGTGAGTATATAGCTCTGTTTCGGACCAGATCCCTTGGAAGCTGAAACGAAACCTGTTCTGCCTAAAAGATTCACAAACAGCATGCCCCAACATCTGGACCTTGCTAGCAGCTCCGTACAGTCGACCATTCGAGGTGAGTAGTGACGCAATATCAGATTGCGATATCTTCGCAAATGGGGGCGGGACGACCTCTCTCATAAACTGCAGAAAACCCTGGCGACCAAGCTGCAGGAGCTCGGAATGGACCTTAGTATGGTGTCCTTCCTTGATGAGGTAACGGTTGCCTCTCGGGATCCAAAAGCCCCTACCGTCGGAGCTTTTCTGAGCGTATCGGAAAACCCAGCGAGGGTAGCCAGCATAGTAGATCTGGTCAACAGTGGAATCATGGTGCTACCCGTAGTTAAGGATTTAGCCCGCTTTACTTCGTTCGTCTTCGATGAACTAAGGGGAATCAACGGTATCGAACTCAGTGAGGACGACTCGGAACTAGAGCGCGTCGCTGCAGTGTTGCTCGAAGGCCTGAGCCTTCTACGTCGAAGCAGAAGGCTTTTTATTAGCTACCGCCGGACAGAAACGCAAGGAGTTGCAATCCAATTGTATGAGGCGTTGGATCAGCACGGGTTTGACGTCTTCCTTGACACGGTCAGCATTCGCCCCGGAGAACAGTTTCAAGACGTACTGTGGCATCGCCTAGCGGACACTGATGTTATTGTCCTTCTCGACTCACCAGGGTTTTTGGCAAGCCGTTGGACTACAGCGGAGCTGGCACGGGCCAACTCCACAAGCATTCAAACCCTTCAGCTAGTGTGGCCGCACAATCGCGTGGAGGCGACGGCTGCCTTCAGCAAGGCGGTAATGCTAACCGAAGATGACTTTGAAACGTCGCACAGTTTGGGAGCGGATGCTCGGCTAGATAGCACTATGGTTGAAACGCTGATAACGGAGGTGGAATCGCTGAGGGCAAGGGCTCTTGCCGCACGTCACACTTATCTTGTTCAAGAGTTTTGCGCTGATGCAGCCCGTCTGGGGCTAACCGCACACGTGCAGCCGGACAGATTTTTAACTGTACAGCCTAAATCGGGCACCTTTGTCGCAGTCGTCCCAACCGTCGGCATTCCGGATTCAGTTCGGTATCAGGAAGTAGAGGACATAGTGAGTCGTCATCCGCTAAAACATTCTGAAGTAATTCTTCTATACGACGAGAGGGGCGTTCAGCGGAAATGGTTGGAGCACTTAAAGTGGTTGGACCGGCATAAACTTAGCGTACAGAGTGTGCAAGTCGCAGATTCTGTCGCATGGCTCGGAAGTAGAATATGAGTCTGTCTATCTTTCTGTCAGCCAGCATTCCCCTCCCCCCACCATATCGCCACGAGAAGTATTTTGGCACTGCCGATCAAGTTGCGATCCGGGACTCAATTAGAGCTCTCGTCTCCGCCGTTATACCAAAGGGCAGACTTGTATTCGGTGGTCACCCAGCAATCACTCCGATGGTCCGTTTGTTGATCCTCAATAAGGGATTACCGGTCGCATCTCATGTGGTGCTCTTTCAAAGTCGTTTCTTTGAGCGCAGCTTTCCGCCTGAGGTGAGAGCGTTTGAACACTTGGTCCTTGTCGATGCGGTTCAACAAGATCGAGATGCGAGCCTGGCGAAAATGCGGACGGCAATGATTGAAAGCGAGGAGTTTGCTGCGGGAATATTTATCGGCGGTATGGAAGGAGTGGAGCAGGAATACAGTATCTTTCGAAAGATCCACCCAACCAAGCCGGCGTATCCGATTGCTTCTACCGGCGCTGCAGCGCGCATTCTGTTTGACCGCCACATGCCCCATCGACGAGAGCTGATTGAAGATCTCCGGTATCTCTACCTATTCCGTGAACTGTTGGGTATTGAGCCCCGATCGATCTAACGAATATCGACTCGGAATGTCCAAGCTCAGACTACGCATTTGTCGTGTATCTCGATTGCTTCTTCTATCCATGACTCAAGATTGGCCTTAATGAATGCATACACTCTTGTGCTGTCGGTATACGGTGGATCGTAGAGTTTAGCAACCGAAGAGAGGTATTTCGTGGGGTTCTTGACAAAGTGTAAGTAGTCGAATGGGTTGCCACCCGCCAAGGACTGCATCTGCTTTTGGTTCTTCAAATTATGGATCCGAATCCCAACAACGCCCTTCCCCCCATTCCATGCTTCTTGGATTTCATACGTTATCCATTTTCTTCCCGCCGTTCCGGTGCCAACCAGAACAACCGCGCACGTTCGACCCTCAAGCTGCTTAGCAATCCATTTTTCGATAGCGGGATCGCCACCGCTCGTGACACTCTCCCAATCGTTGTCGGAACAGGGTTCGTTGCCATCAATCACGCCCATGCTTCGAACCTGGGCAGCCCGCCAATTGTCGGTTTCATATTGAAAACTGTAGAAAACGTTCCGCGCCATGTCTTAACACTCCTTTTTCTTCCTCCTTCGCAATGAACGTTTTTGCGCGCTCACCCGCTCGGAGGCCGGTATTACAGCATGAAAGGTATGGGATTGTGACCAGGTGAAAGTAATTATTCCAGAAAACGAAAAAGGCCCGAAATTCGACCGCCAAGTTGAATCTCTCTAGGTTGGGGGAGGCAAACTAGTTTGGGCCCTTTAAGCCGGAGAAAGTGGGTTCATTACCGCCTGGGTGGATTCGTGCCCGGCGCACTGCGGTAATACCCTCGCACGTACGTTCCATCTTTACGATAGTAGCCATTCACATGGACGGTCTTGGGTACTCCATTGACGTTAGGATCTCCGTAGCAGGATCCATTTTCCGCACAGAGCGAGGGTCGGCTATCCGTTGCTGTAGGCGTCGCTGGGTTCTTGGCGATCGCGGCGACGTCTGATGCATTAAGCTTGGAGCGATCGCACGAGTATCGCCCAAAAGTGCAAGCTTCGACGTTGCGTTGACGTTCCGCTTCCTCGACAACTGCAAGTTCAGAGGCGGTGAGCTTGGACCGATCACACGGGTATCGCCCAAAGTTGCAAGCTTCGATGTTTCGTTGACGTTCCGCTTCTGCCGCAACTGCAAGTTCAGAGGCGGAGAGTTTGGAGCGATTGCATGAGTATCGCCCAAAGTTACAAGCTTCGATGTTGCGCTGACGTTCCGCTTCTGCCGCAACTGCAAGTTCAGAGGCGGAGAGTTTGGAGCGATTGCATGAGTATCGCCCAAAGTTACAAGCTTCGATGTTGCGCTGACGTTCCGCTTCTGCCGCAACTGCAAGTTCAGAGGCGGAGAGTTTGGAGCGATTGCATGAGTATCGCCCAAAGTTACAAGCTTCGATGTTGCGCTGACGTTCCGCTTCCTCCGCAACTGCAAGTTCAGAGACGGAGAGTTTGGAGCGATTGCATGAGTATCGCCCAAAGTTACAAGCTTCGACGTTGCGCTGATGCTCCGCCTCCGTCACGACCGCAAGTTCGGAAGCAGTGAGCTTGGAGCGATCACACGAGTATCGCCCACGGTTGCAAGCTTCAACGTTTGATATTTGGGCATTGGCACACGGCACAACTAGGAGCAATGCCAACAGGGACTTTATCCTGAAGGATCGAAAGGGCGCCATTTTGAGATCTCCTGAAACGCTTTGACAGGAAAATAACAGTGGCCTAGTCTGTCGCTCCAGCGACCGATCTAAAAAGTAAGATACAAAGCTCGGATCCGAATTGTAATGGCCCGGAAGAGCCAGGCGGCCGAGATCAGTATTTTGGGGGAAAGGCTGATCGCGCGCGCTCTGGATTAGCTAGCTGACTGTGTAACCTCGGTCGCGTCCCGTATATGTCCGCTGCCCCGGGATTGCACTCGCGGTCCGAGCGTCCGCACGAGAATCGCGAGATACTTGATGAAAGGACATCTGCGATGAATTCGAGGCAGAGACGATCTACACCAAAAGGAGCGGCAGCCAGGAGTCTTGAACACGTCAAGAATTCACTTACTGATCTTGAGCGCATTATCGATCCGAACGAAGCGGACAAGTTTATTGACCGATTTAACGATTTCCTCAGAGCGGCTAGAACTGTCCCGGTATTCTTAGGAAAAGAACCACGAGGTCCTCTGAAACGTGTTTACAATCCTCAGCAGAGGGGAATCCTATTCATGCAGTCTTGGATGTTAGGCTACCTTGGTCAACTCCCTGCCCAAGATCGTGATCGTTACGACTACCTGCTGAACTTGCGCGACATTTCTACTCACGACTTATCGGTCAGGCCAGACAGTGGGCACATTTCAGTTCAGACCTTCGATCACATGTCTGACTTGGACAATGGAAACCCACATGGGAATTTGAAATATCAACACGATTCGGGCCTGCCATCGGCGGAGAACCTCATTCAATCCACTAAAATCTCTATTCGATACTTCTTCGCAGATCGCCCGCAGGAGGATATCGTGACTCTTTGCAAAGAGTTTGTGAAGACTCTGGAAACATTCGTGGCTGCAGCATACTCAGCCAACCCATAAACCTGCCCAAGCGTTCACCCTGAGAGCCCAGTCCCCGCGCACTCCTCCGTCATGCCTTCAGCCCGGAATTGGCTTGGCAGGAGGAACCCGGATGAAAAAGCAAAGCACCTCTGCTGGCGTTTGCAAAAGGATGGGGATAGACTTGCGGGCCATGGATGGCATCCTGATATTCGCGAACATAGCGCTAGCAATAGTAATCGCTCTTTTGGTTCTTTATTTGAGGTCACTTACCTCGGCATACGCCTCAAAGAAAGGTGAAAACCTTGCTACCCACGAGGACATCGAGAAGATTGTCGACCAAGTAGCGGCCGTGACAAAAACGCAAGAGGAAATCAAGGCGTCAATATCAGATGAAGTGTGGTCCCGGCAACGACAATGGGAACTCAAGAGAGAAGTACTTTTGAATGCTCTTGAGCAGGTTTCTCAGGCACGAATCGCGGTGATTTTGGTTAATTCTGTCTACCAAGTGCGACAAGGAAAGTCTTCCGAAGAACTTGTCCCGTACATGAAGTTACAAGACAGCGCAGTCGACAAATATTCAATCGCTGGCGATCTGTTAGAGAAGGCGGTCATTCAAGTCGAGGCTGTGTGCAGTACGGACATGGCGAAGCAACTTGAGGATCTTGCCAAAATATTTAGGACTGTACTGCACCATGTGTTGGATGAAAGAAACCCCGGAGAGGTAGCAAAACTCACCAAAATCATCAAAGAGCATATCCCAGTTCTGATCAACTTGATCCGGAGTGAACTCGGCGTCGATAAGGCCGCCTCTGCTAGTTAAGGGTTGGCGCCATCGTCGCGACATATTTAAGCCGCTAATTTCTCTCTGCGTGGCCGCGCAAATGCCCCTGGGTCTCGGCCTCCGACCGCCCCGCGCCCACCCTGCCATCGCTCCCGCATGCGTGCCAGCCCTTGCCCGCGCCAGGCGCATCGCGCCCCATTTCCCGAGTTTGCTAATTAGTTACTATGGAGGACGGACTTTTTTTCTCCTACCTCCTAACCCGTCAAACCAGCGGGGGGAAGAGGGTAAGAAGCATGCTCAGAGCGCTTGATAAACTAGTAAACAGAGAAGAGAGGCACTGAAGTTGCTGTTGCTGTTGCTGTTGGGTTGCTTTCCTGCTCACGATCATTGAAATACTTACCTTCCATGGTTGTGCCAGTCTCAGTAGTTCGAAATTCTGCAAAATGCGTCCCGATGTGGTTGGGAATATTCCCATATGAATCTACGAGCGTCTTCGAATCATACGTCCATATTAGTCTTATTTTGGAATGTTTATCTCTCTCCACGTGTACGCAGATGCTCTTTGATTCATTGCGTTGGCCATAGGCCACAGCGGTAATGTCGTTATCAGCTCGTTGGATTTCATGCGCTGTTGGTTTCCACTCCTTCTCATCTGTCTCACGATACCAACCTTCCCACCTTCCGAATAGCTCCTTGGGAAGGAAGTTAGATGGTCTGTGTTCGACCTCATTCAAACGAGCAGCTTGTGGATTCACGAGTCTGTAACGGCGTCATCTACAGTCTGCCCATCGCCGATCGGAATGTGCCCTATGCCCCGTCCGATGCCCCAGCCTGCAACTCCAGCCCCAACGACTGCCAGCCCAGTCCCCGCCCCGACAGCCCCTGCGGCCGCCGCACCCTCTCCCCCTAGGCCACCAGCCCAGGGCAGGACACCGACGAGCGGATTACGCCCGGTCGGGTCGGAATACATAAGAGGTTGATTCCACACATAGGTGTAGAAGTTTGGCCCAGTCAGAAAGCCGACCGGATCTTCCCCCAAGAATCTACCAGAACCGGGATCGTAGTAGCGGGAGCGGTAGTAGTAGATTCCCGTCTCTGAGTCAAACTCCCGGCCGCTGTACTGAAACGGATTGGTGAGGCTTCCGGTGGAAGCGGACAGCTTGCCGAACGAGTTATAGCTGTACGTGTTGGCCAGCGCCCCCGCAGAACTGCTCAGAGAACTGACGGAACTCAGATCGTCCTGCTCATAGTAGCTGGACGTTCCGGACCGGAGTTCCGCCAACCACTCGTCCCCGTTCAGGCCTTCCGTGTATCTGGCCAAGGCATTGCTGGAACCGTCCACCTCTTCCAGTAGATTCGGCCCGTCATACAAGTAATTCACCGTCCCACTCGGCGCGCTCTTCTGTATCCTCCTCCCGAACGGATCATATTTGAAACTCACCGTGCCGCCCGAGCCCGGTAGCACCACGCTGCTCAACTGGTTCTCGTAGTCCCAGTTGTACGTGGTCGTGCCGGACGAGTCCACCTTGGTCTTCGTGCTGCCGTTCGAGTCGTAGGTATAGGTCGTGCTCGGCGTCGAGGTCAGTTGGTTCGACGAGTTGTACGCGTAGGGTGACACGCCCAGAGACGACAGCCTATTGCCCACCGTGTCATACGTGTAGCTCTCCGTGGTCGTAGACCCCTGGGACACCCCCGTCAGCTGATAAATCGCGTCATAGCCGTAATTGGACGTAACACTACTGGCTTGGTCGGTCTTGGCCGTGCGGTTGCCCGCCGAATCGTAGGTATAGCTGGCCCCATCCAGGGTGCTGCTGCCGAGTTGATGCAGCACCGAAAGCAAGCGAGAAACGTTGTCATAGGCATAATTGGTGTTGATCCCGTTGGGACGGGTGAGCTGGGTGCGGCGGCTGAGCGCGTCATAGCTGAATGTGAAGTTGTGCGACTGGAAGTCATTCAGGCTGCTCAGCCGGTTGAGGGTGTCGTAGGTGTAGTGGGCGGGCTGGCCCACCCTTCTGGCACGTTCTGAGGCTGCCCCACCCTTGCGCTTTTTGCAAGGGTGGGAGATGTTCATCCGTCACAGCGTTTCCGCCAACCAGAGCTTACGCTCGGCTTGCCCGACCCGGAAAAAGCAAGAGTGGAGTAGTCTTTGCCGCATCCTCGCTCCCACCCTTGCACAAAGCGCAAGCGTGGGGCAGCCTCAGATTGAAACACCGCCAGGGAAAACGGCGGGCCAGCCAGCCTCAGATTGAAACACCACCGGCACCCGGCGCCGGGAAAGCTGATGCCAGTGAAACTCGGCCTATCGTGCGCTGGCCGGCACCTCGGTGATTCCCAGCTGTGCACGGCCGCGTTCGTTCAAATCTGCCACGGTGCCGCGCCCCACAAAATTGACTTCGAAATTGTCGGCGGGAAAGTCCGGCGGGGTCTTTCCCGAGAGGAAAGACAGCGCCTGTTTTTCGAGGTAGGTGCTGTTCTTGGGGCAGCCCGGGGCCGAGGGGATGTACATCACGTTGCTGTAGCCCTTTCCCCGGTGTTCGTTTTCGACGGCGTGGACCACGTCGCAGTGCCAGAAGATCGTGTCCCCGGGCTGCATCAGCGGGATCGACGAGAGCGCCTTTACCAGCGTCGAATGGTACTGGTCGTTGATCGAAAGAGCTCTTCCCGGCAGCGCGCCGCAAAGGTCATCTTCGGGCACATCGTCCTGAATGGCGCGCAGCAGAACATAGACCATCGATTCGGCGATGGGAATCAGTTGCAGGGTCCCGTCTCCCGGGCCCTGGCGGGTGAGCGCCGTCCAGCCCTGGAAGGTGCGAAACATCGAGCACACCGCGGGCGACTCCACTTCCTGCACCTGGGGACGGAAGGCGGCGGCGAAGGCGCTGTACTTCCGCCAGTCGCCCGCGAACACGTGCCGATAGACCTTGCGGAAATTCTCGTCGAGCCAGCGCTCGACCGAGCCGCCGTCCACGTGGGGCGAAAGGCCCAGCGATGCCGAACCGGGCGGCCGCCGGCGGATGCGATCGGCGTAAGCCGGCGTCTCGTCCGGATTGATGTAACGCACTCCTTCGTGCTCCGCCTGCCACAGTTTGTTCAGGAAAACGCGGACATTGGTCAGCGCCTCCGACTGCCGTGCTTCGACCTGGGGGCGCGACCAGTAGATTCCGTAGATCTGGGGCTTGGCCGCGGCCAGCGTGCCAAAGTACTTGTCCTCGGCCCGATTCGCCAGCTTGGCGTCGAGGTCGTTCCTTTCGACGTATGCGGCGATTTCGTCATCCCATCCGGTAGCGACTTCCTGGGGGAAGGTGCCGCGCACCACGCAGGCCCCGCGCGACCGTATCTTCGCGACCAGCTCCGCCAGGACCTTTCCCGACGCAATATCCGGGTATTGGACGACGGGAATCACGTCGCGTCCGGCTTCGCGCTCCGAGATAATTTCTTCCACCCGCCGCCGCATCTCGGCCTCGACCTCGCGGAAGACCTGCTGGTATTGGGGCAGCGCGGCTCGCAGCTGTTGTTTCGTGGTTCGGATCGCCTCCGGAAGATTCTCAATGACCAAAGACATGGGGCTGCTCCCTGGCGCGAACTCACGAGGGCTCTGACCGCTCCTGCACGCGACGACTCATTCTAGTGCAGCTTGAGCGATCCGCCACGATGACTTTCTGCGGGGAATGGCAGGCCCGGACAATCCTACCGGGGGGACGACTCGCGAACTTCCTCCTCGGGACCGTCGCTGAGCGACGACGCGGCCCTGGCGAAGTATCCTTTTCGCGCGCGGATCTCCACTTTATCTCCCCCTTTCCGCGCTTCGATTTTGATGGTCCGATAGTGGCCGTCAGGCGTGAACTCGGAAGGCTTGTAGGAAACCGCGTAACGGCTGCGCAACTCCTCCTCTATTTTGGCGAAAGCCTTGGCCACGTCCTTGGGCGTGTTGGGGAAAAGTACGCGCCCGCCGCTCTGCTCCGCCAGCTTGCGCAGACTGGAGTTGCCCTCCTGGGCGGCGAAATCGTTCGCCGGGTCGTAGGCTGCGTAGTTCGTGCTGATGGCGTAAATCGTGACTTCGGCTTCCTGGGCGGCGTCGATGGCCCGCTCCAGGGTCACCACGCCGGCATTATTCTGGCCGTCGGACAGCACTACCAGCACTCGCGCCACCATGTCCGGTTCCGAGCGGTTCCGCAGTTTCTGGCAGGCGGCGCGGACCGCGTCGTAAAGCGCGGTGCCTCCTCCGATCTTCAACCGCTCCACTCCCTGGGACAGCTGATCTGGATCGCCGACGAAGTCCTGCGTCACCGTGGGATGGTTTTCAAATCCCATCACGAAGCCCAGGTCGCTCTCTCGATTCACGGTCTGGTGGAAAAATGCGCTGGCCGCGGCCTGCTCAAAGCGGAATCGCGAGGTTACCGAGTTGCTGGTATCGATCGCCACGCCCACGCGCAAAGGGAGAGACTGCTCGGTGCGAAATCCCAGGATGGCGGTGGGCGGTTTGTCGTCGTCCCGAACCGTGATGTCGTTCTGAGAAAGGTCGGCGGCCGGTTTGCCCTTGCGCGCCGCCATGAAGATGACACTGACTTCGTTCACCTGTTTCGTCAGCAGCCATTCCCCGCTGGACACAGGATCTTCCATAACCGCTTCCGTGGCGCATCCGGGACAGTCCTGCGGGTAAGCGCTTTGGCCGGTCAAGCCCAGCATCGCGGCCAGCGCGAACCGCAGCCACCAACATTCGCTTCGATACCAGGCTTGCCCCAACGCGCGAACCGAACGTTGTGTTTCCATGATCCACCTCGGCGAATGCCCCCGGCAGGCTGGAACCCGAATTCCGCCCTGCTTTCGTGAATGGGTGCAGTTCGCGGGCCAAAATATCAATCGGTTTCTAACGCCCTCATTCGCCGCTCAACTCGCGGATTCCAGACAACCTTCCAGCTGGACCCGATGGGAGGCGCTTCGTGGTTGGGAATGGCGATGGCGCTCACGCTAACCCAACGGTTAGGCCGCTATCGTTTCGGTTCACTCTTTTCGCCTCCTCCCATCGCTTCATTCGCGCTGCCGTGAGCGGAGACTTATTACCTGGCCCCTGCCGAAATGCAACAAATGCGCCCAGGTCCTTCGCGCCGGGCGAGCCTCCGCGGAGACGGGTACCGGATCTTCCAAACATGCGAGATGCATCGGCCTTTCCCCTGCCGAATTGGTCGTAAATGGCCTGCCATCCGCGATGGACCCACCGCACAATTCGCAGCTCTCGGACGAAGTTCCCGGTGGCGCAGCTCTATTGTCCGCCTCGGCTGGCATTGGCCAATCGTGGGTGGGGCCGAGGAGAGTACGCCATTCGAATCCGTGGTGATCGGCATCAGCCCTTGCAGCCATAGCCAAACCTCCTGCCGTCGCAGGGTCGCTATCTAGCATCTACCTAGCCAAAGGTCACTTGCAGGGTTCCGACAGACAATTCACGGCACGCTCGAACGTCGCGACTTCGGTCGCGCAGGCAGGGCCCCAACGCCCATCCCACGGCAGTCTGGATTTTCCAACCACGGGGTCGCCGGAGACGGTCTAACCGGTCATGGTCGGGCGAATCTTAGGCGGATTTCGAGGGCATGTCAATGAGCTTCAGAGGTCCGGGCGATTGTCTCCACGAGTCGCATGTCCTTGTCGTCCCGAACCACGTAGGGGCGGACGCCCTCGTCCGCCCAGCGGCCGCTCCGCTGTCTTCGCGACATGCAAGGACCTGTCGAGCTGCGCTCGACCAGGGCGGACGAGGCGTCCGCCCCTACGTGGTCGGTGGTGGATATAAAAGGGGTATGACGGAGATCGGGCAGGCTTACTTTCTCTTCTTCTTGTCTTTCTCTTTTTCTTTTTCTTTCTTTTCCGAGCTCATCTTCTTGGCAATTTCTTCCACCAGCTTGGGCCGCAGTTCTGCCAGCATGGTATCGACGATGCTGGCGATGGCCGTGGATTCTCCCGGAGCCTCGCTGCGGGCGGCTTCGACCTCGACGGTCTCTACTTCTGCTTCCTCAGCCTGGGCGTTCGCTTCCGGTTCTTCCTGGGCCGCGGAGGTCTCGGCCGGCGCCTCTGCCACCGCAGGCGGCGCGCTGACGAACGATTCGCGTATCTGCTTCCAATTTTGCCAGGCGGCGGCCAGTTCCGCCTCGCGTTGCGGGGCGGCCTCCACGCTTGCCGCGGGCGCGCTTTCCGAGACTTCGGGCGACACCGCAGCCGAAGCCACCGCTTCGACGGTGGACACATGTTCCGATGTCGAGCCGGCGGCCGCGGCGGCGGCGAACGCGGATTCCGGTTTCGCGACTTCGGGCTCGGCGGTTTGAACAGATGCGGATTCTGCGGTGACGTTCTGGGCCACCACGCTCTCCGACACAACCACGGTTCGGGACCGGTTCGGTGGCGGCAACTGCGTCCGTGACGCTCGCTGCCTCGGCGATCGCTGGTTCAGCGGCTTCAACCACCGGAGCCGGAGTCTGAGCTTCGACTGCCGCCGCCGCTGCAAAATCGTTGCGGGCCGCTTCGGCGGCGACTCTGGCCGCAGCCGCTTGTTCCATTTCCTGTTCGAGCGTCGGCGCCGATTCTTCCAGTGTGACTGCCACCAATTCGGCGATCCAGCGCGGTCCGGTGGCGCCCGCTTCGGCGGCGACTACGGAATGCGCGACGGCAGCAGCAGCTTCACTCGTTTCGATGGTCGACGCAGACGGTACGCTCTCGCTGCCATGACCGTTCGACGGCGCTAAAGAAGCTATCGCCGCCATGACCTCGGCTTCGCGGATTGAGGATTTTTCCGCCTGGTGAACCTGCGCTTCAGAAGCAGCTTGAGGCGCGGAACCGGTTTCGGCGGCGGCTGCCGGCAATTCTGCTGCAGCGGGTTCGTCCAGCTTCGGCGCTTCGCTGACCGCTTCGGAAACCGTTTCAGCCGCTACCGGCGCGGGATCCGCGACGGCTTCGACGTGAGCCGCCGGCTCCAATTCTGCCGCGGAAGCCAGCGTCGCAGCCGGAACCTCGGGCTCGCTCGACGGCACGGCGGCTGTTTCCGCGGATGCTGCCTGCATGCTGGCGGCAGCTTCGGGAGCCGACGCTCCGGGATCGCGGTTGACTGCACGCTCTGGCCGTCGAAAGACGCTGCCGCAGCGGTGATGGCGGCGATTTCCTCCGGCGTGATATCGGCCGGCAAGCCCGCCGGAATGGGACGCTCAAACCCCTTCACTTCCACCGGCGCCGTTTCGCCGCGATCCAAATCGCGGGCGGGGCCGGCAATGGTTTCAGGCGCTTCGGCTTCGCTTGGCGGCTTGAGATTTGGGCCCGGAATGGTGAGGCGAGTTTTCCAGCCGGTTTCTTTGTCGCCGAAGCGCTCACCGGCGGACTGTTCGACCGCCGCCAACGCCTTGGCAAAACGGCCGGACTTCTGGGCTTGCGGCCCGGCCACAATTTTGTCTTCGAGCTTGGTCAGCGCCGTGAGCAGCTCGGTCGCTTCAAAGGGCTTGACGATGAAAGCGTCGGCCCCGGCGCGGCGCGCTTCTTCGGGCTTGAACGGCTCCAGTTTCCCCACCGTCAGCAATACCGGGATTCGCGCGGTCTCCGCGGCTTCCTTGACTCGCTGACAAACCTCCAGGCCGCCGTAGCCCGGCATGTAGACATCCAGCACGATGATGTCCGGCCGGGTTTCGGCAATCTTCTTGAGCGCCGCTGAACCGTTATTCACGGTGACGACTTCGTAACCGGCATCGGTAAGGATGCGGCGGCCCATGTTCTGAGCAGTCACGCTATCGTCGGCAAGCAGTATTCTTCGCGCCAAGGGGTATCCTCTGGTGAGGGGGAGACAGCCTGAAGTTAATTGGTGCTGAATCGTAAGTCAATGACAAGAAGAGAGTAAGGAGGTTACCACTGGTCAGTGACGAGTGGGTGCAACGGCCTCTGGGTTGCTTAAGAGGGTGCGATCCCACTTGAAATTGCGCCAGATTTATTCGCCTAGAAAGGGACGACTTTGCGTAGGCCTTTCTTTTTCTTGTGCTTGCTCGAAGACATGGCGTCGTCAACCTCTTTGTCGTCGGCCGTGGCTGAGGCTGCAGTCGGCAGTCTTGCCGCCCGTGGCCGCGGCCTGGCCGCTGGTCGCGGGGTCAATCTCGTTGACCTGGGTGGGCGCGGGCACAGGCGCGGCGCCGCTGTCGACATTAGGCTTCAGTTCGTTCGGGTCGGCCGCCACGTTGGGCTTCAGTTCATTGGAATCATCGGCCGGCGCCGCCGGATTGTCCGCCGGCGTGGCGGCGGTTTCGGGCGCGGGCGCATCGGAACGGGGCGCCGCCTGGTCCGGAGGCAAGGCTCCCTTACTCACCGTCTCGACGGCCACCGAACCGTTGCCCGCCGGGGCCGCGCTGCCCATCATGGCACGCGTCGCCTCCTGCACCACTGACGTCGCGCTCACTACTTCCGGATCGACCAAGGTGGGCTCTCCGACTCTGACGGCTTGGGACACATCCGGGTGCTTCTGGAAGTTGCCCATCACCTTGGCGACCGCGCTGGCTTCCCGCCGGCTGTCTTCTTCTGCTTTGTTTTGGGCGAGCGCCGCCTTGGTCGGCCGAGGTATGGGCTGATGCAACGCCTCCAGCCGCGCCTTGGCGTCCGCATTCCGGTCCATCAGCGGATATCGCGTCAGGATGCGGGAGTAGGCATCCGCCGCATTCTTGGTGAAGTCGTCGATCAGGCGCGTTTTGTCAACTTCCTTGCCAGGCTTGGAGCGCACGATCGCAACCTCGGATTCGTAGGCTTGCCCCAGCAGGAACAGGGCCTCGTCGGCCTTGCTGTACAAGGGATACTTGTCGATCAGGGACCGCAGCCGCGCAATGGATGCGGGATAGGACTGACGCAGATAATAGAAACGCCCCACCCGGTATTCGCGCTCCGCGATCACTTCCTGAACTTCCAGCAGGCGTTTCTTGCCCTCTTCGACCACTTTCTTGTTGTCCGGGTATTGCAGGATCAGCTGGCGGTATTCTTCTTCGGCCCGCATGGCATGGGTGTAGTCGCGGTCCGGCTTTTCCATTTCCTGATAATGGATGTTGGCAATCTTCAGCTGCGCCTCGGCCGCCTCCGGCATGTTGGGGAAGAAGGTCTCGAAATCCTTGTACTCGATTTCCGCCTGGGCCAGTGAAGTCGAGTCGCCCTCGGCGTACCAGGAATCCGCCACCGCCAGTTTGGCGCGGGCAATGTATTCCGAATCCGGATAGGTATTGATCAGGGTCTGCAGCGTGATTCGCGCCACATCGAAGCGATTGTGCTTCATGGCATCCATGGCCCGGTCGAACAGGACCTTATCGGGCTGCTTGGAGCCCACGTTGGCCAACGGATTATTGACCTTCTTGTTGGTGCAGCCGACGGCAAACGCCAGCACGCCCAGCAGAAGAATGACCGGAATACGACGCGACATTAGAGGACCTCGGAAAACAGTCTTCGGTCGTCAGTCGTCAGTCCTCAGCAGAATCTAGGTTTGCTGACGACTGACGACCGACGACTGACGACTGACACTTAGACTTTCTGCAGCGTGGCCTCCACCGCAGCCTTCAACATCTCCTGCGCATTTACCTTTGGATCGCCTTTACCGAAGACGGCGTTGCCCGCCACCAGAATTTCTGCTCCGGCGCGCACCACCGCGGCCACGGTGTTGAGGTCGATTCCTCCATCTACTTCAATACGATAGCCCAGTCCGCGCTGCGTCCTGAGATCGGCCAGCCGGCGGATTTTATGCACCGCCCCGGGGATGAATTTCTGCGCTCCAAACCCCGGATTCACCGACATGACCAGTATATAGTCGGCCAGGTCCAGCACCTCGGTCAGGGTCTCCACCGGCGTTGCCGGATTGATCACCACACCCGCCTGGCACCCGTGGTCCTTGATGAGATGCAGGGTGCGATTCAAATGCACGCAAGCTTCCTGGTGCACCGAAATCCAGTTCGCGCCGGCCGCGGCAAACTCCGGGATGAACTGCGTCCGGGTCCTCGATCATCAGATGGCAATCGAGGGGCAAATCGGTCGCCTGGCGCAGGGACCTCACCAGGGGCGGCCCCAGCGTGATGTTGGGGACGAAATGACCGTCCATCACATCCACGTGGACGACCGTGCCGCCGCCGGCCGCGGCAGCCCGAACCTGGTCCGCCAGGTGGGCGAAATCCGCCGCCAAAATCGAGGGTGCGAGTTCAATCAACCTGGGTCCTCGCAGGAACGCTTAAGTCTGCAAATTCTACCACGCGAGGGAGCGCACGAACCGCGTAGGGGCGGACGCCCTCGTCCGCCCAGTCGAGCGAAGCTCGACGGTTTGTGCGCCACACGAATTGCGGAGCTTCGCTCCGCTGGGTGGACGAGGCGTCCGCCCTTACGTGGTCGTGGCGGCGATCAAAAAAGGTCTCCGTCCGGGCAATCTACACATTACACGGATATGAAATTTTCACCCGTAACCTTTTCCGTCCGCGAAAGTTTATATAGTTAGAGGCACGATGGCCGTCCGACGACCGGCAGCGAAAAAGCCCCCGCAGGAAGCCTCCGGCTCGCCTCCGGGAGACGATCGCCTGCTGGTCGAAGCTGCCCAGAAAGACCCCAGCCGGTTTGCCGAGCTGTACGAACTGAATTTCGGGCGGGTGTACGGCTACATCGCCCGGCGCGTGCCCGATCGTGATGCGGCCCAGGACCTGACCTCGGACGTGTTCCACAAGGCCCTGGCCAATCTTCACAGTTTCGAATGGCGGGGCGTGCCCTTCGCCGGCTGGCTGCTGCGGATTGCCGCCAACATGATTGTCGACCGGTCAAAACGCGGTACGAAAGAGATCGGCCAGGACGAACTTCCCGATCTGCCCGACCTGGGCGCGAAACCCAAGCTCGAGGAATCGGATGAGTGCGCCCGGCTTTTTCGCCTGGTGGACCAGCTCCCCGCCGATCAGCGCCGCGTGATCGGAATGCGCTTCGCCGAGGAGAAAAGCATTCGCGAAATCGCGCAAGCCCTGGGACGCACCGAGGGCGCGGTGAAGCAGCTGCAGTTCCGTGCGCTGCAAAACCTGCGCTCCCGACTGGAGGGTGCCAATGCCTAAGCGCTCTCTGCCGGATAAAGTAATGATCGAACAGCTCGACCAGGCCGTTACGGAGCTTCTCGCCGCTCCCGCCGCAAAGCTTCAATCCGGTGATGCGGAGCTGCTGCCGCTCTTGCGCATCGCCGCCGAGCTGCGCCGGCTTCCCCGCGAAGACTTCAAGGCACGACTCAAATCTGATCTGCAAAGGAAATCATCCATGGCAACCATGACAGAAACTGCTGCTTCCGTTCGCATCGTTGCATCCCCCCGCATGGCCTTCAAGGACGTGGCCAAAGCGATCGAGTTTTACAAGACTGCTTTCGGAGCGAAAGAGACTTTCCGCTTCGAGACTGGAAAAGATATCGCCCACGCCGAAATCATGATTGGAGATTCCGTCCTCATGCTGGCGGGAGAGTGGCCCGAGGGCGGACGCTACAGCCCGGAGACAACCGGCAACTCGCCGGTGGCGATTGCCGTCCAGGTACCCGACGTGGACGCCTTCGCGGAGCGCGCCATTGCCGCCGGCGCCAAGCTGCAACGCCCCATCGCGGACCAGTTCTACGGAAGGCGTGATGCCAATCTCATCGACCCCTTCGGATACCCGTGGAGCGTGTTTACGATCAAGGAAGAAATGTCGGTTGAGGAAATGCATCGCCGCTTCCGGGCGATGATGGGTGAGCCCAGGAAGAAGCCGGCTGTTGACCCGGTGCCGAAAGGCTATACCACCTTGACCACATACCTGGTGGCGCAGGATGCCGACGCCTTGATTAACTTCATGACCAAGGCCTTCGGCGCGGAAGAGATCTTCCGCAGCGGGCCAGGCTCGGAAGGCGGCCTGCACTGCGAAGTCAAGATTGGCGATTCCATGCTGATGGTGGGCGGCGGCGGAGCCGGCATGAAGTGGCGCGGTACGCCCATGCCCAGCGCCTTCCACATGTACGTTCCCGATTGCGACGCCACCTACGCTCGCGCCCTCGAAGCAGGAGCCACATCCCTCACCACTCCAGCCGATCAGGAATATGGAGAGCGCAGCGCGAATGTCAAAGACCCTGCCGGAAACTTCTGGTACATCGCCACCTATAAGGGAGCCAGTTACAGATGGGAGGGGGCGCCTACGCTGCAACCATATCTTCATCCCCTGCGCGCCGAGCCGGTCCTCAAGTTCATCAAGCTTGCCTTCGGAGCCGAAGAACTTGGCAGGTACACGGCTCCCGATGGAGTGATCCATCACACAACGGTGAAAATCGGCAACGCCTACATGGAAATGGGCGAAGCTCAGGGCCCCTACCAACCTATGCCGACCATGTTCTATCTCTACGTGCAAGACTGCGATGCGCTTTACAAACGCGCGATGAGTGCCGGAGCGACGTCGATCTCCGAGCCGCAAGACCATCCTTACGGCGACCGCAGCGGCGGTGTGATCGATCCCTTCGGCAACAAGTGGTACATCGCCACTCACGTCAAGGACATGTAGGCGCTCGCGCCCACGCTCGTGCGCTTTGCGCTTTGGTGAGCGCCACGAACCGCGTAGGGGCAGATGTCCTCATCTGCCCAGTCGAGCGAAGCTCGACTTTCTGCTTTAAATTTGAGAAATAGCGGAGCTCTGCCGCGCAGCCGAAGGCGGCTGTCCCCACGTGGTCTGTGGTGGCTGCCGCACGAGCGAGGGCGCTCGCGCCCACATTAGTTCCCGCGATGCAGATGCCTCTGTATCCACTGCACGACTCCCATCGGCTGTAATTGTTGCGAATGGTTTCCATACCACAACACCACTCCACCCACGGCCAGCAGGAACAGCATGACGGCATTGAGCACCCAGCGCCGGCGAGGATGGGTCGGAGGAACGGCCAAAGGCACGTCGGCTGAAGGCTCCGCGGCAGGCGCGGCGGCAGCCGGGGCCGCTCGCTGTGCCCGGAAGCTGGCCAGCACCAGCAGCGCGTTGGTAATCAGAATGACGGCGAATGCCAATCCCGGGACGAATGCCATCCCGCTTCCCCGCTGCTTCGCAACTTCGATGGCCAGGACGACCGTGATCAGTCCTCGGGGTAAAACCCACAAAATCAATTCCCGGTTGTGTGCCCCGATTCCCCGCCACGCCCAGCGGCTGGAATGAATCGCCAGCCAGCGGGCCAGGAATAAAGACCCCAGCGTCCCGGCCATGAGCAGTGGGTGCTCGCGAAAAATGCCGAGCTCCGCGACCGCGCCGATCATCACGAAGAAGAACGTGCGCACCAGGAAGGCCAGCTCGGAGTGAAACGTGAGCAAGGCCTGCTGCGACTCCGCCATTTGCGCCACCGGCAAGGTCAGCCCCAGGCCGGGATCCACGCCGGGAAAATTTGACAGGGTCAGGCCGAAGCCCAGCACCGCAATCAGACCGTTGGCCCCGAGCGCTTCCATCCCGGCATAGAGGACGAGAACGATCGAGAATGTAAGCACCTGCCAGAAACGCTGTTCGGACAGCACGTGCAGCAGTCGTGACCACAAAACGCCGCCCGGGATGGCGAACAGCAGAGCGATCCCGACCTGTTTCATCAAGCCGTGGGCCAGGCCTTGCGCCACTGCCCCGCCCTGGCTGCTCATTCCGAGAAGCAGCCCCACGGTCAGCACCGCCAGCACATCTCCCCAAGCGGCTTCCAGCATCAGGGTCACTCTGACCGCTTCCTCGGCCTGCAATTGCTGCAACACCGGCAGCACCACCGTGCTGCTGGTGCAACCGAGCACGGCCCCCACCAGCAGGCCGTCGGTCCACGACAACCCAAGACCCTTGGAGACGATCACCGCCACCAGCGCGGTGCTGAAAACGTAGGCCAGGGTCGCCAGCAGGAAACTGCCGGGGAAATGCTTCAGGGTGTCGCGAAGATTAAGCTCCAGGCCGCCTTCAAACAGCACAAGAATGATGGCCAGGGTTCCCAGCAGGTTGGTGGTCTTGGCCAGCGTGCCCGCCTGCACCAGGCCCAGCACGGGTCCGAGCAGGATGCCCAGCATCATCAGCACCAGCACATCCGGGATTCGCGTCAGCCCAAAGACGCGGTTGGCCAGAAAGGCCACGACCAGCAGCCCTCCGACCAATCCCAGAACTAACGCAGCGGGCATGATGGCTCCATCGTCGTAAGAGAACTTCGCCTTTAACCGCCCGGTCGGAAATCAGATCCGGGCCGGCCTCGACCACGACATCTTATCGCGTGCTACTCTCGTGCTCCGGGCGAAAAACGCCGGAGGGAAGTTAGCCGTGGTCTCTGCCGAACAACTTGTTCCTGTCGGCTTCAGCCTGGCGGCCGTGCTGTGCTGGGGCACCAGCGACTTCACCGGGGGCTACGCCTCCCGGCGCTCGGACGCCTTCATCGTCACTCTGCTGTCGCATGCCGGCGGTTTCGCTTTGATGCTCACGCTGGCCCTGCTCAGCCACGCTGCCTATCCCTCGCCTTCGAGCCGAAACTGGGCGCTGCTGGCCGGCGCGCTGGGCGGAACCGCGCTGGCAATTTTTTATCGCACCCTGGCCAGCGGAGACATGGGCATCATCGCGCCGGTATCGGCCGTTCTCGGGGCCGCCATTCCCGCCGCATTTTCCATGATGACCCAGGGCCTGCCGGGAGTATTCCCCATTGCCGGCTTTCTGCTGGCCGGCATCGGCATCTGGCTGATCTCGCGGCCCGACGGCTCGGTCGTAAACTATGCCGGCATTTCCATGGCCGCCCTGGCCGGAGTCGGTTTTGCCGGGTTCTTTATCTGCATCGATCGCGCCGGCGACAGCTCTGCTCTATGGTCGGCGGTGCATTCGCGGTTTGCCTCGCTGGTGATCGTGGCCGCCATCGTCCTGTTTCGCCGGGGGCGCGGTGGTTTGCAGCCGGCCGGGGCGGCGCTCGCGCTTTTCGCCGGATGCCTCGACGTCACCGGTACCGCGGTCTTCATCCGCGCCGAGCAGACCGGCCGCCTGGATACCGCCGTCGTGCTCAGCTCGCTCTATCCGGTCATCACCGTGCTGCTGGCACGAGTCGTGCTGCACGAACAATTCACCCGCTGGAAAACGGTCGGCATCTGCGCCGCACTGCTGGCCGTGCCCCTGATCGCCCTGCAGTAGAAAATGTAGGCGCGAGCGCCCACGCTCGTGCGGGGACCGCCACGAACCGCGTAGGGGCAGATGTCTCATCTGCCCGGTCGAGCGGAAGCTCGACGAGTCCTGTTCCTACCGGGAAGAGTCGTTGAGGATCTTGCCTGCGGCAAAAGCAGCGGAGCTTCGCTCCGTCGGGCCGCCGAGGGCGGCTGTCCCCACGTCGCCTGTGCCGCTGCCGTACGAGCGGGGCGCTCGCGCCCACATCGAAAGCGCTGCTATAATCAAGGTTTGCGCTCATGCCTACCCAGCGTCTGATTCGCTCCACTACAGTTCTTTCGGTCCGCCGCAACGGCACCGTCGTCATGGCGGGGGACGGCCAGGTCACGCTCGGCGAAGGCGTCATCAAGCACACTGCCAAGAAGATTCGGCGCCTGTATCAGGACAAAATCCTGGCGGGATTTGCCGGCTCCACCGCCGATGCGTTCACCCTGTTCAGTCGCTTTGAATCGAAGCTGGAGCAGTATCACGGCAACCTGGGACGAGGCGCGGTCGAACTGGCCAAAGACTGGCGCACCGACAAATTCCTGCGCCATCTCGAAGCCCTGCTGCTGGTCTCCGACAAGGAGCAGACCTTTCTGCTCAGCGGCCAGGGCGATGTGATCGAGCCCGACGGCGGGATTGCCGCGATCGGCAGCGGCGGCCCTTACGCCCAGGCAGCCGCGCAGGCCCTGGCCGAGCACACCCAACTAACCGCCCGCCAGATCGCCGAAGAAGCCATGAAGATTGCCGGCAAAATGTGCATCTATACTAATGACAAGGTGACGATTGAAGAACTCTAAGCTCAGACGTCGGACGTCAGACCTCGGACGTCAGCAATTTCTTGCCGAGGTCTGACGCCCGAGGTCCGAAGTCCGATTTTTATGGCTATCTACCTACCCGCTGCCGCTGAAGAAGAACAGATTGCTCTCGACGAACTCACTCCGCGTGAGATTGTCGCCGAACTCGACAAGCATGTCGTCGGCCAGAAGGACGCCAAGCGCGCCGTCGCCATCGCCCTGCGCAACCGCATGCGCCGCCAGAAGCTCACCCCCGACCTGGCGGAAGAAGTCATTCCCAAAAACATCATCATGATCGGGCCCACCGGCGTGGGCAAAACGGAAATCGCCCGCCGCCTGGCCAAGCTCGCCAACTCGCCGTTTCTCAAAGTCGAAGCCTCCAAGTTCACCGAGGTCGGCTATGTGGGACGCGATGTCGAATCCATGATTCGCGACCTGGTCGAGATCGCCATCGAAATGGTCCGCGAAGAGAAACTAGAAGACGTCTCCGACAAGGCCGAGCTCAACGCCGAAGAGCGCCTGCTGGATATTCTTCTTCCTCCGCCTACTCCTCGCCCCGCCGAGGGATCGGCAGGCGGCCTGGTGCTCGATGGGGCCACCGCTTCTTCCAGCCATGAATCGCAGAGCCGCACCCGCGAGAAACTTCGCCAGCAGTTGCGCGAAGGCAAGCTCGACGACCGCACCGTCGAAATCGACGTCCGCGAGCGCAATTTTCCGTCCTTCGAAATCATCTCCAACCAGGGCGTCGAGGAGATGGACGTCAACATCAAGGACATGTTGCCCAACCTCTTCGGCCAGCGCACCAAAAAGCGGAAGATGAAGGTCAACGAGGCCTTCGAGTATCTGATCCAGGAAGAAGAACAGCGCCTGATCGACATGGACCAGGTCACTCGCCTGGCCATCGATCGCGTGGAAGACTCCGGCATCATCTTTCTCGACGAAATCGACAAGATCGCCGGACGCGAAAGCGGCCACGGTCCCGACGTTTCCCGCGAAGGCGTGCAGCGCGACATTCTGCCCATCGTCGAAGGCACCACGGTCAATACCCGCTACGGCATGGTGCGCACCGACCATATCCTGTTCATCGCCGCGGGCGCGTTCCACGTTTCGAAGCCCAGCGACCTGATCCCCGAACTGCAGGGCCGCTTCCCCATTCGCGTGGAACTGCAATCGCTCACCATGGAAGACTTCATCCGCATCCTCACCGAACCCAAGTCTTCACTGGTGAAGCAGTATGTCGCCCTGCTCGAAACCGAAGGCGTGAAGCTGGAATTCACCCGCGAAGCCCAGGAAGAAATCGCCCGCTACGCTTTCCGGGTAAACGAAGGCACGGAAAACATCGGCGCCCGCCGCCTGCACACCATCATGGAGCGCGTGCTCGATGAAATCAGCTTCGATGCGCCCGATAAAAAAGGCGAACACATCAAGGTGGACGCCGACTACGTCCGCAAGATGCTGGCTGATATCGTGAAAGACCAGGACCTGTCCCGGTACATCCTGTAAGGCATTAACCACGGAGTACACAAAGGACGCGGAGCGACGATTTTCTCTGCGTCCTCGGTGTCCTCTGTGGTTAAGATGTTCTGATATGAAAGGCATTGATCGGCAGCGCCTGGCGTCCCTCATGCAGCGCGAGCAGCAGCGCTTCGTGAATGAGCGGCCCAAGTCCAAGGCGCTGTTCGAACGCGCCGGCAAATCATTGCTGGGCGGCGTGCCCATGAACTGGATGATCAAGTGGGCCGGCGCCTTCCCGCCTTTCGTCCGCGAAGCCCAGGGCTCCCACTTCTATGACGTGGACGGTCTCCGTTACATCGACTTCTGCCTGGGCGACACTGGCGCCATGACCGGGCATTCTCCCTACGCGACCGTAAAAGCCGTGGAAGATCAGATGAAGCGCGGCATCACCCTGATGCTGCCCACCGAAGACGCGATTTTCGTGGCGGAAGAATTGCAGCAGCGCTTCGGCCTGCCCTACTGGCAATTCGCTCTCACTGCCACCGACGCCAACCGTTTCGCGATACGGCTGGCCCGCCAGATTACCCGGCGTCCCAAGATCCTGGTTTTCAACTGGTGTTATCACGGCACGGTCGACGAGAGTTTCATCACCCTGAAAGACGGCGTCGCGCAGGCTCGCCGCGGCAACATCGGGCCGCCGGTCGATCCCACGGTCACCACCAGGGTGGTCGAGTTCAACGATGTCGCGGCGCTGGAGCAGGCGCTCGCGCCCGGTGACGTGGCCTGCGTGCTGGCCGAGCCCGTCATGACCAACGTGGGCATCGTGCATCCCGAGCCCGGCTACCATCAGGCATTGCGGCAGCTCACCGAAAAATTCGGGACCCTGCTCATCATCGACGAGACCCACACCATTTGTGCCGGGCCGGGCGGCTACACCCGCGCGGAAAATCTCAATCCCGATTTCTTCATTTTTGGTAAGGCGATTGCCGGTGGAGTTCCGGGCGCGGCCTACGGATTCACCGAGGCAGTGGCGCACTCCATCGCCAAAGACCAGAACCTCGAAGACTGCGATACCGGAGGCATTGGCGGGACGCTGGCGGGCAACGCGCTTTCCCTCGCCGCCATGCGGGCCACTTTGACCAAGGTCCTCACCAAGGACGCTTTTGCGCGCATGATTCCACCCGCCGAGCGCTGGACTGCCGGAGTGCAAAAATCCATCACTGACTTTGGTATGCCCTGGCACGTCACCCGCTTGGGCTGCCGCGCCGAGTATCAGTTTTCTCCCACCCCTCCCAAAAATGGCGCCCAGGCCCACGATGCCATGGATTTCGAACTGGAGCGTTTCATGCACCTGTATGCCATGAACCGCGGCATCCTGCTGACTCCGTTCCACAACATGGCGCTGATGTCGCCGCAGACCGATCCCGACGATGTCGATCAGCACAGCCGCGTCTTCCGCGAAGCCGTCAAGGACCTGGTGCTCTAGCCGCCCGGGAATCTCCATTCGTTCTGTTAACCTGTCTATTCTCGCGATGAAGCGATCCGATTGGAATATTCTGATCTGCGTGCTGGGCAGCGCTTTGCTGGTTTCCTGCGGCGCCCCGGGCGTTCCCATCCCGCCCGCTTTGGAGCTGGCCAAGCCGGTCACCGATCTGCGCGCGGCGCGCAAGGGCGACAGAGTTTACCTGGCCTGGACCGTTCCCGCTAAGACCACCGACCGCCAGAGCGTGCGCCATCCGGGGGCGACCCGCATCTGCAGAAGCCTGAAAGTGCCCCTGGCAGACTGCAAAAATCCGGTCGCGGAAATTCCAGCCGCGCAATTTCCCTTGCCCGCCTCCGCAGCGGACCACAAAGGCGTCCTGCCCGCAAAAGTTGAGGCCAATTACACCGACATTCTTTCGCCGGAGATGCAAGAGCAGGACCCGACCGCCGAGATCGTGTATGGGGTGTCGGTGCAGAACGAAAGCGGACGCAGCGCCGGACTCTCCAACCAGGTGCAGGTCCCTTCCGCGCCGACGCTGCCTCCGCCCGATCATTTTCGCGCCCGTGTCCAAAGCGATGGAGTGCTGCTTTCATGGGACTGTCCGCCGGCCATCGCAGCCGCGGACGGGATTGCGCACAAACTGCGCATCTACCGCCGCGAGCAAGGCAAGCCCGCCGAGGCCAAGGGAAGCGACACGAAGATCAGCGACGCCGACCTGGCGGATTGTGCTCAGGCGGCCCCTGAATTCCTCGACCAGACGTTCGAGTGGGAGAAGCATTACGACTACCGCGCCACGATCGTGACCGTTGTCTCCGGGCCGGGCAATCCCGAGTTTGAAGTGGAAGGCGACGACACTCCTGCAGTCCCGGTTTTCGCCCACGACGTTTTCCCCCCGGCCGTGCCTGCCGGACTGCAAGCGGTTTTTTCCGGCGTCGGGCAAGCTCCCTTCGTCGACCTGGTGTGGTCTCCTGACACCGAGGCCGACCTTGCCGGCTACAACGTATTCCGGCGCGAGGGAAACGAACCCCCGGTGAAACTCAATTCCGACCCGGTAAAAATCCCCGCCTTTCGTGACTCGAACGTGCAATCGGGGAAAACGTATTTTTACTCGGTATCCGCGGTCGATGGTCGCAACAACGAAAGCGCCAAGTCGGAGGAAGCGAGCGAGCAGGTGCCATAAAGCGGTCAGCCATCAGCTTTCAGCCACTCGGAACGTGATAATTTTTGATAAGAGATATCCTGAAAGCTGGGAACTGAGAACTGATATCTGAGAACTGATATCTGAGAACTGATATCCGATTGCCATCAAGAAGAGAGCCCATGAAATACTGCTGTTTTCAGTTAGGCAAAGCACCTCACTACGGTCTCGTTGAGTCCGTGGGCGGTCAGGAACAAATCACTCGTATGTTTATGAATCCGCCGCAACATGCGGATGGAGACCTCGAAGACCTCCCCACCCGGCGCATGGACGCGGTTTCGCTGTCCGAGGCCACGCTGCTCCCGCCGGTCAGCCCCTCGAAAATCATCTGTGTGGGACGCAACTATCGCGAGCATGCCGCCGAACTGGGCAACGAAGTTCCTGCCGAGCCGCTGATTTTCTTTAAGCCGCCCTCTTCACTGCTGGCCCCGGGCGCTCCGGTCCGCCGGCCGAAGATCTCCGAGCGCGTCGACTACGAAGGCGAACTCGGAGTGGTCATCGCCAGACCTTGTTACCAGCTGGCCGCGGACGAGGATGTTCGCCCCTACATTCTTGGCTACACCTGCGTGAACGACGTGACTGCGCGCGACCTGCAAAAGAAAGACGGCCAATTCACCCGCGCCAAGGGTTTCGACACTTTTTGCCCGGTCGGCCCTCTGGTCACCAACGAGATCGATCCCTGGGCGGGGCTTGCGGTGGAGACCCGAGTCAACGGCGCGGTCCGTCAACAAGGCAACACCCGGGATTTCATCTTCCCGCTCGACGCCGTCATCCGCTATATCTCCCAGGTCATGACGTTGATGCCCGGAGATCTGATTCCCACGGGAACGCCCTCGGGCGTAGGCCCGGTCGTCGCGGGCGATACCATGGAAGTGACCGTGGAAGGAATAGGCACCCTGCGCAATCCCGTAATCTGAAAATGTAGGCGCGAGCGCCCACATTGAAACAACTTCCCCGATTCTCTCTCAGGCCTTATTCTGTTTGCGGGACGGCCGCACCCCGCTGTCCGATCGCGTAAATCATGATCTCATTTCGTCTGTATGCTCTGATTCTGGTGGCTGTCGCCGTTCTGGCCCTGGCCTACTTCCTGCTGCGCCGCAAGCCCAAGACCGCGAAAGACCTGGAGCGGGAGCGGCGGGCCTGGCTCGATCGCATCGGCCGCATCACCGACGGCACCGTGATCGACGTTCAGGAAATGCCCGGCACCCTCGAGCGCCCTTCAACTTTCCTGATTTACCAGTACGACGTCGCCGGCGTGTCCTACGAAGCTTCGCAGGACGTGACCTATCTCCGCCAGTTGATCAACCTCCACTCCTGCCGTCTCGGACTTCCCACCTCCGTCCGCTTTGACCCGCAAAATCCTGGAAATTCCATCGTACTTTCGGAGCGCTGGATGGGTCTGCGACAGTAGAAGCGCCGGCTGTCGCCGAAGTTCGGCATTCTTGATTTTGGGTGGAGCAGCGCTTTAGCGCTGCATCGCCGGATCTGTTCCCCGATGCGGCTTCAGCCGCGGATGTCCCCGGTCGGGCGATGGTCTTCGGTGTACTTCTCATTGGTCTTCGGTGACGTTCTCAGGGCGGCAGGGGATTGCTAACGTGGCAGGTCAGCCGGGAAGAGAAAGGCCGGCCCAACTCCACTATGGCAAACACTTCGAAGTCTTCATCCCAACTAAGGATTTTGTACGCGGAAGGCGACCCGGAAGTCCTTGCTTCACAGTCGGTTACGATTGAAAAAGCGGGTTACAACGTCACCCAGGCCGAAGGCCGCCAGCAGGTGCAGGATACCCTGCGGAAGGAAAAGTTCGATCTGGTGATTCTCGGCCCCACCCTGACCAAGAACGACCGCCACCATCTGGCGTATATGGTCAAGAAATCCCAGCCGGGAACCCGCCTCCTGGTCACGCACACCGACGGAGAGGGTCATCCCGCAGTCGATGCCACCCTCGAAACCGGCAGGAGCATCAACGCCCTGCTGGAGAAGATTGCCTCCATGCACCCCCAGGCGGCAGCGGCAGCCTCCGGCCGCTAAGGGTTTGTGTATCGTGTGGACGCGGGCGACTCGCCCGCGTTTCCCGCCAGCATCCCAAGTTGAAATGAAGGCGGCCAAACCGGCCGCCTTTTTCATTTTGAGACGCCGTCCAGGCATACCATTCAACACGAACCGATCCAGTAAACAGGTGGGACGAATCGCCGCCCAGAGACTCGACTGCCGGCCCGGTTCAACGGGCAATCGCTGAAAAGTGGAACTCCTGGCCCTGTCCAAACCACAGACCATGTAGGGGACGGGTCTCTGACCCGTCCAGGCCGAGCAAGGCTCGGCTAAGCCCGCATCACAATCGGCATGAACCAGAGAAGTCATCGTGGTAAGACTAAGCAGAGCTTGCAGACATTCCACAGGCGCCCAATCCAATTTCTTGCCGGCCTGAAGCCCAAAGTGGAGCAGAGACGGTTAAAATAGCAAATCTCATCATGAGCAGCCCCACGAACAACCCCATCCCAGCGAACCAACCGCAGGAAAAGAAGGTTTACGTCTGCCTGAGCGGCCTGCCCCTGTCTTTCCATCTGGAGTGGCCGTTTCGCAAGTCCACCTCGGGAGCAGATTTCTGGGTCCTGCACGCCGACATCGCTCTGAAAAATTCTGCAGGATTGCATGCGCCGGTGTCGGTCAATCTGTCGGCCACCGTGTACGAGGTCATGCCGTCCCTGGAGCCGAAGGATATCGAGGCGCCGGTCATCAATGCCTTGCGCAAGGAAGTCGATCGCCGCCAGATTGAATTTTTGAAGTCGGGGAAGCGGGTCCCGGTGCAGTTCTCCAGCCGCTATTACGATTTCAAACGCAGCAAGTGGGTGTTTGGCAAAGCCACGGAGGAAAATGTGGCGCTGCTGGTGGCCCGCAAAGTCTACTGGCAGACCAAAGTCGCGGGCGGTCCGGTCTGGGTTGGCGATCCCACCGAGGCGCTGTTCCTCGAAACCTCTCCGGCGCAGCTGATCGAGGTCGCCCAGAAACTTCGCGATCAGGAATTGATGACTCTCCAGGGCGAGTGGGCTTCCGCCAATGCGTCTCTCATGGCGCAGGCAGAAAAATTTGAGGCCGACATGCGCGCCGCCCTCGCCGAACTGGAGCAGAAGCACGCCTTCGAACGAGGCTGAGGAAAATTTCAGATTGCGGACTTTAGATTTCAGATTCGAAGGCAAGGCCATCTGCAATCTGAGATCTGAGATCTGAAATCTGAGATCTGAAATCTGAGATCTGAAAATCTGAAATCCGCAATCTGAAATCTGAAATCTGAAATCTGAAATCCCCTACTGCTGCTTGCTGATGGTCCCGTTGAGCTCCACGCCAGAATCGTTCTGCACGATGTAGGCGTCATTGCCCGAGACCAGGTAAAAAACCAGATTATTGGACACCGTGCTGATCGAAGCCCCGGTCCGACCGTTCGCGGAAACCGAATAGTTTCCCGAAAGGACCGCCGAGCTGGGGGACCCGGCGGCGTTCGCGAATTCGTTCAAGATCAGCTTTCCGGATCCATCCCACTGTAGCGTGCCGACCCGGTCTTTCGCGCCGCCCAGGTCGAATCCGTCCATGACGAACCCAAACTGTCCGTTCATGGTGGAATTCGAGAACGTGGAAACCTGTTGCAGGTCGAGGCTCCCGTCCTGGACGGTGTTGGGATCATTGACCAGGAAAAGCCCGCGCGCCGGATTGACCATCCACACCACCAGGTTGCTGTTGGCGGCGGTGGTCAGGGTCACGAGCGTGCGTCCGTTGGCCGCCGGCGGCGTAAAGGTCCCGGTGAAACTGATGTTGGTCGCCGGGTTGCCGTCTTGCACCGAGTCGCGCGCGCCGGAGGTGATGTTGCCGCCGCTGGCCGAAAAACGGCCCGCCATGTTGACTCCGCTCAGAGAAGCGGTGTCGCCCTTGCTCCCGAAAGCGTAGCTGCCGGAGAACGTGGGCGTTCCACTCTGCAGCTCGGCCCGCCCCGAGCCGGCGACATTGGTGGTGCCGGCGAGAAACCTGATGTTATTGGCGTCCACAATGTAGTAATTGAAGCTGGAGGTGGCGAGGGCGCTGTCGGTGAAGGTTCCGGTGCCGCGTCCTGTGGCCGGGTCGGGCGCGTTGAAGGAGCCGGTAAAGGTCAGGGAACTGAAGGTTCCTCCAAGATTCACGTCTTTATTTCCATTACTGGCGATGCCGCCGGCAAGCGTGAATGCGCCCACGCTGGCAATGGATTGTTGTGTGCTCGAGTTCAGGTCATGCTCGCGGAAGACGAAGGTTCCGTTGGGTGCCGCGGTGATTGCCGTCAAGTCCTGTTTCTCCGCCAGCCCGCCCGCGTTCACCAGCCTGTCGGCCTCGACCAGGTAGACCTTGGACGCGCTGACCATGGTCACTTCCAGGGTGATGGTCCCCAGCAGGGCATTGTTGAAGCTCACCTGGCCGGTGCCGTCGTTGGAGATGGTATACGAGCCGGTGCTGACCGTGGTGAAGATGCCCGTGCCCTCGGAAAAATCATCCGTCGCGGTGGTGATCCCTTTGTTGCCGTCGGCGGTAAATACGCCGGCTTCGCGGTAGGGAACCACGTTATTGGGATTGCTGAAATCGAATCCCTCGATCTGGTAGACGTACTGCCCGCTGAGGCTGGCATTGGAAAAATTTCCCTTCGGAATGAATCCCGGGACGCCCCCGGTGTTCGTTCCACACGCCACGCAGAAAACGAGCGCAACCAGGCCAAGGCACAGATACAAATTTTTCATAGACAAATGTGCAGTGTAAGCCGCACTACTCCTTCACAGCGCTTAGAAAAACGGGTCCTCATCGTGTTTAACACAGTTACGCAGCTAGAGTTGTGGAAGACGGGCGTCCCGCCCGTCCTACCCAATGCTAAAGCCACCACCAGCCTACCCTTCTGCAACGTCCGCCCTCGGGGACACAACCGAAGCAGCCTTCAAAACTCTATTTCTTCGCAGCAGCCATGCCACCACCCGATACCCCAGCAACAGTGACAACACAAAGCCGTACTGCGCCGGCTTGCTGACATCGGCCTTCACCAGCCACCAATAATGGATCACGCCCGCAATCGCGCTCAGGTAGATCAGGCGGTGCAGGACCTGCCAGCGCTTGCCTCCCAGCCGGCGTATCCAGCCCGTGGTGGACGTCAACGCCAGCGGAATCAGCAGAACGAATCCGGTGAAACCGACCGTGATAAAGCGCCGCTTGATTACATCCGCCCACATCTGGTGCACGTCAAAAAATTTATCCAGCCAGATGTAAGTGAGGAAATGCAGCACCGCGTAGAAGAACGCAAACAGCCCGAACATGCGGCGATAGCGAATCAGCCACAGCTGCCCGGTCAGCTTGCGCACCGGCGTGACCGAGAGCGTCACCAGCAGGAATATCAGGATCCAGTCGCCCGTCGAATGGGTGATGACTTCGATGGGATTGGCCCCCAGCCGTCCCATGTACGCCTTCCATCCCAACCGTGCCAGCGGCCCAAGACAGGCAAGAAACACCACGGGTTTGAACCATCGCACCATAGGCTGTGAAATGTGGGCGCGAGCGCCTCGCTCGTGTGGCAGCGCCTGTGCCGCCTCCGCACGAGCGGGACGCTCGCGCCCACATCAGATCTAGAAGTTCTTTTTCAAGTCCATGCCCGAATAGAGCGAAGCCACCTGATCGTAGCCGTTAAACATCAGTGTCGGCCGCTTGCGGAACTCTCCCAGGCGGCGCTCCGTGGCCTGGCTCCAGCGCGGATGGTCCACATTCGGGTTTACATTGGAGTAAAAGCCGTATTCATTGGGCGCGGAAAGGTTCCAGGTATTTTCCGGCTGGTCGCCGGTAAAGCGAATGCGAACGATGGCCTTGATGCTCTTGAATCCGTACTTCCACGGAATCACCATGCGCAGCGGGGCGCCGTCCTGGTTGGGCAGCACTTCGCCATACATGCCGAAACAGAGCAGCGCCAGCGGGTGCATGGCTTCATCCATCCGCAGGCCTTCGACGTAAGGCCATTGCAGCACCCGGCCGCGCTGTCCCGGCATCTGTCGCGCGTCCAGGAGCGTGGTGAACTCCACGAACTTTGCCTTGGGCAGCGGATCGGCCCGCTTGATCAATTCGCTGAGCGAAAATCCCACCCACGGCACCACGATCGACCAGCCTTCCACGCAACGATGGCGATAGATGCGCTCTTCCGGAGCAGCCATCTTGATGATCGTGTCCACATCGAGCACCTGTTTCTTCTTGACCTGGCCGTCGATGGTGACTGTCCAGGGACGCGTCTTGAAGTCCTTGGCCAGGCCGGCGGGTTCGTACTTGTCAGTCGAAAATTCGTAGTAGTTGTTGTAGTTGGTGACGTCCTTGTAAGGAGTGATGGTTTCACTGGTCGAGAAGGAACTCTTCTGGATGCCGTCAATCTTCGTGTTGGCCTGCGCCACCGACGACGGCGAAGCCATTTCGTGCAGGCCCACTCCGGCCGCCACCGCCGCCGCGCCCGCCAGCGCCGTACCGGCCAGAAACTTCCGCCGGTTCAGGTACAGGCTCTTCGGGGTGATCTCCGAGGATGGAATATCGGCCGCCTTCTTGATCAACATGAGGGGAAGCTCCTGAAAGGTTTACGCACCAACGGCCGTTATGGATGTCTGGCCTCTAGTATCTGTTAAGTAGGACGCATTTGGCCGGGAAAAGTTGCATGGCGTCCGGCGGTTGCGACAAACCAAAGTCCATTGATTTGAACGTACTTATTCCTGCCGGCCCGGCGAGCGCCCGGCTAGGTCCCGGCTGACAGCGTTTCGCAGACCCGCCGGATCTCTCCGCGCTGGGCCGCGGTCAGGGCCAGGAACTCAAAGCCGTGGCGCAGTCCGTCGCGATATCGCACCAGCGCCCGGAATTTGATGGGGAACGGCGCCAGGGGCAACAGCAGCTCCATGGAGACAACTTCCCCGGGCTCCAGTTCGCCGGTCAAGGTTGCGCCAATGCCGTCTTCCCCCAGTTCGCTCGATCGCCCCCAGAACGAAATACTCTCTCCTGCGCGAAAGGCGTATACGGAGACGCGAACATCGAGCGTATGACGAGGAAAGCGGCGCGACGTTCTCGAATCAGATTTCCGGTCGGTCGAAGAGGCGCTCATGCAGCGCCTCGAGTCGCGCCGGCATCCTGCCGGCTGTCCCGAGGGCGTCCCGCCCCCGGCGCGGCGGCGCTGCTCGTTTTCAGATGGCTAGTTCCCATGCAGTGGATATCCGGCTTCCAGCGGAAGCTTGCTTTCGACCCGCAGCACCGTTATGCCGCTGGTAATCGAGTACACATCCACCAGCCCGACCGCGCCCGGCGTCGATTCCACCGCCTCCACCAGGGCCTTGTCAGAATTGACCAGCACGATCGCCGGGTGGTTCGCCCTGCCGTGGTTCGCGGTGGCGATCAGTGCGCTGACCTCGTCGCTCGACATGCCATAGACCTTTTCCAGCACCATCTTCATCTCGCTCGACGCGGGATTGAGGCTGAAGAAAGTTACCGGTTTGCCTTTGGGCCAGCGGTTGGTCTGCCCCTTGCAGATCTTCACCAGCTCCGACATGCTGACCTCAGACACGCCATTCGATTTGTTGGAAACGAGTGCCATGTCTTTGGCCGCGGCCGCCGTAGCCAGGGCGGCCGTCAACAGCCAGGCTCCGAACGCATGTCGGTAAAGCACAGCTCTCCCCCAAGGCACGGGAATCCGTAACCTGATTGTCCTCGAATCGCCGGAGATGCTCAATGCCAACCGGATCGGGTTACCAGCCGAGACAATACGCGAAGGGCCACGAAATCACGTGGTGGAGGACGGGCGTGCCGCCCGTCGAGCAATGTCCTGGGCCCGACGGGCGGGGACGCCCGTCCTCCACCTGCAATCGCCGCCTGTCGTATCATCTCCTGCATGGCTGCCCTACCCGAGCCCTCGCTCATTCTCAGTTTCGAGGACGCCCGTCACCTGGTCGAAGACCACGCCGCGTCTCTGCGCCCTCGTGGCAAGGAACTGGTGGAGCTGCTGGAAGCCGCTGCCGCCGCACAAGTTTTAGCCGAGCCCATATTCGCCGACCGCAATTTTCCGCCGTTCCCCCGCGCCATGCGCGACGGCTATGCGGTGCGGGCCGCCGATCTTTCCGCGCTCCCCGCCACTCTCGAAGTGACCGCGGAAATCAAGGCGGGGGCTCGAAGCGAGGACCTTTCGACGCTACAACCCGGCCAGGCCGCGGCCATCATGACCGGCGCTCCCGCGCCCCCGGGCGCCGATGCCGTGGTGATGGTGGAACACACCTCAAGCGCCGCCGGCCAGGTGCAAGTCATGAAGCCGGTGGCGGCGGGTGACAACATTGCCTCCATCGCCTCGGAGGCCAAGCGCGGCGAGAAGCTGCTTTCTCCCGGGGCGCGCCTCGACTTCGCCGCGATCGCCGTGGCGGCCTCAGTGGGCCGAAGCCGCCTTCTGGTGTACAGCAAACCCAAAGTCGCCATCCTCTCGACCGGCGACGAAATTGTGGACATCGACGTTCCGCCCGCGCCCACCCAAATCCGCAACTCGAATTCGTATTCGCTGGCCGCGCAGGTGCAGGCTGCCGGCGGAGAGCCCGTCCTGCTGCCGATCGCTCCCGACGAACCCGCGCGCCTGCGTGAACTGATTGCCGACGGTCTCGAATCCGACTTGCTCCTGCTCGCCGGCGGAGTCTCCATGGGCAAATACGACCTGGTCGAACCGGTCCTGGCCGAACTCCAGGCAGAATTCTTCTTCACCGGGGCCCGAATCCAACCGGGCAAGCCGGTCGTATTCGGGCGAGTCCCATGTGGACGCGGGCGACTCGCCCGCGAACTGCCGACAGCTTCTCCAGCCCATGTTTATTTCTTCGGCCTCCCCGGCAATCCCGTCTCGACCATGGTGACCTTCGAACTGTTCGTCCGCCCAATTCTCGAAGCCCTGGCCGGTCTGCCGCCGCGAAAATTGACGTTTCTGAATGCCCGCCTGAAGTCCGACATCAAAACCAGGCCAGGACTGACGCGATTCCTCCCGGCAGTATTGTACGGAGAATTCGCCAACCCAGAAGTAGAACTAGCCCGATGGCAGGGATCGGGAGACATCGCGGCCATGATTCGGGCCAACTGTTATGTCGTAGTTTCCCCAGACCGCGAGAAGATTCCAGCCGCCGAGTGGGTCCCAGTCCTGATGCGTTGACTACCACGAATGATGTGCGACAGCCAGCCTTCGTGTGGGGCGGACACTCCTGTCCGCCGCCTTTGAATTTGATTTTGGTTTCTGATCCTGGGCTTTGTCGCCCGGTTTCCAAGCACTGGGGCCAGATTAAACAGCGGCGGACAGGAGTGTCCGCCCCACACGCCCACATTGACGGCGTGTAAGATAGCTTTTCCGATGGCTCGCAAACTCTCTCACTACGATCGCTCCGGCCGCGCCCGCATGGTGGACGTTTCCGGTAAGACTGCCGGGAAACGCGAGGCCGCAGCCAGCGCTTTCGTCGCACTGAAACCCGCCGTGCTGAAAGCGCTGCCTGAAAACCCCAAGGGCGATCCCCTTGAAGTGGCCCGACTGGCGGGCATCATGGCGGCCAAGCGCACTTCCGATCTGATCCCCATGTGCCATCCCCTGCCGCTTTCGCACGTTGATGTGACCATGCGGCTGTGCGAGAATGGCGTCGCTATTAGCTCAAAAGTTATCACCACGGCGGTTACGGGCGTAGAAATGGAAGCCCTGGTCGCGGCCAGCGTCGCCGCCCTGACCGTGTACGATATGTGTAAAGCGCTGGACAAGGGAATCGAAATCCGGGAGATCGTGCTCGAGTACAAATCCGGAGGCAAGAGCGGTAACTACACCCGAGTTCCAAAGAAGGCTCGAACAAAGGTCCGCAAAAAGACCTAGCCTGCCATGCCGAATAACGTCAAAGTCCTGCTGGTGGACGACAATCCCATGGTCCTCGGACTGCTGCACGGCGCGCTGACCGCGCTGGCCAGCGTCACCACCTCCAGCGATACCGCCGATGCCCTGCTCAAAGCGGTCGACGATCCCCCCGATCTGCTGGTCAGCGACTACCGCATGCCCGGAATGGACGGCCACCAACTGGTCGAGCGCTTGCGGAGCCGCCCCAAGACCGCGGGCATTGCCGTGATCCTGCTGGCCAGCAAGGCCGACATCAGCGAAAAGCTTTCCAGTCAGGACCCGGTCGACGATTTCGTCGAGAAGCCTTTCTTCCTGAAAGAAGCCACCCAGCGCATCAAGCGCGTGATCGACAAGATTGCGCTGGAAAAAATGGCCAAGACCGCGCCCTCCGACGGCGTGCTGCGCGGCAACCTGTCACAGATGAATGTGATTGACCTGGTGCAGTCGCTCGAAATGGGACGCAAGAGCTGCGCTCTCACTCTCACCAACGAACGCGACAAATGCGAAATGTATTTCAGCGAAGGCCAGGTCACCCACGCCGCCTACGGCTCGCTCACCGGCGACAAGGCCGTCTTCAAAGTCCTGAGCTGGACCGGCGGCAGTTTCCAGATTAACTTCGAAGGCAAGACCAGCAAGCAGACCACCACCCTCAACACCCAGGGCCTGCTGATGGAAGGCCTGCGCATGCTGGACGAATCGAAACGCGACGAAGGCGGCGCCGAGGAAGAAGAGGAAGATGTCCTCCTCGAAGACTGAGCCCCCGACTGAGCCCTCGAGTGGTCAGATTCTGACCGCGGCCGTCCTCACCGTCAGCGACTCTTCAGCCCGCGGCGAACGCGCCGATCTCTCCGGACCCGCGGTCGCGGAAATCCTCCAGCGCCAGAAGTTTGCCATCGTCGCGACCGAAATCGTTGCCGACGATCAGCCGCTAATTCAACAGGCCATCATCCGCCTGGCTGCCAAGGCCCGCCTGGTAGTGACCACCGGCGGCACCGGCATCGCCGAACGCGACGTCACTCCCGAAGCCACCCGCGCCGTCTGCGCCCGCCTGCTCGAAGGCGTGGCGGAACGCATGCGCTTCGAAGGCTCCAAGAAGACGCCCATGGCGGCCCTCAGCCGGGCAGTCTGCGGAGTGCGCGAAAAATCGTTAGTGTTGAACCTCCCAGGAAGCCCCGGCGGCGCGGCCGAATCTCTCGAAGCCGTTATTGCTCTGCTGCCGCACGCCCTGGAGCTGCTAAGCGGAAATACCAAGCACACATGAGTGTGTGGGGTCGGACACTCTTGTCCGACGCCTTTGCATTTGTTTTTGGATGGGGTATGCGGTTGCTCCAGCGGCTTGAATCTCATTTGGACATTCAAAGTCAAAAGCGTCGGACAAGAGTGTCCGACCCACACTTTGTTTAGGACAGTTCGCGTAAACTGCTAGGCTTACCCATTGAACACCATCAAGCACATCTTCCTGCGCTACACCGCGTTCCTCTGGGGACTGCTGAAGCCGCTGGGCGCCTGGGGCGTTTTCGCCATCGCCGCCCTGGACGGTGCCGCCCTGGGCTTGCCCATGGACCCGATCGTGGCGGCCTACGTTTACCAGAATCGTTCCCGCTTCTTGCTTTATGTGCTGATGGCCGCCGCCGGGTCGACGCTGGGCAGCATCGTGATTTACGGGATCGGATACCTGGGCGGCGAAGAACTGCTGCGCAAGCGCATTTCTCCCGAACGCTTTGACAAGTTTCACCAGGCTTTCCAGAAGCATCCTTTCTGGAGCCTGATGTTTCCCGCCATGCTGCCTCCCCCCACGCCCTTCAAACTGTTCGCGCTGGCCGCAGCCGTCTCGGAGATGAAGCTCAGTCGATTCCTGCTGGCCATTTTTGCCGGGCGTTTCGTCCGCTTCCTGGTGCTGTCCATCCTCACTCTGGTCTTCGGTCCCGATGTTGTGCGCATCTCCGGAACCGTGTTCCGCGAGCATTGGCCATGGGTGTTGGCCGTGGTCGCAGCAGGATTGGTGGTCTGGCTGTTGGTGATCAGCCTAAAGAAAAGAAAAAAGAAAAGAAAAATGTAGGCGCGAGCGCCCCGCTCGTGCGGAAGTCATCAGAGGCCACGTGGGGACAGCCGCCCCCGGCTGTCCGGTCGAGCGTAGCTCGACAGGGGGTTTGCAACGAGAAAAAAAATAGCGGAGCTACGCTCCGCAGGACAGCCGGGGGTTGCTGTCCCCATGTGGTCTGTGGCAGGGCTATGCCGCGGCCGTGTGGTCGCTATGTCCGAACGCCTGGGACAACGCAGCCAGCACCACCGGAGTCGCAAAGAATGCTGCTGTAAATAGCAAGTCGCCTTCCACCGCGTGGCGGAAGAAGGGCAGCGCCAGGGTGTAGGAGGTCATCAGGCCGCCGAAATTCTTGGGATACATATCGTACGCCGCCCACACCGCAAAATTGCTGATCACAAAAAAGGAGACCGAGCTGGCCAGCGCAGCGCCGATTACCGGCAGCGGCTTGGCATTCGCCCGCAGCCTCGTTCCCAGCCACAATATTGCCGCGTACCAGGCCCAGGTGACGAAATGGTCCCAGACGAACGGATAGGCGTACACCACTTTGGTCAGCACTACATCCGAAGCCATCATCGCCACCAGCGGTACCCACAGGTAGCGGCGCGGACCGCGAGCTCCGAAGAAAAGCAACGCCCCCACGACCGGGGTAAACATCCAGGGATGGGGTATGAACCGAACCGCAATGGCAAGCGCCAGGAACAGGTAGGCCAGCATGATCACCTCAACAATCTCAGGTTAATGATTGTGGCCCGCCCCGGGCGCGGCGTCAAGCATGGGGTCGTTTGCCCGCGACGACACCAGCCGGCCTACGGCGTCCGGCTGCGCGATCCAAAGCTCTCGCGGACCACATGCAAAGACTGGTCCAGTTCCACTCTCGCGCCCAGGAGGTCCCGGCGCGTCTGGTTGGAGTCGTAATACCGAAGATCGCGGAAGCGAACCATGTAACCCGACTCGATCGGCTCCGTTTCAACCACGGGATATTGCGCCCAATCCAGATACACCCGCCCCAGTTCGCTGCGCTTGGCCGCCAGCGTCACCGGAGTCTCTTCCGGTTTCCGCCGTATTTCCATGCGGCCCTCGGGGTCGGCATCCGGGACCGAAGAATCCACCCCCATGGTGGCGAAGAAATCGCGGGTTTCGACCACGCCATACCACTGAAACGGATTTACCCAGCGCGGATAAGCGGAAACCCGCACCGGGTCGGCCCCGTTATAGAGCCGGGAATCGAGCGCATAGACCGCCCGCCGGTGCTCATAGTCGCGCACGCCCCAGACCGCGATTACACCCAGGAGCGCCACCACCGCGGCCAGACGCCCCGCCGGACCCTTGCGGCGCACTCCAATTTCATCGTTGATCAGGGAGAAGAGGCCGGGCAACACCAGCCCGCCGATCAGCAGGATGAGAAGCACGGGCTCGATGATGAACACGATGTCCCAGGAATACCACTTCTCGGAAAAAGGCCAGAACGGGCGCACGCCATAGTTATTGGTGAAGTCCAGCAGAATATGGGTAAGGCCCGCGAGATACGCGAAAAGAAACAGCAAACCCCAGCGCGGCGGCAGGTTCGGATCTTTGATCTTGCGCCCGCGCAGGCGCCAGATGACATAAATCAGCCCCACCACCAACGCTTGCACCAGCAGGAGCCCGAGAAATGAGTGGGTGAAGCCGCGATGATGGGCAAAGCCGAAGACCGGATCTTTGAAGTTCCCGAGGATGTCGATATCCGGCGCTTCCGCCGCCAGCGTCATCGTGGCCGTGGCCAGCGCCGTCTTCCGGTTGAACCCCGCGCGGGCAAGGCAGGCCCCAGTAAGAAAGTGAGTGACGGGTTCCAAACTTTATTGTAGCGCGGCAGTGCCTGTGTGGGTCGGACACTCGTGTCCGACGCTTTTGATCTTGAACTTGGTTTTTGGAATTTGCTACCAGACACCAAAATCAAAGTCAAAGGCGTCGGACAGGAGTGTCCGACCCACACGGGAACAGCAATGCCAGCGCATCGGGCACAATGCTGATGGTGGCGGGCAGAGTCCCCAGCAGCTCTCCATCAGCTTCCACGAAGATGCGGGAATCCGCGGTCGCATCAACCCGGTGCCGGCAGTCTATTTTCAGGCTGTGCGCCAAGTCGATTCCGCTGACGCTCCATTGCGCTCCTACCAGTCCTCTGATGATGTATTGCAGATAAGCCCAACGGCTGCGGGTGCGAAAAAGCACCAGACGCAAGTCGTTGCGGTCGAGCGCAGCCCCCGGCGCCAGCTCGCGCAGCACGCCGCCAAAGTTGCGGATGCGAACCGACAGCAGCTGCGAAACCTCGATCTGCGAAACCGTGATCGGCGAATCCGTGTGCATCTCCACCGCGAACTTCTCCATGGGATGGGTCAGCCACAACCGCGTGGCTTTGGCATAGTAGGCCGCCATGCCCAGGTGGCCCTTAACCAGAGGATTCAGTTTGTAGAACAGATGCGCGTCCGCCCCGATGCCGGCGGCGACGGTGAAGAAGCGAGAGCCGCGATTTCGCTCAAGGTCCGTATATTCCACACGCCCCAGGGCGATGCGCCGGGGTTTTGCCGTCAGCAGGGCCCGGGCCGCGCCCACTGCATTCAGCGGCAGCCCCAGATCGTGCGCCAAAGCGTTGGCCGTGCCCAACGGAATGACGCCGAGCGCCGCCTGGCTTCCTGCCATGCCCTGCAGGACGTCGTGCGCCGTACCATCGCCGCCGCAGGCCAGGATGGTGTCGCAACCCCCGGCGATGGCATGACGCGCCTGCCCGGCCGCGTCCGCCTGTCCCCGCGTGGGCTCGGCGGTTGCCTCGATTCCGGCCTGCTGCAGCACCGCCAGCGCGGCTCGAACGTCCGCCAGCCGCCGCTCCCGGCGGCGCCCAGAAAGCGGGTTGTAGAAAAGCGCGGCCTTGCGCATGGAAGTAAAAGGATTGTACTGAAAACGAATTCGCGCCAGGTGACAGCCAGGTGTAGTTTGAAAATCCCCCCAGGTGTTGCCATTCTCGAAGGGGCGTCATCCTGAGGGACTTTAGTCCCGAAGGTGATTTACCGCGGCGGAACCGGCTTCGACTTTTCACCCCAGCGAAGCTGCGCTCCGCCGGACACGTGAGGACATCCTTCGACTTCGCTCAGGACAGGCCCTGTCCCGCGTGGCCGGTGACGATTTTCTCAGGCTCTGCGAATCACATACACGCAGTGGGGCAGCTCCCGCCACAGTACTTCCTTCCACAAACTCAGCCCGATTTTTTCCGCCACCCGCCGCGAAGGCAAATTCGCCGGCCGGATCAGCGAGATGAGCCGTTCCGCGCCCAGCCGTTCGAACCCATAATCGCGGCAAGCCGCAGCCGCTTCCGGCGCCAGCCCCCGCCCCCACAGGTCGCGGCGCAGGTGATAGCCAATTTCGATCTCGTCCACTCCATCCACGGACTGCCGGGTCAGCCCGCAATCGCCCACAACCTCGCCACTCGATTTCAAAACCATGGCCCAGAGCCCATGGCCGTCGTCCCGGTAGCGCCGCCGGTTGCGCTCGATCCACGACTCGACTCCGGCTCGATCCCGCGGCTCGGGATAGAAGCGCATGGTCTCAGGGTCGGAAATAACCGCGGCCAGCGCATCGGCGTCGCCCGGAACAAATTCCCGCAGCAGCAAGCGGCCTGTCTCAAGAATCTGCATATCCCGTGTGGCGCGGGCGCCCTCGCCCGCGGCTTTTGACTTTGATTTTGACTTTGACTTTGACTCTGACTCTGACTTGGCAACTTTCACTCTGACTGTAGGCCTTCGCGGGCGAGGGCGCCCGCCCCACACCACCCACTCCCGAATATAATCTCTCCGTCATGCCCACCGCGACCAAGGGAACCGAAAAAAAGATCGAAGCCCTGCGGGACAAAATCCGCCACCACGAATATCTCTATTACGTACTCGACAACCCCGAGATTTCCGATGCCGAATTCGATCGGCTCATGATCGAGCTGAAGAGGCTCGAGACCGAACATCCCGAACTGATCACTCCCGATTCTCCCACCCAGCGCGTCGGCGGCAAGCCCCGGGAAGGCTTCCTCAAAGCGCCGCACTCTTCGCCCATGCTCTCGCTCGACAATACATACAACGAAGACGATTTGCGCAACTGGGAGCGCCGGGTGCGCGAACTCAGCGGACGCGACGACATCGACTACGTCTGCGAACTCAAACTCGACGGCATGTCCCTGGCCCTGCATTATGAGGGGGGAAAGCTCCTCCGCGGCATCACCCGGGGAGACGGAAGCATCGGCGAAGACGTTACTCTGAACGTGCGCACGGTGCGCTCGATTCCGCTTTCCGTTCCATTGGACAAACTGAAGAAGGCCGGGATTCCCGTCGATTTCGAAGTGCGCGGCGAAATGCTCATGCCCATCGCCGCCTTCAAAAAAATGAACGAAGAGCGCGAGAAAAAAGGCCTGTCAACTTTTGCCAACCCGCGCAACGCCACCGCCGGCACCGTCCGGCAACTTGAACCCAGCATTACAGCCGAGCGCAGGCTCGACTTTTTCGCCTACGCCTTGCTGCAGAACGGGCGCACCTTTTTCAACCGGCACTGGGAGACCCTGAACGCCCTGGACGCCGCCGGCTTCAAGGTCAATAAGAGTCGCAAGCTGGCGAAAACTTTCGACCAGATCTGGACTTTCATCGAACAGGAAGAACCCAGGCGGGAAAAGCTCCCCTACGAAATCGACGGCATCGTCATCAAGGTCGACCGCACGGCGCTGCAGAACGAGCTGGGATACACCGGAAAAGCCCCGCGCTGGGCCATCGCCTACAAATACGCCGCGCGCGGCGGCATCACGAAAATAGAAGACATCATCGTGCAAGTCGGGCGCACCGGGAAACTCACGCCGGTGGCCGCGTTGAAGCCTGTTCCCATCGGCGGCACCACGGTCAGCCGCGCCACCCTGCACAACATGGACGAGATCGAACGCCTGGGAGTAAAGATCGGCGACTGGGTGGAAGTCGAACGCGGCGGCGACGTGATCCCCAAAGTCACGCGCGTGATCGAAGATAAGGACCATCCCCGCGGCCACAAATCGTTTCACATGCCGGAACGATGCCCGGTGTGCGGAGGCCACGTCGTCCGCACCGAAGGCGAAGCCGATCATCGCTGTGTGAATGCCAACTGCCCGGCCAAGCTGCGCGAGACCATCCTGCACTTCGCTTCCCGCGGCGTCATGAATATCGACGGCCTGGGCGACGCGCTGGTCGCCCAACTCACCGACCGCAAGCTGGTGAAAAACGTCGCCGATATCTACAAGCTGACCAAAGAGGACCTGCTTTCTCTCGAGCGCATGGGCGACAAATCCGCCGAGAATGTACTGGAAGAAATCAAAGAGTCGAAGAGTCTTCCGCTGGAGCGCGTGATCTACGGCCTCGGCATTCGCATGGTGGGCGAACGCACCGCCCAATTTCTGGCCGAACATTTCGGGTCCATCGATGCGCTGATGAATGCCGGCGAAGAAGAGTTGCAGGAAGTAAATGAAGTCGGCCCGCGCATCGCCGAAAGCATTGTGGAATTCTTCCAGGAACCAAAGAACCGGGCGCTGGTGAAGGATCTGCACGATCTGAAATTGCGGTTGACTGGAGTAAAGAAAGAACGCGGCACCAAACTGGCCGGCAAGACTTTCGTACTCACCGGAACGCTGGCCCATTTCACTCGCGATGAAGCCAAGAAGATGATTGAAGACGCCGGCGGCCGGGTTTCCGGCTCGGTCAGCAAGAAAACCGACTATGTAGTCGCAGGCGACGAAGCCGGGTCCAAGCTCGATAAGGCCAGAGAGCTGGAAGTAAAAATAATCGGCGAAAAAGAAATGCGGGAACTGCTGGACTAGCCATATCTGTGTGGGACCGGGTCTCAGACCCGGTCAGGCGGTGCGAAGCACCGCAGCCTTGGCATGATTCACGGAATTGCGGCCCTTCGGGCCGCCCGACCGGGTCGGAGACCCGGTCCCACACCAACAAGACCGGTCCCACACAAACACCTACCCCGCCATCGCCCCTTTAATCCTTTCATAGGTCGTCGCCAAACTTTCCGGCAGGACCCTGGTTTCTCCCACCACCGACATGAAATTCGCGTCTGCCACCCAGCGCGGCAGTACGTGCATGTGGATGTGTCCGGCCACTCCCGCTCCGGCCGCCTTGCCGATATTCATCCCCAGGTTGATCCCGTCGGGAGTATAAAGCTGGCGCAGCACCCGCTCCATCTTCTGGCCCAGGTCGATCATTTCGTGGGCCGCTTCCACCGGCAGCTTCTGCAGTTCGTCCAGGTGGGCGAAAGGCACGATCATCACGTGTCCGGAGGTGTACGGGTAAGCATTCAGGACCACGTAGCAGTGCTGGCCGCGATGCACAATGCCGGCCTTGGCGTCATCCCCGGCCCGCGGCAGGTCGCAAAACACACAGCCGGAGCTCTTCTCGATGCCGGCCACGTAGGCATAGCGCCAGGGCGTCCAAAGGTAGTCCATGGCAGGCGAGAGTAGCAGAAGAACGCTTCTGGCTTCTAGCCGCTGGCTCCTGGCTAAGTAGTCGAGCTTCGCTCGACTAAGCGGACGAGGGCGTCCGCCCTACGTGGTTCGTCTTGGCTAGGAGCTAGGAGCTAGAGGCTAGAGGCTAGAAGCTAGAAGCCAGAAGCTGCTTTTGCCGTTTGACACCCTTCGGAAGCGGTTGCTACACTCGAAGTGTTCCCTTTGGACGCGGGTTTGCTTAGAGACGTCCGACCGCTGGGATTGTTCCAGTCCGTCCGCCAGGGCGGGCTCAACACAACCTTAGACTAACGCCAGCCGTCCGCTAATCACCCCGCATCCGTCCCCGCACCCTTGTGCGCGGAAAACCCGAGAGAGGCCATCAAACTTGCCTGACGATAACAGCGCCCATAACCTGGATTCCGCGTCTTCGACCTCAGTTGCTGAGCGACCCGTGGAATCCCCGGAGGGCACGACCTTAAACAGCGTCTCCCCCCAACCGCCCCAGTCTGAAGCAGCCGCTTCAACCCAGAATCTGGACGAAAAACAGCCCGCGGCCGCCGAAGACTTCGCCTCCGCTCTCGAGAGTTTCACCACCGAGACCGAGGAAGCCGCCCGCGAAGACAACGTCATCAAGGGCACCGTGCTGAAAATCACTGCCACCCACGTCGTGGTGGACATCGGCGCCAAGTCCGAGGGCATGCTCCCCATCGCCGAGGTCATGGACGCCTCCGGCAAACCGCGCTTCCAGCCCGGCGACGAGATCGCCGTCATGCGCGACAAGGGCGAGACCGAGGAAGGGTACATCAACCTCTCCCACCAGAAGGCCCAGCGGCTGCGCGCCTGGGATGAGATTGAGAAGGCGCACAACGAGAAGAAGCCGATCAAGGCTACCGTAATCGAGCGCATCAAAGGCGGCCTGACGGTCGATATCCTCGGCGCCCAGGCTTTCTTGCCCGGCTCCCAGGCCGATCTGCGCCCGCTGCGCAATCTGGACGTGCTGAAGGGCGAAACCATCGAAGTCGCGGTCATCAAGCTCAACAAGAAGCGCGGCAACATAGTGGTCTCGCGCAAGCAGTTGATGGAAGAGGAACAGAACGAAAAGAAATCGAAGACCCTGGAGCATCTGGAAGAAGGCACGATCCTCACCGGGGTGGTGAAGAATCTCACCGAGTACGGGGCTTTCGTCGACCTGGGCGGAATCGACGGCCTGCTGCACATCACCGACATGTCCTGGGGACGCCTCACCCATCCCCGCGACCTGGTCAACGTGGGCGACCAGATCCAGGTGAAAGTCCTCAAGTTCGATAAAGACAAGCAGCGGGTCTCGCTGGGCTTCAAGCAGCTCACTCCTGATCCCTGGCTGGATGCTTCGCATCGCTATCCGGTGGGCGCGCACGTCAGCGGACGCGTCATCAGCGTCACCGACTACGGCGCATTCGTCGAACTCGAGCAGGGCATCGAAGGCCTGGTTCACGTCAGCGAAATGACCTGGTCCAAACGCATCAAGCACCCGTCGAAGCTGGTCAACGTCGGCGACCAGGTCGATTGCGTGGTGTTGAGCGTGAATCCGCAGGAGCGCCGCATTTCGCTGGGCATGCGCCAGTTGGCGGCCAATCCCTGGGACGCGCTGCACGACAAGTATCCCGTAGGCGCGACCGTCGAAGGCCGGGTGCGCAACCTCACCGACTTCGGCGCCTTCATCGAAATCGAGGAAGGCATTGACGGCCTGGTCCACGTCAGCAACCTGAGCTGGACCAAGCGCGTCAAACATCCCTCGGAAGTGTTGAAGAAGGGCGACCGGGTGAAGGCCATCGTCCTCGCCATCGAACCGGACAAGCGCCGGCTTTCGCTGGGCGTGAAACAACTCCAGCCTGACGTCTGGGAAACTTTCTTCGCACAGCATCACGTGGGCGACGTGCTGCACGGCAAAGTCCTGCGGGTGGCCACGTTCGGCGCTTTTGTCGAAATCGCCGAAGGCATCGAAGGCCTCTGCCACAACAGCGAAGCTGTGGATGCCAACGGTCAGCCTCTAACCCTCGAGCCGGGTGTCGAGCACGACTTCAAGATCATCAAGATGAATCCGGAAGAAAAGAAAGTCGGCTTGAGCATCAAGGCGGTGGGCGAAGAAGCTTCCCGTTCCGAAGTGGAGGCCTACAAGCAACCGGTATCAAGCACCGGCGGCTCCACCATCGGCGAGTTGATGTCATGGAAGCGCGCCGGCGGCGACAACAACTAGAGGCGCTGCTCTTCCGGCGTCTGGGAATTTCCTGAAGACATAGTTGATTTGGCAGCGTGCCATCTCCTCGCGCGTACAATGTTCGCGTGCCGGATCGAATTGCGCGCGCGCTGCAGACCTGGTGGGCGCTCGCTGCTGCCCTGGTACTATGTGCCGGCTTGTGGTATTGGGCAGTCGTCATTTTCGCTCCGGCCAACACCGCTTCCGCACAGCAGCGCCACCGGCCGATGGGCAACAATTCTGATTTGTACGCCCGCTGGTATGGCGCGCGTGAGCTTTTGCTTCATCATCGCGACCCCTACGGTCGCGATATTACGCGTGAAGTGCAGGCCGGCTTTTACGGCCGCCCTCTCGAGTCACAAAATGCTTCCGATCCGACCGCCCAGGAAGGATTCAACTATCCGCTCTATGCCGCTTTCCTTATCGCTCCCTTCTCCTGCCTCAGTTTCGCCACAGCCCAGGCAATTTTTCGCTGGCTCCTGATTTCGGCGGCCGCTGGCAGCGTGCCTCTATGGATGAAGGCGCTGGGTTTCCACCCGCGACTTCCGCTGGTGCTGGCTGGCATGGTGTTGGCTGCAGGCGCCTATCCCTCAGTGATGGAGTTCTATCAGCAGAACCTGGCCGCGCTGGTCATCTTCTTTCTCGCCGCCGCCATAGCGTCTATCGCGCGCGGCTGGCTTGCGCTGGCGGGCTTCCTGCTGGCCCTGTCGACCATCAAGCCCGAAATCGCGGGCTTGATGGTTTTCTGGTCTCTGCTCTGGGCAGCCGGGGAATGGCGAAAACGCTACCCACTGATCGTCAGCTTCAGCGCGACCCTGGCCACGCTGATCGTCGCTGCCGAGATCGCGCTCCCGCACTGGTTGGGCAGGTTTCTCGGCGCCATTCGCGCCTATCAGCTTTCCGATGCCGATTTGCCGATCGCGGAAGTGCTTCTGCCGCGGTTTGCCGGAAGGCTGGTTACCTTCGGCTTGATCTGCCTCTTGATTGTTCTGCTCTGGCGCTGGAAAGGCAGCGAAGCAAGCTCGGAGACTTTCAAGCTGGGCATAGCCTGGACGGCCGCCGTAACCCTGGCCGTCTTACCCAAACTCGCGGCCTATAACCAGCTCTTGCTGATTCCTGCCTTAATGGTTCTGCTAGGCCGCTGGCAAGATATTCTGAAAGGCGGCCTCCTCACGCGAGCATTGGCAAAGGCAGCCCTGGCTTCGCAGCTGTGGCAATGGATGGCCGCCCTGGCACTGGCACTGTGTTCCCTTGCTATTTCGCCGAACTGGGCGCGCCGCGCTGCCGAAGCTCCCTTATACACATTACTTGCCTTGCCGCTGCTGCTCTTGGCGGCGATCGTGTTGTTAACGGTTTCGCGGAGAATCGCTTCCGGAAATGTGCCGGATCCCACGCCACGCTGAGAGCGCAGCCATCCAGACGGCGAGCCGCCGGCCGCATCAGGACAAGCGCACTTCCACCAGTTTCCGGTCTTCGTCCGAGACCTTGAAAAACTCCCGTGGCTGCAGCGCCATCAGGTTCGCCAGGAACACCTCCGGCAACTGCCGGATTCGGGTGTTGTAGGTATTCACATCGTCGTTGAAAAACTCGCGCCGATCGGCGATGCGCTCCTCCAGCTCCGAAATGCGGTTCTGCAGCTTCAGGAAATTCTCGTTCGCCTTCAACTCTGGATAATTCTCCGCCACCGCGAACAGGCCGCGCAGCGCCCCCGACATCATCAGGTCGGCCTGCGCCTTCTGCCCGATGCTGGCAGCATTCATCGATGCCGCCCGCGCCTGCGTGACCGATTCGAGCGTTTCGCGCTCGTGTTGCATGTAGCCCTTGACCGTCTCCACCAGGTTGGGGATTTCGTCGCGCCGCTGCTTGAGCAGCACATCAATATTCGCCCAGGCGCGGTCGTTGTCATTCCGCAGCCGAACCAGTTCGTTGTACATGATGATCAGGTACAGCAGAAGCCCCGCCACCACGAAAAAGATCACCGCCCCTGCAACAATGCTGACGCCCATCTTCACCCCTCTGTCATCCTGAGCGAAGTGGCGGCTTCGCTTGCGAAGCAGCCACGCAGTCGAAAGACCCCTATAACCAATCTGCAGCCGAGCGCCCGGGTTTGTTTCCCGAACGCGCCTAGTACATATGCAAATGCCCCAGCAGCAACGCCAGGCAAAACACCGTCAGCGCCGCTCCGCCAAACACCATTCCCAGCGCCCGTATGCGCAACCCCTGCTGCAATTCCTGTTCCGGCTTCCAGGAAATAAGAAACGTCTTTTCATTTTGCCCCTGGACGATCATGTTCCGGTCGTGAGCATCGCGCGCCCCGGGATTTTCCACGCAAGTCCCGGTCACGTGATATTCCTGTCCGGGCAGAATCAGAGCCTCGCGCAGCCGGTAGCGCCCGCTGGCCATCGCCGACGATTGCGGCAGGGACAAGCCGCCCGTCTCCCGGATATGCTGCAAAAACATCTGCCGCTTCTGCTCTTTTTCGGGATCATCCAGCGGGTGCGACCCGGCAATCCTGTCGATCAGCTCCGGCGGAATCCTGCCCCCTCCCCGGGCCACCTGCGGCACCATCCGGACCATCTCCAGAAGCGTCTGACGGCCCTGTTCCCGCTTGGGGTCGTCCAGCGGACCCTTCTGGTCCAGCCAGTGCTCCATCGTGGCCGCCAGCCGGTTCGCGCCCGCCTTTTCCACATATTGCAGCAGTTCCTGATCGCTGGCCCCGGTTCCCATGAGAGGCGCAATGTGGGCGCCGTCCACCACCCGGGGAGGACTTTCCGGCAAATCGTATTCCGCCGAGTAGGAATCAACCAGCACTTTGCCGGTCTGGTCCTGCAGGTAAAACTTGGCGCCGTCCATGTCGGTGCGATAGTGCTTCCAGCCGCCATGCTCGCCGGTTTCGTAGTGCTCGATCTTGACCTGGTAGAAGCAGCAGGGGGTGTGAGTGATCGGACTGGGGATCAGTTGGTCAGCCAGTGCCTGCCCGCGCACCTGCACCAGGCCCATGGGAATGCTGCGGACCGGCATGCAGGGCGTGTCGGCGACGATCTTGAACTCGCGAAATACGCGGAAGCCCTTGAAGAAAATCCAGACTCCCGCTCCCGTCCCCAGAAGCAGCGCGCCCGTCGGATCAGATCGGCTCATACGGAAACTGGCAAGAGAATGCTACTGAATTTCCCCATCCCGGAGCAATTGCCAATGTAGGCGCGAGCGCCCTTGCTCGTGCGGCAGTGGCACAAAAGGGGAAGAACTGAAGGACCAATCACCCGGGACGCACGGGCGGGGCGCCCGCGCCACATTGAAAGTTCTATTTCATATCAATCTTGAGATTGATATTCACCGTCGGACGCGTATCGAACTGGCTGACCGTTTTCGTATCGCTCTTGCGGTCTTTGTACTGGGCGTAGACTTCGTAGTCCACGTTGGGGGAAAGCGCCGGAAAACGATACATTCCGTCCTTGCCCACGATAAAAGTTTTCACCGCGCGGGTGCGGGTGTTGGCCAGGTAGACCACGGAATCGGGAAGCGGAGTGTCCTGCTTGTCGGCGACTCTTCCGGTCAATAAACGCCCGGCGTCGCCACTCTTGTCCTTGGCGTAAGCGGGCAGGCTGGCTGCGGCCAAGCCCATCAAAACCAGCATCAGACCCACGACAACGCGCTTATTCATAAGCCTCTCCCTTGCCTCCCTACTGTTTTAGATGCAACCCGATGTCTTGGCGCTCGTCCTTATCGATGTGGACCTTGACCTCTCCATCCTGATGTAATTGCTTGCCGGAAGGCGACTTGTAACCTTTCAAGTCGGCCCACACCAGGTAGTCCGCCGGACCCACCGGCACCCTCTGGGCAAACTCTCCATGGTGATCGGAAAACAGCTCCCAGTGCGGTTTTTTCTGGTCCGCGAGGCGAATCTTCACTCTCACGCCATACAGCGGGTAGTCATCCGGCCCCCACACCGTCCCGAAAATCAGGGCGTAGGGTTGGTCGGGCCTCTGGTAGGCGGGCGCAGCCGGGCGGGCGGACATCTTGTGGGCGAATACGGGAAGGGCGACCAAGCAGAACACCGCGGTCAGGAGCTTGAGACTGAGTCGTGCGGTTGACACCGGCATACCGGCAGGCCTAGGAATCGTCACCGTCCCCCATTTCCTCTAATTCTTCCTCGTCGATCACGGCATCTTCCACTGGCTTCAGTTCGATGGGGCTGACCGTAACGATTTCGAAATCGGTGCCACACTCCGGGCAGGAAACAATTTCGCCTTCGTCCACTTCTTCCTCGTCAATATCGAGGTTAGTCTCGCATTCTGGACAATAAATCATCATGGCCTCCGTGCTGGGTGAGTGTCCGGGTAAGAGCGCTCCTGTTAATATTTAGTTTCTTCGGGGCCAGAGGTCAAGGGGCTGGTCGCGGAAAAAATTTCGCTCATAAGCTTATCCTGTGGAGACCATGTTTCATTCCAGAATTTTGCTGAATTTCGCGTTCCTGGCCGGGTTGCTCGCATCCGTACCCTACCGCACCGTCGCGCAGGCGGCCGCGCCCCAGCCTGCCGCGCCGCCCGCGGACCCTCAAATCGCCGCCGCCCTGACCCAGGTCTCGGCGCAGCGTATTCAGGCGAACATTGAGAAGCTGGTCAGTTTCGAGACCCGCCTGACGCTCTCGGCCCAGGACCCGGATTCTATCAAGGCCGGCCACGGCATTGGCGCGGCCCGGGAATGGATCAAGGCCGAATTCGAAAGCTACTCGCGCGCTTGCGGCGGCTGTCTCGAGGTCAAGACCGACAGCTTCACCCAGGACCCCGCCGACCGGATTCCGAAGCCTACCGTAATCACCAATGTTTATGCGGTCCTGAAGGGCACCGATCCGGAGAATGCCAAACGCATCGTGCTGGTCACCGGCCACTACGATTCGCGTAACAGCGATACGTTTGACACGAGCGGCATCGCGCCCGGCGCCAACGACGACGCCAGCGGCACCGCGGTAAGCCTGGAATGCGCCCGCGTCCTCAGTAAGCTCAAGTTTCCCGCCACCATTATTTTTCTGACCGTGGCCGGTGAAGAACAGGGGCTGAATGGCAGCGCTCACTTCGCGAAGATGGCGAAAGAGCAGGGTTGGGACATTGAAGCCGTTCTCAATAATGACATCGTGGGCGGCGACCGCAGTCCCGAGCAGAATCCCGGCATCGTGCGCGTCTTTTCGGAAGGCGTTCCCGTCGCCGCCACCGAGGCGGATGTACGGCGCATCCGCAATCTGGGCGGCGAGAACGATTCCGCATCGCGCCAGCTGGCCCGCTACATCGCCGAAGTCGCTCGCGCCTACCCGAGCGCGGTAAAGCCCTTGCTGGTGTTCCGCCTCGACCGCTATTTGCGCGGCGGAGACCACTATTCCTTCAACCAGCAGGGCTACGCGGCCGTCCGCTTCACCGAATACCGCGAAGACTACAACCACCAGCACCAGAACGTGCGCACCGAAAATGGCATCGAATACGGCGACGTGCTCAAGTTCGTGAACTTCGATTATGTCGGCAGCGTGGCCCGGATAAACGCCGCCACACTGGCCTCACTGGCCTCGGCGCCCGCTCCGCCCGGCCGGGTTCGCCTGCAGACCAAGGACCTGGAAAACGACTCGACCCTGACCTGGGAGGCCTCGCCCGGCAGTTCCTCCTACGAAGTCGTCTGGCGCGACACTGCCAGCCCGGAATGGGAGCACGCCCAGGCGGTGGGAAACGCAATCCGGGTCACGCTGCCGATGTCGAAGGATAATGTGATCTTCGCCGTCCGCGCCGTCGACGGCGCCGGGCATCGCAGCCTGGCGGTGGTGCCCCAGCCTGAAAGATGAGAGAGTAATAGCTGCAACTGCCGATCTATAAGTAAACACCGGAGCCGATTGTGGCACGAAGCCGAGAAATGACGCTGAGCCTGCCGCCCTTTACCCGCGCGGTCACCTGGCTGCTTGCGATTAATACCGCCGTCTTCCTGCTGCTTGAACTCTTCGGCATGACCCTGATCGACGTTGCCCGCTGGGTGCGCGACAACCTGGCGCTCGTACCTCAGGACGTTGTCCACGGATCGCTCTGGCAGCTGGTGACCTACAGCTTCCTGCATTTTGAATTCTGGCACTGGTTTGGCAACATGCTGGGCATCTGGATGTTTGGCTCCGCCTTCGAGGGCGCTTGGGGCACGCGCCGCTTTCTGGAACTCTATTTCTTCGGCGTGATCGGCGCGGCCTTGACCACCACCGTGCTCTCCTACTCCCACGTGCTGGGCAATCCCACGATACCCACGGTGGGCGCGTCGGGTGGGGTGTTTGCCATCTTGATCGCCTTCGGGATCGTTTTCGGCGAGAACGAAATCCTGATGATTCCGTTCCCCTTCTCGCTCAAGGCCAAATATTTCGTCGCCATCCTGATCGTCGTCACTCTGGCCTTCGCCATCCAGGGCGGCGGCAATGTTGCCTATGTCGCTCACCTGGGCGGACTGTTCTTCGGATACATCTACGTAAAGTTCGTGCCTCGCGGCGGCATTCCCCGCCTGGGCATGTCAGAGCGCTACTTCGGACTGCGCAATAACTACTACCGCTGGAAGCGCCGCCGCGCCGCCCGCAAGTTCGAGGTCTACATGCGCAAACACAACCGCACGGTGGAATTTGACGAGCAGGGAAATTACATTCCGCCCGAGGAAGAAAAGAAAAACGGCGGCTCAAAATCCGGCTGGGTCAACTAGGGACCCGAAAAACTCGGAAACCCCCGCCACAATTCTCTGCACCACCTCGTCCCGGACCGCCTTTCCCTTAAATCCCAAATCATGCCCCGCTCCATCCACCCGCAATAATTCCGTCTTCGCCGGAATCATCTTGAGTGCCGTTTCCATCTCCGTAATCGTCCCAAAAGGATCGCGCGTACCGTGCACGAACAGAGCCGGCGTGCGCAATTCGGGCAAATGCTGCACCCGCAGCTGCGCCGGCTTGCGCGGCGGGTGCAGGGGATACGAAAGCAGCAGGAGCCCGTTCACCAGATCAGGTTCCTCTGCACACAGCATCGTGGCCTGCCGCCCGCCGTAAGAGTGCCCGCCCAAAAACATCCGCGCGCAGCCCAGTTTCCGCAAAGCCGCAACTGCGTTCCTGAGGCCCTCACGATCGCGCTCAGCCTCCCCCGGCCGCGGCGGACCATAAGGCCGGTTCTGCCGAAACGGAAGATCGCAACGCAGCACGGTAAAGCCTGTGCCGGCGAACGCCCCGGCCACAGCGATCAAGAGGGAGGAATTGGAATTTGATCCCGCGCCGTGGGCCAGCACCAACCCATCGCCGCCAGGCTTCTCACGATAAAGAAATCCTCGAACCGGCGGGTCGAGCGCTGCATCGCCAAAGCCCTGGAAAGCAACCGTCATACAAAACCAACTGAGAACTGCGAACTCAGAAACTGCCAACTGAGTTTTTAGAAACTCGACTTTGCGAAATCGAACCGGGTCGAGCCGGTTCGGCGCTAGCGCCGTTTCAGGGCGCTCTTTCTCCGCCGCATTTTGGACTTTGAAATTCCCCGCTCCTCCTCCGCCGTCACCAGGTGCAGCCGCATGAAGTTGGTCGAACCGGACGCCATTTGCGTCCCCGCCACCACTCCCAGCACGTCGCCCACCTTGACCCGCCCCCGGCGCAACAATTCCTGCTCCGCCGCCAGCAGCATTTGCTCCGAGGTCAGCGCCTGGTCGCGCACCACCGGCCGCACCCCCCACAACAGGTTCAGGCGATTGCACACCGGCAGGGTGCGGCAGAAGGCATAGATTTCCGCCAGCGGACGGTATTTCGAAATCAGAAGCGCGGTGTTTCCACTCTCGGTGAACACCGCAATCGCGCCCATGTGAAGATCTTCGGCGGCGTGCGCGATGGATTCGCAAATCGCCTCCGCAATCGACAGCCGGCGCTGCTGGCGGCGTCGCGGCGAGGTGAATTCCGCCATATTGCTTTCCGCCTCCACCACGATCCGCGCCATCATGGCCACGGTTTCGCGCGGGTAGTGACCGGTGGCGGTCTCCGCCGACAGCATGACTGCATCGGTGCCGTCGAATACGGCGTTTGCCACGTCGCTGGCCTCGGCCCGCGTGGGACGCGGATTCTCAATCATGGACTCCAGCATCTGGGTGGCGATGATCACCGGCTTGCGCCAGTCTGCCGCGCGCCGGATCACGTATTTCTGAATCACCGGAACTTTCTCCGCCGGCATCTCCACGCCCAGGTCGCCGCGCGCCACCATCACGCCGTCCGCCGCTTCGAGGATTTCCTCCAGCCGCTTCAGCGCCTGCGGCTTTTCCAGCTTGGCAATCACTGGAACATCCCGTCCCCGCACCGAGATGATCTCCTTCACGCTGCGCACATCCGCCGCCGAGCGCACGAACGATAAGGCCACCATGTCCACGCCATGCTTGAGCCCAAACTCAAGATCGGCGCGGTCTTTGGCGGTCAGCGCGGGGATCGAGAGCGCCGCCCCCGGCAGGTTGATGCCCTGGTGCTCGCCCAGCAGGCCGCCATTGACCACCTCACACTCCACGTCCGTGCCCCGCACCTGCCTCACCCGCAGTTCGATCAGGCCGTCGGAGAGCAGAATGCGCGAGCCCGCCCGCACTTCCTGCGCCAGCCCCTGAAACGTGGTCGAGATCAGCACCGGAGTGCCGGCGACCTCGCGAGGCGTAATCGCGACCAGCGATCCCGTCTTGAGCATCACCGGCTCGTGGTCTTTGAGCCGCCCGGTGCGTATTTTCGGGCCTTGCAGGTCCTGCAGAATGCAGATGGTGCGGTTTTCCTGTTTGGCCGCGCGCCGCAGCCGGGCGATATTACGGGCGTGCTCGGGATGGGTGCCGTGGGAAAAATTCAGCCGGGCCACGTCCATGCCCAGCCTCATCATTTCGCGCAGCATGGACTCGGTGTTGCACGAAGGACCGATGGTGCAAATAATCTTGGCGCGGCGAGCGGCCGCGAGGGCCAGCTCCGCCGACAAGTCTCCCGAAACAAGATCCGGCTTCCCTGTTTTCAAAGTCCAACTATTGTAAATGGAGCAGCGAGCGTCCGTCTGGAAGCAACCGCCGGTCTGTCGCGAGAAAGGCTACGGTTTCCTCAAATGCGCGTTCGACTCGATCAGCTCGATGCCCAGGCGCGCCCGTGGGAACAGCATGGCATTGAATTCCGCGCCCACCAGCACCACCAGCGAGATCATGTACATCCACACCAGCAGCGCGATGCCCACGCCCAGCGAACCGTAGAGAATGCTGTAGTCGGCATAGCGCTGCAGATACCAGCCAAACAGGGTGGTCGCTAAAAACCACAGC
>CAVTHC010000016.1:0-20564 GCA_963734455.1 Terriglobia bacterium
CGCCGGAAGCTAGAAACCATGTAGGCGCGAGCGCCTCGCTCGTGCGGCAGCGCCACGGGCGACTCGCCCGCGGCTTTTGACTTTGACTCAGGGGCCCCGCGGGAATCGCCCGCGGCCCGCACCGGTCATCCAAAAGGATTCTCGTCCGCGCTTCGACCATAAATGACGGGGACCGGGACCTCCAGCAGTCTCAGGTAGACCGAAAGTTGTCCGCGATGGTGGTACCAATGATTCAGCATGATTGACCTCAGCACCGCAATCCGCGGCTTGCTCGAGATCAATTTCCCTTTCGACATCAGACGCCAGCTCGCCGACGCCGTCTGTTCGCTCATACCTCCGACAAAGTCCTCCGTCGCCCGAAGGCTTTGGTCGAGCGCCGTCTTGATCTCTTCCAGATTTCCGGGTTCCGGCGGATTGAAATTGGCGTTGGCGGTGTCGAATTCGTCCATCTGGAGGATTCTCGTAATTCCGCCCGGAATGTTCGCGACATGAAATGCCAGCTGTCCGAGCGACATCGATTTTGGATGTGGCTTCCACGAGAGCTTATCGGCAGGAACTCTTTCGAGCACTCGCCTGGTGATGGCAGCCTCTTCACGGATCTCATCCAAGGTCGGTTCCAGCGTCTTGGTCATGGTTGGATCTCCTTCATTTCTTCTCGAAGTATTTTGACAGCGCCAGCTTGTGTTGGGGGTCTTCGACCCGGGAGAAGCCGAGCGGAGCTCGCCGCTCAGCTCAGCCCTCAAACGGACCGGAGACCCGGTTCCACGCACTCACCCTCGCTTCCTCTCGGCCCCGGCGATATTCGAAAGCGGAAGCAATCCCTCGCCGTATTTGTCGTGGTGGCGTACCCAGGCCATGGTACGGGGCAACGCGTCTTCGTCGCGCCCTTTCGGCGTCAGGTCCAGCAGGTTGTACGTCCCCACCAGGATGTCGAGCCCGCGCGCATAGGTGGAGTAGGTGTGGAAGATTTCTCCCCCGGCGTTTTTGTAGAAGACGCTGGCGCCCGGAGCTTCCTCGCTGGGAAAGTCCATCATTTCGTAGTTGTAGAGGACCTTGCCTCTGGCTTTCTCCTCTTTTGAAAAAGACACGTGATAGTCGAAGTTGAAGTCGTTGCCCGCAGACGACACCCACTTGAACCGCCATCCCATGCGCTTCTTGAAAGCCTGGATCTCAGGCAGGGTCGCCCGCGAAATGGCCGCCAGGGTGGTGTTGCGCTGCGCCAGGTGCACCGCCGCGGCGTCAAAGTGGTCCGAAAGATATGAGCAGCTGGGGCACCCCTCTTTCCATCCCGGCCCGAACATGAAGTGATAGACGATCAGCTGGCTCCTCCCGGCAAAGAGGTCCGCCAGCGTTTCCTGGCCGTCCGGCCCATCGAAGGCATACCGTGTCTCCACTCTCTCCCAGGGCAGTTCACGCCGCTGGCGGCTGAGCTCATCGCGCAGGTGGGTGAATTCCCTCTCTTTTTTTAAGAACTCCTTGCGCGCGGCCAGCCACTCGGCCGGGGACACCACTCTCGAAAGTTCCGTCTTGCTTGTCGTAGTAGCCATGATCATTTCTCCTTTGATATCTATCAGTCTTTCATCTGTTCTGCGGATCTCGGTACCAGCCATTTGGGATCTTTGCGCAGCTGACGATCGACGACTGCCGACCGACGACTGCTCGCCGATTTAGCGGTATAAAAAATCTTCCCCACCAGCGCGGTAAGGCCGCCGGCGCCAATCACGCCACTCGCCGTCAGCGCCGCACTCGCCATGCATGCTGGACACATGAATTGTTCTCCTCATCCGCTGACAGTTTTGGTTAGTGCGGCCGGCCAGCTTCGGCCCGCGCTCGGATGCGATCGAGCATATAAGTCCAGCCCTTCACTACACCTTGGCGATGGGCATCCTCAATCAGCCCGAGGGCGGTGTGATGGAACTTGATCAGGGTTCCGCCGCCTTCCTCGGTCAGGCGGTATTGCACATTCGAGACCGCCGGATAGGACATGAACAAGGGCCCGCTTATCTCGAATAGCGTCGGCCGCTTAATGGCCTGCACCTGGCCCCAGAAATGTCCGTTGCCATCGCCCAGGTCGCGATACCACCGTCCGCCGGGCCAGGGCTCGATCTTCATCGGCATCGGGGTACCGTCCGGCGCCTCATTCCCGGCTCCGATCTGTTCGAGCAGCGCGGCAAACGTTGTTTCCAGGCTGGCCCGTACTTGGATTTCCTTGGTCACGTTTAAGGTCAGGTTTTCGATTCCTGCTGCCGTTGAAATCATTCTTTCCTCCTGGCTCAGATTGTTATCACTGCTTGTCGGTGAGTTTGCTCTTTGCCTCGGCCCGTTCCTTGACGCGGTTCAATTGGTGCTGCCAGAAGCGTTCGAACGTTTTCGTCCACTCGTGGAGCGGACGAATTTCCTCGGCGTTGGTGCGATAAAGCATGCGGCGCCCATCGCGGCGTACTCTCACCAGCCCAACATTCCGCAGCACCCCCAGATGCTTGGACACCGAAGGCTGCTCCAGGCCCAGGCTCGCCACAATATCCCCCACCGGCCGTTCCTGTAGAGCCAGATAGTTCAAGATCTCCCGCCGGCGAGGCTCTGCGACTGCGTTGAAAGCGTCCGAAGTCGTAGCCGCTCGTGCCATGGCCTTACATTACATTCCCATATGGGAATATGTCAAGAAAATATTGTGCGGTCGCGGGTGACTCGCCCGCGGCTTTTGACTTTTACACGAGGCCGGCGCGGCCGAATCGCCCGCGACCACACCAGCAAGGAGAGTAGGTCTGAAAAGCTAGAGGCTAGAGGCTAGAGGCTAGAGGCTAGAAGCTACAAGCTACAAGCTAGAAGCTACAAGCTAGAAGCTAGAGGCTAGAAACCAGAAACTGCTACCTGGCCTTCAACATATCCACCACGCGATCAAAGTCTTCCAGGTTGGCGTACTCGATCACGATCTTGCCTTTGCCCTTGCGGTCGTTGATGCGCACCCGCATTCCGAGCACTCGTTCCATCTCGGTTTGCGCGGCCCGCACATTGGGATCCACCCAGCGCGCCCGCTGCGGAGTCTCTTCCTTGACCAGGGGAATGTTGGTCCGGTCCACCAGCTCTTCGAGTTGCGTCACCGACATATGTTTCCGCACTGCCTCGTCGGCGACTTTCTCGATCAGGCCGGGATCCAGCAGCTGCAGCAGCACCCGCGCTTCGCTGAAGCCCAGCCGTCCTTCCTGCAGATGCTGCAGCACCGCGGCCGGCAGCTTCAGCAGCCGCATGTAATTCGACACCGATTCCCGCGAGACTCCCACGCGCTGCCCGATCTGCTCCTGGGTCAATCCGAAATCGCGGCTCAGCTTGGAAAATGCCGCAGCCTGCTCCACGCAGTTCAGGTCCTGGCGCTGCAGGTTTTCGACTACGGTCATTTCCGCCGCCTGCTGGTCGGAAACCCGGCGCACAATCGCCGGAATGGTCGTCTTCCCCGCCAGTTTCGAGGCCCGGCAACGCCGCTCGCCCAGAATCAGCAGGAAACGCCCATCCGCTGCCGGACGCACCACCACCGGCTGGACCACTCCGTTGGCCCGAATCGAATTCGCCAGTTCTTCCAAAGCCTGGTCGCCGAAGTGATAGCGCGTCTGGTAGGGATTTTCTTCGATCAGCTCAATCGAAATCTGGACCACCGCATCGGTCCCGTGTGGCGCGGGCGCCCCGCCCGCGACCGCCGATGGTGCCGTCCCAGAATTTACCGGAGCATAGGCTACTGCCGGCGCCACCACCCGGGGTCCGCCCGGCAAAAGCGATTCCAGTCCCCGCCCCAGCGCCTTCCTCTTCTCCGGAACAGCTTTATCCACTTCACTCGCCACTTTCTCAGCCGTCGTTGTCATATGCCCTCAGATTCCCCAGCCTACATCGCCACCACCCACGTGGAGACAGCCGCCCTCGGCTGTGGTCACTTAAAGTATATCGACATACATCAATCTACTACATAGACGCCTATCGATCGATCAAGCCGTCTTATCCATCTCCTGCACCGGCGCTCCATCCTCCGCCGGCAAATGGTGCGCAATGATCTCCTTGGCCAGGCGAATATAGCTTTCCGCTCCCTTTGACCGGGGATCGTACAGCAGCGCCGGACGTCCGTGACTGGGCGCTTCCGCCAGCCTTATATTTCGCGGAATCGTGGTCGCGCACAGCTTCTCGCCAAAGAACCTCTTCAATTCCGCCGTCACCTGCTGCGCCAGGTTCGTACGATCATCGAGCATGGTGAGGACAACTCCCTCGATGGTCAGTTCCGGATTGAAACTGCCGCGGATCCGTTCCACCGTATCCATCAACTCGCTGATGCCCTCCAGTGCAAAATACTCCGCCTGCATCGGGATCAGCACCGCATCCGCCGCCACCAGGGCATTCAATGTCAGCAGATCGAGCGCGGGAGGACAATCAAGCACGATGAACTGATAGCGCTCCCGCAGCGTGGCAAGTGCATCGCGCAGCCGAAATTCCCGGCGATCGGCTTCCACCAGCTCCAGGTTGGCGCCGATCATGTTCTTGTGCGCCGGCACCAGCCACAACTGCTCAAGTTCGGTGGGCTGCACCGCCTGTTCCGCGCTGGCGGCGCCCATCAGCAAATGGTAGGTAGAAATGCGCTCGGGGTCCCTGACCAGGCCGAGTCCGCTGGTTGCGTTCGACTGCGGATCGCAGTCCACTAGCAGAGTATTGACTTCAGCGGCCGCGAAGGATGCGGCCAGATTGATGGCGGTCGTAGTCTTGCCAACGCCGCCCTTCTGGTTGGCTACCGCAATAATGCGTCCCATTTAATTGAAGGAGAACCCAGAGATGTTCGCAGAATAGGCCGAACCATCGCGCGATTGCAATGACGTATTTTGGTGCAACCGGAGACACTCATCGCAAGGTTGAAAAGATAAGAGTTGCACCGCCCACGCGGTGGAACTTTCCACAACCAACATGCCGATGTTCCACGTGAAACAATCATCTGAGGAGCAAAACGAGAAGTCGCCGCCCCGATCCGTGTAGGGACGGGTCTTCGACCCGTCCATGCCGAGCGAAGCTCGGCTATGTCTGGCAGAGCGTGCGGCAATCTCGCTGATGAGCCGGGATCGGGATCAGCTGGGGAGAAAGGTTCGGTCTAGATCGATCTGCAGGATGACGTCGGAAGCGACCAGTCGGTAGTGGTCATTCGACTCCGCGATTGTTTCGTGAAGCGAAGCAATCACTCGGATCAGGGATGACCCCGGGTGCGCAGCACAGAATGTTCCACGTGGAACATCACCATTAGCAATTCGCCTGAAGGCCCCGACTGATCAATAAATGAAAAACCGCTATGTGACATATGAGCGCCATATTAGGCGTATTTATCCCACTTTTTAAATAGAACCGGGCAGCCAGCGCAGCAATCCAACGGCCAACCCGGAGCGCTTACCACTTTTTACTAACTTGGCACTCTTCTACTAACCAGTTTGGTTACTCGTTAACGAGATCAAGCCAATAATGTACTTCGCCCACTTTACCCCACAAAATTAGCTTCGGTTCCCATCTGGCCCCGAATTGATCGCCAAATATTCCATCTGTGTCCCACATACCAAGCCCGTGTTAACCATCATCATTCCTTACTTCCGATGATCATGACCCGGTTGGACGACAGGGGTAGCCTGACCGGCTGATCCCACCTCAGTCCCGGCGCTATCTCTCGAGCCCGATTAACTTGGGCCTCCCCGATCAGAACCGCCAGCCTGCCACCTGCCGTCACTAACCCGGCAGCCACCGGGATGATCAATTCGAAACGCTCGACGGCTCGAAGCGTGACGACGTCCCCCCTGGGGCCAGCGAACGCCTCGGCGCGTCCCGTAAACACCTCGGCACCAGTCAGCCCCAGGTTGCGCACCACCTCCCGCAGGAAGGTCGCCTTCTTCTGGTTTGATTCGATCAACGTCAGGTCTAGGTCCCGAGACCACATCTTGATGGGCAGGCCGGGGAAGCCGGCGCCGGAACCGACGTCAATGACGCGCGGCCTGGCCGCCGCCGACTGGGCTCCGGGCTTGACCGCAGTTTCCGCATAAGGCGACGGGAACAGGCGCCGGGCGGCAAAAATCGATTCGCCAAAATGGCGGGTGACGATTTCCTCCGGCTGGCGCAGGGCGGTGAGGTTGATGCGAGCGTTCCAGCGCAGCAGTATATCGATATACATCGATATATGGCGGAGTTGCGCCGGGGAGAGCGCAGCACTCTTACGACCTCGACCCTCAGGACTGTCGCCCAGGAACGGCGCCAGCAGCTCTGCGATGCGGGCATCATCCATGCGATTGGAGATTGTAGATGGCGGCGGGGAAATCTGAAACTCGGGATGGCAGCGGACAGACTGCGAGAATCCAAAAACACATTTCAGTTCGCAGTTAGACCCGGTTCCCGGCTCTCAGATCAGCGCATCACTTTCTCGATGGCGGCTCTCAGATCTTCATACGGCATTGCGCCCGGGTGGTAGAGGGCGACGCGGCCTGCGCGATCGAGCAAGACCAGGGTCGGCGTGGTGCTGGCGCCATAAAGATTGAAGTTTTCTTGACTGACGGGCACGGGAACGCCTTGCAGTGCAGGATAGAAGTGCTGCCAGACTTTCTCTATGTAGGGCAGCTCGTCCTTGGGCTGGGCGTCCTCGCCCTGCGCCGCATAACCGTAGAGTTGCGTGGGCGCGACCAGCATCAGGCCGCGGCCGCCGAACTCGGAACTCAACTGGGCGATCACCGGACCCTCCGCTTTGCAGTCCGGGCACCAATGTGCCCAGAAGAAAAGCAGCACGGGTGAACCGTTGAGCTGAGACAAAGCGACCGGCTTGGGCCCCAGGTACGACTCAATCTTTAACGGTGGCGCAGGCTGCCCCGTGAGTGCGAGAACATTGAGGTTCTTCTGCAGCCGGGCGCGGATCGAAGTATTCCGGTAGGTGACCACGTTGTGGCGCAGCAGCGCAATCGCCTGGGCAGTCTCACCTCGCGCCGCCAGCACCTTGGCCTGCACTTCGAGGGCGGCTCCCAGCGCAGTCGGCAAGTGGGGTTCAGCATCCAGCCGGCGCTTCGCCAATAACCGCCGTGACAAGCTTTCGGTCTGGCTGGCATAAGCGCCGGCGCGATCGAGCTGCTGCGATGCGAGGCTGGCCCGGGCCATCCACGAAAGCGCTTCCAGGTAATCGGGGGTGACGCCCTGTTTCGCGCGATAGCTCTGCAGCTCGGATTCGGCGGCGGAAACGTTATTCTGCCTCAGCGCTTGCAGGACGTCGTCGGTGATTCCGGCGAACGAAAGGCTTGAAAAGAACAGAACTATGGCAAGCAGACGCGGGACCATGCCTGATGATAAACCTTGACGATGAATCGTGGTCCTACGCCTCGATCGCCTGCTCCGCCGCGCTCAGGGAATCCACAAAGCGAAAGAATTTTTCCACGTGGGTGACCTTGAGAGCGTTCTGCACCCGTTCGTTCACCCCGATCAGGTACAGGCTGCGACCATCTTTCTGATGGGTGACGTAGGCGCCGACCAGCGCGCCGATCCCGGCTGAATCCACATAGGGGACGTTGCTGAAGTCCAGCATCAGCACCCGCGAAGTATCGGTGCGAACTCGGGACTGAAAATCGAACAGCGTGCTCATGGTCAAAGGCCCATTCAGGCGCAGCAGGCGCTGCCCTTCCTTGGGCCCAGGGAGATCCTCGATGACAAGCGGCTCCTGGGGCATCGAGAAATACTAGTCCCGAGCCCTGCGAAAAGTGTTAAAGCAATGTTAATTTTGATAAAGAGCCGGCGGGCCCATCGGCCGGTGCGGCCACGGGCGACCCGCCCGCGCACCCCAGGCCCGGCCAGCCTTTCACTTCGGTTAACATTAAAGGAAGAGGAGAAAACCATGCCCCTGAAGGTCGGAGACGCCGCCCCGGATTTTGAATTGCCGGCGGTTGAAGGCGAACGTCATTTAAAGATAAAACTCAGTGATTTCCGCGGCAAGAAAAACGTGGTGGTGAGCTTCCACCCGCTGGACTGGACGCCAACTTGCGCCGCCCAGGTGCCGGCATTCGACGCCGACCGCGACAAGTTCGCCGGCCTGGACGCCCAGGTGGTCGACATCAGCGTGGATTCCATTCCCAGCAAAATTGCCTGGCAGAAGAAAGAAATCGGCATGATGCATACACCCATGTGCGCGGATTTTTATCCCCACGGCCAGGTCTCCGAACAATTCGGTATCCTGCGCAAGGAACAGCCTTTCCCCGGTATTTGCGAGCGCGCGGTTTTCATCGTGGACAAGACCGGGAAGATCGCGTTCGCCAAGATATATCCGCTGGACCAGGCCCCAAACAATGAAGAACTGCTGACCGCGTTGAAGAAGATCGGTGTCGGCTAAAACGCTCTACTGCAAAGTTCGCAAAGGATTCGCAAAGCAGGCAAGAAATTCACGAGCGAGAGATTTCCTTCGTGAACCTTAGTGTCCTTGGCGGTTGACGCCCCTAAGCCGCCAACGATTCAAAACCACCCCCAGCACCAGCAGACTGAAAACAGAAATCACTCCCAGGGAGGCCACGCAGTAAATACACCAGACTCCCAGGATGGATTTCTCGATGTGGGCCAGGTAGAGAGAGAAAGCCAGCGCTCCCAGCGACAGGGGCAATAAAGCCAGGTACCAGCGCCGAAGGGCCAGTATTCCGAGCAGCAGGTAACCCGCGATCCCGATCACCGCCACCGGCACTCCCCACAGCACCGCGTAGGGGCTGTGGTTCACGATTCCACAATCCCATCTCTCGTTGATGCTGCAAGGCGAGGTATCAGTCCGGTAGTGCTCCCGCAACGCCAGCCCGGAAGCAGCGATACCGAGCACAGCCAGCAGAGCCAGAACGAACCTCATCTATGCTCTCTCCCGTCTACAAATATTACGCGATGCAGGCTCCAGAAGCTCGAGCCCGCCTCGTCATCCTAAAAATGAAAGCGATATCGAACCTGCGCATAAACCTCCCGGGGATAATTCCAGTGGAAACCGCCGAAGGTCAGGCTGTTGTCCAATTCGACGCGCCGGTTGGCAACATTGAGGGCGGTGACAGACGCGGAAAAACGTTCGCCGAAATCCTTGCCCAACGAGAGATCAAAAGTAGTGTGGGCCGGCAGGTAATCCCCGGGAAAAGGCTGACCGGGAAAACCGTTGGCAAAACCGGAACCGTAGTAGACATTGGTGGAAGCCCAGGAGCGCCAGGGCAGGGTAAAGTCGCCGCCGACATTCAACGTGTTGCGCTGGTCGTGATCAAGAGGGCTGAGCTCCGGATCGAAGGAAAAATCGGTGAGACCGCCGGTAATAGTGCCCGCGCCTTCCGCGATCTGATTGGAGTAGGCCAGGTGAAGTTGCCCGTGATGCGCAAACCGTGGCGAACGCAAGGTAACCTCCCAGCCGCGAATCACGGCCTGGGAGACGGTGATGGGAAAGAAGATGTTCGATGCGCCGATATTACTGTGGTCAAAAAAATTGTTCACGTTGGTGCGGAAGTTGTCGGCGTCGAGGACCCAGCCCCGGTAGGGGATGGTTACGCCGAACTGATGTTCCTCATCAAACTCGCCATGCAGAGGGATGAAACTCAAGCCTTCCCCTTGAGCGAAATTGATCAGCGCCGGACCGCTGACGGTCAGGAGCGGCGGAGGCTGATAAAAATGTCCGTAGAAAGCCCGGAAAGTCCAGCGCAGGCGGGGTAAGGTGAGGGCCACTCCGAACCGCGGGCTGATGCTGGTCTCGGTAAACCCCGCCGAGAAGCGCGTGGGCCTCATGCCGGCAATCAATGTCAGCCAGGGAACCGGCGTGAACCGGTCATCAATAAAAAATGTTTCCTGATCGCCGGTTGGGTGTTCGGTATCGGTGATCGGAAGGTTGCCGCTGCCGTCGTTGAAGATGGCGCCGAAGGTCTGATTGTCGTGCTGGTAGAAAGTGAAGACTCCTGCTTGCAAGTTGTTCTTTGCGAACGTGGCGGAGACGCTGGCCTGACCACCGGCGTAGGTCGAGTTGCGGTCCTGGGTAGTGGCGATAGGCGTGTCAGTCGGCACGCTGTTGTAGTTGCCGCTGTTGTAGTGAAAAAGCGGCGAAACCGTGGTCATCAGCTTCGAGTTAAAGGTGTGCACCCAGGAGAAATTGAGGACGCTGTCGGCCTCGGTCTCACTGTCACGGAGACCAACGCTGGGATACTGGGCCTGAAAGCCGTTCTCCGGAATATTTCCGTTTTCAATGTCATTGGGAAATGGATCGTAAGGGACCTGATAGTAGTCGCGCCGAATTGAACCCACCAGGCGCAGCTGGTTGGAAGGATCGACGTTAAAGATCAGGGTTCCGAAGCCGCCCACTCCGTTGGCGGCGTCATGCACCACCTGGGGGACAGGAGGCTGCAACCCCAGGTCACTCCGATTGCCGTTGATGCTGGCATAGTACGCGAAACGTTCGGTGTGGCTGCCGAAGCTGAGCGCGTCGTTAGTCTGGTAAAAGTTTCCGGCGCTCAGAACCAGCTCGCCTTCATTGTTGCGTTCGAAGCCGGTGCGGGGAACGACGTTGAATACGCCATAGGTGCGGTCTCCGAATTCCGCGCCGTAGCTGCCCCGGCCGACCTCAAGATAGTCAATATCCTTAGGATCAAACTGGGGGCCGATGTTGGCGGCGATGTTGGTGTTGGGGACAGGAACGCCATCCACGAGCCACGTGGTTTGATGGCCGCCGCGAATGTGCAGCATGTCGTGGGTCACATAAGAGCCGGGAACGTAATCCGTGATCATGGCCATGCTGTTGGTGCGGTCCGCGCCAGGTGTGCGCTCAATGTCCTGACGGTTCACGGTCGTGGTCGGAGTGACTGTGTCGGTGGGGATCACAGTGCCCTCGGCGGAAACACTTACCTTTTCGTTGGCCACGGCAATCTGCATTTGAAAGTGGACCACCGGCTCCGTTCCGGAAATAACCGTGACGTCTTGTGAAGCAGGCGCGAAGCCGGAGCTGGTTGCGTCGATCGAATAATCGCCCGCTGGCACCGTGATGAAGCGGTACTCTCCATTTGCGTCGGTGGTGGTGGCCGCGCTCCAGGCAGATGTTTTCGACTTGAGAGTCACCTTCGCCCCCTGAACCGGACGGTGGTGCGGGTCATGAATGATGCCTGTGACGCTGCCGAAGATGGTGGCGAGGGCAGTCAGGCTGCTCAACAGGAGCCCAGCCAGCAGTAATTTCTTTGTTGTACAAATCATGTTTTTCCCCTTCCCGAGTGTCTAGCGTTGGCCCGGAGCCGCGTCAGTACCGATCTTGACTTCGGCCGCGTGAAGCGAGTTTTCGTGGGGATGTGCGTGAATTACGACCCGGCTTCCCACCTGGAGGTCTTTGACCGTGACGGCCGCATCGCCCTTGACGAACTTGGTTTCACTATCGAACTCCACCGTCTTGATCGCACCATCGCGGGTTTTGACTGAAACCGAATGGTCGGTGATGGCGGTGACCGTCCCCAGAACGTGCTCCATGCCGCCGTGGGCGAATGCGAGCGCACCCAGCAGCAGCGTGCTGACCAGAAGTCCAGCCAGAATGAACGAAATCTTTTTCATTTTTTCTCCCTTGAATTTGTTCATCAAACCGTCATCGTGGTTTCTGAGCCGGATTTCCCGCCGGTCCCCCGCCAAGAAATTCCTGCTCTTCTTTTTCCTCTTCACGGTCGGCATCGCTCCGCGGATTAAAGCGCTCCATGTCGCGGACCTCAGCTGCCGTCAAATTGGGAAGATGGCGTATGAACAGCACCAGCTTCCAGCTGTCCTGATCGTTGTTATTGCCGGGCTCGCCCCACGCCGGCATGCCGGTCCAGCGCACGCCGTTGTGAATGATGTAGTACAGCTCTCCATCGCGAAGCTCCTGCGTGGATCCCAGCCGCATGTCTGGCGCCGGTGGATATAGGTTTCGTCCCATTTCGGTATTGCCGCTGCCGTCGTTACCGTGACACCCAGCACAGTGATCAGCGAAGTGCCGGGCCGACTCTTGCAGGAGCTCCGGTGACGCGGTGAACGAGTTCCGGCTCTGTCTGGCATCGGACGGCACGGACCACGAGCGCAGCCGGCGAGCCAGCGCGGCCTCCGTCCTGGTGGGTGCCTGCCGCGCGCCGCAGCAGTGTGGGACCAGGCCGGAGAACCAAAAGCCGGCGCCCACCAGTAAGGCGACAATCAGCGAAGCCCAGAGCACGCGTGACATGTGTACGCATCCGACAGACAGCCCTTTCCGCTTAGTGCGCCTGCGGCAAGGGATAAAGAGGCGCTCGCACCGATCTCACTACAATGAACTGAGAGTGGCGTGAAGCGTCGCTCCTCGTACTCCCCTAAAAAACGGGGACGGAAAGCAGCTTCAAAACCGGGAGCAAAGGTCGGAGAAAGATTGGCTAACCGAGCGGAGGACCACGGACGGGACGGAGAGAGGTGGTGTAGTCGCTATGCAGAATTGGATGCGCGTCAACTAACAGGTAGCTGAGATGCGGACGGACATTTGAGTCAATTTCCGACTCCAGCTCAGCCCATGAAGCAGTCGTCACCGAGCAACAGCAATTGCCCGTTCGGCCGCCCACCTCGCTTACTTCGCGGCCGCCGGTGCTGTGATCATGCATCGACTTCCGCATGCAGCAGGCATGCCCAGCGCCATCGGGCGCGGGTTTCCGCATGCAGCAGGTCTGCGGCGTCGCCCCAGAAACCGCCATGGCCGCTGGAACAAGCGTGCCCGCTAGCAGCAACACGAGCAACAATCTGGCAGTAAAGCGATACATGGCTGAATTAAAGAGGCCTGGCCTCGGCAATTCGGTCGTGCGAACCTCGCGCCGTTAGCATACGGGACTCAAAGTCAGCGCGCAAGTCTTCCCGCCGTTACGGCGGTGTCCCTGTCATCCCGACGCCGACTCGAGCCGCGCTCGCGCGGGGAGAGCAAGTCGAGGGACCCCTACCTTTCCACGGACTCATCAGCTCATAGAGGTCCTTCGACTCCGCGAAACGTTTCGCAAGCGAAACGTCACAGGATGACAAGGCTAATGCAGCAGCACCCACCGTCCGCCGCCGGTAAACAGAATGACCAGGTTCATCACCACCAGCATGAGATCGTAGTGCCAGCCGGAGTTCTGTTCTCCCCAGAAGCCCGTGTGCCACACGAAGATCTTTTTCTGGATCGCTCCCAGCATGATCAGGATCAGCCCGAGCGCGGCCAACCGGGGGAGGACGCCGAACATGACTCCCAGGCTTCCGGCTACTTCGGCCACGCCCAGGAAAATCGTGAAGCCCTTGCTCATGCCGATGCTCTTGCTTCGGGTAGCAGGATCCTTGAGATGATTCCAGCCGCTGGTGATGAAGACCGCCCCCACCATCAGCCGGAGAAGCAGAAATCCGAAATCCGAGAAACGATCGAGTTGAAGAAACATGAGTTCTCTCTCACCAAACAACGCGCCCTGATGTTACGCCTGTCAACCTTGGGTGAACCACCCCGAGCCGCAAATTTCGAATTTCCGTTGCCCGACTGGAAATGACGCGGCGGTTTGAGGCAGCATAGCAGCCATGACCACGATCGTTCTGCTCACCATTTCAAACATTTTCATGACCTTCGCCTGGTACGGCCATTTGAAGTATCGTCAGGCGCCCTTGTTCAAAGTCATTGTCATCAGCTGGGGCATCGCGTTCTTCGAGTACTGTTTTCAAGTCCCCGCAAATCGCATCGGATCCTACGAGTTCAGCGCGGTCCAGCTCAAGACCATTCAGGAAGTCATCACCCTGACCGTATTCTCGGTCTTTTCCGTGTTGTACCTGGACCAGCAAATCAAATGGAATTATATTTTGGGATTCGTCCTGATCGTGTTGGCGGTGTTCGTAATTTTCAAGAAGTGGTGAGCGGTCTCGCGGTTGATCCCGGGCTCGCGATGCTCCCAAATATCTCCGGAAAGGACACACATGACCGAACCAAAGATGACCGAGCCGTCCATCGAGGCCATCATGCAGGTCGGCCTCGGGTTCTGGGCTTCGAAGACCCTGCTGAGCGCCATCGAAATGGAAGTATTCACCGAACTCGCAGGCCACGCCGAAGACCTGAACGCGCTGCAGGGCCGGTTGGGGTTGCATCCCCGATCGGCGCGTGATTTCCTGGACGCCCTGGTCGCGCTCGGTTTCCTGCAGCGAGCCAACGGAAAATATTCCAATACCCCGTCCACCGATAAATTTCTCGATAAACGAAAGCCCTCTTATGTCGGGGGAATGCTGGAAATGGCGAACCGCCGGCTCTATCCTTTTTGGGGCAATCTCACGGCGGCATTACGGACTGGGGAATTGCAGAACGAGGCCAAGGGAGGCGGGCCTAATTTTTTTGCCGCGCTTTATGCCGACCCGGAAAATCTGAAAGGCTTCCTGAAGGCCATGACCGGCATCAGCACCGGCTCGAACCGGCTCATCGCCACCAAGTTTCCCTGGAAGAACTACAAGACGGCCGTGGATGTCGGCACCGCCCAGGGAGACCTGATCGTGCAGGTTGCCCTGGCCAACCCGCATCTTTCAGGCATCGGCTTCGACCTGGCCGAAGTGGCTCCCACCTTCGAGGAGTACGTGGCCGCCAACGGCCTCACCTCCCGCGTCAGCTTTCGAGCCGGCAGTTTCTTCGAGCAGGACCTGCCCAAGGCGGATGTCGTAATGATGGGACACATCCTTCACGATTGGAACCTGCAGGAAAAGAAAATTCTGGTCCGAAAGGCTTTTGCAGCGATTCCCGCGGGCGGTGCGCTGATTGTCTACGACGGCATCATCGATGACGACCGCTCCAGGAATGCTTTCGGTCTGCTGATGAGCCTGAACATGCTGATCGAAACTCCCGGCGGCTTCGACTACACCGGCGCCGATTGCGCAGGTTGGATGAAGGAAGCCGGCTTCCGCGAAACCCGCGTGGAGCACTTGCTCGGTCCGGACTCGATGGTGATCGGCATCAAGTAAACGTGGTCGTCGGTTGTTGGCCATTGGTCGTTGGCCGTAAGCCGCGAACCGACGCCAGACGACTTAGAGGCCAACGACCCACGACCCACGACCAATTCAGAGAAACTTGACCAGCGCGTCGATGGTTTCCTTCGGGTTTTCTTCCATCACCCAGTGCCCGGTGTTCTTTAGCACCACGAAAGTGACGTCGGAGGCCACCAGTTTCATCTGGTGCCCCAGCACCTCTCCATTGGCCTTCTCTCCTCCAATCGAGAGCACCGGCATGGTGAGCTTGGTTTGAGAGAGTTCGGCGAAATCCTTTGCCGCCTGCTGGAATGAGACGAAGTAGGCCCAGCCGGCGCGCATGCGTCCCGGCCGGGAGTATGCCACCGTGTATGCCACGCGGTCGGCTTCGGAAATCGAGTGCGTCTTGTCGGCGGCAAAGTCGTTCCAGAAGTGTTCGAAATAAATCCGCTCGCGTCCCTTCACCAGGGCTTCGGGAGTCGGCCCGTTGAAGCGAAAATGCCAGATGGCAGGATTGTTGTATACCGCCTCCCATCCGTCCACGCCGGGGAGGAACGCGTCCATCACCACCAGCTTGGTTACTTCCGCTGGGAATTGCGCGGCGTAGGCATAAGCGACCATCAGGCCGATGTCATGTCCCACGACCTCGGCGCTCTTGGCGCCGAGCGAGCGGGCCAGCGCATGAATGCGGATGCCCGCAGTCTTCATGTCCAAACCGTCGGCCGGAATCGCCGAGTCGCCAATCCCGGGCAGGTCGGGCGCGATCACCATAAATCGCTCCGCCAGAATCGGCATGATCGGTCTCCACATGCGCGAAGTCTCCGCATAACCGTGGACCAGCACCACCATCGGACCGTGCCCGGCGGTCAGGTAGTGCAGGCTGACCCCTTCAACCGTCGCGCTGCGCGAGACGATGGCGTTGTCCGAGGCAGCGGCGCGCACCATCGCCGGAAAGAGACACGAAAGCAGGATCAGGGGGAAAATGGTCTGAAGACGCCGCATAGAATCTGGCTACCTTTGCAGTTGGATTTGGTCAAATATAACGTCCCTGGGAGCGGCCCGTCGAGTCCTCCCCCAAAATCTTCAACCACGAAGGACACGAAGGATTTCCTTGGTGAACCTTCGTGTCCCTGGTGGTTGAAGATTTTAGGTGGTGGTGCAGTTTTGAAACACCATTAAGGATTGAGATTGTTTTTGCGTAAACTGCACCACTACCAGATTTTCCGATCCCTTGAGCGCCCAAATTCCGCTGTGGTAGCATCCTAGGTTTTGACAGGCCGCCGGGCTTCGGTCTATAAGTTGTCCTCTTCTTTGAGTCTCGTTATGAGCCCCCTTCTCTCCCAAGGAGCGAACCCGTGAAGGTTTATGAAGGCGCGAACATCCGCAACGTAGCGGTCATCGGACACGGACACGCAGGCAAGACTTCGCTGGTTTCCGCCATGCTGTACGCCGCGGGCGCCAATCAGCGTCTGGGACGGGTGGACGATGGCACCGCTCCCACCGACTACGACGAGGAAGAAATCGCCCGCAAGATGTCGATTTCCGCCAGCCTGGCCCACGTGGAATGGGGCAAGACGAAAATAAATATCGTGGACACGCCCGGCTTCAACATGTTCGTCCACGAAGCCAAGCTGGTGCTGCCCGTGGTCGATGCTGCGATTGTCGTGGTCGATGGCGTGGCCGGCGTAGAGGTTGTGACCCAGCGCGTATGGAACTATTGCGAGGAATACCAGACGCCGCGCCTGATCGTCGCCAGCCGCATGGACCGCGACCGCGCCGACGCCGAGCGCGTCCTGGAATCTCTGACCAATGCCTTTGGGCGTTCGGTGATTCCCCTCGAACTGCCCATTGGAAAAGAGAAAAACTTCCGCGGCGTCGTCGATCTGGTGACCATGAAGGCGTACACCTACGAACTGGGCGGCAACGGCAAGGGAAAAGAAGTTGAGATTCCCGCCGACATGAAAGCCGAGGCCCAGGCCCAGCACGAAAAGTTGGTGGAACTTGTGGCCGAGGGCAATGACGCGCTGCTGGAAGAATTTTTCGAGAAGGGAACCATCCCGGAAGAAGACCTCATCCCGGCGCTGCACAATGCCATCCGTGAAGACAAAATCTTCCCAGTAATCTTCGGCTCCGGCCTGGGCAACATCGGCGCCGACCGGGTCATGGATTTCATCGTCGACTACACTCCCGCGCCTTCCGAGCATGAGTGGGTACAGGGCGATCCGGCAGCCTCCAGCAACGGCGAGCCGCCGCGCCGCCACGAAACTGACGCTGAGCCCGTGTCGCTGTATGTGTTCAAAACCGTCTCCGATCCCTTCGCCGGACGCATTTCCTATTTCAAGGTCTTTTCCGGCGTCCTGAAAAACGACGCGACTCTGGTGAACTTCAGCCGCAGCTCGCAGGAAAAGTTTGCGCACATCTCCATCCTGCAGGGAAAAACCGCCGTGCCGGTGACCGAACTGCACGCCGGCGATATTGGAGCGGTCGCAAAATTGAAAGAGACGCTCACCGGCGACACCCTGGGCGACAAGTCAGCGCCCATCCAGTATCCGCGCGTGAAGCTGCCCGAGCCCGCCATCACTTTCGCCATCGAGCCCAAGAGCCGCGCCGACGAAGACAAGCTCGGCCCCGGCATCCACAAACTGATGGAAGAAGACGCCATGCTGCGCTTCTTCCGCGATCCCCAGACCAAGGAATTCCTGATCGCCGGCACCGGCCAGCAGCACATTGAAGTGGTGGTCTCCAAGATGAAGAAGCGGTACCACACCGAGGTCGTTCTGAAAGCTCCCAAGGTTCCGTACCGCGAGACCATTCGCGGCAAGGCCGACGTCCAGGGCAGGCACAAGAAACAGACCGGCGGACACGGCCAGTACGGCGACTGCAAAATCAAGATGGAACCTCTGCCGCGCGGTGGCGAGTTCGAATTCGTCAATGACATTTTCGGCGGCGCCATTCCCAAGAACTACATTCCCGCCATCGAAAAAGGAATCAAAGACGCAGCCGCCCGCGGATACCTGGCAGGATTTCCGGTAGTCGATTTCCGGGTGATTTTGTACGACGGGTCCTATCACGACGTGGATTCGAACGACATGTCATTCCAGATGGCCGGCCGCATCGCCTTCAAGAAAGCCATGGAGGTCGCGAAGCCCACGCTGCTCGAGCCGGTCATGGCAGTCGAGATCACCGTGCCCGACGATTTTGCCGGCAGCATCATGGGCGACCTCAACAGCCGCCGCGGACGCATCCAGGGCATGGACAACAAAGGCGGCAACACGGTAGTGAAAGCCGAAGTGCCCATGGCAGAAATGCTCACCTACGGCGTGGATTTGACGTCAATGACGCAAGGCCGCGGCAGCTTCAACATGGAAATGCATCACTACGACGCGGTCCCGGGCATGCTGCAGGACAAGATCGTAGAGAAAGCCAAAGCCGCGCGTGGGGATGTGAAGGAAGAAGAAGAGTAGGGGCAGTTCGTGTTGTGTGGGGCGGGCGCCCTCGCCCGCCGCTTTTGACTCAAGACGTTGGGATATGCCGCGAGCCACTATTCAAGATGCAAGATCAAAGACGGCGGGCGAGGGCGCCCGCCCCACACTTCCAGAGGGCTACCGCCGCTTGAGCGATTCCAGCGCTTCCAGAGTCCTCGGCCAGTCCGATTTCAGCAGCCGGGACAAACTGCGATCGGCGAGAAGTTTTCCGCCCGTCTGGCATCGTGCACAGTAGTTGGTCTCATTGTCCGCGTAGCGAATGCGCTGGATCTTTTCCCCACACCTCGGACAAGGCTCTCCATAGCGCCCATGAACCGCCATCTCCTTGCGAAACGCGGTCACTTTCTCTGGAAAGCCGGCCTTCGCCTCTTCGCCAAGGCGGTCGATCCATAGCCTGAGCGTTTCGCGAGTGGCAGCGAATAGCCTCTCCCACTCGTCCGGCTTCAGCTTGTGCGTCAGCGTGACCGGCGACAGTTGTGCTGCATGAAGAATTTCATCCGAATACGCATTGCCGATGCCACTCACGATCCGCGGATCGGTAAGAGCTCTCTTGAGTGTCCGATTTTCGATCGTGAGGGCGTCGCGAAACGAAGCAAGGTCACTGGTGAAGACGTCAATCCCTCCCGGATCCACGGAACGCAACGCGTCCTCGCCTGCGATAACGGATAACGACGCGCGGTGCCTGGTGCCGGCCTCGGTAAGCACCAGAGATCCGGAGGAAAAATCGAAAGCAGCCAGGCTTTTGCGTCCAGCCAGCTTGGCCTGAGGAGGTTTCCAGTGCAACCGGCCGGCAATCATCAGGTGCAGCACCAGCCAGAGATCGCCTTCCACTCCAATCGCGATTCGCTTGCCGATGCGCCGCAGTTGTTGCACCACGCGTCCCTCCACATCCGCAACTGGAGGTTGTGCGGTGCGAAGCAGGAAAGGGCTGGCCAGTCGCACGCGCTCCAGTCGCTGCCCGACGATGCGGGGTTCGAGCGCGGTCAGGTAAGCGGCGATATCCGGCAGTTCCGGCACGATGCGTTGTACTCTCGCGTTGGCGGCGGAGACGTGCGCACGCCTTCCTCTTTGAGTTCACGCGGGTCCGCGCGGCGAGCAGCGCTATGCAATCTTCAGGCCTTCGGCCTTTGCCAACTTGGCCTGCCGCTCGTCGAAAGTCCAAAATTGTTCCGCCTTCAATTGCAGAGCGGCGGCCACGTGCAAGCTGTCGAGCGTCCGCACGCCAAGTTTCGGCCCATGGCGGCGAGCCAGGTCCGCACCTAGGTCAAAGACATTCTCGGGCATTTCTATTTCCGTCCATAGACCGGCGGCGCGGTCCCTCTCCAGGTCGCGATAGGTCTGCTGCGCCTCGGCAGCCGTCATCTTTTTGTGGAAGACCTGTTGCGCCACAGCATGTGTCCACTCCACGTAATGGAGGGGCGTAAACCACACCCGTGGCTCGGAAATAATCAGCTCCTCGGCCAGGTGCGAATGGCGATCTTGCACGTAGATCGAGACAAGGAAACTGGAGTCAGCGTAAATCGTCAATAGCGCCCGCGCTCCTTGATCACCAGGTCGGCCCCTGGCAGAATGCGGTCGCCAAAAATCTTCTTACGGCGCGCCGCGAAGTCCGGCCACTCCCTGGGAGGGGAGGCTGGCTGCTCCGCCGGAACAATCCGGGCGATCACGCGGTCGCGTTCTCTTAGCTCCACCGTGCTTCCCGCCCGCAGCCATTTCTTCAGACGCCGAGTGTCCCGCAGTTGGCGCAAGTTAACGGAAGGCATATGCCAATGTGACACATTATGTGTCACATTGTCAACTTGGGCAGACCTCGATCTCGGTGGCAGCGAAATCAGTCCCCTTCGCCAGCAGCGGTTCCCCCGCGAATTTCGCCAGGGCATACGCGAAACAGTCTCCGAAGTTGAGCGCCGCCGGATGGCGTCCTTTGCCGTATTTGCGCCAGGCGGAACGTGCGATCTCGGCTTGTTCGCTGTCGACGGGAACGATCTGCAGATTGGCGCGAACCACAAACAGATCGAATTCCCGCCCCGCAGATTCGCCCCGTCTAGCTTCTAGGACAATACCCGTCTCAAGAACATTGGCCGCGGAGATCATTCGCGTCTCAGCCTGAAAGATGGAATCGAGAAA